>CAWIXO010000022.1:0-192229 GCA_963840005.1 uncultured Actinomycetota bacterium | reverse complement strand
CGAGTGCCGTGAGATGGGACGCGACGTAGTCGTCCCAGTGCCCCTGGCGGTCGAAGAACGTCACCAGCGTCCAGGCCAGCTGCCAGCTGTGGGTGGCGAAGTCGCCGGCGGAACGCTCGACCAGATCGACCAGGGTCGCGTACTCGGCGGTGAACCAGGCCATGGCGCACCGATGGTCGGACAGCTCCTCGGCCGACACGCCATCGGCGGGCGGCACCACGGCGATCGGGTCGCGCTGGGGGTTCAGCAGCCGGCCGGCGCCGAGCGCCGAATGCAGGTAGTGGTCGAGCAGCCGATGCCACGCAGCGGACAGCTCCCCCGCGTTCCCGCCGTCCGCGGCGAGCTCGGCGGCGTACCCGCGAAGCAGGTCATGGAAGGTGTAACGGCCGAGGGCGCGCTCGCTCAACAGGTTGGCCCGGGTCAGCTCGACCACCGCCCGGCGGGCCTGCCGCAGCGGTACGCCGGCGAGGCTCGCCACGGCCGGCACGGCGACGTCCGGCCCCGGGTGCAGGCTGAGCAGCCGGAAGACCCGCGCCGCAGCGGGCCCCAGGAGGCGGTACGAGGCCGACAGCACGGCGCGGACGTCGGTGCCCGGGACGCCGCTGCCGGACAGGTCCAGCACATCCGTCCGGCTGGTCAGCTCGCCGGCGATCGCGGTGAGCGGGAACTCCGGGTGGTTGGCCGCGCGGGCGGCGACGATGGCGAGGGCCAGCGGCAGCCGCGCTGAGGCGGCGATGATGTCGCGCACCGCGGCCTTCTCGGCGGCGACCCGGCCCACGCCTAGGCGCCGCACCAGCATGTCCCGTGCCTCGTCGACGGAGGGCAGGTCCAACCGCATTTGGTACGCACCCTCGGCCGCGACCAGCCCGGACAGGTCGGTGCGGCTGGTCACCACCACGAAGCAGCCGGGCGCGCCGGGCAGCAGCGGGTGGACCTGCTCTGCGTCGCGTGCGTTGTCCAGCACGATCAGGATCCGCTTGTCGGCGAGGATGCTGCGGTAGAGCCCGGCCTGCGCCTCGGTGCCGGTCGCGAGGCGGTCGGGCGGCACGCCGAAAGCCGTCAGGAAACCGCGCACGGCCTCCGCCGGATCGACCGCGCCGCCGCCGGGGTCGAACCCGCGAAGGTTCACGTACACCTGGCCGTCGGGGAACAGCTCCCGCACGCGATGGGACCAGTGCACGGCCAGCGTCGTCTTCCCGACCCCGGCGGTGCCCACGATGGCGGCGACGCGTACGCCCGGACCGGCGTCCTCGATCAGCGCGTCAAGTCGAGCCACCGGTTCCGCCCGCCCGGCGAAGCTCGGCAGGTCGGCGGGGAGCTGGCGGGGAGTCGGCGCGCTGTCCTCCGCGACGTCCGCGGCCCGTAGGACCTGTAGCCGAACCTCCTGCACCTGGGCGCCGGGCTCGACGCCGAGCTCGTCGGCCAGGCCGTCCCGGAGAGCGGCGTAGACCTCCAGCGCCTCGGCGGTCCGCCCGGCGCGGTGCAGCGCGGTCATCAGCAACCCGTGCAGGCGTTCCTGGAAGGGCTGGTCCCTGGTCGCCTGCACCAGCTCACCGATCACCTCGACGTGCCGGCCCGGCGTCGACCTCCGCCGCGTACAGCTCCTCCAGCACGCCGAGCCGGCGCTCCCGCAGCGCCGGGGCCAGCTTCGTCCGTAGCGACTCAGGCGTGCCGCCCAGCACCGGGCCGGGCCACATCGCCAGCGCCGCTCGGAGCCCGTCGGCGAGCAGCGCGGCGTCGTCGGCCGCGGCGCTCCGGGCCTGTTCGACCGCCGCACCGAAGTCGTCGAGATCGAGCTCGCCCGGGCCCACGGTGATGAGGTAGCCGGGCGGGCGCCGGACGATCCGGTCGGCGCCGAGCAGCTTGCGCAGGCCGGAGATGTGCACCTGGAGCTGACCCCGCACAGTGGACGGCGGGTCGTCACCCCAGACCAGCGCGATGAGCCGCTCCTGCGAGACCACGCGGTTCGCGTCCAACAGCAGCGTCGCCAGCACGGCCCGTGGTTTCGGGCCTCCCAACTGCTGGGACGCGCCGTCCGGGTCGACCGCCGTCACCGGTCCGAGCACCTGGAAACGCACCGGCCGATCATGCCAGTGCGTTTCCAGGCATCAAGCCAATGTGGACAGGATCAACCGGCGTTCGCCCAGTGTTCGCCTGCCGTTCTAGTAGACCTGGAGCCCGCGTGCGTTGAGCACCTCCTGGACCGGCTGGTGGTATCCACGCTTGTCGCTCACGCCACTGTTGCAGGGGTCGTCGCCGGTGTTGCTGCCCGAGTGGATGCCGATCGCGATCGTTCCGTTGTAGACGGGGCCACCGCTGTCGCCGCCCTTGCCGCACAGGCTGGTCTTGATCATGCCGGTCACCGTCTCGCCGCTGCTGTAGGTCACCGTCGTGCTGGTGAGCAGCACCTTGCCGACGAGGTCGTCGCTGGTCGCGCCGGAGCGGGAAACCGACTCGCCGTCGATCGGCCAGCTCGACGCGGTGATCTGCCGGGTGTCGTCGTTGACCGTGCCGTACGCCGTGACGTCACTCTCGGTGTAGTCGATGTCCGCGTAGTCGTTGCCCGGCCAGCTGACGGCCACCCGGTGGCCGAGGTACTCGCCGCTGGCGGTGTCGTACCACTGCTGCGTGCCGGTCGCGCAGTGGCCGGCGGTGAGGAAGTGCTTGTTCCCGCCGGGCGTCTGCACGTTGAAGCCGATCGAGCAGTAGAGACTGCTGTGGACGTTGCGGATCGAGTCGCCGCCGGAGGTGTAGATCTCGTCCTTCTTGACCACGCCGGACACCCGGGCGATGTCGACCGCGTCGCCGTACTTGGTCACCGCCGCCTTGAGCTTCGCGGCGTTGGCCGAGCTCACCGTGCTGTCGAGCTCAACGGACACCCGGTTGGTGGAGGGGTCCACACCCCAGGAGGTGCCGGGGATCCCGGCGAGCTTGTCCAACTCGGTGTGGATCGACTGGAGCTCGGCGGTGCTGTGTGCGACCAGCTTCGTCGCCCCGCCCGCGGCCTGGACCTGCTGCGCGCCGGCCGAGTCCGTGACGGTGACGACCATCTTGCCGCTGTCGTCGAGGTAGACGCCGCCGGTGCGCTCGGCGCCCAGCGTGGCGGCCAGCGACTGCGCGCTCGCGACGCTGATGCCGGCCGCCACCCGCGGGTCCGCGGGCTGTGCGACCGGTGCTGCCGGCGCGGCCTGAGGCACGACCAGCGCGCCACCGAGCAGGCCAAGCGCGGCCGCGGTGATGCGGACGCGCCTGGCGAACCCGCGCTTCTGGAAGGTGCTGGGCGTGGTCGGATCGGGTGCGCTCACGTTGGCTCCAGGGAGTCGAGGAACTGCGATCGACCGCACCCTATGGAGCACGCCTTCGAGAACGCTTCGAAAGCTCTTCGAGTCAAACGTCAGCAGCGACCGCCCCCGACAGGCTCATCGGGGGCGGTCGACAGTGGAGATACGGGTCAGCCGGACATGCCGGCGCCGGCGTCGTCGATGGCGATGTCGACCTGGTGCGCGAGCGTGACGTCGGCCTCGGTGACCGTGCCGGTGGCCGAGGTGTACGCGGTGAGCCTGGCCGTGCCGACGTTCGGGCGGGAAATGTGCGGTGAGCGGCCCGTCCGCGCGCGCAACCGTTGGATCAACGGCAGCACCCGGTCCAGATTGTCCGGTGGCAGCTCGATCGTGCGGCTGATCGCGTGACTGTCGCCCTCCCAGTCCGGCAGGTCGCGCAGCGCGGCCACCACGTCGGCGTCGCTCAGCGGAAGCGGCCGGCCCGGTGTCGTGCGCTCCTCCGGTGGCAGCGGCTCGGACAGCTCGCTCAGCTCCGCCGGCAACGGCAGGTCGACGCCCGCATCGCCGAGGACGGCGAACACCGCCTGGACCTTGACCCTTATCTGCTCCGGCCGCTGCTCCACCAGGCGGCCGACCTCGCGCAGGAACATCGTCAGGTCGCGTTCCGGTGGGCCGTTCAGGGCGCGCGGCACCTCGAGCTCGCCGGGCAGGACGGCGACCAGGCGCTTGCCGTCGGGCTCGTCGAGCGAGCGGGCCGTCACACCCACCACCGCCTGGGTCAGCTCGCGCGCCACCGCGAACTCGTCCCCGGTCAGCCGGGCCACCTCCGTGACCATCTCCCGGTAGCGCAGCCGGGGGCCGGCACCGGCGTCCGGACCGTCGTCGACCGACGCGGGGCGCCGTGGCCACGTGGCTTCCGGCGTACCCGGCTCGGTGATCTCGGCGGCACCGGCACGGGGCTTGTGCCGGCCGACGGGCTGCGGCCCCGACCTGCGTTTCTCCTGCTGGTGCTCCTGTTGCTTCGACGAGCCCAGCGTCACGCCTTCCGCGCTGGGCTTGCGGTCCGCGTTGCGGGCCTCCCGGGCCAGCTGGCGACGGCGGCGGTTGTCGCCTTCCATCTCTTTCGGGGCCATGCGGGTCGGGTGCCCGCTGGGCCGAGGGCTACACCACCGGGATCCTGCGCTTTCGCCTCACTGGCACCGCGCTTCCCGCCCGGCGCGCCGCCGGTTTGCGCGCCCGGTGAACGGGTAGGCGCCGGCAATCGTGGTTTCGACCCGAGGAGAGTGAGATGTCGACCGGTTACTGGGGAAACGGGCCATTCGGCGGCGACCCGTTCGACGAGTTCATGGCCCAGTTCCTTTCCCCGGGGCAACCCCGGGCACGGCTCGACCTGGGCAAGGTGATGAGCCAGGACGCCCGCGAGCTGTTGCAGGCGGCGGCCGGTGAGGCGGCCACGCTGGGCAGCACCGACCTCGACACCGAGCACCTGCTCTGGGCGATGACCCAGAAACCCCCGCTCAACGAGCTCCTGGCGCGGGCCGGTGCCGATCCGGCGACCCTGGCCGGCGAGATCGAGCAGCGCGACCGGCGCGGCGGCTCCGTCGAGGGGCCGCCGGCACTGACGCCGGCCGCCAAGCGGGTGCTGCTCCAGGCGCACCAGATCTCCCGGCGGCTCGGGTCCTCGTACCTGGGTCCGGAGCACATCCTGCTGGCGTTGACCCTCAGCCAGGAGACGGAGGCCGGCCGGCTGCTGGCCATGCACGGGATCAACCCGGAGTCGCTGCAGGCGGCGTCCCGGCCCGGCGCGCAGACCGTGCCGCGCCCGGCGCAACAGCAGCAGGAGTCCTCGACGCCGACCCTCGACCAGTACGGGCGGGACCTGACGGCGATGGCCCGCGAGGGCCGGATCGACCCGGTGGTCGGCCGCGCGGACGAGATCGAGCAGTGCGTCGAGGTGCTGGCCCGGCGCACCAAGAACAACCCGGTGCTGATCGGCGAGGCCGGCGTCGGCAAGACCGCCATCGTCGAGGGGTTGGCCCAGCGGATCGTCGACGGCGAGGTGCCACGGACGCTGACCGGCAAGCGGCTCGTCCAGCTCGACGTGACGGGGCTGGTCGCCGGCACCCGCTACCGCGGCGACTTCGAGGAGCGGCTCAAGAACCTGCTGGACGAGGTGCGTACGCACTCCGACGAGTTGGTCGTGTTCATCGACGAGATCCACACGGTGGTCGGCGCGGGCGGCGGCGAGGGTGCCACCGACGCGGCCAACATCCTCAAGCCGGCGTTGTCCCGTGGCGAGCTGCACGCGGTCGGCGCGACGACGCTCGACGAGTACCGCCGCTACATCGAGAAGGACGCCGCGCTGGAGCGGCGGTTCCAGCCGATCCTGGTGCCGGAACCGAGCGTCGAGGACACCATCGAGATCCTGCGCGGGCTCCGCGACCGCTACGAGGCCCACCATGGCGTACGTTTCGCCGACCAGGCGTTGGTCGCCTCGGCCGAGCTGTCCGACCGTTACCTGAGCGACCGGTTCCTGCCGGACAAGGCGATCGACCTGATGGACCAGGCCGGCGCCCGGGTGCAGCTGCGCAGCCGGTCGGTGGCCAAGGACGAGCGCGACCTGGAGCAGCAGATCGACCAGCTCTGCCGCGACAAGGACCAGGCGGTCGCGGCAGAGCTCTTCGAGCGGGCCACCGAGCTGCGCGACCAGGTCGCCGGGCTGCGCAAGCAGATCGAGGAGCGGGACGCCGACGGGCAGAGCCGCGTGCCTGAGGTGACCTCCGAGGACATCGCCGACGTGGTCTCCCGGGCCACCGGTATCCCGGCCCGGCAGCTCAGCGAGGAGGAGAAGGAGCGGCTGACCAACCTCGAGGGGCGGCTGCACGAGCGGCTGGTCGGGCAGGACGAGGCGGTCCGGGTGGTCGCCCAGGCGATCCGCCGATCGCGGACCGGGCTGGGCGACCCGAACCGGCCGATCGGCAGCTTCCTGTTCCTCGGTCCGACCGGTGTCGGCAAGACGGAGCTGGCCCGGGCGCTGGCCGAGACGCTGTTCGGCAACCAGGACCGGATGATCCGCCTGGACATGAGCGAGTTCCAGGAACGGCACACGGTCAGCCGGCTGGTCGGCGCGCCTCCCGGCTACGTGGGCTACGAGGAGGCCGGTCAGCTGACCGAGGCGGTGCGGCGGAAGCCGTACTCGGTGGTCCTGCTCGACGAGATCGAGAAGGCCCACCCGGACGTGTTCAACCTGCTGCTCCAGGTGCTCGACGACGGCCGGCTGACCGACAGCCAGGGCCGCACGGTCAGCTTCAAGAACACCGTGCTGATCATGACGAGCAACCTGGGCTCCGAGCTGATCACCGCGGAGCAGCCGTCGGTCGGCTTCGCCACGGCGGGCAGCGGCGACGCCGAGCAGGACCTGCGCGACCGGGTCACCCGACGGCTGCGCGAGGAACTGCGCCCGGAGTTCATCAACCGGATCGACGAGATCGTCATCTTCCGGCGGCTGGACCCCGAGCAGCTCGTCCGGATCACCGATCTGATGCTGGAGCAGACCCGGCGCCGGATGCACGCGCAGGACATCAGCGCCGAGTTCAGCCCGGCGGCGATCCGGTGGCTGGTCGACCGGGGCTACGAGCCGGCGTACGGTGCCCGCCCGATGCGCCGCACGATCCAGCGCGAGGTCGACAACAGGCTCTCGGAGATGCTGTTGGACGGGCGCCTGTCCGCCGGTCAGAAGGTCACTGTGGACGAACGCGGAGGGTCACTGACTTTTGACGTCGCATCGTCGGTCGCGGCCTAGAAGCCGACCACCTCGCGGATCAGCACGATGTGGATTCGGCCGGGCATCTCCTGGTGGATCTCCAGGACCTTGCCGACGCTGCTGTGCTGGCCATAGGTCGCCTGCGCGCGGACGTCCTCGAGCTTCAGGCTGTGCTGGTAGATCCGCTCGTGGGCCTCGCTCAGGGTGCCCACGAGCTTCTGGGCGCCGACCACGAAGATGACGTTGGCGGCGCCCCAGGCGTACGAGGCGAACTGGCTGCCCGACGCCGAGGCGATGACCAGCGTGCCGTCGCGGGTGACCGCGTGCACGCTGCCGAGCGCGTAGTCGGTCTGGTTGGCGATCAACTTCATCTCCTGGCCCTGCGTCTGCCAGTCCAGAGCGAGCATCTTGGCGCGCGCGGAGTCGTACGGCCCGCCGTCGTTGATCGCGGCCTCGATGCCGGACTCCTGGAGGGTCACCGACGTGTTGGTCATCACCGAGGCGCCGTGCGGGATGCGGGCCAGGGTGGCCTCGCGGGCGGAGTCGAGGTCGTCGACGACCTCCACGCTGAAGCCGTGCTCCTCCAGGGCGACGACGGTCGCCTTCAGCGTCGCGTCGTCCGGCAGCGTGGTGAATCGGGTGTCGGTCATGGGTGTCTCTCCTCGGATTTCAGCTAAGCGGACTTCACCCCGCTTCTTAAACGGACTTTACCCCGGTTGTGATCCGGTCGGTAGGGTGAGTGCGTGACCGAGCCCCTGGTGTGGCGGGCGCCACAGCCCGAACGCGCCGACGCCGCCCGCAACCGGCAGCACCTGCTCGCCACCGCGCGGGAGATGCTGGCGGAGGACGGCCCGGACCGGTTGACCATGGACGCCCTGGCCGAACGCTCGGGCCTCGGCAAGGGCACCGTCTTCCGCCGCTTCGGCACCCGGGCCGGGATTTTCGGCGCACTGCTGGACGAGGTCGAGCGCGGCTTCCAGGAACGGGTTCTCGCCGGGCCGCCACCGGTCGGCCCGGGCGCGCCGCCCCTCGATCGGTTGCTCGCCTTCGGCGAGGAGCGGGTGCGCTTCCTGATGGCCAACCTGGAGGTCGCCCGCGCCGCGCTGGACGGCCGCCAGGCCAACCCGGTCGGGCAGCACACGTCGCTGTCCCAGGCCCACATCCGGATGCTCCTCGGCCTGATCGACCTGGGACCGGCCGACCTGAACCTGCTGACCCTCCAACTCACCGCCGCGCTCGACGGGCCGCTGCTGCTCTACATCTCCGCGACCGACCTCGACCACGCCACGCCCGAGATCGCGACGTCACTCATCGACGGCTGGCGCGACCTCGTCCGCCGGGTCTGCCGCCCCTGAGGGGTCACGCCGGCAGCAGGCGGATCTCGGCGGCCGGGATGCCCTTGGTCCACCAGTGGCGGTAGCGGCGGTAGACGGTCGGGTCGCGGTCCGCGAGGAAGGCCGACAGCGCGCGTGCCTCGGTCGCCAGGCCGGCCCACGCGTCGTCGTCGAGCCGGTGGAAGGCGGTCGCCTCGATGCCGGCGCCGTCTTCGGCCGGGCGCCACACGCCGGCGACGTGGCCGTCGACCAGGAGGGTGGGCAGCACGTCGCCGTTGCGGCGGACGACCAGGGTGCGGTAGTCGGGCGGGATCAGGCGCGTGCGGTCGGCGTACGCCAGCAGGACGTTGTCCCACATCGGCAGCAGTCGCGGCGGCGCCGGCGTGTCCTCGGGTGGCAGCGGCGCCCCGGGCAGGTCCAGCAGGCCGTCCCGGTCGGTCAGGTCGTCGCCCACGGCCGCCTTCACGCGGGCGCTGTTCAGGCGGGTGAACGCCATGATGTCCGATATGGACGCTGGGCCGAAGCCGGCCAGGTAGCGGCGCACCAGGGTGCGTACCGAGTCGTGGTGGTCGGCGCTTCCGGGTGCGGTGACGAACGAGGCCGGGTGCCGGAACGACCAGGGCCCGCCGGTCGGCCGGTAGTGGAGCGGCGCGAACGTGCGCAGCGCCCACCACAGCTGGCCCGGGTCGGCGACCCGGCCCTCGAGCATCGCCTGGATCTCGGCGCCGGACCTCGGCACGGTCGCGAACCCGGCGAGGTGGTCCAGCGCCGCCAGGGCTTCCGCGTCGGTCAGGTCGCTCTCCAGCCAGCGGTAGTCGGCCAGCCGGGACGCGCGCAGCAACGGTGTCATCGCGGCGTGCAGGCCGGCCCAGTCGTCGTGGTGCACGGCGTGCAGCGTGACCCGCAGCAGGGAGGAGCGCACCAGCGTGCCGTCGGCGAACGCGCGGTCGACGTCGGTGGCGTCGAGGCCGGCGACCCGGTTCCACAACGCCAGGTAGGGCGAGGCGGGCTCCTGGGCCTGCAACGCCAGCACCCGCCGCACGGCGTCACCCACCGGCAGCGGCGCCCGACGCAGCAACAGCTGCCGGTCGAGGGTCGCCCGGTTGAGCCCGCGCGCCGTGATCCTCATCCGGCGATTGAAGCCGATGACCGGGAGCTTCGGTAGACGTTGAGGGCGACGTGGGCGAAGGCGACGCCGATCACGGCGGCCAGCCCCGATGCCGGGCCGGCAGGGCCGTAGACCGCGATGACCGCCAGGACAGCCACGAGCGCGGTGCGTTCGAGCAGGAGCGAGTCCGCGAACGGGATGCCGCCCAGGAGCGTGAGCAGGTTCAGGCCCAGCAGGTACACCATGAGCCCGCCGGCGGCGATGACCCGGGACGGGCCGGCCGGCGCACCGGCGGCCGCCAGGACCGCGAGCTGGGCGCCGACGCCGATGCCGACCACACCCAGGACGATCGGAAAGTGGCCGTAGGCGAAGACCACCGCCGCGTTCCACCCGGCGCCCGCCGACCGGAGGCCGGCCGAACGCAGCTCCCAGGCCCGCCTGTCGAAGTAGCCCCACCACACCGCACAGGCCAGCACCGCCGTGCAGAGCAGGGTGACGATCGGGCGGAAGTCCCACTGGCGGACGGCGTCCGCGGCCAGGCTGCCGGTCGTGATGATCGATTCACCCAGCACGATGATGAAGAACGCCGCGAACCGGTCCGTGAGATGCTCTGCGTCGACCGGCAGCAGGCCCACCCGCCGCTCGATCAGCACCGAGGTCGCCAGGTCGACCACCACCGCGACCGACCAGATGCCCAGGCGGACGCCTGCCGGCAGCGACGCTCCGGCGGCCCAGAGCGCCACCGCCAGCCCGAATCCCAAGGCGTAGCCACCGGCCTGCCGGCGGGCGCGGCTCTCCGACCGGCGCGCGCGCAGGTACAGGCCGATCAGGATCAGGCGGATGAAGACGTAGGACAGTCCGAGTACGACGACGCCCGGGCCGGGCACCCGGGTCAGGCTGAGTCCGAGCGTACCCATGCCGATCGCGGCGGCGAGGACCGAAACCCGGTGGACGGCGTCGTCCACGGTGTAGCGGTTGTCGTAGAACGTGAACCCGATCCAGGCCCACCACAACGGCACGAACACCAGGACGAGCACGCCGGCGCCGTGCCAGGTGGGGTCCAGCCGCAGCAGCCGGGCGGCCTGCGAGACCGCGACGGCGACGACCAGGTCGAAGAACAGCTCGAGGTTGGCCGACCGCCGCGCCGGCCCGCCGAACAGGACCGGGCCCCTGGCCTGACCCGGCACCCCGACCTCCCGGCGAGCACGTTCGCGTCATCGCCAGCCTAGGCGCCCGGGACCCGGCGGCCGGGTCACTCGTCGGCGCGGCGGGCCAGGTAGACGACGTCGGGCTCGCCCCGGTCGACCTCGGTGAGCAGGGTTTCGACCGGGCCGACGGTGGCGGTCAGGCGGGCCAGGTAGGCCGCGGAGGCGCTGGCGCTCCAGACCGCGAGCACGCCGCCCGGGTCGAGGTGGGCGCGGAGCAGGGCGGTGCCGGCGTCGCCGTAGAGGGCGGCGTTGTCGTCGAAGACCGTCCAGTCCGGGCCGTTGTCGACGTCGAGGCAGATGGCGTCGAAGCGCTCGTCGGTGGTCGCCAGCCAGCGGCCGAGATCCGCGATGACCACCCGGACCCGGGGGTCGTCGAGCGCGCCCGCGCTGTACGGCGCCAGGTGCGTGTGGTGCCAGGCGACCACCGAGGGCTCGATCTCGACGACCACGATCTGACCCGGAGTGTCGGAGCGGGCCGCCTCGGCGAGCGAGAAGCCGACGCCGAGGCCGGCGATCAGCAGGCGGGCGCCAGGCTTGGCGGCGGCCAGCACGGCCTGGACCAGGGTCCGCTCGGATGCGCCCGAGCGGGTGTCCATCAGGAACACCCCGTTGCTGATCAGCTCGTAGTGCTCGGCGTCGCGGCGCAGGACGAGCTCGCCGCGATCGGTGACGACACGTTCGACGGTCTCCATCACACGCTCCGCGGGCATTCCGCGAGCCTACGGACCACACTGGACCGGAGCCAGCTCATTGTGCCGGTAGGACACCGATGGCCAGCACGGCCGCGTCGTCGTCCAGGCCGCCGTCGGTCGCACCGACCAGAGTGGCGACCGCGTCGACCGCCGAAGCGGCGGACGCCGGCGCGAGCCGGTTGGCGTACGCGAGCAGCTCGGCCGAACTGTACCGCCGGCCGGTGGCCGGCCGGCGCGCGTCGACCACACCGTCGGTGTAGAGGAGCAGCGTGTCACCGGAGCGCAGGTCGACCGACTGCCCGGTGTAGCTCGCGTCGGCGAGGACACCGACGAGTGGTCCGTCGGTGGCCGGCAGGTAGTGCGCCGAGCCATCGGCCCGCAGGAGCAGCGGCGCGGGATGGCCGCCCGTCGACAGCCGCACCTCGGCCCCGTCGGCGGCCATCGTGAGCACGCCGCACACCACCGTGCAGTGCCGGTGTGCCGGCGAGCGGTGCTCCTGGTAGAGGACTGTGTTGAGGTGGTCGAGGGCGGCCACCGGGTCGGCATCGTGGAACAGCGACGCCCGGATCGTGTAGCGGGCCATCGCGGTGACCGCCGCCGCCTCCACACCCTTGCCGCAGACATCGCCGAGCAGCAACCCCCACCGATCGTGCGGCAGTGGAAACAGGTCGTAGAAGTCGCCGCCGACCTCGTCCGCCGATGCCATCCGGTAGTAAGCGGCGGTCTGCGTACCGGGCGGCACGGGAAGCACCGCCGGCAACAGGCTCTCCTGTAACGACCGGACCAGCTGCGCCAACCGCCCGCGGTCGCGGTCGGCGGCCTGCCGCGCGGACAACAGCTCCTGCTCGTACGAACGCCGCTCGCTGGCGTCGAAGACGATGATGCGGACCTGGTCCGGGCTGCCGTTTCGGCCGGCCATGACGGCGGCGGTGACGAGCACGGGCAACTGTGTGCCGCCCGCGGTGCGCAGCTCCAGCGCGACGCCGGCGATCTCGCCCTGCATCCGCAGCAGCGGCGCCAGGTGCGTCTCGTAGTAGATCCGGCCGCCGACGTTGAGCAGGTCACCGAACCGGCGCCGGCCGACGACCTCGTCTCGAGGCAGGCCGAGCCACCGGAGCAGGGTCGCGTTCACCTGCGTGACGGTGCCGTCGAGCGAGGTGGACAGGCTGCCGCAGGGCGCGTCGTCGTAGGTCTCGTCGGTCACCACAACCGTCCGAGGAAGGCCTCGATCCCCGCCGCGGTCTGCTCCGGCGCGCTGAGCTGCGGGCAATGACCGGTGGCGTCGAGCGTAACCAGCGAACTGCCACGGATCTGGTCGTGGACGAAGGCGCCGACCGTACGCGGGGCGATGACGTCCTGCTCGCATTCGAGGACCAGTGTGGGAACGGACACCGTCGCGAGATCGGCCCGGTTGTCCGACAGGAACGTGGCCCGGGCGAACGAGCGCGCGATCGCCGGGTCGGTGCGGCAGAAGCTGTTGGTCAGTTCCTCGCCGAGCTCCGGGCGGTCCGGGTTACCCATGATCACCGGCGCCATCGCCCGCGACCAGCCGAGGTAGTTGCTGTCGAGCGACTCCAGGAGCTCGTCGATGTCGGCGTGACTGAACCCGCCCCGATAGCCGAAATCGTCGATGTATCGGGGCGAGGGCGTGACCAGCACCAGCCCGGCGAACAGGTCCGGGCGGCGGTTGGCGGCCAGCACGCCGATCATCGCGCTCACCGAGTGGCCGACGAAGGCGACGTCGCGCAGGTCGAGATCCGTGCAGATCTGGAGGACGTCGTCGGCGTAACCGGCAAGGCTCGCGTAGCGGTCCTCCCGCCACGCGGACAGGTCGGAGCGACCGGCACCGACGTGATCGAATAGGACGACGCGGTGCTCCTTGGCCAGGGTCGGCGCCACGAGGCGCCACATGTTCTGGTCGCAGCCGAAGCCGTGGGAGAGGATCACCACACGTCCGTCGTCGGGACCCAGCCAGGTCACGTTGTTGCGGGCGCGGACATCCATGTGTCCATCCTCCCACCGACCTGCGATGGAGTACGGTTCCCAGGTGATCGAGCAGGGCGGAGATGCCGCGCCGCTGGACGTGACGGTCGACGACAAGGATGACGTCACGACCGTGCGGTGCCGCGGCGAGCTGGACATGGACACGGCGGACATGCTGACCGCGGTGCTGAACCGCGTCCTCACCCCCGGCTCCCGGCAGGTCGTGCTCGACCTGGCCGGTCTTGACTTCCTCGACTCGACCGGCGTGCGGGTCCTGCTCAACGGCCTGGAGCGGGCTCGAACCGTCGGTTCGACGCTGGTCGTCCGCCGGCCGCAGCCAATCGTCGAGCGGGTGCTACGGATCTCCGGGATCGCCGGCCACCTGGGTCTGCCACCCGCCTGACGAGGTCAGCGGGGTTCGGCCGGTGACCGCGCGGTGACCGTCACCGTGGTGCCGCCCGGCCCGCTCTCGACGGTCAACAGGTCCGCCGTCTGACGGGCGATCCACAGGCCCATGCCGCCCTCGCCATTCGCCACCGCTGGCTCGGTGCGGCTCAGGTGGTCCTGCGCGGCGAAGCCGGGCCCATGATCGGAGATCTCGCACCGGATGTCGCCGTCGGCCCACAGGTGCAGCCGCCCACTGCCGCCACCGTGCCGGACGGCGTTGGTCATCGCCTCGTTGACAGCGACCACGAACCCGTCGGCCGCGTCCGGATCGAGGCCACGGTGCCGGACGGCCCGCAGGACCGCGTGGCGCGCGGCGGACACCTGGTGGGCCCGGAACTCGAGACCGAGCAGGCACGAATAGCCGTCCGCCCGCTCGGGCAGGCCCGCGGTCGCTGGCGTCACCGGCCCTCCTCACGAAACACCGTCAGGCCATGGCATTAACCCCAGCGGGCGGGCCGAAACGTACGGGGCGGAAAACGTGCTGGTCAGGCCGCAGGTGCGACCGCGCTGTCGCGGACGATCAGCTCGGTGGCCAGCTCGACCCGCGGGCTCTCGATCTGCTCGCCGCGGGCGAGCCGCAGCACCGTGCGGGCGGCGAGCAGGCCCATCTCGGCCAGCGGCTGCCGGACGGTGGTCAGCGGCGGCGAGCACCAACGCACCTCGGGCAGGTCGTCGAAGCCGACCACGCTGATGTCGTCGGGCACCCGCAGCTGGCGCTGCCGCACCGCTTCGTAGACCCCGAGCGCCATCTGGTCGCTGGAGGCGAAGATCGCGGTCGGCGGGTCGGACAGCGCGAGCAGTTCGGTGCCGCCCGCGAAGCCGGCCTCGTGGTAGAAGTTGCCCGGCCGGATCAGGGCGTCGTCGATCGGGATGCCGGCCGACTCCGAACGCCGCCCGGTAGCCGTCGAGGCGGGCCCGGCTGCACATCAGTTGCGGCGGGCCGGCGATGAAGCCGATCCGCCGGTGGCCGAGGCCGATCAGGTATTCGGTGGCGCTGCAGGCTGCCGACCCAGTTGGTCGCGCCGATCGTGGGTGCCTCCTGCGAGGGCGACGCCCGGCCGGGTCGACGATCACCACCGGGATGTTGAGCCGGCGCAACTCGCTCTGCAGCGGCGGCTCCAACGTGGAGGTCACGAAGATGACGCCCTCGGTGGAGCGGGTGCGGATGTTGTCGAGCCACTGCTTGGCCGAGGAGGTGCGGCGGTGGATGGCGGACACGACGGTGCCGACGCCGGACGCGTGCGCGACGTCCTCCACGCCACGGATGATCTCCACCGCCCACGGGCTGTCGATGTCGTTGAAGACCAGGTCGACCAGCCCCGAGTTGGCTCTCATGCTGGGCGGTCGCCGCCGGTAGCCGTGCTGGCTGAGCAGGTCCTCGACCCGCTTGCGGGTGTGCGGCGAAACGTCGGCGCGGCCGTTGATGACACGGGACACGGTCGGCACCGACACACCCGCCAGCCGCGCGATCGCCGCGATGGTCACGGTCCTCTTGTCGTCCGAGGCTGTGCCGCCAGACACGGATCGCCCTTTCGTCATGTGGAGGAGCCTACGGCTGTCGATCAGTGCTGCACACCGTCGACCGCTGCCGCGCCCGAGCTCGGCGCCGAAACTTTCAGGTCGATTTCCGGTATGGCGGCGACGTTACGACGTGCGCAACTGCCGGTCAAGGAACTGTCGTATCTCGATGTGAGCCGTTACCGTGTGCGGGATGCTCGCCATCTGTGGGCGAGCGGCTTCCGGAAGTCGCCGGAAGCGGACCCGAAGGGGAGCGGCCCATGTCGACCGACACCGCAGCCACCGTCACCGCCGCCCGGTCGATCCAGAACCCGGTCCTGCGCGGCTTCAACCCGGACCCGTCGCTGCTGCGGGTGGGCGCCGACTACTACCTGGCGACCTCGACCTTCGAGTGGTACCCCGGGGTCCGCCTGCACCACTCCCGCGACCTGGTGCACTGGCGGGCGATCGGCGGGATCATCACCGACCGGCGCCTGCTCGACCTGCGCGGCAGCGGCGACTCCAACGGGGTGTGGGCACCCGACCTGACCTATCACGACGGCCGGTTCCACCTGATCTACAGCGACGTGGCCAGCTTCGCCAGCGGCTACTGGGACCCGCTGAACTTCCACACCAGCGCGCCGGCCGTCGACGGGCCGTGGGACGACCCGGTGCGGCTGCACGGGCACGGCTTCGACGCGTCGCTGTTCCACGACGACGACGGCAGCACCTGGCTGCTCAACCTGAGCGCCGACTGGCGGCCCGACCGCGACCGCTTCGCCGGCATCGAGATCCAGCGGTACGACCTGGCGAAGCGCGAGCTCGTCGGCCCGGCCCGGATCATCTTCACCGGCACCGCCGCCGGGCTGACCGAGGGCCCGCACCTCTACCGGCACGAGGGCTGGTACTGGCTGGTCACCGCCGAGGGTGGGACGAGCTGGGAGCACCAGGTCACGGTGGCCCGGTCGCGCGAGCTGTTCGGGCCGTACGAGCCGGATCCGGACGGACCGCTGCTCACCTCGTTCGGCCGGCCCGACCTGCGGCTGCAGAAGGCGGGCCACGGCAGCCTGGTCCAGGTGCCGGGCGGCGGCTGGTACCTGGCCCACCTCACCGCCCGCCCGGACGCCCCACTGGGCAACTGTGTGCTGGGCCGGGAGACGGCGATCCAGCGGGTCGACTGGGCACCCGGCGGGTGGCCCCGGATCGAGGGCGGGGTCCCGGCCGACGAGGTCGCCGCGCCGGCGCTGCCGGCACACCCCTGGCCCGACGAGCCGGCCACCGACCACTTCACCGCGCCGCGGCTCGAGCCCTGGTGGTCGACGCTGCGCCGCCCGGCCACGCCCGACTGGGTCGACCTGACCACCCGCCCGTCGCACCTGCGGCTGCACGGCGGCCAGTCGCCGGTCGGCCGGCGCTCCCCCAGCCTGGTCGCCCGCCGGGTCGGGTCGCTGCACTGTGAACTGTCCACGGTGGTCGAGTTCGATCCGCGCGACCACCGGCAGCTGGCCGGCATCACCGCCTACTACAACACGCTCAACTGGCATTTCCTCTACCTGACCCGGTCCGACGACGGCCGGGTGGTGCTGGAGCTGCTCAGCGGCGACCAGGGCCTGCGGACCGCGCACCCGGAGCTGACCGTCGAGGTCGGCGAAGCCCAGCGGGTCGGCCTGCGCGCGACGTTCGACGGCGCGGTCGTCCGGTTCGGCTACGACCTGGGCGAGGGCTGGCAGGACCTGCCGGTCGCGCTGGACGCGACGATCCTGTCCGACGAGCACGCCGCGCTCGTGGTCGACGGCGAGCCGGCCGCGTGGGGTTTCACCGGCGCGTTCCTCGGGCTCTGGGTGCAGGACCTGGGCGCCGACGGCGGGTACGCGGACTTCGACGAGGCCACGTACACCGAGGCTTGATCTGAAACTTCCGGCGGCGGCGCAGCCGCCGAACCGTGTGCTCCGTCCGATTTCCGGAACTCTTTTGGATTGACGAGGGGCGATCTCGGCCGCTACGTTTCGGCAAAGTTACGGAATTCGATCCGTAACTATCGGCGTCGCTCGCGATAGGAGCGCACATGAAGCTGAACCGTTGGTTGGCCGCCGGCGCGGTCGTGGTCGCGGCTGCCGCCGTGGCGGGTGCGGCACCGGCCACGGCGAGCCACCCGGTCGACCCGGCCGAGCAGAGCCTGCGCACGCTGGGCCTGCGGCACGACCTTTACATCGGCACCGCGGTGGACATGGCCGCCCTGGCCGACACCGCCGACCCGCAGTACCGGGCCACCGTGTCGAAGGAGTTCTCCTCGGTCACCGCGGAGAACGTGATGAAGTGGGAGACCCTCGAACCGACCCGCGGCACCTACAACTTCGGCCCGGCCGACGAGCTGATCGCCTTCGCCAAGCGCAACAACCAGAAGGTCCGCGGCCACGTGCTGGTCTGGCAGAACCAGCTGCCTGGCTGGCTCACCACCGGCGTCGCCGACGGCTCGATCAGCACCGACGAGCTACGCGGCATCCTGCGCGACCACATCACCACCGTGGTCAAGCACTTCAAGGGCAAGATCTGGCAGTGGGACGTCGTCAACGAGGCGGTCAGCGACCCGTGGGACAGTCCGCCGACGTTGCACTACAAGGGTTTCTGGGCACAGCACCTCGGCCCGGGCTACATCGCCGACGCGTTCCGCTGGGCCCGCGCCGCCGACCCGAAGGCGCTGCTGTTCTACAACGACTACAACATCGAGGCGTTCGGCTCGGGTGACCCCGCCAACGACAAGACGCAGTTCGTGTACGACCTGGCCAAGGCACTGCTGCGCGACCGGGTGCCGATCGACGGCATCGGCAGCCAGGGTCACCTCGGCACGCAGTACGGCAACTACGACACCCTGCAGGTCACCGCGGCGCTGAAGAAGTTCGCCGGGCTCGGCCTGGCCACCGCGTTCACCGAGGTCGACGTCCGCAGCCAGATGACGGCGGGCGTGCAGGCCGGCGACTCCAACGAGATCAACCCCCGACTGCAGGCCTCGGCGGCGAACTACAGCGTGCTGCTGCAAGCCTGCCTGGCCGAGCGGCACTGCCTCTCGTTCACCGTGTGGGGCTTCACCGACAAGCACTCCTGGGTGCCCGGCTGGTTCGACGACCCGCTGGAGGGCCTGGCCACGATCATGGACGAGAACTACCAACCCAAGCGGGCGTACAACCTGATGAAGGCCGACCTGATCCACAGTGGTCCGCCGTACGTGCTGCCCCGCGTGCCCCAAAAGCCCCGGCGCTGAGGCGCGGGCGGTGAGAAGGCGGAAGGGACCCTATCGGCCAGGGCCCCTTCCGCCCACCGCCGGATAGACCCGGTGGGCGTTCTCGGTGGTCCGCCGGACCAGGTCGGCGTCGGCCGCCTCGCGGAACAGGGCCGCGCCCAGGAAGTGCAGCTCCGGCAGGGCGAACCCGTCGGAGGAATAGAGGAACTTGCCGTACGGGCACAGCTCCAGCGCCTCGGCGAGCACGGCCGACGCCCGCGCGCCGACGTTGTGGGTGGCCAGCCCGAGGTCCATGTGGACGGCCGGGAACACCTGCGCGAGATAACCGGCGTTCCGGTGGTACGGATAGCAGTGCAGCAGCAGCACCGGCACCCCGCTCGGCTCGACCGTCCGCAGCCACGGCGCCAGCAGCAGCGGGTCACCGGCACGCAGGTCCACGTCGCGGTCGCCGAGTCCGGTGTGGAACTGCAACGGCAGCCCGGTGTCCAGCGCCGCGAAGGCCAGGAACCGGTGCAACACCTCGTCGGCGAGCCGTCCACCCCCGTTACCCAGCCAGCGTCCCGCCGCCTCGCGCACCTCCGCCGGGCTCGGCCGCTCGGCACGGAGCCCGAGACCGACCCGGTAGGCGGCCACCGACTTGAACGCCACGGTCTCCGGCCGGGCGGTCGCCGCGGCGAGCGCCTCGCGCACCGCCGCCGCGAATCCCGTGGCGGTGCCGACCTCCAGCCCTTCCGCGACCGTTTCGAGCCGGACGACCTCGTACGCCGTGGCGTCCGCCGCCGCGCCCAGCTCCGCGGGTGTGGTCAGCGGCTCCGGAACGAAGCCGGTGTCGACCAGCACCGCCGCCAGCCCGGCGGCCCGCAGCAGCCGGCCCGCGACCTCCTCGTGCCCGAGCTCCGCCCGCCGGGCGAGGTAGTCGTCGGGGGTGGCGGTGGCCGCCAGGTCGAGCACGGGGAAGCAACGCAAGCGCAGCGCGTCGCCGAGCGCCGAGTCGAACAGCGTCGTGCCCGGCGCGGGCCGGTCGGCCTCGGAGAGCCAGGCCTCGAACGCAGCCCGGTCCAGATCGCGCCGCACGACGCCGTGGCAATGATGGTCCACCAGCAGGTCCATCGTCCTAACCTAAGTCCGTGGACGCCAGCGACCGGGATCGCCAGGCCGCGCAGGCCCGCGACGCCGCCGACCGGCTCGCCGGCGACGGCATCGACGGCGTCGCGCTGACCTGGGTCGACACCAGCGGCATCACCCGGGTCAAGGCGGTGCCGCTGGCCCGCCTGCCCCATGCCGCCGCCTGGGGCGCGGGCGTCGCACCGGTGTTCGACACCTTCCTCGTCGACGACGGGTCGGTGCGCGGCCGCTTCGCCGGCGGCCCGGTCGGCGACCTGCGGCTGCACCCCGATCTGCGACCGGCTCGTGCCGCTGGCCGCGCTCGCCGGGCTGGGCCTGGGCGCCGGCCGAGCGCTTCGACCAGGCCGGCGAGCCGCACCCGCTGGACGGCCGCCGGCTGCTGCGCCGCGAGGTCGACCGGCTGGCGGCGACCGGGCTCGCGGTGCGCGCCGGCTTCGAGGTCGAGTGGTGCGTCTCCCGGGGCACCGGTGACGACTTCGTTCCGGCCACCACCGGCCCGGCGTACGGGATGATCCGGCTCGTCGAGCTCGCGCCCTACCTGCGCGCGATCCTCGTGGCGCTGACCGCGCAGGGCGTCGCGATCGAACAGATCCATCCCGAGTACGCGCAGGGCCAGTTCGAGGTCGCGCTCGCCGCCGGAGGACCCGGTGGACGCCGCCGACACCGTCGTGCTGGTGCAGGAGACGATCCGCGCGGTCAGCGCGGCGCACGGCCTGCGCCCGTCGTTCGCGCCCGTGGTCGCGCGCCGGGCAGGTCGGCAACGGACGGCACGCGCACCTGAGTGTCCTGCGCGACGGCGTGAGCGGGATGTCCGGCGGCCCCGGCCCGTACGGCCTCGACCGTGACGGCGAGGCGTTTCGCCGCGGGCATCCTGGCCCGGCTGCCCGCGCTGCTCGCGCTCGGCGCCCCGTCGGTCGCCTCCTACCTGCGGTTGGTGCCGTCGCGCTGGGCCGGCGCGTACGCCTGCTGGGGTCTGGAGAACCGGGAGGCGGCGCTGCGGATGGTCGCCGGCCCGTCGCGCCAACATCGAGGTCAAGTGCGTCGACGCGGCGGCCAACCCGTACCTGCTGCTGGCCGGCCTGCTCGCCTCGGGCCGCGCGGGCGTCGCGGCGGGTGCGCGCCTGCCGGAACCGGTGCCGGTCGACCCGGCCACGTTGGCGCCCGACGAGCGCGCCGCCGCGCGGCATCGACCGCCTGCCCGAGTCGCTGGCCGCGGCCCTCGCGGCGTTCGAGGCGGACGAGGTGCTCGCCGAGGCGCTCGGGGAGGCGCTGGTCGACACGGTCGCGGCGGTCCGGCAGGGCGAGATCACGCTGTTCGAGGGCGCCGACGACGAAACGGTGGTGGCCGCGACCCGCTGGCGCTACTGAGCCGGGACGACGCCGTGCAGGAGCAGGCCGATCAGGCGGCTGGCCAGCGCGCGCTCGCGTTCCTCGCCGGCGATCAGGGTGATCCCGCCGAGGCCGAGCAGCACGTCGTTCGGGTCGACGCCGGGCCGCACGACCCCGGCCGCGATGCCCGCGTCGAGCAGCGTGGCCAGCGCGCCACGCAGCTGGGCCCGGGTCCGCAGCCGGTCGTCGGCAGAGAGCAGGACGGCGCGCAGCACCTCGCCCATCCCCCGCTTCGCGGCCATGAAGTCGACGAAGCGCTCCATCCAGCCGACCAGCGCGACGGCCGGGGGCTCGGCCGCCAGTAGATCGGGTGCGGCCGCGCACAGCCGCTCGACCTCGTTGCGATAGACCGCCTCGACCAACGCCTCGCGGGTCGGGAACCGCCGGTAGAGGGTGCCGATGCCCACCCCGGCGTCGCGGGCGATGGCCTTCAGCGACGCACTCGTGCCCTCGCGGGCGAACGCGTCCGCCGCGACGGCGAGCAGGCGGTCGTGGTTGGCGCGGGCGTCGGCACGCAACGGCACTCCTGGTCTGTGACGCGGATCGCTGGTTAACCGGAGCCGGGTCCGCTTATGGTTCGACTTAGCGGAGCCGGGTCCGCTTAGAGCCTAGCCCGGAACGAGGAGGAGCCATGACCGACCTGATCACCACCCCGTTCGGGGCCACCTCGACGGCCGCCGAGGTGCTCGCCGGTGTCGACCTGACCGGCCGGCGCGCGGTCGTCACCGGCGGGTCGTCCGGCATCGGCGTCGAGACCGTCCACGCGCTGGCCGGCGCCGGCGCGGAGGTGACGCTGGCCGTCCGCGACGTCACCGCCGGCGACCGCGTCGCCGCGACGACCATCGGGCCGCGGCCGCGCGTCGCCCCGCTGGACCTGGCCGACCCGGCCTCGGTGGCGGCGTTCGTCGCGGCCTGGTCCGGTCCGCTGGACATCCTGGTCAACAACGCCGGGATCATGGCGACGCCGCTGCTGCGCACGCCGCGCGGCGTCGAGCTGCAGTTCGCGACCAACCACCTCGGGCACTTCGCGCTCGCGGTCGGGCTGCGCCCCGCGCTCGCCGCCGCCGGCGACGCCCGGATCGTCTCGGTGAGCTCGGTCGGGCACGTCAACGCCGGCGTCGACTTCGACGACGTCAACTTCGACCGCCGGCCGTACGACCCGTGGCTGGCGTACGGGCAGTCCAAGACGGCCAACATCCTGTTCGCGGTCGAGGCGGCCCGGCGGTGGGCGGCCGACGGAATCGTCGCGAACGCGCTGAACCCCGGCCGGATCACGGCGACGAACCTGGGCCGGCACATCGGTGACTTCAGCCAGGCCCCGGCGTCCTTCGAGCCCGGCAGCACCGACGTCTCGTGGAAGGACGTCGCACAGGGCGCGGCGACCTCGGTGCTGCTCGCGGGTTCACCGTTGGTCGCCGGCGTCACCGGGCGCTATTTCGAAGACTGCGCGGAGGCGGCGCCGCACCGGCCGGGCGTGCGGCGCGGGGTGGCCGGGTACGCGCTCGACCCCGTGGCCGCCGCCCGACTCTGGCAGGTGTCGACCGACCTGTTGCGCTAGAAACGGCTCGCGTACAGCGGCGCAGGACTGCTGTCCCACATCGGCATGGTCCAGGTCAGGCCCGCGTCACGGGCGGACCGGCGGACCTCGTCGAGGAAGGCGCCGACCTTGCCGGCGATCCGCTCGAGGTCGGCGGGGCCGAGCAGCGGCACCGCGCCGAGGCGGGTCTCGGCCAACACACACGGGCGGCCGTCGCGGGCCACCTGCCTGACCGGCTCACGCGTGCGGTCGAGGTGGGTGAGGACGACCGGGACGATCAGCTGCGTCACCATCGCCGTCCACTGGGGATTGACCAGAAGGCCGTGGTGGGTCAGCGCCCGTAACGGGCACCCCTCCCCCACCACCCGGGCCGCGAGGAGGCCGGCACCGCCCCGTACTCCGGCGTCGAACCGGTAGACGCAGGTCAGCTGGCGGATTCGGGTCGCGCGTCGCTCTTCCATGAATTTCCCCTTCGGGACCGTTCACGGTGGACGGTAGGCAGTGGTGCTGCCGCGGGGGCCGGACACCGTCTCCGGTGCCCGGCCCTGCCGCAGCGGTGATGTTCGTGTTACTTAACGGGTGACGACGATCCGGACCGAGTCGAACGCGGGGATCTGGTTGGCGCGCACCATCATCGGGATGCGGTGCGAACCGTCACCGGCCCAGGCGGCGCACTGCGCCACGCCGGTCGCGGCCAGGCCCGGCACGGTCACGGTCACGGTGTCGGGGGCAGCGCCGCCGCCGCCGTCCTCGACCGCCTTGAAGAAGGCCGGCACCGGCGCCGGGTCCTGCGCGCCACGCCCACTGAGCAGGCGGCAGGCCATGTGGAAGTGACCGCGCTGGAGACCCTCTTCGGTCAGGCGCGAGCTCTCCTTGTAGTAACCGCCGGCACCGGCCGGGAGGAACCGGTCACGGACGAGGTTGCGGGTGCTCACCTGGACGTCGAACGGCGTGTTGAGCCGGGCCCGGGCGGGCGCCCGGCTGATCAGCAGGGTCGGGTTGTTCTCGACCGCGCCGACCTCACCGAACTGCGTGGAGGCGCAGCGCGGGCCGGCCTGGAAGCCGTCGTGCGCCTGGAACTCCGTGCCCTCACAGGTGTTGCCCAGCGTCTCGGGCAGCGCGGGCGGCGCGGCGGGCGTGGTGGGGCTGGTGGTGGGGTCGCCGCCGGTGCCGCTGGTCGGCGTGGCGCCGGTGCCGCTGGTCGGCGTGGCACCGCTGCCACCGTTGTTCGAACCGCCGCCGTTGGAGCCACCGTTCGAGCCGCCGTTGGAGCCGGACGGCGAGCTGGCTGGGCGGCAACGCTGCCGGTCGTTGTTCTCGCGCTGCCGCTGCTGGGCCTGCGCGGCGGCCGTGGCCGTGGCCTTGGCCTCCGCCGCGGCGGCGGGGTCGACCGCGGGCGCGTCGCCCGTGGTGCCGTCGCCGGCCGCGCCGGCCACCTCGCCGGCCGGGGCGTCAGCCGGCGGCGTCGCGTTCGGGTCCTGATCGGTGCTGTGGTCGTGCGCGGCGGCGCCGGCGGTCGTCGGCTGGCACACCGGGAGGTTGTTGCCGTTGTTGTGGCCACGTCGGCTGCCCGCGAGCGACACCTGAGTGACGGCCACGAGGCCCGCGAAGACCGCCAGCGTCGCGAACACGGCGATGAATCGCCGGTTCTTGCGGGGGGCCTGCCTAGTTCTGGTCATTTCCGTGTCACCTTTCAATGTGGACACACACCGTTGCGGTTTGTTATCGGGGGCGGACTACGCGAAGCATGGTGATGGTGCCGGCGACCAGCGCGGCACCCAGCACCAGCCAGATGACGGTCGGGCTGACGCCGCTGCGGATGTAGCCGGCGGCGGCCACCGGGCCCGTGGACGGCTCGGGCGGAAGCTTTATGTGCTGCCAGTCGACAAGGTTGGTGCTTTCGAGCAAGGTCAGGTGCGTACCGACGAACTGGTTGGACTGCTGCGCGAGCTCACGGACGAGGTCGTTGCGGGTGCCGGCGCGGACGAAGGCGATGGCGGAGAAGACCTGGCCGTGCGCGGCACGCAGCCGGTCGACGAAGATCTGGTCGAACTCGTCTCCTTCGGCGTCCTTCATCTCCTGGACCCAGAACTTCTGGTTCTCCATGGGCTCGTCCGGGAGCTGGATGCCCAGCCTGGCCGCTGCCCGGCGGTCGAGCTCATCGAGCACCGCGTGTTGCTCCGAGATCATCCTGCCGATTTCGCGGACCCGCGGGTTCTTGCCCTTGGCCACGGCCAGGTCGCCCGCAGGCTGCTCCCAGAGTCCGGCCAACCTCACCTTGATCACTAGGTCGACGTCGGCGACGCCCACCGGGCCGTACTTTCCGTTCTCGGCGACCGCGACATCCGGCGGCACAGGAATCGGCAAATCCTTCTCGGGACCAGGCGAGGGCGCGAGGTAGCGCAGCTTGCTGACGTCCTTCATGGCGTTCATCGCGGCCATGTGTTCGGCGTGGCTGAGGCTCCAGCTCGTCTGTGACATCGCCGCCATGTGCTCGGCGTGGCTCATGCCCGCGACGTGGCCGGGATGACTCATTGCACCGTTACCCGCGGCCGGTGCCGCGGCTCGGTAGTGGTCGTTGGCCAGGGCGGCGGATGCCGGCACCAGCGCCACCAAGGACGCCAGTGCGACCGCTCGCGCACCCAGCCCGACCAGCTGCCGGATTTCCACCTTCACTCCTTCGAGGGTCAGCGGCCGTAGCCGCACCTCCACACGAGGAGAGACGATAAACGCATGTCAATTAGAGAAGGCTTAAGTGAAGGAAGGCCTAGGCCGCGCCTAAAGCAAATTTATAGTTCGCGAACCGACTGTCCGGTGACCGTTCCACAGCGTGTTGGCCACCGAAAACTCCCCCCGAAACGCGCGACCAGACGAGATTGACAATTCGACGTCCCGCACCATACTTGCGTTGTCCCCACTTCCCGCCACGAACAACGGAGGAACCGCCGTGCGCAATGCGCAGGACAGTGTCCACCTCGTCGCGGCCACGGTCGGGTTCCTGTCGCTCTTCCTGCTCTGGCTAGCGGTCCTCTGGGGACTCATGCTCCGCAACGGTTGGGCCCAGAGCCGGATCAAGCACGCGACGGTGTACGGCATCCACTCGACCGTCGCCCTGCTCGGCCTCACGCTCGGCGTGGTGCACGGATTCACCCAGCTCGCCGGCCCGATGGGCACGGTCAGGCTGGTCGACGTGGTGGTGCCGTTCACCAATCCGTACGACCCGATCGGCATCGGCGTCGGCGTGCTCTCGCTGGAGCTCTTCGCGGCCTGCACGATCTCGGTGCTGATCCAGAAGAAGCTCGGCTACACCCGCTGGCGCGCCTTCCACGTGTTCAACTACGTCGCCTACATGCTCCTGGTCGGACACGTCCTGATGTCCGGGTCCGACATCGCCTCAGCGGCCCGCTGGGGTCCCGTCCTCGGCTCCTTCGGGATCACCGTGCTGCTGTGGATCACCACCACGCCCTGGTGGCTCGGTTGGCGCCAGGAGCGCAGCAACCGGCGCAACGACCGGGCCGGCGTCGGCGACGAGCTGCTGGTCAACGTGGACGGCAACCGGTGCGCGCGGTTCGGGTTCTGCGAGCACGAAGCGCCCAAGGTATTCGCGCTCCGTGGCGACGGCCGCCTGGCCTACAAGGCGACCGTGCCGCCCGAGCTCGCCAATGACGTGATCAGAGCCGTGGAGGTGTGTCCGGCCCGAGCCATCCAGCTCAACCGGACCGCGACCACGGTGGTTACCCAGAAGAAGACTGAGCCGGCCGAGGAACCGCTGACCGGCCCCACACGGATACCGGCGGGCTCGGGCGCCGGACCACGTCGACGTAGCAGGGGAGACCGATGACGCGGCGGTTCAGGCGCGCGGACTACGGCCGGATTCTGATCGTCGGAACGGGACGCGCTGGCGTTGCCGCGGCCGAAGAGCTGCGGCGCCAGGGGTTCCCGGGCGAGATCGCGATGCTGGGTGCGGAAAAGGAAGGCCCGTACGACCGTCCGTCGTGCTCCAAGGGCATCCTGACCGGCCACAAGCGCCCGCAGGACACCCGGATGCCGTTCCACGACGAAGACCTGACCTGGTATCTCGGTCGGCGCGCCGTCGACCTCGACGCGGACGCACACCGCGTGGAGACCGACACCGGTGAGTCCTTCGCGTACGACGGCCTGGTCATCGCGACCGGCTCGTCGCCGAGCATGCCGCGCTGGGCCGCGGACCCGGGCGTGCACCTGCTGCACGACCTGGAGCACGCCTGGGCGCTGCGGCGCGCGCTGCGCGACGCCGAGCGGGTCATCATCGTCGGCGGCGGCATCACCGGCAGCGAGGTCGCCTCCGCGGTGCGCTCGATGGCCCGCGACTGCGTGGTCATCGACTCCAAGCCGCAGGTGATGGTCCGTGCGCTGGGCGAAGAGGTCGGCAACCACGTGACCGACGTGATGCGCGGCGAGGGCGTGGACTTCCGCCTCGGCCACCGCGTCGCGTCCGCCAACCGCTTCCGGCAGGGCTGGGTGGTCCAGCTCGACGACGGCGAGAACCTCACCGGTGACGTGGTGGTCGCGACCACCGGCGGCCGGCCGGACGTGGCCTGGCTGGAGAACACCGGCCTCGACCTGTCCAACGGGGTGGCCTGCGACGAGACCCTGCGGGTGATCGGCCTGGAGGACGTGGTCGCCTGTGGTGCGGTCGCGACCTGGCCCAACCTGCGGTACGGCGCGCAGCCGCGCAAGGCCGAGCACTGGATCAGCTCCTTGGAGCAGGGCCGGGGTGCCGCCCGCACGCTGCTCAACGAGGACGGCGACCCGGGTCCGGTGACGGTCATCCCCCGCTTCTGGACCGAGCAGTGGGGCCTACGCATCCAGGTCTGCGGCGAGCTCGTGCCGGACGGCGAGGTCTCCATCAGCGAGATGAAGCGGCACCGGCGGGACACCGCGCGGGCCGGCGTGGTGGTCGGTTACCACCGCGACGATCGGCTGGTCGGCCTGGTCTCGGTCAATGCCGCGCACGCCTTCACGTCGCTCGCCCGCGCGATGATCGCGACCCCGTTGCCGCCCATGCAGGCCGTCCCGCTGCCGCTGCACACGGACAAGCCGCTGCACACCGAAATCGCCGAGCCGGCGCCGCGCCGACTCGCTTCGGTGGCCTAATCAATACGGTCGGTCACTTAAGAGAAAAATAAGCAAAAGAATAGGTCGGCCGGAGCTTTTCGCTCCGGCCGACCTATTCGTTTGCGTCAGTGGTGGCCGTGGTGGTAATAATCCCCGCGGCGCCAGAGCATCGCGGCCAGCATCGTGACGAACATCAGCACGTGGCCGCCCATCATCAGGCCGTGGCCGGAGAGCCCGCCGAGGAAATAGGGCACGAGCAGCACCACGAACGGCGCGTACATCGCGGCGACCATCTCGGCGATCCTCGGCCAGGAGTGGCGGCGGATCGCCATCCACACCGCCATGCCGATGGACATGTTCGTCGCCATGACCAGCGCGTCGGCGGCGGGATGGTCAGCCAGGCCGGGCAGCGCCATCGACCACAGCGGGCCGAGGGCGAACATGCCGACCAGCATCGAGACGACCATCTCGAGGTAGTGGAGGGCGAAGCGGAGGTGGCCCTTGCGGTTGCTCTGCGCGGCGGCGGTCATGTCGGTCCCCTTAGGAGTCGTTGTAGGGACCGATCCTGCCTATCCGCGCCCGTCCTGCGACGTGCCGAAGGTCATGACCGGGGTCATGACGTCATAGCAGGTCGAGCTCGTGGGCGCGCAGCGCGGCCTGGGTGCGGTCGCGGGCGCCGAGCTTGCCGAGCACGTTGGTCACGTGGTTCTTGACGGTGCCCTCGGCCAGATAGAGCGCACCGGCGATCTCCCGGTTGCTGCGGCCCTGCGCGAGCAACCGGACCACCTCGAGCTCCCGTTCGGACAGTGGCACCACGAGCGGCGCAGGCCTTACCGGGGCCGGCTCCTCGGCGATCCGGGCGACCAGCTTGGCCGCCACCGACGGTTGCAGCACCGACTCGCCGCGCGCCGCCGCGAGCACCGCCTCCACCAGCCGCGCCGACGAGACGTCCTTGAGGAGGTAGCCGACCGCACCGGCGCGCAGGGCGGCGAACACGTCCTCGTCGTCGTCGAACGTGGTGAGGGCGATCACCCGTACGCCGGGATGCTCGACCCGCAGCCGCCGGGTCGCCGCGACCCCGTCCAGCACCGGCATCCGCAGGTCCATCAGCACCACGTCAGGCCCGACCGTGGCGACCTTCGCCAGCGCGTCGGCGCCGTCGCCGGCCTCACCCACCACCTCGATGTCGGGGTGCACGCCGAGCAGCATCGCCAGCGCTTCCCGGAACAGCGCCTGGTCGTCGACCAGCAACACCCGGACGGTCACCCGGGCACCTCGACACGCAGGGTGGAGCCCTGGCCCGGCACCGAGGTGAGGCTCATCCGGCCGCCCAGGTGCGCGGCCCGCTCACGCAGCCCGAGCAGGCCGAAGCCGGTGGTCTCGGGCGCGCCGCCGGCACCGTCGTCACGCACCTCGAGGCGGACCTCGGCGCGCCCCGAATAGTCGAGGGTCAGCGCGGCCCGCTGCGCGCGGGCGTGCTTGCGCACGTTGGTCAGCCCTTCCTGGGCGGCCCGGAACAGCGCCTCCTCGGTCTCGGCGAGCAAGGGGCGCACGGCGCCGGTGACGTCGAGCGCGGTCGGCACCCCGGCCGCCGAGGTCTCCGCCGCCAGCGCCTTCAACGCCTCCGGCAGCGGCACCGCCGGCTGGCGCTCGCGCAGCGCGCCCACCGAGCGGCGCACCTCGCGCAGCGCCTCCTCGGCCTGGTCCTGTGCCTTGGCCAACACCTCGTCGGCCCGCTCGGGCTGGACGGCCAGCACCGCGCGGGCCGCCTTGATCTGCATCTGCACCACGGTCAGCGCGTGCCCGAGCCCGTCGTGGATGTCGCGGGCGACCCGGTTGCGCTCCTGCGCGGCGGCCAGCCGCTCGGCCTGGAGCGTGTATTCGCGCAGTTGGGACCGGGCCGCCTGCTCGCGGACCAGCAGCTTGGTCAGCACCGCCGCGAACACGGCCGCGGCGAGCAGCCCGATGCCCTCGCGCAGGCCCTCGGCGAACGCCATGCCCGCGTGGAAGAACGGCACCAGCGCGACCACCACGACCACCGCCGGCAGCGGCAGCAGCAGGGTGGTCTGGCTGACCAGCACGACCAGCAGCAACGTGGCGCCGACGGAGGCGCCGGAGCCGGTGAACACGGCGCCGCCGAGCAGGAAGAGCAGCACGATGTACGCGTACCGCGGCCAGCTTTCGGCGCGGTTCTGCACCCAGCCGAAGCCGAACGTCGCGGCGAGTACGAACACGACGGCCGGCCCGAGCGACACCGCGGACCGGTCCGAGGCGGCGACGTCGACCACGAGGGTGACGAACGCCGCGACCGTCAGCACGGCCAGGGCGCGTCTCACGCCCACCACTGTGGGCTCTCAGCCGGCGCACAGCAAGTCTGGGCGATCCTGCACGCATGATCCTGGCAACCCACCTGGGCAAGCGGTACGGCGCGAAGGTCGCCGTCGAGGACCTCTCGTTCGAGGTCCGCCCCGGCATGGTCACCGGCTTCCTCGGCCCCAACGGCGCCGGCAAGTCGACCACCATGCGGCTGATGCTCGACCTCGACCGCGGCGCCGGCGAGACGCTCTTCGACGGCCGGCGGTTCGGCACCCTGCGGCACCCCATGCGCGAGATCGGCGCGGTGCTGGAGGCGCGGGCGTTCCACCCGACCCGGACGGCGCGCAATCACCTGCGCATGCTCGCGGCGGGCAGCGGCATCCCGGCCGGGCGGGTCGACGAGGTGCTCGAGTTCGTCGGGATCGCTGAGGTCGCCCGCCGCAAGCCCAAGGGCTTCTCGCTGGGCATGGCACAACGGCTCGGCCTGGCCCAGGCGCTGTTGGGTGACCCCGGCACGCTGATCCTCGACGAGCCGGCCAACGGCCTGGACCCGCACGGCATCCACTGGCTGCGCGACGTGCTCCGGGCGCTGGCGGCCGAGGGGCGCACCGTGTTCGTCTCCAGCCACCTGCTCTCCGAGATGGCGCTGATGGCCGACGAGCTCGTGGTGGTCGGGCAGGGTCGAATGATCTACAACGGCAAGGTCGACGGTTTCGTCCGCGAGTTCACCCAGTCGACGGTGCTGGTCCGCAGCCCGCAGGCCGAGGTGTTGGCGGCGGCGCTGCGCACGGTCGACGGGGTGAGCGTGGAACCGACCGGGGACGGCGGGCTGCGGGTCGCGGGCACCGACGCGGCCGCGATCGGCGACGTGGCGTTCGACGCCGGCGTCCGGCTGCACGAGCTGGCCACGACGACGGCATCGCTGGAGGCGGCGTTCATGACCGCGACCGGCGACTCCGAGGAGTACGTCGCGCAGGCGCCGGGCGGTGCGGCATGACCGACGCGCTGCGGTTCGAATGGGTGCGGCTGCGTACCCTGCGGTCCACGTACTGGCTTGTCGGTTCGGCCCTGGCGCTGAACGTCGTGATCGCGCTGCTGGTCGCGTCGCTCGAGGACGAGCCCACGCACGACCTGGTCGTCGCCGTGGTGACCGGTGGTGGCGCGAACGCGCCGGTGCCGATGGCGCTGGTTCTGCTGGCGGTGCTGGGTGTGTTCGCGTCCGGGCACGAGTACCGGTACGGCACGATCCAGCCCACCCTGACCACCGTGCCGCAGCGGGCCCGGCTGTTCACGGCGAAGGCGCTCGTGGTCGGCGCGACGGCCCTGGTCGTCACGGCCGGGTCGGTGCTGCTCACCGTCGCCGTCACCCTGCCGTTCTGGGACGAGGCACCGGCACTGACGGACGTGACGGTGTTCGGCTACCTGCTGCTGGCGGTGCTGTGGGCGGTGCTCGGCGTGGCGCTCGGCCAGCTCCTGCGCGGGGTCCCGGGCGCGCTGGTGGTGCTTCTCGTGACGCCAATGATCATCGAGCAGCTGATCTTCCGGCTGTCGTACGTGCCGGCGCTGGACTGGTTGCTGCCCGCGGTGAAGTTCCTGCCGTTCACGGCGGGCATGCAACTGGTGAGCGCCGCGGGCGAGGCGTCCGGCGGCCTGGCCTCCGAAGTCGGCCTCTTCACCCGCTGGCCGTCCGGCGTCGTGTTCGCGGTCTTCGTCGCCGCCGTCCTGGCCGCCGCGGTCACCCTGTTCCGCCGCCGGGACGCCTGACCCGGGCTACGTCCCCGCCCAGGACCGCAGCAGGTGGCCACCGATGGAGTCGGGTGGACCCGAGCCGGGGCCGTTGACGATGCGGTCGACGACCTCGGCGCGGGTGAACCACCGGGCCTCCACCAGCTCCACGCCGTCCACGGCGATGGTGGCGTCGGTGGCGGCCGCGAAGAAGCCCATCATGAGGCCGGCCGGGAACGGCCATGCCTGCGAGCCCTGATAGGTCACGGAGCCGACCGTGACGCCGGCCTCCTCGGCGACCTCGCGCCGCACCGCGCCCTCGAGGCTCTCCCCTGTCTCGACGAACCCGGCCAGCAGTGAGAACCCGTCCGGCCCGGATCCGGCGTGGCGGGCCAGCAGGCACCGCGGCCGCGCGCCCGGAAGTTCGACCAGCGCGATCACCGCGGGCTCGATGCGGGGGAACAACTGGCGTTCACAGCCGCGGCAGACCCGCAGGTGGCCCGCGTGCGCGCTCTCGGTGGGCGCGCCGCACGTACCGCAGAATCGGGCGTGCCGGTTCCAATGGAGCAGGCCCCGCGCGTACGCCAGCGTCGCCATCACCGGTCCCGGCAACGCGGTCGCTAGGCCGCGAAGGTCGGCACTGACCTCCGCGGTGGCCAGCCGCACGGCGTCGGCCTCAGCCAGGTCGTCCAGGTCGGCGGCGAAGACCGCGGTCGGGCCGTCCACGCTCAGCAGGGCCGTCTGGCCGGCCTCCGCCAGCACGGCACGGGCCGCCGTCCCGCTGGGCTCGACCGGCTGGCCGTCGGCCGTCAGCAGCGGCCGGCCGCGCCACATCGGGATGACCCGGGTGTCGGCACGCCGCACCTGCTCGGCGACCCAGCCCGGATCCGCCCGCGAGCGCGCGACCCGGTCACCCGGTGTCTCGGTGTACGCCAGACCGTCGAACGCCATAACCAGATCCTCCGCTATCCTGGGGCCAGGTCATGAGTGTCAGCGTCAAGCCCCGGCTCGCTGACCGGCAACCCTTCTTCGCGATGGGGTGCCCCGGGTGAGGACCTGGCCGACGCCGCCCGGTGTTCGGCAAGCGCGGACACCGGAAGGCCCTCGTCGATGACAGACGTGATCGCTCCCGCCCAGCTCGCTCTCGCCACCCCGCCGCCCGAGGTGGCGCTTCCCGACGGGCGCCGGCTGCCCTTCGTCAACCTCGACTACGCGGCCACCGCACCCGTCGCCCGCGTCGCCGTCGACGCCGTGCAGGCGCTGCTCCCCTGGTACGGCAGCGTCCACCGGGGCGCCGGAGCGCTGTCCCAGAAGACGACCCTGGCGTACGAGCGGGCCAGGCAGACGATCGGCGACTTCCTGGGCTGCCGGCCCGGTGACGAGGTCGTCTTCACCAGGAACACCACCGACGCCATGAACCTGCTCGCCCATGCGCTGCCGCCGCGCACGTTGACGGTGACGTTCCTGGGCGAACACCACGCCGGTCTGCTGCCCTGGCCCGAGGTCCATCGCCTGCCGATACCGGCTTCCCCGGCCGAGGCGGTCGCGTTGCTCGCGGAGGCGCTGCGGGTCATCAGGGCCCGCGACGGCGCCACCCGACCGGTGCTCGTCGCCGTGACCGCCGCCAGCAACGTGACCGGCGAGCTCTGGCCGATCGCGCACCTGGTCGAGCAGGCACACCGGCACGGCGCGCGGGTGGCCGTCGACGCCGCGCAGTTGGCGCCGCACCGGCCCGTCGACCTCGCCTCCTGGGACGCCGACTACGTGGCCGTCTCCGGGCACAAGCTCTACGCGCCGTTCGGCTGCGGTGTGCTCGCCGGGCGGGCCGACTGGCTGGACCAGGCACCGCCGTACCTGGCCGGTGGCGGCGCGACCCGCACGGTCACCGACACCGCGGCGACGGTGGCGTGGGCACACGGCCCGGCCAGGCACGAGGCGGGCACGCCGAACGTGTTCGGCGCGGTGGCGTTGGCCGCTGTCTGCGCCGAGCTGACCGCGTCGGACCGGGCCGGCTGGCAGGACCACGAGGCCCTGCTGTCCGAGCGTCTCGAAGCGGGGCTGTCGGCCATCCCTGGAGTCGCGGTCCTACGGTCTTTCCCGGACGCGACCGAACGGGTGGGCATCGTGTCCTTCGCCGTAGCCGGGCACGACAGTGCCGACCTGGCCACGTGGCTGAGCGTTGAGCACGGCATCGGCGTACGCGAGGGCCTGTTCTGCGCGCATCCCTTGAGCCGACACCTGCTCGCGGAAGCGGGCCGCCGCACCGGGTGGCCGATGCCCGCGACGGCGTTGCGCGCGAGCGTCGGAGCGGGCATCACGGTCGAGCACATCGACCGACTCGTCGCGGCGGTTACGCGAGCCGCCTAGTCGGCCAGTCGGTCGCCGGGGATCAGGCCGAAGCCGTCGGGGACGGCGGCCGGGTCGGTGCCCGTGGTGACGATGGCGTTGTGGTCGTCGACGAAGACCACCCGCGGTTCGAGGGTGCGCGCCTCGGCGTCCGGCACCCACGCGTAGGCGACGATGATCACCAGGTCGCCGGGGCTGACCAGGCGGGCGGCGGCGCCGTTGATCCCGATCACACCGGAACCACGAGGACCTTCGATCACGTACGTGGTCAGCCGTTGCCCGTTGTTGATGTCGAGCACGTCGACCCGCTCGCCCGGCAACAGATCGGCGGCTTCCAGAAGGTCCGCGCTGATCGTGATCGAGCCCACATAGTGCAGGTCGGCCTGGGTGACCGTAGCCCGGTGGATCTTGGACTTCATCATCGACCTGAACACGTGCGAGAACCTCTCCGAGAGGGGATGCCAAGGGCTGCTCCGATAGGAACACGTAATGGTGCGGCACCATTTCCGCCGGCGGACGCGGGCCCGCGCCGACAGTGACATCGACCACCGCGCCGCAGGGTGACGGGTATGCGGGACCCCTCGGCGCGCTTCCGCTTCATCGGTGCCTGGTCACGGGAGCATGGCTACCACTCGTCGATGGAAGACGAGCGGCTCGTCATGCGCGAAGACGGCACGGGATGGAGCGCGTTCCTGCTCGATCGAGGCCGAATACCAGATCGAGGAGGGGACCCGGCCACTGCTCGACGGGCCGGTACCGCTGCTGACGATCGACCTCCCGTTCCTCGCAGTCGGCGGCGCCTACGCCTTCGAGAGCCACGACGAGCCCCAGCGTGACTTTCTCCGCAAGGCCGGCATCCAGCCCTAGGCGATCTATTGAGCCCGCCGTTGCCAGCGCGGCGAGCGGGATCCGGGGTCACAGATCATGTGTGGCCGATCGGGTCGCTGAAACCCTCGGGGCGTGGTCATGTGCAGCTGGTCGTGTTACCCGCACGGCGTGTCGACCAGACCCAGCACACACGATCAGAAAGGTGTGCCCGGCGGCGCCGGTTCGGGTTGGCGCCGCCGGGCTCCCCCTCAGTGGCCGACGCCGGACCGCACGGCCGCGCGCAGGTTTTCCGCCGCGTCGGCGGGCTGTAGGTAGCCGGCAACGACGTTCCGGACGTCGGCGGCCACCACCCGAGCGACGTAACCCAGGTGCGTGCGGTAGAGACCGTCCAGTGTGGCCTCGTCGAACGGTTGGTAGGTGCCGAACAGGAGGCAGAACGACTCCCCGCGTTGTCGCCGGTGTTCAGCGCCGTCGGCACGTCCACCTGGGACAGTCGGATGCCGCCGCGGACCAGGCCCAGGGCGTCGCGGGCCTTGGTGCCGTCCGGGTTGAACGCGATCGGCGGCGCGGTCGGCGGCGGCGTGCCGCGGCGCACCCAGCGCTCCAGGTGCGCGTAGGCCGCCGCGGTGACGTGCTGCACCGGGACCCGGCTGAACGGCGGCTGTGCGCAGGTGTAGACCGGCGCGGCGCCGAGGTCGCGTTCCTGGATCGGCGCCCGGTAGACCTGGCCGTTGTAGCCGCTGTGCGCACCGCCGGCCACCTCCCAGCGGCGGAACCGGTCCGTGTCGGCCGGCCGCACCGGCGTGCGCACGTCGGTCTCGGAGAGCACCTGGAACACCGGCTCGTCGCCGACCCGGGTCGGCGCGGAGCCGACGATGAAGCCGTAGCCGGCGTACACCGGCCGCACCTGGGGCAGCACCCGGTCGTAGTAGACGGTCATCCGCGACGCCGACTGCGAGGCGCCGATGGCGAGCACCGTCGTGGCACGGAGCCGGCCCAGCGGGGAGACGCCGCGCGGGTCGGCGATCGCCTTGCCGGCCTGGGCGTAGATGTCGTACGACAGCTCGTCGGTGACGAACTGCCGGCCGCCGGTGACGTCGAGCGCGCCGTAGCGGGTCGGGCTCCAGGCCGCGGAGCTGGTCGACGCCCACCCGCTGGGCGGAGACGCCGACCCAGGCGTAGCCGGCGCGGACGGTCGCCTCGGCGTTCCACAGCGCGTCGAGGTCGTAGCCGGCCGTGACGTTCTGCCACTCGACCAGGACCGTGCCGCTGAACTGGCGGGCGGTCGCGGGCCGGCGGACCACGAGACGGGTCTGGTACGGCACGTCGGTCGCGACCCGGTTGCCGGCGGTGTCCCAGCCGTCGGCGACGCCGGACAGGTAGAACTCCTCCTCCACGTACCCGTGTCGGGCGAGGTCGAACGGCGTCGAGAAGAACGGATAGGTGTCGGCCAGCACAGGAGACAGCCGGTCGCCCGGCACGCTGCCCGGCATCGGCCCCTGCACGGTGGCCCGCGCGACCGGTTCGCGAGCCAGGTCGGCGGCCTGTGCGGGCGTCGCGGTCAGCAGCGAGGCGAGCAGTCCAACGAGCGAGCGCGGCGCGGCGCCAGGGACGGGTCATGTCGGCACTCCTTCGACGACGGCGGCGTGACCGGACCATAAGTGGTCGTCGATGCGGCCGGCTACCGGTCGCGGAGAAGCTGAGATCGCCGTCTCAGCAGGCTTCGAGCACCGCCCGGGCGGCCCGTTCGGTGGTCACCGGGTCGGCCGGGTGACCGCCGAGCAGGTCGGCGTACAGCGCCGACTCGATGATCCGGACGTAGAGGTAGGCGGCGCCGTCGAGGTCGCCGGGTGACCAGGCGGGGTCGGTCGCCGAGGCGAGGATGCCGTGCTGCGCCTCGACCACCCGGGCGTGCACTCCCCCGGCCGGCGTGAACAGCACCCGGGCGGCGGTCGCCGGCTCGGCGTGCAGGAACGCCAGGAACGGCTCGGCGTGCCGGACCCGGTCGGCGAACCGGCGGGTCGTCTCCAGGACGCCGTCGATGCCGGGGCTGGTCGTCTCGGCGCGGGCGCGGGCCAGCATCCGCTCGCCGAGCCGCCACAGCACCTCACCGAGCAGCGGGTCGCGACCGTGCACCACGCGGTAGAGCGTGGCGCGGCTGACCGACAGGCTGGTCGGCCAGCCCGTCCATCTCCAGCGTGCCGTGCCGCAGGAAGAACGCGCAGCCGCCCAGGACGACCCGTTCCCGGCTGACCACCCGCATGCCGGTGACGATAGCCGCGCCGGCCGAAGATCGCGATAGTCAGACGTCGATCTCCGTCGCGGCGCCGAGCGGCAGCCAGCGGACGCTGTCGCGGACCGCGGCCGGTGCGGCGGCGAAGGCCCGCTCGATCGCCGGCCGCGGCTCCTGGAAGTGGCTCCAGCCCTCGTAATGCACCGGGACCGCCGTGTGCGGCCGGACAAGCTCGCAGAGCCGGACCGCTCGGCGCGCGGTCAGTGAGTAGCGCAGCGGGCCCGTGATCGGGGAACCGGACGCCGCCCAGGTGCAGCACGGCGGTGCCGACCTGGACCCGGTCGGCGACCGCGCGGACGCCGCCGTAGAGCACCGTGTCGCCGGTGAACCAGAGCGCGCCGTGCCGCTGCCCCGGCCAGGCCAGCGCGAAGCCGATGACGTCGCCGACCAGCGGGCCGCTCAGCGGCGGGCCGTGCCGGCAGGGCGTCGCGGTGACCTCGATGGCCGGCCGCCCGGGCCGGGCCAGGGTGAGGGATCTGCCACGGCCCGCAGCCCGCGCGCCCGGCCGCCGAGCCGCCGGGCGCCGGACTCCGTGGTGACGATGTCGTCCACGGTGGACAGCAGCTCGCGCCCGGCGTCGTCGAGGTTGTCGGCGTGGTGGTCGTGGGTGAGCAGCACCGCGTCGATCGGGCCGAGCGCGTCGACGGCGAGCGCCGGGCCGGTCAGCTTGCGCGACGAGGTGCCCAGGCCGAACCCGTAGCGCCGGCCCGGCGGGTCGAAGGTCGGGTCGGTGAGCAGCCGCCAGCCGGCGACCTCGACCAGGGTGGTCGGGCCGCCGACGTGCGTCAGCCGGACCTCGGTCACCGGGCGTGCTCGAGCGCCCAGTCCAGGGCGTAGTCGGCGATCTCCTGCCAACCGTCCTGGGCGGGCAGCAGGTGCGCGTAGCCCTCGTAGAGCTTCACCTCGGTGATGGTGTCGCCCTTGTAGTGCGCGGCGTTGGACCGCTGCACGCTCGGCGGCATGATGTGGTCCTCGGAGCCGGAGATGAACAGCAGCGGCGCCCGCTCGGCGTTGTGGTAGTCGACGGCGATGTCCTGCGGGCCGGGCAGCAGGTTGGCCAGCACGCTGTCCCAGAGGATGCCGCCGGAGGCCGGGATGGCGTAACGCTCGTAGAGCGCCCGCGACTCGGTCCTCCGGGAAGGTGTTGGTGAAGGCGTAGTGTCACTGCTCGTAGTCGAAGCCGACCGCGCGGTGCCGGTTGGCCGGGTTCTTGAGCACGGGGAAGGTCGACTTGAGCTGTGAGAACGGGATGACGCGGACGCCCTCGGTCGGCGCGGAGTTGAGCACCACGGCCGACGCGCCGTAGCCGCGGTCGAGCAGCACCTGGGTGAAGGCGCCGCCAGCGGAGTGCCCGATCAGGATCGGCGGCTTCGGCAGCGCGCCGACCACCGCGGACAGGTGCTCGATGATCTTCGGTGCGGTCAGCGCCTCGATCGGAGACGGGTCGGCGTTGAGCGCCTCGACCTCGAGCCTCGAGGCCCGGATAGCCCGGCGTCAGGACCGTGAAGCCCTTCGCCTCGTAATGCGCCTTCCAGTCTTCCCAGCTGCGCGGGTTAACCCAGAAACCGTGAATCAGGACGATCGTGTCAGGCTTTTCGGTCACCGCGACATCATCGCATCCGACCACCGACCGTGGCCTCAACCGAACGCACTGCAAACTTCCTGCACACGCCAAAGCATTGACGTACATAGTTGTTAACGCCTACCTTTCCCCGAGGAAAGCGCTTTCCTATAGCCATCCCAGTACGCCGGCGACCAGCCCCGCCGGCCGATCGGCAATGGAGGTCTTTTCCCCATGCGACATTCCGCTCCCGCGCGCCGCGTACGCGCGCTGCTGGCAGGCGCCCTCGGCCTGCTCGCGGCCGTCGCGGTCACGCAGGTGGTGGCCGCACCCGCGCACGCGGCCACCATCGACACCGGTGCCTATTACGTGATCGTCTCCCGGCACAGCGGCAAGGCCATCGATCTCTACAACTTCAACACCGCCGACGGCGCCCCGATCGTGCAATGGGCGCGCAACGACAACAACGCGCAGCAGTGGCAGTTCGTCGACGCCGGCAGCGGCTACTACAAGCTGCGCTCCCGGCACAGCGGCAAGTTCCTGGAGCTGCCCAACGCCACGGACGGCACCCAGCTCGTGGCCAACTCCGACAACGGCACGACCCGGCAGCACTTCGCCGTCCGGGACACCGACAGCGGCTTCGTGAAGCTGCTCAACCGGCACAGCAGCAAGGCGCTCGACATCTGGGAATGGTCGACGGCCGATGGCGGCATCATCTCCCAGTACGCGGACCTCGGCGGCTGGAACCAGCAGTGGTCGCTGGCCGTGGTCGGCAGCGGCGGAGGCGGCGGTGGCGGCACACCGCCGCAGACCGGCCTGGTCGGCTGGGCCACCCAGGGTGGCGGCACGTCAGGTGGCGGCAGCGCGTCGGCGACGACCGTGACGAGCTCCTCCGCCTTGTCCAGCGCGGTCTCCGGCAGCACGGCGCGGGTCGTCCGGGTCTCCGGCACCATCTCCTGCTCCGGCATGATCTCGGTCGGGTCGAACAAGACGATCCTCGGCAACTCCGGTGCGACCATCGCCGGCTGCGGGCTCAACGTCTCGAACGCCAGCAACGTGATCATCCGCAACATCGCGTTCCGCGACTGGGACGACGACGCGATCAACGTCCAGTACTCCACCCGGGTCTGGGTCGACCACAACAGCTTCACCAACGGGTACGACGGCGCGGTCGACGTCAAGCGGGCGAGCGACTACGTGACCATCTCCTGGAACCGGGTGTACGGCCACGACAAGTCCATGCTGCTCGGCCACAGCGACGACAACGCCAGCGAGGACAGGGGCCACCTGCGGGTGACCTACCACCACAACTGGTTCGACGGCTCCGGCACCAGGCACCCGCGGGTCCGGTTCGGCAACCCGGTCCACGTCTACAACAACTACTACAACAACAACGAGTACGGCGTCGCGTCCACGATGGGCGCCGGCGTGCTGGTCGAGGGCAACTACTTCGAGGGCGTCGACGAGCCCACGCTCGTCGGGTACGCGGACTCGGACGACGGCGCGATCCTCCAGCGCAACAACTACTTCACCGGCTCCGGCACCCCGGAGAGCGGTGGCGGCAGCGTCTCCGGCGTCCCCTACTCGTACCAGCTCGACAGCGCCAGCGGCGTCAAGTCGAGCGTCACGGCAGGAGCCGGCGCCGGCCGGATTTCTGTCTGACCAGGTAAGCGCCACCGGCGCGCCGGCCGAACCGCCGCCGCGCCGGTCGTGCGCTACGTTCCACCTTGTGACGACCACCACCGCCGACGCGCCGGCCGACCCGCGCACCGTCAACGGCCTCGAACGCGCCCTCGACGTGCTGCTGCTGTTCGCCCAGGCGCCCGAGCCGAGCCTGGGCGTCACCGAGATCGGCCGCCGGCTGGGCCTGTCGAAGGCGGTCGTGCACCGCATCCTGACCACGCTGTGCAGCCGGCACCTCGTCGTCGCCGACGAGACGCAGCCGCCGCTACGGGCTCGGCCCGGCGTCACTGGCCCTCGGCCGCGCGTTCCTCGACCGGGTGGACGTGCGCGACCTGGCCCGCGAGCCGATGCGCCGGCTCAGTGCCGCCACCGACGAGACCTCGACGCTCTCGATCCGCGTGCGGGACAGCCGCGTCTACCTCGATCAGGTGACGCCGGCCCGCGACGTCAAGATGGAGGTCCGGATCGGCGAGCCGTTCCCGCTGCACGCCGGCAGCTCGTCCAAGGCCTTCCTGGCCTACCTGTCCGACGAGCAGCGCGACGCGTACCTCGGCTCCGGTCCACTGCCCGCGCTGACCGACAGCACCGTGGTCGACCCCGCGTTCCTCCGCGACGAGCTGCGGGTGATCCGCGAGCGCGGCTACGCCGCGTCGTTCGGCGAACGCCAGGCCGGCGCCGCCTCGGTCGCGGCGCCGGTGCTCGACCACGAGGGCCGTCCGGTCGCGGTGATCAGCGTCTGCGGCCCGGTGGAGCGCATCCGCACCCGCGTCGACGAACTGGCCCGGATCCTGCTCGCGGAGACCCGCGGCCTGCTCCGGCCCGACTCGGCGGCTAGACCGCTTCGCGGCTTCCGCGGAGTGCCAGACCACGGCCCGGTTGATCCGGTCCGGGTAGCGCTCGATCATCGTGTCGTAGAGCGTCTGCGCGTCGGAGCTGCGGCGCACCGCCTCGACCCAGTCGCGCAGGTAGTCCCGGGTCGCGTCGACGTCGCCCGGGCCGTCGTCGGCGTCGGGCCGCTTGTGCCCGGCCACCACGGCTTTCGGCCGCAGGGCCGCGACCGTGTCCAGAGCGTCGAACCAGCCGTCGAGCCCGTCCCGGCCCGCTTCGGCGAGATACAGGTGTACGCCGTTGTAGACGCTGTCGCCGGCCACCACCAACCCGATCGAGGGCGCGTGCAGCGCGGTGGTGTGGTCGGTGTCGCTGTGCCCGAGCGCGACGGCGTGCAGCTCCTCGCCCTCCAGGTCGATGGTGTCGCCGTCGAGCGCCTCGGCCACCACCGGATCGCCGATCTGGTCCGGGAACCCCGCCCGCCAGAACCCGTCGAGCATGTCCGGCTCGGCCTGCTCGGCCATCACGTCGACGACCTCCGAGGTGGCGACGAGCCGGGCGTCCGGGAACCGTTCCAGCACCGCGGCCGCGCCGAAGAAGTGGTCACCGTGGCCGTGCGTGACGTAGATCGTGGTCAGGTGCTTGCCCGAGTCCTCGACCCAGTCGGCGAGATCGTGCCCCTCGCGGTCGGTCAGCAGCGCGTCGACCAGCACCGCGTCCCGCTCGCCGTGAATCAGGGTCGCGCTGGTCGGCGACCACATCTCCCGCGTCTCGCCGGCGGGCAGGTCGTCCGACACCACTGGCTTCGCGGGCGCCACGTACGTCTCGTAGGCAAGTGTTGCCATGACGACTCCCCCATCGTCGTGCCAGGCCCCGAACCCCCAGGCTCGCACCGATCGTGGCGGGCCGTGGCGGAATCAGGGCGACCGGGGCTACCCGCGCACGATCACGTCGGAGGCATGGAACGGGACGTAGTGGTCGAAGAACAGGCTGGTCAGCAGCTCAGCGCGGCCGTTGGCCCGGAACGCGGTCAGCAGCGCCGTGAGGCCGTCCTCGACCGCGTAGACGGACAGGCCCAGCTCGCGGGCGATCTGCCGGGTGTTGCGGCCGCGGGCGACCGCGCCGAGCACCGTGCCGTGCCAGGACTGCAGGCCCCGGGCCCGCACGACGAAGGCGCTGATCTCGTGCGGGCGGATGCGCCCGACGCTCACCGCGATCGCGCTCTCCAGGTCGACGGCGTGGAACGCCAGCCAGCGGCCGTCGTAGCGCAGGCCGCCGGACGTGTCGATCAGCCCGGTCCGGCGGCCCTTGGCCACGGCGGTGCCGACCCGGTCGAGCTCGACCGCGTCGAGGACGCTGCGGGCCGACGCCGTCACGTCCAGCAGGCGGCCGTCGGTCGACAGGACCAGCCGCCCCGACTCGGAGTCGGGTGCGGCCGGAACCGGTGGCGGCCCGACGGCGGGAGCGAGGTCGCCGCGGCCGTGGGACTTGCGCTGCCGGGGCAACCGGAACCGGCTGCCGCGCGTGGTGGGCTCGGCCGGCGCGGGCGTGGGCGGCGGTGGTTCGGCGACCGCGTGCCCGCGGGCCAGGGCGTTGTGCAGGGCCGCGCCGAGCAACCGGCCGGCGGGCGCGACCTGTGCCACGTCCGCGCTGCCGAACCGGCCGCCGGCGCGATAGGCGAACAGCGCGCCCCAGGTGCCGTCGGCGTCGTGGAACGACGCCCGGAGCTCGTCGGAGAAGCCGCGCGGCCCGAGGATCGACCGGAACCGGGGGCTCAGGGACGGGTCGCCGCGCGTGGCGGCGTCGAGCGTGCCGATCCGCTGGTCGCCGCACAGGTCGACGAGCCGGAGCACGTCGTCCTGCCCGTACTCGTTGGCGAACAGCTCGCGTTCGAACGACTCGTCGTGCGGGCCGCCGTCGACCACGCAGGCCGCCCACATCAGCGTCACCGGGTCGAGCACCGCCCAGATCGCCAGGTCGAAGCCGACGCTCTCGCGCAGCATCGCGCTCGCCTGCCGGCGCAGGTCGACATGGTCCAGCGAGACGTCGAGGTCGGCGCCCACCCGCTCCACGAACGACCCGGTGCGCGGCCGGCCACCGGCGGCGGCCCGCGGCGGCTTACGGTCGGCGGTCGTGCCGGATCCGACGCTGGGTTCCGCCATCTCCTCGTCGTCGTCCGGTTCGTCCTCCTCGACTCCCTCCAGCGGCACCTGGACACCGGCGGCGCGGGCCAGCGTCACGGTCACCTCGCGGCTGACGGGCCGGGCGTCCGGCTCCTTGTCGAGACAGCGCGCCAGCAGGTCGCGGATGACCGGCGGCACGCCGGGCAGCTTCGGCAACGGGTCCGGCTCCAGGTAGATGTGCGCCTCGAGCATCTGCGTGCTGGTCTCGGCGGTCCACGGCAGCCGGCCGGCGAGCAGTCGGTACAGCAGCAGGGCGAGCGCGTACACGTCCGTGGCCGCCACCACCGGCCGCCCGTCGAGCCGTTCCGGCGCCAGATAGGCCGGCGTGCCCAGGACCAGCTCGCCCTCGGCGGCGTCGCGGGCGCCGGCCACCGCCGCGAGTCCGAAGTCGACCACCTTGGCGCCGCTCGCGGTGAGCATCACGTTGCCGGGCTTGACGTCGCGGTGCACCACGCCGCGGGCGTGCGCGGCGGCGAGCGCGGAGGCCACCTCGGCGCAGATCCGTAGCGCCGGCTCGACCGCCACCGGGCCGCGCTTGAGCCGCTGCTCCAGCGAGCGGCCGTGCAGCAGCTCCATCACCACGAACGGGAGCGGGTCGCCGGGTCCCGACGTCTGGCCGTAGTCGTAGACGCTGGCGATGTGCGGGTGGCTGAGCCGGGCGGCGGCCCGCGCCTCGGCCAGGATGCCGCGGCGGAACTCGGCGTCCCGGGCGAACTGGGGCGCCAACAGCTTGACCGCCACGTCGCGATCGAGAACCTGGTCGTACGCCTGCCAGACGACGCCCATGCCGCCCGCACCCGAGCCGGCGGGTCAGCCGGTAGCGCGCGCCGAGCGTCTCGTCCTGCACGATGTCGAATCCTCCCTCCCGGCGCCTGGTGCGAGTTGGTCTTGACCGGTCGATTTAAGCAAGACCTAACCGGCGGCTAAGCCCGTGCTAGGCGGATCCATAGGCATGTCAAGTACCGTCAACAGGACTTCACACGGGGCAAAGGAAGGAACCGACCGGATCGGAGTGGTGCCGTGGCGACGGTCTTCGCCATCCACGCCAACGCGGCTACCCACCTGACCATCAGCCGCGCGGTCGCCTCCCTCGCCAACACCGAACTGACCGGCCGCACGGCCTCCGCGGTCGAGGCCCAGCGCGTCGTCGAGTCCCTTGCCCCGGACCTCGTCACCGTCGACCTGCGTCTGCCGGACGGCGACGGGCTCGCGCTGGCCCAACGCCTGCACATCACCCGGCCGCACATCCCGGTGCTGATGGTCGGCGCCGCCACGCACCGGCTGCTCGAACGGGCGCTGGCCGCCGGGGTCGCGGCGTACGTCGGGCGGGAAGCCGGCTCGGTCGAGGTCGCGGTGGCCATCCGCGCCTGCCTGTCCGGTGGTGGCAGCTACTCGGCGCACACGTTGAACGCCGCGCTGCGGCACAACCGGGCCGCCGGGCTGAGCCGGCGCGAGCGCGAGGTCTACGACCTGCTGCGGGCCGGGTTCAGCCCCGCCCGGGTGGCCGACGAGCTGGGTCTGGGCGAGTCGACGGTGCGCACCTACGTCGCCCGGGTGCGCGCCAAGACCGCCGGCGGAGGCGACCTGCCCCAGGCGGGCTGAGTCAGCCACCGAAGGCTTCCAGGATCTTGATCGCGGCGGGACCGATCACGACCACGAACAGCGCCGGGAAGATACAGAAGATCATCGGAAAGAGGATCTTCACCGGGACCTTCTGCGCCGCCTCCTCCGCCCGCTGCCGGCGCCGCTGCCGCATCTCGGCCGACTGCTGGCGCAGCACCTTGCCCATCGGGATGCCCAGCGTGGACGCCTGCACGACCGCCGACGCGAAGGCCCGCAGCTCGGTCACGGTGGTGCGGGCGGCCATCTCCCGCAGCGCGTCGACCCGCGGCCGTCCGATCTGCATCTCGTGCAGGACCCGGGCGAACTCGCCGACCATCGGCCCGCGCCCGTTGCGGACGACCTGGGCCAGCGCGGCCTCGAAACCGAGACCGGCCTCGACGCTGACCACCAGCGTGTCCAGCACGTCGGGCAGGGTGCGCCGGACGAGCTGCTGGCGTTCCTGCGCGAGATGCAGCACGAGCAGGGCCGGCGCGGCGTAGCCGGCGGCGGCGCCCAGCAGCGTCCACACCGGCCAGCCCAGCGGCGCCGCGAAGAACACCGCGAGCCCCAGCCCGGCGGCCCCGCCGACGACCACCAGCAGACCCTGGTAGGCGATCACCTTCGGCACGCTGAGCCAGGTCGGGTTGCCGGCCTGGTCGAGCCGCCGGGACAGCCAGGCGGATACCCCGCCGCGACCCAGTGCCCGGCCCAGCGCGTACGCCCCGGGAGGCAGCGCACCGGTCGTGGGCCCGGCGGTGGACCGCGCCGCGTCCGCACCGGCGACGCGGTATCCCCGGTCGGCGGTGTCGATCGTGCGGGTGACGGCCTCGTGCGGACGGCCGGCGGCCAACGCGACCGCGGCGACGGCGAACGCGGCGGTGATCGCGACCAACCCGATGACCAGCAGCATGCTCAGACCTCGACCTTCAGCCAACGCGCCATCCACAACGCGCCCAGTGCCATCAGCACGCCCGCGCCGACCAGCATCGCGAGGCCCACGGTGGTGGTCCACAGGACACTGAGGTAGGCGCGGCTGACCAGGAACATCCAGGCACCGATCGCGATCGGCAACCCCAGCAGCAGGTACGCGGACAGCCGCCCCTCGGCCGACAACGCCCGCACGTGCCGGCGGAGCCGGGCCCGCTCCCGGATCGTGTCCACTGTGGTCTCCAGCGTCTCGGCGAGGTTGCCGCCGGTCTCGTGCTGGATCCGGATCGCGATCACCGCCCAGGCCAGATCCTGGTTGCTGGCCCGCACGGCGGCGCGGTCCAGCGCGTCCGCCAGGTCGGAACCGAGCCGTACCTCCGCCATGGCCCGGCCGAGCTCGATGGACAACGGTCCCGGTGGCGCGTCACGCACGACACCGTCCAGCGACTGCGTCAGCGAGAACCCGGAGCGCAGCGATCCGACGATCAGCTGGAGCGCGTCGGGCAGTGCGTCGGCGAACGACTGCTGGCGGTGGCGCTCCCGCAGCCGGGGATAGAGCATCGAGAGCAGCAGGCCGAGCACGCGCACCGAGCAGGATGCCCAGCAGGCCGAGCAACAGGCCGACCAGGAACGCGCCACCGGCGATCGCGGCGAGCTGGATCGTCCGCCACTGCGCGGGCCGCAGCCCGATCCCGGCGTCGTCGAGCCGTTTCGCGACCCGCTGGTCGTCACCCGCCGCCGGGCCACCCGGCCGGACAGGTTGGACACGGTGCCCGCGAGGCCGGCTGCCGGACATCGCCGGCACGCCGCCAGCGGCACCCGCCCGGCCAACCGGAACCGCTGGACCTGGTCGAGGCGGCGCTGCCGCCGCGTGCCGCCGCGTGCCGAAGACCACCAGCAGCAGGCCAGCAGCAGCACGACGAAGATCAGGATCCCGAGGGCGCCGGACCGTAGGCCGCCGGGCACCAGGGCACCGATGCCGGTGCTGTCATCGACCGCGGCACCGGCCGGTGCGTCGGCGAACCGGACGTCGAGGTCGGCACTGCCGCGTGCGGCGCCGGTGCCGGCGCTGACCCGCAGCGACGCCTGCTTGCCGGCCAGCTCGGGGGGCACCGGCACGGTGATGGTGAACAGCGCCGGCAGCGCCGCGGCCGACCGCAGCACGGCCGTCAGCGTGCCGGCCGTCGCCGCGCGGGACCCGCCGCCGGTGGCGGACGCGATGTCGGACAGGTCCTCGCCGGCCGAGCCGGCCGCCCCGACCGACACCACGTCGACGCGCTGGCCGGCCCGGGTCAGTGCGGTGCGGACGGCCGCCGCCTCCGGGTCGGTCTCGGTGCCGTCGGCGGCGACCAGCAACAGCCGTCGCTCGCCGGACCGGGGTGCCAGCGCCGCCGCCGTGCGCAGTGCGGTCAGCGGGCCGACGCCGGCGTCGGCGCGGAGGCCGTCGAGGCCGGCGCGGAAGGCGCCCCGGTCCCGGGTCGGCGGGACCGCCACGACGGGCGGATCGGTCGCCGCGACCAGGCCGAGCGCGACGTCGTCCGGGACGGTGCCGGCGAGCGCGGCCAGCGCGGCCCGGGTGGCGTCCGCCGTGTCCGGGCCGGCGTCCACCACGACGGTCAGGGTGCGGGCCGGCGCCTTCGCGCCCCGCGCGACGCCCGGCGCGCACGGCGGCCGGCAGCGCGTAGCCGTCGCGGGAGACCGTGACCGGCGGGATCCGCCCACCGGCGACCACCGGGCAGCGCCGCCACGAGCCGCACCTGCCCGGGGGTCACCTCGGCGACCGAGACGGGCAGGGCGCGGTCCGCGTGCGCCGCGGTGCCGATCGACAGGGCACCCACGAGCCCGACCGGCGACGGCGGCCAGGACACGGCGGGTCACCACGGTGGACTCTGGAACAGCTCGGCCGGCACGGGGACCCCGGCGTCGGCGAGGGTGTCCAGGAACTTCGGCCGCAAACCGGTCCACCGCAACGTCCCCCGGTGCCGGCCGTGTTCGTCCAGGCCGGCCCGGTGGTCGAAGACGAACAGGTCCTGCAGCGTGACGACCTCGCCCTCCATGCCGATCACCTCGGACGACGTGGGTGACCCGGCGGGTGCCGTCGCGCAGCCGGTCCTGGTGGATGATCACGTCGACGGCCGAGGCCACCTGCTCGCGGATCGCCCGCACCGGCAGGTCGAGGCCGGCCATCAGGACCATCGTCTCGAGGCGGGCGATCGAGTCCCGGGGCGAGTTGGCGTGCACCGTGGTCAGCGAACCGTCGTGGCCGGTGTTCATCGCCTGCAGCATGTCCAGGGCGGCGCCGTCGCGGACCTCGCCGATCACGATGCGGTCCGGCCGCATCCGCAGCGAGTTGCGGACGAGGTCGCGGATGGTGACCTCGCCCCGGCCCTCGATGTTCGGCGGCCGGGCCTCCAGGCGCAGCACGTGCTCCTGGCGCAGCTGCAGCTCGGCCGCGTCCTCGATGGTGACGATCCGCTCGTCGGCCGGGATGAAGCCGGACAGCACGTTGAGCGTGGTCGTCTTGCCGGAGCCGGTGCCGCCGCTGATCACCATGTCGAGCCGGCCGCGCACGCAGGCGTACAGCAGCTGGGCCACCTGCTGGGTGAGCGTGCCGAAGCCGATCAGGTCGTCGACCGTGAACGCCTCGCGGGCGAACTTCCGGATGGTCAGCACCGAGCCGTCCAGCGCGATCGGCGGCAGCACGGCGTTGACCCGGCTGCCGTCGGGCAGGCGGGCGTCCACCATCGGGCTGGCCTCGTCGACCCGCCGGCCGACCCGCCAGACGATCCGGTCGATGACCCGGCGCAGGTGGTCCTCGTCGACGAACGCCGCGTCGACCTGGTGGATCTGGCCGAACCGCTCGACGAAGATCCGGTTCGGACCGTTCACCATGATCTCGGTGATGTCCGGGTCGCGCAGCAGCGGCTCGATCGGGCCGTGGCCGAGGATCTCGTCGATCAGCTCGGCGGCGATCCGGGCCGGGTCGGCGACCGCCAGCGGCGAGTCGTCCCGGGACAGCACGTCGGCGATGGTCTCCCGGACCTTCTGCTCCAGCGCCTGGTCACCGGTGCGCTGGTCGTAGAGCTGCGGGCCCAGGATGGCCAGCAGCTCACGGTGCACCCGCACGCGCAGGGCCGCGGCCGAGCCGACGCCCGCCCGCGTCGGCCACGCACCGCTGTCGCCGCCGGCGTGGTGCCGCTGCGAGAGCCGGTCGGTCAGGGTCATCGGCCACCGGCCCGGGTGCGCTGCCAGCCGGCGGCCGCGGTTGCCGGCGTGCTGGGCGATCGGGCCCGCGGCCAGGTCCCGGATCGCCTTGCTGACCGGATGGCCCGGCTTGTCGACCACGATCGGGGTGCCCCGGTTGATCGAGATCGGCACGTCCCGGCTCGACGGGATGTGCCCCGTGGTGCGGGTCTGGAGCACCCGCTCGATGTCGGCGCCGGAGAGCCCCACCTTGGCGTCACTGCGGTTGAGCACCACCAGCCGGTTGTCCTTGCCGAGCCCGAGCAGGTCGAGCATGTCCATCGCGATCCGCAGGTTCTTCAGCGCCGGCATGTCGGGCGTGGCGACCAGGACGTGCACGTCGGTGACGTCGAGCGCGGCCAGCACGCCCTCGGTGAAATGGGCCGGCGTGTCGATGACGACGTAGTCGGCCATGGTGCGGACCGCGGCCAGCACGGCCACGACGAGTTCCCGGTCGATCCGCTCCGCCTCGGTCGGGCCCGATCGGCGCGAGCAGCACGTCCACGCCGGGCGCGTACGGCGTCAGCAGAGCCCGGATCAGCCCGGCGTCGACCCGATCCCGGGAGGCGACGACGTCGGCGATCCCCCGCTCGGGCGAGAGCTGCAGCATGATCCCGACGTCGCCGAACGCGAGGTCGAGGTCGACCAGACAGACCCGCCGCCGGCCGCCCTCGGCGAGACAGACGGCGAGGTTGGTGGCCAATGTGGACTTGCCGCAGCCGCCCTTGGCCGAGAAGACGGTGACGATCCGCGCCTCCTCCGGCGGTGCCGCCGCGGGTGCCACGCTGCCGGTCAGTTGCCGGGACACCTCCAGCGAACGGCTGCAGGCCGTCCGCACGGCGGTGGCGTCGTGCGCGTCGACGGCTTCCCGCACACCGGCCCGCAGCGCCTGCGTCATCGTCTCCATGTCCAGCCGTTCGCGGAGCAGCACCACCCCGAGCGCGGGCCGTAACAGCCGCTGCTGTGCCGCGACCTCCAGCGCGACCGAGGTGGGCGCGCCGGGTCCGAAGAGGACCAAGGGTTCGGCGGGCAGGTCGTTCAGCAGCCGGTGCAGATCCGCGACCTGGCCGGCGGCGTGCACGCCGCCGCCGAGCATCGCGGACAGGTGCGCCGACCACTGCCGGTTCGGTTCGAAGAGGATGGTCATCTCATCCCGCCTTCCCGAAGAGGGACCCGTTGTCGACCCCGCGGTCGGGGTCGATGTCTGAGGACTCGCCGAGCAGGCCGACGTTGAGCAGCCCGCCCAGCGCGGTGGCATGGGCCAGGATCTCCGCCTGCCGCTGGTCGAGGGCGAATGTCATCGCGACATCGGCGGCGTTGGCGGTGGCGGTGGCCGGCCTGGTCACGTCGCCCACGGGTTCGTCGGCGGGAACGCCGACCGAGATGACCTCGATGTCGGTCATCAGCACCCGGGTGATGCTGTTGACGGTGCGGCCACGCTCGAAGCCGCCGCCGGACACCTCGTCGAGCTTGTTCTTCTCCAACGGCGTGTACGTGTAGAAGATCGCGACCTTGGTGCCCGCCCGTACGCTGCCGGGGCCGAACACGGGCGACTTGACCTTCGCGGCGATGGCCAGCTTGCCGTCGGGGATCACCAGGCCCGAGCCGCTGACCGCGGTGCCGAACATCGTGCGCGACACCAGCTGTCCACGTTGGACTGCCGCCGTGGTGACCAACGCGTCCAGGTCGGCCTCGACCGCGGAGAGGGTGTCCTCGGGCACCGTCTCGGCCGGCATCCGGGTCTGCCGCAGGTATCCGCCGTCGCGCAGGGCCTTGCCGTTGGTGCCGGCCGGGATCTGCTTCTCGGCGACCAGCACCGTGCGCGCCTGCTTGCCGGCCACCGCACGGGAGTCCGCGGACCGGATGTACAGCAGGACGGCGGCAGCGCCGACCGCCGCGAGGACGACGGCGGCGAGCACCGCGATGATGCGTCGGTTCATCAGTGGTCGTTCCTTGTCGTTGTCACGATGGTCGTTGTCACGGTCAGCCGATGAGTGCGGTGATCTGTGCGCCGAGGTCGGGTCCGCCGACCGTTCCCCGAACCGGGCACCAGCGCCCGGGTGAAGAATCCGTAGACGCAGATGGGCACGCCGGCGCCGCAGGAGGTCAGCGTCGGCGACGGCACGTCCGAGTCGGGCAGGTGCCAGCCGGTGACGACGAACGCGGCGACACCCTGGGCGGCGTACGCGAAACCGCCGTCACCGGCGTCCGCGACCGTCGCGAAGACCGGCACGGCCACGGCCTGCCCCGGCGTCAACGACTCGAGCACCTCCAGGCAACCGTCGGGTCGTTCGTCGGGCCGCGTCACCCGGAACGCCGTGGCGGTCGACACCGGCGTGCGGCAGGTGGGGTCGGCGCCGGCCAACCAGCGGAAGCCGCCCGGGCCCGCGCTGCCGGGGCCGCGCCGGCCGCAGGCGCGCGGGTCCGTGTCGGTGTAGAGGGCGACGGCGCGCTCGGCGGTGGGTAGGGCACGGCCACCGCCGGTCATCGCGTTCCAGTCGCAGGTGGAGATGGTCAGCCCGAAGGTCCGCGCGGCCGCGGGTGCGCCCCAGGTGATCCGGGCGCAGGCCGTGACCGCCGCGCCGTCGAAGTCGTCGACCACCGCCTGCGCGAACACCGGCGGGAGCAGCGTCGAGCCGTCCGGGCGCAGGATGCTGGTGCGCACCTCGGCGTAGACGCCGGTCGCGGGCGCGGGAAGGGCGCAGGCGCCGTCGGCCGGGTGCGGGGCAGTCGGACAACCCGCCGCCACGGCCGCACACCAACGCCGTGGCCTCGCCGTCGGCGACGTTCTCCCGGGCGTACGCGATGGCGGCGTCGGCGCTGTCCGGTGCGCCGCAGGCGACGGCACTGGTCGCGCACACGCGGGCGACGTCGACGGCCGCGGCGTCCGCGCCGGTCTGCAACTGCTTGCGCTCGACGTAGATCAGCCCGACGTCGACGACCAGCGCGCAGATGCCGAGCGCGACACCGGTGCCGAAGAGCACGGCCGCGATGGCGGCGACGGCGCCCCGGTCGCCACGGCGGCCGACGGGCCGGCGGTTCAGGAGCACGGCATGACCCCGTGGCCGGTCAACGTGACGGTGCCGGACGGGCCTTCGGCTCCGAGCATTCCGGCGATCGCGCCGACGGGCGTCACGAACTCGAACGGATACGCGACGTCGACCTGGGCGACCGCCGCGCCACCGCCGGCCGCAACGGAGCACACCGCCGTCGCGCCGATCGTGACCTCGTCGCCGGCCAGTTCCCGAATGCGGGCGTCCGGCGACTCGCCGAATGACGCGATCCGCACCCCTTGCTGTGCCGCTTCCGTGACATTCATCTGCGCGTTGAGCATCCGTCCAAAATCGATGATCCCGAAGATCAGCAGCAACAGAATGGGGAAGACGAAGGCCGCCTCCACTGCCGCCGCTCCCCTGTCGCGCCACCCGCGCGCGGCCAGGCCCGGCCGGCCCGTTCGGCCGGCCGGCGCCTGACCTGCGCGGACTACGGGATCACACACACTTGTCCGCGGGGGTGATGCGGTTGCACGCCTCGTTGAACTGGTCGGCGATGGCCGGACCGAAGATGAACAGGATCGCGATCAGCCCGGCGACGATGAACCCCATGATCAGGGCGTATTCGGTCGCGCTCGCGCCACGATCGCGATTCCGCAGGACAGCGAACAGCTTGATCTTCTCGATCATCAGAAAGACTCCAAGAACTGTCGGGGCACGGTGGGGAACGCACATGAGTCTCATTCGGGAAGAGATCACTGTCATTCAGTCGCCGGTCGCTATCCGGACTGGATGATCGCTGGGAGTGGCTACACGACCACGACACGATTGACCGAGTGCAACTGTGGCCGGTCGGCTACCGGAGGCCGACCAACGTGACGGCCGCGAGGGCGGCCGCCAGCATCGCGGGGCCGAACGGCGCCGCCGCCCGCCGATCAGTCCGGCCGCTGACCAGCAGTCCGATCACGAGCGGCAGGTTGACGACGGGTGCGAGCACGACCCCGGCGACCACCGCCGGCCAGCCGAACCAGCCCAGGTAGAGCCCGAGCGCGGCACCCAGCTTCACGTCGCCGAAGCCGAGCTGCGACCGCAGGACCAGGGCGACCAGGGCATAGCCGGCAGCACAGACCGCGGCCGCGGCCAGGGCGCGCAGCAGGGCGCCACCGGCACGGTCGACGATCGCCGCGAGGCCGAGCAGGGCGAGGCCACCGCCGGCGAGCGCGCCGACCAGCGGGTCCGGGCAGCCGCAGCACCAGCAGGTCGATGGCGGCCAGCGGCACCGCGAGGGCCGCGAGCAGGACGACGGCCGGGAGTGCCGCCGTCGGGCCCACCGCGGCGGCCGGCACCGCGCAGACCACGGCCGTGACCGGCACCAGCACCCACCGGCCGGGTACCGGCGCCCGGCCGCAATCGGGGCACGGACCCGAGGCCCGCCACCAGTGGGGACGGTCGGTGCCGCAGTGCGGGCAGGTGCGTCGCCAGGCGGCGCCAGCGCCTCGTCCTCGGGCCACGCCACCGCGAACCGGGCGATCAGCCCGGGCAGCACCGCGCCCCAGCACGCACCGAGCGCGCCGGCGACGACCAGCCACGGCAGCGCCACGGCCGCATCGTAGTCATCGACGATCGCGAAACGCTCGCCCGATCTCGTCGGCGATGTCGGCCACCGCCCGGTGGTCCGTGTCGACGCACAGGTCGCCGATGCCGGAGCGGTCCAGGGCTTCGGCCTCGGCGGCGGCCCGGGCCGGGACGTGCCGCAGGCGCTCGGCCGGTTGACCGGTCAGGTCGTCGCCCGCGAGTCCCCACGTCGCGGTCTCGCCCCGGCCGCGCATCATGATCCGCTCGGTGAGCTGGGCCGCACCGGCCCGCAGCCGGCACACGGTGATGGTCGCGGCGGGCAGGGCGGCCCGGTAGGCGGCGACGTCCTCCGCACGGTCGACGTGACCGGCGACGACCATCCGCCGGGCGCCACGGGCGTAGAAGGTCTCCCACATGGCCGCGAGGTTGGCCGCCCTGAGCGCGTGGTCGGCCAGCCCTGGGCGGAAGAAGCCGATCTGCGCCAGGTCGGCGAACCCGGTGTGGACTCCCGCCCGGTTCAGCTCCCTATAAATCTGCCAACCGACGCTCGACGTGCCGACCGCTGTCGGGCCGCACACCAGCAGGATCTCCCCAGGGCTGGTCACCGGCGAGGCTGGGCCGGGGCGCTGGGGGCGGTGGTCCAGGTCCGGAAGGTGCGCACACACCAGGCGCACCACCTCGGCGACCCCGAGACCCGTGGTGTCGACGAACGGGCCGGGCAGGCGGTCCAGCGCGGCCGCCTCCGTCAGCACCTCGTCTACCCGGTCCATCGGCCGGTTCCGTCCCGCGAGTCGCCGGCGCAGATCGGCCGGATCGGCGCGTAGCCGGCACGGGACCACGGTGGCCCGGGGCAACGGCTCGACCCCACGCCGGGCGTCGACCACGCCCGGCACCACGACCCACCGCGCCCCGGCGGCGGCGAAGTTGGCGGCCACGGCGTCGAGGTTGCGCGCCTTCATCAGGTGACGACCTGGGTCCGACGCGGGCTCCGGCGCCCATTCCTCCGCGGTCCCGGCCGCGTAACACATCCCGAGCTGGTCGATGTCGACGAAGCCGACCGGCCCGGCGAGCTGGCCGAACAGCTCCCAACCGACCGTGGTCTTCCCGACGCCGGGCGGCCCGTACAGCCACAGCAACGGCACGCCCATGAGGCGATTATCGAGACCGCCCACAGCCGGGTCGATCCAATATCAGGCGCCGGGGCCGTTGAGGATCCAGGACAGGTTGAACCGCCGCCACACGATCGCGCGGTGTGAGCGCGGGTCGCTGCCGTACTCGAAGAAGTCCGTCTCGACCAGCGCGCCGATCCGGAAGTCCGAGGTCTTCGTCAGGCTGGAGTAGCCACCCTCGTTGCCCGCGCCGGCGATCGGTGCGTCGGCCAGCTTGCGGCCGTACGTGTAGCGGTTGGCGTCCGCGTCGTAGCTGATCCGGACCCGCATCTCGCGGCGGCTCGTCGTGGAGGCCGAGTTCAGGAAAATCGTGCGGGCGGGCGCGTCCAGGTTGTAGAGCAGCACCGAACCCTCGCACTGCGGGTCGGGCAGGCCCGTGTCGTTGGTGAAGGCGCCGAAGCCGGTCAGCGTGCCCCGGGCGACGCGGCGGTAGTCACCGGAGTTGGGGCGGTCGTTGCGGTACAGCCGGCCATCGGGGGTCTGCGCGATCGTGCCCTCGTTGTTGGACTCGCCGAGCGTCTGCATCGACCAGGTGCGGCTGCCCGAGGTGCCGCGGCCGACGAGGTTGCGGCCCTTCGCGGGTACGACGAGCTCGCCCGTGGCGAGCCGGACGCCGATGCCCGGACCGACCGCGTCCCACGCCCAGCCCGCCGGCGTCAACGTGGAGGTGAGGTCCTGTGGCGCCGACCAGGTGGCGCCGTCGTCGGTGCTGCGGGTCAGGTACAGGTGTCGCCGCCCCTCCGGGGTCGCGTCGATCTTCAGGGTGCGGCTGCCGTCCGGCAGTGGGTCACCGCCGCCGGCGCTGCGGTTGCCGGCGTTCCACGACAGGAACAGGTAGACGGTCGTCCCGTCGACCACCGCCGTCGGGTTGCCCCACGTGCCGCTGCCGGTGCCGACGACCTCCTTGAGCCCTTCCCAGTCCGTCGGCGTCGCACCGCCGCTGGACGTGGTCTTCGTCCGCTTGTAGACGAGGTTGATGTCGCCCCAGTCGCTGTTGTTGTGCCGGCGCCCTTCGGCGAAGGCGAGCAGCCGGCCGGTGCTGGTCTTGACGACCGAGGGGATGCGGAACGAGTGGAAGCCGATGCCGGTGGCCAACCGGTCCGGACCCGCCATGTTGGCGCTGCGGAAGAGCGCGAAGCCCACCTGGTACGGCGTCGCCGACTGCGCCGGGTCGTCCACGGCCGCGTGCGCCGTGCCCGCCGGGACGACGGCGGCGAGCAGCACGGACAGCAGGGCCAGCAGGCGAGCGGTCGTACGGCGCGGGACAGGCATCGGGCTCCCCCCGTAGATATCGAGTGAGGAGAATATCCCGCGTTCGGGTGTGCGCGGGGTGAACCGGGAACGGCGCGGCCGGGTCGAGGGATATAAGGTCCGCTCGTGAGTACGGATGCGGATCTTGACTGGCACGCGCAGCGCCGGCGGGCGGTCGAGGCGCACGCGCGGGCGCAGGCGGACCGGCGGGCGCGCGAGGCGCAGCGGGCCGCCGAGCTGATCGCGACGTTCGTCCGCGACGCGGCCGAGCGCGGGATCGCGCCGGTCGGCGCTGACCGCGCCGGCCCACCGTGGCCGAGCCCGCTACCGCACCGGCCTGCACGGCTGGTACCTCGACCGCCAGCACAGCCTGGCCGTCGACACCGAAGGCCGCTTCTACATCCTCACCGTCCCGAACTCGGCCCGCGCCCGGCTGACCGGGGTCCACCCGGAACCCGGCCCGGCACCCCTGGTGATCGGCCGCGGCGGCCGGGACGGCGAGTCGATCCCCCTGGAGATCCTGCTCCGCCGCCGACTCGCGGAGGCCTAGGCCAATGCCGCGTACGCGTGGTCCAGGGACGGGTCGGCCGTCAGGATGGCGTGTTGCAGGCGCTGGACCCGCTGTGAGGGTTCGAGGCCCAGGTCGTTCTGGAGCGTGCCGCGCAGGCGGTGGAACGCCTCCAGGGCGTCGGTGCGCCGGCCCGCCCGGTAGAGCGCGACCATGTACTGCGCCTGCAGGTCCTCGTTGAGCGGGTGCCGGGCGGCCAGCCAGCCCAGGTCGCCGAGCACCGCCTGGTGCCGGTCGAGCCGCAGGTCCGCCTCGATCCGCTGCCGCCAGTGGCTCAGCCGGCTCTCCTCCAGCCGCTGCACCTCCGCCTGCAGCACCGGTCCGAGCCGCACGTCGACCAGCGCTCCCCCGTGCCAGAGGCCGAGCGCCTCGGCCAGCAGCCCGGTGCCCTCGACGTCGTCGCCGCGGTCGAGCGCGGACCGGCCGGCGGCGGCCAGCCGCTCGTACTCGTGCAGGTCCAACTCGCCGGGGCCCACGTTGAGTCGGTAGCCGCCGGAGGCGGTCACCAGGATCTCGCTGGCCAGGCGGCTCGGGCAGATGGACAGGGCACGCACCAGCATCCGGCGGATCTTGAGGATGTAGGTCTGCAGCGTGGTCTGCGCGCTGGCCGGCGGCTCACAGCCCCACAGCTCGGCGATCAGGGTTTCGACCGGGACGACCAGGTTCGCGTGAAGGAGCAGCAGGGCCAGCACCTTGCGCTGTTTCGGCGCGGTGAGTTCGGCCGTCGGACCGGTGGGTGTGGCTTTCACCAGCAGCGGACCAAGAACGTAGTAGTTCATCGCGCCCCCGATTGACCGTCGCTGTGAAGAACCTTAAAGGCCTTAGACGACATGAGTAACTCTTTGTCGGTCTCATCGTACGATTGCGACAGAGGCTTCGCGCGACTCCAGCGACATTCCAGGCGGGCTCAAGTGGACAACTGCGACCGTCGGGGGGCCGTAAGTACATCCGCCCCGAAGGAGTCCTCCGTGTCCGAAACTGAGATCCCTGAGACTCAGTCGCTGGATGGGCTGCTGCGGCGGGCGGCGGCGGCGCACCCGGACGGGCCGCGATCCGGTACGGCACCCGCGCGCTGTCCTACCTCGAGCTCGACGCCTCCGTGGACGGCTTCGCCGCGGCCCTGTCCGCGCGCCGGCCCGGCACCGTCGTGGGTGTCACGGCGGCGCTGCACCCCGCCTTCCCGATCGCCTACTTCGGCGCCGTCCGCGCCGGACACGTGTGCGCGGTGCTCGACCCGTTCCTGACCGAGGAAGAGCTCGACCACGCCGTCGAGAAGGCCGGCATCGAGCTCCTCGTGGCCACCGCCGGCATGGCCGACCTGCTGCGCCGGATCCGGGTGGAGCGCGAGAACCTGGACGTGGTCTACCTGGACCAGCCGGGCCACCACCGCGCGCAGACCGTGGCGGCCTGGTCCGCAGGCACGCCCGCCGGCCGGACCGGCGCCCCGCACCGCCGCGGGACGCCGACGCCGTGGCCTGTCTGCGGTTCGGCGGCGACGCGGTCGTCCCGCTGACCCACCGCAACCTGACGATCGGCGCCGCGCAGGCGGCCCAGGCGTACGGGTTCGGCCCGGGCTCGACCGTGGTCAACCACCTGCCCGCGTACGAGCAGGTCTACCTCAACGCGGCGGTGTACGCGGCCGCCACCCAGGTGCTCTGCGCGGACCCCGACCCCGCCGGCGGCGTCACGCTGGCCGGCCAGGAGGCCGCGACCCACTACTGTGGCCTGCCCGCGCCGCTGGCCCGCCTGGCCGCCGACCCCCGGCCGACGCACCCGCGCACGCCGACGGTGCGGGCCGTGCTGTCCAGCGGCGCCACGCTGGCCCCGGCCGCCGCCAACCGGCTCGCCCTGCGCGTGGGCGCTCCGCTGGTGCAGTGGTACGGCCCGGCCGGCGGCCCGCTGACCCACTGCGACCGGCTCGACCTCCCGACGGCCGGTTCGGTCGGCCGCCCCGTCGCCGGCACCGACTGCCGCGTGCTGGACCTCGACGGGCGCCACCCGGCGCCACCGGGCAAGCCCGGCCACGTGCGGGTCCGCGGCCCACAGATGGCCACCGCGATCGCCGACGCGGACGGCTGGCTGCACACCGGCGACCTCGGCTACCTCGACACCGAGGGAACTCTCTTCCTGGTCGATTCGGGGGTGACCACATGAGCGAGCGAAGCGAGCGCGGTCAACTCAGCTGCCGGGGCTCGTGCTCCGCCGACCAAAGGGAGGCGGCGGCATGAGCTCGCGACCGGACTGGGCGCTGTGCCGGCACTGCCGCGCGGTCGTCTACGGCAAACGGCTGGCCCGCAACCACGGCGTCTGCCCGCAGTGCGGCGGCTGTTTCCCGCTGACCGCGCAGGAGTGGCTGGACCTGCTCGCCGACCGCGGACTCGCTGCGCCTGCTGGACTGCGAGGTCGCCGCGGCGGACCCGCTGGGCTTCGGCGACGGCGTGCCGTACGCCGACCGGCTGGCCGAGGCCCGGGCCGCGACCGGCCTGGCCGAGGCGGTGCTCTGCGCCCGGCTGTCCATCGGCGGGACACCCGGTGGTCGCCGCGGTGATGGACTTCCGGTTCATCGGCGGCAGCCTCGGCGGCGCGGTCGGTGAGCTGATCACCCGGGCCGCCGAGACCGCGCTGGCACGAGCGCCTGCCGCTGGTCCGGTCACCGCCTCCGGCGGGGTGCGGATGCAGGAGGGCGTGCGTCGGCCTGATGCAGATGGCCAAGACCGCCAGGCGATGCAGCAGCTCGACGAGGCCGGCCTGCTCACCGTCTGCCTGATCACCGACCCGACCTACGGCGGGGTGGCCGCCTCGTTCGCGATGCTCGGCGACATCGTGATCGCCGAGCCCGGCGCGCGGTTCGGCTTCGCCGGCCCCCGGGTGATCGCGCAGACCATCCGCCAGGAGCTGCCGGCGGGCTTCCAGACCGCCGAGTTCCTGCTGGAGCGCGGGCTTCGTCGACCTGGTGTCGCCGCGGGCGGCGCTGCGCGAGCGGCTGGGCCGGGTGCTCTCGATCGGCGTCCGGCGGGACACCGCGGCCAACGTCTGCCCCGTCGAGCAGGTGGTCATCCGCGAGCCCGACCAGCTGGCCGAACAGGACCCCTGGGAAGCGGTCCGCCGCGCCCGGCACATCGGCCGGCCGACCACCTCGGACTACCTCCGGATGATCCTCGACGACTTCGAGGAGCTGCACGGCGACCGGGTCGGCGGCGACTGCCCCGCGATCATCGGCGGGGTGGGCCGGATCGGCCGCGACTCCGTCGTCGTGATCGGGCACGAGAAGGGGCACACGCCGGCCGAGCTGGCCGCGCACAACTTCGGCATGCCCACCCCGGCCGGCTACCGCAAGGCCGCCCGGCTGATGCGGCTCGCCGCCAAGTGGGGGCTGCCGGTGGTGACGCTGGTGGACACGCCCGGCGCGTACCCGGGGGTGGACGCCGAGCTGCAGGGTCAGGCCACCGCGATCGCGGAGACGTTGCGCCTGATGGGCGCTCTGCCGGTCCCGCTGGTCACGGTGGTCACCGGCGAGGGCTGCAGCGGCGGCGCGCTCGCCATCGCGGTCGCCGACCGCGTGCTGATCATGGAGAACGCGATCTACACGGTGATCAGCCCGGAGGGTTGCGCGGCGATCCTGTGGAAGGACTCGGCCGCCGCGCCCGCCGCCGCCCGGGCGCTCAAGATCGACGCCCGCTCCCTGCTCGAGCTCGGCGTGGTCGACGGCGTGGTGCCCGAACCGCCGGGCGGCGCCGAGTCCGACCAGACCGAGGCCGCCGCGCTGGTCCGGGCCGCGATCCGGGCCGAGCTCGACGACCTCGCCTCGCGCGACCCCGCGCGGCTGGTCGCCGAACGGCGTGCCCGGTTCCGTCGCTTCGGCAGCGGGGCCGACCGCGACGCCGTCGCCCTCACCCACCCTGGAGGATCCCAGTGACGTCATTGATCGAACCGGCGCAGACCGAGGGCCCCGGCCCCGCTCGCCGAAGCGCTCGACGAGGTGCGGCGTAGCGCCCAGTCGCTGCTGGCCGACCTGGGCCACCGGCCGAGCGCCCTGCGGATCCGGGCCGGCGACGTGTACGTCGAGATGGAGTGGCCCGACCAGCAGCAGCACGCCCCGGCCGCACCGGCGCCCGCCACTGCCGCGGCCGCTGCCCCGGACCAGGCCGACGAGCCCGCGCTGCCACCCGGGGTCGGCGTGTGCGCGCCGATCGTCGGCACCTTCTACCGCGCCCCGGAGCCCGGCGCCACGCCCTTCGTCGCGGAAGGCGACCAGGTCCGGCGGGGCCAGCAGGTCGGCATCGTCGAGGCGATGAAGCTGATGAACCCGGTCGAGGCCGACGCCGAGGGCCGGATCGTGGCGATGCACGTCGCCGACGGCGCGGCGGTCGAGTTCGGCGAGCCGCTCCTGACCATCGATCCCGACGCCGGATAGGGAGGTCGTCATGTTCGACACCGTGCTCATCGCCAACCGCGGCGAGATCGCGCTGCGGGTCGCCCGCACCTGCCGTGAGCTGGGCCTGCGGGTGGCCGCCGTCTACTCCACCGAGGACCGCGACTGCCGCCGTCGTGCGCTTCGCCGACCAGGCCGTCTGCATCGGACCCGGTCCGCGCCCGGCACAGCTACCTCAACCTGCCCGCGATCATGGAGGCGGCCCGGCAGACCGGCGCCGACGCCGTCCACCCCGGCTACGGCTTCCTCTCCGAGGACGCCGACTTCGCCGAGATCTGCGAGGCCGACGGGCTGACCTTCGTCGGCCCGCCGCCGGCGGTGATCGACCGGCTCGGCGACAAGTCCACCGCCCGGGCGGCGATGGCCGACGCCGGGCTGCCGCTGCTGCCGGGCACGCATCGAGCCGGTCAGCGACGCGGAGGCGGTCGCCAAGGTCGCCGCCGACATCGGCTATCCGGTGATCGTCAAGGCGGTGGCCGGCGGTGGCGGGCGCGGGCATGCAGGTCGTCACCGAGCCCGACGACCTGCCGCGGCAGTACCGCGAGATCCGCAGCACCGCGCAGTCGCTGTTCGGCGACGACCGGGTCTACGTCGAGCGGTACCTGCCGACCGCCCGGCACGTCGAGGTGCAGGTGCTCTGCGACAGCCACGGCAACGGGCTGCACCTCGGCCAACGCGACTGCTCGGTGCAGCGCCGGCGCCAGAAGATCATCGAGGAGGCGCCCGCGCCCGGCCTGCCGCGCGGGCTGGTCGAGCAGATGGGCCACGCCGCCGTCCGGGGCCTGCTCGCGGCCGGGTACGTCGGTGCGGGCACCGTCGAGTTCCTCGTCGACGACCAGCACCGGTTCTACTTCATGGAGGTCAACTGCCGGATCCAGGTCGAGCACCCGGTGACCGAGATGACCCACGGCGTCGACCTGGTCCGCGAGCAGCTGCGGATCGCGGCGGGCGAGCCGCTCGACGTGTCGCAGGAGGAACTGACGGCACGCGGCTGGGCCATCGAGTGCCGGATCAACGCCGAGGACCCGGAGCGCGACTTCATGCCGACGCCGGGGCGGCTGACCGGGCTGACGCTGCCCGGCGGCCCGTTCGTCCGGGTCGACACGGCCGCGGTGGCCGGTGGCCGGATCTCCGCCGCGTACGACCCGCTGCTCGCCAAGATCTGCGTCTGGGCCCCGGACCGGCCCCAGGCGATCGCCCGGATGCGGCGGGCGCTGGCCGAGCTGTCCGTCGAAGGTCCAGGGGTGCGCACCAACCGCGACTTCCTGCTGACCGCACTGGAACACCCGCAATTCGTCGCCGGAACGCACGACACGTCGCTCGTCGGCCGGCTCACCGATCCGCAGACACGGGAGGAATCATGAGGTTCACCATCGACGACCTGATGCAGCTGCTGGTCAGCAAGGTCGGGCTGCCCTCGGACATGCGCACCACCGAACCCGGCAAGACGTTCGGTGACCTGGGCCTGGACTCGCTCGCGTTCCTCCAGCTGCAGTCGGAACTGCAGGCGATGTACGGGTTCGAGCTGCCCGACGACCGCCCGCTGGCGTTCACCGTCGGCGACATGACCGCCGCCATCAACGAGCGGCTTGCCGGGACGAGGAGCCGGCGGCATGAGCGCAGAGCGCCCGACCATCGGGCACGTCGACAACGAGATTCTGATCAACGCGCCTTCGACGTCGTCTGGGACGCCACCAACGACGTCGAGCGGTGGCCGGAGCTGTTCACCGAGTACGCGTCGGCGGAGATCCTGGAGCGCCCGGCGACACCGTGCGGTTCCGGCTCGCCATGCACCCGGACGAGAACGGCAAGGTGTGGAGCTGGGTCTCCGAGCGCACGCCGGACCAGGCCGCCCGCCGGGTGGTCGCCCGCCGGGTCGAGCCGGGCCCGTTCGAGTTCATGAACATCGAGTGGCTGTACGAGGCCGAGGGCAAGGCCACCCGGATGCGCTGGATCCAGGACTTCCGGATGCGCCCCGACGCGCCGATCGACACGGCCGCGATGACCGACCGGATCAACGCCAACACGGCGATCCAGATGGACGTCATCCGCGACAAGGTCGAGCGGATGGCCCTGCAGCGCGCATCGGCGGGCCGAGCCAGCCCAAGCGCGCGATCAAGACGGTGTCGGTCGACGACGTGCCGAGCCAACCGGCGGCGCGGCGGCGACATCCGCACCATCCTGTCGCCGGCCACCGTCGGCTCGACCTCGGGCTTCATGGGCACGCTGCGGCTGGCGCCGGGCGAGGTGGTCACCGAGCACTGGCACCCGTACTCGGAGGAGTTCCTCTTCTGTGTCGAGGGCGCGATCACCGTGCGCCTGGACGGCCGGGAACTGCCGCTGAAGGCCAACGAAGGCATGCACATCCCGATCGGTGTCAAGCACCGGCTGATGAACGACGGCGCCGCGCCGGCCTTCCTGGTCTTCCAGCTCGGCCCGCTGGCACCCCGCCCGGAGCTCGGCCACGTGGACACGGAGGCACTTCCCGGGAGCACGCCATGACCGGGAGGCGCACCGTGGTCACCGGCATCGGCGTGGTCGCCCCCGGCGGCGTCACCCGCGACGCGTTCTGGGAGCTGCTGACCGCCGGGCGCACGGCGACCCGGCGGATCACCTTCTTCGACCCGGCGGACTTCCGCTCGCAGATCGCGGCCGAGTGCGACTTCGACCCGCGTCGCGGCCGGGCCTGACGCCGCAGGAGATCCACCGCAACGACCGGTTCGTCCAGTTCGCGCTCGTCGCCGCCGACGAGGCGGTGGCCGAGAGCGGGCTCGACCTCGGCCGGCGACTCGACCGGGACGCGGTCGCGGTGAGCCTCGGCAGCGCGGTCGGTGCCACCACGCGGCTGGAGGACGAGTACGTGGTCGTCAGCGACCACGGCCGGCACTGGCTGGTCGACGAGCGCTACGGCAGCCGGTTCCTCTACCAGGCGCTGGTGCCGAGCAGCGCTGGCGACCGAGGTGGCCTGCCGGTACGGCGCGCACGGGCCGGCCGCGGTGATCTCGACCGGCTGCACCTCCGGCCTCGACGCGATCGGCTACGGCCACCAGCTCATCGAGGACGGCGACGCCGACGTGGTCATCGCCGGTGCCGCCGACGCGCCGATCTCGCCGATCTCGATGGCCTGCTTCGACGCGATCCGGGCCACCTCGGCCCGCAACGACGACCCGGAGCACGCGTCCCGGCCCGTTCGACGCGACCCGGGACGGGTTCGTGATGGGCGAGGGCTCCGCGGTGCTGGTCCTGGAGGAGTTCGAGCACGCGCGCCGGCGGGGCGCCGAGATCTACTGCGAGGTCGCCGGCTTCGCCAACCGCAGCAACGCGTATCCACATGACCGGGCTGCGGCCGGACGGGCTGGAGATGGCCGAGGCGATCAACGACGCGCTGGGCCAGGCCCGGCTCGACCCGACCGCGGTCAGCTACGTCAACGCGCACGGCTCGGGCACCAAGCAGAACGACCGGCACGAGACGGCCGCGTTCAAGCGCAGCCTCGGCCAGCACGCGTACGACGTGCCGGTCAGCTCGATCAAGTCGATGGTCGGGCCACTCGCTCGGCGCGATCGGCGCGATCGAGCTGGCCGCGTGCGTGCTGGCGATCCGCTACGGCGTGGTCCCGCCGACGGCCAACCTGGAGAACCGCGACCCCGAGTGCGACCTGGACTACGTGCCGAAGAACGCGCGCGAGCAGCGCGTCGACGTCGCGCTCTCGGTGGGCAGCGGCTTCGGCGGCTTCCAGTCCGCCGCTGGTCGCTTGCGGAGGTGGTCAGTCGATGACAGCAGGGCCGTGGTCACCGGCATCGGGGTCGTCGCGCCGAGCGGCATCGGGGCCGAGGAGCACTGGCGCTCGCACACTGGCCGGTGAACTAGGTCGCCGATCGACCTGATCCAGCGCACGGCACCGGCTGGCCGGGCAGGTGCCGGGCTTTCGCGCCGAGGGCCAGCGTCGACCCGCGGCTGGTCGTCCAGACCGACCGGTGGACGTGGATGTCGCTGGCCGCCACCCGGCTGGCGCTCGACGACGCCAAGTACGACCCGGCGGCGCACGACCCGTACGCCACCTCGGTCGTGCTGGCCGGCGGCTCCGGCGGCAACGAGTTCGGCCAGCGGGAGATCCAGGCGCTGTGGAGCCAGGGCCGCGCGCGCGGTCAGCGCCTACCAGTCGATCGCCTGGTTCTACGCGGCCAGCGCCGGGCAGACCTCCATCCGGCACGGCACCAAGGGCCCGGCGGCGGTGCTCGTCTCCGAGGGCGCCGGCGGGCTGGACAGCCTGGGCACGGCCCGCCGGTCATCCGGCGCGGCACCCCGGCCGTGCTCGCCGGCGGCACCGAGGCGCCGCTGTCGCCCGTACGCGCTGGTCTGCCAGACAGCCAACGGCCGCTCGACCCGCAGCCGGACCCGCGCGACGGCTACCAGCCGTTCGACGCCGCACGCCAACGGCTACGCGCCCGGCGAGGGCGGCGCGGTGCTCGTGGTCGAGGACGCCGCGGCCGCGCGCGGAGCGCGGTGCGCAGCAGATCTACGGCGAGATCGCCGGGTACGCCGCCACCCACGACGCCCACCACCACGAGCAGCCCGCGCCGGACTGCGCGCAGCTCGCCCGGGCGATGCGCAAGGCGCTCGCCGACGCCGCAGGTCACGCCCGGACGAGGTCGGCCTCGTGTTCGCCGACGGCGCCGGCGTGCCCGCCCTGGACGCGCTGGAGGCCGCAGGCGATCCGCGACGGTCTTCGGCGCGGCGCGGTGCCGGTCACCGCGCCGCAGGGCTTCGTCGGCCGGCTGTGCTCCGGCGGCGGCGCGCTCAACGTGGCGACCGCGCTGCTGGCGCATGCGCGACGGCGTCGCGCCGGCGGTCGGCAACCTCGACCCAGCCCGTGCCCGGTACGGCCTGGACCTCGTCCGCGAGCCGCGCGCAGGCTGGCCGCGGACGTGGTGCTGGTCAACGCCCGCGGTCACGGCGGGTTCAACAGTTGCATCGTGCTCAAGCGCTATCGAGAGGGACAGCGGCTGACGCGATGACCGAACGACAGCCCGTGCGCGCGATCCTGCGGATGCGGGCACGGGAAGGCTGCGAGGCGGCAGTTCGAGACCGCCTGGCGCGATAGCGGCCGCGGAGATCAGCCGGGTGCCGGGCAACCTGCGCCAGGAGCTGATCCGGGACACGCCGAGACCCGCGACTTCCTGATCACCAGTGACTGGCGCGACCAGGAGGCGCTGGACGCTGTTCGGCCGCAGCGCCGCCCGCGACCAGCTCACCGCCGCGCTGCGCGACCTGCGCGAGTCGGCCGACCGCAGAACACGTTCGAGGTGCTGCAGACCGTGGTCGGCCAGGGTCCCCGGATCCGGGTGCGGGTCACCGTCACCGTGCCGCCGGGCGAGGAGGAGGCGTACGAGAAGGCCTACCGCAAGGTCGCCGAGCGGATGCGCGGCACGCCCGGGCACACCCGCGAGGAGCTGCTGCGCGAGCCCGGCACCGGGACGTACCACCTCTTCGCGGAGTGGCTCGACGAGGCCGTCGTTCAACGCCTGGACCGACGACCCGTCCCACCTGGAGCAGACCGCGCCGCTCATCCAGTACATCTGCGAGAACTTCGAGCGGACGACGTACCACATCGTGGCCCGGCCCGAGGAGAGCCCGCAGCCGGCCACGGCACCGCGCGGCCCAGGTGCCCCAGCCGGCCCCGCAGCCGGTCGCCCGGGTCGAGCCCGTGGCACCGCGGCCCGCGGCCGCACCCAGCGCAGAGAGGTCTACGGTGGACAGTTCGAACCGACGTCATCGTCGTGGGCGCCGGCCCGGCCGGCCTGACCGCGGCGATCGAGCTGGCCCGGCGCGGCGTCGCCTGCCGGCTCGTCGAGAAGCGGCCCGACGCCGCCGGCACCGCCGACAAGGCGATCGGCGTGCAGTGCCGGACCATGGAGATCTGGGAGAACATCGGCGTCGTCCGCGAGGCGATGGACGCGGGCATCTGGCTGCACGGCCAGACCGTGTTCGTCAACGGGCGCCAGACCCACCAGGTCGACTGGGACCTGCCCGAGCTGCCGTACGCCCACGTGGGCCTGCCGCAGTACGAGACGGAGAGCATCCTCACCGAGCTGCCTGGCCGGGCACGGCGTGCGGGTCGAGCGGGGCACCGAGCTGCAAGGAGTTCACCCAGGACGCCGACGGGGTGACCGCCTACCTCCTCGGCGCCGACGGCCGCGCGGAGACCGTGCGGGCGCAGCTACCTGGTCGGCTGCGACGGCGCGCACAGCACCGTGCGGCAGAAGCTCGGCGCTGACCTTCGAGGGCGGCATGGGCATGTTCCCGCAGCTGTTCATGCTGGGCGACGTCGACCTGGACTGGTCGATGCCGGAGGGCCACCTGCTGCGCTTCATCCAGGTCGAGGACGACGAGATGCGGGGCATGCTGGTCTGCGTGCCGCTCAAGGGCCGCAACCGCTACCGGGTGGCCACCCTCGCGCCGCCGCGGCTGCAGGCCGAGATCGGCTCGGGCCCCATCCCGCCGGGCTTCCAGGCAGGAGTACGACCCGCCGTCGCTGGCCGACATCCAGGTCGTGCTCGACCAGCTCGCCCCGGAAGGCACGACCGCGAGCAACCTGCGCTGGTCGTCGATCTTCCGGATCAAGCACGGCATCGTCGACCGCTACCGGGACGGCCGGGTCTTCGTCGCCGGCGACGCCGCGCACCTGCACCCGCCGGCCGGCGGCCAGGGCATGAACACCGGCATCCAGGACGCCTGGAACCTGGGCTGGAAGCTGGCCCTGGCGGTCCGCGGCGACGCCGCGCCCGCGCTGCTGGACAGCTACGAGGCCGAGCGCCGGCCCGCCGGCAAGGCGATCGTCGACCGCGCGGTGAAGATCGCGTTCACCGACGAGATGGACATGGACGACGAGCGGGAGCAGTTCCTGCTCGAGATGCAGATGACGCTGACCTACGCGGGCAGCCCGCTGGTCGGCGCGCACGGTGGACGCCTTCGACGGCGGGCCGCAGCCCGGCGACCGGGCACCCGACGCGCACGACCTGCGGCGCTTCGGGGTCGGCCACCCGACGCGGTTGTTCGAGCTGACCCGGGGCACCGCGCACACGCTGCTGGTGCACGCCGACGGCTCGACCGCGCCGGACGACTACAGCGGGTTCGAGGAGCTGGCCGAGAAGGTCCGCGGCTTCGTCAACCTCTACGTCCTGGCCAGCCCGGACGCCACCGTGCCGGCTGGCCTCGACGTGCCGGTGCTGCGGGACGCGTCCAACGCCTTCCGCACGGCGTACGGCCTGCGCGGCACGGGCGCCTACCTGATCCGCCCCGACGGACACGTCGGGTTCCGCAGCTCCCCGGTCTCGGCCGAGGCGCTGAACGCGCACCTCGCCGGCATCTTCGCGCTGGTTGGATCCGCATCTTTCCGCCAGGGGGGAAAAGCATGAACCGCACCGTCATCGTGGCCAAGATCCAGCCCGGCGAGGAAAAGTCGGTCGCCCAGATCTTCGCGGCCTCGGACGCCACCGCGCTGCCGCACGACCTCGGCGTGCGGACCCGCTCGCTGTACTCGCTCAACGACCTCTACCTGCACGTGATCGAGTTCAACGAGGACCCGACCGAGGCGCTGCGCAAGGGCCCGGCGCTGCCCGGGTTCAAGCAGATCAGCGACGACCTGCGGGCCTACATCAAGCCGTACGACCCGCAGACCTGGCGGTCGCCGCAGGACGCGGTGGCCCGCGAGTTCTACCACTGGCGCGGCTGAGCACCGACCACGAGCGGGCGTCCCTTCGGGGGCGCCCGCTTCGTCGTCAGCTCAGGGCGTCGTCGCGGGCCGCCTCCTCGATCGCGCCGCGCAGCCCGAGCCGCTCGCCCTCCCGCCAGCTCCGCTCGAAGCGCTGGTCGCCGAGGCGGGCGCGGATCGCGGCGAGATCGGCACCCGCGGTGGGCCAGGACGGCACGTACGCCCGCATCCACAGCTTGCTCGACGGGGTCTCGAGGGTGGTCGCGGCCGCGGCCAGCCGCACGGACCGGACCAGTTGGTCGCAGGCGGCGGCGACGTCCGCGAGGGCCGCGAGGATCAGGCCGACGCTGGCGAGGTCGCCGCTCTCCGTGGCCGACCGCAGCCCCTCCACGAGACGGGCGTAGGCACCGACGATGTCGCCGGAGGCGAACCGCACGACCGCGGTCGTGTAGTGGGCGACCACCGTGCCGAGCTCGTCGCCGACCTGGGCGGAGGCCCGCGTCGCCTCGTCGAGGTGCCGCGCGGCGCGCTCCAGGTCGCCCGACCGGAAGGCGATCATCCCGAGTCGGCTGTGGAACAGGCTGATCAGCCAGAGCTCGTCGCTGCGCACGGCCAGCTCGTACGCCTGGCGCAGCAGGCTGCGGGCCTGGTCGATGTCGCCTTCGCGCGCCGCGTACGAGCCCAGCGGGCCGAGTGCGCGGGCCTCGGCGACGTGGTCACCCGCCGCCCGGGACAGCTCACGCGCCTGTTCGAAGTCCGCGCGGGCCTCCTCGTCCTGGCCCGACACGAGGGCCATCGCGCCGGCCGCCACCATCGCCCGGCCGCGGATGCCCGGCGGGAGCAGCTCCGGGTTCTCGAGGACCCGCCGCAGGTAGCGCACGCCCTCGTCGATGTAGCCGCGCTGCCACCACAGCAGCCAGATCCCCCAGCAGACCTCGACCGCCTCGGCCGGCCGGCCGTTGTCGAGGAGCCAGTCCAGCGTGGCGACGAGGTTGCCGTGCTCACGGTCGAGCCGGGCCAGCCACGCCGGCGAGTCGGCGGCGTTGAGGTGGGGCGCCGCGGACAGGGCCACGTCCCGGTAGTGCGCGGCGTGCCGCTCGTGCACCACGGCCCCGTCGCCGGCCTCCGCGAGCCGCTCCAGAGCGAAATGCCGCACGCTGTCGGTCACCCGGAACCGGTCGACGTCGAGGTCGACCAGAGCCGCGTCCACAAGGGACTCCAGCGCGTCGACCACGTCGATCGGGTCGTCGTCACCGGCGCACACCGCCTCGACGGCCGCGAGGTCGAAGCCGCCCATGAACACCCCGATCCGGGCGAACAGCCGTTGCGCGTCCGGCGGCAACAGTTCGTGGCTCCAGGCCAGCGTGTCGCGCACCGTCCGTTGCCGGGCCGGCAGATCGCGGCGGCCGCTGGTCAGCAGGCTGAGCTGGTCGTCGAGGAGGTCGGCGATCGCCGCGGGCGGCAGCACAGGCACGCGGGCGGCGGCGAGCTCGATGGCCAGCGGCAGGCCGCTGAGCCGGCGGGTGATCTCCAGGACCGCCTCGACGTTGTCGTCGGTGAGGACGAACCGCCGGTCGGCGGCGCGGGCGCGGTCCACGAAGAGCCGGACGGCACTGAACCGGCGGGCGATCGTGGCCGGGTCGTCGCGGGTCGACACGGGCGCCGAACGCAGCGGCGGCACGCGGTACACCCGCTCGTCGGTCAGCCGCAGCGGTACCCGGCTGGTCACCACCGCGGTCACCCCCGGTGCCGCGCGCAAGGAGCACGGCGAGGTGCGGCGCGACACCGGCGATCTGCTCGAAGTTGTCGACCAGGAGCAGCATCCGCTTGGTGCGCAGGAACGACCCGATGTCGTCGAACGAGGCCACGCCGCCAGACGTACGCAGCCGCAAGGCACGCGCGAACGCCTCGCCGGCCGTGTCGGCGCCGGTGACCGCGGACAGGTCGACGTAACGGAGGCCGTCGGGATAGCGGGCCGCGACGCGTCTGGCGAGCGCGACGGCCAGCCTCGTCTTGCCCACGCCGCCCGGGCCGGCCAGGGTCAGCAACGGCACATGCTCGTCGGTCAGCATGGCGGTGAGGAGGTCGATCTCGTGTTCGCGGCCGACCAGCGGGGTGCGCGCCACCGGAATCTGCTCGTCCGTGTCGCCTTCACCGGCTACCGGCGGCCGGCGCCTGCCGTGGAAGCGTTCGGACAGCAGCACCGCCAGGTCCTGTTCGACCAGCCCGCGCAGCTCGTCCGGCGACCCGAACCGCCGGAGCGAGACGTTGGGATCGGCGGCGGCCTTCGCCAGCAGGTCGGCCAGGCGCGGGTCCCGGTCCGTCGCCGGTTCCTTGACGTAGAGGAACCGCGGCATGTCGCGGGCCAGGCCGTATTCCTCCGCGAGGCCCGAGACCGGCGCGTCAGGCCCGATCCAGCCGTAGCTCTGGTCGTAGACGCCGACGAAGATCTGGCTCTGGGCGAGGTAGGACCGGTAGACGTCGCGCGGGGCGTGCGGGCGGGCGCCGGCCTCGAACATCACAGGCAGCAGATGCAGCCCGGTGATGGCCTCCCGCACCGTCTGCCGCTCGGCCGCGAGCTCCGAGAGCGTCGAGCTCACGAAGACCCGGACGCGCTGGTCCGGGGTCAGGATGACCCGGCCGCCGATCGGGTCGGGCGTGCCCGCGATCACATCGGCCCGGAGGTTCCCCACTAGGCCATTTATAACGCGCGGCGGGGGTGCGGACACACCTGCCCACACCCCCGCCGCGCGGTCACGACCGGTCAGTCGCTGGCCCGCCAGCTATAGAAAGGCTTGGCGACGGAGTCCTGCGGGCCGCGCCAGTTCTCCGGGTCGTACGGCGCCACGTACGGGCTCAGGTCCTCGATGATCTTGTTGAAGGCCGGCGCGTGGTGGTTCTGCCCCAGTCCCTCGGCGACCGCGGCGTCCGTGCGCTCCATCACGTGCACGTAGACGTCGTCGATCGAGTAGAGCCAGCGCCCGGCGACGCCCATCTGGGTCGGCAGCGGGCCTTCGTCGGACGCGCCGAAGATGCGGGCCACCTCGGGCTCCGAGCCGGGCTTGATCCGCTGAACGATCAGCAGCGGGTTCGCACCGCCCGCCTCCGGGTGCCCGGGCGCGGTCCAGCTGTAGAACTCCTTGGCGACCGAGTGGGACGGGTTCTCCCAACCGCGCGGGTACGGCGTCACGTACGGCCCGATGGCCTCAGCGATCTCCTTGAACGCCGGCAGGCCACGGTTGTTGCCGGTCACCGCCGGGTCCTCCGCGCGCTCGACGACGTGGATGTAGAGGTCCTTGAGCGACAGCAGGATGCGCCCGGTCACGCCGACGTCCTGCGGCCGGGTCACCTTGTCGTAGTGGCCGAACACGTCGGCGACCTTCTGCTCACTGCCCGGAACGATGCGGCAGACGATCACATTGCGGAATACCACGGCAGCTCCCTACGAAGATTGGACATACGGTTGTCAGGACTTAGAAGTGCGGTTGTCAGGACGTAAAGGTCACCGGTAGTTCGATCAGGCCGCGGAACGGTGACGCGGCCGGCAGCCGGCGCAGCTTGTCGACCGGCAGGCCGAGCTCCAGCCCGGGCAGCCGGCGCAGCAGGGCGCCGATGCCGATCTGCGCCTCCATCCGGGCCAGCGAGACGCCGAGGCAGTAGTGCACGCCATGCCCGAAGCCCAGGTGCGGGCCCCGGTCCCGGGTCAGGTCGAGCCGGTCCCCGTCCTCGAACTGCGCCGGGTCGTGGTTGGCGGAGTTGATGACCACGCCGACGATCGAGCCCTCGGGGATCCGCACGCCCTGGTACTCGACGTCCTCCATGGCGACCCGCGGGCTGGCCACCGGCAACGGCCCGTCGAAGCGGAGCAGCTCCTCGATGGCATGCGGCAGCAGCTCGGGCGTCTTGCGCAACAGGGCCAGCTGCTCGGGGTTCGTCAGCAGGGCCACCATCGCGTTGCCGATGAAGTCGGCGGTGGTCTGGTGCCCCGCGAACAGCAGCAGGAACGTGGTGCTGACCAGTTCCCGCTCGGAGAGCACCCCCTCCTGGTCGCAGGCGCTGATCAGCATGCTGACCATGTCGTCGGCGGGATCCGCCCGCTTGGCCGCCACCAGCTCGGTCAGATAGCCGTGCAGCCAGGCCTGCGCCTCCTGGACGGCCGCCTTCTCCTCGGCGGGTGGCCGACCGGACGACCCGGACTCGCGGATCACCTGGGTCCACTCGAGCACGCTGTCGTTGTCGGTGCGCGGGATCCCGAGCAGCTCGGAGACCACCAGCATCGGCAACGGGATCGCGAAGTCGCGCATCAGGTCGGCGTGGCCCTGCGGCTCGATCTTGTCCAGCAGGTTGGAGACGATCTCGGCCACCCGCGGCCGCAGCGCCTCGATCCGCCGCGGCGCGAACGCGCGCGAGGTGACCTGCCGCAGCCGGCTGTGCTCGGGCGGGTCCGAGTTGAGCATGTTCTTGTTCAGACCCGCGGAGTTCGGCCCGAAGAGGCGCAGGTAATGGTCGCCCGGCCCGTAGAGGTCCTTGGACAGCCGTGGGTCGTTCAGCGCCGCCTTGGCGTCCTCGAACCTGGTGATCAGGTACGAGTCGAACCGCGGCGAGCTGACCGGACACACTGGACTGTCGGCGCGCATCTTGGCGAACGCGGGATACGGATCCGCGGCGAACTCGTCGGTGTAGAGCTCCGCCGCTGGTACGGCTTTGTCGGTCATCGCGACTCCTCAGGCTTCACGGTCGCTTCATTCCGGAGGTTAGCGATGCTTCGTGCCGTATTTGTGGTTTCCGCAGGTTTATGCCCGTTTGGTCGAGACACCGCGCGATCGGGTCTTGACGGGGTGATCCGCGCCACCCTAGATTGCCTACTAAATTTAGGCCCAAACAAAGGGTGGCCACATGGCACGGTCCGGGCAGGTCTCACCGAGGGGCGACCTCGTCCGCGCCGCCGTGCTCGGACTGCTCGGCACCCGCGGCGCCTCGTCCCGCGCCGACATCGCCCGCGTGCTCGGCATCAGCCCCGCGACCGTCACCCAGACCACAAAGGAGCTGCTGCACCGCAGGCTCGTCACCGAGCTCCGCTCGGTGCCCAGCAACGGCGGTCGGCCGGCGACGCTACTCGGACTCGTGCGCGCCGCGGGCGGCGCGATCGGCGCCAAGGTGACCGCCGACCACGTCGCGGTCGTCTCCGTCGACCTCGACGGCACGGTCCGCGCGTCGCGGTCCGAACCCTTCGACCCGTCACGGCCGACCGCGCTCGAAGCCCTGTGCGGCATCCTCAAGAACGTCGTCACCGCACACGACGGGCACCTGCTCGGTGTCGGTGTCGGGCTGCCGGGCGCGGTCGACGCCCAGGCGTCCGGCATGGTCGACGCGCCGACCCTCGGCTGGAGCCGGGCCCCGGTCGGCCGGCGCCTCCGTGACGCGCTCGGCGTGCCGGTCCTGGTCGACAACGACGTCAACACCCTCGCGGCCGCCCAGATCGTCTACGGCCACGGCCGGGAGTACACGTCGTTCATGGTGGTCACGATCGGCCTCGGCATCGGCTGCGGGATGGTCCACCAGGGTTCGGTCAGCCGGGGAGCACACGGCGGCGCCGGGGAGATCGGGCACATCCCCGTCTCCGCGGACGGGCCGCTGTGCGGCTGCGGCAACACCGGCTGCCTGGAGGCCTACATCGGCGAGGCCGGGCTGGTCGCGGCCGCCGTCCGGGCCGGGGCCATCGGGCCACGCGGCACCATCGGCACGCTGGCCCAGGCCGCCCGCGCTGGCCGGCCGGCCGCGCTCGGGGTCTACCGCGACGCCGGCCTGCTGCTCGGGCGCACGCTCGCCGGCGTCGTGCACACGGTCGACCCCGAGTTGGTGGTGTTGATGGGTGAGGGCATCCGGGACTGGGAGCTCTGGGAGAGCGGGTTCGAGGAGTCGTTCCGGCGGCACCTGATGCCCGCCCGGAAGGGCCTGCGATGTCTGGTCGAGTCGTGGACCGAGGACCAGTGGGCGGTCGGCGCCGCCTCGCTCGTGCTGGCCTCGCCGTTCGACGCCGTGGCCACCGGAGCGCAGGGCGAGCTCGTCCGCGCCCGGCTCCAGACCGGCCCGGAGGCGGCCCGATGAGCCGCCGCGGGTGGCGGAACGCCGGCTGGGTGCTCTTCTTCCTCGCGCCCAGCGCGATCCCGCTCCTGCTGTTCACCGCCGTTCCCATGGTCTCGTCGGCCTGGGTCAGCCTGCACCGCTGGAACCTCATCTCCCCCATGGAGTGGGTGGGCCTCGACAACTACGCCCACCTGCTGCGTGACCCCGCGACCCGCGACGTGTTCGGCCATACCCTGCTCTACTGCGCCGGTTACCTGCCGCTGGTGTTCGCCGGCGGGCTCGGCCTCGCGCTGCTGCTCAACCAGCGGATGCCCGGCCGCGCGTTCTTCCGCGCCGCGTACTTCCTGCCGGTGGTGACCAGCTGGGTCGTCGTCGCCCTGGTGTGGAAGTGGCTCCTCAACCCCACCAGCGGGCTGGTCAACTCGCTGTTGGGCGCGCTCGGGGCACCGCAGCCCGGCTGGTGGACCGACCCCGCCTGGGCGCTGCCCGCCGTCATCCTCGCCTCGGCCTGGAAGGACCTCGGCTTCGTCATGGTCATCATGCTCGCCGGGCTCCAGGCGATCCCGCAGGACGTCCTGGAGGCCGCCCGCGTCGACGGCGCCGGCACGTGGCAACGGTTCCGGCGGGTCACCCTGCCCCTGCTGTCGCCCTCGACGTTCTTCGTCGTCGTCATCTCGCTCATCAACGGCTTCCAGGTCTTCGACCAGGTCTACGTGATGACCGGCGGCGGTCCCTCGGGCGCCAGCCAGGTCGTCGTCGGCCAGATCTACGACCTCACCTTCCGGTACGGCCGGGCCGGCGAGGCGAGTGCGCTGTCCTGGATCCTGTTCGCCGTCATCCTGGTCATCACCGCGGTCCAGGTGCGCGGCCAACGCCGGTGGGTGCACTATGCCTAAGCCGCGGACCGTCCTGCGCTACGTCGCGATCGCGGCCGGCGCGGCCCTCATGCTCGTCCCGTTCCTGTGGACCGTGATCACCTCGATCACACCGAACGGCAGCCTGGCCGGCGGCCCGACGCTCGTCGTCAAGGACCCGACGCTCGCCGCGTACCGGGAGCTGCTCGACGCGCTGCCCATGTGGCGCATCGCGCTCAACTCGTTCTGGATCGCGGCCGCCTCCACCCTGCTCCAGCTCGTCACCGGTGCGATGGCCGCGTACGGCTTCGCCCGGCTGGCCTTCCGCGGCAAGGGCATCGTCTTCGGCCTCTACCTCGCCACGCTGATGGTGCCGATGCAGGTGCTGGTCGTGCCGCTGTTCATCGAGATGAAGACGCTCAACCTCCAGGACACCTACATGGCGCTGCTCGCGCCGTCGATCGCGTCCGCGTTCGGCGTCTTCCTGCTGCGCCAGGCGGTCGAGTCGGTGCCCCGCGACCTCGACGAGGCGGCCACCATCGATGGCGCCGGCCACCTGCGGATCTTCACCACCATCGTGCTGCCGCTGATCCGGCCGGCGCTGGCCACCGTCGCGGTCTTCGCGTTCATGGGCAGCTGGAACTCGTTCCTCTGGCCGCTGGTGGTGATCCGCTCCCCCGAGTTCATGACGCTGCCGCTGGGGCTGTCCACCCTGCAGGGCCAGTTCACCACCGACTGGGACGTGGTGATGGCCGGCTCGGTCTTCTCCATCGTCCCGATCGCTGTCGTCTACCTGCTGGCGCAGCGCCACATCATCGCCGGGATCGCGCACACCGGCATCAAGTAGCACATCCCCCCTCCGGAAAGGAACGACGACATGAGGAGTTTCGTCAGACGGGGCGCATTGCCCGTGGTCGCCGGACTGGCGCTGGCGCTCGCCGCCTGCTCGCAGGGGTCGGCCACGCGGTCGGACGAACCGGCCGGCGGCAAGACCACCGTCCGCTACATGAACTTCTCGGCCAACGACGGGCACGAGAAGGACCTCGACGCCATCAAGGCCGCGTTCGAGAAGGCCAACCCCGACATCACGGTCCAGATCGAGACCCTGCCGTACGCCGACTACTTCACCAAGCTGCAGACGGCGGTCGCCGGTGGCACCGCGGGCGACGCGTTCGAGCTCAACTACGAGAACTTCGTCACCTACGCCGCCAACGGCTCGCTGGCCGAGCTGAAGGACGTCGACGCCGCGCCGTACAAGGCCTCGCTGTTCGACGCGTTCAAGGCCGACGGCAAGCAGTACGGGCTGCCGGCGTCGTTCTCCAACGTCGTGCTGTTCTACAACAAGGACCTGTTCGAGGCGGCCGGGGTCGCTCCGCCGACGGCGGCCTGGACCTGGGCCGACGAGCAGGCGGCCGCGGCGAAGCTGACCGACAAGGGCAAGAAGGTCTGGGGCGACTACCAGCCCATCTCGTTCTTCGAGTTCTACAAGGCGCTCGCCCAGGCCGGCGGGGAGTTCCTCGCGCCGGACAAGAAGTCGGCGACCTTCAACTCCGACGCCGGACGCAAGGCGGCCGAGTTCCTGGTCTCGAAGGCCGGCAAGACGATGCCGACCGAGGCGCAGGGCGCCGGCACACCCGACTTCGACTCCAAGCTCTTCAAGGACGGCAAGCTGGCCATGTGGCACAGCGGCATCTGGATGTTCTCCGGCCTGGCCGACGCACCCTTCGACTGGGACATCGCGGTCGAGCCCGGTGACACCAGGAAGGCGTCCGCGATGTTCACCAACGGTGCCGTCGTCTCCGCCGCGAGCAAGAACCAGGCCGCCGCCCAGAAGTGGGTCACGTTCCTGACCTCCTCCGACGAGATGGTTCAGGCCCGCCTCACCACGAGCTGGGAGCTGCCTCCGGTCGCCGACACCGGCAAGGTGGCCAGCTACCTGACCGCCGGCAAGCCCGCCAACCGGCAGGCCGTCTTCGACTCGCTCGACGCCACCGTGCTGCCGCCGGTCGTCGAGCGCCAGCAGGAGATGCAGGACGCCGTCACGAAGGAGCTGTCCGCCGCGGCGGCCGGCCGCAAGGACGTCGCCACCGCGCTCGCCGACGCCCAGAAGGCCGTCGACGCGGTCCTGGCATGACCGGGCTCCTCACGCACCGACCACACGGGATCGAGCACCCGTACGCCACCTCGCTCGACCAGCGGGTCCCGGTGCTGCCGGAGCCGGGGGGCCGCGTGCTGCTGGGCGTGCGGGCCGACCCCGCCGTCACGGCCGTGAGCGTGCGAATGGCGAGCACCCGGCGGCGCGGGCGAGCGGCTCGCGCTCGCGCCGCGCACCGGCGACGCCGCCGACGCGGCCGCCCTCGCCGGCGGGGAGGGTCACCTCGCCGGCGCGCAGGCGGCGGCGTTGGGCGGGGACGGCGGCTGGGCGGTCGAGTCGCCGCCCGTGCGTGACCGGGCCGGCTACGACTACCGCTTCACCGCGACCACCGGCGACGGCCGCACGGAGACCACCGGTTGGTTCCACGTCGCCCCGGCCGTCTGGACAACCACCCCACCGGCCGGGATGGAGGCGACGCTGGCCGGTGGGGGCGACCACCTCGCCGACCCGGACGCGCGGTGGCTGGTCACCGCGGCCGGAGTCCACCGTGCCCGGTTCGCGCTCGCGCTGCGTCCCGGCGACCACGTCGTCGGGTTCGGCGAGCGCTTCGACCACCTCGACCAGGCCGGGCGGAGGCTCGACGCGGTGGTCTTCGAGCAGTACAAGGCGCAGGGCGCGCACGGCCGCACGTACCTGCCGATGCCGTTCGCACACGTGGTCGGCGCCGACGGCGCAAGCTGGGGCTTCCACGTCCGCACCAGCCGGCGCACGTGGTACGACGTGGGCGCCACCACCGCCGACCGGCTCGTCGTCGAGGTCGCGCTCGGCGGGACCACGCGGGAGCGGGTCGACCTCGGCGTCTACGAGGGCACCCCGACCGAGGTGCTCGGCGCGTTCCTCGACGAGGCGGGCCGGGCCGAGGAACTGCCCGCCTGGGTGTTCCGGCTCTGGGCGTCCGGCAACGAGTGGAACACCCAGCGGATCGTCCTCGACCGGATGGACGGGCACCGCGAGCACGACATCCCGGTCGGCGCGGTGGTCATCGAGGCGTGGAGCGACGAGGAAGGCATCATGATCCCGCGGGATGCCGGCTACGCGCCGCGTCCCGACGGGTCGCCGTTCAAGGACGCCGACTTCAGCTATCCCGCCGACGGCGCCTGGCCCGATCCCGCGGGCATGGTCGCGGAGTTGCACGACCGCGACATCAAGGTGCTGCTGTGGCAGATCCCGCTGCTGAAGACCGCGGACTCCGAGCCGGGCCTGCACGAGCAGGTGCTGGCCGAGGGCGCCGCGCTGGTCGCCGGCGGGCACGCGGTGCGTGAGGCGGACGGCACGCCGTACCGCAATCGGGGTTGGTGGTTCCCTAAGTCATTGCTGCCCGACCTGTCGACGGCCGCTACCCGGGAGTGGTGGACCGCCAAGCGCGCCTACCTCGTGCGCGACTGGGACGTCGACGGCTTCAAGACCGACGGCGGCGAACACGCCTGGGGACACGACCTGCGCTACGGCGACGGCAGCCGGGGCGACGAGGGCAACAACCGCTATCCGGTGCACTACGCCCGGGCGTTCGGCGACCTGCTCCGTGCCCACGGCAAGGCGCCGGTGACGTTCTCCCGCAGCGGGTTCACCGGTTCCCAGGCACACGGCGTGTTCTGGGCGGGCGACGAGGACTCGACCTGGGAGGCGTTCCGCACCTCCGTCACGGCGGGACTGACGGCGGCCTCCTGCGGCATCGTCTACTGGGGCTGGGACCTCGCCGGCTTCTCCGGACCGGTCCCGGATGCCGAGCTCTACCTGCGCGCCGCGGCCGCGTCCGCTTTCATGCCGATCATGCAGTACCACTCGGAGTTCAACCACCACCAGCGTCCGCTGCGCGACCGCACACCCTGGCACGTCGCCGACACGACCGGTGACGAGCGCGTCGTGCCGGTCTTCCGCAAGCTGGCCCACCTGCGCGAACGCCTGGTGGCCTACCTGGTGCGGGCAGGCGGCCACGACGATCGCCACGGATCGGCCGTTGATGCGCCCGCTGTTCTTCGACCACCCGGCCGACCCGCGGGTCTGGACCCGGCCGCGGCAGTGGATGCTCGGCGACGACCTGCTCGTCAACCCCGTCACCGAGGCCGGCGCGACCGCGTGGACGACGTACCTGCCGGTCGGCGACTGGATCGACGTCTGGACCGGCACCCTCCACACAGGCGGCCGGGACCATCGCCGGGACGCCCCGATCGACGTGATCCCGGTCTATTGCCGGGCGGCGGCGTGGCCCGGGTTCGCCGGCGTCTTCTAGACGTGCGCTAGATCACGGGTCACGACACGACGCGAGTACGGCTATTAGAGTGCCCTTCGCAGTTAGGGCAGGCTTAGCTAAGGACTCGGGTGCGTCGTCGATTGGTGTTGCTGGCAGGGGCGGCGTTGCTCGTCCTCGTCGTGCTGGCCAGCCTCGCGGTGGGCAGCAATCCGCTGAGCATCGGACGCGTGTGGCACGCGCTCGTCGCACCGGACGGCGGCGAGGCGGCCACCATCGTCTGGGACCTGCGGGTGCCGCGCACGCTGCTCGGCCTGGTCGTGGGCGCCGCCCTGGCCGCCGCGGGCGTGCTGCTCCAGGCGTTGACCCGCAACCCGCTGGCCGAGCCGCGGATCCTGGGCATCAGTGCGGGCGCCTCGCTCGGCGTGGTCGTGGCCATCACGCTGTTCGGCATCGGCTCGCTGGCCGGGTACGTCTGGTTCGGCATCGCCGGCGCGCTCGGCGCGGGGCTGCTGGTCTTCGGCGTCGCCGCGCGTACCCGCGAAGGCGCCTCGCCCGTCACCCTGGCACTGGTCGGCGCCGCTCTGGACGCCAGCCTCGGCGCGATCACCGCCGGCGCTGCTCAGCGCCGACGCGCGCACCTTCGAGGAGTTCCGCTTCTGGGTCGTCGGCGGGCTCACCGGCCGCGACTCGGCGGTGGCCGTCCAGGTGCTGCCGTTCCTGCTGACGGGCCTCGTGCTGGCCGCGTTCGTCGCCCGCGGCCTGGACTCGCTCGCGCTCGGCGACGACGTGGCGCGCGGCCTGGGCACCCGGGTCGGGCTGACCCGGCTCGGCGGCGGCGCCGCCGCCGTTCTGCTGACCGGCGCCGGCGTGGCGGCGGCCGGCCCGATCGCGTTCGTCGGGCTCGCGGTGCCACACCTCGCCCGCTTCCTCGTGGGCACCGACCAGCGCTGGGTGCTGGCCACGTCGGTGCTGATCGGCCCCGCGCTGCTGCTCGCCGCCGACGTGATCGGCCGGGTCGTCGCGCTGCCGGGCGAGGTGTCGGCCGGCATCGTCACCGCGCTGATCGGCGCGCCGCTGCTCGCCGTGCTGGTCAGCCGAGCCAAGGTGGTGTCGGCATGACAGCGGTTCGCGCGCGGATCCGGGTGGGCCCCCTGACGCTGCTGATCCGCCGGCGGGCCGTCGTCGTCTCGCTCGTGCTGCTCGTGCTGCTGGCCGTCGCGCTGGTGCTCGCGGTCTCGCTCGGCAAGCCGTACGTGGCGCCCGGCGACGTGCTGCGGTCGCTGTCCGGCGCCGGCACGCCGTACGACGTGGTGGTCCAGCGGCTCCGGCTGCCCCGGGCCGTGCTCGCGGTCGCGGTCGGGGCGCTGTTCGGCGTGGCCGGCGCGCTGATCCAGAGCGTCGCCCGCAACTCGCTGGCCAGCCCCGACATCATCGGCATCACCCAGGGCGCCGGGCTCGCCGCCACCATCGCGCTGACCAGCGGCGCGGCCGCCGCCGTGATCGCGCCGTCGGCGCTGGCCGGCGGCCTGCTCGCGGCCGCCGCGGTGCTCGCGCTCGGCGCCCGGCACGGCCTGGCCGCGCAACGGTTCGTGCTCGCCGGCGTCGCGGTCGCCATCGCGCTGCGGGCACTCACCGAGATCGTCATGCTCACCGCCGAGCCGATCGACGGCATGCGCGCGCACATCTGGCTGGTCGGCACGCTGGCCGGGCGTGGCTGGACCGAGACCCTCTGGCTCGCCGGCACCCTCGTGGTGCTGCTGCCGGTGCTGTTCTGGGCCGGCTGGGCGTTGCGCACCAGCGCGCTCGACGACGACACCGCCCGCGGGCTCGGCACGCGACCGGTCGCCCGCCGGGTCGGTCTGGCCGCGCGCCGGCGTGCTGCTCGCCGCGATGGTCACCGCCCAGGTCGGCGCCGTCGACTTCGTCGCGCTGGTCGCGCCGCAGGTGGCCCGCCGGCTGGTCCGCGCCGAACGCCCGCCGCTGGTCGCCGCCGCGCTGCACCGGCGCCCTGCTGGTGGTGCTGGCCGACCTGGTCGGCCGGCTGGCTGTTCGCGCCGACCCAACTGCCGGCCGGCGTGGTCACCGCCGCGATCGGCGGCCCGTACCTGTTGTTCCTGCTCGTCCGGAGGACCTCGTGAAGCTGACCGCGCCAGGACCTCGCCGCCGGCTACCAGGACCGGGCCGTGTTCGAGGGTCTCGACCTGGAACTGCCGGACGGCGCGTTCACGGTGATCGTCGGACCGAACGCCTGCGGCAAGTCCACGCTGCTGCGCACCCTGGCCCGGCTGCTGCCGGCCCGGCACGGCACCGTGCTGCTGGACGGCACCGACATCACCTCCCTGCCGACCCGCGAGGTCGCCCGCCGGCTCGGCGTGCTGCCGCAGAGCCCGCTGGTGCCCGAAGGCGTCACCGTCGAGGACCTGGTCGGCCGCGGCCGCCAGCCGCACCAGCGCTGGTGGCAGCAATGGTCGCCGGAGGACACGGCCGCGGTGCGCGAGGCGATGACCCAGGCCGGCGTGGCGGATCTCGCTGACCGGCCGGTCGACCACCTCTCCGGCGGGCAGCGGCAGCGGGTCTGGATCGCCATGGCGCTGGCGCAGCAGACCGGGACGCTGCTGCTCGACGAGCCGACCACCTTCCTCGACCTGGCGCATCAGGTCGAGGTGCTCAACCTGTTGCGCGGCATGCGCGACGGCGGCCGCACCGTCGTCGCCGTGCTGCACGACCTCAACCAGGCCGCCCGGTACGCCGACCACCTCGTCGCGATGCGCGACGGCGCGGTGGTGGCCGCCGGACCACCCCGCGAGGTGGTCACCGTCGACCTGGTCCGTGACGTGTTCGGGCTCGACTCCGTGGTCGTGCCCTGCCCGGTGAGCGACGCACCGCTCGTACTGCACATCTGATCCGACGAAGGAAGTTTTATGTCGACCCGTAAGACCGCGACCCTGCTCGCCGGGCTGGCTCTGGCCGCCGCGGCGCTGACCGCCTGTTCCAGCGACCCGGTCGCCGGCACCGGCGACGGGGCCGCCACCCAGCAGATCACCCACGCGATGGGCACCACGACGGTCCCGCTGCACCCGAAGCGTGTCGTGGTGCTGGACACCGACAAGATCGACACGGCGGTCAGCCTCGGCATCACCCCGGTCGGCGCGACGGAGCTGCCGGAGCTGGACAAGCCGCCGGCGTACCTCGGTGACCTGTCCTCGATGAAGGGCGTCGGCGAGATCTCCGAGCCCGACCTGGAGGCGTCGCCGCGCTCCAGCCGGACCTGATCCTCGGCAGCAAGTTCCGCCAGGAGAAGTTCTACGACGAGCTGTCCGCCATCGCGCCGACCGTGTTCACGGAGCGGGTCGGCATCACCTGGAAGGACAACTTCCTGCTCGACGGCAAGGCCCTCGGCCAGGAGCAGAAGGCCAAGGACCTGCTCGCCGGGTACGAGACGCGGGCCAAGGAACTGGGCACGAAGATCCCGAACGCCGCCGCCCTCAAGGTCTCGATCGTGCGGTTCATGCCGGCCGAGATCCGGGTGTACGGGCCGGACGGCTTCTCCGGCATCGTCCTCGGCGACATCGGCCTCGGCCGGCCCGAGCGTCAGCTGCTGGCCGACAAGGACGACAAGCGGTTCGACAAGGTCAGCCCGGAACGCATCGCCGACCTCGACGGTGACGTCATCTTCGTGACCGCGCAGGGCCCGACCGCCGAGGGGCAGAAGGCCAAGGTCACCGCCGGCAACCTGTGGAAGGACCTCGGCGCGGTCAAGGCCGGCAAGTCCTACGACGTGCCCGCCGAGACCTGGATGACCGGCATCGGCGTGACCGCCGCCAACAAGATCCTCGACGACGTACAGGGCCACCTAGCGGCCTGATCGCACGAGAGGGCCCCGGACTTCGGGTCTGGGGCCCTGCGCGCGCGTGCGCTGGGTCAGCACGACGCAGGCCAGCACGACCAGCGCCGCCGCGATCGAGGCCGGCGGTGACGGGCTCGCCGAGCAGCAGCGCCGACCAGGCCAGGGTGAGCACCGGCTGGGCGAGCTGGATCTGGCCGACCCGGGCGATGCCGCCCCGGGCCAGGCCCGCGTACCAGGCGAAGAAGCCCAGGAACATCGAGACCACGGTGAGGTAGCCGAACGCCGACCAGCCGACGGCGTCCGGCGTGCGGCGGCGCGGCGACGGCGGCGACGACCGTGACCGGCACGGTGACCGGCAGCGAGAGCAGCAGCGCCCAGCAGATCGTCCGGGCGCCGCCGAGCTCCCGGGCCAGCGCGCCGCCCTCGGCGTACCCCAGCCCGCAGAGCACGACCGCGGCGAGCAGGAACAGGTCGGCCAGGGACAGTGCACCGTGGACCGCGCCGCTGGCGGCCGAGGAAGACGAGCACCGCCAGCAGCCCGCCGGCGCTGGCGACCCAGAACAGCGGCGGCGGGCGCTCGCCGGCCCGCAGCACCGCGAACACGGCGGTCATGGCGGGCAGCACGGCGATGACGACCGCGCCGTGCGCGGAGGTCTGCGTGGTCAGCGCCAGCGAGGTGAACAGCGGGAAGCCGACGACGACGCCGAGGGCGACGACCGCCAGCCGCCGCCACTGGGCCGCGGGTGGGCCGCGGCGCGCCGGTGAACCGCAGGTAGGCCCAGGCCAGCAGCGCCGCGCCGACGGCCCGGCCGAAGGCGACGAACCACGGGTCGAGCTGCTGCACGGCGACCCGGGTGGCCGGCAGCGACATGCTGAACGCGAGCACGCCCAGCGCGCCGAGGGCGAGGCCGGCGACCCGTTCCGCTGTTACCGTGCGGCGCAGTAGCGCTACTCTTGTCCCTCATGAATGACGGTAACGCAGCCGACCGCGTTATCCAAGATCTGCGCGCGGCTGGTCGCCGCGGCGGAGCCCGGCACGCGCCTGCCGTCGGTGCGCGAGCTGACCGCCCGGCACCACGCCTCGCCGGTCACCGTCGCCGAGGCGATCCGGCAGCTGGTCGCCGCAGGGCCTGGTCGAGACGCGGCCCGGCCGGGGCACCTTCGTGGCCGCCGCGCCGGACCGACCGCGGCGCACCCGACCTGTCCTGGCAGACCGTCGCGCTCGGCCCCGCGCCGGCCCGGGCGAGGAGGAGATGCAGGCGCTGCTGGCGCTGCCGCCCGCCGGCGCGATCCCGCTGTCCGGCGGCTACCTGGACGCGGACCTGCAGCCCGCCGCCGCGCTCGGCGCCGCGCTGGCCCGCGCCGCCCGGCAGCCCGCGTCCTGGCAGCGCGGGCCGGCCGAGGGGCGCGCGGACCTGCGCGCCTGGTTCGCCCGCGAGGCCGGCGGCGGGCTGCGCGCCGACGACATGGTGATCTGCCCGGGCGGGCAGGCCGCGCTGTCGACGGCGCTGCGCGCGCTGGCCGCGCCCGGCGACACCGCTGCTCGTCGAGTCGCCGACCTACCTGGGCGCGCTGGCCGCCGCCCGGGCGGCCGGGCTGCGGGTGGTGCCGGTGCCCGCCGACGCCGACGGCGTGCGGCCCGACCAGCTCGCCGCCGCGTTCGCCCGCACCGGCGCACGGCTGTTCTACTGCCAGCCGCTGCACGCCAACCCGCACGGCGCGACGCTGGCCGGCACACCGCCGGGCCGCAGGTCGCCGCGGCGGTCCGGGACGCCGGGCGCGTTCCTGATCGAGGACGACTACGCCCGCGACCTCACCATCGACGGCGAGGCCGCCGCCGCCGCTGGCCGCCGACGACCCCGACGGCCACGTCGTCTACCTGCGCTCGCTGACCAAGTCGGCCGCGCCCGGCCTGCGGGTCGCCGCGATCGGCGCCCGCGGCCCGGCCGGCGCCCGGCTGCGCGCGGCCCGGCTGCTCGACGACTTCTTCGTCGCCGGCCCGCTGCAGCAGGCCACGCTGGAGTTCGTCACCGCGCCGGCCTGGACCCGGCACCGCCGCGCTCTGCGCACCGCGCTGCGGGACCGCCGCGACGGCGCTGCTCGACCGCGCTGCGCCGGCACCTGCCCGAACTCGCCGAGCCGGCGGTCCCCCGCGGCGGCCTGCACCTGTGGGTCCGGCTGCCCGACGGCACCGACGACGTCGCGCTGGCCGCCGCCGCGGCCGCCGAGGGCGTCGTCGTCTTCCCCGGCCGCCCCTGGTACGCCGCCGAACCACCGGCACCGCACCTGCGCCTCACCTACGCCGCCGCACCGCCCGGACCTGATGGACGAGGCCGTCCGCCGCCTGGCCCGCGCCCTCCACAGTGCCTAGACAACCTGCACCAGGCGCCGACAGCCGTGCACGTGGCCTCCGAGTCATCGTTGCTTCGCAACGTCGACCGCGGAGCCGCTCGCCTTCGTCCGCCGACCCATACGTCTTTGGAGTGGATCGTCCGGACGAACAGGGTCCTGCCGGTCCGCGGCGGCCGACAGGGGTGCTCGCGGAAGCCAACATGTTTTGGCATGTACGTACATGCCAAAACATGTACGTGCCGGCAGACACCTAGCCCGGGCGCAGGCCGTTGCCGCCGCGGTGGTGAGACTTGGGTTCGCCGTGCTCAGCTGCAGCTGATCGGGTCGCCGCGACACCCGGGGCGTGATCATGTGCGCTGGTTGGGTTTCCGCACGGCGTGTCGACCCGCGGCGGCGGGCTGCTAGATCTCGACTCCGCTGAGGGCGTAGGAGACCGCGGACTGGAGGCTGTCGGCGTGGCCCTGGACTCGGGCCTCGGCGTACTCGTGGCCGCCGAGGTCGACGTCCCGGGTCGGCCAGGGCAGCACGTACGCCTGCATCCACGCCGTGCCGGCGAAGGCGCGCAGCTTGCCGGCGGCGGACGCCAACCGGACCGCCCGCGGCAGGTCGCCGTTGCGGACCGCGAGGTCGGACAGCGCGTCCAGGTACAGCGCGGTGCCGGCCTCGTCGCCCGCGCCGGCCGACAACCGCAAGCCGGCCGCGAGGTGGGTCGCCGCGGTCTCCTCGTCACCGGCCGCGGTCGCGGTGACGGCGAGGCTGTAGAGCGCCACGACCTCGCCGAGGTGGTCGTCGGTCTTGCGGGCGGTGCGCAGCCCGTCGGTGAACTGCTCCGTCGCGGCCGCGTAGTCGCCCTCGTTGTAGGGCACCAGCCCGAGCCGGGTGTGGTAGAGCGCGGCCATCCACAGCTCGCCGATCCGCTCGCTGATCTCCTTGGTCTCGCCCAGCAGCACGCGGGCCTCGGCATAGTCGCCCCGGGTCAGCGCCAGCTGCCCCAGCATGCCCGCGGCCCGCGCGTTGACGTCCTGGTCGCCGACCTCGCGCAGGATCGGCAGGACCCGCTCCAGTTGCACCCGCGCGCGGGCCTGGTCGCCGCTGAGGAAGGCGATGGCACCGTCGCCGAACAACATGTGGGCGTACGCGCGGCGCGGCGCCTGGTCCGCGTGCTCGAGCATCCGCCGGATGATCCGGGCGCCCTCGTCGATGTGCCCGCGCAGCCACCAGAGCGGCCAGAGCATCCAACCGAGCCGCACCGCCTCGGCCATCTGCTCCTTGTCGATGAGCCAGTTGATCGCGGCACGCAGGTTGTCGTGCTCGTGCTCCAGGAGGTCGACCGAGGCGGGGTCGGTGGAGGTCTGCCCGACCGGCGGCGCGGTCGCCTCGGCGAAGGCGAGGTAGTAGCGGGCGTGCCGCTCCTGGGTGTCCTCCCAGTCGAAGTCCGTGCGGAGCTTGTCCAGCGCGAACTCGCGGACGGTGCCGAGCATCGACAGGCGCGGCTCCGGGCCGCGGTTGTCCTGGTTGACCAGGCTGCTCTCGATCAGCTCGGTGAGCGACTCGAGCCCGGCGTAGCGGTCCTTCAGCTCGGCCACCGACCGGGCCGCGTCCAGGTCGAAGCCGCCGGAGAAGACGCCGAACCGGGCGAACATCTCCTGCTCGGCCCGCGGCAGCAGCTGGTAGCTCCAGTCGATGGTGTCGCGCAGTGTGCGCTGGCGCGCGGGCAGGTCGCGGGCACCGCCGGTCAGGGTGCCGAGCCGGCGGGTGAGCCGGTCGACCAGCGCCCGCGGTGGCAGGACCCGGACCTTCGCGGCGGCGAGCTCGATCGCCAACGGCAGCCCGTCGAGCCGCCGGACGATCTCGACGATCGCGGCCGCGCCGTCGGCGTCGACCCGGAAGCCGGAGTTCACCGCCCGGGCGCGTTCGACGAACAACTGGCCGGCGCCGTCGCGCTCGATCGCCTCCACCGGGTCGTCGGTCGCGTCGGGCACCCGCAGCGGCGGCACGTCGAAGACGTGCTCGCCGGTCAGCCGGAGCGGGACCCGGCTGGTCACCAGGACGGTGACCCGCGGGCACGAGTCGAGCACGGCGCTGAGCTGCGTCGCCGACTCGGTGACGTGCTCCATGTTGTCGACGATGAGCAGCAGCGCGCGGTCGCGCAGGTAGGCGACGGCGTTGTCGATGGCGGACTGGTTGGGCATGGTCCGCAGGTCGAGCGCGTTGCCGATGGTCATCCCGACCTGGTCCGCGTCGGTGACCGCGGAGAGGTCGGCGAACGCCACCCCGTCGGGGAACTCCTCACGCAGGGTCGCGCCGGTGGACAGCGCCAGTCGGGTCTTGCCCACCCCGCCCGGGCCGGTGAGGGTGACCAGCCGGACCTGATGGTCGGTCAGCAGGTCACGCAGGGCCTGTTGTTCGGCGCGCCGGCCGAGCAGCCGGTTGGGCGGCACCGGGAGGGGCAGCGGGGTGCGGGTGTCGCCGGCCGGCTCGGTGCCGGCGGGGTTGAACCGCTCGCTGAGCAGGAGGGCGATGTCCTCACCGACGGCGCGACGGAGCTCGTCGGCGTCGCGGAACTGCCGATAGCTGACCCGGGCGTCGTCGCGGATCCGGTCGAGCAGGGCGGCGAGCCGGGCGTCGCGTCCGGGCGCCGGGGTCTTGACGTAGATCAACCTGGGCAGCTGGTCGGCGGCCAGGTACTCGTCCTCGATCCCGGCGTTGTCGTACTTCTCCCAGTAGACGCCGATGAAGAGCTGGCTCTGGTCGATGTACTCGCGGTAGACCTCGGGGCCGCCCGACGGGCGGGCACCGAGCTCGAACATCACCGGCACCAGGCGCATCCGGGCGATGGTGTCCCGGACGGCGAGGCGCTCAGGTTCCAGTTCCTCGATCGCCGCAGAGATGAAGATGCGGAGTCGGTGATCCGGAGTGTGGATCACAGAGTCGCCCCAGCTTGCCATGAAAAACCATCACATCCCCCGATTAACGCCGAAACTACCTCCTCGCAGCCCCATTTCCAACACAGATGGGTGGACGGCGCGTCCGCGCCGTCCACCCATTCGCACGTGCGATTTCTACCCTCGGCGCTGGGCCCGGAACTGCTCGACGGGCAGACCGCCCCAGCCCCAGTTCTCCGTCTCGACCTCGTCGATGACGACGAAGGTGCCCTCCATCGGCTTGTGCAGCACGTCGAGGAGCAGCTTGCTGACACCCGCGATGAGTGCCGCCTTCTCCTCGGCGGTCGCCGCGTCCGCGCCGGGCGTGGTGCCTTCTCGGGTGATCTGAATCGTGACGATCGGCATGATCTGGTCCTCCTGGAGGTCAGTGGCCCGCGTTCTGGCCGCCGTCGACGTGCAGGATCTCGCCGGTGACGAACGGCGCCGACTCCAGGTAGAGCACGGCGTCGACGATGTCGCTGGTCTCGCCCATCCGGCCGACCGGGTGCAGGCCGTCGAACGTCGGGTGGTACTCGACAGGGTGCATCGGGGTCTTGATGATGCCTGGCGCGACCGCGTTCACGCGTACGCCGCGGTTCGCGTACTCGATGGCCAGCGACTTGGTCGCGGAGCTCAGGCCGCCCTTGGTCAGCGACGCCAGCACGGACGGCACGTTGGAGTTCGGCTGGTCCACGAAGCTGGTGGTGATGCTGACGACGTGGCCGGCGCCGCTGGCGAGCAGGTGCGGCATCGCGCGCTGGGTGAGCTGGAAGAAGCCCGCCATGTTGACCCCGAAGACCAGGTCGTAGTCCTCGACGGTGTAGTCGGTGAACGGCTTGGCGATGAAGACGCCGGCGTTGTTCACCACGGTGTCGATCCGGCCGAACCGGTCCAGGGCCGCCGCGACCACCGCGTCGGCGGTGCCGGGGTCGGCGATGTCGCCCCGCACGGTGACGACCTCCGGGTCGTCGCTCGGGGTGATCGAGCGGGAGGTGGCCACGACGCCGTAGCCGAGCTTGCGGTACGCCTCGACGAGGCCGGCACCGATGCCCTGCGACGCACCGGTGATCACGACGACCTGCTGTCCTGGGGTACTGGTCATAGCTGTCTCAACCTCGCAAATCTCACTGGATGTCGCCGGTAGACGACTGGTCGACTAAGAAGCTAGACGACCGGTCATGTATTCTCCAAGACGTGGGACGAACCAGTGACGCGCGAGACAGGATCCTCGACGCGGCCAAGCAGCTGATCGAACAGCGCGGCTACTCGGCGCTGGGCGTGGCGGAGATCTGCGCGACGGCCGGCGTGCCGAAGGGCAGCTTCTACTACTTCTTCGAGTCGAAGCAGGCACTCGCGCTGACCGTCATCGACGAGCACTGGGCGGCACAGCGGGCCCAGTGGGTGGCCATCCTCAGCGCCGACCGTGACCCGCTGCGCCGGCTGCGTGACCTGTTCGAGGCCACCGAAGAGGTGCAGCGGTCCGCGCAGCGGCACTCCGGTGTGGTGGTCGGTTGCATGTTCGGCAATCTCGCCCTCGAGCTCAGCAACCAGGCCCCGGAGATCCGGGAGCGGCTGCAGGCGATCTTCGACGCCCAGATCGACCTGATCGAGACGGTCGTCACCCAGGCGAAGGACCGCGGCGAGGCCGGCGCGTCGGTCGACAGCCGCGAGGCGGCCCGCTCCATCGTGGCCCAGATCGAGGGCCGCGTGCTGCTCGCGAAGCTGCTCAACGACCCTGCCCAGCTCGATGCCCTGTGGCGCAACTGCCTCGATCTGCTGCACGTGCCGGAAGACTCGCGTGCCATGGTCCCCTGAACCGGCTCGGCGTGCTAAAGTTCAGACATTGCGGTTTCACGTTCATACCTTGCAGACGCCCGGGGTCTCCAGCCGCGGGCGTTTTGTGTTGTGCCGGTCAACCGGTCGGGATGGATGAGTTCGGCAATTGCGGAGCCCGCACGGTGCGGGATCCATTCCGAAAGGTTTTAAGAAATGACTCAAGGCACCGTCAAGTGGTTCAACGCTGACAAGGGGTTCGGTTTCATCACCCCGGATGGTGGCGGCCCGGACGTGTTCGCCCACTTCTCGGCCATCGCGGCGTCCGGTTTCCGGTCGCTCGAGGAGAACCAGCGCGTGGAGTTTGACGTCGAGCAGGGCCAGAAGGGCCCGCAGGCAGCGAACATCCGCGCCATCTAGTCTGTCGCGGGTCGTGCCCCCAGGTCACTTTCGGTGCTTGGGGGCACGACCACAGACAGAACCCCGGGCGTCAGCCCGGACAACGAGCGGGGATTGACATGGATGGTCTCCGACTCACCTCGGCGCGGCTCGTACCTGAGGTGCGCCTTTTCCTTGCCGAGGATCCAACGATCCTCTGGGCCCGACTCGAAGCCCAGGTGGGGCACATATTGCCCGCCCCGTTCTGGGCGACGGCGTGGGGCGGCGGCCAGGCCGTCGCCCGCTACGTTCTTGACGCACCCGAGACCGTCGCCGGTCGCCGGGTGCTCGATCTCGGTTCCGGGTCCGGGTTGGTCGCGATAGCAGCGGCGAAAGCCGGCGCATCGGTCGTCGTCGCCAACGACATCGACCCCTACGCCCCTGCTGCCATTCGGGCGAACGCCCGCGCGAACGGCGTACACGTCGTGCCGCTCTCGACCAATCTCCTCGACCTGACACCCGAGGCCGTCCTGGATATCCAGGCCGACGTTGTGCTGGCCGGCGACGCTTTTTATGATGACAAGCTGGCCGACCGAGTCCTACCCTTCCTGCTCACAGCCGCCCGCCGCGACGCGCTGGTGCTCGCCGGCGACCCGGGCCGCGGTCGGATCCCCTCCCGAGATTGGCAGGTTGTCATGACGTATCCGGTGTCGCCCGCGACCGGTGAAGAAACCTACGTAACCGCAGCCAACGTGCTCACGCCCCGCAACCCCGGAGCGCGGCCGTGATGGTGCTCTTCCTCGGTGGTCCCTGGCACGACCAGAGGCACGACGTCACACCGACCCGGCTCTCCGCAGGCCGGCTCCCCCTGCACTTCGCGGTGCCGACGTTCGACGGTGTCCGGCCGAGGCACGTCAACTACACGAGGCGCTACGTGCGCTCGGGCGGCGACGATCGCTTGCCGGTCTACGTCGCCCCGGACTACCAAGGACCGGCCCGCGGCTGACCGGCGCGCCTGACCGGCTTCAGTGCAGACGGGTCACCGTCTTGTGCTCGACGTAGCCGGTCAGGCCCACCACGCCGTACTCACGACCGATCCCACTCGCCTTGTAGCCACCGAACGGGCCGTCGAAGCTCATCGGCGACCCGTTCAGGGTGACGGTGCCGGTGCGCAGGCGCCGGGCGATGCCAAGAGCCCGCTGCGTGTTCGCCGACCAGATGCCGCCGGACAGGCCGTAGTCCGAGTCGTTGGCGATCCGCACCGCGTGGTCCTCGTCGTCGTACGGGATCACCACCAGGACCGGTCCGAAGATCTCCTCGCGGGCTATCCGCATGCCGTTGTGCACGTCGGCGAACAACGTCGGCGTGACGTAGTTGCCCGCCTCCAGGCCCTGCGGCACCTGCGGGCCGCCGGTTACCAGCCGGGCACCCTCCCACACGCCGAGCCTGATGTAGTCGATCACCCGCTGCTGCTGGTCCGGCCTGATCATCGGGCCGACGAAGGTGTCCGGTGCCGCCGGGTCGCCGACCTCGAGCTCCTCCACCATCGCCTTGAGCGCACCGACCACCTCGTCGTAGCGGCTGCGCGGTGCCAGGACGCGGGTCTGCAGGATGCACGCCTCGCCGTTGTTGGCCATTGACCCGAAACGCAGGCCACGTGCGGTCGCGGGCAGGTCGGCGTCGTCGAGGATGATCGCGGCGGACTTCCCGCCGAGCTCCAGGCTGACCCGCTTGAGCTGCTCCCCGGCGATCGCCGCGATCCGCCGCCCCGCCCGGGTCGAGCCCGTGAAGGCGATCTTGTCCACCTGCGGATGGGAGACCAGGTACTCGCTGGTGTCCCGGTCGGCCGGCAGGATGCTGAGCACCCCCGCGGGCAGCCCGGCCTCGTGCCAGAGGTCGGCCAGCAGCGTCATGCTGAGCGAGTTCTCCGGCGACACCTTGAGCACGACGGTGTTGCCGGCCAGCAGGGCGGGCGTCAGCTTGGCGGTGGCCGCGGAGAACGGCGAGTTCCACGGGATCACCGCGGCGACCACGCCGATCGGCTCTCGGCGGACGATGGTGTCGAACGCGACGGACGGGTCCGACGGCTCGACGACCTCTTCCCAGGCGAATCCCTCGGCCGCCGCGAGATAGGCGTTGACCTGGCGGGTCAGGAACGGCTGGCCGAGCTTGGTGAACCAGCCGGCCGAACCGTTCTCCGCCGAGATGACGGCGGCGATCTCGTCGGCCCTCTCCTCGCGCAGGGCGTTGAGCCGGCGGACGACCGCCTGCCGCTCGCCCGGGTCGGTCCGCGGCCACGGCCCGTCGTCGAACGCCGCCCTGGCCGCGGCCACCGCCGCGTCGACGTCGGCCGGGGTGGCCTGGGCGACCCGGCCGAGCACGGACCGGTCGTGCGGCGAGCGGATCTCCAGCAGGACCGGGTCGCTCGGCGCGACCCACTCGCCGCCGATGTACAGCCTGTCGCGGACGATCATCAGTTGCCTCCGGTGGTCACGTGGTCCGTCGAACGGCTGACGTCGGCCCAGGTGCGGGCCTCCGCGAGCCGGGCCTCCTCGGCGGCCAGGGTGATGTCCAGGGCGTCGTTGCCGAGCAGCAGCCGGCGCGGGGTTTCGGGCCCGTCCACCATCGCGACGATCGCCGCGGCCATCCGGGCCGGGTCGCCCGGCTCGTTGCCGGCGTACGCCGCGAACCTGTCCTGCCAGGTGCCGACGGACTCCGCGTAGTCGGCGTTCGTCGGACCGGAGGTCTGCGCGGCGCCGGCGGCCCAGCCGGTGCGGATGCCGCCCGGCTCGACGATCGTCACCTTGATGCCCAGGTGGGCCACCTCGCTGGCGAGCACCTCGGAGAAGCCGGCGACGCCGAACTTGGCCGCCTGGTAGGCGCTGAGCCCGGGCGTGCCGCCGACCCGCCCGCCGACGGACGAGACCTGCACGAAGTGCCCGGAACGCTGACGGCGCAGGACCGGCAGCGCGGCCCGGCTCACGTTGACCACGCCGAAGAGGTTGGTCTCGATCTGCGCGCGGAACTCGTCCGACGGAAAGTCCTCGATCGTCCCGCTGGTGGCGTAGCCGGCGTTGTTGACCACGACGTCCAGCGAGCCGAACCGGTCGACCACGGTCGCGACCGCGGCGCGGACGGCGGCCTCGTCGGTGAGGTCCAGGGCGAGGGTCAACAGCCGGTCCGGGTACGCCTCGCGCAGGTCGGCCAGGGCGTCGGCGCGGCGGGAGGTCACCGCGACCCGGTCGCCCTCGGCCAGCGCCGCCGTCGTCAGGGCCTTGCCGAGCCCCTGGGAACCACCGGTGATCAGCCACGTGCGTCTCATTGGGAAACTCCTGTTTCGTGTCGAAGGTTGAACGCTAACTACGACACTAGCGTTGCATTAATTATTCCGACCACCGCCGGTCCGTTGCTGATGGCAGCTCAAATGCCACTGACGGTATGATGTACAGCACGATGAGAGCTGATGCCGCACGCAACCTGGCCGGAGTCCTGCACGCCGGAGCCCGACTGCTGGCCGACGACCCGAGCACGCCGCTGGCGGCCATCGCCACCGCGGCCGGCGTCGACCGCACGACGGTCCACCGTCGTTTCGCCACCCGTGAGGCCCTGCTCAGCGCCGTGTTCGAGGCGAAACTCGACTCCGCCGAGCGGGTGCTCGACGATGCCCGGCTCACCGCGGCGCCGGTGGCCGTGGCCCTGCACCGCTATGTCGAGGGGATCATCCCGGTCAGCCGGGAATGGCCGGTCGACACCCGGCGGATGATGCGCGCCGACCCCGAGGCCGACCGCCGGGCCGCGAAGCAGAGCGCCCGCCTGGACGCTTTCGTCCAGCGCGCGGCCGACGAGGGCCTACTGCGCGCCGACGTGTCAGCGGCCTGGGCCCGGGCGGTGCTCGACCAGTTGGTCAGCACGGCCGCGTACCGGTTCCCCGACCTCGCTCCCCCACAGGCGGCCGACCTGGTGGTCGACTCGTTCCTGCACGGCGTCGGACGCTCCTAGGCCTTGGGCTTGGCCGCGAGGCCGTCGAAGGCGACCGCGAGCATCCGGTCGCGCTGCTGGGCGTCGACGAAGTTCACGGTCGTGTAGGCCATGGCGAAGCGCATGACGTCGTCGATGTCGACGTCGCCGCGCACGGTGCCGGCGTCCTGTGCGCGCTCCAGCAGTGGGCCGCCGGCGCGGTAGAGCCCCTCGGTGGCGGCCCGATAGGCGGCCGAGTCCCGGTCGAGCCCGGTCGCCACCGCACGCTTGGTCGCCACGTAGTCGATGAAGCGGCGCAGCCAGGAGGTGATCCCCTCCCAGGGGCCGAGAAGCGCGGCGTCCTCCGCCGCGCGGCAGACCGCGTCGACCTCGGTCAGGTAGACCTGCTCGACGAGGTCCTCCCTGGTCGGGAAGTTGCGGTAGAGGGTCGCGATGCCGACCCCGGCCCGGCGGACGACCTCGTCGAGCGGCGCGTCCGCGCCGTACTCGGTGAAGACGTCCCGCGCCGCCGCCACCAGGGCGTCGAAGTTGCGCGCGGCATCGGCCCGGTGTGGTCGCCGGGCGCCCACCACCGACAGGTCGAGACCCGGCATGGGCGCTCCTCCTGAAGCGGAGTACGGTTATCAGTAATCCGATAACCGGGCTCCGCTTTACCGGAGTCCAGTTATCAGTCTACCCAGGAAGCGCCTGATGACTCTGACCGCAACACCACCGGGAACCCGACCGCGCTCCGCGGCCTCGTTCGTCTTCACCCTGCTCGGCCTCGGCGCCGGCACGTTCGCCATGCTCCAGTCGCTGATCAGCCCGGTACTCCCGGTCATACAGCGCGACCTGCACACCACGCAGGCCAACGTGTCGTGGGTGCTGATCGCCTGGCTGCTGTCGGCGGCCGTCGCGACACCGATCGTCGGCCGCGCCGCCGACATGATCGGCAAGCACCGTGCCCTCGTGGTCGTGCTCGGCGCGATCGCGGTGGGCAGCCTGGTCGCCGCGCTGGCGCCGAACCTCGGCGTGCTCGTCGTCGGTCGCGTCATCCAGGGGCTCGGCGGCGCCATCTACCCGATCGCCTTCGGGATTCTCCGCGACGAGTACCCGCCGCACCGCGTACCGCGGGCGATCGGCTCCATGTCCAGCGTCGTCGCCGTCGGCGGCGGCCTCGGCACGGTGCTGGCCGGACCGATCACCACCGCGCTCGGCTGGCGGTGGCTGTTCGGCATCCCGCTCGTCCTGGTGCTGGCCATCGGCGCGCTCGCGTGGCGGTTCGTGCCGGTCTCCGCGATCCGCAGCGGCGGCCGGATCAACTGGCACGCCGCGTCCCTGTTGGGCCTCTGGCTGGTCGCACTGCTGCTCCCGCTCAGCATGGGCGCGAGCTGGGGTTGGCTGTCTCCGCCGACGCTCGGGGTCTTCGCCGTGGCCCTGCTGAGCTTCGCCGCCTGGGTGACCGTGGAGACGAGGTCGGCGAACCCGGTCATCGACATGCGGATGATGCGGCAGCGTCCGGTGTGGACGACCAACCTGGTCGCTCTGCTGTTCGGGGCCGCCATGTTCGCGGTGATCACGTTCCTGCCGCAGTTCATCCAGACCACACCCGCGGCCGGGTACGGCTTCGGTTCCACCGTCACCGTGGCCGGCTTCCTGATCCTCCCGATGCTGGCCACCATGGCGGTCGGCGGCATGGTCAGCGGCCCGATCCACACCGTGGTCGGTTTCCGCTCCCAACTCGCGGGAGGGTCCGCGCTGCTCGCGCTGGGCTGTCTGGGCTTCGCGTTGTTCAGCGACGCGCCCTGGCGGGTGGCGATCGACGGTGCCGTGTTCGGGCTCGGGCTGGGGCTGGCCTACGCGGCGATGACCAGCGTCATCGTGCACTCCGTCGCGCCGTCCGTGACCGGAGCCGCCACCGGCATGAACGCCAACATCCGCACCATCGGGGGTGCGATCGGCACGGCTCTCGTGAGCGCGGTGGTCACCGGCACGATCCAGCCGAACGGCCTGCCGTCCGCGGCCGGCTACACCACGAGCTTCCTGGTGCTGGCCGTTCTCGCCGGCCTCGGGATCGTGGTGTCCCTGCTCATTCCGAAGAGCCGCGTTTGACCAGCGGCGCGTCCCGCGAGAGCTCCCGGAACCCGAGGCCGTAGTAGAACCCGCGGGGCTGTGGACGCCCCGGCGCGCCCAGGCAGACGACCGTCGCGTGTACGGCACCGGCCGACCGCGCCAGCCGCATCCCGTGCAGCATCATCGCCTTGGCCAGGCCGAGCCGCCGGTAGCCCGGATGCGTCCCGACCGGCTCGAACTCGACGGTCCTGTTGGCTTCGTCGAACCACATGATCGTCGAAGCCGCCATCGTGCCGTCCGGCGCCTCCACCAGCATGTGCAGGTCGCCGCGATAGGCCGCCGTCCGCCGGACGTCCGCATAGCTCTGTGCCGTGTACGCCGAGGGACTCCAGGCGTCCACATGGGACCGGACCGCGGCCTCCGGTCCGGCCTCCTCGGCGGTGCGGAACCGGAAACCGGCCGGCAGCACCGGCTGCTCCACGACGGTGAGGTCGCGCTCGTTGAGCTGGGTCCAGTCGCCGTCCTCGGCGAGCGCCGCCGCGTCCGGCGCATAGCCGTGCGCGGCCCACCGCTCGAGGGCGGCCTTCTCGGCGGTCGTCGGCGACGCCGTGCGCTGCAGGCCCGCAGCGACACCGTCGTACCACTCGATCACCTCGTCGACGAGCCCGGTGTGGTCTGGATGGACCTGATAGCTGAGGCCGGCGCCGGTGACGTCCGTGACCGACCCGTCGTTGCGGCGCACCTGGCGCGGAAGGAAGGCCCAGCCCCACGCCACCAGATCGGCGCCGGAGAACCACAGCCGCCGTGGCCAGGTCGCGCCGTAGCGGGAGCACCCCTGGCCCCAGACCCAGGCGAGCTCTCCGTAGGACGCGCCGGCGCTGATCAGATCGGGGCGGACGGCGGTGACGCGCTGGGCGAGACCCTGCATGAGCCGGACGTCCGCGTCGGTCAACAGCTCGAAGTCCGTCATAGCGCGCCACGGTGTCAGCGCCCCGGCAAGGCCGTCAAACCGTTTTCCGGGGCCAGATTACTGTGACATCCTCCCGTCATGTTCGACGTGATCATTGCCGGGTGTGGGCCGACCGGTGCGATGCTGGCCGCCGAACTGCGGCTGCACGATGTGCGGGTACTCGTCCTGGAGAAGGAAACCGAGCCCGTCTCGTTCGCCCGCATCGTCGGTCTGCACATTCGCAGCATCGAGCTGATGGCGATGCGCGGGCTCCTGGAGCGCGTCCTCGAACGCGGACGACGGCGTCCGGCCGGCAGCTACTTCGCGGCCATCGACAAGCCCGCGCCCGAGGGCCTGGACTCCGCGTACGCCTACCTGCTGGGCATCCCGCAGCCGGTCATCGTTCACCTGCTCGAGGAACAGGCGATCGCCCTGGGTGCCCAGGTCCGGCGGGGCGGTGCGGTGGCCGGTTTCGAGCAGGACGACGACGGCGTGACCGTCGAGCTGGCCGACGGGGAGACGCTGCGTTCGCGCTATCTCGTCGGCTGTGACGGCGCGCGCAGCACAGTGCGCAAACTGCTCGGCGTCGGCTTCCCCGGCGAGCCCTCGCGGAACGAGACGCTGATGGGCGAGATGGCCGCGGGTGGGCCGCAGGACGAGATCGCCGCCAAGGTGGCCGACATCGCCAAGACCGACAGGCGATTCAGCCTCCACCCCGCGGGCGTCGGGGTCTATCGCGTCATCGTCCCCGCCGCGGGAGTCAGCGACCGCGCGGAACCGCCCACCCTCGAGGACTTCAAGCACGAGTTGCGCACCGTCGCCGGCACCGATTTCGGCGTGCGCTCCCCGCGCTGGTTGTCCCGCTTCGGCGATGCCACCCGGCTGGCCGAACGTTATCGGGTCGGGCGGGTGCTCCTGGCCGGCGACGCGGCACACATCCATCCGCCCGCCGGCGGACAGGGCCTCAACCTGGGCGTTCAGGACGCGTTCAACCTCGGCTGGAAACTGGCCGCCCAGATCCGCGGCTGGGCGCCGGACACCCTGCTCGACACGTACCCGCCGAACGTCATCCGGTCGCCGAGGAGTGCTGGACAACACCCGCGCCCAGTTGGAGCTGCGTCCACCGAACCGGGCCCGCAGGCCGTGCGCAGACTGCTCACCGAGCTGATGGACTTCGACGTGGTGAACCGCTACCTGACCGAGAAGATCACCGCGATCGGCATCCGCTACGACTTCGGCCCGGGCCCCGACCTGCTCGGCCGCCGCCTGCCCGACCTCGACGTCAAAGCGGGCCGCCTCTACGATCTGCTGCATCGCGGCCGGGGCCTGCTGCTGGACCGCACCGAACGCCTGACCGTCGGCGCCTGGTCGGACCGGGTCGACTACCTCGCCGATCCGACCGCGGCGCTGGACGTTCCGGGCGTGCTGCTCCGCCCCGACGGCCACGTCGCCTGGATCGGCGACGACCAGCAGGACCTCGACAACCGCCTCTCCCGCTGGTTCGGGATTGCCTAACCCTTCACCGCGCCCTGGAGGCCGCCGACGATCTGTTTCTCCGCGAAGGTGAAGAACAGCAGCGCGGGGAGCATCGCCAGCGAGGTGAAGGCGAGGATGCCGGCCGTGTCGGAGGTGTACTGGCTCGAGAAGTTCTGCACGCCGAGCGGCAGTGTGTGCAGGCTGACGTCACTGAGGACGAGCAACGGCAGCAGGAACGCGTTCCAGCTCGCCACGAAGGCCAGGATCGCCGACGGTGACCAGCGCCGGTCCGGACAGCGGCAGCGTGATGCGCCAGAGGAAGCCGAGGCGGCCCGTGCCGTCGATCGCCGCCGCGTCCTCCAGCTCGCGCGGGATGGCGGTCAGGAACGGGCGCAGGATGACGATGGTGAGCGGCAACGAGAACGCGACCTGCGGCAGGATCACCGCGTAGTAGGAGTTGACCAGGTTGAGGTCGCGCAACATCAGGTACAGCGGCAGGATCGCGGCGCCGGCCGGGAAGAGCAGGCCGAGGGTGAAGAACGTGTAGAGCGCCTCCCGGCCGCGGAAGGTGTAGCGGGCCAGCACGTACGCGGCGCAGACGCCGAGCACCACGACCGCGAGCGTCGTGCCGAGCGCGATCACCGCGCTGTTGAACGCCTGGCTCCAGAAGTCGCTCTGGGTCAGCACCCGCGCGTAGTTGTCCCACACCCACGGGTCGGGCAGCCCGGCCGGGTTCGCGACGATCTGCGGTGTCGTCCGGAAGCCGCCGACGATCACGTAGACGCACCGGCGCGATCGAGACGGCCGCGACCGCGAACGCCAAGCGCATAGGTCAGCGGGCTGCCCCAGGACGAACGGCGCGGGACGCTGCAGCGTTGCGGCCATCAGTTCACCCTTCCGGTGATGGCGCCCTGGATGTCGCGGCGAAGCAGGAAGCGCTGGAACAGCAGCGCCGCGACGAACGAGATGACGAACAGGATCACGGCCACCGCGTTGCCGTAGCCCCAGAGCCGGGCGAAGAAGCCGTTGTCCACCATGTACGTCGCCATGGTGGCCGACGCGCCGAGGGAACGAACCGCCGGCACCGAGGTCACCCAGATCACGTCGAAGACCTGCAGTGAACCGATGATCGACAGGAACATCCAGATCCGGATCGTCGGGCCCGAGCAGCGGCAGCGTGATGTGCCGCTGGATCTGCCACCAGCCCGCGCCGTCGATCGCGGCGGCCTCGGTCAGCTCGTCGGGCACATTGGACAGTCCGGCGAGCAGCAGGATGATGGCGAAGCCGACGTACTTCCAGGTGAGCACGAACAGCAGGGTCCAGATGACGACGTCGAGGTCGGCGAGCCAGGCCTGCACGAGGCCGCCCAGGCCCAAGGACCGCAGCAGCGCGTCGACCGTGCCGCCGTCGGTCAGGATGCAGCTTCCACATGATGCCGACGGTGACCTCGGCCAGCACGTACGGCACGAACACCAGCAGCCGGAACACGGTGCGCCCGCGGAAGCGCCGGTTGAGCAGCAGCGCCACGCCCAGCGCGATCGGGCCCTGGACCAGCAGCGAGCCGACCACGATGATGGCGTTGTTGCGCAGCGCGTCGAGGAAGATCGGGTCCTGGAAGGCCAGAATGTAGTTGTCGAGCCGACGAACTCGGTGGGCGGCCCGACCCCGCGCCACCGGAAGAGGCTGTAGTAGACCGCGAAGCCCATCGGCACGAGCACGAACATCACGTAGACGACGACCGCCGGCGTGGTCAGCCCGATGATCTCGTACCACTTGCGCCGGTTCCCGGCCGCGCGGGAGGACGGCGTGGACGGGCCGGAGCCCGCCGGCGGCGCGGATGCGCCGCCGGCGAGGTCCGGGTCGGGTTCGTGGAGGTCACTTGCGTGCGGCCGACTTCATGGCCGTCGACGACCTTCTCGGGCGTGCCCGTTGCCGGCGAAGATGGCGACGATCGCGTCGTTCATCGCGTTGCCGACGGTGCTGCCGAAGGCCGTGTCCAGCCACAGCTGCACGTAGGTGGCGCCGGTGGTGGCCTCCAGGATGGACTTCAGCGCCGGGTCCGTCGACGCCGGCCTCCGCACCCTTGGCGACGGGCAGGCCGATGCCGGTCTGCGGCGTACCCCTTCTGCACCTCGGGGCTGACGATGTACTTGAGGAACTCGACGCACTCGGCCGGGGCGTTCTTGGCGCAGGCGAACCCGTCGCCGCCGCCGAGGGCCGCCTTCGGGTCGCCCGCGGAGCCGGAGATCGCCGGCACCGGGAACCAGCCGAGGAACTTGGCCGAGCTTCGCCGGGTCCTCGGCGACCGTCTCCAGCGTGCCCCTGTTCCAGTCACCCATCAGCTCCATCGCGGCCTTGCCGTTGGCGAGCAGGCCGTTCGCGCTGGTCGGGTCGTTCTGGCCCGGCGTGGCGATGAAGTTGTGCTGGAACGGCTCGGTGCCGATGAAGGTCTTGAGGTCTTCACCGGCCTTGACGAAGCACGGGTCGTCGAAGGTGAGGTCGACGGACGCCTTCTTCAGGGTGTCGACCGAGCAGGCGCGCAGCGCGAAGTTGTACCACCAGTGCGCCGCCGGCCACTTGTCACCGGCACCCAGGGCGATCGGAACGACGTTGATCGCCTTGAGCTTGGTGACCGCGTCGTTGAGCTCGTCGAACGTGGTCGGCGGAGCGGCGATGCCCGCCTGCGCGAACATGTCCTTGTTGTACCAGATACCCTCGATGCCCATCCGGTACGGCAGCCCGTACTGCTTGCCGTCGACCTGCCAGATCTCGGCCGCGCTGCCGATGTTGCCGACCTCGGCCTTGGTCTGGTCGGTGACGTCCTTGAGATAGTCGGCCTCCACCTGCTCGCGGATCTCGCCGCCGCCCCACGCCTGGAAGATGTCCGGCGGGTCGCTGGTCAGCAGCGCGGCGGGGAGCCGGGTGCGCTGGAGCTGGTTGGTCTCGATCGCCTCGATCTCGATCGTGACGCTGGGGTGGAGCGCGGAGAAGTCCTTGGCGACCTTCTCCCAGTAGGTCTTGCCGGGCCCGTCCTGGGAGGCGTTGTGCCACCAGGTCAGGGTCACCGGGTTCTCGTAGAGCTCGCTCTGCGGCTGGCGTCGTCCTCGCCGCCGCCGCTACACCCGGCGAGCAGGAGCGCGCCGGCCATGAACAGTGCCAGGACGGCGCCGGCGCGGCGCTTTATCGCCATCGATGTCTCCTCGACTAGTCAGTCGCGGTACTTCGGATGACGGCGAGTTTTTCAGTCCCGTAACCTGGTGTCAATCGTTGTCGATAACGTTTTCGAAGTCGCTGCCGACCACCCACCGGCGGCCTCTATCATCGTCGGCGTGGCGTTCCCGCAGCGTGTCAAGATGTCGGACGTCGCCCGGACGGCCGGCGTCTCGGTGGCGACCGTCTCCAAGGTCGTCAACGGCCGTTACGGCGTCGCCCAGGCCACCGTGGAGCGTGTGCAGCAGGTCATCCACCAGCTCGGCTACGAGGCCAGCCTCGGGGCGCAGAGCCTGCGCAGCCACCGCACCAACGTGCTGGGCATCCTGGTCGCCGAGTTCGAGCCGTTCTCGACCGAGCTGCTCAAGGGGGCGTCCCGGGAGGTGGCCGGCACCGGCTACCAGCTGCTGGCCTACTCCGGCGGCGACGGCGAGGGCACCGCCGTCGGCTGGGAGCGGCGTTCGCTGGCCCGCCTGTCCGGCACGCTCATCGACGGCGCCGTGATCGTCACGCCGACCGTGGTCGAGACCAAGCAGGGCTTCCACGTCGTCGCCGTCGACCCGCACACCGGCCCGTCCGGCATGCCCACCGTCGACTCCGACAACTTCGCCGGCGCCGTGCTCGCGACCAACTACCTGCTGTCGCTCGGCCACCGCCGCATCGGGCACATCAGCGGACGCCCCGACCTGGAGTCGGCCCGGCTGCGCGAGGCCGGCTTCCGCCAGGCGATGGCCGACGCCGGCGTGGCGGTGGACGAGCGGCTCGTCCGCGTCGGCGGGTTCCGGGTCGAGAGCGCCGCCGGGACGGCCGCGGAGCTGCTCTCGCTCGCCCGACCGGCCGACCGCGGTCTTCGCCGGCAACGACCTCTCCGCGATCTCCACGATGGACGTCGCCCGCGGCATGGGCCTGACGGTGCCCGACGACCTGTCCGTCATCGGCTTCGACAACGTACCGGAGTCGGCGCTGGTCAACCCCCCGCTGACGACGATCATCCAGCCCCTGCAACGGATGGGCGCCGAGGCGCTACGGCTGCTCGTCGACCTGATCGCCGGCGTCGACCGCGACACCCACATCCGGCTCCCCACCGAGCTGGTCGTCCGCGCGTCCTGCCGCCCCGCCCGATAACCGAAACGTCCGCCCCGTCCCGGCGCTGGGACGGAGCGGACCCGGGTGTCTTTCACACCCCCGTGGCTGAATGACCTGGTCAGTCTGGCGTCGGCCGCTTTATCAGCGCTTTTTCTCAGCCGTCCAGGTCGCGGAGCAGCGCGGCGACCGTGTTCCGCTCGGCACGGCCGAGCTCGGTGAAGATCTCCACAGACTCGGTCGCCGCGGTCCGGGCGGCCGCCGTGTCGCCGGCCGCCCGGAAGGCGCGGGACAGGTGGTGCAGCACCGCCGCGGTGGCGACCGGCGCGCTCTGCGCTCGGGCGATCTCCAACGTCGCCGTGAACAGGTCCAGAGCGGCGGGCACGTCGCCGCCGGCCAGGGCGACCTCGCCGGCGAGGTCGAGCGCGTCCTTGCGGGCCATGGTGAAGGGCGCGTCCCGGACCAGCACCAGTCCCCGCTCCGAGTGGGTCCGGGCCGCCGCGAGGTCGCCGGCCTGGAGCCGGACCCGACCGAGGGCCAGTTCGACCATGCACAGGCCCAAGGGGTCGTCGACCTCGCGGAGGATCTGGACCGCTTCCTGGTAGCGCGGCATCATCCGCTCGTACTGGCCGCTCCGGCGCAGCGACTGGGCCAGGCAGATCAGCACATTCGCCTCCCCGGCCCGATCGCCGGCCGCCCGCATGACCGTCAGGGCGCGGGCGTACGCGTCCCGGGCGGCCGGCTGGTCGTCCATCTCCAGCAGCAGGTTGCCCAGGGCGAGTTGGGCCCAGCCGAGCTGGACCGGCGCGGAGTCTCCGTCGAGCCGGCCGATCGCCCAGTCGGCGGCTGCCAACGCGGTCCGCCAGCGGCCGGTCACCCGGTGCGCCATGCTCAGGTACGTCGCCGCGGTGGCCGCCCGGAGCTGGTCGCCCTGTGCGACGTACGCCCGGCGGGCCTGGCGCAGCAGTCCCCGCGCCGCCATCGGCTGCCCGCTGCGCTGCCGGACCATGCCGAGCCCGAGCCACAGCGCGGCGGTCTCCGCCGCGCCGGGGCCGGCCGCCAGCACCGCACTCGCGGCGGACGTCCACTCCGGGCCGTACGCGTGCGCCAGCGCCACGTTCGTCGTCGCGCACACCAGCCGGCCGGCGAGGTCGACCCAGCCCCGGGTCACCGCGTCGTGGGCGGCGGCGAGCACCAGCGACCGTTCCGCCGCCAACCACCCCGGCGGGTCTCCGTCCGGCCCGGCCGGCGCGGGCTCGGCGGGGTAGGGCCGCGAGCGCAGCCTCAGGTCCGCGCGCAGCACCTGACCCAGCAGCGCCTCGTACCCACGACGCAGCGCTGCCTCGTCAGCGTCGTCGGATCGTTCCCGCGCACAGAGCCGCACCAGATCGTGCATCCGGTAGCGGACCTCGTGCCCGGTGTCCCACGTGGACACCAGCGAAGCCGCCGACAGCCGGTCCAGTCGACGTTCCGCGTCCGCGACGGGGACATCGACCAGGGCCGCGGCGAGCACTCCGCCGGCTTCCGCCACCGGCAGCAGCGCGAGCCGCCGCAACAGCAGGGCCGCCTCCGGGTCGACTCGCCGGTGGCTCTCCGCGAACACCGCGCGGATGTCGCGGTCCCCCACGGTCAGCTCGTCCAGTCGCGACCGCTCGCCGGTGAGCCGGACCGCCATCCGTTCCAGGGAGGTGCCCGGTTGGCGGGCCAGCCGCACACCGACGATGCGGAGGGCCAGCGGCAGGCCACCGCAGAGGTCGAGGACCCGGCGGGCCGCGTCGGGCTCGTCCGCGGTGCGCGGGTGGCCGGAGACGTGGTCGAGCAGGGCCGCCGCGTCGGGCTTGGCGAGCACGCCCAGCTCCACGGCGGTCACGCCGTCGAGCCCCGCCAGTGTCCAGCGCGAGGTGACGATGGTCCGGGCACCCGGCGCGCCCGGGATCAGCGGCCGCACCTGCGCCTCGCCGCCCGCGTTGTCGAGCACCAGCAGGGGTCGACGTTCGGCCATTGTGGACCGGTAAAGACCGCTGCGGGCGTCCCGGTCCCCCGGCACGGCGGATCCCGGCAGTCCCAGGGACCGCAGGATCGACCCCATCACCTGGTACGCGTCCGGCGGCGCCGGATCCGTGCCGTGCAGGTCGACGAAGACGGCTTCGGTGTCGAGCCGGTGCGCCAGGCGGACAGCGAGCGTCGTCTTCCCGATGCCACCCATGCCGGACACACAGACCGTCACCGGGCGGGCGGCCGCTCCGGCCAGCAGCGCGGTGATCCGGTCCAACTCGTCGCGACGGCCGGTGAAGTCGTCGATGTCCGCCGGAAGCTGCCGGGGCCGCGGTGCCGGGCGCGTCGGTGCTGCACCGAACCAGGCGCGGACCACGGCCACCCCGGCGCCGACGTCGCCGTGCAGCAGATGCCGTTCGAGGGTGCGCAGCTCCGCACCGGGGTCGAGGCCCAGCTCTTCGGCGAGCACGCGCTGCGCCTGGCGATAGGCGGCCAGCGCCTCGGCCTGCCGCCCCTCGAGCGCGAGGCCGAGCACGTGCAGGCACCAGAACCGCTCGCGGAGCGGCTCGGCCTCGACCAGGACTGCCGTGCGTTCGGTGACCGGACGGCCGGCGAGCAGGTCGACGGCCAGGTTCCGCTGCACCACCTCGGTCCGCTCGGCGTCGAGCAGCCCGCCCGCGGACCGGATCCGCTCGCCGGACGCGTCCTGGCAGGCACGGCCGCGCCACAGCCGCAGGGCCGCGGCGTAGCCCGCACTCGCGCCCGGCCAGTCCGCGGCCGCGGCCGCTGACCCGCGTCGGCCGTCAGCGCGCGGAACGCGCCGAGATCGGAGCGCGAGGGTGGCCAGCACCGTCCGCGCCGGTGCGCTGGACAGGGCCGCGACCACGCCGCCCGCCACGATCTCGACGGCACCCAGGATCCGGACTTCGACACCCGTCACAGGCGCACGCTAACCCGGTGCGCTCGACTCATCTCCGTACTCTCGCGCACTGGGACACCGTCTGACCCACCGGCCCCGACTCTGGCCGTGCGGGGTTTGTTTTCGCGACTGACGGTTAGGTGCCGTGGGGATTCGTCTCGAGCGAGGAGATCACCATGGCATTGCCCACGATCGTCCTGGTGCATGGCGCATGGGCCGACGCGGCCAGCTGGAACGCGGTCGTGACGGCGCTGCGGGGACGGGGTTTCACGGTCTACGCCCCGCCGAACCCGCTACGCGGCGTGACGACCGACGCGCCGTACATCGCGTCCTTCAACGCACAGCGTACGAGCGGGCCGGTCGTCCTGGTTGGACACTCGTACGGGGGCGTGGTCGTCACCAACGCCGGCACGGGTGGCGGTGACGTGCGGGCACTCGTCTACGTTGACGCGTTCATCCCCGACGAGGGAGACACCACCTTCGGGATGCTGGCCGGTGCCGGGTCGGCGCTCGACGTCCCCGACCCGTCGGCGGTGTTCGACGTGGCCGGCTACCCGGGCGCGCCGCAGGGTGATGCCGACGCGTTCCTGAAGCCGGACGCCGTGCACAACTCGTTCGCGCAGGACCTGCCGGAGGCCGACCGTTGGCTGATCGCCGCGGGCCAGCGGCCGCTGACGCTGAGCGCCAACCAGATCCCGTCCGGCGCGCCGGCCTGGAAGACCCTGCCCAGCTGGGCGGTGGTCGGCACCCAGGACCGGATCATCCCGCCGGTGGCCCAGCGCCGGATGGCCGAACGGGCCGGGTCGACCGTCACCGAGGCGGACGCCTCGCACGTCTCGATGGTCTCGCACCCGGAGGTGACGGTCGAGGCCATCACGTCCGCCGCGACCGCGGTCGGCGGCGGCTGACGAACGATGGCGAGGATCGCCCTGGCGGCCGCGATCGAAGAGGTCGCGGCCCGCGACCGGGCCCTGGCCGCGCTCGTGGCGACGGTGGGACCCATCCGCTATCTGCCCCGTTTCCCTGACGGGCCCTTCGGCATGCTGGTCCGCTCGATCATCTCCCAGCAGATCTCGGCCGCCGCCGCCCGGGCCATCATCGCCCGCACCGCGGCCGCGGTCGGTGGTCTGTTCACGCCGGAGGGGCTGGCCGGGCTTTCGGACGAGGCGATGCGGGAGGCCGGCCTGTCCCGCAACAAGATGGTCTCGCTGCGGGACCTGTCCGCGAAGGTGCTCGACGGAACGGTGGACGTCAACCCGTCGACCCGGCTGAGCGACGAGCAGGTCGTCGAACGGCTGACGACGGTACGCGGCATCGGCCGCTGGAGCGCCGAGATGTACCTGATGCACTGCCTGCGCCGGCTCGACGTCTGGCCCGCCGGCGACCTGGACGTCCGGGAGGGCTACGCGCGCACCTGGCAGGTCAACCCGCGCCCGACCGAGAAGGAGATCCTGCCGCTGGGCGACCCGTTCCGCCCGTACCGCTCCGTCGTGGCCCGCTACTGCCAGGAGGCCGTGTTCCTCGACCACCAGGGCTAGCGGGAGCCCAGCAACGGCAGGGCCAGCTCCCACAGGCGGTCGGCGGCCTCCGGGTCGAGGGCGTGTGCGGCCACGCCCGCGGGTGAGTCCGGACCACCGGGTACGACCGGCGCCTCGCGGTTGTCCTCGAAGTAGCGGCCGGTCACCCCGGCGACGGTCGGCGAGGCGGCGAGCAGCACCGACGTCGAGGCGCCCTCGGCCATCGTCTTGAAGTGCGCCGGCACGAGCAGGTCACCGGCGTCGTCCATCGCGCCCCACGCGCACCATGGTGTCCCGGTCGAGGTGCCGCTGGAGCTTGGTGTGGATCGAGCCGGGTGCCAGGGAGTTCGCCGTGATCCCGTCCGCCGCCCAGCGCCGGGCGACCCCGACCGCGAGCAGCACGTCGGCCGTCTTCGACTGCCCGTAGGCGGCGAACCCCTCGTAGGGCCGGCGCTCGAACTGCGGGTCGTCGAAGTCGCACGGGCCAGGCGAGGTGGGCGCCCGAGCTGACCGTCACGACCCGGGCCGAGCCGGCGGCGGCGAGCGCGTCGTGCAGGCCGGTGGGCGAGCGCGAAGTGGCCGAGGTAGTTGGTGGCGAGCTGCAGCTCCCAGCCTCTCTCGGTCGTCTGGCGGGTCGGCAGCGCCATGATGCCGGCGTTGGCGACGAGGGCGTCCAGCGGTCCGTCCCAGCCGCCGGCGAACGCCGCCACCGAGTCGAGGTCGGCGAGGTCGAGCCGGCGGGCCAGCACCCGGTCCGCTCCGAGTCATCGATCAGCGGCTTGGCGTCGGCCGGCTCGCGGGTCGCGACGGTCACCTCGGCGCCGGCGCCGGCCAGCGCCCGGACGGTCTCCGCGCCGATGCCGGAGGCGCCGCCGGTGACGATCATCCGGCGGCCGGTCAGGTCGACTCCGGCCAGGATCTCCGGGCTGCGGTGGTACGCGCGTCGAACTCAGTCATGGCTGTTACGGTACGAAGCGATCGTCGGACGATGAATAGTTGACAGTCCAGCCCTCTTTAGCGAGCGTCCAACCATGGATCCATTGGAAGACATCCTGACCCTGACCGCCGCCACCGGCCACCTGTCCACCAGCCTGGCCGCCGGCGGCCGCTGGGGGCTGCGGTTCATCCCGCTCGACGGCGTCAAGTTCAACGCCATCCGCAGCGGCGGTTGCCAACTGCGGGTCGAGGGCCTGCCGGACCCGATCGCCCTCACGGCGGGCGACTGTTTCCTGCTCACCCGCCCGGTGCCGTTCGAGCTGGCCAGCGACGACGACGTGCCGGTCGAGCCGGCCGACCCGGTCTTCCAGGCGGCGACCGACGGCGTCGCCCGGGCCGGCACCGGCGACGACGTCTTCCTGATCGGTGGCCGGTTCAGTTTCCTGGGCCGGGCCCGGGCGCTGCTGCTCGACGGCCTGCCACCGGTGATCCACATCCCGGGCGCGACCGCCGAGGCCGACGCGGTGCACTGGTCGATCGACCGGATCGACCGCGAGGTGCGGCGCGACCAGATCGGGTCGACCCTGGTCGCCGAGCACCTGGCGGTGGTGATGCTGATCCAGGTGCTCCGGTTCCACCTGGCCACCACGACCACTCCCCCGTCGGGCTGGCTGGCCGGGCTGGCCGATCCGGTGGTCGGCCCGGCCTTGCGGGCGATGCACGCCCAGCCGGCCGAGCGGTGGACGGTCGAGGCGCTCGCCGACACGGCGGCGGTCTCGCGGTCGACGCTGGCGGCCCGGTTCCGCGGGCTCGTCGGCAAGGGCCCGCTCGACTACCTCACGGGCTGGCGCATCGAGCTGGCGGCGGACCGCCTCCGGCGCGGCGACGGCACCCTCGCCACCATCGCGCGCGAGGTCGGCTACGGGTCGGAGAGCGCGCTGAGCGTGGCCTTCAAACGGGTCACGGGCTCGTCACCGACCGGCTTCCGGGCCCAGCCAACCGCCTGACCGATTCGCCCGTTTCGTTCGCCGGGACGGTGTAGCCGGCCGCGGCCTGGTCTGATCGCGCGGTGAAGCTTCCGTTGGGCGCGTTCGCCTCCGTCGCCGCGATCCTGGCGGTGGTGGTCGTTCTGGTGGCGTCCTGGCCGTCGACGGCGCCGGCTCCGCGGTTCGTGGCGACGTCGCCGCGGGCGATCGCGACGACGCCGGCCCCGAGCCTGACGCCGACGCCGACCTCGACGCCGACACCGGGCCCGACGGCCAGCGCTCCGGTGCGCACGGAGCTGCCAGGTGCCACCGGGAAAGGGCGGCGGCCGCCGGTGGTCGACAGTGGCCCGCGTACGGGCAATCTCGTGGCGTTGACGTTCGACGCGGACCTCACCGTGTCGATGCGGGCCTCGCTCGACTCGGGCCAGGTGAAGTCCTACGCCAACCTGCGCATCCTCGACCAGCTCGAGCGCGACCGCGTACCCGCGACGTTCTTCCTGACCGGCATGTGGGTCGAGCGCTACCCGCAGGTGACCGGCCGCATCGCCGGCAACGAGCGGTTCGAGCTCGCGAACCACACCTACGGTCACGAGTCGTTCGTCGACGACTGCTACGGGCTGCCCAGGATCCCGCGCGGCCGGATGACGTCCGATGTGGACAAGACGTTCGACATCATCGGCCGGTACGGCGGTCGGCAGACCCGGTTCTTCCGGTTCCCCGGCCTGTGCCACGACCGCGCCGCGCTGGACGCCCTCGCCCCGCTGGGCGTCACCGTCGTCGACGGCGACGTGGTCAGCGGCGACCCGTTCGCGAAGAGCTGGAAGCCGATCGTCCGCGCCGTCCTCAGGAACGTGCGACCCGGTTCGGTGATCATCCTGCACGTGACCGAGGCGAACGCGGCGATGACCGACGACGCCCTCCCCCACATCCTCGCCGGCCTGCGCGAGCGCGGCCTCCAACCTGCCCTGTTGTCCGACGTGCTAGCGCAGTCGTAGGCGGTCGAGCCCGTCCAGCAGCAGGTCCAGCGTGAACTCGAACTCGACCTGGCTGTCGCACCAGCCGAGCGTCGGATCGGTGGCGGTGTGCATCTCGTGGGCGACCATGGCGGTCAGGTTCGGCAGGGCGGCCGCCATCGCCGTCAGGTCGGCCTCGGCCTCGTCGGGCTCGAGACCCGCAGCCGGGCTGAAGACCTCCTGCGCGAAGCCGAACGGCATGCTGCCGAGGGCGTGTATCGCCCGGTGCGCGAGATGGTGTGAGAAGCCGGCGCCGACCAGCGCGCCGACGATCCGGTCGTAGTAGCCGAAGACGCTGGCGGGAATGGTCCGGCGCGTGGTCAACAGCGCGGGCGCCCACGGGTGCCGGAGCATGACCTGCCGGGCGGCGAGGAACTGCTGGCGCAGCCGCGTGCGCCAGTCGGAATCAGCCTGGTCGGCGGCCTCGACGATCTCGTCCACCACAGTGGACAACACGCCGTCGAGCAGGGCGTCCTTGCCCGCGAAGTAGAAGTAGAGCGACATCGCCTCGACGCCCAGGTCGCCGGCCAGGCGCCGCATCGTCAGCGCCTTGATGCCCTCGGCGTCGGCCAGGCCGACCGCGGCGGCCAGCACCCGCTCGCGGCTGAGCGGCTCCCGAAATGTCTTAGCTGTCATCCACTTCCCAACCGTTGTGCGATCACCTTACCATGTAAGGCGCCTTACGTTGTAAGGCCCGACCGAGGGAGCCACACATGCACCCGCTGATCCGCACCGCACGCGTGACCGGGCTGCTCTACCTGGGCCTCGCCGTCGCCGGCGGGCTCGGTTTCCTGCTCATCCGGTCGCGCCTGTTCGCGCCCGACGACCCCGCGGCGACCCTGGCCAACCTGCTGGCCCAGGAGTCGCTCGCCCGCGCCGGCATCGCCTTCGAGCTGCTCACGGTGCTGACCCAGGCGCTGGCCGCCGTCTGGTTCTACCGGCTCTTCCACTCCGCGGACCGGTTCGCCGCCGCCGGCATCGCCGCCTTCGGCCTCGTCAACGCCGTCGCCATCCTGTCCAGCGCCGCCCTACTCGCCACGGCCCTGGACTCGGCGCTCCACGGCGAGTCGGCCGCCACGATCCAGCTGCTGTACCGGATCAGCGACAACCTGTGGGGCGCGGGCGCGCTCTTCTTCGGCCTGTGGCTCATCCCGATGGGCACGGCGGTGCTGCGGTCGGGCTGGCTGCCGCGCCCGCTCGGCTGGATCCTGGTCGCCGGCGGCATCGGATACGTGCTCAGCGCGTTCGTGCGCTACCTCGCCCCGGACGCGCCGCTGATCGCCGACCTGCTCGCCTACCCGGCCACGGTCGGCGAGTTCTGGATGATCGGCTACCTGCTGATCCGCGGTGTCCGCCGGGAACAGGCCGCGTCGGCGTCCTACTCAGACTCGGGGAAGGTCAGCTCCCGGCGATAGTTCGAGGGCGGCCGAGGTCAGGGCGTCGCCGATCTCCCGAGCCAGCGCCGCGCCAACCGCTGCCGCCGAGTCGAGTCGCGCGCGGAACTCGACCAGTCCCCGCAACGCGTGTCCGAACTGCCGCTGTTGGTCCAGCGGGAGCACGGGCTGGGTCAGCCGCCTGAGGTCGATCCGGGGCGGTGCTGGACGTGCGGCCCGCGACGCGGGCTGCCGTTCGGACGCCGAAAGGGGCGCGGTGCCTTTCGGCGCCGCGCCCCTTTGTTCCCTACCCCGGATCAGGTCGCGGGCGTGCCCTTGACCGTCAGGTCGCGCAGGCGGCCGATGTTGTCGAACGAGCCGAAGCCCACCCGGCCCGAGCTGAACGTGGTGTCCTTGGCCGTCATCAACGGGTCCTTGACACCGTCCACATAGACCGCGATCTCACCCGTCGCCGGCAGGTGCTTGACCCGAACCGTGTGCCACTTGGCGTCGACGATCGCCGGGTTGGCGCCGAGCGACCGCCCGTTCCACTGGTAGTCGATCCGTTCCCGGTCGGCGTTGTTGACCTTGAAGATGCCGTTGTGCGGAAGGATCGTGTTGTCCGTCGAGACGTGGGCGTAGTAGAACTCCGTGTCTGACTTGTAGCCGAACACGATGATCACGTCGCGGTTGGTGATCTCGACAGGCGTGTCGAGCCGGACCTCGCCCGTGACTTCGACGGCGCCGAAGACCGGGCCGGCGGTGAGCACCGCGTACTCGAACGGTCGCCGCGGCCCGGGCCGGGCCTCGCCGGCCTCGGCCAGGATGACCTGGTCGTTCGCGAAGCGCCACTTCGACGGGGTGACGGGCGCCCAGTTGGTCGGGCGCATGGTGTCGCGCACGCGGGTGTTGCCGACGTCGCCGCTGGCGAACTCGCGCGTACCCGTCACCTTCCAGATCTTGCCGTTGGCCTTGGCCAGGATGTAGAGCTCACCCTGGGCGTCGGTGCCGAAGCGCAGGTCGACCCGGTTCGGGTCGCCGGGCGCGCCCGGCGAAGAGAGGTCCTGCATGCGCACCGACTGGCCGGCGCCGTTGAACAGCGCGAGCCGGTGGATGGTCGCCGGCGTGCGGCCGCGGCGCATCTCCGAAGCCTCCGTGTAGAGCACGCGTCCGTCGACCAGGTCGCCGAAGACGTACTTGCCGCGCAGCTTCGGCACGTCCTTGCCCCGGTAGACGAAGCCGCCGGCCACCGCGACCCCCACGTCCGCGGTGCAGTTCCAGCCCGGTGCGGGGTCGTGGTCGTAGGCGGCGACCGGGTACACGTACCCCGCGTCGTCCGCCGGCAGCGGGAAGAGCCGGTCGCACGGGTTCGTGGCCGTCTTGTCGAAGACGAAGGCGCCCTCGCGCTCGCTCCAGCCCATGTTGTCGCCGGCCTTGACCTCGTAGATCGCCTCGATGGCGTGCTCGCCGATGTGGCCGAGGTACATCTTGCCGGTGCCGCGGTCCCAGCTGAACCGGTGCGGGTCGCGGTAGCCGTAGGAGAAGATCTCGCCGAGCTTGCCGGCCTGGCCGACGAACGGGTTCGCCGGCGGGATCCCGTACGCGCCATTGGCCGCGTTGGTGCCCAGCGGGTCGATCCGCAGCAGCTTGCCGTGCGGGATGGCCAGGTTCTGCGGGTCGGTGTTGCGCACGCCGAGCCCACCGTCGCCGACCGCGAGGTAGAGGTTGCCGTAGTCGGCGTCGCCGCGCCGGGCGGTGGGGTTGAAGTTGATTTCCTGGATGCCGTGCACCTGGCCGCCGAAGCCGATCCGCAGCACCTCGCGGCGGCTTCCGGCAAAGGTGGAAGCAGCCGGATCCGACGCCGTCCACTCGTTGATCACACCGTGGAAGAGGGTGCCGGTCTGCTGCCAGTCTGGCACCTCGGTCGTTGTCGAGGCCTGCTCCGTGTGGATCGTGTAGAACTTGCCGCTGCGCTTGAAGTCCGGGTGGAACGCGACGTAGCCGAAGCCCTGGCCGAGACCCCGGCCGGAGAAGAACTGCGGCGCGAAGGTCGCGGCGACGTCGAGGTAGACGTGCGGGACGCCGTTCTCCACGAGGTAGAGCTTGCCGTTGAGGTCCGGCACGGCGCGGCGGCCGGAACCGTCGGGCAGCTCCATGATCGTGTTGATCCGGGCCTGGCGCATGAGCCGCATGTCGGTGGGCGCCGGGGTCGGCTCGGTCTTGGGGAACGAGGCGTACTCCTCGAGGACCAGGCCGATGCGGCTCTGCACCTGGGACTCGGGAACCGGGTTGTAGATGGGGTCGGCGGCCTGGGCCGGCGACGCGACGAGCAGGGACAGCGCGAGGGTGGCGGCGGTGAGGGAGGCGGTGGCGAGGGATCTACGCACGCGATTTCGCTCCGTTCTCAAAGGGACGGTCAACGCATGTGCCGGTACTGCTTCTCGACGTCGCGCGCCGAGACAACGGTGTCGAGGAACATCAGCGAGTCCATGCGGCAGTCGCACGGGTTCTGTTCGCGGGTGTCCTGCGGGAAACTGCCGCCGATCTTGATGCCGCGCGGGTCCGACGCGGTCGTCACGTGTGGGCCGGGGCCGTTGACGAGCCACGGGTCGTCGGTGCGGGTGTAGAAGCCCTCGACCGGCTTTCCGTTGCGGTAGAGGGCGAGCGTGCCGTCGGCGAAGTTGAACGTCGCGGCCAGGTGCACCCACTCGCCGCGCGGCAGCAGGGTCTGCCACGGCGCTCTGGCGGCGAACGTCTGCGAGTTGCCGCCGTCGAGCCGCCGGCCGAGCGCCACCAGGCGCAGCTCGCCGTTGACGTCGATGAGCTCGAGCAGCGCGCGGACGCCGTGGCCGTCCGAGTCGCCGGTCAGCACGCCGGCGAGGCCGATCGCGTTGAACCGGTCGTCGGGTGCCGGGGTAACAGAGTTGAGCGCCGGGGCGTCCATGTCCACTTTGAACCAGCCCATCACGGTGGTGCCCGCGACCGAGTTGAAGGCACGCAGCGTACGCACGCCGGGCTGGGCGTAGATGCCGGCCTTCCAGTCGTCGTTGCCCGCCGTATCAGGCGAAACCTGGCGGGTCTGCAGCGCGTTGCCGCTGTGCTTGAACGCGCGCTCGCGGACCCGCATCTCCGGCCCGCCGTTGACCAGGTCGATCTCGGTGCCGGAGCGGCCCTGGTCGCGCTCCAGCGCCGGGTCGCCCTTGGCCGGGTGGTCGAAGTCGTAGTAGGCGACCAGGTCGTCGCGCAGGGACGGATAGACGTCGCGGGGCCCGTCGTTGCTCGCCGAGGCGGGCATGGCGGCGGTGCCGGCGAGCAGGCCGGCGGCGAGGACGGTGGCGGTGGCGAGGACGGCTTTCCGCACGGGCGTGCCTCCTAGGGTCGGGGTTCGGCGGGACGGCCGCCGAGGTAGAGCTCTCCGAGTTGCGGGTCGGCGATCAGCTCGGCCGCCGGCCCCGAGATGTGCACGCGTCCGAGGTCGAGGACGCAGCCGATGTCGGCGGTCTCCAGCGCCCGGCGGGCGTTCTGCTCGACGAGCAGCACGGCGGTGCCGGCGTCGCGCATGCGGACCACCTGTTCGAAGACGGTGCTGGTGGCCTTGGGATCCAGACCCATCGAAGGCTCGTCGAGCAGCACGACCTTGGGGTCGACCATCAGCGACCGGGCGAACTCGACCTGCTTCTGCTGGCCGCCGGAGAGCAGCCCGGCGAGCGTGCCCCAGCGGTCGGCGACCACCGGGAACAGCTCGCGGACGAACTCGGTGCGGGAGGCGACCCGGGCCTTGTCCTTGAGGGTGTACGCGCCGAGCAGCACGTTCTCGGCGACGGTCATCTCGGGAAAGACGCTGTGCCCCTGGAGCACGTGCGCCACGCCGTTGGCGAGCATCCGTTGTGGACCCTGACCGGTCACGTCGACGCCGCCGACCCGGATCGCGCCGGACCGTGGGGCCAGCAGCCCGCTGGCCACCTTGAGGACCGTCGACTTGCCGGCGCCGTTCGGCCCGACCAGGCAGACGATCGTGCCGGCGGGCACGGAGACACTCAGTCCACGTAGGACAGGCGCCGCGCGCCCATAGCCCGCCTGGATATCGACGAGCTCGATCTCAGACTCCAAGATAGGCTCCCAACACGCGCTCGTCGGTGCGGATCAGCGACGGTGGACCCTCGGCGATCGGCCGGCCGCGGTCGAAGACCACGATGTGGTCGCTGATGCTCATCACCAGATCCATGTTGTGCTCGACGATGACGAACGTGCGGCCCTCGGCGTTGAGGTCGCGGACCAGACCGCCGATCCGGTCGAGCAGTGCCGGGTTGACGCCGCCGGCCGGCTCGTCGAGCAGCACGGTCTCCGGCTCGCTCATCAGCACGCCGGCGAGCTCCAGCAGCTTCTGCTGACCCCACGACAGGTTGCGCGCCTCGATGCCCGACAGGTGCTCGATGCCCAGCTTGGTGAGCCAGCCCCGGGCCCGGTCGAGCTCGGCGCGGCCGCGGGCACCGCGCAACAGGTTGGCGCCGCGCGGCCGGTTGGCCGCGAGCACGTTGTCGAGCGCCGTCATCCGCGGGAAGACCCGGCAGAGCTGGAACGTGCGGCCGAGCCCGGCGCGGGCGATCGCGTGCGGCGTCCGGCGGGTGATGTCGGCGCCCGCATAGGTGACCCGGCCGCTGTCGGGCCGGATCAGCCCGGTGACGCAGTTGAAGAACGTCGTCTTGCCCGAGCCGTTGGGGCCGATCAGCGCGTTCACCTTGCCGTGCTGGAAGCTGACGGAGATCTTGTCGAGCACCAGGTTGCCGCCGAAGGCCTTGGTCAGCTCAACCGTTTCGAGTGTGCGCATGCCGGTCACCTCCGATCGTGGCGCGCTCCTCGGCGAGTTCGGCGGCTGTCACCTCGCGGATCGAGCTGTCGGTCGTCGGGGAGAGCCGCCGGAACAGGGCGCCTATCGCGGGCAGGACGCCGTCGGGCATGAAGAGCACGACCAGCGCCAGCAGTACGCCGGTGGCGACCAGGTGCAGCGGTGTGTTGCCGAACTCGACCTTGAAGTACTCCAGCGCCGACCCGACGATCAGCGCGCCGACCAGCGGGCCGAACAGGTTGCGTACGCCGCCGAGCAGGGCCATCAGCACCATGTAGGAACCGGTGAGGATGGAGAACTGGAAGATGGGGTCGAGGTCGCCGAACCACAGCGCGTAGAGCCCGCCGGCCAGCCCGGTGAAGAACGCCGAGACGACGAACACGACCAGCTTGTACGCGAAGGTCGGCGTGCCCAGTGTCTCGGCCTTGTCCTCGTCTTCCCGGATGGCCTTGAGCCCCAGCCCGAACCGCGACCGGTCGATCAGCCACCAGACCAGCAGGGCCAACGCGAGCAGGGCGAGGAACAGGTAGAAGAAGACCCGGTGGTGCTCGGGGCGCAGCAGCCCCGGGAACGGGCGCGGCACGTTGAGCCCGCGCGATCCGCCGGTGAACGACGCCCAGCTCTGGAAGACCAGCAGGGTGATGAGCACGAGTGCGATCGACACGATCACGAACGAGGCGCCGCGGACGCGCAGGGCGGCGTACCCGATGGGGACCGCGAGCACCGCGACCAGCGACGCGCCGACGGCGAGGGCCACGAAGCTGGGCAGTCCGCCCTTCGTGACCAGCAGGCCGGTGCTGTAGGCGCCGAGGCCCGCGAGGGCGCCGTGGCCGAGCGAGATGTAGCCGGTGAAGCCGCCCACGAAGTTCCACGAGGTGGACAGCACCGCGTAGTTCAGGACCACGATCCCGACCGAGAGGATGTACGGGTTGGGCGCGATCGACGGGAACGCCAGCGCGACGGCGGCGAACGCGACGACCGCCGCCACCCCGGCGATCCGGGGCAGACGCTCAGAAGCGCTGGGCAAGGCGACCTCCGAAGAATCCCTGCGGCCGGACCGCCAGCGTGACGAACAGCGCGAGGTAGAACACCGTCTGCGCCCAGGTCGTGCCGAGCTCGATCTGCAGCAGGCTCTGCGCCAGGCCCAGCACCATCGCCGCCGCCGCGGCGCCCGGCACGCTGCCGAGCCCGCCGACCACGATGATGGCCATCAGCGGACCGATCCAGTGCCAGTGCAGGGACGGGTAGATGGTGGTGTCCAGCGACAGTGCGGTGCCGCCGATCGCGGCGGTGGCGAGGCCCAGCCCGAAACCGAAGCCGGCCACCCGGTCGGTGTCGATGCCGACCAGCTTCGCCGCGTCGCGATGCTGGATCGTCGCGCGCAGCGCCCAGCCGAAGGTGGTCTTCTTCATGACGAGGTAGAGCGCGAGCAGCGAGACGCCGGCCAGGCCGAACGCGATCAGCTTGACGACGGCGATGCGCGCGCCGAACAGTTCGAGGCTGGCCGAGCCGTAGCCGAGCTGGATGCGCCGCTGGGTTCCGCTGAAGACGTAGCCGAGCAGTCCTTCGATGATCACCGCGATCGCGAACGTCAGCAGCACCGACATCATCGTCAGCGTGACCGCCCGCAGCCGGGCGAGCAGGAGCCGTTGCAGCAGCACACCGCTGGCGAAGAACAGCGGGACGGTCACCAGCATGGACAGCAGCGGGTCGATGCCCAGCTCGGCGTGTGACCACCAGGCGAGGTAGGCGGCCAGGATGAGGAACGCCGAGTGGGCGATCATCACGACCCGCATGATTCCGAAGTAGAGCGTCAGCCCCGCTGCCAGGAGGGCGTAGAGCCCTCCCAGCAGCAGGCCGAGGATGACGCTCTGGAACAACAGGGCGCCGGACGGCATGGTCAGCTCACCAGGCCGGCTTCGGGTAGACGAGGTCGGATTCCTTGGCGTTGGCCGGCAGCACGATCCTGATCTCGCCGCCGACCCATTGCTGGATCATGTGCGCGCCCTTGGGCTTGCCGGTCTCGTCCCAGGACAGCGGGCCGACGACCGTGTCGACCGTGGCGGTGCGCACCCAGTCGATCAGCTTCTGCTGGCACTCGCCCTGGTCGGCGCAACCGGCCGCGGTGACGGCGGCGGCGACGACCTGACCCGTGGTGTACGCGTTGGCCTCGTCCTCCTCCGGCGGCGAGCCGAACTGGGCCGTGTATTTCTCCACGAACTCCTTGTTGCTGTCGTAGGGCGCGTCCTGCGTGTAGCCGGTGGGCGACAGGATGCCCTCGGTCTTGTTGCCGATCGCGGCCGCGAACTCGGGGCTGGTCGGCGCCGTGGAGAAGGCGGCGAGCTTGGGCTGGTAGTTGAGCTGCTGGAGGGCGACGATCAGGTTGACGCCGTCCTGGTACTGCGAGCCGCCCACCAGCATGTCCGCCTTCGACGTCGCGATCTTCGCGGCGATGCTGCTGAAGTCGGTGGTGTTCGGCGGGTAGACCTCGTTGACAACCGTCTTGACGCCGCCGGCCTCGAGCTTCTCTTTCAGGCCGTAGGCCGTGCCCTGCGCGAACGGGTCGTCCATGGCCGCGTAGGCGACCGTGGTCGGCTTCTGCCCCGCCGGCAGCGCGAGCAGGTATTCGGCGAGGTGGTTGTAGTGGTCGTTGGCCACCGCGGGTGCGGCGTAGAACAGGTTCTTGAAGCCCTGCTCGAAGACCTCTTTGGCGGCACCGGCCGGCTCGACGAAGAGCATGCCGTATTCCTGCGCCACCCGGGCGGCCGGCACGACCAGCCGCGTCGAGAACGGACCGACCACGATGTCGACCTGGTCGCTGCCGATGAGCTGCTCGTAGTCGGCCACGACCCGGTCCGCGTTGGACTGGTCGTCGAGGATCTTCAGTTCGATCTGGCGGCCGAGCAGGCCACCCTTGTCGTTGGTGATCTTCGCCCAGGCCTCGTAGCCACGCTGGACGCCCTTGCCGGGCTCCGAGAAGTCTCCGGTCAGGGGCAACGAGATCCCGACGACGATCGGTTCGTCGGTGGATGCTGCTTCTGGTTCGTCTCCACCGCAGGCGCCGAGCGCGAGAGCTAGTGTCGCGCCGACCGCGGTGGCCCATGCCGTGCGGGTTCTTCGGATCGTCATCTCCGGGCGCTCCTTCGAGCCGGGGACGGAAGCGCTTGCGAAAGCGCTTTCGTAGCCTAGGCTGTGGCATGCACCACTGGCAATAGTTAAGGGTGTAGTTGCATCGATGCCCCCTCGGGAGTCACGCATGCCCAAGCCCGGCCCACGGTTGCGCCTCGTCGACGTCGCGGAGCGCGCCGGCGTCTCGCTGGCGACCGCCTCCCGCTCGCTCACCGGCCGCGACGGCGTCAGCGAGGAGGTCGCGAACCGGGTCCGCCAGGTCGCGGCCGAGCTCGGTTACGTGGTCAACCCGTCCGCCCGCACCCTGGCCGGCGGGGCGAGCTCGACAGTCGGGCTGGTCGTGCACCAGATCGACGACCCGTATTTCTCCGAGATCGCGGGCGGCGTCATCAAGGTCGCCGGCGAGCGCGGACTCATGGTGCAGATCTGCCACTCGGGTCGGGATCCCTATTACGAGCTGCGGCAGATCCGCCATCTGATCGCCCAGCGGGTCGGCATCATCGTCATCGCGGGTTCCGGCTACCACGACCCGCGGATCGAGGCGGAGACCCGCTCCGAGCTCGCCGCGTTCCAGAATCTCGGCGGGCGGGTGGCGGTGATCGGGCGGCACTCGCTGGGCGTCGACGCGGTGCTGCCCGACAACGAGGCGGGCGGGTTCGCGCTCGGGGTGCACCTGCTCGACCTGGGGCATCGGCGGATCGCGGTGGCCGCCGGCACCGGCGGGCTGACCACGGTCACCGACCGGATGGCCGGGGTGCTGCGCGCGTTGCGGGAGCGCGGCATCGACGAGGCCGGTCTGCCCGTGGTGCACACCGACTTCACCCGCGAGGGCGGCTGCCGGGGTGCGGAGCAGATCCTGCGCGACCATCCCGGGACCACGGCGATCATCGCGCTCAACGACGCGATGGCGATGGGAGTGCTGTCGGTCCTTCGTGGACTGAAAATTTCGGTGCCGAAGCAGATGTCGGTGGTGGGCTTCGACGACGTGTCGGTCGCGGCCGACCTGGCGCCGTCGCTGACGACGATCCGGCTGCCGATGACCGACATGGGCCGGATGGCGTTGGAGCTGGCCCTCAAGCCGCCGTCGGCCCGGGCCCGCCGCCGCCCGACCGGCCACGCGCTGGTCGTCCGCGACTCGACCGGCCCGGCCCCGGACTAGCCGATCCGGACCCACTCCTCGACCGCGTCGCCGTAGATGCGCAGGGAGTTCCCGGAGCAGCGGTATCGGACCTGCTTGATGGACAGGTCCAGCGGGCCGCTCGAGTTGCGCCGGCCGTCCTGGTAGTAGACGTAGCTCCCCTTGGCCTTGACCCCGCTGAGCTGTTCGTTCCCATCCGCGTGGAGGACGTTGGCCGTGGCGGTCCCCCGGGTCACGAACTTCCACGCCTGGCCCTTCACGGTCGCCGTACGCGCTTGGCTCGCGTTGAAGTTGACGGTCACGGTGCCGTCCGCGCGGTACGTCGCGACGATTCCCGCGCCGCCGTTGAACTGGATCGGCACCCCGTCGATGAGGTTGGTCAGGGTGCTGGACGTCGTCCGCCAGCGGCCGACCACGCAGGGGTCCACCGTGGACGGTGAGGAGGACGGGGCGGATGGCGTGCTCGACGGCGAAGTCGCCGCGGGCATGTTCGCGGGACTCGTCGCTCCGGCGCCCGGCCCGGCGGCTCGGCCGGTTCCGGAACCGCGGATGACCGGGATCAGCGCCACGCCGGCCAGCAGCACCACCGCCACGGCCAGCCCGGACCACAACGCGACCCGGCGCGACCGCCGCAGGGGCGCCAGAACCCGAGTCACGGGCGGGGTCGACTCCCGCACCGCCGCGGCGGTCGCGCCCAGGCTGCCCTCGGCCACGACCAGCTCCGGCTGGTCGACCAGGGTCGGTGCGATGCCGAACTCGCGGTGCAGGGCGGTGCTGACGGCGGGCATGCGGCTGGACCCGCCGGCCAGATAGACCGCGCCGATCTCGCGGTCGGCGATTCCGGCTGCGGCCACGACGGCCCTGGTCGCCTCGATGGTATTCGCGAGGATCGGCGCGGCCAGCGCGTCGAGCTCCTCCCGGCCGAGCGGCACGTCCAGGTCGATCAGGGGCACGTGTACGAGGGTCGTGGTCGCGCGGGACAGCATCTCCTTGCCGGCCCGCACGTTGTCCCAGAGCTGGCGACTGGCCCGCCGGTCCGCGACGTCCGCCGGGTTCGTCAGTCGGTCCCAGGCCGCCGTGTCCCGCCGCCCGACCGTGTCGCCGAGGTGGGCGACGATCGCCGCGTCGACGTCCAGGCCACCGCAGTCGGCGCGGCCCTCGGTCGCGATTGTCTCGAAGCCGCTCGCCAGGCGCCGCACCACCGAGGCGTCGAAGGTGCCGCCACCGAAGTCGTACACCACCGCGCATTGGCCGACCGCGAGCGCCTGCCCGGCCGTGCCGGCGAAGAAGCTGGCCGCGGCGACGGGTTCGGCGACCAGGCTGACCGACGGCAACGACCGCCGTGCGACCTCCAGCAGCAGCTCGCGTCTTTGCGGTCCCCAGGCGGCCGGGCAGGTCAGCGTCGTGGCGGTGATGGGCGCCGGCGCGACCCGTTTCGCCTCGGCCCGGACGTGGTCGAGGACCGCGGCGATCAGGTCCGGCACGGGCACGTCGCGGTCGCCGAGCAGGACGGTGCCGTCGTCGATCCGCCGCTTGGGGAAGGGCTCGAACCCCGCCGGCATGGACAACGCCATGTGCAGGGCGTCCTTGCCGACCAGCAGCCGCCCGGTCGGGTCCACGCAGACGGCCGACGGCAGCAACGGCGAGCCCTCGAAGAGGATCGGGCGCGGTTCGCGATCGGCCGAGGCCAGCACGGCGACCGTGTGCGACGTACCGAAATCGATGCCCAGCCGTACCCCGTCGTCGCCCACGCATCAACCGTATCGAAGATCAGGAGGCCTGTTGACATGTGACCATCTGGTCACCTATTTTCGGTGAGTGACAGACGACGACCCGGTCTTCAAGGCGTTGGCCGACTCGACCCGGCGTTTCCTGCTCGACCTGCTCTTCGCGCGTGACGGCCGCACGCTCACCGAGCTGGAGTCCGAGTTGGAGATGACGCGGTTCGGGGTGATGAAGCACCTGCGTGTGCTCGAAGACGCGGGTCTCGTGGTCACCCGCCGGTCCGGCCGGGAAAAGCTGCATTTCCTCAACCCCGTGCCGATCCGGCTGATCCACGACCGCTGGATCGACAAATACACCGAACGCCAGGCTTCCGCCCTGGTGGAGCTGAAAGCCGAGCTGGAGAAGACTGATGAGTGATATCGAGACGACCGTGCAGGTCCACCGGGTCTACATCAAGGCGACCGCGGGCGCGATCTGGGACGCGATCACCAAGCCGGAGTGGACGGCCCGATACGGGCACCGCGGGCTCAACGAATATGACCTGCGCCCCGGTGGCGCGTTCGTGGGCCGGGCCAACGAGGGCATGCTCGCCATGGGCGCGCCCGAGGTCGCGGTCGACGGGGAGGTCATCGAGGTCGACCCGCCGCACACGTTGGTGCAGACGTTCCGCATCCTGATGGACCCGGCGATCGCCGCCGAAGGGTTCACCCGCCTGACCTACGAGATCAGCGAAGGCGCCAACGGCGTCTCCACGCTGACGGTCACCCACGACGTGAGCGGCGCACCGGGCATGGCCGGGCTCATGCGCGGCGACTTCGAGGCGATGGGCGCGGGCGGCGGTTGGCCGTGGACGCTCAGCGGGCTCAAGACCGTGCTGGAGACCGGCAAGGAGATGGAGTCATGAGCACGGCGATGGACGTGGCGGCGGCGCGGTCGACGTCCACTGGGCGGCTGCTCCTCGCCGGGGCGGTGGCCGGGCCGCTGTTCGTGGCCGTGGTGCTCGCGCAGGCGTACACCCGCACCGGTTTCGACCCGGCGCGACATCCGTTGAGCTCGCTCGCGCTCGGTGATCTCGGCTGGCTGCAGGTCGTCAACTTCGTCGCGTGCGGCGCGCTGACGGTGGCCGGCGCCGTCGGCCTGCGCCGGGCACTGCGCACCGGCCGGGCGAGCACCTGGGGGCCACGACTGGTCGGCGTGGGTGGCGTCGCGCTGATCGTCGCGGGCGTCCTCCCCACCGATCCGGTCAACGGCTATCCGGTCGGCACGCCCGACGCGGTGACCGCGACCGGCATCGCCCACTCGATGGCACCGGCCGCCGCCGGTATCGCCGGACTGATCGCGTACGTCCTGTTCGCCCGACGCTTCGCCGCCGACCGCGAACGCGGCTGGCTGGCCTGGACCATCGCCGCACCGATCGCCGTCCTCACGACGAACGTGGTCGCCTTCGGCACCAGCGACTTCCGCGCGATGGTGCTCGGCCAACTGATCGGCGCGGCCTGGACCACCTCGATCTGTCTGAAGCTCTACCCCGCCTGGGACGAGCGGGCCCAGAGGTTGAGGTCGGACTCGGTCGCGTAGCGGTCGATCTCGGCGAGCTCGTCGGGCGTGAAGGCGAGGTTGTCGAGCGCGGCCAGGCTGTTGTCGAGTTGGGCCACGCTGCTGGCGCCGATCAGGGTCGAGGTCATCCGCGGGTCGCGCAGGGTCCAGGCGAGGGCCATCTGCGCCAGCGACTGGCCTCGACCGCCGGCGATGTCGTGCAGCGCCCGGATCTTGCCGAGGTTCTCGTCGGTGAGCCAGCCGGAGTCGAACGAGCCCGGTCGGGCCGCCCGCGAGTCGGCCGGGACCCCGTTGAGATAGCGGTCGGTCAGCAGGCCCTGGGCCAGCGGCGAGAAGCCGATGCAGCCGACGCCTTCGCGGTCGAGCACGTCGAGCAGCCCGCCTTCGACCCAGCGGTTGAGCATCGAGTACGACGGCTGGTGGATGAGCAGCGGTGTGCCCAGGTCGCGCAGGATCTGGGCCGCCCGCTCGGTCATCGCCGGCGAGTACGAGGAGATGCCGACGTAGAGCGCCTTGCCCTGCCGCACCGCCGAGTCGAGCGCGCCGAGCGTCTCCTCGAGCGGCGTCTCGGGGTCGAACCGGTGGGAGTAGAAGATGTCGACGTAGTCCAGGCCCATCCGGGACAGGCTCTGGTCGAGGCTGGCCAGTAGGTATTTGCGGGAGCCCCAGTCGCCGTACGGGCCGGGCCACATGTCGTAGCCCGCCTTCGTGGAGATCACCAACTCGTCCCGGTGCGGCCGCAGGTCCTTGTCCAGCAGGACGCCGAAGGCCTCTTCCGCCGACCCGTACGGCGGGCCGTAGTTGTTGGCCAGGTCGAAGTGGGTGACGCCGCGGTCGAAGGCCCGCCGTGCGATGGCCCGCTGGGTCTCCAGCGGGCGCTCGCCGCCGAAGTTCTGCCACAGCCCGAGCGAGATCGCGGGAAGCTTCAGCCCGCTCCGCCCGGACCGGCGGTAGGTCATGGAGTCGTAGCGGTCGTCAGCGGCGGCGTAGCTCATGGGATCCAGCCTAGGCACCGCGGTTACATGCTGCCGGCGAGGTAGCTCTGGACGGTGTCGTCGGCCACAGCCTGGTAGAGCGCCTTGGCCTTGGTGCTGTTCGACAGCACGACGCTCTGGCCGTCGCGGTTGGCCGTGCCGGAGGTCGGGCTGCCCATGAACGTCAGGTCGTCGCTGCGCAGGGAGCGCAGCTGGAGCGCGGTGCCGACCAGGTCGAAATCCTGGTCCACGGTGAGCGACTTGGTCGCGGCCTGGAGGAAACTGTTGAGCTTGACGGGATTCGCGAGGGTGCCGGCGCTGGCGGCCTTGTCCAGCAGGGCCTGCAGGAACTCGCGCTGGTGCCGCTCGCGGCTGAAATCACCGTCGGCGAACTGGTAGCGCTGCCGCACGTAGTCGAGGGCCTCGGCGCCGGTCAGGTGCTGGGTGCCCTTCTCGAACGTGCGGAACGGCTTGTGAATCGACTTGATGGTCTTCTCGATCTTCAGATCCACCCCACCGAGCGCGTCGGTGACCTGCGCGAAGCCGGCGAAGTCGATCAGGGCCACGTGGTCGATGTGCACGCCGGTGAACGTTTCGACGGTCTGCACGATCAACGGTGAGCCACCCCACGCGTACGCTGCGTTGATCTTCGCCATGGTGTTGCCGTGCTGGCCGTCGGGCGAGGTCGGCACGAACACCCAGGTGTCGCGCGGGATCGAGATGACCTCGGCCTTCTGGTGATCGGCGTCGACGTGCATGAGCATGATCGTGTCGGTACGCGAGTCGGCCGTTTTGTCCGGGTCGCGCGAGTCACTGCCCAGCAACAGCACGTTCATCGCACCCTCGACGGCGGGCGTGGGCCGACTGTCCTGCGGCACCCCGGCGAAGGCGTCCGTGCGCGCAAGGTGACCGTTGAGCGACCGTCCGTATGCCCAAACGCCCACGGCCGCACCGCCGCCGATCACCAGCAGGGCCGCCAACACCCCGACCAGGATCCGTCGTGTTCTCCGCCGCACTGGAATGCCCATCCGTCGTGCCGGTGACCAGGGGTTGTCGCCGGACGTGACCTGACGGTAACGGCCGTTCCTGTGCGGTTTCTTGGAGCCCGTCAGCGCGCCCCGAGCTCGACCGGGTAGGTCTCGTTGGTCAGCCAGCGTGGCAGCAGGTTGAGGTAGTAGCGGCTGCCGAGGGTCTCGCTGGTCCCACCCGGCAGTGACGAGACCGCCTCGATGCCGGCGCGGGACGGCTGGGCGACCGCACGTCGCACCGGGCCGCCCCCGAAGGTGAACTCCGTGGCGGAGTCCGCGCGGACGTTGTGGCTCGCCGCGTCGACGGTGCCGAAGCCGCCGTCGACTGGGACGCCCGGCAGGTCGGCCAGCGGTGGCGGGAACGCACCACCGGCCGGCGGGACCGACCACGGAGCGCCGAGCGGCGCGCTGAACGTCACCCGGTGCAGGCGGCCCCAGCGGTAGTCGCCCTGCCGCGTCGAGCCGGCGAAGGCGGCCGCGAACGAGGGGCCGGCCAGTAGGTCGAGCGACGTCGGACAGACTCCGCAGCAGGAGCAGGTCACGCCGGTCGGCGGGGTCGGCGACACCGGGCACGGCGTAGAAGTCGACGCCGGACGCGCCGACGCCATGCCGGCTGGGGAAACTCTCCAGCAGCACGCGCAGGGCCTTGAGCGCCTCCGGGCCGCTGGGTTGCGGCAGACCGTACGGGGCCAGGCGCGCGTCGACCACGTTCTTGACGTACTGCCCGCGCCACACGGCGTAGATGGTCGCGGCGACGCTGTCGGCCACCTCGTCGGCGCCGGGTGGGCGGCGGTGACCCGCCACGTCGGCCGCGTCGTAGCCCTCGACGATGCCGGTCGGCGTCGTGCAGTCCCAGCGTGCCAGCCGGCCGACCGCCTCGATCAGCCGGCGGTCCGCGGCGAGCGCGGCGAGCTCCGGTGTGTCGCTCGCGGCGGCCCGGCGCATGGCGTTCACCAGGTGCGGACGGAAGAACTGCGCGTCGAGCAGCGTGACGTCGGCCTGTTGGTCCTGGACGTCCCGCACCGTCAGCTTCCGGCCGCCGGCGAGCGCCGCGCGCAGCATGGCCGTGATCCGCCCGGATCGGAAGCCCCCGTCGTAGCCCACGTTGAGGTAGTAGATCCCGCCGGTCGGCCGGCGTTCGTTCAGCGGGTCGTTGTCCAATGTGGTGCCGGCCGGATCGTTGTTGGCGTTGACGAAGAAGCCGGCCGGCGGATCGACGGTGTGTGGCATCTCGGCCGGTGGCAGGATCTCGTAGGGCAGGGCCTGGCCGCGGTGGCGCCGGGTCGCCGGCAGCCACTCGTTGCCGCCGGTCCCGTCCCGCAGCAGGTACGGTGGCCGGCCCCGCACAGCACCCGCTTCCAGGTCCTCGCGCAGCGGCATCTCAGCGCTGGTGAAGTAGGCGATGTGACCATCCACATCGGTCACCGACCAGTTCTGGGAGCCCACGTCGAAGAAGTCGAGCGCCCGGCGGAAGTCGCCGATGTCGCGGGCGTAGTTGAACTGTCGGGCCGCGTCCAGCTCACGGGTCGCGGAGAAACCGGTGTACTGGACCGACAGCGCGGTCCCGCTGGCCTGGTCGAGCGAGACGATCGGCCCGTTGGCACGCCGCGGCACGACGAGCGTGGCGGCCGGCACGGCACCGCCCGGCGGCACGACGACCAGCGAGTCGGTCGAGTCGGCGCCGCGGGTGTTGACCCGGAAGGTCTCCGGAATGGCGAGGACCGGTTCCGGCCTGCCCTGATAGACAGTGGCCAGCCCGCTGGGCGAGCCGGCATCCGGCACCAGTTGCTCGACGAAGGTGTCCGTGACGTCCATCGGGTTGGTGGTGGCACCCCAGGCGACCCGGCGGTTCTGGCCGAGGATGACGAACGGCGCGCCGGCGAAGCTCTCGCCCTGCACGTCGAGGCCGCCACCGCGCAGCCCGACCGGGTAGAACGTCGCCGGGGTGGTCAGCCCGAGGTGCGGGTCGTTCGCCATGATCGGCCGGCCGGACCTGGTGTGCCGGCCGGCGACGGCCCACTCGTTGGAGCCGAGGGTGAAGGTGCGGTCCGCGGCCTCGGCCAGCAGCGGCGTCCGCTCGGCCCGGCGCTGGTAGTCACGGGCGAGCCGCACGGCGGTGTCGGACAGATAGGCCGCCTTCGGCCGGGTGGCGTCCGGGACCGTGGAGGACGCGTCGAACGGCGCCGACCGGAACAGGTCGTCACGGAACAACGCCGCGCCGTCGAACCCGGCCTCGGCTCCGGCCCGGGCGTACGCGTCGGCGGCGACGGTCAGCTCGATGTCGAGGTCGAAGGAGAGGTTGAACGCGATCGCCTTGAGCAGGACGATGCTGTCCACCGGCGTCCACGGCGCGAAGCGGGTGATCCGCACCGCCGCGTACTGCGCCGGCAGCGGGTGCCGCGCGACCCAGGCGTTGACACCCGCGGCGTACGCGTCGAGACCCCGCCGCATCTCCGTGGACAGCACCGGCAGGCTGCGCTCGGCCGCCCGGCGCAGGCCGATCGTCCGCGCCTCGACGTCGGCGGGCAACGCCTGTTGCCCTAGCAGCTCGGCCAGCGTCCCCGACGCCTGCCGGCGGGTGGTGTCCATCTGGAACAGCCGGTCCGACGCGTGCACCCAGCCCTGGAGGTAGAGCAGGTCGTGCTCGTTGGCGGCGCGGATGTGGGCGATGCCGTTGGCGTCCCGGACCACGGACGCGCCCCGCAGGCCAGGTGGAGCGGCCGAGGCGGGCGGCGGGCCGACCGCGGTGAGCGGAAGCACGGCGGCGAGGAGCAGGCCGAAGAGACGAGGCTGCATGTCGTGCCTCCGTCGAGGGTGGAGGGTCGCGCCCGGCCCTCGCACCTTAATGACCGTTCGGGCCCGACGGCAACCGGCCAGCGGACTGAAGGCGACGATCCACGCCACCTGACCCGTACGCTCGGCTGGTGGTTGATTCGGGCTGGTTTCTCCTCGGCGCGCCCTGGGACTGCTCCGGGACGCGCCGAGGAGAGGCGCTCGCACCGGACGCGCTGCGGGCGGCGGGTCTGACCAGCCGGGTCTACGTCGACCTGGGCGACGCGGCGACCGCGATCGAAACCGACCGTCGCGACGAGGCCACCGGGATACGGGCGCTGCCCGACACCATCGCGGCCGCTCGGGCGCTGGCGACCGCGTTGGGTGCCGGCATGCGCGACCATCCAGACCGAAAGCCGCTGGTCGTCGGCGGCGACTGCAGCCTGCTGCTCGGCGTGTTCGCCCACCTCCGCGCCGCCCGGGGCGAGGTCGGGCTGTGGTTCCTCGACGGGCATCCCGACTTCCACGACGGCCACGCCTCGGAGACCGGCGAGACCGCGGACCTGGAGCTCGCGGTGCTCACCGGCGACGGTCCGCCGGCCCTCGTCGGCCTGGGCGGGGCGGCGCCGATGGTTGCCGCGGGGCACGTCGCCCTGATCGGCCACCGGACCGCCGGACTCGACCCCGCGTCGGCGGCCGAGGTGGCCCGGCTCCCCCGCGACCTGTTCGCCTCGACGCACCCGCGGTCCTGCGTGACGCGGCCGGCTCGGGCGAAACGGCGGCGGCGTGGGCCGACGGGCTCGCCCTGCCGATGTGGCTGCACATCGACGTCGACGTCCTGGATGCGGCGGTTCTGCCGGCGGTGACCTATCCGCAGAACGGTGGGCCCGATCTCGACCAGCTCGCCGCGGTCCTCGCGCCGCTGACGGCGTCGCCGCGAGCTGGTCGGGGTCAGCGTCGCCGACTTCCGGCCGGACCTGGATGGTGACGGTGCGCACGCGCGCGGGCTCGTGAACCTTCTCGATCGGGCACTTTGGCGCTGATCTGGGCCTGGGGTTTCCGCCGGTTCTGTCCGCATAAAGAGGTATTGAAGGCGGTAAGAGGCTTTCCTGAGAGGGCGTACCCAGGAAGGACGGCTACGGTGTGTAATCCACCCCGCGAATCCCCTCGGGAGTTGTCACCATCAGTACTGAAGCAGGTCCCCACGTCATCGAACTCGGCGCGATCAAGCCAGCCTTGATCCGGGCCGCCCGCCTCTTCGCGGAGACGGTGCTGGTTCCGACCGCGCTCCTGTACCTCCTCCTGCACACCGCCGGGCTGCTGCCCGCGCTGGTGGCGGTGATCGGTTGGTCAGTGATCACGGTGACCATCCGCTGGGTCTCCGGGCGCCACCTGCCAGGCACGCTGCTGGTCTGCGCCGGCGCCATGATCGCCCGGGCCAGCGTCGCGTTGGCCCTGTCCAGCGCCTTGGTCTACTTCGTGCAGCCGGTGATCGCCTCGGTGTTCATGGCCGCGCTCTTCCTCGGCAGCGCGCTGCTCGGCAGACCGATCACCAAGCGCCTGGCCCGCGACTTCGTCGCCCTGCCGGCGCACCTGCGCCACCACCCCGGCCTGCACAAGGTCTTCGTGCAGACGGCGGCCCTGTGGGGCATCGGCCGGCTCGTCGACGCCGGCATGAGCATGGGCTTCCTGCACCTCGGCCTCGACGCCGCCGTGCTCTCCCGCGGTGTCTTCAGCGGCATCCTCACCGCCGTGATGGTGGCCGTCTGCGCGGGCTGGGGCATCCGGGCCCTGCGCCGCATGCCGGACATCTCGTTCCGCGTCGGCCTCCCCAAGATCTCGCCAGCACCGGCGGTCGCGGCGGCCTGAGCGCCGCTCACATGACGCGGGCGATGGCCTCGATCAGCGCCCTGGTCGCCGGTGACGGCGGCCGGTCGGCCGGAGTTGCCAGCGCGATCGGCAGGTCGAGGTCGACGCCGGCGACGTCGATGACCGCGGTGTCGTCGGTCTCGCTGCCCGCGCGCGGCAGGAACGCGACGCCGAGGTTGTTGCGGACCAGTGCGAGCGCGCCCGCCTGGTCCGCCGCCTCGAACTGGACGTCACGGTCGAGGCCCGCCCGCGCGAACGCCCGGTCGACGAGCGTGCGGTTGCCCCAGTCGAGCGGATAGTCGACGAACGTCTCGTTCGCGAGGTCGTCCAACGTGACCGAGGCGGCGCCGGCCAGCGGATGCCGACGCGAACAGACGAGACAACACCTGACCGATCCGAGCACGCGCAGGCGTACGCCCGGCGGTCGCTCGATCGCACAGACCATCGCGAGGTCGATGCGGCCCGCGGCCGACCTCGGCGAGCTGGCCCACGGAACCGGTCGTCGCGCCCAGCAGGCCGGATGACCACCCGCGGATGGGTCACGTGGAAGCGGCCGAGAATGGCCGGCAGGTCGATGTGCAGGACACCCTCGACGCCCTGCAGAGTGCCGACGGACACCGGGCAGCCCATCCGCACGGTGCCGCGCAGGCCGCCGTGCACCTGCAGCATGATGTCCCGAGCCCGCCCGGCCGACGTGAGCACCGCGCGCGCCTCCGGCAGCAGCGCCAGACCCGCGTCGGTGAGCGCGGTGGCCTGTGGATGCCCGTTGCGGCCCGCCCGGGAGAACAACGGAACGCCCAGTTCCCGCTCCAGTTTCTGGATCGTCGCCGAAACCGCCGACTGCGCGACGCGTACCCGTTGTGCCCCTTGGGTGAAAGTGCCCTCCTCCGCGACGGCGACGAAGTATTCGAGCTGGCGGAGTTCCATCCCCCACTATCGCGGACCGCGATAGCGCGTAAGCGCGGAGTTGTGTAGCCGGAGCGCCCTTACGCGCTCGACGATTGCGCCAACACGCCACAACGAACGGGGGTTGCGACATGACTGTCATCATCGAACGAAGCGAACTGTCGGGACTGGCTATGGAGGTCGCGGGTCCGGTGACGCTGCCGGGCGACGACGAGTACGCCGCCGAGACCGCCACCTGGAACCTGTCGGCGGCCCAGCGGCCCGTGGTCGCGATCGGGGCGACGTCCGCACCGGACGTGCGGGCCGCCGTGCGCTTCGCCGCCGAGCGCGGGCTGCCCATCACGGTGGTCTCGACGGGACACGGCGCGGTGCGGGGCTCCGACGGCTCGGTCCTCGATCAACGTTCGCCGGATGAACGACATCCAGATCGACGCGGCGGAGCGCACGGCGACCGTCGGCGCGGGCGTCGAGGCGCGGCACCTGGTCGAGGCCACCGCCGAGACCGGGCTGGCGCCGCTGGCCGGCTCGTCGCCCAACGTGGGGTGGTCGGCTACACGCTCGGCGGCGGCCTGAGCCCGACGCTCGGCCGCGCCTACGGCTACTCCGCCGACCATGTGCGGGCGTTCGAGATCGTCACCGCGGACGGCGAGCTGCGCCGGGTCGACGCGGAGCACGAGCCCGAGCTGTTCTGGGCGGTCCGCGGCGGCAAGGGCAACTTCGGCGTCGTCACCGCGCTGACCGTCGACCTGGTGCCGGTCAACCGGCTCTACGCCGGCGGGCTGTACTTCGCCGCCGAGCACACCGAGCAAGGTGGTCGACGCGTATCGCCGGCTGACCGCTGTGGCACCGGACGAGCTGACCGTGTCCTTCGCCTTCCTGCGCCTGCCGCCGCATGCCGTTCGTGCCAGAGCCGCTGCGCGGCCGCTTCACCGTCCATGTGCGATTCGCGTACCTGGGCCCGGCCGCCGACGGCGAGCGGCTCGTCGCCGACCTGCGCGCGACCGCGCCCACCCTGATCGACACGGTGGCCGAGATGCCGTTCACGGGGATCGACGCGATCCACGCGGACCCGGTCGACCCGCTGCCGGGCGTACGAGATACACGGCCACGCTGCGCGACTTCCCGGAGGAGGCCGCCGAAGGCGCTGATCGCCGCGGCCGGGCCCGACGTGGACACGCCGGCGCTGATCGTCGAGGTCCGCCAGCTCGGCGGCGCGCTCGCCCAGCGAACCGCGGGTCGCCAACGCCGTCGGCAGCCGGGACGCCGCCTTCCAGTTCCTCGCCGGCGCCGTCGGCCCGCCGGAGGCGCACGAGGAGCTCCGTGGGCCGCTGGCCGCGATCGCCGGCGCGCTGGCTCCCTGGGCGACCGGTCGCGCGATGGCCAACTTCATGGGCGCCTACGACACGACGCCGGACGGGGTGCGCCGAGGCCTGGGACCCGCCGACGTTCGCCCGGCTGGCCTGGGTCAAGCAGATCTACGACCCGCGGAACCTGTTCCGGCCCGACCACAACATCCCGCCCGCGGGCCCGGCCAGGCGCTAGTCCGGGATCACGGCGACGCCGCGGGGGCACTGTGCCTCCACCCGGGTGCGCGGATCCGGGCGGAGGTTCAGCGCGAGCAGGGCGGTGGCCGCGATCCCGACCGCGATCGCGAACACCGCCGTGCGCAGGCCGGCGGCGGTCTCCACCCGCAGGGACTCCCCCGCGAGCCCTTCGGTGCCGGCGGCCGCCACCATCACGAGCAGCGCGAGACCGACCGCGGCGCCGATCGACGTGCTGGTCGAGGCGATGCCGGAGGCGACGCCCTGCTCGCGGTCGGCCACCCCGGTGCCGGCGGCGATGAAGATCATCGTGAAGGCGATGCCGTCGCCCACGCTGATGAGGATCAGACCCGGGATCAGCGCGGCGTACGGGCCGTCGGGCGTCATCGCCAGGCCCAGCGCGACCGCGCCGACCGCGCCGACCGCGAGCGCCACGACCAGCGTGGGGCGCAGTCCCCACCGGGTGGCGACCTGTCCGGCGAACGTCGACCCGGCCACGACGACGGCGGTGGGGATCAGGAAGGCGACGCCGGTACCCAGTGCGTCGTACCCGCGTATGTCCTGGAAGTAGAGGGTCAGGAAGTAGAGCACCGAGCCGAACGTGGCCCAGAACATGAAGGCCATCCCCGCGGCCGTGGCGAGGTTGCGGTTGGCGAGCAGGTGCGGCGGCATGAGCGGATCGGCGCTGCGCCGCTCGATCACCGCGGAGGCGGCGATCGCCAGCACGGCCACGGCCGCGCTCGCGATGATGCCGGGCGAGGCCCAGCCCAGGTTCGGTCCCTGCACGAGGGCGAAGACGAGCAGGGTGATGCCGGCGGCGGCGGTCAGGGCGCCGGGCAGGTCGAACCTGCGGCCCTTCTCGCGCGCACGGTCGGCGGGGATGAGCACGAACGCGAGCAGCAGGGCGAGCGCCGCGAGCGGCACGTTGACGAAGAAGACCGCCTCCCAGCCGAACGCCTGGGTGAGCAGGCCGCCCAGCAGCACGCCGATGACCAGCCCGGCGGCGCCGGTGCCGCCCCAGACCGCCACCGCGCGGTTGCGCTGCGGGCCCTCCGGGAACGTCGTGTTGATCAGCGCGAGGGTCGACGGGAAGACCAGGGCTCCACCCAGCCCCTGCACCGCGCGGGCGACCAGCAGGACGCCGGGACCCGTCGCCAGACCTCCGACCACCGAACCGGCGCCGTAGAGCACGAGGCCGGTGACCAGCACCCGCCGGCGGCCGAGCAGGTCGGACGCGCGGCCGCCGAGCAGCAGGAAGCCCGCCGACGCGACGGCGTACGAGCTGATCACCGCTTGCAGGGTCTGTGCCGAGTAGCCCAGCCCCCGCCCGATCTCGGGCAGCGCCACGACCACGATGTACTGGTCCAACGAGACGATCAGCATCGCGAACGCGAGCAACGCCAGGATCGCTCGGCGCCGGTCACCGCTGGGTTCGGTCGGCGGCATGGGCGGGCTCCCTCGTGGACGGTCGGGCGTGTCACCAGACCCAACGAGGCCCACGGGGGTCAGATCCGCGCGGCGACCGGTTCCTGGTTGTCGATCGGGGCGCGCTGGGCCGGGATCGCCGTCTCACGCGCGGCGGCGGTCTGACGCGCGACCGTCACGGTGGACTGGTAGAGCATGTAGATCAGGGCGAGCTCGAAGAGCACCAGCAGGCCGCCGGCGACCAGGGTGACCGGCACGATCGCGCCGGCGAGGGGCGCGATGATGAAGACCGCCATCTGGAACTCGATCCCGCTGATCAGGTGCGGCCGGATGCGGCTGGCGCGCAGCGCGGCGCGCATCCGCTGGAACAGGCCCAACCCGACCGTCGAGCCGTCCACCATGGCGAGCATGGAGACCCCGGAGTTGCTGTCCTCCTTGGGCACGACGCCGGCGTCCTCGAGCTGGGCCCGCAGCTCGTGGTTGACCCGGCGGTTCTCCAGGGCGTTGAGGTAGCGGAACATGTCGAGGAACACCACCACGCCGCCGAGCACCAGGTAGACGATGTTCTTCGTGGCCGCGTACTGCCCGCCCATCAGGGCGGCCGTGCAGGCCACGATCCGCAGTCGGTCGAAGATGTAGTCGAGCCACGCGCCGAACACCGAGCCGGTGCCGTTGAGCCGCGCGATCTTGCCGTCGACGCAGTCGAGCAGGAAGCTCACGTGGTACGCCAGCGCGCCGGCGACGAGCCACCAGTGGTTGTCGCGAACCCCGCCCAAGGCGAAGAACGCGGCGGCGAGCAGGCCGGTCAGGAACCCCATCATCGTGATGCGGTTGGGGGTGAACCAGCGATAGGGCGCGACCCAGCGGGTCAGCCGGCTGGCGACCGGGTCGACGAGCAGCACCGTCCACCACGAGTCCCGCGTCTTGTATGTGCGCGCCCGCACCTCATCGAGCGGAATGCGTCCCACGACCGTCTCCCCGGAATCCAGCTGGCCAAGGCGAGCGACCATACCCTGAACGGGAGGTGAAATAGAAGTGTCTAACTAACCGATCTCCAGCCGCGCGATCAGGCCATCGCGCATCGTCAGCTGCAGGTCGCCGGTGCCGTTGAAGCGGCGGCTGGTCGCGCGGATCGTGAGCACGTAGCTGTCGACGCTGGTCGCTTCCCAGCCGAGCAGGTCGAAGTGCATGCCAACGCCGATGTTGTCGGTGCTGTCCCAGTCGGCGACGCCGGAGTGGCCGGTGAACTCCCGGCTCCCGTCGCGGACGTAGGCGTCGTCGGTGAAGGCGGCGACGAACGCCGCGGTGTCACCGGCGTTCGTCGCGCCGATGAACGCGCTGATCGCGGCCGGCGGCTGCTCGGTCATGGCTACAGCTTTTCACGCCCTCCACCCGTACGCGGGTGAACCCTCGACGACGTCAGCCGGCTCAACACGCGCGGCAGCAGCGCGTTCGGCGCCGTCCAGACGTGCCGGTCGGCGTAGTCCCACGCGTAGGTCGGGTTGCCGTCGCGGACGAGGTCGCACAGGCCCGGCACGTCGAGCTCGCGGGCCGACCAGTCGTAGAGCTCGCTGGAGCCGGGGCTGGATCACGCCGTAGTCGAGCAACCGACCGAGCCGGTTCTCCCCGGCCAGGTACGCCGTCAACTCCGCCGTCGGCGGGTAGCGGTCCGGGAGCACGCGGCGCAGCGACAGGAAGACGCCGGCCATGCCCAGCCGCGGGTCGCCGAGCGAACCGGCCCGCACCGCGAGCCGACCCAGCGCCAGGCCGCGGCGCGGCCACCAGCGCGTGCGTGTAGAGCACCCGGACCAGGGCGACGTTGAGGAAGAACCGCTCGGGCCTGGACTCGAGCTCGGCGAGGTCGTGATGGTCGAGATAGCCGGCGACGATGCTGGCGTTGTGCGCCCGGTACCAGTTCCGGGCCGTGGGACTCTCGACGAAGGCCATCCAGCGCTCGATCGCCGGCGACGAGGTGGCCCGCCTCGCCGCCCGACCGGGCGACCGCCTCACAGCCGTCCCGCAGCAGCCGCTCGTTCACCGCCCGCCACCATCGGCTGCCCGGCGGCTAGGCGCCGACGGGTTGAGCACGCCCCGGCCGGCCTGCCAGCGCATGAAGGACATCGCCGCCCGCCGGAACGGGAGGTGACGCGGGGCGTCGCCCGACGGCCCGTGGTAGGTCGCGCGCGAGCGCGAGCCGCTGCCCCGGGATGTCGCGCACCGCGGCGACCTGGGCACTGGCCCGGCGGCGGCGTCGTTCGGCATGAGCGCAGGCTACTGCGAGTGCTCGAGCGGCGCGTACCACTGGGCGCCGGTGATCCTGATCCGCCTGGACTGCTTGCGGTTCCACTCCACCCGCATGCCGTGCTGGCGGAGCACCGGGAAGGCGATCTCGTCGAGCACCCGCTCCAGGTCGGCCTGGTAGCCGGCCCGCCGCTCGGCCTCCGACAGGGCCTCGTAGGCGGCCTCGTCGAACTCCGCCGGCGGGTAGACGCCGTATCCGAGGTAGACCTCGCCGTCCGCGCTCGCCAGCAGGGACTCGGTGTCCTGCTGGTGATACCACAGGTAGCCGTGCCAGTGCCGGGAATCGTCGCGCTCGTCGTGGATCTCGGCGGAGGCGCAGCTGCCGCAGCAGCTGAAGTTCTCCCGCGCCAGGACGCCGAGGTCGTTGAGCTCCTTGAAGGCGCGGGTCAGGTTGCTCTCCACCGCTCCCCACGCGCGCTGCTGCTCCCGGCGGGCGGCCACCGCCCGCTCGTACGCCGCCGCCAGCTCCTCGTCGGTGGCGCCATGCCGGGCCTCGTCCTCGTCCAGATAGTCCACGAACTCGCCGGCGTCGTCCTCGCCACGCACGACCCAGTCCCAGATCTCGTCTTCGATCTCAGTGCGGCCCGGCTCGGAGATCCGGTCGGTCAGGAAGCTGACGCCCGCCGGGCGTTCGTTGTAGACCCATCCGCTCACAAAGGAATCTTCACACGGGATTCGGGGTCCGCATTCGGCGCGTCGGTCCCGCCCGTGGCAAGTCGGCAATATCGCCCGGGCCGCCCGTCGGCGACGGTAGCTTGGCTGTGACGACTGTCCCTTATGAGCGCTTATGACCGTCCACCGACGACCGCACCCGGATCCGAAAACGATGGGGTTTCCGGCATGACGCTTCGAGGTCCGCTGGCAGGGCTCTACGCCGCGGTGGCGACGATGGTCGTCGCCGCGCTGATCCCCTACCTGGTGCTCTCGGCGGCGCTGGGGCCGATCATGCCGATCATCTCCCAGCAGCTCGACATGAACACGGAAGAGGTGAACCTGGCGGGGGGCCTGGCCAACGCCGGTTACGCGCTGGGCACCGTCCTGTCGGTGCAGCTCGCCCAGCACCTGCCCCAGCGCCGGATGCTGGTCATCTACGCCATCGTCCTCGTGATCGGCTCGATCCTCGCCGCGGCCGCGACCGGGCCGGTCATGTTCATCACCGGCCACGTGCTGCAGGGCCTGTGCACCAGCCTCCTGCTGATCGCCGCCGTGCCGCCGCTGGTCACCGGCTTCCCGCCGTCGAAGGTGCGCCCGACGGCGGTGATCCTGAACCTGTCGCATCTTCGGCGCGGTCGCGCTGGGCCCGCTGATCGGCGGCGTCCAGGCCGACGCCAACGCCTGGCGGCCGCTGTTCTGGGTGATCGCGGGCGTCGCCGGCGTGGCGCTGCTGCTGGTCGTTGCTGACCTATCGAGGACTCGCCGCCGGCGGACCCCACCTCCACCCGCTCCCCGCTCGCCGTCGGACTGGCCGCGGCCGGCTGCGTGGCCGCGTTCTACGGTTCGGCGCAGCTGCTGACCCACCAGCCCCTCGAACGCCGGCCACCCTCGGGCCGCTGTCGCCGGGCGTCGCGCTGATCGTCTTCCTGCTGGTCCAGCAGTACCACTCCAAGCACCCGCTGCTGATCCTGCCTCCGCTGACCACCACGATGCCGGTGGCCGGCATCATCGTCGCCATGTTCGCCGCGGCCGCCTCGGTGTCCGCGGTGCCCTGACCAGCGTCCTGCTCGCGGACCGGTACTCGCCCCTGAAGCTGGGGCTGCTCTTCCTGCCCGAGTTCGGCGGCGCGGTGATCACCGCGATCCTGTTCGCGGCGCTGTTCACCACGCGGGCTGCTGCACTACTTCGCGCTGTTCGGGCTGCTCTGCCTGAGCGCGGGCATCGCGCTTTTCATCGCCGTCGCCATGCCACCCAGCACCATCGTCGCGCTGGTCGGGACGGGCCTGATCGGCGTCGGCGTCGGCGCCTCGGTCACCCCGGCGCTGTTCATCGCCGGCTTCTCGCTGCGCAACGCCGCCCTCCAGCGGGTGTTCGCCATCATCGAACTCCTGCGGGCGGTGGCCGCGTTCATGATCGCGCCGATCCTGCTGTCTACATCGCCGCGACCGTCGGGGCCGACCGCGACCGCGGGCATCAAGACCGCGCCTCTGGGTCTGCCTCGGCCTGTCCACCGGCGGCACGCTGTTCGCGGTCTCGATCTACGCGCTCGGCGGCTTGCGCCCGCCGACACCGTCCCTGGCTCGTTGGTTCGGCGGCGAGGCGGCCTGGTACTCCCCGCCGCTGTTCAACGCGGTCCGGCGCGGGTCACACCGGCAGGCGCCGCCGACCGAGGCTTGACCCCTTCGCCTCAGCTCATCCGGCCTCCTCAGCTCATCCGGTCGCGCAGGGCGGCCAGCGGGCCGTCCCAGTCGCGGGCCAGCGCCGCCAGGAACTGCTGCGCCACCTTCATGGGTGCGGAGTCCAGCCGGTAGCGGACCCGCCGCCGCTCCCCCGGCTCGGCCGTCACCAGCCCCGCCTCGGTCAGCAGGCCCAGGTGCTTGGCGATGGCCTGCCGGGTGATGGGCAGCTGGGCCGCCAGGTCCGTCGCGGTGGCCGGGCCGCCGGCCGCCAGCGCGGCGAGGATGCCACGCCGGCTCGGGTCGGCCAGGGCGGCGAAGACCTCCTGCGCCACCGCCTCCGGGTCAGGATCGGCCATCGAGGTAGGCGACGAGCTCGCCCAGCTCGTTGGTCCAACCCTGGGTGTTGCCCGGGAAGGCCGCCTTGTGCTCAGCGTCCGGCAGTTGGGCGAACCCGCTCTCGACCATCGTCAGCGTGGTGCCGGTGCCGTTGGGCGCGAGCGTGAACTCCACATAGGTGCGTCGCGGATCGGTGTCCGGCAGGCCGTGGACCGGCCAGGTGTAGGCGAAGACCCGCGGCGGCTCGACGCGCTCGATCGTGAGGGTGGCGGTGTCGCCGCTGTCCCAGGCGAGCTTGGCCGATCCGCCGACCCGCAGGTCGACCTCGGCGCGGTTGCCGAACCACGTGCCCAGGCCCTCGGCGGTGGTCAGCGCCGCCCAGACCCGCTCCGGGGGCTGCGCCAACTCGACCGTGCGCTCGATCCGATCGGGGAATGCCACGTCGACCTCCTCATAGCAACCAGCTGATTGCTACTTAACCTAATAGCAACCGATTGGTTGCGTCAACCCGCCACCACATATCCATGAAACTCTCTTTCATGAACTTCGATATGTTGGTTAAATATCTTCGCCCGCGCTCCCCTCAATCCCCCGGAGGGAACAGCTCGTGAAGATCATCAATCGTTGGTCGGCCGCCGCCGTCGCGGCCGCTATGGTCCTGCTCGGCCCCGCGGACTCCGCGTCCGCGGCGACCACCACCGTCGACAACGCCACCGCCGGCCGGTTCACCGCCAGCACCGGCTGGGGCACCTCCGCCTGGTCCGCCCAGCGCTACGGCGCGGACTACCGGTTCGCCACCCCCGACACCGTCACCAGCGACGCCGCCTGGTTCAAGGCGTCGATCGCAGCGGCCGGCGCGCATCTGGTCGAGGTCTGGTACCCGGCCGACGCCGGCTACAACAGCGCCACCCCGTTCATGGTCGCCACCACCACCGGCACCCGCAGCGTGGTCGTCGACCAGCGCGTCAACGGCGGGCGCTGGGTCAGCCTCGGCACCTTCACGCTCGCCGCGGGCGACTACAACGTGGTCGGTCTGAGCCGGTGGACCAGCCAGCCCGGGTACGTGGTCGCCGACGCGGTCCGGATCACCTCGTCGACGGGCTCCCCTTCGATCACGTTGCCATTGGCGCGGTCCGCGCTGCCGCGCAGCGAGTACGACGACCCACACCACGACTATCCCGCGATCGACCTGCCAGTGGGCACGGGCACGCCCGCGTACGCGGTCCGCGCCGGCACCGTGGTCGTCATCGACGACAGCTCGTGCGGCCGCGGCATCAACCTGACCGGCGGCGACGGGGCCATCTACACGTACTGCCACTTCTCGTCGTGGTCGGTCTCGAACGGCGCGTCGGTCTCACCGGGCCAGCAGCTCGGGTTGACCGGCAACACCGGCAACTCGACCGGCCCACACCTGCATTTCGGCATCCGCACCGGCAGCACACGGCGTTGCCCGCAGAACTTCCTGCTGGCCCTCTACGACAGCGCCACGCCACCGGCCGCGAGCAGCCTGCCGACCACGGGCTGCTTCTACGTCGCGCGCTCGACGGTTCCGGTCACGCCGCTCGGCTGACGGCACAAGGGCGACGGTCCACCGGGTACGGTGGACCGTCGCGCCCCGAAGGAGAGCCAGCCGTGAGTGGAAGGGCTACGTCAACGGGATCCTGTACGGGATCCAGTTCGACCGGACACTCGACGACGCGGCCGTCGACCGGGTAGCCGACGGCGTGGTCCGCGGGCTGTACCCGGGTGACCGCACTCAGACAATGGTCGCCCTCAGCGAGGCGCTGCGCCACGAAGGCCCGCTGAACGACCAGATCGAGGCGCCACACACCGAGGAGAGCATCCGGGTGTTCCTCGGCAAGCTCTCGGCGGCGCTGGCCGCGCGCGCCTGATCGTTAACCGAAGGCGGCGGTCAGCGCCCGGGCGATCAGGCCCGCGAGGTCGGTGCGGCCGTCGTCCTCGGCCCAGCGCACCAATGCCGTGTGCATCGCCGCCAGGCAGGCGCTCGCGGCCGCCTGGGCCTCGAACGTGTCGGCGACGCCGAGTGCGCCGACGATCGCCTGCTGAAGGACGTACTGGTTGTCCAGGTGCCGGGCCCGCAAGGCCGGCACCTGGATCATCAGCTGGAGCCGGGCGAGCAGGAACCGGCTGTCCTCGCCGGTCAACGTCGCGGCCGATTCGACCAGCGCCTGGCCGATCCGGCGGACCAGCGGCCGCACGCCGGCCGACGCGGCGATCCGCTCCCCGACGAGCCGGCCGATCTCGTCGACCAGGACCAGGTCTTCCTTGGTCGGGAAGTGCCGGTAGACGGTCATCGGCGAGACGCCCGCCGCCTCGGCGACGTCGGCCACGGTCGTGGCGTCGTATCCCCGCTCGGTGAACAGCCGCACCGCGTGCGCCTGGATCGCGCGCTGCGTCTCGGCTCGGCGCTGTGCGCGCAGCGGTGACTCCGGCATGCGATAGAGACTACCACTGTGTTAGCGTCTACCAGATTGGTAGTGACTAACACTTCGGAGGTAGTGACCATGACTGACCTGACCGGCCGGACCGCACTCGTGACCGGCGCGTCGCGCGGCATCGGGCAGGCGATCGCCACCCGGCTCGCCGCCCGGGGTGCGGCGGCGATCGTCCACTTCGGAACCGACAAGGACGGTGCGGAGGCGACCGTCGACGAGATCGTGCGTTCCGGCGGCACCGCGTTCGCGGTGGGCGCGGAGCTCGGCGTGGACGGCGACGTCGAGACGCTCTTCGCGGGCGTCGAGGCCGGCCTGGCCGGGCGGCCACTCGACATCCTCGTCAACAACGCGGCCGCACCACCCGCCGGGCCGCTCGGTGCGACCACGCCAGCACAGTTCGACCACCTGTTCGCGGTCAACGTGCGCGCGCCGTACTTCATCATCCAGCGGGCGCTGCCGCTGTTCCGCGACGGTGGCCGCATCATCACCATCTCGTCCGTGGCGACCCGGATGGCCAACGCCGGCCAGACGTCCTTCGCCATGACCAAGGGTGCGGTCGAGACGATGACCCTGACCCTGGCCAACGAGCTCGGGGTCCGCGGCATCACGGTCAACGCGGTCGCGCCCGGCGCCACCCGGACGGCCACCAACGGCGCCGTCTTCGAAACGCCCGGGCTGGCCGACCTCATCGCCGGGACCACGGCACTGAACCGGCTGGGCGGTGCCGACGACGTCGCCGAGGTCGTCGCGTTCCTGGCCTCCGACGCGGCCCGCTGGGTCACCGGCCAGGTCATCGACGCGAGCGGCGGTCTGTTCCTCGGGCCACGCGTCTGATCGACGGATCCGCCGCCTGGCGAGTGGTCGCTACCCTGCACTCAGCGCGTCGGGAGGCGGGGGGGTCAACATGGACACGGCCACCGTGGTGTTCCTGCTCATCGGCGGCACCGGCGCGCTGGTGCTCGCCCTCTCGCTGGTCGGCGCCGAGTTGCTCCACTTCGGACACGTCGACCTGCCCGACTTCTTCTCCATCGAGGCGGTGGCGGGCTTCCTCGGCGCACTCGGGTTCGCCGGTGCGATCACCAATGAGCTGGTCGACACGCGTACGCCCGGCACGGTGGCGGCGGCCGCGGCGGTGGGTGTGCTCGCGGCGCTGCCCACCGCGTACCTGGCGCTGCGCCTGTCCCGGGCGGCCCGCAACATGCGCACGGACGCCACACCCACCCGGGCCGATCTGGTCGGCACCGTCGGCGTGGTGGTCACGCCGATCACCGCGACCGGGTACGGCGAAGTGCGGGTCCGCCTCGGCGGGCAACCGATGAAGCTCTACGCGAAAGCCGACCGGCCGCTCCCGGCGGGCGCCGAGATATTCGTCGTGGAGGCCGCCAGCGAGACGAGCGTCGTCGTCGAGCCGGTTCACCCCGTTACCTGAAGGGCGATCCAGATGCCACTCCTCATCGGGATCGGCGGCGCCGTGCTGCTGGTCCTCCTGCTGGTCATGTTCGTGCTCTCCCGGATCAAGGTGGCCGGCCCGAACGAGGCGTTCATCGTCACCGGCCGCAAGGGACGGGCCACCAGTCTCGTCCGACGGCAGCCGGTCAGACCGACCTGTCCGGCCAGAAGGTCGTGATGGGCGCGTCGGTCTTCGTCATGCCGGTGGTGCAGAAGCTGCAGTCGCTCGACCTGTCCAGCCGGCGCATCCACGTCGGATCCGCGGCGCGGTGAGCAAGCAGGGCATCCGCGCCGACCTGCAAGGCGTCGCGATCGTCAAGGTCGGCGGCACCGAGGACGCGATCCGCGCCGCCGCCCAGCGGTTCCTGCACCAGCAGGACGGAGATCGACGAGTTCACCCGCGAGGTGCTGGCCGGCTCGCTGCGCTCGATCGTCGGCCGGCTCACCGTCGAGGAGATCATCCGGGACCGGGCGGCGTTCGCGTCCGCGGTCGCCGAGGAGGCCGAGCACTCGCTGACCAACCAGGGCCTGGTGCTCGACACGTTCCAGCTGCAGGACATCCTGGCCGAGGGCTCCTACCTGCAGGACCTCGGCCGGCCGGAGGCGGCCCGGGTGCTCAAGGAGGCGGCGATCGCCGAGGCCCGCGCCCGGCAGGCCGCCGAGCAGGAGCGGCTGCTGGCCGAGGAGGCGATCGCGGAGGCCGAACGGCAACCTGGCGCTCAAGAAGGCCGAGATCCAGGCCGAGATCGACGCGGCCAAGGCCAGGTCGGCGGCGGCCGGCCCGCTCGCGCAGGCCGAGCGCGACCAGGCCATCCTCGCCGAGCAGGAGAAGGTCGCCGAGCGCAACGCCGAGCTCAAGCAGCGGCAGCTCGACACCGAGGTGCGCAAGCCGGCCGACGCGGCCCGGTACAAGGCTCGAGCAGGAGGCCGAGGCGGCCCGCAACGCGGCGGTGCTTCAAGGCCGACGCCGAGCGGCAGGCCACCATCGCCGCCGCGCAGGCCAGGCGCCGAGCAGGCCCGGCTGACCGGTGAGGGCGAGCGGGCCCGCCGGGCGGCGCTGGCCGAGGCCGACGCGATCGAGGGCGCCAAGGAGGGCGAGGCCGAGCAGCGCCGGCGCACGGCGATCGCCGAGGCCGTCGAGCGGGAGGGTCCGGCCGAGGCGGCGGCGATCCTGGCGCAAGGGCCAGGCCGAGGCCGAGGCGATGGCCCGCAAGGCCGAGGCGTTCGCCACGTACGGCGAGGCCGCCGTGCTCGACCTGCTGGTCCGGGTGCTGCCCGAGGTGGTCGAGGCGGCGAGCCGAGCCGATGAGCGCGATCGACAAGATGACGGTCATCTCCACCGACGGCGCGTCGGCGCTGACCAAGTCGGTGGCCGGCAACGTGGCGCAGGGCCTGCAGCTCGGCTCCGACCTGACCGGCGTCGACCTTCCCGCGCTGCTGGCCCGGCTGGGCAACCTGGCGGAGGCCGGCAACGGCGGGACGCCGGCCGTCGAGGCCAAAACCATCCGGCCGAAGAAGTAGTGCGGGAGCCGGCCCGGCACGACGCCGGGCCGGCTCAGCCCGTCAGGTGAACATCGTGGCGGCCATACCGGCCTCGTACGAACCGGCCGGGGTCCGCACGATCACGTTGAGCCGGTTCGCCAGGTTGATCATGCCGACCAGACAGACCAGCGCACCCACCTCGTCGTCGTCGAAGTTCTTGCGCACCTGGGCCCAGGTCTCGTCGGAGACACCCTCGTGCGCGTCTGCGAGGCGGGCGCCCTCCTCGGCCAGCGCGAGCGCGGCCCGCTCCGCCTCCGTGAACACGGTGGCCTCGCGCCAGACGGCGACCAGGTTGAGCCGCGTCGCGGTCTCGCCCGCGGCCGACGCCTCCTTGGTGTGCATGTCGACGCACATCGCGCAGCCATTGATCTGGCTGACCCGCAACTGCACCAGTTCCATGGTGGCCAGCGGGAGGCTCGACTGGCCGAGGACCGAAGCGGCGTTGAAGACACGCTTGGCGAACTTGGCGGCGGTCGGGCTCTCGAACAGGTTGAATCGGGCGTCCATGACGTCCTCCTCGCTTGTGGTCTCGCGTACCGGACGCTCATGAGTCACCGGCGGCCCGGCCCCTGTGACACCGCTGGCCACGTGACCCACGCCATACCCGGGTCGGTGTCACGCGGCGGTGGTGGCCGGTGTCTCGTGGGTGTCAGAGTCGAAGCCGAGGAGGAGCCGTGACCGCGACCGAGGCGTTCGTCGCCCACCGGAACCTGTTGTTCACCGTCGCCTACGAGCTGCTGGGCTCGGCCGCCGACGCCGAGGACGTGCTGCAGGAGACCTGGTTGCGCTGGGTGGACGTCGACCTCGACACGGTGCGGGACCAGCGTGCGTACCTGGTGCGGATCACCACCCGCCAGGCGCTGAACCGGCTGCGCACCCTCAGCCGGCGCAAGGAGACCTACGTCGGTCAGTGGCTGCCCGAGCCGCTGCTGACCGCGCCCGACGTGGCCGAGGACGTCGAGCTCGCCGAGAGCGTCTCGATGGCGATGCTGTTGGTGCTGGAGACGCTCACACCGACCGAACGCGCCGTCTTCGTGCTGCGCGAGGTCTTCGACCTGGGGTACGACGAGATCGCGGAGGCCGTCGACAAGGAGCCGGCCACGGTCCGCCAGATCGCGCACCGGGCGCGGGCGCACGTCGCGGCGCGCCGCCCGCGCGGAGCCGTGTCCGCGGCCGAGGCCCGCGGCGCCATCGAGGCGTTCCAGCGGGCGGTCGAGACGGGCGACCTGCAGAACCTGGTCGACATCCTCGCGCCGGACGTCGTGCTGCTCGGCGACGGCGGCGGGCTCCGGCAGGCCATTCCGAAGCCCGTCGTGGGCGCGGACAAGGTCTCCCGGGTGCTGGCGGCCGGCCTGCCCCGGGTCCATGGCGTGGTGACCGTCGAGCCGGTGCAGATCAACGGCTCGCCGGCGCTGATCATCCGGATCGACGGGGAGATCGACAACGTCGTGGCCGTGCGGATCGACGACGGCCTGGTCAGCGGGCTCTACATCGTCCGCAACCCCGATAAGCTCTCGCGGATCGAACGGGAGAACGCCGTTAGCCGCTGAGGGGGCGCTCTTGAAACCGGCACTGTGTTGACAGTATCGCTAGTGAGACATAGCCTGCCGTCGAACTCGAAGGAAACTTTACCGTTTCGTTGGAGGTCGTCGTGCCCCGTCGCGCCCTGCCCGTCGCCGCAGTCATCGTCCTCACCGCCGCCGGGCTCGTCGCCGGGGCCACACCAGCCAGTGCCGCCGTGGTGAGCCCGCAGAGCGTCGTGCCGGCGCCGGTGACGGTGCAGCCGACCACCGGCGTGGTCTACACATTGCCGGCCGGCGCCGCGATCCAGACCTCGGCCGCCGCCACCGCCGTCGGCACCTACCTCGCCGGGATCCTGCGCCCCTCCACCGGCTACGCGCTGCCCGTCACCACCACGACCGGCACGCCCTCGACCGGCATCGCGCTGCTGCTCTCCGGCGCCGACCCGAGCGTCGGCGCCGAGGGCTACCAACTGGACGTGACCGCGACGCTGGTCACCGTGCGCGCGCAGACCGCGGCCGGGCTTTTCTACGGCGTGCAGACCCTGCGGCAGTTGTTCCCGGCGACCGTCGAGGCCCGGACCGTCCAATCCGGACCGTGGGAGCTCGCCGGCGCCCGGATCATCGACCGCCCGCGGTACGCGTACCGGGGCGCGATGCTCGACGTGTCGCGGCACTTCTTCGGCGTCGACGTCGTGAAGCGCTACATCGACGAGATCAGCCAGTACAAGATCAACACTCTGCACCTGCACCTGTCCGACGACCAGGGCTGGCGGATCGTGGTCGACGCCTGGCCGCGCCTGACCACGGTGGGCGGCAGCACCCAGGTCGGCGGCGGCGCGGGCGGCTTCTACACCAAGGCGCAGTACACCGATCTGGTCGCGTACGCCGCCTCCCGGCACATCACGATCGTGCCCGGAGATCGACATGCCGGGGCACACCAACGCGGCCCTCGCCTCGTACGCCGAGCTCAACTGCGACAACGTCGCACCGCCGCTCTACACCGGCACCGAGGTCGGCTTCAGCTCGCTGTGCGTGGGCAAGGAGGTCACCTACACGTTCGTGCGGCAGGTGCTCACCGAGTTGGCCGCGCTGACCCCCGGCCCCTACCTGCACGTCGGTGGCGACGAGGCGCACAGCACCTCCGACGCCGACTACCGCACGTTCATGAACCGGGTCCAGCCGTTCGTCGGCACCGCCGGCAAGACCGTCATGGGCTGGCACCAGCTCGGGCAGGCCGACCACACGCCGGGCCGGGTCGCGCAGTTCTGGGGCACGACCACGTCCGACGCGGACCTGACCGCCGCGGTCACCAAGGGCGCCAAGGTCGTCATGTCGCCGGCCAACAAGACCTACCTCGACATGAAGTACACCAACGCAGACCCCGCTCGGGCTCAGCTGGGCCGGGCTGATCGAGGTGCAGACCGCGTACAACTGGGATCCCGCCACCCTGCTGCCGGGCGTGCCCGCCGGCGCGATCCTCGGCGTCGAGGCGCCACTGTGGACCGAGACCATCGCGCGGCTCGCCGACATCGAGTTCATGGCCTTCCCCCGGCTGCCCGCGCTCGCCGAGGTCGCCTGGTCACCGCAGTCGGCCCGCAACTGGGACACCTTCAAGGTGCGCCTCGGCGCGCAGGGCCCCCGGTGGACGGCACAGGGCATCAACTTCTACCGCTCACCGCAGGTGCCCTGGGAGACCGCGCCACCGAGCGGCCGGGTCGAGGCGGAGTCGTTCACCGCGCAGTCCGGCGTGCAGATCGTCGCCGACGCCGCCGCGCACGGCGGCAACCGTGTCGGCTACATCGACACCGGCGACTGGATCGGCTTCTCCGGCGTCTCCGTGGCGGGCCGCACCGGCTTCACCGCCCGGGTGGCGTCGGGCGGGTCGGGCGGCACGATCCAGGTGCGCTCCGGCTCGGCCACCGGCCCGCTGCTGGGCTCGGTCGCGGTGCCCAACACCGGCGGCTACGGCGTCTACGCCGACGTCAGCACGGGCCTCACCGCCGGATCGGGGCCGCTGTTCCTGGTCTTCACCGGCAACGGCGGCGGGCTGTTCGACATCGACGACTTCGCGCTTACCGGCAGCACCCCGCCGGCGACGAACCTCGCCCTGAACAAGCCCGCCACCTCCGACAGCCGGTGCGCCACCGGCGAAGGCCCGGAGAAGGCCGTCAACGGCACGACCAACGGCGGCAACGCCGACAAGTGGTGCTCCGTCGGCGCCGCCAAATGGTGGCGCGTCGACCTGCAGTCCAGCATCGCCGTCGGCCGCGTCGTCGTCCGCCATGCCGGAGCCGGCGGCGAGAGCGCCGGCTTCGAACACCCGCGACTTCGACATCCAGGCCAGCCTCGACGGCACCGCCTGGACCACCGTCGCGCAGGTCCGCGGCAACACCGCCAACGTCACCACCAACACGTTCGGCCCGGTCAGCGCGCGCTATCTCCGGTTGAACGTCATCACGCCGACCAGCACGTCCGACCAGGCCGCACGCATCTACGAGTTCGAGGTGTACCCCTCCTGAGTCAGGCCAGGTTCGCGGCCGGGATCCGGGCGGGGCCGAACGCCGCCTGGATCCAGTTCGGGTAGCTGACCGGCGGCCGGCTGACCTCGTCGAGCTCCGCGAGGTCCTGCTCGGTCAGGACCAGGCCGCTGGCGGCGATGTTGTCCTCGAGCTGCTCGATCTTGCGGGCGCCGACGATGACGCTGGTGACGGCCCGCTGGGCGAGCAGCCAGGCGATCGAGACCCGGGCCGGGCTCACGTCGTGCCGCGCGGCGACCGAGCGGACCACGTCGAGCACCTTGAAGCCGTGCTCCTCCTCGAACGGGACGAAGTCGCCGCCGGCCTGGACCCGGCGGGAGTCCTGCTCGGTGCTCGCACCGCCACGGCTGTGCTTGCCCGAGAGGAAGCCGCCGGCGAGCGGGGCCCACACCGTCAGGCTCAGCCCGGCGTCCTCCGCCATCGGCACCAGGTCGCGCTCGGCGTCGCGGGACACCAGCGAGTAGTGCGTCTGCTTGGACTCGAACCGCACCTGGTTGTGCAGGGCGGAGACGCCGAGCGCCTTGCTGATCTGCCAGGCGGCGAGGTTGGAACAGCCGATGTAGCGGACCTTGCCCTGGCGCACGGCGTCGTCGAGCGCGCTGAGCGTCTCCTCGATCGGCGTCACCTGGTCGTGGTTGTGGATCTGGTACAGGTCGATGTAGTCGGTGCCCAGCCGGCGCAGGCTGTCTTCCAGCGCCCGCATCACGTGCAGCCGGGTGAGGCCCTGGTCGTTGGGACCCGGTCCGACGGGGGCGAGCAGCTTGGTGCCCAGCACCACGTCCCGCCGACGCCGCTTCCGATCGCCTGGCCGAGCAGCTGCTCGCTCTCGCCGTCGGCGTACACGTCGGCGGTGTCGATGAAGTTGACCCCCGCCGTCGAGCGCCGTGCCGACCAGCCGGTCGACCTCGTCCTGCCCGAGCGCGCCCAGCTTGCTGTAGACCGGGTGTTCCTTGCCGCCGAACGTGATCGCGCCGAGGGCGATCTCGGAAATCCACACCCCGGTGCGCCCCAGCAGACGATATTTCACTGTTCTGTCCCCTTTTTCTGCCAACTCAGCCGGTCACCCCGTTCGGACACGGCGTCCGACTTAAACTACACCGTGTCCGAGCGACGTGTAGGGTGACGAACATGCCTTCGATCACCCGGCGGCGCGCGCCGAACCTGGGCCGGCCGGCCTCGGCCGAAGCCGACATCCTGGCCGCGACGCGACGTCTGCTGATCAACGGCGCGAACTTCACCGAGCTCGGCGTGCAGCAGATCGCCACCGAGGCCGGCGTCGCCCGCTCGACCTTCTACGCACACTTCCGCGACAAGGTCGACCTGGTGCTGAAGCTGGCCACCGAGTTCGTGACGGCGTCGTTCGACATCACCTCCACGTGGGCGCCGACGGACGGGGTCGACCGGCTCGCGGACGGCTTCCTGCGGGTGCTGGGGGTCTACCGGGAACACGCCGCCGTCGTGCGGGCCATCGCCGAGGTCGCCAGCTACGACGCGACCGTGCGCGACTTCTGGAACGAGGGCCTCGCCCGTTTCACCGGACCGGACGATCGCCGGGCTCCGCGATGAGCAGGCCGCCGGCCGGGTCTCGGCCGACGTCGACCCGGTCGGCGTCAGCCGCCTGATCGTCCTCGGCGGCGAGCGGGCCATCGTCGAACACATCACCGCCGCCGGCGCCGACCAGGACGCCGCCTTCGCCCGCGAACTGGCCCAGACCTGGTGGTACGGCGTCTACCGGCGCCCGGCGAGCTGACGTTCCTGGCAGAATCCGGGACCGTGCCTGACTTCCCGGACGTGCTGACCGTCACCCCTTCGCGCGGACCCCTCGACGCCGTCGTGCGCCCGCCGGGCTCGAAGAGCATCACCAACCGCGCGTTGCTCTGCGCCGCCCTGGCGCCGGGCACGTCGACGCTGAGCGGGGTCCTGTTCGCCGACGACACCCGGGCGATGCTCGGCGCGGTCACCGCGCTCGGCGCCACAGTGGACGCCGACCCCGCGGCCGCGCTCGTCACCGTGACCGGGGCCGACCTGCGCGCCGGCACGCCGGACGCGGCCGTCGACGCCCGCCAGTCCGGCACCACGGCACGGTTCGTCCTGCCGGTGGCGGCGGCACGGCCCGGGCGCACGGTCGTCGACGGCTCCGCGCAGTTGCGCGCCCGTCCGTTCGGCCCGGTGCTGGACGCCCTGCGTGACCTCGGCGCGGAGGTCTCCGCGGACGGCTTCCTGCCGGCGACCGTACGAGGCCCGATGCGCGGCGGCCCGGTCAAGGTCAGCGGCCACATCTCCAGCCAGTTCCTGTCCGGGCTGCTGCTGGCCGGCCCACTGATGACCGACGGCCTGAGCGTGGAGCTCACCTCGCCCCTGGTGTCGGCGCCGTACGTGGAGATGACGAAGGCGGTGATGGCTTCGTTCGGGGTCGCCGTCGACGGCCTGCGGGTCGCGCCCGGTTCGCTACCGGTCGACCGACTACGCCGTGGAGCCGGACGCGAGTGCGGCCTCCTACCTGCTCGGCGCGGCCGCCGTGGCGGGCGGCACGGTGACGGTGCGCGGGCTCGGGTCCGCGAGCCTGCAGGGCGACGTCCGCTTCGCGGAGGTCCTGGCCGGCATGGGCGCCCGCGTCTCGCACACGACCGACTCGCTGACGGTCAGCGTCGACGGCAGCCTCCGCGGCGTCGACGTCGACATGGCCGACATCTCCGACACCGCGCAGACGTTGGCCGCGGTCGCGGTCTTCGCGGACTCGCCGACGCGGGTGCGGGGCATCGGCTTCATCAGGCGCAAGGAGACCGACCGGCTCGCCGCGATCGTCACCGAGTTGCGCCGGGCGGGCATCGACGCCACCGAGGACGACGACGGCTTCACGGTCCATCCTGGGCAACCCCGGGCGACGCGGTTCGCGACGTACGACGACCACCGGATGGCGATGAGCCTGGCGCTGCTGGGGCTGCGGGTGCCGGGCATCGAGATCGCCGACCCGGGCTGCGTCACCAAGACCTATCCGGACTTCTTCGCCGATCTCGCCGGACTGTCCTGAAACCGGGCGGTCATGGCTACCCTGCGAAGCCTCGATCTCCTCTAGGCTTGACCTTGACGGTCCCAGAGGGAGCAGGCAGGCATGGCCACCATTCGGCTTCATCAGACCACTACCGCGACGCCCGAGCAGTTCGTCGCCGGGCTCACCGACTTCGGGCCCGGGCGTGCGAAGCTCTTCCCCCGCAGTGACGACGGATACCTCAAGGTGCACGAGCGCGGCACCGATTCGGCCGATGTCACCGAGGGCTCCGGCGGCATCTGGGAACGCGCGCACTACGACTGGTCCGACATCAACCACGTCGTCCTCACGACGACCGACTCCAACACCTGGGGCGGCCGGTCGGGCTTCACCTACACGTTGACGCCGCAGCCCGACGGCACGACCGATGTGGACGTCGTCGTCGTGCGCGAGGGCAAGAACTTCAAGGGCAAGGCCATCGGCGCGCTGCTCGGCGTCGTCGGCACCGGCATGTTCGCCAAGGGTCTGGCCACAACGGTCAAAGCGATCGAGGCGCGCGACAAAGCCCAGTAATTGGGCAGACCAACGATCTGCCTAGCACGTAGGGTGGCCCGTGCCCGCCACCCGCCTGGTCTTTTACGCCAGCGCCGCCGTCCTGGTTCGCACGGCTGACGAGGGCGGGCGGGTCGCCCTGATCCTGCTGGCCCTCGACCGGTTCGCGCACGCCGGCACCACGGGCCTGCTCGTCGCGTGCCTGATGATTCCCCACGTCGTGGCCGCACCCGTCGTCGGAGCGCTGACGGACTGGTCGGCCCGGCCCGCCCTGGCGATCGGCGCCCTCACGCTCGGGTTCTCGACGTCGCTGGCGCTGACCGCGCTCACCCTGGGAAGCCTGCCGCTGGGCGCGTCGCTGCTCGTCCTCCTGCTCGGTGGGTCCTGCGGTCCGGCGCTGACCGGCGGCCTGAGCAGTCAGGTGTCCCGGCTGGCCGGCCCGACGGCACTGCCGCGGGCGTTCGGCGTCGATGCGCTGACCTACAACATCGCCGGTGTCGCCGGGCCCGCGCTGACCGCCCTTGCCGCCAGCCTGGCCGGCAGCACCGCCGCGTGCCTGCTGATGGCCGGAATATCCGCCGCGGGCGCCCTGGTGGCCGCGGCCCTGCCGGTGCGGCGGCCGGTCGTGCACACCGGGCGCAGGCGGCCGTCGATGACCGCGGGGCGCCAGAGCCATCGCGGGCGACCGGACGCTGGCCACCGTCATCGTCGCCAGTTCCGTCGGCCAGCTCGGTCCCGGCGCGGTGCCGGTTGTGGTCGCGCTCGCGGCGACCGCGCACCAGCGACCCTCGGCGGCCGGGCTGATGATGTCCGCGATCGCCGTCGGCGCCGTGCTCGGCTCCCTACTGTGGACGGCCCGTCCGGCGCCGGCGGCGCACGCGCCGGTCGTCGTCATGGTCGCCATGTGCGGGACGGGGCTGTCGATCGTCGCCTGCGCCGTCACCACCTCGCTGGCCACCCTGACCGTGGCCCTCGCCATCTCGGGGCTCTTCCTCGGGCCGTTGGTCAGCGCGCTGTTCACCGCCCGCGACGCCCTGGCGCCCCCCGAGGTACGGGCGCAGGTCTTCACCATCGGCGCCGGCCTCAAGATCACCGCAGCGGCGACCGGCACGGCCGCCGTCGGGCTGCTCTCCGGAGCGCCGATCGCCGTCCAGTTCCTCGTCATCGGCCTCAACCCGGTCGTCACCGGACTGGTCGGGCTGGCCGTCCTGGGTCCGATTCGTTCAATCCGGATGCGGCGCTGACGGGTACGGTCCCCGGCATGGACGAGCGATTCGCCGATGGGCGGGACTTTCTCCGGCGTGACGGCCGGCTCCTGGAGCGGAGGCTCTTCGCCACCTGCTTCGAGGGCGCGTCCGGCACGGGTGTGCTCGACGCCCTGCGCGGCTACCGCAACGACGACGGTGGGTTCGGGCACGGGCTCGAGCCCGACAAGCGCTGCCCGGCCAGCCTGCCCATCGACGTCGAGTGCGCGCTGCAGGCCATGGCCACCGCGCGCACCGTCGACCTGCCACTGGTCCAGGCCGCGTGCGACTACCTCGAGAAGGTGGAGTCCGGCGGCGCCGTGCCGCTCGCCTTCCCGGTGATCGAAGACTATCCGCGGGCGGAGCATTGGTCGGACGTGGACCTACGAGCCGGGCCTCAACCCCACCGCGGGCATCGTCGGCCGTGCTGCTACCAGCTGGGCGTCGAACACCCGTGGATCGCAGGCGGCCAGCGGCCTACGTCTGGCAGCAACTCGACACCGCCGACCTGCCGACCGACGCGCACGCTTTGAGCGAGGTGCTGGTGTTCCTCGAGCACACCCCGGAGCGCGACCGCGCCACGGCGGCCGCGGCCAAGGTCCGCGAGGCGCTCACCAAAGCGCTCGTGGTTCCGCCTCGACCCGGACGACAACACGTACGGCCTCTCGCCGCTCAGCGTCGCGCCGTCCGCCGACAGCCCGTGGCGCGGCCTCTTCGGCGAAGACGTCATCCAGGCCCACCTCGACCGCCTCGAACGCGACCAGCAGGACGACGGCGGGTGGCCGGTCACCTGGGAGCCGCCCGGCCAGGCGGCGCTCGGCGAATGGCGCGGCATCGTCACCCTGGGCAGCCTGCGCACCCTGGTGTCCTACGGGCGCCTCAACCCCTGATCACTGCCGAGCAACGCCCGGGCCCGGTCGCGGTCGACCCGGTCGAGCTCCGTGACGAGGTGCGCGGCCCCTGGCATGGCGGCGTCCGCGGTGTCGAGCAGGGCCCGGGCCTCCGCGCTTCGTCCGTCTTCGGCGTGCAGCCGGGCCAGGGCGTCCAGGGCGAGCACCTCGACCTCGACGGCGTGGGCCAGGCGGGCGGTGCCCAGTACCTCGCCGAGGCGCACCTCGTCGGCGTCGAGGGCGGCCAGCAGGTATTCGGCGAGCAGGGCGCCGTCGCCGCCGCCGGCGGCGTCGTACCAGCGCTGCGCGGACTCGACGACGCCCGGCGCGGCTCGACCTGGCCCAGCGCACGCAGCACCCGGCCGAGGCGCACCGGGCCAGCGCGGCGGTGCGCAGATCACCGGTGGCCCGGGCGGTCGTCGACGCGCCCGCTCGAGGGTGGCGGCGGCCGCGGCGGATCGCCGGTCTGCTGCTGGGCGCGGCCCAGGTTGGTCAGGTGGTGCGCCTCGGCCGCGGCGAACCCGAGCGCGTGCGCGGCGTCCGCGGCGCGGCTCAGGTGGGCGGCGGCGTCGGCGAACCGGTGCTCGGCCTGGGCCAGCCCGCCCAGCATGCGCCTCGGCGTGGCTGAGCGCCCACTCGTCGCCGAGCGGGCTCGAGCAGGCGCAGCGCCTCGTCGCAGGCGGCCCGGCCCCGGGCCGTCTCGCCGAGCGCGATCTCGGCCCACGCCGCCAGCACCCAGCTCGCGCCCTCCTCCCAGCCTGGCCGCGCGCGGTGGAACGCGGTCCGGCAGTCGGCCAGCAGCGCCAGCGCGTCCTGGGCCCGGCCCTGCTGGCTGCGCACGAACGGCGAGGTACAGCCGCGCCCACGGCGCGCAGCTCGTCGTCGTCGAGCGCCATCGCCGTGCTCGATGTCGGCGGTCGCCCGGTCCAGGTCCCCGCCGGACGCCTCGAGCCAGCCGGCCAGCAGCAGCCCGGTCGACGCGCTCCTTCGGCCGCGGCCGCGCGTGCCGGCCGCGGCGAGCGCGGCGCGGATGCGCTCGCGCCGCGTCGCGGCCGGCGCCGAGGACCGACCCAGGCCCAGCCGAACCCGTTGGCGATCCGCAGGCCCAGCAGCGGGTCGTGGCCGCCGGCCCAGGCCAGCGCGGCGTCGATGTTGGCCCGCTCGGTGCGGACGATGGCCAGGTGCTCGGCCTGCTCCGGGCCGCGGACGCCCCGCCGCGGCCCGGTCGGCCGCCGCGGCCGAACCACGCCGCGTGCGCGCCCGAGCGCGACGTCGGCCAGTCCCGCCTCGCGCAGCCGGTCGCAGGCTGAACTCGCGGACGCTGTCCAGCAGCCGGTAGCGCACCGCGCCGCCGGCCCGACGTCGACGCCGACCAGCGACCGGTCGACCAGCCGGCCGACGACGTCGACGGCCGAGGCGGCCGGCACGCCGAGCGCGGCCGAGCACGTACTCGACGGCGGCCAGCGGCGCGCCGCCGGAGAAGCACGCCAGCGCCCACAGCCCGCGCTGGTCGTCGGGGAACAGCAGGTCGTAGCTCCAGGCGATGGCCGCGCGCAGGGTCCGCTGCCGCGGCGGGCGGTGGCTGGTCGGATCGTTGAGCAGGGTGAACCGGTCGTCGAGCCGCCGGGCGATCTCCTGCACCGACAGCGCCTTGACGCGGGCGGCGGCCAGCTCGATGGCCAGCGGCAGGCCGTCGAGCGAGCGGCACACCGCCTCGACGTCGGGCTCGGTGTCCTCGTCCAGCGCGAACGACCGGCGTGCCGCGCGGCCCGCTCGCGGAACAGCGCGACCGAGTCCGCGATCGTCAGCGGCTCCAGCGGGTACACGATCTCGCCGTCCATGCCCAGCGGCACCTGGCTGGTGGCCAGGACCCGCAGCCCGGGCGCCGCGCTCAGCATCGCGGCTCGACCACGTCGGGCAGCGTCGTCGACGAGGTGCTCGCAGTTGTCGAGCACCAGCAGCAGCTCGAGGCCGCGCAGCCGGTCGAGGACCATCGCCTCGGTGGCCGCGCTCACGCCGAACGCCTCGCCGACGCTCGGCCAGAGCGACGCGCCGGCGGCCGCCGTCCAGCCGCACCAGCCACGCCCCGCCGCCGGCCCGGCGGCCGCGGCCACCTCGATCGCCAGCCGGGTCTTGCCGACCCCGGCCGGGCCGACCACGGTGACCAGCCGCTGGTCGCCGAGCAGCTCGGCGACCGCCGCCAGGTCGGCGTCCCGGCCGACCAGCGACGCCGACAGGCCCGGCAAGGTTTCCCGGCCGGTCGCCGGCGCCTGGCGAGCGCAGCCCGCGATCCTGGCGCAGGACCCGCTGTTCCAGAGCCCGCAGCTCGGCGCCCGGGTCGAGCCCAGCTCGTCGGCCAGCCGGCGCTGGACCCGGCGGTACGCGGCCAGCGCGTCGGCCTGCCGGCCGGCCCGGTACAGCGCGGTGATCAGCAGCTGCCACAGCCCTTCGCGCAGCGGGTGGGCGGCGACCAGCGCCTCCAGCTCGCCGATCAGCTCGCCGGCGGCGCCGAGGTCGAGCCGGGCGGCGAGCTGGTCCTCGGTCAGGCGCAGCCGGGCCTCGGCCAGCCGGGCCCGGTGCGGCGCGAGCCAGTCGCCGTCGCCGGCGTCGGGCAGCACGTCGCCGCGGAACATCGCCAGCGCCGCGATCCCGGCGGGCACCGGTCGCCGGCGGGCCGTCGGCCAGCCGGAGCACCTCGAGCGCGTCGACCGGCCGGGTCGACGTCGAGGGTGTAGCCGGCGGCCGCCGGTCACAGGGCCGGATCGCCGAGCGCCCGGCGCAGCCTCGACACCTTCGCCTGCAGCGTGTTGCCGGCCGGGCCGCCCGGCCACAGGTCCTCGATCAGCCGGTCGGCCGGACCGACCCGGCGTCGAGGGCGAGCCGGATCAGCACCTCGGTCGTCTTCCCGCCGGGACGGCCAGCGGGCGCCGTCGCGGCGCACCTCGACCGGACCCAGCACGCCACGGTCAGCACGCTGAGCATAGGCGTCGGTCGCGTCAGCGGTGTCAGCGCAGTGTCAGCGGCGCCGCGCACTCCGGCAGGCTGCCTCAGACCCGAGGCGACACCGACGACCGCGGATCCGCCAGTCGACCAGCGACGACCCGGCCGCGGCCGCCTCACGATCCCCGGCGGCTGCGGCCGGACGGCGGGCACGCACCCGCGACCGGCAACTGGTCGCGATCGCCGCCGCCCACCTCGCCGGCGACCGCGACCGGGTGGATGCCCTCGCCCGCGACCACCTCGCCGACCACCCCGACAACCTCCTCGTCGCCTGGATCGCCGCGGCCACGCACACCCACCACCCAGGAAGGAACGTCATGAACCGCAAGCTCACCGCGGCCCTGCTGATCGCCGCCGCCGTGCTGACCAACGTCGCGTTCACCGCGCTCGGCACGCGTGTTCAACTACCCGGACATGCTCAAGGAGCCGGCCGACGACATCCTCGCCGCGTTCCGGGCTACGCAGGGCGCCGTGACCGGCTGGTTCGCCGTGCTGGCCCTGTCCGCCGCGCTGTTCGCGCCGATCGCCATCGGCGTCGGCCGGCTCTCCGCCCGGCCGCGCGATGCGCATCGCCGTGCCGGTCGGCATCGCCGCCGCGGTGGTCCAGGTGATCGGCCTGTCCCGCTGGCCGCTGCTGGTTCCCGGGTACGCCGCCGACGCCGACCAGCCCCGACCCGGCCGTCGCCGCCGCGGCCCGTGACTCCTTCGAGACCGCGCACCGGGTCCTCGGCAACCTCATCGGCGAGACCTTCGGCTACCTGCTCACCGCCGCCTGGACGCTGCTGGTGCTGGCCGCGCTCGGCCGGACGTTCGCCGGCCGCTGGTTCACCGCCCTCGGCGCGGTGTCGGCGGTGCTCGTCCTGGCCGGCGTGCTGTCCCCGCTGGACCTGCCCGGCGTCGACCTGGCCAACTTCGTCGGCTACGTCCTGTGGAGCGTCTGGCTGGTCGCCTTCGCGGTCCTGCTGCTCCGGCCGCGGACCGTGGCGGCGCGGACCGACCTGGCAGCCGCCCGGGACGCGGCATAGGTTGGGTCCCATGCCGAAAGCGATCTGGAACGACCTGGTCATAGCCGAGTCCACCGACACCGTCGTCGTGGAGGGCAACCACTACTTCCCGCGTGCGGCGCTGCGGGACGACCTGATCAAGGACTCCGACACGCACACGATCTGCCCCTGGAAGGGCACGGCCTCGTACTACACCCTCGAACACGAGGGCCAGAGCAGCGCCGACGCCGTCTGGTACTACCCCGAGCCCAAGCCCGACGCCGAGATGGTCCGCGACCGGGTGGCGTTCTGGAAGGACGTCAAGGTCGTCGACTGAGTACGGTTCCCGGCGTGGACACCGCTCTCGAGGACTATCGGAACGTGGCCGGGACGCTACCCGGGCAGCATCGGGTGTGGCGATTGACCGGCCCCGGACTGTCCGACCTGGATCCTCCCGGCACCGAACCGCTGCCGGTGCCGGGTCCCGACGAGTTGCTGGTCCGGCACGACGCCGTCGGGATCTGCTTCTCCGACGTCAAGGTCGCCCGGCTCGGCCTGGATCACCCCCGGATCCGCCGATACCCGATCGTGCCGGGCCACGAGGTGACCCTCACGGTCGCGGCCGTCGGTCCGGCGCTGAGCGACGCGTACGCGCCCGGCGACCGCTTCATCGTCCAGGCCGACACGGTCATCGACGGCGTCGCCCGGGCCTACGGCCACGACCTGACGGGCGGGCTGGCCCAGTACGCCGTGCTCGCACCGGAGGTCCTGCCCTACCTCGTGCCGGTGCGCGGCGGCACCGGCTACGCCGAGGCGGCGCTGGCCGAGCCCTGGGCCTGCGTCGAGGCGGCGTACTCCGCGTCCTACCGCACCACCTGGCGCGCGGGCGGCACGGTGTGGCTCACCGGGGACGGCGCGGGTGTCACGCTCGGCGCGGCGGCCGACTGGCGGCCACGCCTGGTCCATCTCGACGTGCGCGATGAGCGGTTCGCCGACCTCGTCGGTGTGTGGGCCGCTGAGGCGGGCGTCGAGGTGACCGCCGGCCCTCCCGACTCCGCCGTGGACGACGTCGCGGTGCTCGGCCCCGAACCAGAGCTCGTCGAACGCGCCCTGGCCGTGCTCGCGCCGGGCGGAACATGCGCCCTGGTCACGGCCGAGCCGCTGCCGCGGCGCGTACAGGTCGATGTGGGCCGCCTGCACTACGACGGGCTGGCCCTGCTTGGTACGGACGGCGACGACCTCGCCACGGCGTACGCGCCGATCCGCACCGACCTCGCGCCCGCCGGACGCCTGTGGGTGCTGGGCGCGGGTGGGCCGCTGGGCCGGATGCACGTGCAGCGGGGGTTGGAGCGCGCCGACGGACCGGCGGCCATCGTGGCGACCGACCGCAGCGGCCGCGCGGCGACGACGTTCGGTGACAGCCCACCGGCGGCGCTAACGTTCCTGGCCGAGCGCGACGACCCCGCCGCGCTGGCGAAGCGGCTGCGCACCGTGACAGGCGGGCGCGGCTTCGACGACATCGCGGTGATGGCGCCGAGTGTGCGGGCCATCGAGTCGGCGTTCGACCAGCTCGCCGACGGCGGGGTGATCAACCTGTTCGCGGGCCTCCCGCGCGGCACGATGTGCGCGTGGGAGGTCAGCGCGATCGCCCAACGCGGTGTGCGCGTGGTCGGCACGAGCGGGTCGTCGGTGGCGCACCTGCGCCGGGTACGCGACCGCATCGAGAGCGGCGAGCTCCACCCGAACCGGTCGGTGTCGGCGGTCGGCGGGCTGGACGCTGCCCCGGACGCTTTGCACGCGGTCGCCGAGGGCCGTTTCGCCGGCAAGGTAGTGATCTTCCCGAACCTGCGCGGCCCGCTGCCGCTGACGACCCTGCCCGAACTCGCGGCCGCGTTTCCCGAGGTCGCACGCCAACTCGACAACGGCCAGTGGACCCTGGCCGCGGAGCGGGAGTTGCTGCGCGGCCTGCTCTAGGGAAATGGCGCCGAGGACCCGCACGTGCCCCGGATACTGGAGAAACCCCTCCGGTCGATCGAGGTCGCGTAAGGGAAGGGAGCCATGCGCAACACGGAGATGGCGAGGCTCGATGGACTCGTCGGCGAATGGAGCACGACGCTGTCGGGCGCCTCGTTCCTCGAACCGCCGGGCACCGAACTGCCCGGAAGCACCAGCATCGGCTGGCTCGGCGAGTCGCTGCTGGTCGTGCGGACGGTCTTCAGGGGCGACCAGCACGTCCACTCGGAGCTGACCCTCGTGCTGGGGCGCAGCGACGCGAACGACCGGTTCGTCGCGCTCTACCAGGACGAACGTGGCGTCTGCCGGGAGTTCCTGATGACCTTCGCCGGCGGCCACTGGACCCTGACCCGCGAGGACCCGGACTTCCACCAGCGCTTCGTCGCCGACGTCCGACCAGACCTCATCCTGGGCCGCTGGGAGGCGTCCGACGACGGGGGCCGGAGCTGGCAGCAGGACTACGAGCTCACCTTCGTACGCGCGCCATCCCGTTGACGGGTGGGCACTAGGGTGGGCTGGTGGTAGACGGCCTGGTCACGCGGAGAGTCCTGCTGCGCCGGTGGCAGGAGGACGACCTGGAAGCGTTCGCCGAGGTCACCTCCCAGCCCGAGGTGATGCGCTGGATAGGTGACGGCAGCGTTTTGGACCGGGAAGGCACCGCGGCGCGGCTGGACGCCTTCCGGCGGCACTGGGAGGAGCACGGCTTCGGGCTCTACGCCCTCGTCCTGCGGGAGACCGGTGAGTTGGCCGGGTTCACCGGCCTCGCGGTGCCGACGTTCCTTCCCGAGATCCTGCCGGCCGTCGAGATCGGATGGCGGCTCGGGCGGCAGCACTGGGGACAGGGCCTGGCCACCGAGGCGGCCCGGGCCGTGGTGCTGCACGCGCGCGACGATCTCGGCCTCGAGCGCCTGGTCAGCATTCATCAGGTCGGCAACGACGCTTCCGCCCGCGTGATGGTCAAGCTCGGCATGAGCCTCGAACGCGAGACGGTCGAGCCCTCGTCCGGGCGCGCGGTCCGGGTCTACGCCATGGACCTCGGCACGAGTCGCGGGTAGACCCGGCGGGCGTTGCCCTCGTAGACCTTCGCGCGGTCGTCGGCGGCGAGGGCCAGCGCGTCGACGTAGCGGCGGGTGTCGTCGAAGTGGTGGCCGGTCCGCGGGTCGATGCCGCGCACGGCGCCGACCATCTCCGATCCGAACAGGATGTTGTCGGTCGGCGATGACGTCGAAGAGCAGGTCGATGCCGGGCTGGTGGTAGACGCAGGTGTCGAAGAAGACGTTGCGCAGCAGCGATTCCTCCAGCGGCGGCCGGCCGAGCATGTCGGCCAGGCCGCGGAAGCGGCCCCAGTGGTACGGCACCGCTCCCCCGCCGTGCGGGATGACCAGGCGCAGGCTCGGGAAGTCGGTGAACAGGTCGGCCTGGAGCAGCTGCATGAACGCGGTGGTGTCGGCGTTGAGGTAGTGCGATCCCGGTGGCGTGGAAGTTCGGGTTGGTCACCGCCGACACGTGCACCATCGCCGGCACGTCCAGCTCGACCATCGCCTCGTAGAGCGGGTACCAGCTCGCGGTCGGTCAGCGGCGGCGAGGTCCAGTGGCCGCCGCTGGGGTCGGGGTTGAGGTTGCAGCCGACGAACCCGAGCTCCTCGACGCAGCGCCGCAGCTCGGCCGACCGCGTGGGCGATCGGCACGCCGGGCGACTGCGGAAGCTGGCAGACGCCGGCGAAGCGGTCCGGGATAGAGCTGCGACCACGCGGGCGATGAGGTCGTTGCAGGCCCGGCGTCCACGCGGCGCTGACCGCCTCGTCGCCGACGTGGTGGCCCATCGCCGAGGCGCGCGGCGAGAAGAGCGTGAGGTCGACGCCGCGCTCGGCCATCAGCCGCAGCTGGCTGCCCTCGATCGACTCGCGGATCTCGTCGTCGGAGATCCGCGGGGTACGGCGGAGGCGCGCTCGCCGGCCCGCGAACGCGGCCTGCTGGGCCTCCCGCCAGGCGGTGTGCGCGGCCGGCGCGGTCGTGTAGTGGCCGTGACAGTCGATGATCATGCGGTGTCGTCCCGTCACGCAGCGCGATGAGCAGGTCCCGGGCGGCGCCCGGCGATGCGCGGCTCGACGCCGAGCTCGCGCAGCTGCTCGGCTCGCGGCGGCCATCTCGTCGGCCCGGCGCCGGGCGTGCCGGTGGGTGCCGTCGACCAGCCGGTCGATCGTGCGCTCGTCGAAGCCGGCCAGCTCGGCGGCGATGTTGGCGCGCAGCCAGTCCGCGCAGCCGGCCGCCTCGGCGGCGGTAAGCGCCTCGACCACCGCGGCGGCCAGCCCTTTGTAGAAGACGCTGCGCAGCAGCTTGCGGGAGATCGCGGCGCCCGCCGGACCGGGTTGGACGGTCGACGTCGGCACCGAGCGCGGCCAGGATCTCGGCGTAGCGAACGGCGCCGGTGCCCGACACGAGCATCGGCGTGCGCAGGCCGTTGCCGGGCACCGGGCGCCATCAGCGCGACGTCGACCACCGTCGACGTCCCGGCCGCCGAGCCGCTCGACCAGGGCGGCCTTGACCGCGGGCGCGGCGGTGTTGAGGTCCGCCCAGATCGCCCCTGGGCGCAGCGCGCGGCAGCGAGTTCTCCAGCGCCGGCAGGGCGTCGTGCGCGCTGTTGACGCTCAGCACGAGGTCGGCGTCGCGGACCGCGTCGGCGTCGTCGCGCCGACGGCTCCACACCGGACGGTGGGTCGACCAGCGGGTCGAACCCGCGTACGTCGGCCCCGGCGGCGACCAGGTCGCGGGCGATCTCGACCGCCGGCCTCGCCGAGCCCCAGGAGCGGCGAACCGGTTATCCATGGTGGCACGACCGGCGTGCCGTGGGTGTGGAACGTGTCGATGGTCTTCAGGCCCCACGCCTGGCCCTTGGCGCGTTCCTCGCGGGTCCAGCTGATCGTCTTCCAGTCGGGGGCGAGGATCAGCCGCGCGCCGGCGTTGCAGATCTCGATCGCGGTTGCCGCCGGGCTCCCACACGTACAGGAAGAAGGTCTGCTGGATGGCGTGCTTGTGCGGGCCGGTCTCGATGTGCACGCCCGCGTCGAGGCAGACGTCGGCGGCCCGCAGGATCTCCTCGCGGGTGTCGGTGGCGAACGCCAGGTGGTGCAGGCGGCCCCGGCTGCCGGTCCAGTCCTCGGTGTAGACGAGGTCGTAGCTCTTGTTGCCGAGCGAGTACCAGATCGCCTGCGGGCTGCCGTCGTCCTTGACGATCTGCTCGGTGCAGCGCGCGCCGAGCGTGTCGCGCAGGAACGCGGCGGTCGCCGGCACGTCGGCGGTCAGGTAGTTGACGTGGTCGAGCCGGCGCAGGTTCGCTCCGCGGCCGGGATAGGCGGCCGCCTGGTTCTTCAGCGCCGGGCCGGTCGCGGTCGTCGGCCGCGTACCACTCGACGTCCCAGTAGAGCGCCGAACTCGTGCCCGTCGGGGTCGGTGAAGAGGTACACCTCGCCGAGGCCGGTGCACGTCGCGTGACGACGCGGTGCGAGGCGCCACCGTCGAGCCGTTCCAGGGCCTCGGGGCTGGCGGCGCGCAGGTAGGTGCGGCCGATGCCGGCCGTCTCGCGCTGGACGAGCCGCAGCGTCCACGACTGGTAGTCGTCCCAGGTGTGCAGGTAGACCGACGAGGCGTCGCGGTGCACCTCGCGCAGGCCCATCAGGTCGACGAAGAAGTCGCGCGACTCCTCGAGTACGGGCGTGCACAGCTCGACCGGCCCGACGTGGGCGATGTCGCGGCGCCGGTCCGGATCGTGCGTCACCTGGGGCGGCGGTCCCTCGCTCATCAGGTTGCCTCTCGGGTGCGGGGCCAGACCAGGCCGTCGGACAGCTTGCGGGCGGTGCGGACGACCGCGCTGGTACGCAGCCGGGTCGCCGGCCCGCTGCCGTCGAGGTCGACGGTCACGTCGAACGGTCCGGTCGGGTGTTCGATGCGCACCAGCGGGCTCCCGGGCGAGCCGGCCACGGTGCCGGGCGTGCGCACCCCGGCGGCCACGGAGACGGCGCCCAGGACGCCGATCGCCGCGTGCACCCGGTGCGGGATGAACGTCCGGGTGGTCGACCGTGCCGCCCTGCCGGGGAGGCGAGACGATCGTGATCTTCGGGATGGTGGTGTTCGTGACGTCGCCGAGGCCCATCGCCGAGCCGGCCTCGCGCCGCACCGCCTCCACGGTGGACCGCAGCGCGGCGTCGCCCTCCAGCGCGCCGGGCGCCTCGGTGCCGTCCAGCCCGAGGTCGCGCGGCGCGCACCGAGGACGACCGGCATGCCGGCGTCGACGCAGGTGACCTCGACGCCGGCGAACCGGTCGACCAGGCGGCCGGTCGGGAAGACCGGCCGGTCGCCGCCGGGGAACTCGATCTCGATCGGGGCGGCGGGGAACGGGGTGCCCGCCGTGGTGGTGTCGCCGACGTAGCTGCACCCGGCCGCCGGTCGTCCGCACCGTGGCCAGGGCGTACGCCACCGCCGGGTTCATGATCCGGATGCGCACGTCGGTCGTCTCCCCCGTCGCGGGCACGCAGACCGCGCTCGACGGCGAACGGGCCGACCCCGGCGAGCAGGTTGCCGCAGGTCTGGGCGTCGGTGACGATCGCCCGGTCGGGCACCACCTGGAGGAACAGGTAGTCGACGTCCGCGGCGTCGTCGGGCGACGGCGTGACCACGGCGACCTTGCTGGTCAGCGGGTGCCCGCCGCCGATGCCGTCGACCTGCCGCTCGTCGGGCGAACCCATGATCCGCAGCAGCAGGTCGGCCCGTTCGGCGGGGTCGGCGGGCAGGTCGGCGCCGAGGAAGTACGCGCCCTTGGAGCTGCCGCCGCGCATCTGCATGCAGCGGACGCCGTCGACCTCGTAGCTCACGAGGCGGCCACTGCGACGACGCCGCCCTGGCGGGCCTGGATGGTGGGACCGAGCAGCCCGACCCGACCGGCGGCCTCGTGGACGGTGGCCACCCCCGCGTCACCCAGAGCGGCGATGACCTCGGGCTCGGCGCGGTCGACGCGACGCACGACGTAGTGAGCTGCCATGCGGCTCCTCCCTCACGGATCGACCGTAACGATCACCAAGATCGCAGTCAATGTCAGGGAACCGAGCCCGGGTAGACCCGGACGTCGTAGACCAGCCGCACCGGCTCACCGACCTTGAACGCGTCCGGCCACCTCGACGATCGACGTTGGAGGGACGACGCCCTCTTCGAACACGGGCTCGACGCCATCCTGGCGGTTCCGCCGGTTCCGTCCAAAGAGGGCAACCACCCGGGGGATTTGTCGGACAATGCCTGAGTGTCCCTCTTTCCCGCTTCCGTGTTCGTGCCGGTGGTGCTCGGGTTCTTCGGCCTTGGCACCGGTTATCTGATCTGGGGTCCGCAGGAGCTGTTCGGGTATCCCCGGCGCAGCCGGGAAGACGACCGCGCCACCGGGGTGTGGGGCATTCTGATGCCCGGGTTCTGCCAGTTCCTGGTCGGCATCCTGCTGTTCATCGGGCTGAGCTGGTTCCCGGTCTTCACCACGAACCCAGGCCAGTACATGGCGGCGCTCGCGTTCAGCGCGTACGGCATCCACTGGTTCGCCCTCGGGTGGAACCGCGCACGCGGCAATGACCCCAGGCCCAACGGGTACATGGCGTTCCCGTTCATCATCGTCTCGGTGCTGGGCGTGGTGGTCTTCTTCGACGCGGGCGCGTGGCCGCTCGGCGTGCTGTTCGGCGGGCTGACCGCGGTCTACATCTGCGAGTTCTTCGCCAGCTTCAAGATCGGCGTCAGGGTCGGCGCGGACGGGCAGGAGACGCGGAACCTGGGCGAGAAAGCGCTGGGAGCCGTACACATCCTGGTCGGCCTGTGGCTCATGTACCTGACCTTCGCCACCACGCTGAACATCGCCTCCGGCTTCGACCTCCCGGCCGCCTGACCGACTGCCCCTGACCGTCCGTTACTTCGAACCTCGCGCCGCCGCGGCGGCGGAAACCTGGCGGAGTGCCTCCTTGACGCCGCCGTTCCACGGCGTGCCGTGGCCGGGCAGCACCCAGGTCGCGTCGAGGCTCTCGAGCTGCCGCAGTGACGCCGCCGCCTGGGTCGGGTCGTCGGTGAACGGTGCCGGCTGCGGGCCGTTCTGGCCGGTCAGCACGTGGCGGGTGGTGAGCCCGTCGCCCACGAAGACCGCGTCGGCGACCGGCGAGTAGACCGCGATGCTGCCCGGCGAGTGGCCCGGGAGCCCGATGATCTGCGGCGCGCCGGGCAGGTCGAGCACCTGACCCTCGTGGATCTCGACCACGTCGGTCAGGTACGTCGTGCGCATCCCGCCGTGCCGGCTCGCGTACCAGAGGAAGCGGGACAACGCACCGATCTTGAAGCTGCCCCAGCTCGCCTTGGACTTGACCTCGCCGCGGGCGCGGGCGGCGTCGGCGGCGTGCACGTAGACCGGAACGCCGCGCTCGCGCCGGAGCCGCTCGGCGAAGCCGATGTGGTCGGTGTCGCCGTGCGTGAGGATGACGCCGCGGATGTCGTCCAGCGACCGGCCCATGGTGGCGAGCTCCGCGGTCAGCTCCGCCCAGTGACCGGCCAGGCCGGCGTCGACGAGCGTCACACCCTCGTCGGTGTCGATCAGGTAGACCGCCACGATGTCGTTGCCGATGCGGTGCAGGTGAGGACCAAGCTTCATGGTCCGGCCCCTTCCAGAGGATCAGGTTCGTCGTTTACGATAGCTACGATACATAGCCATCATGGCTAGGCGCAATAGCTATCATGAAGTTGCCGCGCCTGGAAGGGAGATCGCGATGCCGACGCCCGATCGGACGTCCCTCGAGCAGATCATCGGCGCCGCCCGCGAGATCCTGGAGTCGGACGGTCTCGCCGGCCTGACGATGCAGGCGGTCGCGGAGCGCGTCGGGGTTCGTGCGCCGTCGCTCTACAAGCGGGTACGCAGCCGCGACGCCCTGATCGGCCTCGTCGCCGAGGCCACGATCCTGGACCTCGGCGCGCGGGTGAACGCGATCAACAGCAGCCCCGACCCCCGCAAGGACCTCACCGCGCTCGCCCGGGTGTTCCGCGCGTTCGCGCACGAACGCCCCACCGGCTACCGGCTGATCTTCGGGTGGAGTGCCGAGACGGCCAGGCCCGGGCGGGACTCGTTCGCGAGCTCGGTCGGGCCGCTGCTGCGGATCACGACGGAGCTGGTCGGGCCGGACGACGCGCTGTCCGCCGCGCGCACGTTCACGGCCTGGGCCAACGGATTCCTCAGCATGGAGCTCGCGGGCGCCTTCCAACTCGGCGGCTCCGTCGAGGACGCCTTCGAGTACGGCATCGCGCGGCTGGCCGACGCCTTCACCCGGCCTTAGGCTCGACCCACTCCGTGCTCATCGCGTCGCTGGTGTGGATGCAGGTCATCCGCAGCGGGCCGTCGGACGACGCCTTGAACCCGTGCACCTCACCGGCCGGCACGACGACGACCGAGCCCCCGGTCGCCTCGATCGTCTCGTCTCCGGCGATGAACGTCCCCGAACCCTCGTGCAGGACGAACACCTCCGCGTACGGGTGGGTGTGCGGCTCCGGGCCGTGGCCGGTCGGGCTCGCCTGGATGAAGAACGAGACCGGCACCCCGCCATGGTCGCGACCGAGGAAGGTACGCGAGGTCGCGTTGCCCGGAAGGTCGTCGTTCTGGATGTGCGTGGCCATGCCCGTGGACGTTAGTGGAACAGGACACTGACCGCCAGACCGCTATGTACACACGTACACATCATATGTACGCTCGTACGCATGGCGCTTGACGACGACGGCCGCTCGATGCGGGAGCGGATGCTCGCCGGTGACCTCTACATCGCCGACGACCCGGAGCTGGCGGAGCTCAACCTGCGGGCGATGGACCTGATGGCCGCGTACAACGCGACCTCGGCCCGCGATCCCCTCGGACGCCGCGGGCTCCTCGAACGAACTGCTCGGCGGCGTCGGCGCCGACACGGTGATCCGGCCGCCGCTGTGGGTGGACTACGGCCGGCACCTCCGGATCGGGGCGCGGTCGTTCGCCAACTTCGGCCTCGTCGCCCTCGACGTCGCACCGATCACCATCGGCGACGACGTGCAGATCGGCACGAACGTGCAGTTGCTGACGCCGACGCACCCGGTGGACCCGGAGCTCCGCCGGGCGAAGTGGGAGGCGGCGGCGCCGATCGTGATCGGCGACAACGTGTGGCTGGGCAGCGGCGCCATCGTCCTGGCCGGCGTGACCATCGGCGCCAACACCGTGGTCGGCGCCGGCGCGGTGGTCACCCGCGACCTGCCGGCGAACGTGGTCGCGGTGGGCAACCCCGCCCGGGTGATCCGGACGATCGAGCCGTGACCGTCTCGCGGCGACCGCGCCGGCACGACCCCGGGCGCCGGGACCGGCTGGTCGACGCCGCGATCACCGTCATCGCCGAGCGCGGCGTCGCCGGCACGACCCACCGGGAGATCGCCCGCGTCGCGGACGTGCCGCTGGGCTCGATGACCTACCACTTCGCGTCCCTGGACGAGGTGCTCGCGGAGGCTTTCACCCGGCACGCCGAATCGGTGGCCGACGTGTTCGACGAACGGCTGGCCGCGGCGCCGAGCCGGGACGCGGCGATCGAGGCGGTCATCGCGCTGGTCTCGGACGACCTGCTCGGCTCGGCGCACGACCTGGTCCTCACCGTCGAGCTCTACGTGGCGGCCGCGCGCAACCCCGCGCTCAAGGCCGTCACCCAGGGCTGGATGGCGCGCAGCCGCCGGGCGCTGGAGCTCCACTTCGACCCCACCACCGCCCGCGAGCTCGACGCGCTCATCGAAGGCCTCGTCCTGCACAGCGCCCTGTCCACCGACCCGATGACACCGGACCAGATCCGGCACGCCATCCACCGCCTACTGCGCCCCTCCCCCTGATCGGAACGTCGATGTCCGCCGTCACCACCCGCCCCGTCACGCCCACCGCACCCACCCGGCAGGACCGCCTGGCCCGCGCTGCCGTGGCCGCGCTGTTCCTCACCAACGGGGCCGTGTTCTTCAACGTCGTCCCGCGCTACCCGGAGATCAAGGCCGACCTGGGCCTGACCAACACGGTCTTCGGCACGGCGCTGGCCGGCTACCCGATCGGCGCCCTGCTCGCCGGTCTGCTCGCCGGAGCGGCCATCCGCCGGTTCCGGTCCTCCCGGGTGGCGGTGTACGGCGTCCTGCTGACCACCGTCGCGACGCTCGCCGTCGCGGTCGCGCCCAACTGGGTCACGTTCGGTGCCGTGCTCTTCGTCGTCGGCGCCCTCGACGCCGTCGTCGACGTCGCGCAGAACGCGCACGGCCTGCGGGTGCAGCGCCGCTACCGGCGGTCCATCGTGAACTCGCTGCACGGCGTGTGGAGCATCGGCGCGGTGCTGGGCGGCCTGATGGGCACGGCCGCCGCGGGCCTGCATCTCCCGCTCGCCGTCCACCTGAGCATCTCCGCGGTGTTGTTCAGCGCGGTCGCCCTGGTCGCCTACCGGTTCCTGCTACCCGGCCCCGACGAGGACGACCGCGACCCGTCCGCCGCGCCGGTCCATCGTGGACGTTCGTCGTTCACCGGCGTGGCGGTCAAGATGTTGGCCGTGCTCGGTGTGCTCGCGGCCTGCGGCGCGCTCGTCGAGGACGCCGGCGCGTCCTGGGGTGCCATCTACCTCAGCGGCGACCTGCACACCAGCGCCGCCACCGCCGGTCTGGCCGTCGTCTCGCTCCAGGTCGCCATGACCGTCGGCCGCCTGACGGGTGACCGGCTCGTCGACCGCCTCGGGCAACGCACCGTCGTACGCGCCGGCGGGGCGCTCGCCGCGGTCGGCATGGGCGCCGCCCTCGCGCTGCCGTCCGTGGGCATGACCCTGGTCGGCTTCGCGCTCGCCGGACTCGGCACCGCCACCCTGATCCCGGCCGCCATGCACACCGCCGACGAACTGCCCGGACTGCCACCGGGCACGGGCCTGACCATCGTGAGCTGGCTGTTGCGCGGCGGCCTGCTGCTCTCGCCACCCCTGGTCGGGTTCGTCGCCGACCTGGCCAGCCTGCGCGTCGGCCTGCTCACCGTCGTCGCCGCCGGCCTGCTCACGTTCGCCCTGGCCCGCGTCCTGGTCAACGGCGCCGGCCCACAGACGCCGCCGGCCTGATACAAGTAGAGGGCATGAGTCAGCCCAGCGCATCAACTACGTTCAGTGAGCTCGCGGGGACCCTGCACCAGGAGACGATCGAGTCGGAGCTGCTGCGGGGCAACCCGCTCGGTGATCCGCACGTCCGGCCGCTCTGGGTTTACACGCCGCCGGGATACGACGGGTCGGCCGAGCGGTACCCCAGCATCTACGTGATCCAGGGTTACACCGGTCAGGTCGCCATGTGGGGCAACCGGCAGCCGTTCCGGCAGTCGTTCATCGAGACCGCGGACCAGGTCTTCGCCGAAGGGCGCGCGCCGGGCTGCGTTCTGGTGTACGTCGACGCGTGGACCGCGTACGGCGGATCCCAGTTCGTCGACTCCCCCGGCACCGGGAACTACCACTCGTACCTCTGTGACGAGGTCGTGCCCTGGGTGGATGCCCACTACCGCACCCTCGCGGACCGCGAGTCGCGGGCGATCTCCGGCAAGTCGTCCGGCGGGTTCGGCGCGATGATCACGCCGATGCTGCGCCCGGACCTGTTCGGCGCGCTGGCCACGCATGCCGGTGACGCCCTATACGAGTACTGCTACCTCAACGAGTTCGCGAAGTCGGTCCGGGCGCTGCGCGCCTACGACCACGACATCCTCAACTGGTGGAAGGACTTTCAGAACCGGATCTCCTTCACCAAGGAGGAGGACGCGCTGCTCGTGCTGACGCTGGGCTGCGCGGCGGCGTTCTCGCCCGACCCGGACGGCACGCCGCGGCTGCCGGTCGACCCCCGCTCCGGCCAGATCATTCCGGAGCTGTGGGAGCGGTGGCTGGCCTGGGACCCGATCCGCATGATCGACCGGTACGCCGACGAACTGCGCACGCTGCGCGCGGTCTGGATCGACGCCGGCACCCGCGACGAGTGGTTCCTCGACCTGGGCGCCGAGGCGTTCAAGGACGGCCTGGAGCGGGTCGGCGTCCCGTCCGAGCGGATCGCCTTCGAGCTCTTCCCCGCGGCACACGGCGGCATCGACTACCGCTACCCGCTGGCGCTGACCTGGCTCGCCGCACGCCTACGCCGAGAGGGTGACACCGCCTGACAGGTGCTCCTGGCCGGCGCGGCCGGCGCCGCGCTGGCTGGGAGCAGGGCGCCGAACAGGCGTACGATGCGGGTCAATCCTGCTTTCACCGTGACTCCGCGCTCCTGCGGGCCGCTGCGTCTGCCCCTCCAGCCAAGGAGCGCACCATGGAGTACCTCAGCGACACCAACCTCCGAGCCGTGCTGATTGTTCTCCTGGGTCGCATCGGCGGTACGGTCGAGGTGACCAACGGGGAACTCTACGACGCGATGCTGCCGGACAAGAGCGGCGGCGAACGCTTCGTCGTCACCGACATCCACGGTGGCGTCCGCGTTTCCATCGTGCCCTCGCGACAGGAACAGTCCGGGTCCAACTGACTCAGGATCCGCGCAAGACTCCGACCGAGGAGCAGACCATGCAGTTCAACAAGAGCGACATCACCAAGGCACTGCGCGACCGCGGCCAGGACGACCGGGCCGACTGGGTCGAGCGGACGCTTCCCGACCTCGTCGACTCGGCCCGCAACGACGGCTTGCTCAAGCTGCTGGACCTCGACCTGACCACGCTGCCTCCGGTCGAAGAGGCCACGAAGGGCTGACGGGTCAACGCGCCGCGGCCCGGCGCAGAAAGCGGTCGCCGACCTCGGTGATGTCGTCGGCGGTCCAGTCGAGTGCGGGCGCCGCGACGGTGATCTCGGTCATCGCCTGACCTGGCACCTCCGTGTCCTGCCAGAAGGCCGCGAACCACACCTTCTCCTCCTCGGCCAGCGCCAGGGCGGCGTCGTTGAGTGCGTCCGCGCCGCCGGGCAGCACGAGCCGGAACCGTTGGGTGTGCGGAGGCTCCGGATAGACCCGCGCGCCGGGCAGGGTGGCCAGGGCCGCGGCGACCGTCCGCGCGTGCCCCACGTGGTCGGGGATCAAAGGCAGTTCCCGTTCCAGACCGGCCAGCGCGGTCAGGGCGGCCGGCCACTGCTGGAACACCATGCCGCCGTACCGGTGTCGCCAGATCCGGGCGTACTCGGTGAGCTCTCTGGTGCCCGCCAGCGCCGCTCCGCTGATGCCGCCGATGGTCTTGTAGAACGAGACATAGACGCTGTCGGCCAGGCCGGCGATGTCGCTCAACGAGTGTTCGAGGTGCGGCGTCGACTCCCAGATCCGGGCGCCGTCGAGGTGCAGTCGGGCGCCGGCGGCCCTGGTCGCGTCGGCCACGGCGACGAGTTCGTCCCACGAGGGCAGCACGAAGCCCGCGTCGCGCAGCGGCAGCTCGATGACGACGGTGCCCACGGGCTCGCCGAGTGCGGTGATCTCGTCGGCGGTGGGATTGCGGGGCGCGGTGGTCGGCCACGTCGCGCGCAGGCCGCTGAGCTGGGCGTACGCGTGCCGCTCGTGCTTCTCGAGGTGTCCGAGCGGGTGCAGCGCGACGATCTGCCGGCCGCTGCGCTCGGCGCCGTAGCGCAGCGCGACCTGCTGGGCCATGGTGCCGGTGGGAAAGAAGACGGCGGCCTCGGTGCCCAGCAGCCCCGCCACGCGTTCCTCGAGCGTGGCCACCGGACCGTCGCCGTAGTAGTCCGGCTGATCGTCCAGCAAACCGGACGCGTCCAGGTCGGCCAGCCGTTCCCGCATCGTCGTGGGCCGGGTGCCGGAAAGGATGCGGTCGCATCGCCGCAACGCGGCCATCCGGCGCTGCCGTGTGTTGTCAGCCATCGCCCGATCGTCGCAGAGCACCGATCACTCAAGATCGGCGCGGGTGGGCGCGGGAGTGATTCCCAACAGCCTCGGGGTGTGCGACGGTCGACACCGTGACCACGCCCGCACGGATCGGGTCGTACGCCATCGAGCGGCTGCTCGGCGCCGGCTCGTTCGCCATGGTGTGGCTGGGGCACGACGCCTCCCTCGGCGCCCGGGTCGCGATCAAGGTCCTCGCCGAGAACTGGAGCCACGACCTGCGGGTGCGTGAACGGTTTCTCGACGAAGCCCGCCTGCTGTGGCAGCTCGACCACGAACGCGTCATCCGGGTCCACGCGCTCGGCGAGCTTCCGGACGGCCGGCCCTACATGGTAATGGCGTGGGCCGACGGCGGCAGCCTGCGGGACCGTCTGGCTTCCGGGCCGATCCGGGTCGGTGCCGCCCTGTGGCTGCTGGGCGAGATCGCCGCGGGGGTCGCGATCCTGCACGACCGGGGCATCGTGCACCGGGACCTGACGCCGGGCAACGTGCTGTTCCGGTCCGTCGAGGCCGTTCCAGGACCGGTGGAGCAGATCGTGATCGCGGACCTCGGCCTCGCCAAGGCGATCGCGGCGGCGTCGGGTCTCACGGCGCGTGCCGGCACGCCCGGCTACATGGCACCGGAGCAGGACGACCCGCTCGCGGTGGTCGACTCCCGGACCGACGTCTACGGACTCGGCCGGCTCGGGGCACGCCTGTTGACCGTTTCGGTCGATCGGCGGGTCCGGTTGCGGCCCGGCGTGCCGCCAGGCGTGGCCGGCGTGCTTCGGCGAGCCACGGCGGTGCGGCCCGCTGACCGTTTCCGCGACGCGTCGGCGTTCGGCGCCGCCCTGGCCGACGCCGTAGGGGTCCGCAGCCCGTCAGCGCAGCGGCGGCGCCGCGCGGCCGTCGTCGTCGCCGCGGTGCTGGCCGCCACCGCGGTGGTCGGTGGCCTGTCGGCAGACGCCGGGTCGTGGTGGCCGACCGGCGTGGCGTTCGACCGGAGCGGGCGGATCGCGGTCACGCTGCCACCTGGCTGGGAGGCGGTGGTGGCCGCGGACTGGTCGGATCCGCTCAGGCCGGACGGCGCTCGCCAGCCGGCGATGGTGATCTCCCCGGTGCCCGAGCACTGGCTGACCGACTCGGAGGTGCCGGGGGCGTTCATCGGGCTGTCGGCCGTCGGCGTCACGCCCGCCGCGTACGTCGCCGAGCACCCGCGGCCGCGATGCGCCGCCACCGCGGTGCGGACGGTCCGCCGGGCGGGCATCGACTGGACGGTGGCGGAGTACCGGGCGTGCCCGGGTCCGAAGCCGGTGATTGTCGAGGCGGCCGGCCGTGGCCCGGCCGGGTTGGTCTATGTGCAGGTCATGCCGCCGGTCGACGGTGGGCCGGGCTTCGTCGACGCGCTGCTGGCCGGGATACGGGTGCGGGCTACCTGATCACCACCACCGTGATCGTGTCGACGCGGTCCGCGCGCGGGACGGTCACCTCGACGGTTCCAGGCCTGAGGAAGACGATGTCGACTCCGCCGGCCTCGTACGACGACGAGGCCAGCGACTCCGGATCGACCGTCACGAGCCCGGGTTCGATGCCCTGCAGCCGCAGAATCCCGCCGGCCGTGAAACACATCGTCTCCGGGAGGTTCTCGGTCTCCGCGAGCTTCAGCTCATAGCGGACGGGATCGAGGCAACTGGCGTCCCTGGTCGGGGTCGGGGTCGGGGTTGGCGTCGGTGTCCCGGGCCGGCTCCGTGGCGGGCGGGGCGGTGGCCGGCCCGCCGTGGTGGTCGACGGGGCGGCCGACGTCGGCGCCGGCCCGGTCGCGGTGGTCGTCGGCGCCACCGTCTCGACGGGTAGCGGCATGACGGCTATGCGGGCACCACCGCACCCGGCGGCCATACCCAGCGCGACGAGGGCGACAGGGAGTCGATGCCACAGCCCGCGCGTCACGACCGCTCACCGGCCGCGGCGAACCCCTCCCGCAGCCGGCGCCTCGCCTCGTGGATCCGCGACTTCACCGTCCCCTCCGGTATGCCTTGCAGCCCGGCGATCTCGCGATAGCTGAGACCGAGTACGTCGCGCAACGCCACCGACTCGGCGAGTTCGGTCGTCAGGTGTTCGAGAGCGTCGAGCAGGTCCAGCCGGGTTCCGGCGATGACGCTGGTGCGACGCGGATCCGGCGCGGTCGGGCAGCGGCGTCCCGGACGCCTCGTTGTCGAAGCGTCGGCGCAGCCGCTGGTAGGTGGACCGGGCCCGGTTCGCGGCGAGCCGGTGCAGCCAGGTCCGGAACGACGAACGGCCCTCGAACCTGGTGATGCCGCGCGCGAGGGCGAGCAGGGTGTCCTGGCACGCCTCCTCCGCGTCTTCGCGGTATGGCAGGAACCGGGCGCACATCCGTAACACGTCGGGGCCGACCGCGACCAGCAGCGCGTCCAACGCGATCGGGTCGCCGGTGGCGGCCGTCCGCGCCAGGATCTCCAGGTCGTCTCGGGCTGGGCCGGTCATCATGCACTGAGCATGCGCGCACCGGCCGGACGCGGAGGCGTCCAGCCGGTGCCAACCTGAGTGGATCACGTGGTCAGCTGACGACCACGACGGTCAACGTCCGCGGCATCGAGTCGCCGTGGGTGATCGTGAACGTCACGGTTCCGGTGCGCAGGAAGCGACAGTCCCGCACGGCGGCCTCGTACGAGCAGCGGACGGCGTCGGCGGGGTGCACCGCGAAACCCTCGGGACCGAGGTTGGTCACCCGCAGCACCGCACCGACCTTGAGGCACAGCGCCGTCCACGGTGGGCCGCCCTCGGCCGCGTCGATCGGGTAGGGGGCGGTCGCCAGACATGCCGGTCCCGGCTTCGACGACGAGACGATGGTCAGGCTGAGGGTACGAACGCGCGCGTCGCCGCGGTCGATCGTGACGAGGACCTTGCCGGTGTGGATCAGACGGCACTCACGAACGCCCGCCTCGTACCAACAGTCCATCTTGTCCCGTGGGGTTCTCGTGAACCCCTCGGGACCGAGGTTCTCGACGCGCAGGATGCCGCCCACCGCCATACACAGCGGAAGCCAGGGCGGTCCGTTGTCGGCCGCGTCGACCCGATGGATGACGGCGCCGAGACAGGCCTGGCCCGTGGGCGGCCGGGTCTGTCGTGGTAGGGCGACGGGCTCGGCGGCCCGCGCCGTGGTGGTCGCACCGACGGTTGCCGGGGCGGTGACCGCCGGGGTGCTGGCGGTGGGGCTGGGCGCGGCCGGACCTGGGCCGGGTGGTGAGGTGCAGCCCGCTGCCGCCGCCAGCGCCAGCGCGCCGACCGCGGCCAGGCGGAGGAGGGAAAGGGATCGCATGATGACTCCTTCGTCGAGGACATTCACCCTGTTAGTCCTCGCGCCGAGCCCTTTTGTTCGCACGCGACCGCAGCAATTTCTGCGCTAGATCGTAAACGCGCACGGCGCGGCAGTGGTTCCGGCTTGCCGCACGTCACCCGCGGGCGCGGCTCGGGATGCCCTCGGTCGTCGTGGATGACCTCTGGCACGAACTTGTCCTGCACACACAGGAGTACGCGATGTTCTGCCAGGCGGCGTTCGGACGGTTCATGCACCACGTTCCTGATTCGGTTGCCGGGTCGCCGGCCGAGCTCGCGAGCCGATCCAGGCGGCTGATGGCCACGCTTGAACTGGCCCGGCGGGACGAGGATTGCGCGGCTGACCAACTGCCGTCGTTGTTCTCCGTAGACCAACGGCTCGGGATAGCCGACGGGCACCGCTACCTCGCGGACTGCGGGGGCCGTGGCCAGTGCCACGAACTGCGCGGCACGGTATGCCTGCGTCACCTCATCGGCCAGGGTCGGTCGGCACGCCGCAACTGGGACCACGACCGCGGACTCCACGGCGCCGGCGACCTGCCCAGCTCCTACAGTGGCGGATGCGGCGACGGCGTCTGAGTCGCGACCGTCTCAGCCGCGCTGGTCGGCCGGTCAGCGCAGGTCGGCGCGGGTGATGGCGTTGCGGGACATTGCCTCGTTGGCCAGGCGTACGCGCCGCTTCTCGCCGTCGCCGACGATGCCGAACTTCTCGTAGAGGCGCAGCAGGTGCTGTTTGACCGCCGCCTCGGTGACGACGAGCGCGGCGGCGATCTCCCGGCTGGAGGCAGGCTCGGTGAACATCGCGCCGGCCAGCAGCGGTCGGCACAGCTGCACGAGGACGTCGCGTTCACGGGTGGTGAGCTCCGGCGGCGGTGCGCCCGCCTCGGTGACCTGCCCCTTGGGGGCACGGCCGGAGCGCAGCACGAAACGGGACGCACCGGCGCGGATCTCGTCGCCGTCGGTGAGCACCCGCTCGTGCCAGATGCGCTGGCCGTTGACGAAGGTGCCGTTGCGGGAACCCAGGTCGCGTACGCACCAGCCGGCCGGGTAGCGCTCGAACACCGCGTGCAGCCGGGACAGGCGCCGGTCGGTGGGCACGGCGAGGTCGTTGGAGTCTTCGCTGCCGAGCGTGACCCGGTCGCCGGCGAGCGGGATCACCGAGGCGCCGGTGGCTCCCCACATCTCCAGGTAGGCGGTCATCGGCCGGTCAGGGTCAGGGCGTACTTGCCGCCCGCGTCGTCGCCGCCGACGCGTAGCTCGTAGTCGCCTTTGGTCAGGGCATAGGGGCCCGACTGCCGGCAGCCGAGGACGCCGCGGCTGACGAGGCCGCGGTCGGCGTGGAACAGCTGCCACGGCACGAGGTCGGCGCAGCCGTCGCCGGTCACGTACACGTCGAGTTCGGAGTCGACACGCAGGCGGTAGCGGCGGTCCTCGCGTACCCCGAGCGTGATGAACCCCTGCTCCGGGATCCGTTTGCCGATCGCGATCGGTGTGGTGTCGCCGGTCGTTCGCCGTTGTTCCGGAGCCCGCTGGCGGTGCCGCGGGCTGTGCCCGAAGCGGAGGTCGACGGGCCGCCCGAGCGGCCAGGGCTCTCGTCCTGCTGCAGCACCAGCGCGGTCGCGATGGCGGCGACCAGTGCCACGGCGACGACCGCCACCAGAGTCCGCCTCCGCCTCGGTCCCACCGGTCCGTTCTCGACCAGCGGCCGGTCGAGGAGCGGCCCGGCCACGCCGCTGTCATCCACCCGGGTCGGGCCGACGGGTGGCGGTGTCCACTGTGTGGAGAGGATCCGCGAGCTGGCGTCGATCGGATCGGCGGTGTCGCCGACGAGTGCGAGCAGCAACGCCCGGGCGGTCGGGCGCCGGCCGGGCTCTTTGTCGAGAGCCTGTGCGGCGAGGTCGCGCAGGGGCCGCTCGAGCGCGCCGAGGTCCGGCGGATCCGACAGCGACGCGATGCATCAGCTCCAACGGCGCACCGGACCCGAACGGCGGCCGGCCCGTCGCCGCGAAGGTGACGACGGAGCCCCAGCTGAACACGTCGGTGGCGGTGGTCGCCGCGCCGCGGAACTGTTCGGGTGCCATGTAGGCCGGCGTACCGACGACGTGGCCCGACTCGGTGAGGTTCTCCAACGCGTCCAGCGCGCGGGCGATGCCGAAGTCGATGACCTTCGGACCCACCCGCGACAGCAGGACGTTGCTGGGCTTGAGGTCGCGGTGGACGACACCGGCCGCGTGAATCCCGTTGAGCGCGGCGGCGATGCCGATCGCCAGACTGTCCAGCGTGGAGCCGTGCATCGCGCCGTCCTGCTTCACCGCCGCGGTGAGCGTCGGCCCCTCGATGTAGTCGGTGACGAGGTAGGCGAGGTCGCCGTCCGTGCCGGCGCCCCGGACCTGCGCCGTGCAGAAACGCGCGACCCGCCGGGCGGCCGAGGCCTCCGCGGCGAACCGGGCCCGGAAGTTGGTGTCCCGGGCGTACTCCGCTCTGATGAGCTTGACGCAGACCAGGCGGCCCTGGTCGTCCTGACCGAGGAACACGACACCCATGCCGCCCTCGCCGAGGCGGCCGAGCAGCCGCACCCCGCCCACCCGGCGGGGGTCGCCCGGCTGCAGGACCGGCGCCTGCGCGCCGGTCCGCTGCGTCGCGCCACCGCCGTCCAGCGTCATCGACGGCATTCTAACGACCGTCAATCCACCGTTACCCGCAACGCACCCTTCTCGTACCGGAACCACGTGAGTGAGTAGGTGCCGCTCGCCGGGGCCGGCACCAGGAAGCAGGCGAGCCCGCCCTTCGCCGTGGCGTGCGGCGGAGGGTAGATCTGGGCCCGGCTGCAGTTGTCGGCGGTGCCGACCGAGGTGCCGTCGGGGAGCCTCAGGTGCAGGTCACGATCGAACACCCAGGCGAACCCGGCGGCGGAGTTGTTCGTGGCCGAGAAGTCCAGCCGCAGGAACTCCTGACCGGCCGGCGCCTGTTGATGCAGGAGCGGTTCGTCGGAGCGCACCTCCACGGCCGAGACGGTCATGAACACGCTGCCGGCCTTGGACGCCGGAACCTTCCCCGTGACCGGCACGGGCGAGGGCTCCAGCGCGACCAGTCCGTCGGGGCCGGTGAACGGGACCGTTGCCTGCCGGTTGGTCGGCTGCCCGACGATGAGCACGGCTTCGGCGAGGACGAAATGCTCGTCGACGGCGAAGGCGTACGTGCCGCGCTGGCTGCGTTGTGCCGGGACCTCGGGCAGGTCCAGCAAGGGATGGTCCAGCTCGGCGTACGTGCGGTCGCCGACGGTCAGCAGGACCGACTCGGTCGGCGCCTCTTCGTGCTCGGGACTCAGGTTCTGGAAGAGGCCCTCGATCGTCACGGCCTTGCCCTGGCTGCCGTCGACGATCCGGGCGATGTTCAGCGTGACCTTGAACCCGGCGAACCAGTAGGACTTGTCGATCTGAACCTCGGTCAGCGCCGCCGGCTCGGTGGTTTTGGCGGGATCTTCGCCGGCGCCGCCGCCGGACCGCGGGACGCAGCCGGCCAGAGCCAGCCCGACCGCCGCCGAGGCGACCACTATCCGCATGCTCCTCATGCGCTCCAATATGGCGTCCGGTCGATGCCCGGGGATATGGCCGCGAGGTGACGCTTTCGGAGCTGAGCGGACAGGTCGCCCTTACCTTCCGGTAAGGCCCCGGATCCGGGCATCCAGGGGACGCTGCCGGCGCATTCGCACGAGACTGGGTCGGTGGGGCAGGCGGCAAGACCATCCGAATCGGTGATCCGGACTCCGGACCAGCGGGTACGGGTCTTCGTCAGCTCGACGCTGACCGAGCTGGCCGAGGAGCGGGCGGTCGTGGCCCGGGCGATCGAGGCGCTGCGGCTCACGCCGGTCATGTTCGAACAGGGCGCGCGCCCCCATCCGCCCAGGGCGGTCTACCAGGCGTATCTGGCGCAGAGCGACATCTTCATCGGGCTCTACTGGCAGCAGTACGGGTGGATCGGGCCGGAAATGGAGGTCTCCGGGCTCGAGGACGAGCTCGAGCTGGCGCGGTCCATGCCCCGGCTGGTCTACCTCAAGGACCCGGCGCCGGAGCGTGAGCCACGGCTGGCCGAGCTGATCGCACGCATCAGCGACGAAGCACTGATCTCCTTCCGTCACTTCAGCACCGCGGCCGAGCTCAGCCGGCTGGTGAGTGACGACCTCGCGGTCCTGCTGAGCGAGCGGTACGCCGCCGCCAGCCCCGCCCCGGCCGCCACCAGCGTGCGGGGCCCGCAGCCGTTGCCGGTCGGCCGCACGTCGCTGGTCGGCCGGGAACATGCCATCGACGAGGTGGCGGGCCTGCTCGACCGGGCCGAGGTGCGGCTGCTGACGCTGACCGGCCCGGGCGGGGTCGGCAAGACCCGGCTGGCGATCGCCGCCGCCGACCGGACCCGCGACCGCTTCACCGCGGGTATCGGGTTCGTGCCGCTGGCGGCGGTGACCGAGCCCGAACAGGTCCTGGCCGGCATCGCCCGTCAGGTCGGCGCCGATCTGGCGGGATCGGACACGCCGTCGACCGCGCTGGCCGGCCAACTGGGCGACGAACGGTGGCTGCTGATCCTCGACAACCTGGAGCAGGTGGTCGGCGCGGCCAGCGACATCGCCGACCTGCTCACCCGATGTCCGAACCTGGCGATCCTGGCCACCAGCCGCACGGTGCTGGACCTGCGGGCCGAGCGGGAGTACCCGGTGCCGCCGCTGCCGCTGCCCGCGGACCCCGCCGCCATGTCGCTGTCGGAGCTTGCCGCGACGCCCGCCGTGGCGCTGTTCGTCGACCGGGCCCGGGCGGTGCGCTACGACTTCGCCCTCACCGAACACAACGCGGCGACGGTGGCCGAGATCTGCCGCCGGTTGGAAGGCCTGCCGTTGGCCATCGAACTGGCCGCCGCCCGTACCCGCCTGCTCAGCCCGGCCGCGCTGCTGGCCCGCCTGGAGTCCTCTTTGGACGCGCTGGGAACGGGTGCGATGGACCTGCCAGAACGGCAACGCACCCTGCGGGCCACGGTCGAGTGGAGTGTCGACCTGCTCGACGGCGCCGAGCGGTCGCTGCTGGAGACCATGGCCGTGTTCGTGGACGGCTGGACGATCGCCGCCGTGGCCGACGTGGCCGGCATCGAGGAGGACCGGGCCCTCGACCTGACCGACGCGCTCGTGCGGCACAGCCTGATCCAGCTCGAGCACACCGACCTCGGGACCCGCTGCGAAATGCTGGAGACCGTCCGCGCGTTCGTCGCCGAGCGGCTGATGGCCCGCTCCGACGCGCTCGACCTCCAGCGCCGCCATGCCGCGTACTGCGAAGCCGTGGCCAGACAGGCCGACCGCCCCCTGCGCGGCGACGGCCAACGCGAGTGGGTGCAGCGGCTGCAGGTCGACGCCGGCAACCTGGCCGCCTCGGTGAACTGGTACCTGGCCCACGACCCGCGGCCACTCCCCCACCTGTTCCGGATCCTGTGGCCGTTCTGGTCGCAGCGCGACCATCTGCTCGAGGCCCGCGCCTGGGTCGAGCAGCTGCTGCCCACCGCCGAGTCGCTGGACACCCAGGCCCGGGCCGAGCTGCTGTGGACGGCCACGGTCACCGCACGGGAGGTCGGCGACGACCCGGCGGCCCTGGCTGCCCGGGCCCGGCTGGCGCCACTGCTGGCGGACATCACCGACCCGTACCTGCACGCGGCGTCGCTGCTGGCCATGGCCTGGACGTCGACGATGGTCGGCGACATGGACGGCGCCCTGCACGAGGCGCTGGCCGCCCTGGGCGAGTTCCGCAGCGGCGACGAGCCACTGGGCACGGCGTCGTCCGCGCTCACGGCCGGCTCGCTGGAGACGAGCCTCGGCCGCCACGACGACGCACTGCACCACCTGCGCGACGCGTACGACCTGGCGATGCGGCTCGACAACCCGTGGCTGGCCGCCACCTCCCAGGTCCTGCTGGGCAGCCTGGCCCTGGTGCGCGGCGAGAAGCAGGAGGCCCGGCGACTGCTCGACGACGGGCTCGACCTGAGCCTGGCCGCCTACAGCACGCAGCTGGTGACGCTGTGCCTGGCCACCTTCGCCCAACTCGCGTTCGCGGAGGGCGACGCGGAACGGGCGGCGCTGCTGGCGGGCGCGGCCGACGAACTGCGCCGACGGGCCGGGCTACGGGTGTACCCGTCGCTGCGCGCCCGGGAGGCCCAACTGTTGGAGCGCCTGCGCGCGGCACTCGGCGAGGCGAGGTTCGACAAGGTCTTCACCGCGGGCAAAGGCCTCACCCGTCCGGAAGCGGTGGCCGCCGCCCACAAGGGCCTCACGGAATCGCCACCGCCGCGACCGCGGTGAAAACGGCAGCCGCACCAACCGCACCGATGGCGGCAGAGCCCGTGCGGCGGTCGAGCCAGCCCGCACTCGCCAGCCCGGCACCCCACGGAATCGAGTGGCTCAAGGCGTACTGGCCAAGGCTCGTCATGTCGACGTCATCGAACACCGCGCTGAGCGCCGGTGGCAACGCGAGCAACACGACCAGCCCGGCGACGACGTATCGGGGTGTCGCCGGCCGCAGCGCGGCCCAGTCCGCCGGCTCGCGCCAGGCCACGCCGACGCCGACGCAGGTGGCAACGGCGCCACAGACGGCAACGGCGGCAGCGAGGGTGACCACGGTGGCGAGGTTGTGGGTGGCCATTCCGCCCGCGCCCCAGGCGTTGAACCAGTCGCGCACGACGACGATCCCGTGCCCCGCGATCTGCGCGCCGACGACCGCGGCGACCACGGCCGCCCGGCGGGATCGCATCCGCAGACCACAGACGGCGAGGCAGATCATCAATGGCCACACGACGGCGGGATAGTTCCCCTCGAACCGCACCAGCCCCGCGAACGACGTTTCGGACCGACCCGGCACAGCGGCCGCGGCAGCCGCCACCACGGCGCAGAGAACGACCAACGTTCCGGCCATCGTCGTCGTCACCGCTGCGCGCGCACCAGGCCGTTCCAAACTCACCTGTGTAGACACAGAACAATCAACGGTGCACGACCGGCTGCGGAAACGCCGCCCATCGGGTCACTTCGGCACGTCGAACCGCATTGTTCCCACCCATCGCGGACGGGTTCGACGGATGCGACGAAGGCCGGGATGAGCGCGCGTAACGTCGAAGGTCTCGTCGAGATCGTCGTCGCACCCACGGTGCCGGCGACCGGGCATGGGCGGTGAGCCAGTGGCACAGATCAACATCACGCACGAGTCGCCGTCGTTCTGGCGCGTCTCGTTGGAGAACCCGCCGATCAACGTGTTCGGCGCACAGGCGGTCGTCGAGATGCGGGCGCTGCTCGACGCGGCCGAGAACGACGACGCGCTGACCGTCATCGTGTTCGAGAGCGCCAATCCCGACTACTTCATCGCGCACTGGGATCTCGCCGACGACCTCTCCCGTCTGGCGGGCGAGCCGCCACCGGTCACCGGGCAGCAGCCCTTCGTCGACGTCATGGTGCGCCTGAGCCGCCTACCCGTCCTGACGGTCAGCAAGATCCGCGGTCGGGCTCGCGGCGCCGGCAGCGAGTTCGTGTTGGCGACCGACATCCGTTTCGCCAGCCGGGAGCGCACCCTGATCGGCCAGTTCGAGATGGGCGCCGGCAGCGTGCCGCCGGGCGGCGGAGCGCCGGCCCGCTTGCCGCGGCTGGTCGGTCGCGGCCGGGCCCTGGAGATCCTGGTGGGCGCCGAGGACTTCGACGGCGACCTGGCCGAACGCTACGGCTACGTCAACCGCGCCGTGCCGGACGCGGAGCTCGACCAGTTCGTCACCGAGTTCGCCACCCGCGTCGCGGCGTTCGACCCCGCGGCGGTGGCGGAGATGAAGTCCTGGGTGGACGCCACGACCCTGCCCGACGAGAGCGAGTTCCCACCGCAGTCCGCCGCGTTCGCGGAGCGGCTCGGCGGACCGCGCTACCAGAGCTGGGCGGACCACGCCTTCGCGGCGGGCCTGCAGCGGCCGGGCGACCTCGAGGAGCGCCTCGGCACCCGCTCGGTCGAGTTCTGACGACGCGTCACTCGCAGAAGACCCGCACCTTGGCGTCGGGCTGGTCGAGGTCGACGACGACGTCGTCGAGGTGCTCGATGAGCTCCTCGAGCTGCTGCGGCTTGAGCTGGGTCAGGTCGATCGGCACTCCCGACTTGGCCAGCCCGCGTTGACGTGGACCAGAGCCTGCGGAGGGAGCAGGCTCGTGAGCCGGACCCCGGCGCGCAGCAGCTGGAGCGGGACGCGGATGTTGATCCGGCCCGGCCCCTCACCGTCCGCAGTGTCGTCCGAGCTCACCACCACGCGGAGGTATTTGGGTCGGGGTTTCGGGCCGGGCGCGGCTCCGCGCGGCGACTCGGGCTGCTCGCGGGCGAGTGCGTCGATCAGCCGCTCGGCCTCGTCCGCGGTTATCTTGCCCTCGGCCAGCATCTGCAGGACCTGGTGGCGTTGTTCGTTCACGGCTTCTCCCCCTTGACTCAGCTGACGCTTACCAGCACGGCCGTGCGGCCGTCTTCGATGTCGAACCGGGTGCCGGGCAGTGCCCACAGCAGCTGGCCGACGCCGCGCACGCGCACGCGCCGGGCTCACCCGGAAGGCCAGGCAGGCGATCACGCCGCGGCGAGCACCAACAGCGGTGCCAGCACCAGCAGCACCGGCAGGACCGGGACATGCAGCCGCCGCCAGCGGCCGTCGCGGCGGCGACGACGGACCGTCACCAGCAGCGGGATCACCGTGGCGCCTCCAGCTCCGCCAACGCATCCTGCACGCTGATCTCGCCGCGCCGCAGCCGGGCGACGACATCGGCCCCGGCGGTCGGTGCCGGGTCGGTGTCGACGAAGTCGAGGCGCTCCGCGATCCGGTTGAGCCGTGACTTGATCGTCGGATAGCTCACCCCGAAGATCCGCTCCATCTCCTTGATCGAACCGTGCGACCGCACGAACGCCGCGACGAACACCTGGTCGTCGACGCCGAGCGCGGCCAACTGCGGCGGCTCGAACTGTCCCTCGACCACGACGCCACTGCCCGCGAGGCGGACCCGCTCGACCACGAACGGCTGCCCCCGCGTCAGGTCCGTCAGCTCCTGCCAGTCCATCCTGGGCTCCCCTGCTCGTGCATGATGCGTACGCCGCTTAGTTGTATCTTCACTTTCTTAAGGTGTCAACGTACAAACCTTGATTTTCTTAAGTTCGATGTCAACGACTGGAGCGCGTACCGTCAACGACATGTCACTGGAGGCCATCGGGGCGCTGCGGGAGCCGGCGCGCCGAGCGGTGTACGAGTACGTCGCCGCGCGCGCGGAGCCCGCGAGCCGCAACGACGTCGCCGAGGCGGTCGGCATCGGCCGCACGCTGGCGGCGTTCCACCTGGACAAGCTCGCCGAGGCGGGCCTGCTGGAGACGACCACCGCGGCGCGCGTCGGCGGACCGGGAGCGGGACGGCCGGCCAAGCTGTACCACCGGTCGGCCGCCGAACTCACGGTCACGCTGCCGCCGCGGGACTATCGCCTGCTGGCCGATGTCCTGGCGAGCGCGGTCGAACGGTCCGGAGTGGAGCCGGCGGCCTACGCGGCAGCCCGCGAACAGGGAGCGAAGCTCGCCGGCGGCGAGCTCATGCCGCGCCTGACGGAGTTGGGCTACGAGCCGTTCGAGGACGCCGACCGGACGATCCGACTGCGCAACTGCCCGTTCCACGTCCAGGCGCAGACGCATCCCGGCCTGGTCTGCGGGTTGAACCTGGCGCTGCTGGAAGGCCTGGTCGCCGATGACGAGCGGGACGTGCGACTGGACCCCGGACCGACCGGGTGCTGTGTCGCGATCCAATCTAAAAACAATGGGCATTGACATAGAACGTACGCTGGGCGCATGGCCGACCATCACCTCGCGCAACTGAACATCGCCCGGCTCCGCGCCCCGATCGACAGCCTCGAGCTCGCCGGCTTCGTCGCGCTGCTCCCCGAGATCAACGGCCTGGCCGAGCGCTCACCCGGCTACATCTGGCGACTGCAGGACGAGTCCGGCGACGCGACCGCCCTGCGGCCGTTCGAACCGGACGTCATCGTGAACCTGACCGTCTGGGAGTCGGTCGAGTCGCTCCGCGGCTTCGTCTACCGGACCGCCCACCTGGAGCCGATGCGCCGACGGCGCGAGTGGTTCGTCCCGCTCGGCGCGCCCCACCTGGTGCTGTGGTGGATACCCGCCGGCGTCCTGCCGACCATCGCCGAGGCCGCCGAACGACTGGACCTGCTGCGCCGCGAGGGCCCGTCACCGGCGGCCTTCACACCCCCGACCCACGACCATCCTTAATGGGCTGACTCGACCAACGTCGCGAAGCCGTCCAGATGGCGCGCTAGGGCGTACTCGAAGAGGCCGCCCAGGTCCGAAGCCGTTTCCGCCGGGATCGTCGCCAGCAGCGGGAACCGTCCACTGTCGAGCAGCTCGTCGGCCCGCTGCTGTTGTGCCAGCCACCATCCGTCGAGGGTGACACCGGTTTCCTGTTCCGACTCGACCTCGGCCGCCAAGGACAGTGCCGCGGTGACGACCAGGCCGTGCAGGGTGAGGGCCTCGCGGATGCGGGTCGTGATGGGCAACCCGAGCCCGTCGATGGCGCGCAGGGTCCACTCGGTGTGCGCCATCATGTTGGGCACGAGCGCCGGGCGGGTGAACGAGATGGCCCCGGGCAGCCAGAGGTGCCGCCGGCACAGCTCCCACTGCCGGCGCGCGATCAGCTCGAGCTTCGCCCGCCACCCGGGCGGCCCCGGGGCGGGCAGCTCGACCTCGCCGAAGACCTGGTCGGCCATCATCGTCACGAGCTCGTCCTTGTTGGCCACGTGCCGGTAGAGCGACATCGGGCCCACGCCGAGATCGGCCGCGAGTCGCCGCATCGACACCGCGTCGAGCCCCTCGACGTCGGCGACGGCGACGGCGGCGCGGAGGACGTGCGTGCGGCTCAGCGGCTGCTTGCGGGTGCCGGCCGGGCGCCGCGCCGCGGCCGGGTGTCTGCGGCGGGCGTGGTCGCTGACCACCGTGCCGGAACCGACCGTCGCCACGACCAGCCCGTCGTCGCGCAGGGTCGCCATGGCGCGGGTCGCCGTCGCGACCGCGACGCCCCAGCGCTGGGCGACCTGCCGGACGGACGGTATCCGGTCGCCGGGCCGCAGGTCGCCGGTCAGGATGCGGCCGCGGATCTCCTCGACGATCCGCAGGTACGGCGGCTCGGACATGACCCGAAGTGTACTAGTCCAATTCCGTGCGGCCAATACACTTCAAGCGCTTAAGAATCCGGGATCGAGCGCGAGCGCGCAATACGGTGTACGCATGATGACAGATACACCGTACGCAGCGGCCGTCGCCGATCGGCGGGTGGTCTCGGACATCCTCACCGAGGCGTTCATGGACGATCCGGTCGCCCGCTGGCTCTTCCCCGCACCGGAGGAACGCCGCCGCCTCCAGTCGCGCTTCTACGCCCACCTCCTGGATCGGGACGCCGTCGAGGCGCACCTGGTCGGCCGCGAAGGCGCCGCGGTCTGGCTGACGTTGACCGCGGGCCAGGCACCCGACGACGAAGGTCCGGACGCGCCGACCATGCACGCGATCTTCGGCGACAGCGGACCGCGACTGCACACGCTGGGGCAGGCACTGGCCGAACGCCATCCACGCCACGAACCGCACCTCTACCTCGCGTGCATGGGTGTGGTGGGCGGCCGGCGTGGCACCGGACTCGGCTCGGCGATGCTGCGCCACGGCCTGGAACGGGCGGAAGGGCGTCCCGCCTACCTGGAGGCGAGTTCGACGCGGAGCCGCGCCCTCTACCTGCGGCACGGCTTCGAGGACCTGGGCGCACCCGTTCAGCTCCCGGACGGTCCAACCCTCTGGCCGATGTGGCGACCCCAGGGAGAAGCCCGATGAAAACCGTGATCTTCGTGCACGGCACCAACTCCTCGTCGTACCTCTGCTCGGGACTGACCGCCGAACTCACCTTGCGCGGGGTCCGGTGCGTGGCCGTCGACCTGCCGGGACACGGAACGCAGGGGTTCTTCCCCCGCTCGTACCAGGCACCGCAGGACCTCGAAGGACTGGCGACCGAGCCGTCGCCGCTAGCCAAGATCACGATCGACGACTACGTCGAGCGCGTGGTGGAGGTCGTCCGCCGGGCCCGGAGCCACGGGCCGGTCATCCTGGCCGGCGCCAGCCAGGGCGGCGTCACCGTGAGCCGGGTCGGCAACGCCATCCCCGACCTACTCGACCGAGTCGTCTACCTGGCGGCCTACTGCTGCGTCGACCTGCCGAACATGGCCGCCTACCTCGCCACCCCGGAGAACAGCGAGAGCCTGCTCCCCCTGGTGACCCGGGCCGTGGTCGCGGACCCGGCGACGCTCGGAGTGGCCCGGGTCAACTGGCGCTCGGCCGACCCCTCGGTGATCGACGGGATCAAGCAGTGCCTCGCCGGCGACTTCACGGACGAGGCGGTGCTGCGGCTCCTCAACGCGCTCGAGCCGGACGAGCCCGCCAGCATCCCGCTGGCCGAGGCCCGCGGCGAGGCGCACACCTGGGGCCGGATCCCCCGGACCTACGTGCGCTTCACCCGGGACCGGCTGATCCCACCGGCGCTCCAGGACCGGTTCATCAGAGAGGCCGACCGCCTCACCCCGGACAACCCGACCGACGTACGCAGCGTCGCCGCACCGCACGTCGGTCCGTTCGACCGCCCCGAACTGGTGGAGATCTTCACCGCGCTCGCCCGCCACTGACCGTCAAGCCCGGCCGCCCGTGCTCATCGGGCGGCCGGCTGCCGTCCGGATTTCTTCTTGACATCAACTATTGACGACGCCGTAACACGTGACTTACGGTCTCGTCGAACCGGTTAGTCGAAACGCTTCGACGACGAACCCGGGAGCGATACCACCGCAGGCCAAAGGAGGTGCGCGGGTGGCCACCATGCACGACGTCGCCCGCCTCGCCCGGGTCTCGGTCAGCACCGTCTCGTACGTGCTCACCGGCACCCGCCCGATCTCCGCGGCCACCCGGGCAAAGGTCCTCGCCGCCATGGCCGAGCTCGACTACCAGCCGAACGCGATGGCCCGCGGCCTGGCCACCCGGCGCAGCCGGATCGTCGGCCTGCTGATGCCGATGGACGAGCGCGGTCTCGGTGCCACCGAGACGGCCTTCGTGACCGGGGCGGCGTCCGCCGCCAGCGCCGCGGGCTACCACCTGGTGCTCTCCCCGGTCGGTGCCGCGGACGTCGACGACCTGCGCCGGCTCGCCACCCAACGGATGCTCGACGGCGTCGTGCTGATGGAGGTGCAGGTCGAGGACGGCCGGGTCGCCGCCCTCCAGGAGGCCGGCCTGCCGCTGGTCCTGATCGGCCGCACCGGCGACACCACGGGCCTGACCTACGTCGACATCGACTTCGACCAGACCGTCCGCGACGCCGTCCACCACCTGGTCGGGCTCGGCCACCGCCGGATCGTCTACGTCAACCACTCCGCCGGCGCGCTCGCCGCCGGTTACGGGCCGGCCGTGCGCACCCGGGACACCTTCGTCTCGGCGATGGCCGGACACGGCCTGGAGCCGGTGATGATTCCGGCCGAGGACAGTGCCGCCGGCGGCCGCGCCGCGTTGAGCGCCGCCATCGAGCGGGCGCCCGACCTGACCGCCGTGCTGGCCATGAACGAGAGCGCGATCTTCGGCATCCTCGGCGAGCTGGCTCTCCGGCGGCGCGTGGTGCCCGACGACGTCTCGGTCGTCTCGATGGTGACGTCGCCGCAGGTGGCCGAGTTGGCCCACCCGGCACTGACCGCGATGACCTCGCCCGGCGCCGCACTGGGCCGGATCGCGGTGGAGGCCCTGCTGCGCCAACTGGACGGCGTCGGCACGGACACCCATCAACAACTGCTGCCGTGTGTGTTGGAGGTCCGGGGCTCGACGTGCCCGGCCGCGACCACCGGTGCG
>CAWIXO010000021.1:0-158427 GCA_963840005.1 uncultured Actinomycetota bacterium | reverse complement strand
ATCTGGTCTGATGGCCATGCTGGTGCTGGAGGACGGTCGAACGTTCCGCGGCGACGCCTTCGGTGCCGACGGGGAGACCTTCGGTGAGGCGGTCTTCAACACCGGGATGTCCGGCTATCAGGAGACGCTGACCGACCCGTCCTACCACCGCCAGGTGGTGATGACCGCGCCGCACATCGGCAACACCGGCTGGAACGACGAAGACGACGAGTCCCGCAGGATCTGGGTCGCCGGCTACGTCGTCCGCGACCCCGCCCGGGTGCCAGCAACTGGCGCGCCACCAAGACCCTCGACGACGAACTGCAGGAGCAGGGCATCGTCGGCATCAGCGGCATCGACACCCGGGCGCTGACCCGGCACCTGCGCGAGCGCGGCGCCATGCGCTGCGGCATCTCCACCACCGAGACTGACCCCGGCGCGCTGCTCGCCCGGGTGATCGAGCAGCCGAGATGGTGGGCGCCGACCTGGCGGACGAGGTGAGCATCACCGAGCCCGAGGTCGTCGAGGCCCGCACGTGACACGGGGAGAGGCGGCTCACCGTGGCCGCGATCGACCTCGGCATCAAGGCGATGACCCCGGCGCGGATGGCCGAGCGCGGCATCGAGGTGCACGTGCTGCCGAGCACCGCGACCATCGACGACGTCCTCGCCGTCGGAAGATGCGGGCGGCCCGGACGGGGTGTTCTTCTCCAACGGCCCGGGCGACCCGGCGACCGCCGACGTGACCACGCTCCAGGCGACGCTCGAGCGCGGGCTGCCGTTCTTCGGCATCTGCTTCGGCAACCAGTTGTTCGGCCGAGCCCTCGGCTTCGGCACCTACAAGCTGACCTACGGCCACCGCGGCATCAACCAGCCGGTGATGGACCGCACCACCGGCAAGGTCGAGGTCACCGCGCACAACCACGGCTTCGCGGTCGACGCTCCGCTGGACGCGGCCACCGAGACGACGTACGGCGTCGCCACGGTCAGCCACGTCTGCCTCAACGACGACGTGGTGGAGGGGCTGGAACTGCGGCGACGCAGACGGCAACCTGATGGCGTTCTCGGTCCAGTACCACCCCGAGGCTGCGGCCGGGCCGCACGACGCGGCGTACCTCTTCGACCGTTTCGTCGACCTCATGCGAGCTCAACCAAGGGGGCGAAGGCCTGATGCCCAAGCGCAATGACATCCAGAGCGTCCTGGTGATCGGCTCCGGCCCGATCGTCATCGGTCAGGCCTGCGAGTTCGACTACTCCGGCACCCAGGCCTGCCGGGTGCTCAAGGCCGAGGGTCTGCGGGTGATCCTGGTCAACTCCAACCCGGCGACGATCATGACCGACCCGGAGTTCGCCGACGCGACCTACGTCGAGCCGATCACCGCGGAGTTCGTCGAGAAGGTCATCGCCAGAGGAGCGCGCCCCCGATCGACGCCATGCTCGCCACCCTCGGCGGCCAGACCGCGCTGAACTGCGCGGTGGCGCTCGACGCCGCCGGCGTCCTGGAGAAGTACGGCGTCGAACTGATCGGCGCCTCCATCGAGGCGATCCAGCGCGGCGAGAACCGGCAGAAGTTCAAGGAGATCGTCGAGGACCTCGGTGGCGAGGTCGCCAGGTCCGGCGTCTGCCACTCGATGGACGACTGCCTGGCCGGCGTCGAGGAGCTCGGCTACCCGCTGGTCGTGCGGCCCAGCTTCACCATGGGCGGCATCGGCTCGGGCTTCGCCTATGACGAGGACGATCTGCGCCGGATCGCCGGCGCCGGTCTGTCCGCCAGCCCGACCACCGAGGTGCTGATCGAGGAGTCGATCCTCGGCTGGAAGGAGTACGAGCTCGAGGTCATGCGCGACACCGCGGACAACGTGGTGATCATCTGCTCGATCGAGAACCTCGACCCGATGGGCGTGCACACCGGCGACTCGATCACCGTCGCGCCGGCGATGACCCTGACCGACCGTGAGTACCAGCAGATGCGCGACCTCGCGATCGGCATCATCCGCGCCGTCGGCGTCGACACCGGCGGCTGCAACATCCAGTACGCCATCGACCCGCGCGACGGGCGCATGATCGTGATCGAGATGAACCCGCGGGTCTCCCGGTCCAGCGCGCTGGCCTCGAAGGCGACCGGCTTCCCGATCGCGAAGATCGCGGCCAAGGTGGCGATCGGCTACACCCTCGACGAGATCCCCAACGACATCACCACCGAGAAGACGGTCAGAGCACGCCGGCCTCCTTCGAGCCGACGCTGGACTACGTCGTGGTCAAGGTGCCGCGGTTCGCGTTCGAGAAGTTCCCGGCGCCGACCCGACGCTGACCACGCACATGAAGAGCGTCGGCGAGGCGATGGCGATCGGCCGCAACTTCACCGAGGCGCTGCAGAAGGCGCTGCGCAGCCTGGAGAGCAAGGGCGCCGTTCGACTGGCACAAGGACTTCGACGTCGAGCTCGGCCCGCTGACGAAGGCGAGCCTGCTCGAGGAGACCGCACGCCCCACGACGGCCGGCTCGGGGTGGTCATGCAGGCGCTGCGGGCCGGCGCCACGCCGGAGCAGGTGTTCGAGGCGACCAAGATCGACCCGTGGTTCGTCGACCAGCTGGTGCTGATCATCGAGATCGCCGAGGACCCTGATCGCGGCCGCCGAGCTCACCCCGGGACTGCTGCGGACGGCCAAGCGGCACGGCTTCTCCGACGCGCAGATCGCCAGATCCGCGGCTTCACCTCCGACGTCGTCCGCGGGGTCCGCTAGGCGCTCGGCGTCCGGCCGGTCTACAAGACCGTCGACACCTGCGCGGCCGAGTTCGCCGCGCAGACGCCGTACCACTACAGCTCCTACGACGAGGAGACCGAGGTGGCGCCCCGGCAGAAGCCGGCGGTGCTGATCCTGGGCAGCGGGCCGAACCGGATCGGCCAGGGCATCGAGTTCGACTACTCCTGCGTGCACGCCGTGGCGCTGGCGCGCCTCGATTCCGGGCGGCGGCTACGAGACGATCATGGTCAACTGCAACCCCGAGACCGTGTCCACCGACTACGACACCTCCGACCGGCTCTACTTCGAGCCGCTGACCCTGGAGGACGTGCTCGAGGTCGTGCACGCCGAGCAGCAGGCCGGCCCGATCGCCGGCGTGATCTGCCAGCTCGGCGGCCAGACCCCGCTCGGGCTGGCCCAGGCGCTCAAGGACGCCGGCGTGCCGATCGTCGGCACCAGCCCGGAGGCGATCCACCTGGCCGAGGAGCGCGGCGCGTTCGGCCAGGTGCTGCGCGAGGCCGGCCTGCCCGCGCCCAAGCACGGGCTGGCCCAGCTTCGACGAGGCCAAGGTGATCGCCGACGAGATCGGCTACCCGGTGCTGGTCCGGCCCTCGTACGTGCTGGGCGGCCGCGGGATGGAGATCGTCTACGACGAGACGTCGCTGGCCTCCTACATCGACCGGGCCACCGAGGTCTCCCCGGACCACCCGGTGCTGGTCGACCGGTTCCTCGACGACGCGGTGGAGATCGACGTCGACGCCCTGTACGACGGCACCGAGCTCTACCTCGGCGGCGTGATGGAGCACATCGAGGAGGCCGGCATCCACTCCGGCGACTCGGCCTGCGCGCTGCCGCCGATCACCCTGGGTGCGCCGAGGTGGTCGGATCCGCGACTCCACCGAGGCGATCGCCCGCGGGGTCGGCGTCCGGGGCCTGATCAACATCCAGTTCGCGCTGGCCGGCGACACCCTCTACGTGCTCGAGGCCAACCCGCGCGCCTCGCGTACGGTGCCGTTCGTCTCCAAGGCGACCGCCACCCCGCTGGCCAAGGCGGCCGCCCGGGTGATGCTGGGCGCGACGATCGCCGAGCTGCGCGCGACCGGCCTGCTCCGGCCGACCGGCGACGGCGGCGACGCCGAGGACCAGCCGATCGCGGTCAAGGAGGCGGTGATGCCGTTCAACCGGTTCCGCACGGTGGAAGGCGATCTCGGTCGACACCATCCTCGGTCCGGAGATGAAGTCGACCGGTGAGGTGATGGGCCTCGATGTCGGCTTCGGCACCGCGTTCGCCAAGAGCCAGGTCGCCGGCGTTCGGCCCGCTGCCGACCAAGGGCACGGTCTTCATCTCGGTGGCCAACCGGGACAAGCGGTTCGTGATCTTCCCGGTCAAGCGGCTGGCCGACCTCGGCTTCGAGATCCTGGCCACCCGGGCACCGCCGAGATGCTGCGCCGGCACGGCGTCGCGACGACGGTCTGCGCAAGTACAGCCAGGGGCCGGGCCCGGACGGGGAGAAGACCATCGTCCAGCTGATCCTGGACGGCGAGGTCGACCTGATCTTCAACACCCCGCACGGCGCGACCAGCGGCGGCCGCGCCCGGCTCGACGGCTACGAGATCCGCACCGCCGCGGTGCGCGCAACATCCCCTGCATCACCACCGTGCAGGGGCTGGCGGCCGCCGTGCAGGGCATCGAGGCGATCCGCGCCGGGCACGATCGGCGTCCGCTCGCTGCAGGACTGGGCAGCGCCGAACGCGCTCGTTGCCTCTCAGCGACGCCGAGGCTCTCGGTGATCTACCAGATGCTCTTCGCACACGGCTTCGCCCGGTCGATCGCCGAGCGGGCGCACGAGCCGACGTTCGGTGCGCATCCGGACGCCGGTCCCGCTGCTGCGCGGAGTCGGCCGGATCGCCCCCGGACCGGGCGGGACACGGTCGAGGCGATCGGGCCTGCGCCTTCCCCGGCGGTCGGGCTGGCCGCCGGGTTGGACAAGAACGGCGTCGGCGTCCGCGCCCTGGGCGGCGCTCGGCTTCGGCCACGCCGAGCTCGGCACGGTCACCGCGCACGCCCAGCCGGGCAACCCGGCCGCGGCTGTTCCGGCTGCCCGCCGAGCGGCGCGATCGTCAACCGGATGGGCTTCAACAACGACGGCGCCGCAGCGCTGGCCGAGCGGCTCGCCGCGAAGGGCGCCGGGGCAACCGCGGGCCGGCCGGTGCTGGGCATCTCCATCGGCAAGACCAAGTCGTGCCGACGACGACCAGGCGCGGTCGAGGCCGACTACCTGACCTCGCCTGCGCTCCTGGCCCCGTACGCCGACTACCTCGCCGTCAACGTCAGCTCCCGAACACCCCGGGCCTGCGCACCCTGCAGGACGCCGAGAAGCTGGCGCCGCTGCTCGGCCATGTGCGACAGGTGGCCGACGCCGCTCGCGGCACCCGGTGCCGCTCCTCGTCAAGCTCGCCCCCGACCTCACCGACGACGACGTGCTGGCCGTCGCCGACTGGCGCTCGACCAGGGGCCGGACGGGATGATCGCCACCAACACCACGCTGAGCCGCGACGGGCTGCCGCACCGACGCCGCCGACGTCGAGGCCGCCGGGCCGGCGGCCTGTCCGGGTGCGCCGCTGACCGCCGCGGCCCGCAGGTGGTCCGGCTCCTGCGCGACCGGGCGGACCGGACTCACCCTCATCGGGGTCGGCGGCATCATCGACCGCCGACGACGCGCCGGCGGATCGACGCCGGCGCCGACCCTGCTGCAGGTCTACACCGGCTTCATCTACGGCGGCCCGCTGTGGCCGCCGCCGGATCCTGAAAGGACGGAGCACCGATGACCGAGCCGTTCGGCGCCCGCTGCGCCGCCGCTCTCGCCGACCGCGGACCGCTCTGCGTCGGCATCGACCCGCACCCGGCCTGATCCTGGCGTGGGGGTACGCCGTCGACGCCGCCGGGCTGGAGCGGTGCGCCCGCGGCATGGTCGAGGCGCTGGCGCCGTACGCCGGTGTTCAAGCCGCAGTCGGCCTTCTTCGAGGCTTCGGCGCCGCCGGGATCGCGGTGCTGGAACGGGTGCTCGCCGATCACGCGCCGCCGGCGCGCTGGCCCTGCTGGACGTCAAGCGCGGCGACATCGGCTCCACCATGGACGCGTACGCCGCGGCCTACCTGACCGCGGCTCGCCGCTGGCCGCCGACGCCATCACCCTCAGCCCCTACCTCGGCTTCGGCTCGCTGCTGCCGGTCGTCGACGGTGCGCGCCAGCACGGCGCCGGCGTCTACGTGCTCGCCGTGACCAGCAACCCGGAGGGGCCGGAGGTGCAGCACGCGGTGACCACCGACGAGTTCGGCGGCCGGACCGTCGCCAGACGGTCCTCGACCAGCTGCGCGAGCTCAACGCCGGACGCCGAGCCGCTCGGCTCCGTCGGCGTGGTGGTCGGCGCGACCATCGAATCGCCGGACTCGGGGCGAGCCTCGACTTCGCGCTCAACGGCTCGATCCTCGCGCCGGGCTACGGCGCCCAGGGCGGCACCGCCGCCGACATCCGGCGGATCTTCGGTGCCGCGGCCGCACGCGTGATCCCGAGCTCCTCGCGCGGTGTGCTGCGGCTCGGCCCGGACCCGCCGCGCTCCGGGCCGCCGTGGCGGGCCAACGCGACCTGGCCGACGTCATCGGGCCGACGCCGTCTGGCCTCGGTCGAGCCGGCTCACCTCCGGGGCGGAGCGCGACCTGCCGCCGGCCGTGATAGCAGTCGCGTCGTGATCGTGGCGGTTGCGGGCTTCCTCGGGTGGCGGATGACGCGCTCGGAGGATCCCTTCGACGCCTACTGCGCGGAGGTCGAGGAGCAGCAAGTCGCGCTCGGCGGCGAGCTCAGCTCCGGAGGTGCCGCGACCGGTCTGATCATCGCACTTCCCGCCTTCGAGCTGCTCGCCGAGATGGCACCCGACGACATCGCCGAGGACTGGCAGACCGTCATCGAGCGGATCCAGACCCTCGTCGACGCCATCGACGCAGCGGGAGCCGACCCGGCGACCTACCAGCGCGACGACCCGCCGCCGAGGTGGACCGCCAGGAGCGCGCGACCATCGACGAGGCCGCCGTGCGCCGTCTGGCCCCGGACTCCGAGAAGGCGCTCGCCGGCGTAGCCCAGCACGCTCGCGACGTGTGTCATACCCCGCTCTCGCTGTGGGGTGCAGCCCGCTCGTCGCGGCCCGCGTTGCCGCGCCTCGATATCGCTGACTACATTGACGCATCGTGCATGTCGCTCTCGACCGACGACGAAGGACCACCCGTGGCTCTGCCTCCGCTGACCCCCGAACAGCGCCAGGCTGCACTCGACAAGGCGGCGGCAGCACGCCGTGAGCGGGCCGAGGTGAAGAACCGGCTGAAGCACTCCGGGGCTTCCATCGCCGAGGTGCTGGAGCAGGGCCAGGACCAACGACGTCATCGGCAAGATCAAGGTGCTCGACCTGCTGCAGTCGCTGCCGGGTCTGGGCAAGGTGCGCGCCGCCAGCTGATGGAGCGGCTCGACATCGCCGACAACCGGCGGCTCCGTGGTCTGGGCGCAAGCAGGTCGCCGCGCTCGAGCGCGAGTTCGCCCCGGGTGAGTGACCACGACGGTGCCGCCGGTCGTCTGGTGGTGCTCGCCGGCCCGACCGCCGTCGGCAAGGGCACGGTCGCGGCGGATGTCCGCCGCTCACCCGGAGGTCTGGGTCTCGGTCTCGGCGACCACCCGGGCCCCGCGTCCCGGCGAGGTCGACGGGGTCCACTACCTCTTCGTCGACGACGCGGAGTTCGACGCGCTGATGACGCCGAGGAGCTGCTGGAGTGGGCCGTGGTGCACGGCCGGCACCGCTACGGCACGCCGCGCGGCCCGGTCCTGGCGGCGCTGGCCAGGGCCGGCCGGCGCTGCTGGAGATCGATCTGCAGGGCGCCCGGCAGGTGCGGGAGACCATGCCGGAGGCGCTGTTCGTGTTCCTGGCGCCGCCGTCCTGGGAGGAGCTGGTCCGCCGGCTGACCGGTCGCGGCACCGAGACCGCGCACGAGCGGGCCCGGCGCCTGGAGACCGCGCGGGCCGAGATGGCCGCGGAGGCGGAGTTCGACGTCACGTCGTCAACCGCGAAGTTCAGGATGCGGCCGCCGACTTGGTAGCCTTGGTGCATCTGGTCCCGGCGCATCCTGCGCTGAGTCGACCTCCCGAGCAATCTGTGAGGCAAATCGCTGTGTCTGCGCCCAATATCGCAGCCGAAGGCATCACCAACCCGCCGATCGACGAGCTGCTCGCCAAGTCCGACTGCAAGTACAAGCTGGTGCTCTTCGGCGCCAAGCGGGCCCGGCAGATCAACGCCTACTACTCCCAGCTCGGCGAGGGCCTGCTCGATTACGTCGGCCCGCTGGTCGAGACCCACGTCCAGGAGAAGCCGCTGTCGATCGCGCTGCGCGAGGTCAACGCGGGCCTGCTGACCTGCATCGACATCGACCCCGATGCTCGCTGCCGAGGAGGCCGCCGCCAAGGAAGCCGCGCCGCTGTGGCCGCAGGGCCGCCACGGAGTCGATCGGGCGCGCCGCCGAGCCGCCTACCGGGCCCACTCCTGACCTCGCCGGCCGACCCGTCCGATCCGGGAGCCGCGGTCGTCCTCGGGGTGGCCGGCGGCATCGCCGCCTACAAGGCCTGTGAGCTGCTGCGCCGGCTCACCGAGTCCGGGCACGACGTCACCGTCGTCCCCACCGCGGCCGCGCTGGAGTTCGTCGGCGCCGCCGACCTGGGCCGCGCTGTCCGGCAAGCCGGTGCACACCGCGGTGTTCGACGACGTCGCACCAGGTGCCGCACGTCCGGATCGGCCAGGAGGCCGACCTGGTCGTGGTCGCGCCGGCGACCGCCGACCTGCTGGCCAGGGCCGCGCACGGCCGGGCCGACGACCTGCTGACCAACGTGCTGCTGACCGCGCGCTGCCCGGTGGTGTTCGCCCCGGCGATGCACACCGAGATGTGGCAGCACCCGGCCACCCAGGCCAACGTCGCCACGCTGCGCGAGCGCGGCGCCGTCGTGATCGACCCGCCGATTCGGCCGGCTGACCGGCGCCGACACCGGGCCGGGGCGGCTGCCCGATCCCGCCGAGATCTTCGAGCGTTGCCGTGACGTCCTCGCGCGTCGGCATCGCCGCCGCGCGCCGACCTCGCCGGCCGGCACGTGGTGGTCGTCCGCCGGCGGCACCCGGGAGCATCTCGACCCGGTCCGCTTCCTCGGCAACCGCTCGTCCGGCCTGATGGGCTGGGCGCTGGCCCGGGCGGCCGCCGCGCGCGGCGCCGAGGTCACCCTGGTCGCGGCCAACGTGACGCTGCCCGCCCCGGCCGGGGTCGAGGTCGAGCCGGTAGCTCCACCGCCGACCTGCGCGAGGCGATCATCGACGGCGGCCGCAGGACGCCGACGTCGTGGTGATGGCGGCCGCGCCGGCCGACTTCCGCCGGCCCGCCGAGCGGAGACCAAGATCAAGAAGTCCGGCGAGAGCCGGCGCGCCGATCCTGGAGCTGGTGCAGAACACCGACGTGCTGGCCGAGCTGGTCGGCGACCCGGCCGCGTCGACGGCGGTGATCGTCGGTTTCGCGGCCGAGACCGGCGACCACGGGCAGCTGCTCGAGCTCGGCCGGCCAAGCTCGCCCGCAAGGGCTGCGACCTGCTGGTGCTCAACGAGGTCGGCGGCGGTCAGGTGTTCGGCGCGGCCGGACAACGAGGCCGTCATCCTGGCGCCGACGGCGTCGCGGTCGACGTTCCCCGGGCAGCGAAGGCGGCGCTGGCCCACCACATCTGGGACGAGGTGCACCGCCGCCTCGGGCGCTCGACGCGCCTGCCGCACCTGCTGCGGGAACGCCCGATGCACCCTGAGATGCCAGTTCATCACCTCCGACGCCTCATATCGTTGACACCACACGCCGGTCAGGCACCTACCGGGCCGCGGCACAGGGCGAGTTGCCCGCCACCGACGAGGAGACCAAGCAGGAGATCAGTGTGACCGGACGACTGTTCACCTCCGAGTCGGTGACCGAGGGGCATCCGGACAAGATCGCCGACCAGATCAGCGACTCGGTCCTCGACGCGATGCTCGAGCACGACCCACACAGCCGGGTCGCGGTCGAGTCCCTGGTCACCACCGGCCTGGTCGTGGTGGCCGGTGAGGTGACCACCGAGGCTACGTCGAGATCCCAGCAGATCGTGCGGGAGCGGATCATCGACATCGGCTACGACTCCTCCGACAAGGGCTTCGACGGCGGCTCCTGCGGCGTCATCGTCGCCATCGGCGGCAGTCGCCCGACATCGCCCAGGGCGTCGACACCGCCTTCGAGAGCGCGCGCGGAGGCCTCGGTCGACGCGCTGGACATGCAGGGCGCCGGCGACCAGGGCCTGATGTTCGGCTACGCCTGCGGCGACACGCCCGAGCTGATGCCGCTGCCGATCGAGCTCGCCCACCGGCTGGCCGAGCGGCTCTCGGCGGTCCGCAAGGACGGCACGATGCCGTACCTGCGGCCCGACGGCAAGACCCAGGTCACCATCGAGTACGACGGGACAACCGCCGGTCCGGGTCGACACCGTGGTGCTGTCCAGCCAGCACGCCGCCGACATCGACCTCGATGCGCTGCTGCGCCCGACGTCAGGAAGCACGTCGTCGACCCGGTGCTGGAGCGCTACGAGATCGACCGTCCGAGCTACCGGCTGCTGGTCAACCCGACCGGGCGGTTCGAGCATCGGCGGCCCGATGGGTGACGCCGGGCTGACCGGCCGCAAGATCATCGTCGACACCTACGGCGGCATGGCCCGGCACGGCGGCGGCGCGTTCTCCGGCAAGGACCCGTCCAAGGTCGACCGGTCCGCGGCGTACGCGATGCGCTGGGTGGCCAAGAACGTGGTCGCCGCCGGGCTGGCCCGCCGCTGCGAGGTCCAGGTCGCGTACGCGATCGGCAAGGCCGCATCCGGTCGGCTTCTTCGTCGAGACCTTCGGCACCGAGCGCGTGCCGGTCGAGAAGATCCAGGACGCCGTGCTCCAGGTCTTCGACCTGCGGCCGGCCGCGATCATCCGAGACCTCGACCTGATGCGGCCGATCTACGCCCAGACCGCGGCGTACGGCCACTTCGGCCGCGAGCTCCCCGGCTTCACCTGGGAGAGCACCGACCGCGCCGAGGCGCTTCAGCAGGCCGCCGGCGTCTGAGGAGCCTGGGTTTCCCCGGTCAACCGGGATATCTACTGGGTCCTGAACTGTCGTGTGCCATTCCCATCGCCCCGACCACCGCGCTGGCCGCGTCGGTGACCTCGCCGAGGCTCACGTCCGGGGTGACCGGTCATCGTGCCGGGCGGCCAGCTGGTTCCGCTCCTCGTCGATCTCCCGGCGCAACGTCCAGTTGAGCGCCGTGCGGATGGCCGCGATCGCGGCGAGCTGACCGATGTCGCTGAACGACGGCGAGATCGCTGTGCGCAGGACGTCGCCGGCGAGCTGGAACTCCAGGCCCAGCGTGAGAAAGCGGCCGAGGTCCAGCCGGACCATCACGAACGAGGCCGTGTCGCGGTCGCGCACGGAGATCCAGAGCAGCTGGCCGAAGGCGTACAGCGCGCCCGCGCCGATGACGATCGCGCCGCCCGCCTCGACGATCGTCACCAGCACGTTGACGGCGTCGCTGACCCGCTCCTCAACGCTCACCCGTCTACCTACTCATCGGACCGCCGGGTCCCGCCGGCATCCGCCTCGGCTGTCACCCGGTCGGGTGATCTAGCCGGTACCGGTCACGCTGGTGGCCGTGACCGTGCCCGCGTCGTCCGCCGGGCCCTCGACGGTCACCGGATCGCCGGGCTTCAGGTTCTTCAGGGCCGCGGGGGTACGCACGGCGGTGTCGCCCGAGGTCCGCACGGTGACCACGTCGCCGGCGTCGGTCTCCACATAGAGGGTGTCGCCGTCGACGAGCTTGACCGTGCCGGTGGTGGCCGCGGGCGCCGCCGACCGCCCGGGGAACGCGGTCGGAAACCCGCTGGGCCGGGCGCCAGCACGCCCCGCCGCGGTGGCCGGCTCCGGGCCGTACGACCGCTGCACCTGCACGCCCGCCACGAAGCCGCCGAGCAGCAGCACCAGGACGCCGAGGCAGACCGTCCACCGGTTCCACCACCGGCGGGCTCCGGCCTGCGCCAGATCGGCCAGCAGGGCCTCGTCGTCGTCGACCGCGTGGGTCACCGCGGCTCCCCTCTCACTCGTACCGCAGCGCGTCGATGGGCCGCAGCCCCGCCGCGCGGTGGGCCGGGACGCTGCCGAAGAACAGTCCGATCGCGACGGACACGCCGAGGGCCAGCGCGATCGAGGCGGGCACCACCTCCGGCCGCACACCCGCGATGGTGAACCGGCTGCCGGCCAGCGCGACCAGTACGCCGAGGCCGCCGCCGAGCAGGCTGAGCATGGTGGCCTCGGCCAGGAACTGGGTCAGGATCGCGGCCCGGGGCGCGCCGAGCGCCTTGCGGATGCCGATCTCCCGGGTCCGCTCGGTCACCGTGACCAGCATGATGTTGGTGACGCCGAGACCGCCGACCAGCAGCGAGATGCCGGCGACCGTGCCGAGCAGCGTGGTGAACGTCTTCGCCGTCTCGGACTGGGTGGCCAGCAGCTGTGCCGCGTTCTGGATCCGGTACGGCGTGCTGCCGTCGGTGGTGGCCGGCAGCCGGGCGGCCAGGATCGCGCCGACCTGTGCCTGCGCGGCGTCGACCCGCTCCGGGCCGACCGTGCGGACCAGGATCGAGGTGATCGGGCCGTACCCGGTCAGGGTCTGCCGCACCGCCGTGACCGGCGCGATCGCGACGTCGTCGGCGTCGCCGAAGCCCGCCGCCGAGTTGCGGGCCGCGAGCACCCCGCTGACCGTGTAGAGCGCACCGCCGACGGTGACCTCCTTGCCCACCGGGTCGGCACCCGGGAACAGCTCGTCGGCGACGGTCCGGCCGAGCACCACCACCCGCCGGGCCCGCGCCAGGTCGTCGGCGGTGAACGCGGCACCGCTGCCGACGGGGCTGTTCGCGGCGGCGAAGTACGCCGGGTCGGTGCCCACGAACTGCGGCACGGTGTGGTCGGTGCCGGCGTAGGTGACCGTCGTGGACGCGCTGACCACCGGGGAGGCGGACACCACGTCCGGCGCCAGCACAGGGTCGGCCAGCGCTCCGGCGAGGTCCATGGTCAGGCCGCCGTTGCCCTGCACGGTCAGCGTGTTCGTACCCAGCGCCTCGATCCGGTCGCTGACCTGACGGGCCGAGCCGTTGCCGACGGCGACCAGCAGGATCACCGCGGCCACCCCGATCAGGATGCCGAGCATGGTCAGCCCGGAGCGGAGCTTGTTGGCGCCGATGCCGCGCAGCGCGAACCGCAGGGTTTCTCCAAGGGTCATACCCGCGCGCCCTGCCGCTCGTCGGCCACCACCGCGCCGTCGCGGAGCCGGACCAGCCGCTTGGCCCGGTCGCCGACCTCGACCTCGTGGGTGATCACCACGATGGTCCGGCCGGCGGCGCTGAGCTCGTCGAGGACGGCGAGCATGTCCTCGGTGGACCGGCTGTCGAGGTTGCCGGTCGGCTCGTCGGCGAGCAGCAGCGCCGGCTCGGTGACCAGCGCGCGGGCCACCGCGACCCGCTGCTGCTGGCCGCCGGAGAGCTGGTTGGGCTCGTGCCCGGCCCGGTCGGCCAGGCCCACCAGGTCGAGCGCCGCACGGGCCCGGCGGCGACGGGCGGCGGCGCGGACACCGGCGTACGCCAGCGGAAGCTCGACGTTGGCCAGCGCGGTCATCCGCGGGATCAGGTTGAACGACTGGAAGACGAACCCGATCCGCCGGTTGCGCAGCAGGGCCAGCTGCCGGTCGCCGAGCCGGCCCACGTCGACGCCGGAGAGCAGGTAGCGCCCGGTGGTCGGCACGTCCAGGCAGCCGAGGATGTTCATCAGGGTGGACTTGCCGGAGCCGGAGGCGCCCATCACCGCGACGTAGTCGCCGCGCCGCACCGTCAGCGACACGTCGCGCAGCGCCGGCACAGCGGTCGCGCCGCTCCCGTAGACCTTGCCGACCCGGCGCACGTCGAGGACCGCGGCGGTCACCGGCCGGACCCCTGCCGTCCGCCGGTGCCGCCGCGGAACCCACCGCCGCCGGCCGGACCACCACCGGTCAGGCCGCCGCCCGGGAAGCGGAAGCCGCCCCCGGACTGGTCGCCGGACTGGGTGCCGCCGCCGGTCGGGATCGTGAGCACCACCTGTTCGCCGGCCTCGAGCCCCGACGTGACCTGGGTGGTCTGGTCGCCCTCCAGGCCGATCTCGATCGCCCGGGCCTCGTGCCGCCCGTCGACGTCGACCGTGACCGTGTGTCGGCCGCCGGCGCTGGTGATCGCCGCCGACAGCACGGCGACCGCGTCGTCCACGGTGCCGACCACCACCGACACCTGTACGGTCTGGCCGGCCCGCACCCCGTCGGGCAGCGCGCCCAGGGTGAGGGTGGCGCCGTAGGTGACCACGTCACCGTCGGTGGTCGCCGTCGGGTCGACCGAGGCGAGAGTGGCGTCGGCGCGCGCGTCGGGCAACGCGTTCCAGGTCACCGTCGCCGGTTGGCCGGCGCGCAGTTTCGTGGCGTCCGCCTCGGCCACCTCCGCGACGACCTCGAGACGGCCGAGGTCCTCGATGGTGGCGAAGCCCGTCGCGGTGGTGGTCGTCGTGCTGCCGGACCGCCCGCTTGTCTCGCTGCCGCCCGACCCGGAGGACGGTCCGCCGAGGGTGCCGTTGACGGCGGTCACCGTGCCGGCCATCGGCGCCTTCAGCACCGTGCCGGCCACGGCGTCCCTGGCGGCGTCGACGTCGCGTTCGGCCCCGTCGACCTGGGCCTGCGCGGCATCCTGGTCGCCATCCGTGGCCCGGTCCAGCGCGTCCTCGGCCGCGTCCAGGTCGTCCTCGGCGGCGGCGAGCGCACGGCGGGCGGCGGTGTCGTCGACGGTGGCGAGCGTGGCGCCCTTGGCCACCTTCTGGCCCACCGTCACCTTGATCGTGCGCACGGTGCCGCTGGTGCCGAACGACGCGGTCGCGGTCGACCCGCTGCGCACCGCGCCGGACGCGGACACCGTTCCGCTCACCGTGGCCCGGGAGACCGGGACCGTGCGGGTGGTGCCGGCGGCGGTGTCGCTCGCCGCCGCGGCCGGCGCGAACGACGAGTACACCCACAGGCCACCGCCGGCGAGGGCGCCGGCGAGCAGCCCGTTGACCAACCAGGCCGGGCGGAGGCGGACAGGCATGCGGGCCAGCTTGGCGGCCGCTGCTCGGAGCCAGCCCCACGCCGGCTCAAGGCCGGCTGGGAACCCGGCCGTCCTCCGGCAGCAGCACCCGGAACGTCGCGCCGCCGCCCGGCGTGCCGTGCAGCTCGACCCGGCCGCCGTGGCTGGTGACGATGGCGGCCACGATGGACAGTCCGAGACCGGAGCCGCCGCTGCGCCGGTTGCGGCTCGGGTCGGCCCGGTAGAGCCGCTCGAAGACCCGCTCGGCAGTGCTCGGCCGGCACGCCCGGACCGGCGTCGGCCACCTCCAACACGGCGAGCGGCCGGTCCGGCGGCACCTCGCCGACGGCGGCGCTGGGCGGGACGCCGGGCGCGCCAGGCAGCCGGCGGCCGACCCGCACCACCACGGTGGCCGGCGCCGACGCTGTGCTGCAAGGCGTTGGCGACCAGGTTGGTGGCGACCTGGCGCAACCCGTGGTCGTCGCCGAGCACGGTCACCGGCTCGAACGGCGCGCGTCGTCGCCGAGGGCGGCCAGCTCGACCGGCCGGTCCGGCTGGCGGGCGTGCGCGTCGCGGATCGTGTCGGCGGCGATCGCCAGCAGGTCGACCGGCTGCCGTTCGGGGCGGCGCTGCAGGTCGAGCCGGGCCAGCAGGAGCAGGTCCTCGACCAGCAGGCCCATCCGGGCCGCCTCGGACTCGATCCGGCCCATCATCTCGTCGAGCCGCGGGCCGGGCACCGCTCCCCCGCGCCGGTAGAGCTCGGCGAAACCGCGGATCGAGGTGAGCGGCGTACGCAGCTCGTGCGAGGCGTCCGCGACGAACTGCCGCAGCCGCCGCTCGGAGGTGGTCCGCGCGGACACCTCGGCCTCGATCCGGTCGAGCATCGAGTTGAGCGCGATGCCGAGCCGGCCGGGCTCGGTGTGCGGGTCGGCGTCGCGGACCCGCAGCGACAGGTCGCCGCCGGTGATCTCGGCCGAGGTGCGCTCCATCCGGGTCAACGGCCGCAGGCCGATCCGGACCACCAGCGCGGCGACGACCGCGAGCAGGGCCAGGACGATCGAGCATCACCACGAGGTCGATGGCCAGCAGCAGGTCGGCGGTGGCGTCGACGGCCTGCAGTGAGACGCCCGAGACGACCAGGCTGCCGTCGCGCCGGGCGACGACGAGCAGCCGCCACGACATCGTGCCGTCCACCGCGTGCACCGTGAACGGCTCGCCGCCGGCCCGCTCGATCAGGGCGGCATAGGTCGGCAGCTCCGGCGGCGACACCCCCTCGGGTACGGCCAGCACCGGCGACTCGCCGTCAGGCGGCACCAGGGCGACGGCGCGGTCGACGTCGAACCGCCCGCGCGGGAACATCGGGTTGGGTGGCGGCGGGGCCACCGCCTCCCAGCTGCGCCGCTGGGTCGCCGCCTGGCCCATCTGGTGCAGCTGCTCGTCGACCCGGTCGGTGAGGTTGCGGCGCAGCAGCGCGAGGCCGATCGCGTTGGCGACCAGCAGCGCGAACGCGGTCAGCGTGGCGACCGCGACGACCAGCCGGGCGCGCAGCGTCCAGTGCCGCCAGCGCCGCGGCCGGATCACTCCTGTTCCCGTGGCAGCCGCAGCGCGTAGCCGACCCCGCGTACGGTCTGGATCAACGCGGGGCCGCGGGCGTCGATCTTCTTCCGCAGGTAGTAGACGTAGGACTCGACGATCCGGCCGTCGCCGCCGAAGTCGTAGCTCCACACCCGGTCCAGGATCTGCGCCTTGCTGACCACCCGGCCCGCGTTGACGAGCAGGTAGCGCAGCAGCTTGAACTCGGTCGGCGAGAGGTCGACGAGCCGTCCGGCCCGGCGCACCTCGTGCGCGTCCTCGTCGAGCTCGACGTCGGCGTAGCGCAGCAGCCCGGCGTCGGAGTCGGCCGCCCGGCTGCGGCGCAGGATCGCCCGGATCCGCAGCACCACCTCTTCGAGGCTGAACGGCTTGGTGACGTAGTCGTCGGCGCCGACGGTGAGCCCGGAGATGCGGTCCTCGACCGCGTCCTTGGCGGTCAGGAACAGCACCGGCACGCCCGGCCCACGGCTGGCCCGCAGTCGCTGGGCGACCTGGAAGCCGTCGAGGTCGGGCAGCATCACGTCGAGCACGACCAGGTCGGGCGCGAAGTCCTCGGCTGCGGTCAGCGCCTCGAAGCCGCCCGACGCGACCCGCACGTCGAAGTCGACCAGCCGGAGCGTGGCGGAGAGCAGGGCGCAGATGTTGGGCTCGTCGTCGACGACGAGCACCCGGGTCGGTCGAACTGGCACACCGTATCTCTTACGGGTCGAGTATCGGAACTGCCTGGGAGCGGGCTAGGAGGACGCTGTGACGACCTGCTGGCCGTCGATGAGTCCGGCGGTGATCTCGGTGTACCCGTCGCCGCGCAGACCCACCGCGACCTGCGTCGGTAAGTCGCCGGCGGCGGTGCGCACGAGCACCGAGCCGTCGGCGCGGACGGCGCCGCTGGGCACCCGCAGGGCGTCCGGTCGGGACGCGATCGTGACCCGGACCGCGGCGCTCTGGCCGACCAGCAGATCGTCCGGCGCCGACTCGAACGCCAGCCGGGCGCCGAAGGTGACCAGTGTGCCGTCGCTGGTGCCGACCGGGTCCACCTGCACCACGGTCGCGGTCAGCGCCGCGCCGGCCCGGCCCGGCAGCGTGACGGTGGCGGCCTGCCCGGTGGCCAGGCGGCCCGCGTCGGCCTCCGGGACGGAGGCGCGCACCTGCATCCCGGCCGGGTCGGCGAGCGTCAGCACCGTGCCGCCGGGCGAGACTCCAATCCCGACGGCTCCGGTCACGGTGAGCACCGTGCCGGCGATCGGTGCGCGGATGCTGGTGCCGGCCAGTGCGTCGCGAGCCTGTTCGAGGGCGAGGTTGGCCGCGGTGACCTGGCGCCGGGACCGCAGCACCGGGTCGGTCCCGGCACAACCCGCTGTTCTGGTCGCCGGCGGTGACGTCGTGGCGGCCGGGCGCGCCGCCGTGGTGCGGGTCGGCGCCGGCGAGGCGGTGGCCGTCGGCGTCGGCGTCGGCGTCGGCCGGACCGTCGGTGATGTGGTGTGCCGGGCCGGCGCGCTCGTCGTCGCACACCCGTTGGCCGTCGCCTCGGCGGCGTCGAGCTCGTCGCCGGCCCGGTCGGCCGCGGCCTCGGCCGCTGTCACCTTCGCCCGCGCGTCGGCGTCGTCGATCCGGGCCAGCACCTGACCCTTGGCGACCCGGTTGCCCGGACGCACCGCGACGGCGCTGACGGTGCCCGCGGTGGCGAAGCCCAGGGCGTAGCTCTCCGCCGGCGTGACCGCGCCGGTCGTGGCCACGGCGAGCGACACCGCACCGCGACCGACGGTCGCGATGTCCGATGTGGACGCTGCGGCCGGCGGTTCGCGGGTCATGGCGAACGCTGCCACCCCACCGGCGGCCAGCAACACCACGGCCCCACCCGCGAACCACACCCACCGCCCGGCACCCATGACCGCCGAGTGTCCCGGCCGGTGATCGGGTTTTCCTCGACCGCACCTGGGAGTTGCCTCGGAGCGCGGTCCTGAGCCGGCTCCGGGTCGGCTCCGAGCCGGCTCTCTGAGCCGGCTCCGAGCCGTTGCCGAGCTTCCCCGGAGCTGGCACCGATTCCATGAGCGCGCGTGCCGCGGGGTCCGGCCCCGAAGCCCCGCGGCACGACCATGACGAAGGAGGCGCCGTGAACCGCTCGCTCCGGCCGGGCTTCGCCCTGCTGGCGGCCGCCGCCGTGCTCGCGCTCGCGGGCTGTGGCGCGGACGCCACTCCCGCCGCCGCCGGTGACACCAGCCTCGCCGCGTACCGCGACTGCCTGGGCAAGCAGGGCATCACGCTGCCCTCGGCACCCGCCGGTTTCGCGGGCCGCGCGTCAGGGCGGCCCTCCGCTTTCCCGTCCGGCCGTCCGAGCGGGCGCCCCACCTCTTTCCCTTCCGGGCGCCCGGGCGGCTTCGGCGGCATGCGGCCCGAGGGAGTGGACGAGCAGGCGTGGCAGAAGGCGCAGGAGGCGTGCGCGTCGGTCCGCCCGACGGCCGGTGCGGGCATGCCCGGCAACCGCCGGGGCGCGGGCAACCGCGGTGCGGACACCGCGTACCGCAACTGCCTCGCCGACCACGGCGTCACCGCGCCGAATGCGACGCCCAGCGCCGAGGCGGAGCGGGCCTGCGCGGTGCTGCGCCCGAGCGCGAACCCACAGCAGACTCCCAGCGACTGACCACACCGGACACACCAGGCCGCGCCGGCATCGCGCGTCACCAACCATTGTGGATGAATCTGATCCGGACTCCCGGCACCGACCGCCGGGTTAGCCTGACATAAGTGATCCGTTGCGGCCGTCATTCGGGCCTCCGGAATCCGGGCGAGACCTCGCATCCGCCCCACTATGCCCTAAAAAAAGAGCAATTTTCGGGTTTAAAGCCATGAGCCGTGGCCCTATCGGAGGTGCCGTGCTTGACTGACGGTGAGAGAGGGCGAATCCGAATATTCAGACATAGCCGTTAGTTACGTGTCTATTCCCAGTTTGGGGCCTTCATCCTTTTGCTGGCCCTAAGGCGCGCTCCTGGCGGTGACTGCCACCAACGATTCGCCAGTTCGCACTGTTGGGGGGCTAAAAGCTGTGGCTGGAATTCGAGGAATTCTCAGCAGACAGAACATCGCGGTCCAGATGATCGCAGAGTTCCTGGGCACGATGATTCTGATTCTGTTCGGTATCGGTGTGGTCGCGCAGGTAGTGGCCGGTGGTCCCGGCCTCGGTGACCACGACAGCATCTCGTGGGCGTGGGGCCTCGGTGTTGTGCTCGGTGTCTACACCGCGGCACGCATCTCCGGTGCCCACATCAACCCGGCCGTCACGATCGCGTTGGCGACGTTCCGGAAGTTCCCGTGGAAGAGCGTGGTGCCGTACATCATCGCGCAGGTGGCGGGCGCCTTCGTCGGCGCGCTGCTGGTGCGGTGGGCGTACAACTCGGTGCTGCACAACTTCGACCCGGGACTGACCGCCAAGTCCCAGGGCGTCTTCTCCACCTTGCCCGGTAACGGAACGTTGCCGGTCAGCCTGTGGGGCGGCTTCCTGGACCAGGTCATCGGTACGGCGATCCTGGTGTTCCTGATCTTCGTACTGACCGACCGCCTCAACGACCCGCCGTTGTCGAACCTGACTCCGTTCATCGTGGGTCTGGTCGTGGTCGCGATCGGTATGGCGTGGGGTACCAACGCTGGTTACGCCATCAACCCGGCTCGTGACTTCGGGCCTCGATTGGCGTCCTACATCACCGGATACGGCACGGCGTGGCGAGATCAGTACAACCAGCTCTATTGGTGGGTACCCATTGCCGCGCCGATCATCGGTGGCCTCATCGGTGGTCTGATCTACGTGACCCTGATCGGTAGAGTCCTGCCGTTCCTGCAGGGCACCGAGGCACCGGCCGGCCGTGGCGGCGAGATCGAGACTCCGGTCGACGCCAGCGGCCAGGCCCAGACCGACACGCCGCGCGGCGAGCGGGGCTACATCGAGCCCACCCGGGGAGGCCCCGAACCGGGCCGACCTGACCGGGGCTTCGATCCCGGCACAGGACGGATGGATCCGGGTACCGGACGAGATCCGCGAGATCCGGGTTCCGGCCCGACGGATCCGGGGCCAGGCCCGAACAGGTAGGCGACCGGACCCACAGACCCGGAAGGAACGACTGAGATGGCGGATTACGTAGGCGCTATCGACCAAGGCACGACAAGCACGAGGTTCATGATTTTCGACCACGAGGGGCGCGAGGTCGGGCGTCACCAGGTCGAGCACGAGCAGATCCTGCCTCAGGCCGGTTGGGTCGAGCATGACCCGCTGGAGATCTGGCAGCGCACGCAGGAGGTGATCACCACGGCGATGTCCCGGCAGAACCTGTCGGCCAGTGACCTCGCCGCGGTGGGCATCACCAACCAGCGCGAGACGACCGTGGTCTGGAACCGCCGAACCGGGCGGCCCTACTACAACGCGATCGTCTGGCAGGACACCCGGACGGACCGGATCGCGGCCGCGCTCGATCGCGACGGCCGGGGCGACGTCATCCGACGCAAGGCCGGTCTCCCGCCGGCGACGTACTTCTCCGGCGGGAAGATCCAGTGGATCCTCGAGAACGTCGACGGGGTCCGCGAGGCAGCGGAGAACGGCGAGGCGATCTTCGGCAACACGGACGCCTGGGTTCTCTGGAACCTCACCGGCGGGCGTGACGGCGGACTGCACATCACCGACGTCACCAACGCCAGCCGCACGATGTTGATGAACCTGGAGACGCTCGACTGGGATGACGAGCTCCTGTCGTTCTTCAACATCCCGCGCAAGATGCTGCCGGAGATCCGGCCGTCGTCCGACCCGAACCTCTACGGCATGACCAAGGCCGGAGGTCCGTTCGGCGGCGAGGTGGCGCTGCCGGCGTCGCTCGGCGACCAGCAGGCGGCCACGGTCGGCCAGGTCTGCTTCGCCGTCGGCGAGGCGAAGAACACGTACGGCACGGGCAACTTCCTGTTGCTCAACACCGGTAACGAGGTCGTCCGGTCGAACGCGGGCCTGATCACCACGGTCTGCTACAAGTTCGGCGACCAGGACCCGGTGTACGCGCTGGAAGGCTCGATCGCGGTGACCGGCTCGGCCGTGCAGTGGCTGCGCGACCAGCTCGGCATCATCCGCAACGCATCGGAGAGCGAGACCCTGGCGCGCAGCGTCAAGGACAACGGGGGCGTCTACTTCGTACCCGCGTTCTCCGGTCTGTTCGCGCCGTACTGGCAGTCCGACGCGCGTGGCGCGATTGTCGGCCTGTCGCGGTTCAACACGGCCGCACACCTGGCCCGGGCCACTCTGGAGTCCATCTGCTACCAGTCCAAGGACGTGGTGGAGGCGGCCCAGAAGGACTCCGGCGTCACGCTCGACATCCTCAAGGTCGACGGCGGCATCACCGCCAACGACCTGGCGATGCAGATGCAGGCCGACATCCTCGGTGTGCCGGTGAGCCGGCCGGTGGTCGCGGAGACCACCGCGCTGGGCGCCGCGTACGCCGCGGGTCTGGCCGTGAAGTACTGGAACTCGGTCGAGGAGCTCCGGGCGCACTGGCACGAGGACCGACGCTGGACGCCCGAATGGAACGACTCGCAACGCGCCGAGGGTTACAAGATGTGGAAGAAGGCCGTCGAGCGAACCATGGGTTGGCTCGAGGTCGACTGATGTACCAACCGGGGCGCCGCCTGCGTACGCGCATGCGGCGCCCCACCGCATGACAGCAGGAGGTTGACGTGGAGGCCGTGGCCCTTTCCGCAGCACAACGCAACCGGGCCCTCGCCGGGATGGCCGAGCGCGAGCTGGACATCCTGGTCGTGGGTGGCGGTGTCGTCGGCGCCGGCTGCGCCCTCGACGCGGTCACCCGTGGCCTGTCGACCGGCCTGGTCGAGGCACGAGACTGGGCGTCCGGCACGTCGAGCCGCTCCAGCAAGCTGATGCACGGCGGGTTGCGCTACCTGGAGCAGTTCGAGTTCGGGCTCGTCGCCGAGTCGCTGCGGGAGCGCGGTCTGCTCCTGCAACGGATCGCGCCGCACCTGGTGCACCCCGTGCAGTTCCTCTACCCGCTCAAACACCGGATCTGGGAGCGCCCGTACGTGGGCAGCGGCCTGATCCTCTACGACACGATGGGCATCACCTCGGGCACCGCCCGCGGCGTGCCGCACCACAAGCACCTGACCCGCCGCGGCGCGCTCAGGTGGCGCCCGGCGCTGAAGAATCGTCGCTGATCGGCGCCGTGCAGTACTACGACGGCCAGGTCGACGACGCCCGGCACACGATGTCGGTGGTCCGCACCGCGGCCGCGCTACGGCGCGCTGGTGGCCAACCGGGCCCGGGTGGTCGACTACCTGCGCGAGGGCGACCAGGTGGTCGGCGCGCTGGTCGAGGACCTGATGACCGGCGCCACCCGCGAGGTCCGGGCCAAGCAGGTGATCAACTCGACGGGCGTCTGGACCGACGACACCCAGCAGTTGGCCGACACCCGCGGGCAGTTCCACGTCCGCGCCTCGAAGGGCGTGCACTTCACCGTGCCGCGGGACCGGATCCAGTCTCGACACCGGCCTGATCCTGCGCACCGAGAAGAGCGTGCTGTTCGTCATCCCGTGGGGCCGGCACTGGCTGATCGGCACCACCGACACCGACTGGAACCTCGACAAGGCCCGCCCGGCGGCCACCGCGACCGACATCGAGTACCTGCTCGAACACGTCAACCGGGTGCTGGTCAACCCGCTGAGCGAGGCGGACATCGAGGGCGTGTACGTCGGACTGCGGCCGCTGGTCGCCGGTGAGTCCGAGCGACCAGCAAGCTGTCCCGCGACCACTCGGTCGGCCCGCCCGGTGCCCGGCATGGTCGTGGTGGCCGGCGGCAAGTACACCACCTACCGCAAGATGGCCGAGGACACCGTCGACGAGGCGGTGCGCGGGCTCGACCAGGAGAACGTGCCCGAGTCGCCGACCAAGGACATCCCGCTGGTGGGTGCCGACGGCTACAAGGCACTGTGGAACCAGCGGCACGAGATCGCCGAGGAGTGGGGTCTGCACGTGCACCGGATCGAGCACCTGCTCAACCGGTACGGCTCGCTGATCTTCGAGGTGCTGCGGCTGATCGCGGATGACCGCTCGCTCGCCGACCCGCTGGCCGGGGCCGACGACTACCTGCGGGCGGAGGCGGTCTACGGCGCCAGCCACGAGGGCGCGTTGCACCTCGACGACGTGCTGGCGCGGCGCACCCGGTCGTATTTCGAGACGTTCTCGAGGGGCGTGCAGGCGGCGCCGGACGTGGCCCGGCTGATGGGCGGCGTGCTGGGCTGGACGGACGTCGACGTCGACCGGGAGGTGGCCGCGTACGACCAGGCCATCGAGGCCGACCGCAAGGCACAGGAGGCCAGCGACGACGTGGCCGCCGACGCGGCCCGCCTGGTCGCGGTCGACCTGGGCTGACCAGCGAAGGAGGGTCCCTCCCGGGTGGAGGGGCCCTTTCTTCGACGCGAACAAGCTGTATAGTACAGCTATGTCATCTGCTCGCCCGGCCACCAGCCCGTTCCGCCAGCCCCGCGCGGTCTGGGCGGTGGCGTTCGCCTGCGTCGTCTCCTTCATGGGCATCGGCCTGGTCGACCCGATCCTGCCGGCGCTCGCCGGCGACCTGCACGCCACGCCCAGCCAGGTATCCCTGCTGTTCACCAGCTACCTGGTGGTCACCGCGGTCGCGATGCTGGTCGTCGGCGCGGTCTCCAGCCGGATCGGGGCCAAGCGCACGCTGGTCGTCGGCCTGGTGATCATCGTGGTGTTCGCCGCGCTGGCCGGCGCCTCCGACTCGATCGGCGGGATCGTCGGCTTCCGGGCCGGCTGGGGCCTGGGCAACGCGCTGTTCATCGCGACCAGCCTCGCGGTCATCGTCGCCTCCGCCAGCGGCGGCTTCGCCGGCGCGATCATCCTCTACGAGACGGCGCTCGGCCTGGGCATCGCGGTCGGTCCGCTGCTCGGCGGCGAGCTGGGCAGCATCAGCTGGCAAGGGCCCGTTCTTCGGCGTCTCCGCGCTGATGTCCATCGCGCTGGTGGCGACCATCGCGTTCGTGCCCGCGCTGCCCAAGCCCGCGCGACCGACCAGCACTCGGCGCGCCGCTGCGCGGCGCTGCGGCACCGCGGGCTGCTCGATCATGGGCCTCACCGCGCTGCTCTACAACTGGGGCTTCTTCACGATGCTCGGGTACGCGCCGTACCCGATGGAGCTCGACGCCCACCAGCTCGGCCTGGTGTTCTCCGGCTGGGGCCTGCTGGTCGCCGTTGTTCAGCGTGTTCTTCGCACCCCGGCTGCAGGCCCGGTTCGGCACGGCGAAGGTGCTCTACGTCAACCTGGCCGCGCTCGGCGTCGTGATGACGGTGATCGGCGCCGGCGTGGGCGACCCGTCCACGGTGATCGTCGCGGTGATCGTCAGCGGCGCGTTCATCGGCATCAACAACACCCTGACCACCCAGGCGGTCATGCTGGTCTCGCCGGTCGAACGCCCGGTGGCCTCGTCCGCGTACGGCTTCGTCCGGTTCATCGGCGGCGGCCTCGCCCCGTTCGTGGCCGGCAAGCTCGCCGACGCCTGGTCGCCTGTCCGTCCCGTTCTACGTCGGCGCCGTCGACCTTCGTGCTGGCGATCGCCGTGCTGGCCACCGGGCACAACGCTGCTCGGCCGGGCCGAGCGCGACCTGGCGACCCCGGCCGACACCGCCCGCCTGGAACCGGTCGGCACGGCGGCGACCCGTTCCGCTCGGCCCGTGGTTGTCGCGGTCGGCGCGACCCCGGACGCGGCGCTGGTCGTCGACGCGGCGGCCGCCGTCGCCCGCGACCTGGGCGCACCGTTGGAGGTGGTGCACGTCCGCGAGACCGTGGTGGTCGAGGAGCTGGCCATCGACCCGGAGCCGCTCGAGACGGCGCGCGCCACGCTCGCCGCACACCTCGAACGGCTCACCGGCGCGGGCGTGGCCACCACGGGCCAGCTCCTGCACAGCGTCGGCGACCACGCCGCCGCGGCGCGCGTGCTGGCCGCCCACGCGTCCGAAGTGGACGCCCGCACGGTGGCCATCGGCCCGTCCCCGCGCGGCCCACTGGCCCAGTTCACCGACGGCAGCTTCACCGCCGCCCTCACCGCGGCCGCCCCGACCCGGGTCCTGCTCCTGCGCCCCGACGAGGAACCCCGCGAGCTGACTACCGCGACGCTGGCCGATCTGCGCGCGTAGGGTTTGACGATGCGGATCGGGGTGCTCGGTGCCGCGCGGATCGCGCCCGCGGCGTTGGTGCGGGCGGCCGAGGCCGTCGACGGGGTCGAGGTCGCCGCGGTCGCGGCGCGCGATCGTGGGCGGGCGGCCGCGTTCGCGCGGCGGCACCGCATCGCCACCGTGCACGGCTCCTACGAGGAGCTGGTCGGCGACCCGAGCCTGGACGCGGTCTACGTGCCGCTGCCCAACGGGCTGCACGCCCCGTGGACGCTCGCCGCGATCGCGGCCGGCAAGCACGTGCTGTGTGAGAAGCCGTTCACCAGCAACGCCGCGCAGGCGGTCGAGGTGCGCGACGCGGCCGCCGGCACCGGGCTCGTGGTGATGGAGGCGTTCCACTATCGCTACCACCCGCTGGCCCGGCGGATGGCCGGCGTCGTGCGGGAGGGCGACCTCGGCGCGATCGAGCGGGTGGAGACCTCGATGTGCTTCCCGCTTCCCCGCTTCGGCGACATCCGCTACCAGTACGAGCTGGCCGGCGGCGCGCTGATGGACGCCGGCTGCTACGCCGTGCACTGCCTGCGGATGCTCAGCCCGGGCGAGCCCACGGTGACCTCCGCGACGGCGCTGACCCTGCACCGCGACCCGCGGGTCGACCGGGCGATGACCGCCGAGTTCACCCTGCCCGGCGGCGGCACCGGCCGGATCCAGGCGTCGATGTGGTCATCGGCGGTGCTGCGGATCCGCGCCCGGGTGGTCGGCACCCGCGGCACGATGTCGGTGTTCAACTACGCCACCCCGCAACTGCCGTCGCGGTTCTCGCTGACCGTCGACGGGCGGCGGCGCAAGGAGCGGTTCGGGGGCGAGCCGACGTACGTGCATCAGCTCCGCGCCTTCGTGGCCGCCGCCCGCGGCAAGCACACCAACCTGACGCCGCCCGACGACTCGGTCGCGACGATGTCGCTGATCGACGCGATCTACGACGCCGCCGGCCTGCCCGCACGCCCCTGACCGCGAGCGCGGTGCGCCGCGACGCGGACCCGGCTGGCGCAGGTCGGCGAGCAGAACCGCCGCGCGGCGGCCCGGCTCCGCGTCCGCAGCAGCGCGTCGCGGCAGTCGCCGGCCGCGCACCGGCCCAGCACCCCGGTGCCGTGCTCGGCGACCAGCAACGCGAGACCCATCGCCCCGGACGCGGCGAGCCACCCGCCCCAGCGACGAGCCGGGCGCGTCGACGTGCAGGTGCAGCGGCACGCCGGCGTGCGCGGTCAGCCGGGGCCGGGCGCTGCTGGCCAGCATGGCGTTGAGCCGCTCCGCCAGCGACGGGCTCGTCCGGGGCCGCGTCGAAGACGCCGGTGAACGCGTCGCGGGCGGCCGGGCGTCGCGCAGGTCGCCGGCCTCCACGTCGACCGGCTCCGGCTCGTCGTGGGCACGCAGCAGCGCGACCAGGTCGGCCGGCGTCGTGAGCAGGTCGCCGTGGCGCTGCCCCGGCGTCGTGTTGGCGAGCGCCGTCGGCGAGCGCCGCCCAGCGCGAGTATCCGAAGGCGGTCACGGCTGTTACGTTATCAGGCGTGCAACCCGTTACACGACAGACCCGCCGCCTGCTGGTGGCCGCGACCGGCTCGCGGCTGGCCGACGAGGCGGCCGCCGTCGCGGTGGCGCTGCACGTGGTCGCCCGCACCGGCGACGCCGGCCTGGCCGGCCTGGTCGTCGCCGCCTTCGCCCTGCCCACGTTGGTCACCGGCCCCGTCCTGGGCGCCCTGCTGGACCGGCTGCGCGCACCCCGCGCCCTGTTCCTCGCCAACCAGGTCGCGCTGGCCACCGCCCTGGCCGGCATCCTGCTGCTCGCCGGCCGGGCACCCGGCGCGGCGCTGGTCGGCCTCGGCCTGCTCGCCGGCGTGACCGCACCGATCCTCACCGGTGGCTACAGCGCCCTGGTCCCGCGCACCGGCGAGCGCCGCCTCGCCCGGGCCAACGCGCTCGACGCGGCCAGCTACGACGTCGCCGGGCTGGGCGGCCCGGCCATGGTCGCGGTGGTCGCCAGCCTCGCCGGCGCCGGCCCGGCCCTCGCCGCCACGGCGGCCCTCGCCGTCGCCGGGCTGGCCCTGGTCGCCGCGGCACCGATGCCGGGACCCACCGCGGATCCGGGCAAGCCGCGCCGCACCGCACGAGGGGCTCGTGCTGTTGTGGCGGGTGCCGGAGCTGCGGGCGACCACCGCGGCGACCACGCTCGGCTTCGCCGCCCAGGGCCTGCTGCCGGTGACCTTCCCGCTGCTCGCCATCCACTTCGGACATCCGGCGGCGCACGGCGCGTGGTTCCTGACCGCGCTCAGCGCCGGCTCGCTGGCCGGCGCGCTCGCCTCGGCACGGCTGCTGACCCGCTTCGCACCGGTGCCCGTGCTGGGCGCCGCGCTCGCCGTGCTCGGCCTCGCGCTGGCCGCCATCGCGGCCGCTACCCACCCTGCCGCTCGCGCTGGCCGTCGCGCTCGTCGGCGGCGTCGCGACCGGCCCGATGCTGGCGGCCACCCTCGCGGTGCGCCAGCGATCCGTCCCTTCCGGACGGTACGGCCAGGTGGTCGCCACGGCCGCCAGCGTCAAGGTCGGCGCCTACGCCCTCGGCGCGGCCGCCACCGGCCCGGTGACCGCCGTGCTGCCTCCGCGCGGCGTGCTGCTGCTGGTCGGCGCGGCCCAACTCGCCGCCCTGCTGCCGCTGCGCGGGCTCAGCTGGGCGAAGCCGCCATTCCGCAGGACAGCCGACCGCGCGGCGGCCTAGCATCGGAAGCGATGGGCTGATCCCGGGAAGGATCGCCATGCGCTCGTTCGACTACATCGTGGTGGGCGCGGGCACCGCCGGTTGCGTGCTCGCCGCCCGCCTGTCCGAGGACCCCGCTGTCAGCGTCCTGTTGCTGGAGGCCGGCTCCGCGTTTCCACCGCCGCTCGCCCGTGACCCGTTGGCCTGGCCCGCGCTGGCCGGCACCGAGGTGGACTGGCGGTACACCACCGTCCCGCAGTCCGGCGCCGACCGGCAGGAGCTTCCGTACCCACAGGGCAAGGTGCTCGGCGGCTCAGGCGAGATCAACGGGTTGACCCACGTACGCGGCGACCCGGCGAGCTACGACGCGTGGGACGAGGCGGGCGCGATCGGCTGGACGTACGCCTCGATGCTGCCGTTCTTCATGCGCAGTGAGACGACGCTCGGCGGCGATCCGGCCTACCGGGGCCAGGACGGTCCGGTGCCGGTCGACCCGCCGGCCACCACCGACCCGCTGTGGGAGGCGTTCTTCACGGCCGCGGTCGAGGCCGGGCACCACCCGAACCCCGACAGCAACGGCCCGAACGCCGAGGGCACGTCGTGGAACGAGGTGACCGTGCGGGACGGGCGCGCCGCGGCGCCGCGGAGGCCTACCTCGCCCCGGTCGCGGAGCGGTCGAACCTGAGCGTGCTGGCCGACGCGGCCGCGGTGCGCCTGGTGGTCGAGCACGGCGTCTGCCGGGGCGTCGCCTACCGGGTCGACGGGCACACCGGCGTGACCTACGCGGACCGCGAGGTGCTGCTGGCCGCCGGCACGATCGGCTCGCCGCGGCTGCTCATGCTCTCCGGCATCGGACCCGGCGACCACCTGCGCCAGGTCGGCCTGCCGGTGGTCGCCGACCTGCCGGGCGTCGGCGGGAACCTGCAGGACCACCCGCGGTCGCAGGTCGCGTACGCCGCCAGCCGACCGGTCGGCGACGGCACGCTGGCCCGCCGGCCACACGTGCTGGCCCGCTCCGGCGACGGTCCTCCGGACCTCCAGCTGAGTTTTCTGGCGGAGGCGATCCATCCACGGTGGATTCCTGGTGACGAGCCCGGCTTCTCCGTGGTCTTCGCGCTGATGTCCCCGGACAGCCGCGGCACGGTCCGGCTGAGCGACCCGGACCCGTTCGAACCGCCGCTGATCGACCCGGCGTTCCTCACCGACGACCGCGACGTCGACCGGATGGTCGCCGGGTTGCGGGCCGCGCGCGAGGTGGGCGGTGCACCGGCCCTGGCCGACCTGCGCTCGGGCGAGGAGTATCCGGGTGCCGCGGTGACCAGCGCGGCGGTGCTCGCCCAGTACGTCCGGGACACCGCGACCAGCTCGTTCGACCCGGCCGGCACCTGCCGGATGGGCATCGACGGCGCGGCCGTCGTCGACCCGAACCTGCGCGTGCACGGCATCGCCGGGCTGCGGATCGCCGACGCCTCGGTGATGCCCTCGATCGTCTCCGGCAACGCGAACGCGCCGACGCTGGCCATCGCCGAGCGGGCGGCCAGCCTGGTCGGCGAGGAGTCCGCTTTGTAGCATTATGGGGCGGGTGATGACAGAGGTGTGGAGCGGCGCGTCCCGCCTCGTCCAGCGCCTCTGGGCCGACGTCGCCGTGCGCCGGGCCGCCCGGGCCGCGGTCGTGGCACCCGCCGTGTTCGCGATCGGCCTCGAGGGCATCGGCAACGTCGAGCTCGGCACCTTCGCCGCGATCGGCGCGTTCTGTCTGCTGCTGCTCGTCGAGTTCGGCGGACCGATGAACGAGCGGATCGAAGCGGAGCTGGGACTGGTCGTGGCCGGCGGCGTGCTGATCGCGGTCGGCACCCTGATCTCGCCGCACATCGCGCTGGCCGCTCCGCTGATCCTGTTGATCGCGTTCCTCATCCTGTTCTCCGGCGTGGTCAGCTCGGTGCTGGCCAGCGCGAGCATCTCGTTGCTGCTGGCGGTGATCCTCGCGGTGTCGCTGCCGGCCGGCTCGGACCAGGTCATCCCCCGGCTCGCCGGCTGGGGTCTGGCGGCGGGCGCCGCGCTGCTGGCCGTCCGGTTGCTGTGGCCGGCCCCGGTGCGCGACCCGCTGCGCCCGGCCACGGTGGCCGCCTGCCGCGCGCTGGCCGAGACGCTGCACGCCGGTGCGGCGCTCTGGCGTGGCGGCGGGCCGTCGCAGGAGCGGTACCGGGAGCTGGTGGACCACGCCGACGAGGTGGTCACCGCACTGCATCGCGGTTTCCTCGCCACGCCCGTGCGGCCGACGGGCCTGTCCACCTCCGCCCGCACCCGGGTCCGGCTGATCGACGAGCTGACCTGGATCCGTGACATCGCCCGGCATCCCGCGGCGCGGACCACCGGCACCGAGATCGCCGCGGCGGGCAAGGAAGCCGCCGCCGCGGTGCTCGACGAGGCCGCCACGTTGCTCGACCGACCGGAGACAGCGCCGGACGCGCTGCACGCGGCCAACCGCCGGCTCGACGCCGTGCTCGGCCGGCTGGGCGGCGAGACGACAATGATGCTGCCGGCCAGGGAGCTCGCCGAGGCGGCCGCGGGTGGCGCGCAGGCCGGGGTGTTCGTCAGCGCGCTCGCGCCCAGCTTCCGGGTGCAGGAGCTGGCGTACGCGATCCGGCTGGTCTCCCGCGACGTCGAGGTGAGCGTGGCCGCCGAGCGGCGCACCTGGGTCCAGCGGTTCCTGGGACAGCAGCCGGGCGGGTTGGCGGGGCCCCTGGCCGCGGCCCGCGAGCGGGCGATGGCCCACCTGCAATGGCACTCCACCTGGCTGCACAACAGTCTGCGTGGCGGGGTCGGCGTGGCCGCCGCCGTCGTCGTCGCGCACTACACCGGCGTACAGCACTCGTTCTGGGTGATCTTCGGAACGCTCGCCGTCCTGCGCTCCAACGCGCTGTCGACCGGCCAGAACGCGGTGCGGGCCATTCTCGGCACGGTCGTCGGGTTCGTGATCGGCGCGGTGATCCTGATCGGCATCGGCGCCAACCTCACCGTGCTCTGGGCGCTGCTACCCGTCGCCGTGCTGATGGCCGGGGTCGCACCGGCGCTGATCTCGTTCGCGGCCGGGCAGGCGGCGTTCACCGTCACACTGCTGATCCTGTTCAACATCATCCAGCCGGCCGGCTGGGAGCTCGGCCTGATCCGGGTCGAGGACATCGCGATCGGGGTGGGCATCAGTCTCCTGGTCGGGCTGCTGCTCTGGCCGCGCGGCGCACGCAAGGAGCTGCGCACCGCGCTGGCGGTCGCCTACACGGACAGCTCGAGCTACCTGCACGCGGCGGTCGCGTACGCGGCGCGGTGCTGCGCCGGCACCGACCGCCCGCCGGCGCCCACCGCCGAGGCGCAGCGGGCCGCGGCGGCCTCCCGCCGGCTCGACGACACGTTCCGCACCTACCTGTCCGAGCGCGGCGCCAAGCCCATGCCGCTCGCCGAGATCACCAGCCTGGTGAACGGGGTGGCCAGCCTGCGCATCGCCGCCGACGCGGTGCTCGATCTGTGGCAGCGCGGCCAGCCGGCGGAAGGCGACCGCGCCGCCGTGCGCTCCCTGTTGTTACGCACCAGCGGCGACGTCGAACGGTGGTACGCCGAGCTCGCCAGCAGCATCGCCGGCGACCGCCCGACGCCGGCGGCCGAGCCGCCGGACCTGGCCGTCGACGGCCGGCTCATCGACGCGGTCCGCGGCGACCTGCGCAGCGGCGACAGCGGCGCGGTGTCGACGGCGGTCCGGGTGATCTGGACCGCCGACCACCTGGACGCGGCCCGCCGGCGGGAGGTGAGCCTCGTCGAGCCGGCCAGGCTGGCCGAGGACACCAAGCCGCACGCGGTCACGGGCTGAGCAGCTCGTCCACCATCGCGTTGCCGAACTTGCCGGTCGGGTCGACCCGGGCGCGCAGGGCACGGAAGTCGGCCACGCGCGGGTACTGCCCGGCGACGTCGGTGGTGGCGAAGCACTTGCCCCAGTGCGGCCGGGCGCCCAGCGGCAGCAGCGCCGCCTCGATGTCGGGCAGCAGCGCGTACACCCGGTCGGCGTCCTTGACCCAGGTGAAGTGGATGCCGACCACGTCGGTGCCGTAGGCGCCGCTGAGCCAGAGGTCGTCGGCGGCGACCGTGCGGATCTCGGAGACCTGCAGCACGGGCGCGATCCGCGGGCCGAGCGGGCGCAGCGCCGCGAACGCCGCCTGGACGGCCTCCCGCGGCACAAGGTATTCGCTCTGCAGTTCCTCGCCCCGGCTCGGGGTGAACGCCAGCCGGAAATGCGGCAGCCGCTCGTGCCAGGCGCCGGGCACGCCCTGTTGCCCGGTGACCGCCTCGGTGGTCGCGCCGGCCAGCATGTGCACCGGTTCGCCGGCCGCGGCGACGCCGCACAGCTCCGCCGGCAGCTCGCCGCGGCTCTTCAGCCAGACCTGGCCGATCCGGTCGCTCGCCCAGTCGAGGAACAGGCTGACGCTGTACGCGGCGCCGGTCAGCGCGTCGAGGTCCGTCTCGACCAGCGACCACGGCAGGTCGCGGTAAACCGCCTGACGGACCACATAGGACGGTTCGACGTCGAGGGTGACCCGGGTCACCACGCCGAGGGCGCCGAGCGCGACGACGCTGCCGGCGAAGTCCGGTTCGCCACGGGCGACCCGGCGCAGCGCGCCGTCCGGGCCGATGATCTCCACCGCGCGCACGGCGGCGGCCAGCGAACCGGTGCGGTCCCCGGAGCCGTGCGTGCCGGTCGCCACCGCGCCGGCGACCGAGATGTGCGGCAGTGACGCCATGCTCGCCAGCGCCCAGCCCAGCGCGTCGAGGGCGACCGCGACCTCACCGTAGCGGGAACCGCCACCCACCGTGACCGTGCCGGCTGCCTCGTCGAGTGCGAGGTCCATCGGCAGGCCGGCGGTCGAGAGCAGCAGTCCCGGCGTGTCGGCGAGGCCGGTGAACGAGTGGCGGGTGCCCAGCGCCCGCACCCGGTCGGCGCCGGCCACCAGGTCCCGTGCCTCGTCGACGGTCACGGGACTGGCCAGCCTGGCGGCGCCGAACTCGTGGCTGCGTGCCCAGTTGAACTCCATGGGCACCAAATCTATTGGGTCAGCGGCGGCTCTGGAAACGTGACGCCAGTCCCTGCGGGTCCGGTCCGGACGGCGGGGTCTTCCCCGGGTCGACCCGGGCGGCCAGGCCGTGCGGGTCGGGCGCGGGAGCGGTGCTCTGCGGGTTGTCGACCCGGCCGGCCATCCGGCTCTGCAGATATTCCGCGCCCGCGCGGTCGTCGGCGGTGGGTGCGGCGAGCACCGCGTAGACCAGGCCGATGACCACCAGGATCACCGCGAGCACGATCGGCACGAGCAGGTTGGAGGCGGTGGCACCGGACGCCGTGCCCTGCTCCTCGTGCAGCTTGGCCGACATCGAGTACATGCCGGTGAAGTGCATGCCGTTGACGGCGACGCCCATCACCAGGGCCGAGCCGAAGATGGCGAGGGCGCCCTTGACGTTGGTCGCCAGCCAGAGTGCGACGGAGGCCGCGACCACCGCGATGGCGATGGACAGGCCGACCCGGGTGCTGTCGTAATGGACCTCGGCGTTGAGTCGCATAGCGGCCATGCCCGTGTAATGCATCGCCGCCACTCCCAGGCCGGCGAGCACACCACCGATGATCACCTTGATGAGCAGCGACCGGCCCATGCCGGCGATGAACAGGCCGACGCCGACCATGACGATCGCCAGCACCGCGCTGACCGCGGTGAGGCCGATGTCATAACGGATCGGTGCCCCGGCGACCGAGAATCCGAGCATCGCCATGAAATGCATGCTCCAGATGGCGGTGCCGCCGATCGCCCATGCCGCCAGCATGAGCCACCAGGCACGTTGCGCGGTGCCGTGTGCTTCGCGCGCCCGTTGGGCGCAGATCAGGCCGAGCACCGAACCCAGTACCGACAGCGCATAGCTCAGCGCCGGCGTAATCCAGCCATACCCGAATTGGTCTATGTGCGCCATTATTCGCTTCCGTTGTCCGCCATCTGGTTGCGAGATCAACAGTGTCCTACCGATGGGACGATGACCATTCCACTTTCGGCCATAAACCGCTGGGTAGCGTCAGGATGACCGGACGATTTCCATCAATGCGGTCCGTTGTGCCCCGGTCAGCCGCGGTATGGCGCGGTAACCACCACGGTGCTCCCGGTGGATTACCACCGGACCGGTCAGATCCGGGCGCCGGACGGCGTCGTGCAGCGCCGTATCGACCCGGGCGACTGGCCAACCGAGCGCGGTGCACAACAGGGCCGGCCGCGCCGTGACGCCGACCTGGACCAACGCGGCCGTGACGGTGAGGACGTCGGCGACGGCGACGTCCGAGGGGCCGCCGGACATGTCGTCGCCCAGCCGACCGAAGAAGCCGGCCAGCTCACCCAGGCGGATGCCGGCCGGGGTGTCCTTCCCGAACAGGGCCGCACCGCGGTCGGCCGCCTCGGCCCAGACCAGGTGGGTGCGCGCACTGCTCTCCCACGAGCGCAGCCAGACATCGCCGTCGACCGTGTAGTGCTCCCGCCGCCCGGTGCGCTCACGGCGGACGAGATCGAGGGCCGCGAGGTAGCCGACCGCTTTGGAGATCGAGGCCGGGCTCACCCGCAGGCGGTCCACCAGGTCAGCGGCGGTGAGCGCGCCCGTCTCCGCGGTGAAGAGGCAGGACAGCACCCGGGCCACCATCCGCGGAATGCCCGCGGCGGCCAGCATGGCGGCGAACTCCTCGACGAACGCCTGCCGCTCCTCGGCGTCGCCGGCCGGGGCTTCCTCGGCGGCGCCCGCCGGCGGCTGTTGCCGGCGGGCCCGCCGCGTGGTCGCCCGGTGTGCCCGATCGGCGACATAGCCACGCGGGCCACCGTTGCGGGCCACCTCGCGCGTCACCGTCGAGGTCGGCCGGCCGAGCCCGCGGGCGATCTCCGCGTAGCCGTCGCCCTCGGCGAGCCCGGCCGCGATCGCCACGCGCTCGTCGTGCGTGAGCCTGCCTCCGGGCATCGCGGCCTCCGTTGCGTTCGTCGTCATCCCATTGCAACGGACGTTGCGTTCATCCCCATCGCCATTGCAATGATTGCCGGAATCTGTTGTCAGCAAACGACTTTAGCGTTGACGGCGCTGGAAACGAAACCTACTGTCCGCCGATATGAAGACGACGGTCATCGAGGTCGACGACGTCCGGATGCGCTACGGCGCGGCCGAGGTGCTGCACGGCGTGAGCTTTCGGGTGGGTGCCGGCGAGACGCTCGCGCTGCTCGGCCCCAACGGCGCCGGCAAGACCACCACGATCGAGATCCTGGAGGGGTTCCGGCGGCCCACCGCCGGCCGGGTCGAGGTGCTCGGCACCGACCCGGTTCGGGGTGACGACGCCTGGCGCGCGCGGGTCGGCATCGTGCTGCAGTCCTGGCGGGACCATGCCAAGTGGCGGGTCCGCGAGTTGCTCGGCCACCTCGCCGGCTACTACCCGCGGCCGTGGCCGGTCGACCCGCTGCTGGCCGCCGTCGGCCTCACCGACCAGGCCGGCCAGAAGATCCGCGACCTCTCCGGCGGCCAGCGCCGCCGCCTCGACGTGGCGATCGGCGTGGTCGGCCGTCCGGACGTGCTTTTCCTCGACGAGCCGACCGCCGGCTTCGACCCGGTCGCCCGCCGCGAGTTCCACGACCTGGTCGCGGGGCTGGACACCACCGTGCTGCTCACCACGCACGACCTCGACGAGGCGGAGCGGCTCGCCGACCGGATCGTGATCCTCGACCAGGGCCGGGTGGTCGCCGACGGCACGGCGGCCACCCTGGCCCGGGAGATCGTCGGCACCGACGAGGTGCGCTGGGTCCGCGGCGACCGGCGGTTCCGCGAGTCGACGGCGGACTCGACGGGCTTCGTCCGCGAGCTGTTCGCCGCGCACGGCTCCGCGATCGCCGAGCTCGAGGTGCACCGGGCGTCCCTGGAGCAGACGTACCTCGCGCTGGTCCGCCACGCCGAGACGGAGGTGGCACCGTGATCGCGCTGCGCGCCGGTTGGCGGCGGGGCGTGATCCTGCTCCGCCAGTCGTTCAGCAACGGCGCCGAGCTGTTCTCACACTGCTTCTGGCCCCTGCTGATGGTCGCCGCCGCCGTCGCGTTGCGCGGTCGCGAGTTCGGCGCGTTCTCGCTCGGCGCGCTGGCGGTGCCGGGCATCCTCGGCATGAACGCCGCGTTCGGCATGGTCGCGCTGAGCCAGCAGCTCACCGCCGACCGCGAGGACGGCACGCTGCTGCGCGCCCGGGCGACCCCGCACGGCATGCCGGCGTACCTGATCGGCACCCTGTTGCTGGTCGGCGGCGGGCTGATCGCGGACCTCGCGATCTTCCTGGTGCCGGCGGCACTGCTGGTCCCGGGCCTGGTCACCGGCGGCGCCGGCACCTGGCTGACGGTCGCCGGCCTGCTCGCCCTGGCCATGCTGGCCACGTTGCCGCTGGGTGTCGTGCTCGGGGCCGCGTTCGGCAGCCCACGCGGGCAGGGCCTGCTCACCCTCCCGATCCTCGGCGTGGTGGCGATCTCCGGCATCTTCTACCCGCTGGCCGCCCTGCCCGGCTGGCTCCAGGCGGTCGGCCAGGTCTTCCCGGTCTACTGGCTGGGCCTGGGCATGCGGGCGGCGCTGCTGCCGGACGCGGCCGTGGCGGTCGAGATCGGTGACTCGTGGCGGCACCTCGAGACGGTCGGCGTGCTGGCGGCGTGGGCGGTGGCCGGGCTGCTGCTCGCCCCGGTGGTGCTGCGGCGGATGGCCCGGCGCGAGTCCGGCTCCCTGATGGCGGCCCGCCGCGACCGGGCGCTGCGCCGGTCCGGATGACGAAAACCTGGTGCGCTCCGGCCCTTCGACGCGATAGGAAGCAGGCGTGCCCTCATTGATGCTGCCCACCGTCGACGTGCACGCCTCCTTCCTCGCGGCCATGGCCGAGTTCCAGGCCGAGGGGCGCGGCGGCGCCGACGACGAGACGATGATCGGTGCCGAGATCCGCGGGTACGGCGACCGCTGGGCCAAGCCCGACGTGTTCGCCGAGTACGTCGCGTCGCTGCACGCACAGGCGTTGGAGGAGACGCCGCGCCCCGGGGACTTCGTGCCCGCGACGACGCTGTGGTGGGTCGACGGCGACGCCTACCTCGGGCGGCTCGCCATCCGGCACCGGCTCACCGAGTGGCTGCGCGAACGCGGTGGCCACATCGGCTACGACGTGCGGCCCACCGCCCGGCTGCGCGGCCACGCCACCGCGATGCTGCGGGACGCGTTGCCCCTGACGCGGTCGCTCGGCATCGGCTCGGCCCTGGTCACGTGCGACGTCGACAACGTCGGCTCGCGCAAGGTCATCGAGGCCTGCGGCGGCGTCTTCGAGGACGAGCGCTCCGGCAAGCTGCGTTTCTGGGTGCCGACCGCGCCGGTAGGCTCGGCCCCTGTGATCTACAAGCTGCTGGCCACCGCCGAGTGGCGCGCCGCCGAGGCCGCCGGGGTCTACGCGGGCTCCGACTTCGACCGCGGCGACGGGTTCATCCACTTCTCGGCCGCCGACCAGGTCGTCGAGACCGCGGCGCGGGTGTTCGCCGGGCAGACCGGGCTGACCATGCTCGCCGTCGACCCCGACGTGCTCGGCGCCCACCTGCGTTGGGAGACCTCCCGCGACGGCGCCCTCTTCCCGCACCTGTACGCGCCGATGCCGCTGTCCGCGGTGGTCGCCGTGATCGCCCTCCGGGGCGACATCCCCGTCGACGAGGCGGTGGCCGCGGCGCTCCCGTGAGCACCGCGGCCACCTCGTTCTACGACACGGCGAACGGCACCGTCAGGGTCGACTGCCTCCCCTCGGTGGCGGTGGCGTCGACGCGCACGGTGGTCGCCGCGTTGCCGATCGCGTTCCACACCTCGAGCCGCGCACAGCCGCCGTTCATCGCGGCCAGCGTCCCCGACGACGAGCGCAGCCCGGCCGCCTGGGTGTAGTTCTCGGTGCCGGGCACCGGGTCCGTGGCGAAGTAGTTGTACGTCTCCACCCGGCTGTAGGTGCCCGTGCCGGACGGGTCGTAGGAGACCCGAGTCTGCAGGCCCTGCGCCACCGCCCCGCCCGCGTCGACCTGCAGGCCGAACGCGGTCGCGCCGCTGACCGGGCCGCGCAGCCCGCACAGCGTGAAGGTGGCCTGGTTGTGCGGATTGCCGTCCCAGTTGCCGTTGGCCGCCGCCAGCGTGACCGTGGTCGCGCCGGCACCGGCCGAGGTGGACAGCGCGCCGCCGGACCGGACGAACAGCCGGTTGGACCCGACCGGCGGGTTGCTGGTCGGCGGGTTGCTCGGCTCACCGGTCGGCGGGTTGCTCGGCTCGCCGGTCGGCGGGTTGCTCGGTTCGCCGGTCGGCGGGTTCGCCACCCCGCCACCGCCGCTCCAGGTGAAGGCGCCGGTGGTGGCGGTGCGCCCCGCCGCCACGGTCAGCGTGCGGCCGTCGGAGAACCGCACGGTCACCGGGTTGGCCGACACGTTGGTCGCCACGTACGTGCGGGCACCGTTCTTCGTGAAGACCGCGTACAGCGGTGTGTCCGCGGTGATCGTGGTGTCGACGGTGCCGAGCGCGGCGACGTTGCGGATCCAGTGGAAGGTGTGCGCCCGACTCTCGCCCTCCTCGGGCGGATAGCTGGGATTGGCCCGCAACGCTGCCAGGGCGGCGTCGCCGGCGCCGCCCGAGCCGAGGGCCCGGAACGACCAGAGGATGTCCTGCCAGACGGTCGGCTGGCCGCCGTTGTTGCGCACCAGCTCGTCCCAGTTCGTGTTTACATAGGACGGACGCTGGCCCATGTAGAGCGACCCGCCGGTGATCGGCAGCAGGTTGATGCCCTGGATCATCTCGGGCTCACCGCTGAACCAGGTGGCGTACGCCCCACCGTCGCCCCAGACCATGCCGACCGCGCTGTGGCCGAACGCCGCCGGGAAGTTGGTGTCGGTGGCGTCGAACCAGTACTCCTGGATCGCCTGCGCCTGGGTCGTGTAGATGAACAGCCCGGCGTCGCGGACCGCGGTGTTGCCGGTCGCGATCCCCCACTGGATCAGGGCGTTGGCGAAGTTCATGCCCTCCGAGGAGGACTCCTGGTTGTTGCCGGCGCCGAACGCGGCGTGCCCGGAGGCCCAGTCGTGCCCGGCGTAGATGTCGAAGTCGCGCAGGAACGGGAACATCGGGTCGTTGCGCTGCCAGCTGTTGGCGTCGCGGATCAGCAGGTTGACCATCGCGCCGTACTGCGACTGCGCCGCCCACCCCGGGTCGAAGCGGGCCAGCGTGGCCGCCGCGGCGATGTAGTAGCCGTAGTGGAAGTGGTGGTCGTTGAGCTCGGTGTCGGAGCCGTACGAGGCCGGGAAGCCGACCAGCGTGCCCCAGGCGGCGTCGTACGCGAAGACCCGCTGGGTCTTGCCCGCCGACGCGGTGAACCAGTCGGTGAGCCGGGTGCGGATCGCGGCGAGCATCCGGTCCCGCTGGGCGGTGCGGCCCAGTTGGTCGGCGATCTCGGCGAGCCGGGCGGCCCGGCCGAGGCCCTTGCCGGTCCAGTAGGTGTCGTTGCCGAAGCCGGCCAGCGGGTCGCCGTTCGCCGCCTGGTCCAGCAGGCCGCCCAGGGTGGCCAGGTCGGCGCCGGTCGACGTGGCGACGGCCGGCACCTCGGGCAGCACACCGGTGAACTTGGTGGCCGTGGTGAACGAGCTCACCCCGACCAGGGTGCGCATCGGCCCGCGCGCGGAGACGTAGGTCGGTGCGATCGGGGTGCCGCCGGCCAGGTTCTTCCACTGGTGCGGGTAGAGGCTCACCACGGTGCTGCCGGCGCTGCCCTCGCGGGCGGTGGTGGCGAACGCGTACGTGGCGTTGACGGTGCTGGTGCTCTGGTTGAACGACCAGCTCACCGTGGTGCCGGTGACGTGCCGGTGCGCGTAGGTCGCGTAGCTGTCGGCCAGCGCGGTGCGCTCGGCGGCCGGCGTCGACGGCGTGGTCGGCAGCAGCGCCACCGACAGGTAGCCGCGACCGGCCAGTGTGGACGTGATGGTCGTGCCGCTGACGGTCCAGGTCGCACCGGTCGGCGCGTACGCGACGTAGTCGTGGCCCCGCATGGTGAACCCGACCCGGTTGCCGCTGTTGACCCAGACGGCCGGAGCGCTCGGGAAGCTGAGCACCGCGTTGCCGCCGGTCACCTGGGCGTAGACGAAGGGCAGCCCGTGCCCGATGGTGGTGCGCAGGGTGCGCCCGCCGCCGGACCAGTAGGGCGAGACGGTCCAGTCGGTCCAGCCGTCGACCTTCACGTCGGGTGAGCTCAGCCCGGCCACGCCGAGGGTGAACTCGCGGCTGTACGGGTAGTGGTACTCCCCCACCGTCGTCGGCGTGCCGGAGATGCTCGGGGTGGTGGTGTAGGAGACGCCGAGACCGTCGGCGCCGGGCTGGAACGACATCGGGTGCGCGTGCAGGGGTGCCGAGAACTGGCATCCGACGTTGTCGCGCTTGTAGAGCAGCGACGACCACCAGTCGTTGGTCGGCACGGCCCCGGCGGGCGCGTTGGCGGTGACGTAGAGGCGGGGGTTGGCGGACACACCGGCACAGGCGGCGGGTGCGGCGGCACCGGCCGGACGGCTGGTGGCGTAGCTGCCGGCGCCCAGTGGTGCGGCTCCGGCCCGGTCGATCATGGTGAACGAGAGCACGGTGGTCACGAGTGCGACGGCCAGGACGGCCGCGGACGCGCGCCAACTTCTGGAAAGCGGTTTCACGGTGCCTCCGGGGACGGTCGGGGGCGTTCTATTGCAGAGCAGGTCACCAAACCCAGCGGCAGATGTCAATGGCTTCTCAGTGGGCGAGAGAGCGCTCTCAGGGATGCTGCCGCGCTGTTGCCGCTCGGCCGCGCAGGGCGGCGACCACCAGCAGCCAGATACCGGCCGCGTGCACGACGCCCAACACCAGCGCCGTCGCGACCAACACGGGCGGTGGACCGGGGAGCGGGCCGCCGTCGTACTCGGTGCCCCGGGCCCACCGCACCGAAGCCGCTGAAAGCAACCACCCCAGGCCATAGGTGGAGGCGCGAATGGCGAAGCCGGCGATGGCCGCGCGGGCAGCCAGGCCCATCCGCCGGCGCAGCCGGATCGCGAGGAGCAGGCCACCGACCACGATCAAGGGGTACGCCAGGTCCGTGATCACCGCGTCACCTCGCCGAACTCGATCTCGACATCGCCGTCGCCGCCCGCGGACGTGGGCGGCACCGGATCCGCACGCCGCCACCGCCCGACGAAAACCGACATGACCAGCAGCAGCAGTCCGACGATGCCCAGGATGTCGATGACCGTCCCGACCAGATCCGCCCACGGCGAGTACCGCAGCAAGCCGTCGACGTCATTGTCCGTCGCGAAACCCATGAGGAGCACGAACACCGCGGTGCCCCCGACCAGCGCGACGAACTGCGTCGCCAGCCCGGCGAAGGCCAGCTTGGCCGGCCGGCCGAGCCGCCGCCGGGAGAGCGCCAGCCACGACCCGGCCATCAGCACCAACGCCTCGGGCACGACATCGATCCACCACAATGCCAACGTTGCCGCCCTTAGCTCGTCCCGAGTCGACCAACCGCACCGACGATCGCCAACGCTGCCCGATGCCGCTCATGGGCGCCAGGACGGGTCTCGGCCGCTGACGGCGAGGACGGTGGCGAAAGCGCCCGCGTCCGGTGCCACCGGGACCGGTGCGGCGAAGATACCCATGGCGCGGCCCTGTTCGGCCATCTCGGCCATGAACCGGGCCGTCAGGTCGACCGCCGCCGGGTCCGGGTCGTAGTCCTGGTTCGTCGCGCGGGCCAGGTCCCAGCCGTGGATGGTGAGGTCTGTGGCAAGCATCGCGGCGACCGCGGCCGGCGGCATCTCGTGCTCGCCCATCGAGATCGGTGCCGCCGGTGGCATCGACCAGCCTGCCGTCGCGGTGGCGGCGTCCGACGTGAAGCGCGCGGCGAAGTCGTCGTCGATCAGCTCCGCGGTCCACAGCTCGCCCGGCACGGGACCGCCCCGCCCGGCCAGTGCCAGAGCGCTGCCCACCTGGAGGACGTGGTTGACCAACGTGCGGACGTCCCAGTCGGCGCAGGGTGTCGGCGCGGCCAGGTGGTCGGCCGGCACGCCGCGCAGAACGGTGCCGGTGTGGCCGGCGGCGTGGGAGATGACGGTGTCGAGCTGCATGTCGCCCACGTTAGGTGCGCGGCCGGCCGCCGGGCTTGAAGAAACGCGACAGCGCTCTAGCCTGGAACGATGCCGGGGATTCTGCATCCGCAGCGGGCGCATCAGGCGTTCCGGTTCAGCGACCCGCCGCCCTCGGCCGCCCTCGCGCCGTATGTGGCGCACTACTGGATCATCCACTGGGACCTGCGTGGGCGACCGCCGCACGAGCAGCGGGTGCTGCCGTACCCGGCGGTGAACGTGACCTTCCTGCCCGGCCGTTGCCGGGTCTCCGGGGTGCCGCGCGGCCGGTTCACCGAGGTGTTGACCGGCACCGGCCGGGTGTTCGGCGTGCGGTTCCGGCCCACCGGCTTCCGGCCGTTCCTCGGCGCGCCGGTCGCCACCATCACCGACCGCTTCCTGCCGATCGACGAGGTCTTCGGGCCCGCCGGCGCCGCGCTCGCCGACGCGGTGCTGGCCGCCGACGACGGTGGAGCGACCGAAAGGCTCGACAGCTTCTTCACCGCCCGCGCACCGGACCGGCCCGACCCGGCCGCCGCGACCGTCGAGGCGATCGCCGCGCGGGCCGCCGACGACACCACCATCACCCGCGTCGACCAGCTCGTCGCCGAGTTCGGCATCGGTGCCCGGACCATGCAGCGGCTCTTCGCCGACCACGTCGGCGTCGGGCCGAAGTGGGTGATCCGCCGCTACCGGCTGCACGAGGCGGCCGCCGCCGCCGAGGAGCACGGCGGTGGGCTCGACGTCGGTGCGCTGGCCGCCGGCCTGGGCTACGCCGACCAGGCCCACCTGACCCGCGACTTCGCCGCCGTGGTCGGCGAGCCACCGGCCCGCTACGCCCGCGCGCTCAACCGTCAGGCGTAGCGTCATGGTCATGAGGATCGTCATCGCCGGCGGCCACGGACAGGTCGCCCGGCTGCTCAACCGGCGGCTCGCCGACGCCGGTCACACGCCCGTCGCCCTCTTCCGCGACGCCCGCCAGACCGCCGACGTGGTCGCCTCCGGCGCCGAGCCCGTGGTGCTCGACCTGGAGAAGGCGACCCGCGACGCGGTCGCCGCGGCGCTGGCCGGTGCGGACGCGGTCGTGTTCGCCGCCGGCGCCGGCCCGGGCAGCGGCCCGGAGCGCAAGCGGACGTGCGACCGGGACGCGGCGATCCTGACGGCGGAGGCGGCGACCGCGGCGGGCGTACGCCGGTTCGTGCTGCTCTCCGCGATCGGCGCCGACGACTTCGACCCGTCGCTGGACGACGACTTCGAGGTCTACCTGGAGGCCAAGAGCGCCGCCGACGCCGCGGTGCGGAGCAGCGACCTGGACTGGACGATCGTGCGGCCCGACGGGTTCACCGACAAGCCCGGCACCGGCAAGGTGACCGTCGGCGAGACCGTCGGCCGCTCGAGCATCCCGCGGGCCGACGTCGCCGCGGTCATCGACGCCGTGGTGACCGGCAACCTCGCCGTGCACCGCCAGTTCGAGGTTTCCAGCGGCCCCACCCCGATCGTCGACGCGATCGACGCGGCCTAGGCCGACGCGGGGCGCGGAGCCGAAGGCGGGTCGACCGAGGACTCCACGGTCGGGGGTTCGCCCGGCTCCTCGGCCGGGGACTCCGGCGGCTCCGCGTCGTCGGTCCGCTCGTCGTCGGTCGGCTCGGTGCCCGGCGGCTCGCGGTCCGGCGTCGGCTCGCCGGTCGGATGGTCGGCGAGATAGCGCACCGCCGTGTTGGCAACGGCCAGGATCGGCACCGCGACCAGGCCACCGACGATGCCGCCGACGACGATGCCGGTGGCGATGGCCAGGATGACGGACAGCGGGTGCAGGGCGACGGCCCGGCCCATGATCAACGGCTGTAGCACGTGGCCTTCCAGCTGCTGCACGCCGATCACGATGGCCAGCACGATCAGCGCGCTGATCGGCCCCTGGGTCACCAGCGCCACCAGCACCGCGACAGCGCCCGTGACGGTGGCACCGACGACCGGCACGAACGCGCCGAGGAAGACCAGGGCGGCCAGCGGCAGGGCGAGCGGGATTCCCAGAATCGCGAGCCCGATCCCGATGCCGGCCGCGTCGACGAAGGCGACCAGGACCGTGGCCCGGACGTACGAGACGAGGGTGTGCCAGGAGTAGTGCCCGGCCCGGGCCACCGGCACCCGGGCGCCCCGGGGCAGCAGCCGGCAGAGGAAGGTCCAGATCTGCTCGCCGTCACGCAGGTAGAAGAAGAGCGTGAACAGGGCGAGGAAGAAGCCGGTGACGACCTCGCCGACGGTGGCCGCCGTGGTCAGCGCGCCCGTGGCGAGGCTGTCCCGGTTGTCCGTGAACTGCCGCCGCAACTGGTCGAGCCCGTCGGTGAGCTGAGCCTCCGAGATGTGCAGCGGGCTGTTCGCCAGCCACTTCTGCACCTCGCCGAGGCCCTGCCCGACCTGGTCGGAGAGGCTGTCGAACTGGGAGATGAAGGTCTGCACGATCAGGCTGAGCCCGCCGAGCACGACGATCAGGCCGCCGATCAGGACCAGCGCCGCGGCCACCGACTTGTTCATCCCCCGCCGGCGCATCGCGGCGGCCACCGGCTCCAGCAGCGCCGCCAGCAGGATGGCCACCACCACCGGGATGAGCACGACCCGCAGGAGGCCCATCACCCGCAGCAGCAGGTACGCGGCCGCGACGAACAGGACGATCCGCCACGCCCAGGCGCCGGCGACGCGTACGCCTCGGGGGATGCCGTCGTCGACGGTGGGCGCCTTGTCGACCAGCACGACGGGCGTCTCGCTCGGCGCCAGCCGCTGTGGCGGAGTGAACGGAGGCGGGCCGCCGCGCCGTCCGGCGGTGCTCAGTGTGGTGCGCGCCCGCGCGCGGACGGACTCGACCCAGGTCATGTCGGACTGCGTTGCCCATCCCGGAGATGCCGGAAACCCTCAGGGTGCGGTCGACCGCACCACGTGACGGCGGCCGGCCCGGTCGTCCGGGCGCCCGCCGGCGACCAGGCTGATCGGCATGGATGACGCGACGGTGGTGGCGGACGGGTTGGGCCGGCGGTACGGGGAGCGGCTGTGGGCGTTGCGGGACGTCTCGCTGTCCGTACCGGCCGGGCAGTTCGTGGCGGTGATGGGCGCGACCGGCTCCGGCAAGAGCACGCTGCTGCACTGCCTGGCGGGGCTGGACCGGCCGACAACGGGCCGGGTCCGGCTGGCCGGCCGGGACATCACCCGGCTGCGCGAGGCCGCGCTGACCCGGCTGCGCCGCGACCTGGTCGCCGAGGGCCGGTCGAACCCGGCGATCGCCGCCGAACTGCACCTGGCCGGCCGCAGCGTGGAGAAGCACGTGACCGCCATCTTCACCAAGCTCGACCTGCCACCGACCGCCGAAGACCACCGCCGCGTCCGCGCCGTCCTGCGCTACCTCGAAGCCCAGCCCCGCTAGTCGTCCGCGAGCACGAGGTCCCGGACCGCGCGCAGGCCGACCTCGCCGTCGGCCGCCGGTCGGGACTCGCCGGAGATGGCGGCCAGGACGCGGTCGAGCTGGGTGGCGAACGGGTTGGTGACCGGATAGTCGAGGCTCTGTCCGTTGAGGACGATCTCGCCCGCGCCGTCCGAGCCGAACGTGCCGGCGCAGAAGGCGGATCCGGCGTCGCCGAAGATCTCCAGGCGCGTGTAGACGTCGAACTGCATCGAGCTGACCACGTCGACGCTCGGGCCCGAGGCCAACTGGGCGGCGATGACGGCGGACTCGTCGCGCGGGCTCTGCCATTTGGCGTTGCCGAGGACCGCTTCGAACTGGGCCCAGTCGTCCATGTCGTTCGCGAACCACCGCGCCAGGTCGAGGCAGTGCGTGCCGGTGGCCGAGAGCGACCACCACTTCGCGACGTCCCCGCTCGCCCGCCAGTTCGTCTCCGGGATGGGGAACGACCAGATCAGCCGCAGGTGCCGGATCGTGCCGAGCTCGCCGGCCTGGACCCGTTGCCGGAGCAGCTCATGGCCGGCGTGGCACCGCAGGTGGTAGCCGGCGGCGAGCACGAGGCCCTGTGCGGCCGCCAGGTCCACGAGGGTCTGCGCCTCCGCGCGGCTCAGCGCCATCGGCTTCTCGACGAGGACGTGCTTCCCGCTGCGCAGGCTCGCCTCGGCCTGCGGGAAGTGCAGCCCGTCCGGCGACGCGACGATGACGAGGCCGACGTCCGGGTCGGCGAGGAAGGCGCCGAGGTCGTCGTACGGCTTCGCGTCGGAGGCGTCCAACGTGGACAGGAACTGTTGGGCGACGGACCGCTGCCGGGACAGCGCCGCCGCCAACCGCGCCCCGACCGACGCGACGACCGCGGGCCCGTGACACCCGCTCGCGATGTATCCGGTGCCGATGACGCCGACACCTACCTGGTCCTGCCGCGCAGCACCCATTGACCCGATCCCCCGTCACTCGCGCGCTCTAGGCGGCCCGCCGGCTCGCCTTCTTCGCCGTGCTCTTCTTCGTCGCCGTCTTCTTGGCGGTGGTCTTCTTGGCGGTGGCCTTCTTCGTGGCGGTCTTCTTCGTGGCGGCCTTCCTCGTGGTGGTCGCCTTCTTGGCCGGAGCCTTCTTGGCCGTGGTCTTCTTGGCGGGCGCCTTCTTCGCGGTGCTCTTCCTGGCCGGCGCCTTCTTCGCACCGCCCCGGCGGGAGCGGGCGTCCTCGACGCTGCGGCGCAGCACGTCCATCAGGTCGCTGACGCCGGTCGCGGCCGGCGCGGCCTCGGTCTCGGTGATCTCCTCGCCGGACTTCTTGGCCTCGATGAGCTCGTTGACCCGGTCCGTGTACGTGTCGCGGTACTCCTCGGCTTCCAGCCGCCGGTCATCGAGTCGATGAGCTGGGCAGCCATGCTGACCTCGGCCGGCTTGAGCTTGACCTTGCCCGGGATGTCACCGATGCCGCTCGCGTCGCGCACCTCGTCGGCGAAGTACATCGTCTGCGAGCACCAGGACGTCGCCGTCGCCGCGGATGGCGGTCAGGTATTCCTTGCCGCGCATGACCAGCGTGCCGATCGCGGCGCGGCCGGCGTCGGCCATCGCGTCGCGCAGCAGCGCGTAGGTGCGGGCCGACTCCTCGCCGCCGGGGCCCAGGTAGTAGGCCTTCTGGTAGGAGATCGGGTCGATCTCCTCGAGGTCCACGAAGGTGTGGATCTCCAGGCTGCGGGACCGGCCGGGCGCGATCGAGTCGAGCTCGTCCGGGTCGAGGATCACGTAGTCGCCGCCGCCGACGTCGGCGCCCTTGACGATGTCGGCGTAGTCGACCTCTTTGCCGGTGCGCTCGTTGACGCGCTGATAGCGGATGCGGTCGCTGGTGCCCTTCTCGAACTGATGGAACGAGACCTCGTGCTCGCGGGTCGCCGAGTACATCCGCACCGGAACCGCCACCAGTCCGAAGCTGATCACGCCGCTCCAGATCGGACGTGCCATCGCCACCACCCCCAGAGGAAATGTTCCGGCATTACCCCGAGCCTCGCACCGCAACCGGACGAAGCACCAAGAAACCGCCGCAGGTCCAGGACAGCCCGTCTTGCACAGATGTCTAAGACATGCGTACCATCGAGTCATGACACGCATCGCGAACGCGAAGGTCCTGGTTTCGGGTGCCGGCATCGCCGGCACCGCGCTGGCCTGGTGGCTGGCCGAGCACGGCGCGCAGGTGACCGTCGTCGAGCGTGCGGACGCGACCCCGCGACGGCGGCTACAAGGTGGACATCCGCGGCGCGGCGCTCACCGTGGTCGAGCGGATGGGCCTGCTCGACGCGGTCCGCGCCCACCGCACGGGCGTGCGCACCGGTTCGGTGGTCGACGCGACCGGGCGGCGGGTGGCCAGCATGGACGCCGACACCTTCGGCGGCCGGGTGCACGACGACGCCGAGCTCCTGCGCGGCGACCTGGCCCGGCTCCTGCGCGAGGCCACCGGCGACCGGGTCGACTACCGGTTCGGCGACGCGATCACCGCCATCGGCGACGGTGTGACCTTCGCGAGTGGGCGGCAGGAGACCTACGACCTGGTGGTCGGGGCCGACGGGCTGCGCTCGCAGACCCGGGCGCTGGCCTTCGGCCCGGGCGGCGTGCACGACCTGGGCCACTACGTCGCGATCTACTCGGTGCCCAACCACCTCGGCCTCGACCGGGAGGAGCTGACCTACGTCGGGCCGGGGCGCACCGCGCTGGTCTACAGCACCGCGGGCCAGGCCGACGCGAAGGCGATGTTCCTGTTCACGGACCCGGGCGGCGAGCGGCCCAGCGGGCACGCGGCCCAACAGGCCCTTCTGACCGAGGCGTACGCGCACGAGGGCTGGGAGGTGCCCCGCCTCCTCGGCGCGATGCCCGGGGCCGGGGACTTCTACTTCGACACGATCAGCCAGGCCCGGCTCGACAGCTGGTCCCGCGGGCGGGTGACGCTGGTCGGCGACGCCGCCTACTGCGCCTCCCCCGCGTCCGGGCAGGGCACCAGCCTCGCCCTGGTCGGCGCCTACGTGCTGGCCGGCGAGCTCGCGGCCGCCGGGCTCGACGACGGCCCGCGCCGCTACGAAGAGCTGATGCGCCCCTACGTCGACCGCAACCAGCAGCTCGGGCCGGCCAACATCAAGCGGATGGTGCTGCGCAGCCGGGGACAGGTGCGGATGTCGATGCGGATGCTCGCGGTGCTGAACCGGCTGCCGGGCAAGGAGCGCATGCTCGCGCAGGTGGTCGCACCCATCCACCGCGCGGCCACCGCGATCAGCCTGCCGACCTACTGACCCTTCTCCTGGCACCACGCACTTGCGCGTGGTGCCATCGTGGTGCCATAGTAGTGCCATGGACCTGACGCCCTACGTCGACAAGCTCCGCGAGGAGCTGGCCGTCGCTGCCGAGGCCGGCGGCGACGACGCCCGCGCCCTCGCCGAGCGGCTCACCGCCCCGCTGGACTCGGCCCTTCGCCTGGCCTTTCTCGAGGCGCTGTCGGCTGCGGCCGACGAGATCACCCGTGAGCTGGCGCCGGGCTCGGTCGACGTGCGGCTGCGCGGCCGCGACCCGCAGTTCGTGGTGACCGTGATGCCAGGTGGCACCACGGCGGCAGCACCGGCACCGCGCCGCTGCCGCCCGATCGACGACGCCACGCTCACCGCCGGCGCCGCCTCCGCCCGGATCAACCTCCGCCTCCCCGACGACCTCAAGTCGCGCGTCGAGGCGGCCGCCGGCCGGGCGCACGTCTCGGTCAACACCTGGCTCGTGCGCGCGGCCGCCACCGTGCTCGACGCCGACCAGCAGCAGCGCACCGGCACCACCGTTCGCCGCCGACGAGAGCGGCCAGCGCTTCACCGGCTGGGTCCGCTAACCCGATCCGACACCACACGAGGAGACCACCATGCCCACCTTCGACACTCCCGGCCCGATCGACGTCAACCTCAACCTGTTGGTCGCACTGGTGCGGATCACCGCGAGCGACCGCGACACGACCGAGGTCGAGGTCCGGGCGGGCAGCTCGTCGGCGAGCTCCGCCAAGATGGTCGAGGAGACCCAGGTCGAGTTCGCCGACGGCCAGCTCAAGGTCCGCACCACCAAGCCCTTCGGCCGGTGGTTGGGCGGCAAGAGCGGCCGGATCGAGGTCGAGATCGCGCTGCCCGCGGGCTCCCGGATCGACGGCGACAACGGCGCCGGCGACCTGCACGCCGAGGGCCCGCTCGGCGAGATCCGCTACAAGACCGGTTTCGGCGCGATCCGCCTCGGCCAGACCGGCCGGCTGCGGGTCAACACCGGTGCCGGCGACATCACGGTCGAGCGGGTGGCCGGCGACGCCGAGATCACCACCGGCACGGGCCGGCTGCACATCGGCGCCGTCGAGGGCACCGCGACGGTCAAGAACTCCAGTGGTGAGACCTGGGTCGGCGAGGCCGGCGGCGCGCTGCGGGCCAACTCGGCCAACGGCGACATCGCGGTCGACCGGGCCAGCGGTGGCGCCGCGCTGAAGACCGCCAACGGCAGCCTGCGGGTGCTGGAGGCGGTCCGCGGTCGGGTGTCCCTCGAGACCGCCGCCGGCTCGCTCGAGGTGGGCATCCCGACCGGCACCGCCGCGTGGCTCGACCTGGACGTCAAGAACGGCGCGGTGCGCAACTCCCTGGGCGGGTCGTCGGGCCCGGTCGAGGGCGACGAGAAGGTCGAGGTGCGCGCCCGCACGTACTTCGGAGACATCGTGATCCGCCGGGCCTGACCCCCCACCGCTCCACCCGCCATCAGAGCCGCGGCAGCATTGCTGCCATGGCTACCAATGCTGCCCTGGTATCAAGGAGAGGAACACACCATGAGCGCGATCGAGGTGACCGGCCTCCGCAAGGCGTACGGCAAGCACACCGTGCTCGACGGCATCGACCTGCGCGTCGCCGAGGGGACGGTCTACGCCCTGCTCGGCCCGAACGGCGCCGGCAAGACCACCACCATCGACATCCTCACCACCCTGCTGGCGCCGGACGCCGGGACCGTCACCGTGGACGGGCACGACCTGGCCAAGAACCCCGAGGGCGTACGCCGGGCGATCGGTGTCACCGGCCAGTTCTCCGCGGTCGACAACATGCTGACCGGCCGGGAGAACCTCCAGCTGATGGCCGACCTGCTGCACCTGGGCAAGCGTGCCGGCCGGGAGCGGGTGGCCGACCTGCTCGAACGCTTCGACCTGGTCGACGCGGCCGGCCGCATGGCGGTCACGTACTCCGGTGGCATGAGGCGGCGGCTCGACCTGGCCATGACGCTGGTCGGCCGGCCCCGGATCATCTTCCTCGACGAGCCGACCACCGGGCTCGACCCGCGCAGCCGGCACACGATGTGGCAGAGCGTCCGGGAGCTCGTCGCCGCCGGCACCACGATCTTCCTCACCACGCAGTACCTGGACGAGGCCGATCAGCTCTCCGACCGGATCGCGGTGCTCAACGGCGGCACGCTGGTCGCCGAGGGCACGCCGGCCGAGCTCAAGCGGCTGGTACCCGGTGGCCACGTGCGCCTGCAGTTCAGCGACCCGGTCCGGCTCGATCACGCCGCCACCCGGTTCGCCGACGGCACCCGCGACGACGACGCGCTGACCCTCGACGTGCCCGGCGACGGCGGGGTGGCCACGCTGCGGACCCTGCTCGACCGCCTCACCCATGAACGGGTCGAGCCGGACGGACTCTCGGTGCACACCCCGGACCTCGACGACGTCTTCCTCGCCCTGACCGCCACCGTCCCGGCCGCCACGGCCGCGTACACCAAGGAAGGTGCCCGATGACCACCACGATGATCGACTCGGTGACGATGTTCCGCCGGGACCTCAAGCACGCCCTGCGGTTCCCGATGATGACCATCAGCGGCATCGGCACCGCGGTGATCTTCCTGCTGTTGTTCGTCGGGGTGTTCGGCGACGCGCTCGGCGCGGACTTCCTGCCCTCGGACGGCGGGCGCTACATCGACTACCTGGCGCCCGGAATCATCCTGATGGCCGCCGGCACCAGCACCGCGGCGACCGCGATCAAGGTCAACCAGGACATGCAGGAGGGCATCATCGCCCGGCTGCGGACGATGTCCATAGCCCGGATGTCGGTGCTCACCGGGCAGGTGGTCGGCAGCCTGGTCCGTAGCGTGATCAGCGTCGTCCTGGTAGTCCTGGTCGCCCTCGCCCTGGGCTTCCGCCCGTCGGCGACACCGCTGGAATACCTGGCGGCGCTGGGCGTCTTCGCGATGCTGACGTTCGCGCTGACCTGGCTCGCGGTCGCGTTCGGCCTCGCCACCAAGACCGTGGCCGGCGCCAACAGCCTGACGCTGATCCTGCAGTTCCTCCCGCTGATCTCCAGCGCCTTCCTGCCGACCGACTCGATGCCGGCCGGGGTGGCCTGGTTCGCCGAACACCAGCCGTACACCCCGATCATCGAAACCATCCGGGGCCTGCTGATGGGCTCGGGCATCGGCGACAGCGCCCTGTGGTCGATCGGCTGGTGCGTGGTCCTGGCGGCGGCCGGCTTCGCCTGGGCCCGCGCCCTCTACAACCGCCCCCGCAAGGCCTGAAAGCGAAGGAAGGGCCCCTTGTTAACGCTTTCCGCAGCGCAAGGGACCCTTGTTAACTCGCCGGACCCGGCGCGGCCTCAGAGCCGCGTCGGGTCCGGCCTTCGTGGACGGTCAGCACGCCGGCCACGTCGACGTCGGCCGAGGTGCCCGGGTAGCCCGATTCCGCGATCAGCCGCGCGCCGAGCACCGCGCTCCAGAACGTGCGGGCCTCCACCTCCGGCGTCCGGTCGACCGCCCACCCACGGCGCGACAGGACGCTGGTCAGGTAGTGCTCGGCCTGGCGGAACAGGACCGTCAGGTTCTGCTCGGCCAGCGGGCGCAGCTCCGGGCGGCGGCGGGTGATCGACATCGCCTCGACCACCGCCGGCACCGAGGGCAGGGCCAGCGCGGTGCGCGACAGCGCCGTGCGGAACGCGGCCGGCGTGCGTTGGCGGCGGCCGATCGGTTCGAGCCGGGCGGCGTCGCGCAGCAGCATCAGGAACGCCGCGTGCACGAACAGCGCGTCCTTCGAACCGAAGTAGTAGGTGATCTGGTTCGGGTGCGCGCTTCGGCCGCGGCGGCGATCTCCGCCACGTTGACCCCGTCGAAACCGCGCTCGGCGAACAGGTCGACGGCCCGCGTCGAGGAGCAGCGCACGGGTGCGCCGCCCGCGGAGCCTGGGCGGCTGGTGCGGTGGACATCCCTTAGTTGTATGCGATACAACTATGGCATGTCCACCACCCCAGCCGACATCGTCGTCACCGGCCTCGGCGCCACCACCCCGCTCGGCGGCGACGTCGATGCCCTGTGGCAGGGCATGCTCGCCGGCCGCTCCGGCGTCCGCCGCATCGACGACCTCGTCGCCGGCTTACGCCTTCGCCGACGACCTGCCGACGAAGATCGGCGCACCGATGGCGGTCTCCCCCGCCGACGCCCTGACCCGGGTGCAGGCCCGCCGGATGGACCGCGCCGAGCAGGCCGCGTTCGTCGCCGCGCGCGAGGCGTGGACCGCGGCCGGCGCGCCCGAGGTCGAGCCCGAGCGCCTGGCGGTGGCGATGGGCACCGGCATCGGCGGCGTCAACACGCTGCTCGACCAGGACGACCTGATCGAGGAGCGCGGTCCCGGCAAGGTCTCGCCGCTGACGGTGCCGATGCTGATGCCCAACGGCCCGGCCGCCTGGATCAGCATCGAGTACGGCGCCCGGGCCGGCGTCTTCACCCCGGTCTCCGCGTGCGCGTCCGGCGCCGAGGCGCTGGCGCTGGGCGCCCGGCTGATCCGCGACGGCGAGGCCGACGTGGTCATCGCCGGCGGCACCGAAGCCGCGATCCAACCCGCTGACCATCGCCGGCTTCGCGCAGGCCCGCACGCTGAGCCGGCGCAACGACGACCCGGCGGCCGCGTCCCGGCCCGTTCGACGCGGCCCGCGACGGGTTCGTCCTCGGCGAGGGCTCCGGCGCGATGATCCTGGAGCGCGCCGACTTCGCCGCCGCCCGCGGCGCCCGGGTGCTGGGCCGGCTGGCCGGCTTCGGCATCACCGCCGACGGCTACCACATCACCGGCCCCGACCCGACCGGCGCGGGCCAGATCCGGGCGATGCGCAAGGCGCTGGCCGACGCCGGCCTCGAACCGCCGCCGACATCGTCCACGTCAACTGCCACGCGACGTCCACGGTGGTCGGCGACGTCGGCGAGTCGGCGGCCGTCTGCGCGGCACTCGGACCCGACACGGTGCTGACCGCGCCGAAGTCGAGCATCGGCCACCTGGTCGGCGCCGCCGGCGCGGTCGAGGGCATCGTCGCGCTGCTCTCGGCGGTCGAGGGCGTGATCCCGCGCACGCTCAACCTGGAGACGAAGGACAAGGAGGTCGCGCTCGACGTGGTCGCCGGCGAGACCCGCACGGTCCGCCCGGGCCCGGTGCTGAGCAACTCCTTCGGCTTCGGCGGCCAGAACGCCGCCCTGATCTTCACTCCGGCGTGACGCCGGCACGGAGTCCGATGTCCCGGCCTAGGCTGATGCCGTGTGAAACGGCGGTGGAGTGCGGTGCCGGCGGCGGCGCGACCGATCGCGGACGCGGCCGACGCGCCGGTGTGGCAGCGGGCGAGCAGGACGCGCGCGGCGTTCGACGCCGCGATCGGGCGGTTGGCCGGGTTACGACCCGGCCCAGGTCGGCCTGCTGCTCGGCACCGTCGTGCGGCACGCGCTGGAGGAACGCCACCCGGACGGGCTGGACAGCGACGACGTGCGCGACACGCTGGCCGCGGTGGTCACCAGCGCCCGAGCGTGGCAGGACGGCGATCGACCCGCAGATCGTCCTGCTGCTGCTCGCCGGCGCGCTCGGCGTGCACGAGCCCGACCCGGACGAGCCGCCGGTCAAGGCCGACGTCTCGGCCCGGCACGGCGTGCTGCTGGTGGCCCACCTCGTCGACCCGGGCACGTTCGCGGCACGGCTCGAGCGCGCGGCCCGCGAGTTGGCGCAGCACGCCGAATGAGACCTGCACGCCGGCGGTCACCGCGCTACGTTGACCTTGTGGGAGCGACACAGTGCTGAGGCGGCATCGCGGGGATCCGCGAGCCGACGAACGGCACGACAAGCCGTTACGCCTGTTCCGGCAGCTCGCCCGCTCCGGACAACTGCCGGTCTACCAACCCGAGTTGTGCGGCACCTCGGCGCCGCGCCGGCCCGCGACATCGGCCGGCCGACCGCCTGCGAGGACCACCTGCCGACCGACGAGCCGGTCGTACACCTGCGGGTCTGCCTCACCTGCGGTCACGTCGCCTGCTGCGACTCGTCCCAGCCGCGACACGCCACCAAGCACGCACACGCGACCGGGCATCCGGTGATCCAGTCGGCCGAGGTCGGCGAGTCCTGGCGCTGGTGCTATCCGGACGAGCTGCTCGGCTGAATCCGCCGCCGGCACCGGCCGGCCATGTAAGACTTTTGCGAGGAATGCCCGGATTGTCGGACACTGGGCACCGAGCAGGAGCGGGCGATGCAGACCACGAACCATCCCACCGAGCTGCGCCTCGCGCTGGTCTTCAACGGCGGCGTCAGCCTCGCCGTCTGGATGGCCGGCGTCACCCACGAGATCGACCGGCTGCGCCGGGCCGAGGGACCGTGGCGCGACCTCTGCCGGGACGCCAACGCGACGGTCGTCGTCGACATCATCGCGGGTACGAGCGCCGGCGGGCTCAACGGCACCCTGCTCGCCTCGTGCCGTCGCCGCCGGCGAGCCGCTGCCCGACCGAGCTGCGCGACCTCTGGCTCGACGATGCCGCGCTGACCACCGGCAAGCTGCTCGACGACACCGCCGAGACCCGCTCAGCCTGCTCGACGGCGGCTACCTCACGACGACGATCCGAAACGTCGTCGGACCGCGGGCGCACCGGGTCGCCCGGCGAGGTGGCCTGCCACGCGACCCGGTCACGCTGTTCGTCACCGCGACCGCCACCGGCGGACCACAGCCCCGCGGCACCGACGCGCTCGGCCAGCAGTTCGACTACGAGGACCACCGCCGGCTCTACCGGTTCGTCGCCGACGCGGCACGCCAGGTGCACGACCCGCGACGGCGGGCCGCGCCCGACCGTGCGCAACGACTTCACGCGAGGCCGAGGCGCTGGTCACCGCCGCGCGGGCGTCCGCCGGCTTCCCCGGCGCCTTCGCGCCGGTACGAGAAGCCGCTTCTGGCGCTCGCGCCACCTGCGGTGCACCCGCACGCGCCACAGCTGCGCGACCTGCCGACCTTCCTGATCGACGGCGGCGTGCTGGACAACGCGCCGTTCGCACCGGTGGTCGAGGAGATGGCGCAGCGCACGGTCAACGGCCCGTACCGGCGGGTGCTGGCCTACGTCGTACCCAGCTCGGGCATCCGCGGCGGCGGTCGATCCCGGCCAGCGACGTCGCCCGGCTGCGCCCGCCGCTGCACGCGGTCCTCTCCGGCTCGCTCAACCTGCCGCGCGAAGTCGACTTCCGCACCGACGTCGACGAGCTCGACGAGCGCCTGGCCGCGGCCGAGGAGTCGCCCGCCGACCGCCTCTTCGACCGGCTGCGCGCGACGACCACCTGCTGGCCACCGCGAACGGGCTGATCCGGGAGTACCGGCAGGCCCGCACCGTCGACGGCGTCTGGCGGGCCCGCCGCCTGCTGCGGCGCCGGCCGCTGGCGACCGACCTCGGCCGCCCGGACCGGGTCGACGTCGCCGCGCTGCTCGGCGACGACAACCTCTGGGTGCCACCGGCCGGCACGCCGCTCGGCCACGCCCTCGACGGTCCCCTGTGGACCTGGGGCATCTCGGCCGCGCGCCAGGTGGTCACGACCCTGCTGCGCGAGGTGCGCCGGCACCTCAACGGCGACAAGTCGGCGCCGGACTTCGCCGAGCCGCAGCGGCTGGCGCTGAGCCTGAGCGCGGCGCTGACGAAGATCCTGGCGATCGACGACGCGGTGCGCCGGGCGACCCTGGACCGCGCGGCCGCCGAGGGGGTCGGCCCGGCCGCCTCCGACGAGGTGCTGGCCGCGCTGGTCAACGCCGTCTTCACCGAGCAGCGGGTCCGCGAGCACCTGCTGGTCGTGGTCCGGGCGGCGACGGCCGCGTACGCGGAGTCGGTCGGCGCCGACCCGGCCGCCGTGGTCGAGCGGGCGCTGGCGGCCGAGGTGCTGTCCCGGGCGTTCGCGGCGCCGTCGACGCGCCCGCACACACCGCCGTTCGACTTCGTGCGGATGGGTCCCGACGTGTCCAGCCCGCTGGTCGCGCTCGGCGACTACCGCGACGCCGGCGAGCGCAAGCTGTTCGGCACCCGGGTCGGCCACTTCGGCGCGTTCGCCACCGACGGCGCGCGGGCAGCACGACTGGCTGTGGGGCCGGCTGGACGCCGCCGCGCACCTGACCCGGCTGGTGCTGCGGGACCGGCCCGACTCGGTCGTCGAGCGCCGGATCGCGCAGGTGCAGGTGGCGATCCTGGACGACGAGGCGGGCCGGGCCGGCGCCGCCGACGGTGCCGCGCTGCTGGCCCGGCTGGCCGCCGCGCACCACCGGGTCACCGGCGACGACCGGGAGTTGGTCCGGTCGTTCCTGCGTACGGACGCCGGCCGCGAGACCGCCACCGGAGTGGCCCGGTCGGCCACCCGACTGCTCACCCACGGCTGTTTCGAAGCGGTCAACCCGGCCGCGCGGGCCACCCCGGCCGCGAGCCGGCTGGCAGCACACCGTGGAGGCGGTGGTGGCCGCCGACCGGCCGAACCGGCCTGTCCCTCGGCGACCGGATCGCGCGAGGGTTCACCGGCCCGCTCGCGGTCCGGACTGTGGAGCGCGCTGCGCGACGATCCCGCACGGGTCGGCACCCGCCTGCGGAACCGGCTGATCCTGCTGCTGCTCGGCACGGCCGGCGTGGTGTTCGCGCTCGGCGGCCTGGTCGGCGCGGCGGCGGCCCTCTACCACAGCGGTGACCAGGTTTTCCGCTGGACGGCGTTCGGGTTGGTGCTCGCGGTGCTGGCCGGTTTCCTCACCGCCGCCTGGCGGACGCTGGCCGCCGCGGACCCGGTCCCGGGCACGGTCCTGGTCCCGTCGCGGAACCCGGAACAACCCGCGCCGACGGCCGCGGCGCCCTGAGTTTCGGGACCTGTTTCGCTTTGTCGACCAGGGGTGTACGGTGCCGACACACCCCTTGGATCGAAGGTTTTCGAAACTTATGGCAGCCACTGGGCGGCCGACCATGGCGGAGATCGCCAAGGAGGCCAACGTCGCGATCTCCACGGTGTCCAAAGTGCTCAACGGGCACACCGACGTCTCGGCGGCCACCCGCAGCCGGGTCGAGCGACTGCTGACCGAGCGCGGCTACCGGCGCCCGCGGGCGGTGCGCCGAGCCGGGCGGGGCAGCGACCTGGTCGACCTGGTGATCAACGACCTCGACAGCGTCTGGGGCCTGGAGATCCTCTCGGGCGTCGAGGAGGTGCTGGAGGCGGCGGGCCACGCGCTGGTCGTCTCCACCGTCCACAACCGCCAGTCGCTGACCCGCCGCTGGGTCGACTCGGCCCTGGCCCGCGGCTCGCAGGGCGCGATCCTGGTGCTTTCGGAACTGACCGGCCGCCAGCAGGCCGACCTGGACCGCCGCGGCCTCCCGATCGTCGTCATCGACGGCGTCAGCCAGCCACCGCCGGAGGTGGCGTCGATCGGCGCCACCAACTTCGCCGGCGGGTACGCGGCCGCCGAACACCTGATCAGTCTCGGACACCGCCGCATCGGTGCGATCGGCGGCCCGGAACGCCTGCAGTGCACCCGGGCCCGGATCGCCGGCTACCGCGCGGCGCTCGACTCGGCCGGGCTGCCCGCCGACCGGCAGCTGGTCCGCTACGGCAACTTCATGCACGAGGGCGGCCTGCGCGGCGCCGAGGTGCTGTTGTCCCTGCCCGAGCCGCCGACGGCCATCTTCGCCGGCAGCGACCAGCAGGCGACCGGCGTCTATGAGGCGGTGCGCCGGGCCGGCCGCACGATCCCGGGCGACATCAGCGTGGTCGGCTTCGACGACCTCAACTTCGCCGAGTGGACCGCGCCGCCGATGACCACGGTGCGCCAGCCCCTGCACCAGATGGGCGTGGCCGCCGCCCGCACGCTGCTCCGCATCGTCAACGGCGAACGCCTCGAGTCGACCCGCATCGAACTGGCCACCCAACTCGTCGTCCGCGGCAGCACGGCCCGCCTGGGCCCGGCTTCATGACTGGCGTCGAGGCGAGGCGGCTCCGCCCGCCGCGGCCCGGGTCAGGACCTTTCGGCATAGCGACCCGGAGGTGATGGAATGACAGCGATCGTAGGGCTGGTGCAATCAGGTTCGGTCTACATCGGCGGGGACAGCGCCGGGGTCTCGGGCATGAGCCTGACCGTGCGCGCCGACGCCAAGGTGTTCCGCAAGAAGCGCTACCTGTTCGGCTTCACCACGTCGTTCCGGATGGGCCAGCTCATTCGCTACTCGCTGACCCTGCCCAAGCCCACCGGAAACCTGGACGCCTTCATGTCGACGACCTTCATCGACGCGCTGCGCGACTGCCTCAAGACCGGCGGCTGGGCGGCGAAGGAGAACGAACGCGAGGAGGGCGGGACGTTCCTCGTCGGTGTGCGGGGCAAGCTGTTCGCGGTCCACGACGACTACCAGGTGGCCAAGCCAGCCGACGGTTTCGCCGCGGTCGGCTGCGGCGACCAGATCGCGCTGGGCGCGCTGTTCGCCACGGCGGACACCGGCCTCTCACCCCGTCGCCGGGTGCTGAGCGCGCTGGCCGCCGCCGAACGCTACAGCGCCGGCGTCTGCGGCCCGTTCATCTGCCTCAAGAGTCAGTGACTCAGCCGCCGTTGGCGGAGAAGTGCATGAAGTCCTTCAGCGACCGGTAGTCGCCGCCCCACTGCCAGCCGATCGAGGCGAAGGCTCGGTCGACCGCGTCGTTGGGCCGCACCATCCCGGCCCGGGCGTCGGCCCGGTCCAGGTAGGACGTGGCCAGCTCGGGCAGGACGATCTTGCCCTTGTGGTACGGGTTCTGGAACGGGTCGATGTCCACCGCGAGCCCGTAGGCGTGCTGCGACCACGAGGTCTGGCCCCGCACCGGCCGGCAGGCGAACGCCTCGGTGGTGTTGCCGTCTCCGGTCGACGGCGCGTTCAGCTCGGCGGCGCTGGAGATCCGCATGCGCTCGATCGGGAAGTTGGCCGTGAAGAGCTGCCGGAACACGCTGACCAGGCCGTCGGCCGCCCGGGCGTTGACCAACAGTTCACCGGTATGGGCGCGCCCGTCGAAGCCGCGGAAGCTGACGGTGAGGTAGCGGAGGTCGCCCGCGTCCACCGGGCAGGCCTTGGTCCAGCTCGACCGGGCGAGCACGCTGGCCGGGACCGCCTGGTTCGTCGCGTGGAAACGGCCGTCAGGCGGTGGTGGCAGGTCGTCGACGGTGACGATGGACCGGTCACGCAGCTCCGGCGGGGTGGCCTGCGCCGCGGCGGACCCGTCCGGGCCGACCGGCAGGACCCGCGTACCCAGCCAGCCTGGTGCGGGGGTGGCGTTCCCGACGCGGCCGACCGTGGGGCTCGGCGGCTTGACGTGCGCCGCCAACGAGGCCGACGGGCTCGACGGGGCCGACGGGGTTGGGTTGACGCGACGGGGTTGGTGCGGCGGACGGGGCCGGTGTGGTTCGCGCGGATTGACCCGCTCCCGGCCCGGCCGAGCGGCCGAAACAGCCGCCCAGGGCGAGGCCGATGCAGGCGACCACGATCAGCAGGATCGCCGCCCGTATGCCACCGCGACGCACCGCCAACTCCATCCACCTCCACCGCGTTCACCAGCTCATCCGTAGCTGTACCCGGCCGCCGCCGCAGCGTGGGGCCGGGATACCGCGCGCAAGGCTACGTGCCCTGGCCAGCAACTCACCCGCGCTGCGGCCGCTGGAACCCGACAGCAGGGGGCAGACCGGCCGTTAGGTCCCGGCCGTCAGGGAGGTGAGGCTGGTCTCGACCTGCTCCGCTAGGCGTGGCTCGGGTGGCACGTGATCCGCGTGGAGACCCGCGCCGCGACATATCGCTCTTGCCGAAAGACGTGATCAAACAGCGAGCGGTCAGGCCCCGGCGGACAGGCGGGTGAGGATGGTCGCTACCGGCTCGTCCGTGGCGTGCCGGAAGCCGGTGCCGGCCCAGAGGTGCAGGCGCTCCGGGTCGCCCGCCGCGGCCGCGGCCCGGCGGATCGGGCGGGTCAGGTGGTGCAGCGCCGGATAGCCGGCGGGCGCCACCGGGCTGTAACGGTCGATGAAGTCGTTGCGCAGCCCGCGCGCCGGGCGCCCGGTGAACGCCCGGGTGACCACGGTCTCGGTCCGGGCCGGGTCGGCCAGGGCCGCCCGGTGGGTCGCCGAGGTGCCCGCCTCGCCGGCGCGCAGCAGCACCGTGCCCACCGCGACCAGCGCCGCCCCGGCACCCAGCGCGGCGGCGACGTCGGCGGCGGTGCCGACCCCACCCGCCGCGACCACCGGCAGCGGCACCGCGGACCGGATCGAAGCGACGAGGGCGGCCAGCGGCACCACCGGCACCGGCCGAGATGGCGTGAACGTGCCCGAGTGCCCGCCACCGGCGGCCGCCTGCACGATCAGCACGTCCACCCCGGCAGAAGCGGCCGCGCGGGCCTCGGCCACCGACGTCACCGTCTGCGCCAGCACCGCGCCGGTCGAGCGCAGCAGCGCCAGGTCGGCCGCCGGCGGCAGGCCGAAGGTGAAGCTGACCAGCGGGACCGCCCGTTCCCGCAGCACATCGATCTTGGCCCGCCAGGCATCGTCGTCGTCGGATACAGGCGAGCCCGGCAGCGGGACCCCGAAGCGGGCGGCCTCCGGTGCCAGCACGGCGGCGTAGGACCGGTAGGCCGCCGGGTCGACCGGCACCGGGTTCGGTGCGAACAGGTTGACGCCGAACGGCACCCCCGCGCCCGCGACCGTGGCGATCTCCGCGGCGAACGTCTCCGGCGGCTGGTAGCCGCCGGCTACGAAGCCCATCCCGCCGGCCCGGCCGGCGGCGATCACGAGGTCGGTGCTGCCCGGCCCGCCGGCCATCGGCGCCGCGACGACCGGCAGGGCGAGATCAGGCAGCGGGGCGGTCACCAGACGGTCGGCTTCGACGGCTGGTAGAGCCAGGTCTGGAAGAACGCGTCCAGCTGCTGGTGGCCGCGCTTCTCGGCTAGTCGGATGAAGTCGGCGGTGTTGACGTTGCCGTCGCGGTTGTGGGCGTACCAGTCGCGGAGCAGGGCGAAGAAGGCCTTGTCGCCGATCTTCACCCGCAGCGCCTGCAGTGTCATCGCGCCGCGGTCGTAGACCGGGGCCGTGAACATGACCGCCGGGCCGCCCACGTTGGCCGGTGGCCGGGTCCAGAACGAGCTCGTCGCCGGCCGGGCGAAGGACGCGTCGAACGCCTGCTGGGCGGTCTGCCCGCCGTGCCGCTCGTCGTAGATCCACTCGGACCACGCCGCGAAGCCCTCGTTGAGCCAGATGTCCGGCCAGACCTCGAGGCTCACGCTGTTGCCGAACCACTGGTGGGAGATCTCGTGGACCACGGTGGACGCGTCCGGCGTCTGGTCGTATTGCGACTTGGTCTGCGACTCGAGCGCGTAGCCGACCTCGGGGGCGTGGTCGACGATGCCGCCGCCGCTGCTGAACGGGTAGGGCCCGTAGAGGCCGGAGAAGAACGTGATGACCTCGGCCTCGGCCGCGAGCTGGGAGAACGCGCCCTTGGGCGCCTCGGCCGGGTCGACCGCGTGGTAGAGCGGGATCCGGCCGACCTTGCTGACCCGCAGCTCGAAGACGCCGTTGGTCGCGGTGGCCAGATAGGGGGCCATCGGCGAGTCTTCCCGCCAGCGCCAGGTCGTCTTGCCCTTGTGGTCCCTCTTGGACATCAGCCGGCCGTTGCCGATCGCGGTGATCCCCTTGGGCACGGTGATCGCGAAGTCGAAGGTCGCCTTGTCGCGCGGGTTGTCGTTGGCCGGATACCAGCCGGGCGAGCCCTGCGGCTCGTTGACCACGAAGGCGCCGTCTTCAGTGGTCACCCAGCCCTCGCTGCTGCCGTCCGGGTCGATCACCTCGGTCGGCTCGCCAGCGTAGTCGACGCGCACGGTGAACGTGCGCCCGGCGCGCAGCAACCGCTTGGGCGTGATGACCAGCTCCTGGCCGTCGCGGCTGAACCGGGCCGGCGCGCCGTCGACCCGCAGCGAGCTGATGGTGAAACCGCGCAGGTCGAGGTCGAACCGGCTGAGGTTCTGGGTGGCCCGCGCGGTGATCACCGCGGTGCCGTCGAGGTGGTTGTCGGCACGGGTGTAGTCGAGGTCGAGCGCGTAGTGCCGCACGTCGTAGCCACCGTTGCCGGCTAGCGGGAAGTACGGGTCACCGAGGCCCGGTGAGCCGATGGTGGAGCCACCGGTGGCTGCGGCCGGCGTGGCCACCGCCAGCGCGGTCAGAGCGGCGACGGCGCCAGTGGTGGCGCGTCGCAACAGGACAGACGGCACGGCGGTCCTCCTCGTCGAGAGCGGCAGGAGGATCCTCGCACTGGCCACCGACAAAACTCCAGCAACGATCAGCTCGCGGGGTCGGCCGGCCAGGCATGCCGCGGGTACCGTCCGCGCAACTCAGCCCGTACCTGTGGATAGCCGGTCCGCCAGAACGACGCCAGGTCGCGGGTCACCGCGACCGGCCGGCCGGCGGGTGAGAGCAGGTGCAGCAGCACGGGTACGCGGCCCTCGGCCACGGTCGGCGTGTCCCGCCAGCCGAACGCGTCCTGCACCTTGAGCGCCACCACCGGCGCCTCGGGGTCCGTGTAGTCGACCCGCAGCCGCCGCTCCCCCGGCCCCGCGACCCGCTCCGGCGCGACCGCCTCCAGCCGCCCGGCGATCTGCCACGGCAGCAACCGCCGCAACGCGCCGGCGAGGTCGATCCGCGAAAGATCGGCCCGCCGCCGACCGCGCGCCAACTCCGGCCCGAGCCACTCGTCGACACCGGCGAGCAGAGCGGCGTCGGACACGTCCGGCCACGGCGGACCGAGCGCCTCCCGGGCGAACGCCAGCCGCTGCCGCAGCGCGACCGCGCCGGTGGACCACCGCAGCAGCCCGAGCCCTTCCTTCGCCAGCCCGTCGCGGAGCGCGGCGGCGACCAGCGCCGCCGACGGCGTCGACAGTGGACGTTCGACGAGCGGCACCGCCCCGAGGCGCGAGATCCGGCGGGCCACCACGTCGCCGGCCGACCACGAGACCTCGTCCACCGTGGTGAGCAGCGCCGCGCCGGCCTCGCGCGCGGTCGCCTCGTCGATCACCACCGCCGAGCGGATCCGCGCGGAGGCCCGGCCCGGCGGGCGGTCCGCGGCGGCGACGGCCAGCCATTCGGAGCCGGTCAGCGGCGACCCCGGCGTGAGGTCCGCCGCGGTGCCGCCGCTCATCAGGTACGCGGACGCGCCGGCGCCACGGGCCTTGGCCAGCCGCTCCGGGTACGCGAGCCCCACCAGCAACCCGGCCGCGAGGTCGTCGGTCAGCCGGGGCCCACGAGCGGCGCGCACCGTGCCGAGGTCGGCGCGCAGACGGCGTACCCCCTGCTGGTAGGACGTGTCACCGCGGGCCCGGCGCCAGCCCGCGACCAGATCCTCGGTGCCGCTCTCCTGGTCGAGCAGGGCGACCACCTCGGCGGCCCGCTCGGCGCCGACGACGGGTGCGCCGTCGAGCAGGGCCCGGGCGAGCCGGGGGTGGGTGCCGACCCCGGCGATCCGCCGGCCGCGGTCGGTCACGCGGCCCGTGTCGTCGAGCGCGCCCAGCGCCCGCAGCGTCTCCGTCGCGACCGTCATCGGACCGGCCGGCGGCGGGTCGGGCAGCGCCAGCCCACGGCCGCCGGGCGCGCCCCAGAGAGCCAGGTCCAGCGCGAAGCCGGTGAGATCGGCGGCGGCGATCTCGGGCTCGGGGTGGGCCGGCAGCCGGTCGTGGGTCGCCTGGGACCAGCAGCGGTAGACGGTGCCCGGCGCCTCGCGTCCCGCCCGGCCGGCCCGCTGCTCGGCGGCGGCCTTGGAGACCGGCACGGTGACCAGCGCGCCCAGCCCGCGGGCGTGGTCGGTGCGCGGCACCCGGGCCAGTCCGGCGTCGACGACCACGCGTACACCTGGGACGGTCAGGCTGCTCTCCGCGACCGCCGTCGCGAGGACGATCCGGCGCTGCGCGGACGGGCGGAGCACGGCGTCCTGTTCGGCGGCGTCCTGGCGGCCGAGCAGCGTACGCACGGGCAGGTCGTGCAGCCGCCCGGCGACCCCGGCGATCTCGCCGGCACCCGGCAGGAAGACGAGGATGTCGCCGCCGCGTTCGCGGTACGCCCGGCGGACGGTGGCGGCGACGTGGTCGAGCAGCCGCGGGTCGACCCGCAGGCCGCGCGGCGGATCCACCTTCGCCGGCGGCGTCCAGACCACGTCGACGGGGTGCAGCGCGTCGTCGGCGGTCACCGTCGGCCCGAGCAGGTCGGCCAGCCGGGCCGTGTCGGCGGTCGCCGAGGTGGCCAGCAGGCGCAGGTCGGGGCGCAGGTTGGCGCGCACGTCGACGCAGAACGCGAGCGCGAGGTCGGAGTCGAGGTGCCGCTCGTGGCACTCGTCGAGGATGACGGTGTCGACGCCGTCCAGTGCCGGGTCGTGCTGGAGCCGGCGGACCAGCAGGCCGGTGGTGACCACCTCGACGCGGGTGTTCGGGCCGGTCCGGCGCTCGCCGCGCACGGCGTACCCGACCCGTTCGCCGACCTTTTCCCCGACCAGGGCGGCCATCCGCCGGGCCGCCGCCCGGGTGGCCAGCCGCCGCGGCTCGGCGATCAGTACCCGGCCGTGGTCCGCGAGGTCGAGCGGCACGAGGGTGGTCTTGCCGGTGCCGGGTGGCGCGACCAGCACGGCACTGCCGTGCTGGTCCAACGCGGCACGAACCCGCGGCAGTACGCGGCGGATCGGCAGGTCGGGCTCAGCGGGCAGCACCGCACCATCTTGTCCGGCGGGGGGCTAGGCCGTGGCGGCGGGAGTGGCGTCCTCAGCCGTCGGCGTGGACTTGACCGCGAACGGGTCGCGGAGCTGGCGCATCGCCTCGGCTCCGGACTCGGCAACCTGGCCCGGCTCTTCGACGGGCTCGGCCGCGGCCGGACCGTCTGCTGCCAGGAACAAGCTGGCGTGGTCGTGATTCGGTGGTGTCATCAAGATCCTCATTGCGTGGTTGCGCTGGAGTGTGGCCCACCGGCGCGCGATTGGCCGTGCGTGTGCGGGTGGCGCCGTTGACGATGGCCGTGGTCGCGTGTCACAAGCGACATCGGTGCGTTTGCGGGGGTTCGTCCCCCTGCGCGCCGTCTTCGTCATGCCGGCCACTGTCATTGTGACAGATGATGCCCGATCACCTGATCCGGACGGCCGCTACGCTCGGCGCGGTGAGAAACCGGTACGGGAATCTGGACCGCGTCCGTGCTCTCGATCCAACGCAAGAGTACGTCGAGATTTATCGGACCATGGTGCGGTACGAGTTCCCGTGGGATCTGAAGCTCGGGCTCAACCTGGCGTTCAACCGCACGTTCTCGACCGGGACGGTCGCGAAGATCCTGGTGGGGACCGGTGAGCTGACCGGACGCACCCAGCGGCGCGTCGACGACACCGGCCTGTTGATGTTCGAGATCGTGCTGCACGGGTTCGACCATCCGCGCGGTCGCGCGGCGGTGCGCCGGATCAACCAGTTGCACCGGCCGTACCGGCAGGTCTCGCCGGACGAGTTCGTATACGTCCTCGCCTGCCTGGTCATCGTCCCCCTGCGCTGGCTCGACCGGTACGGCTGGCGCCGGCCGTGCTGCCACGAGCGCGAGGCCAGCTACCGCTTCTACCGTGAGCTCGGCGAACGCCTGAACGTCACCGGTTTCCCCGACTCGCTCGCCGCGCTGACGGAGTGGTTCGACGCCTACGACCGCGACCACCTGCGGCCCAACCAGCACGCGGCCACCATCGAACGGGCCACCCGGACGCTGTTGCTCACCCGGCTACCGCGCGCGGTCGGCCCACTCGGCAACGCGCTGGTCAGCGCCCTCTACGACGAGCGGCTGCGGGCCGCGACCCAGGTGCCCGATCCCGCCTGGCCGATCCGCGCCGGCCTGCACGCGGGCCTCAAGGCGCGCGCGGCGATCCTGCGCCATCTCGCCCGCCCGCGCGCCGTCGGGATGTTCGAGGACGGCATCCACACGAAGTCCTATCCCGACGGCTACGAGATCAGCCGGCTGGGCCCAGCGAGACCCGGAGGACGGTCGCCGTGACGCGGGTGCGGTCGTCGTAGCCGCCGGTGACCAGGACCGAGCCGTCCGGCAGCGGTGCCGCCGCCGGGTACTGCCGTTCCACCGTGCCCTGGGCCGCCGCGCGGAACCGACCGCCGGCGTACACCTCGACGCCGAAACCTCCGGCGACGGCGACGCGGCCGTCCGGCAGGGCGACCACCGCGTCGGAGATCTTGTAGCGCGGTTCCGCCATGGTCGCCGCCGGGGTGAACCGGCCGCTCGACGGGTCGAAGAGGAGCGTCGTGGCCAGGCGGGCGTCCGGGTCGTCGGCGGTCTGTCCACCGACGACCAGGGCCCGGCCGTCCGGCAGCGCCGCCACCGCCAGCTTGTACGCCGCCACCGGCAGCCGCCCCGGCACCTGCTGCCACGCGTCCCGCGCCGGGTCGTAGAGCAGCGCCGTGTCGAGCAGGCCGACGCCGTGCGACGGGTCGGTCTGGCCGCCGACCACCAGCACCCGCCCGTCGGCGAGCAGCGCGGCACCGTGCCGGGAGCGCGGGACCGGCAGCGGCGCGACCGCGCGGAAGCCCGTGCCGTCGAAGATCTCGGCCGTGGCCAGCGCCGCCCGGCCGGAAACGCCGCCCACCAGCAGGACCCGGCCGTCGCGCAGGCGGGTCGCCGTGTGGTTCCCGCGCCGCGCCGTCATGGTGCCCGCCGACGCGAAGGCGGTGCCGGTGAAGACCTCCGCGGTCGCGGTCGGTGCCGACCGCTCGTCCGGGAAACCGCCCGCCACCAGCACGCGGCCGTCGGTCAGGGCCGTGGCGGTGTGGTTGAAACGAGGCGCGGACAGCGCGGGCCCCGCCGTGAACCGGCCGCCGCCGAAGACCTCCGACGCCATCGCCAGATCCGTGCCGCCGCAGCCGTCGGTCGCGCAACCTCCGACGATCAGCACGCGACCGTCCGGCAGCGGCGTAGCGGTGTGCGCGGCCCGGGCGACGCGCATCGCCAGCGCGGCATCGGGGGGTGCGGGGGGCACGGGGTCGCCGGCACAGCCGGCCAGCAGGACGGCGACGAGCAACAGCGGGGCACGCCTCATGCGGCTGACGAGTCCTCAGGATGTCTACAGGTTCACACCGGCCTGCATTCAGGCGATTCCCACCGACCCGCGCTACGTTGCATGGCATGGACGAGAACCGTGCCCGCCGGGTCGTCGACGCCCTGCGCGATCGGGGTGTTCCGGCCCACATGGCGCCGGCCAACGCCGGTCGGTCCGAGACCGGCGTCCGGGTCGTGCTGCCCGGTGAGCGGGAGGCCCTCTGGGACACCGACGGCACCGCCGGGCTGGAGGCGCAGGTGATGCGCGACGGCATGCTGGTGGGCTTCGTTCCGAGGATTCCGGGCTCCGAGGACTACACCGAGGCCCAGGTCATCGACGCGATCGCCAACACCGACTACGACCAGCCGATCGCCCGCCGGACCACCTCGCCGGTGCCGCCGGCTCCGGCGTTGCCGCGCGAGGGCGGGTTCTTCCGCCGCATGCGCGACGGCTTCCGCGAGCGCTGATAATCGCGGGTGCCGCGCGTGCGGCGCTGGCAGACTGGTCCACCATGAGACGAGATGAGCCGCAGCGGGCGCGCCGCGAGACGCCACGCCGGCTGGTCGCGTCCAACAAGAAGGCCCGCCACGAGTACGCGATCCTCAAGACCTACGAGGCCGGGCTCGTGCTGCTCGGCACCGAGGTCAAGTCGCTGCGGCTCGGGCACGCCTCCCTGGCCGAGGCGTTCGCCCAGGAACGCGACGGCGAGCTGCACCTCTACGGCCTGCACATCGCCGAATACGGCCTGCACGGCTGGTCGACGCACGGGCCGCGACGCGTCCGCAAGCTGCTCCTGCACCGGTCCGAGATCAACCGCATCCTCGACAAGATCCGCGAGCCGGGGATCACCCTGGTGCCGTTGGCGCTCTATTTCGACAACGGCTGGGCCAAGGTCGAGCTCGGCATCGCCCGTGGCCTGCGCGAATACGACAAGCGCCAGGTGCTGGCGCAGCGCGACGCCGACCGCGAGATCTCCCGCGCGCTGGGTCGCCACCTGAAGGGGCGTGCCGCCGGCCGCCGGTGACCGGGCTCTCGTTGTGCGTACAGACAGGTCTGTCTAGTGTGTGAGACGCACTAGACAGACCTGTCTATTCAGGGGGCCGCATTGAGCACGACCGCGATATCCGACCGGCCGGACACCACCACTGGCACCACCGGACGCTTCCGCCTCGGCCGCACCGGTTCGCTGGTGCTGCTGGCGTCGATCGTCGTCTCGCTGCTCGCCGCGTCCAGCGCGCCGACCCCGCTCTACGCGACCTACCAGGCCGAGTGGGGCTTCTCGCCGATGACCACGACGGTCGTCTTCGGCGTCTACGCGGTCGCGGTGCTGCTCGCGCTGCTCGTCTTCGGCCGCCTCTCCGACCACGTCGGCCGCCGACCGGTGCTCTTCGTGGCCCTGCTCGTCCAGGCGGCCGCGCTGGTGGTGTTCGCGTTCGCCGGCGGCGTACCCGAGCTGCTCCTCGCCCGGGTGGTCCAGGGCCTGGCCACCGGCGCGGCGCTGGCCGCCCTCGGTGCCGGCATGCTCGACATCGACCGCGTGCGCGGCACCCGCGCCAACGCGATCGCACCCGGCATCGGCACCGGCGGCGGCGCGATGCTCTCCGCACTGGTCGTGCAGTTCCTCCCGGCACCCACCCACCTGATCTACCTCGCCCTGCTCGGTGTGCTCGCGGTGCAGGCCGTCGGCGTGGCGCTGATGCCCGAGACGGTCAGCCGCGAGCCGGGCGCCCGCCGCTCGCTCATCCCGGAGGTCCGCCTGCCGCGCAACGTCCGCGGCCCGGTGGCGATCGCCGCGCCGACGCTGTTCGCGGTGTGGGCGCTGGCCGGCTTCTACGCCTCGCTCGGCCCGTCCCTGGTCCGCAACCTCGCCGGCTCGACGTCCGCGATCTACGGCGGACTCGGCCTGTTCGTGCTCGCCGCCGTCGCCGCGCTCACGGTGCTGGCGGTCGACAAGCGCCCGGCCCGGACCGCCCTCACCATCGGCATCGTCGCCCTGATCGTCGGCGTGACCGGAACCCTGTTCGCGATCTCGGCCGGCTCGACGATCGGATTCATGATCGCGACGGGAGTGGCCGGCATCGGGTTCGGCGCCGGTTTCCAGGGCGCGATCCGGATCGTGGTGCCGCTGGTCGCCGCCCACGAGCGCGCCGGCGTGCTGGCGCTGCTCTACGTGGTGTCCTACCTGGGCCTCGGTGTGCCCGCCGTGCTCGCCGGTTTCCTGGTCGTGCACGCGGGCGGCCTGTTCGACACCGCCCGCGAGTACGGCGTCGCCGTGATCGTGCTGGCCGCGCTCGCCGGCCTCGGCCTGCTGCGGCGCCAGTCGCCCCGGATCCAGTCGGCGACCTGACCTACGATGAGCCCGATTGGTGAGAAGGCGGTGAGTGTCATGGCGGTCGGCACGACGCGGCCCTCGGCACGGGAGCGGCTGCTGGCCGCGGCCGACGAGCTGTTCTATCGCGAAGGCATCCACGTGGTCGGCATCGACCGGGTGATCGAGCACGCCGGGGTCGCGAAAGCCACGCTCTACAACAGCTTCGGCAGCAAGGACGAACTCGTCCGCGCCTACCTGCAGGCCCGGCACGCGACGATCGAGAAGCGGATCACCAACGGCCTCACCGCGTACGCGACCCCGCGCGAGAAGATCCTCGGTGTCTTCGACATCCAGGGCGCGCGCTTCGCCGAGCCGGACTTCCGCGGCTGCCCGTTCGTGTCGGCGACGGCGGAGGCGGCCTCGACCGGCACGGCGGCGGTCTCGGCGGCCCAGGCCTACCGGGCCTGGGTGCGCGGCCTCTTCACCGATCTGGCGACGCGGGCCGGCGCGGCCAACCCCGACTCGGTCGGCCACCAACTCCTGATGATCTACGACGGCGTGGCGATCACGGCCCGCCTCGACGGCAACCCACGAGCCGGCCTGGCCGCCGGCCGCGCACTGGCGTCCACCCTGCTCGACGGCGTGCTCGGCCCGGCCTAATCCGGAGTGCCGGTCCAGCGGAGCCAGGTGTACGGGCGGGGCTGCGGCGCGTTCCACTCGTCCTGCAGCTCGGGCGCGACGTCGGCGAACCCGGCGCCGCGATAGCTCGCCAGGGCCACCGCGTTGTCCGGGCGCACCCGCAGGAACACGTCGTCGAAACCGGCCCGCGCGGCCAGCGCCCGGGTCAACGCCTTCCCGACGCCCCGGCCCCGCTCCCCCGACGCGACCAGCAGCCGGGCCAGCTCGGCCTCGTCCTCCTCGTCGTCGGACCACACCTCGCCGTAGGCGACCGGCCGGCCAGCGTCGAGCAGCAGGTAGGCGGCGACGTCGTCCTGCGTGGACCAGCCCGCGACCACGTCGGCCGGGAACGGATGCTCTGGCCGCGAGCACCACAGGTCGGCCTCGTCGGCGGACCGGACCCAGCCGGCGACCAGCGCCGCACGGTCCACGGTGAACGGAATCAGCGTGAAGGCCATGATGCCATCGAGGGTAGCGGTGACAGGCCACGGAGCGGCGGCTTGACCGGTGCCGCGGATGCTGTGAAGGCTGGGTGGGTGACTGACGAGGATCCCTACCGGCTGGGCCGTTTCGTGGAGGCGCAGGACGGCGTCTACGAGCGCGCGGTGGCCGAGCTGAGGGCCGGCAGCAAACGCAGCCACTGGATGTGGTTCGTCTTCCCGCAGATCGCCGGCCTGGGCCGCAGCTCGATGGCCCAGGCGTACGCGATCTCCGGCCTCGACGAGGCCCGCGCCTACCTCGACCACCCGGTGCTCGGCCCGCGGCTGGTCGAGTGCGCCAGCATCCTGGTCGAGGGCGACGAGACCGACGAGGAGCGGATCTTCGGCCCGGTCGACGCGCTCAAGCTCCGCTCGTCGATGACGCTCTTCGCCCACGCCGCACCCGCCGAGCTGGCGTTCCGCGCGGTACTCGGCCGCTTCTACGCCGGCGTCGAAGACGACGCGACCCTGGCCCGGCTGCGCTAGGCGGACAGGGCCGCTCCGACCACGCCACGGGCCTCTTCCTGGATGCGGGCCAGGTGTTCGGGCCCGAGGAAGGACTCCGCGTAGATCTTGTAGACGTCCTCGGTGCCCGACGGGCGGGCGGCGAACCAGCCGTTCTCGGTGGCCACCTTGAGGCCGCCGATCGCCGCGTTGTTGCCGGGTGCCGCCGTCAGGATCTCGGTGATCGGCTCGCCGGCCAGCTCCGTCGCGGTCACCTGCGACGGCGACAGCTTGCCCAGCACCGCCTTCTGCTCGCGGGTCGCGGGCGCGTCGACGCGGGCGTACGCCGGGTTGCCGAAGCGGGCGACCAGGTCGGCGTAGTGCTGTGACGGGGTGCGGCCCGTCTTCGCGATGATCTCCGAGGCGAGCAGGCAGAGGATGATGCCGTCCTTGTCGGTGGTCCACACGCCACCGTCGCGGCGCAGGAACGAGGCGCCGGCGCTCTCCTCGCCGCCGAAGCCGACCGTGCCGTCGAGCAGGCCGGGCACGAACCACTTGAAGCCGACCGGCACCTCGAGCAGCGTGCGGCCGAGGTCGGCGGCGACCCGGTCGATCAGCGACGACGAGACCAGCGTCTTGCCGACCGCGGCGTCGGCCGGCCACCCCTCGCGGTTGCGGAACAGGTAGTCGATCGCGACGGCCAGGTAGTGGTTGGGGTTCATCAGGCCGGCGTCGGGCGTGACGATGCCGTGCCGGTCGGCGTCGGCGTCGTTGCCGGTGGCCACCTGGTATTGGTCGCGCTTGGCGATCAGGGACGCCATCGCGTACGGCGACGAGCAGTCCATCCGGATCTTGCCGTCCCAGTCGAGCGTCATGAACGCGAACCGCGGGTCGACGGCCGGGTTGACCACGGTCAGGTCGAGCCCGTGCTTCTCGGCGATCTCGGCCCAGTAGGCGACGCTGGCCCCGCCGAGCGGGTCGGCGCCGATCCGCACGCCGGCGTCGCGGATCGCGGCCAGGTCGACCACCGAGGGCAGGTCGTCCACATAGGACGCGGTGAAGTCGAACTCCTGGGTGGTCTCCGCCGCCCTGGCCCGGCCGTACGGCATCCGGCGCACCCCGGCCAGCTTGGCGCGCAGCAGCTCGTTGGCCCGGTCCTGGATCCAGCCCGTGGCGTCGGTGTCGGCCGGCCCGCCGTTCGGCGGGTTGTATTTGAAGCCCCCGTCGTCCGGCGGGTTGTGCGACGGCGTGACCACGACCCCGTCGGCGCGGGCGGACGGGCCCCGCTTGTTGTAGGTGAGGATCGCGTGCGAGACGGCCGGCGTCGGGGTGAACCCGTCGCGGCTGTCGATCAGCACGGTCACCCCGTTGGCGGCGAACACCTCGAGCGCCGTCTGGGTCGCCGGCTCGGAGAGCGCGTGCGTGTCGCGGCCGAGGAACAGCGGGCCGGTGGTGCCCTGCTCCGCCCGGTATTCCACGATCGCCTGGCTGGTCGCCGCGATGTGGTCGTCGTTGAACGCCCGTTTCAGGCTCGCACCCCGGTGCCCCGAGGTGCCGAACGCGACGCGCTCCGCCGGGACCGAGGGGTCGGGATGCAGGTCGTGATAGGCGCCGACGAACAGCATTGACGTCGATCAGGTCACCGGGCTCGGCCGGCTGCCCGGCGCGGGGGTTGTTCGACACGCCCCGCATCGTAACGCCGGCACGACGGGCCGGCCCGGATCTACTGGCCGACCCGACCGTCGACCCGCTCGCGCAGGAAGTCGGCGTGGCCCATGTGCCGCGCGTACTCCTCGATCATGTGGATGAGGATCGAGCGCAGGTTGCCGCCGTCCTTGCCGACGATCTCCAGGTCAGGCGCCGACGCGACGAACTGCTCGGCGAACGCGACCTCTGCACGCCAGATCCGCCATGCCTCCTCGACCATCGCCGGGTCGGGCTCGACGTCCCATTCGGTGCGCCCGTCGGAGTTGAACGGCGAGACCACGTCCTCGCGGGCGAAGAAGATCCGGAACCAGTACTGCTCGATGCGGGCGAGGTGACGGATCAGCCCGAGCAGCGACATGTCGGACGGCGGCACGGCACGCGTGGCGAGCTGCGCGGCGTCGAGGCCGGCGCATTTGAGCTCGAGCGTCAGGCGGTAGTCGCGCAGGTAGCCGACGAGGTTCTCGCGCTCGCCGACCAACAGCTTGTCGGAGCGGGGGTCCTCGTCGGGCGCGACGAACATGTTGTTCCAACCGAACTGACGCTCTGCCATGCCGGGCAGGCTAGCCGCCCGGCATGGCAGGGCTTCAGGCGGTCAGGCCGACCGCTTCGGTGGCCGGCGTGCGCAGGGCGCGCCGCGCGGTGCCGATGCTCGCGGCCAGCGTCAACACCACCGCGACCAGCGCGATCGCCGGCCAGATCAGCGCCGGCGCGTCCGGGACGAGCCGGTCGGTGCGGGCGATGGTGTACGGCACGATCGTGGCCAGCGACGCCAGCGAGCCGAACAGCACGCCGGTCACCGCCAGCACCGCCGCCTCGGCGCCGACCATGCCGCCGCACCTGGCCGGGCGTCGCGCCGGTCAGCCGCTGCTGGCCGAACTCGCGCCGCCGGTAGATGGTCGCCGCGACCAGCGTGTTGACCAGCATGATGGCCGCGAACAGCGCGATCATGCCGACGACGACCAGGTTGAGCGTCTCGATGTCTGTGTTCCATCGACGCCGGGATCGTCCCGCCCGGCCCGTCGGCCCGGTTCTCCACGCTCTGCATGACCAGCGTGCCGGCGCGATGCCGGTGAACAGGATGATCGGCATCAGGCGCGCCGGCCATCTGGTGCGAGCGGCGCCGCAGGTTGGCGACGGTCAGGTAGCCGCTGGCGCCGCCCAGCGCGCGCCAGCGGGCCGGCCAGCACCGCGGTCACACCGCGGACCAGCGCCGGCGCCAGCAGCGCCAGGCCGATCGACGCCCAGATCGACGCCTGGCCGGCGGTCTGCATCGCGTCGGAGCCGCCGTCCTTGAACAGCAGCACGGTCAGCACCCCGCAGTTGGCGCCGCGGCGACCAGCAGCGACGCCGAACGTGATCCGCTTCCAGCCCATCCGCCGCGGCTCGTCGGCGCACCAGCGCCTGCTGCGCGCGCCATCCGCGGCCGCGCCGCCGGCCGCGACCAGCGCCGCGATCACGCGCGCCGAGCGACGGTCACGCCGATGCCGATGCCGAGCGCGATGAAGCCGAACCGGTAGTCGACGCCGGCCGGCACCTGGCCGGTGCGATCAGCAGGTCGAACAGCAGCCGGCCCAGACCGAGGCCGGCCGGCACCGCGACGACGCGACGCGGCCAGCGCGACCACCGCGGCCTCGCCGACGACCATCCGGCCGACCTGCGCCGGGCGTCGCGCCGACGCTGCGCAGCAGCGCCATCTCCCGGTCCCGCTGGCGCACCGGCAGGGTCAGCGTCGAGCCACCGCGAACGCCACGATCAGCAGGCCCCAGCCGCCGACCACGCCGGCCATCAGCGTCAGCGTCTCCGATGTGGCCCGGTCGACGCCGGCCCGCCGCCGGTGTCCAGCAGCGACGCGAACGCCATCAGGATGGTCGCGCCGAGGAACATGGCGGCGAACGCTCGCGACGAAGCCGCCGGTGCGGTACCGCAGCGTGCGCAGCGCGAGGGTGACCATGGCTCACTCACCCACCGCGACCGGCGCTGGCGCGTCGCCGAGGTGGGCCATCCGCTCGGCGACGGCCTCGGCGGTCGGGCCGGGCCAGCTCGCCGACGATCCGGCCGTCGGCGAGGAAGACCACCGAGTCGGCGTACGCGGCGGCGACCGGGTCGTGGGTGACCATGACGACCGTCTGGCCGATGGTCGCGGACCGCGGTCGGCGAGCAGCGCCAGCACCTCCCGGGCGGTACGGGTGTCGAGGGCACCGGTCGGCTCGTCGGCGAAGATCAGTGCCGGCGAGCTCACCAGCGCCCGGGCGATCGCCACCCGCTGCTGCTGGCCGCCGGACAGCTCGGCCGGGCGGTGGTCCATCCGGTCGCCGAGGCCGACGCTGGGCCAGCACCGCGGCGCACCGCTTCTTGTCGATCCTGCGGCCGGCCAGCCGCAGCGGCAGCGTCACGTTCTGCCAGACGGTCAGCGTGGGCAGCAGGTTGAACTGCTGGAAGACGAAGCCGATCCGGTCGCGCCGGAAGCGTGGTCACGGCCGTCTCGCTGCCCGTCGGGATCGGCTGGCCGGCGATCGTCACGGTGCCCTCGCTGGGCCGGTCGAGGCCGGCCGCGCACTGCAGCAGCGTGCTCTTGCCCGAGCCGGACGGGCCCATGACCGCGGTGAACGTGCCGGTCGACAGGCGCAGCGTCACGCCGTCGAGCGCGGTGACCTGGTTGTCGGCGGTGCCGTAGACCTTGCGAACGGAGTCGAGGCGGAGCGCCTCGCGGGCATCAGTCGGGTTCATGCCGATGACGCTAGGGATCGGGCCGGCGCCGATGAATCCGATCGACCCCCTAACCCGGGGTGGGGTCAGCCCTACCGAACCGCGGATGTGCGAACGTGATCGGTGTGCGGGTGATGACATGGAACCTGTGGTGGCGGTTCGGTGAGCCGGAGCGGCGGCGGGCGGCGATCCTCGCGGTGCTCCGCGAGCAGCGACCGGACCTGGTCGCGCTGCAGGAGGTCTGGGCCGACGGCGACGAGAACCTGGCCGGCTGGCTCGCCGACGAGCTCGGTCTGCACTGGACCTTCGGCACCGGCAGCGACCAGGAGACCTGGCGGGTCCGCGTCGACGGCGGCCCCGGCCTGCGCAACGGTGTCGCGGTGCTCAGCCGCTGGCCGATCCGCACCGAGAAGGCGTACGACCTGCCGGGTGACCCGAGCCGCGCCGCGCTGAGCGTGCTGGTCGACGCTCCACACGGGACGATCCCGTTCGTGACCACCCACCTGAGCGTGCTGTCCGGCTCGGCGGGCCGCTCTGCCCAGCTGGACTGGCTCGCCCGGCACGTGGCCGGGCTGCCGCACGACGGGCACCCGCCGGTGGTGGCCGGCGACCTCAACGCGATGCCGGACTCCGACGAGCTGCGCCGCTTCGCCGGTGCGCTGACCGTGGGCTTCGTGCCCGACCAGGTGCTGCTCGACACCTGGTTGTTCGCCGAACCGGGCGACCCGGGCTTCACCTGGGACCGGGCCAACCCGCACGCGGCCGCCTGGGTGGCACCGAGCGGCCGGATCGACTACATCCACGTGCTGCAGAGCGCCCACCGCGCGGGCCGCGTCCTCGGCGTGCACCGAGCCGGCACCGCCCCGATCGACGGCGTCTGGCCCACCGACCACGCCGCCGTCGTGGCTGATCTCAGTGATTAAGGACGCTGGAAGTCGAAGTGCTCCTTGCCGACCACGACCGGGTTGGTCGAGCTCGCCGACGCCGTCGATGGTGATCGTGACGACGTCGTCGGGGCGCAGGGTGAAGTCCATCGCCGGTGCGAGGCCGGTGCCGGTCGAGAGGACCGCGCCGTCCGGGAAGTTGTCGGCCCGGAACAGGTAGTCGACGAGCTCCGCGAACGGGCGCTTGAGCCGGGCGGTCGACGTCGCGCCCGGACCAGACGGCCACGCCTTCCCGGGTGACCCGCACCGCGACGGCCAGGTCGGTGCCGTCGACCTCCCACGCCGGGCGGATGCCGGCCGACAGCGCGCAGGCGCCCGCGTACACCTTGGCCTGTGGCAGGTAGAGCGGGTTCTCCCCCTCGATCGACCGGGAGCTCATGTCGTTGCAGACCAGGTAGCCGGCGATCTCGCCGAACCGGTTGATCACCAGCGCCAGTTCCGGCTCCGGCACGTCGAGGCCGGAGTCGGCGCGGATCGCGACCGGGTCGCCGTCGACGACGACGCGCCAGGCGGCGGACTTGAAGAACAGCTCGGGGCGGGCCGCGTCGTACACCCGGCCGTAGATGTCGGCCTCGCTGCTCTCCTCCATCCGGGCCTCGCGCGAGCGCAGGTAGGTGACCCCGGCGGCCCAGACCTCCGTGCCGCCGTCGACCGGGGCGAGCAGCCGGGCGTCGTCGACCACGTCGCCGGGCCTCGCGACCAGGTCGCGCAGGTCGGCCACCGACTCGCGCAACAGCGCGGCGACGGACGGCACGGGCAACTCACGGACGACCCCGTCGGCGCGGACGCCCACCCGGGCGGTGTCGTCGTGTTCGCGGCGGTAACGAACGATGTGCATGACGGGCAGCGTACGGCTACCCGGCGCGGACCGCCTCCGCGGAGATCTCCCAGAGCCGGGCGGCGTTGGCCGGGTCGACGGCGAACTCCGCGACGCCGGTCGCCGTGCCCGGCTGGTGCAGCCCGGCCTCGTGGCAGTCCTCGAAGTACCGGCCGGACTCGCCCGCGAGGGCCGGCGCGGTGGCGACGTAGACCGAGGTCGCGGCGCCCTGGTCCGGCGACTTCCAGCCCGGGCCGGCGGCCGCGCGGCCGTCCATCTCGGCCAGTTCCGCGTCGGACAGGTGACGCTGGAGGCGGCCGCGTACGCCGCCCGGGTTGACCGCGTTGACGGTGACACCGTCGTGCGCCCAGCGCCGCGCCGCCTCGACCGCGAACAGGATGTTGGCGGTCTTCGACTGGTCGTACGCGGCGGTCGGGTCGTACGCCCGGTCCGCGAAGTTGATGTCGTCGAAGTCGACCGCCGCCCGCAGGTGCGACGCCGAGCTGACCGCGACGACCCGCCCGCCGTCGTCGGTCGCGCTCAGCGCCGGGTGGAGCCCGACGGTCAGCGCGAAGTGGCCGAGATGGTTGGTGGCGAACTGCGACTCCCAGCCCTGTGGCGTGTGTGCCTCGGGGGTCCGCATCACCGCGGCGTTGTTGACCAGGATGTGCAGCGGCCCGGACCAGCGGTTGGCGAACGCCCGCACGGAGCCGAGGTCGGCCAGGTCGATCAGCTCCCAGCCCAGACCCGTGGCCCGCCCCTGCGCCGGGTCGCGCACGGCGACGGTGACGTCGGCGCCCGCGCCGGCCAGTGCCTGCGCCGTCGCGAGGCCGATCCCGGAGCCACCACCGGTCACCACAGCCCGCTGCCCGCTCAGGTCGACATCCGCCACCACCTCGGCGGCCGTGCAGGCCGCGCCGAATCCCATAAGTGGGGGGTTTCCCCCGTTCCGTGGATCGAAACGGTCAGGCTTCGGGCGGGTCGATCACGGCCATTCCCCAGGCGTCCCGGAACTCCGAGATGTGGCGCCAGGCGAGGGCCCAGCTCGCCGTCATCTCGGCGCGGGCGCGGGCCAACGTCTCGACCCCGGTGCCGCCCTCGACCCGCTCGCGCTCGGCGCTGCCGGCGGTGGCGAGAAACGCGGCGACGGTCGCCAGGTGGTAGAGCGACGTCGCGTGCGCCCGCAGCATCGCCGTCGCCGCCGGGTCGTCGACCTCCTTCGGCAGGGTGGCGACCCCGCCGACATCGTCGATCGTGCGGGTGTCGGCCCAGTCGACGACGGCGACGACCTGCCGCCAGTCGGGTTGCGCGCGGGCCGCCGTGCGCAACCCGTGGAGCTGGGCCCGCGCCTGCTCGGCGCAGACCAGCTGGGCCAGTTCGCCGATGTCGTCCCGGCCCGTGCGGTCGCGGGCCGCGACCGTCGCGCGGACCACCCGGATCACGTCGCGGGGCAGCCCGCCGGCCAGGGCGTGGCACAACACGGCCACCCCGCGGGGCAGGTCGATGACCCGCTTGGCGAGCATGGCGACCGTCGCGTCGTAGCTCAGCGGCTCCAGACGGAGCATCTCGTCGAAGGCGGTGTCGAAGACGTCGCGGGTGGGCAGGCCGCGCTGGGCGAACCCGGCGAGCGCCTCCTCCGAGACGGACACCAGGAAGTAGCAGCCCGGGACGTGCGCCTCGAAGATCGCCTTGATGTCGTTCATGAACCGCACGGCCGCCTCGGGCGCGAGCTTGTCCAACTCGTCGATCCCGATCACGACGGCGGCGCCCGTCCCGGGTCAGCGACGCGACGAAGGCGTGGAAGGCGGCGACGATCTCCGGGTAGGTCAAGGGGACCCGCGCCATGGTCTCGCCACCGCTGACGCTGTGCTCGACCGCGAGCGGGGTCTTCGGTATCGCGCCGATCTTGATCGCGTCGACCCAGCCGGTGTTGACGGTCTGCTGGTAGCGGATCCGGCGCAGCTGGGCCCGGGCTCGCTCGCCTAGCGGGTCGGGTGACCGGCGTTCGTCAACGCGGTCGTCCTGCCTACCCCGCCGGGCCTTCTCAAAACCGAAACAGCCGGCCAGCAGGACCGGCCCCCAGACGAGGCCGGCATGTGGCGCGGTGTTCCACGCCACAGCCGCGGTCGCCGCCAGACCACCGGCCACAGTGGCGAGGATCGCGCTGGTCAGGGCGGCGTCCAGTGGCTGACCCGACCGCAACGGCAAGGAGAGTCGCCGTAACACGGTTCGTGCCCACGCGAGGACGGCCGCGACGAGAAAGACCACGACCGCGAGCCGGTCGCCGACCGCGGCCGTCCCGGTGATCACCGCACCCGCGATCAGCAGCCCCAGGGCGCCCAGAACTCCGGCCCGGGCGGCGCGTGATAACGCTTCGGTGTCCTCGTCGACCGCGGCGAGGGCGACCAGCGCCGGCAGCCCCAGACCGGCGATCGCCAGGTAGGTGTCGGACCGTGGCTCCCCTCCGGTCAGCCAGGCGGCGCTGGCGACACCGAGAGCGACCGCTGCCAGGCCGAAGACGACCACGACGGCACGGTGGTCGGCGCGCTGGCCCACCTGCACGAGCGGCGAACGCGACGAGTGCGGGTCGATTAGGACGTAGCCGCTCAACCGCAGTCGCGGGCCCACCGCCAGCAACGCGGCGACGACCGCCAGCGCAGAGCCGACGCCAGCCACCGTCGCGGCCGCCACACGCGCCGCCGCCACGCCTGCGGCCAGGAGGACGACACCGCCGACGGCGGCCAGGATGACGCCGAACACGACGATCTCCGGCGTGACGGCCCGGGAACGCCGGGGTTCGTCCGGCTCCTCCGCGTACGGAGCGACCCGCAGGCAGAGGGCGGCGAACACGTGCAGGAGGAAGTCCCGGGGCACGTACTCGACAGGCGCGGGAACGAACACCCCGTGGGACACGAGGCGTTTGCCGAACCACTCCGGTCCGCAGGCCGATCTGACCAACGTGGACTTGCCGATGCCGCGTGGACCGGAGATGCCGATCGCGCCGCCGCCGATCTGCCCCATCAGCTCCTGGAGCCGGCGGAAGGACCCCGTGGCGAGCTCATGCTCCGGCGCCGACATCTGACGAAGGCCGGACGTGTCGGACTTCTCGAACCGCGGCCGGTAGCGAAGCCGGTGGTCCCGCTGCAGCGCAACGTTGATCCACTCGCGCGTCGCCGGCAGGACCGCCCGCTCCACCAGGGCCCTTACCAGGGCAGCCCGGACTTCCCTGATCGGCGCAAGCCCGTCCACCTCCCGTAGCTGGTCCTCCAGGTGGAGGTCGCGTCCGGACTGCTGGACGGACCCCGGCTCAGCCGGCTCCGCGGCCGCCTCGTACGCGTCGAGCTCGGCGGCGACGAGGCCGCGCATCTCCGCCCAACCCGCGCGGATGTGCTTGGTCAGCGTGGCTTCGAGCGCTTTTCGCCGTACGGCCCGGCCCACGGCCAGCCGGCCGAGCGCGTTCGCGATCTCGCGGTTGGCCAAGACACGCTTGACGGTCTCGTCGAATATTTCGTCGTCCACAGTGCCACCATCGTCACCAACTCGACGGCGCGCGGCAACGCCCGACCGGGTGTCCGGTTGCGACTCCTGGTCATGGCTCCGCGCCGGTTTCCCCCGTTGCGATGATCGAAACGGGGGAAACACTTCAGGGGCGCGCGAAGGAGAGGTCGTTCTGGTCGCCGCGCAGCGCGGGCGGCAGCGGGATCCGCCGCAGTTCCTTGCCCTCGGGCGAGAAGACGATCAACTCCCGCTCGACGGCGGCGACGATCTCGTCCGGAGTAGCCCAGACGACGGCTCTGGACTGGACCTGTTCTCCCCGCTTGACGTCGAAAAAGACCGTCGCCTTGCCGGTGGACGCGTCGACGATCCCGACCGCGGCGAACCCGTCGGGCGTGACGGTATCCGTGACGACATAGCGCCAATCGTCCGACCAGGCGTCGCGTGTCTGTACGGCTCCCGCGAACGGATTCGTCCTGAGTCGGCCGTCCTTGACCGAGTACACCTCCATCTGCTCAGTTGGCCGGGCCGCCTGTGGGATGACGACGTTCTCGTTTCCGGGCAGCCAGCTCGGCTGGCAGAACTCGACGCAGGGCACCGCGGGTTTCAGTGTCCGGGCCTTGGCGGTGGCCGCGTTGACCAGGACGATGCTCAGCGTGCCCTGGTCGCGGCCCGGCCCGGCGAAGACCACCTGCCGACTGTCGTTCGACCATCCTGGAGTGCCGACCGCCAACGTCGATCCGCTGATCCAGCGCACGGCGTTGCCGGCCAGATCGAGCAGCCCCAGCCGTTTGTTCCGGTCGGCGACGACGGCGCGCCTGCCATCGGGTGACACCCACGCCTGCGGATAGCCGCTCGAGCGGTACTTGCGCTGTTTCGGATCGAAGACCCTGACTCGCCACGGTGCCCGGGGAGCAACCCATGATCTGGGCGACCTGCTTCTCGCTGAGGTCTTCGAGGTACCGCAGCACCAGCACGGCCCGCTGGCGCGGTGGCAGGCGGAGCAGTGCACCGTGTACGACGAGCCGGTCCGCCACCTGGCGGGAGAGATCGCCGCGGGCGCGGTGTTCGGGCACCGCCTCGACCGAGACCTCGCGCAGCCGTCGCAGCTTCCGCCAGCCGGAGATGTGGTCGTGGTAGAGGATCTTCCGCACGTACATCTCGGCGCCGTGCTCGATCCTGGTCCAGTGGAGCGCCGTCTTGGCCAACGCCGTCTGCAGCAGATCCTCCGCCGCCTGCTGGTTCCCCGTCAGCGCGTACGCGACCCGGAGCAGGACATGACCACGCTCGCTGACGAACGCGGTGAACTCCCGCTCGGCTGCTTCATCCATGGATCCCCCTTCCGGAGACATAGACATCAACCGAGCGCGGAACCTTGCACGCGCGGGCGTACGAAGTTGGCGGCTCTCGGGTTGCGACGCACGGTCACGGCTGGTGAGCTGTGGGTATGTCGGTAGGTGCGGTGTCGCAGATCCACGTCAGTTGCAGCGAGCTCGAGCGCTCCGTCCGGTTCTATCGCGATGTGCTCGGCGTGCCGTTCCTCTTCGACGTGCCCGGGCAGTCCATGGCCTTCTTCCAGAGCGGCGACATCCGGCTCTACCTCGGTGTGCCCGAGTCCGAGGCGTTCGCGAGCCGGGTGACGCTCTACTTCAGCGTCGACGATCTCACCGCCGAACGCGAGCGGCTCGTCAAGGAAGGGGTCACCTTCCTCGACGAGCCGCACGTCGTGCACCGCGACGATCAGGGCGAGCTGTGGATGACGTTCTTCCGTGACCCGGACGGCCACAACCTCGCTCTGACGCAGACGCGTTAGAAGCCGGTCCGCCCGGCGCCGTACTGGTAGAGCGGGTTGCCCGTCGGCGTCGGCTGCTGGCCGGCGTCGATCTGGGACCGCAGCGTGGCGCGCTGGGCCGCCGTGGCACCGAGGTCATAGGGCAGGTCCCACGCCTCGGTCGCGTCGGCCAGCACGTCGCTGCCGCCCGGCCGGAGCACGTCGCCCAGGCTGCGCGGCAGTTGCCACGGCAGCTTGCCGGTCGGCGCGTAGTCACCGAACAGCAGGCTGGCCAGCGCCGGACCCATCTCCTCGCCGCCGCGGTAGGTGACCACGATGGCGTTCGCGTCGGCGTTCCAGTCCGTGATCACGTACGGCCGCGGCATGACCAGCGCGACCACCACCGGAATGCCCCGGGCGCGGAACCCGCGGATCAGCGCGAGCTGGTCCGGCGGCAGGTACGGCTGCTCCTTCACCCACTGTGTCCCGTGCGTGTAGGAGCCCTCCCCGACCGCGACGATCGCCAGCTTCGGTGCCGGCGCGTCGCCGGAGACGACGTTCACGCCCGCCTGAGCACCCCGGGCACGGATGGCGTCCAGCATCGTCTGCGACCCGTACTCCTGGTGGAAGTAGCTGGTCCAGATGCAGCACGCCGAGGTGTCCGTCGCGCGCGGGCCGGCGACGACGACCGTGTCACCGGCGGCGAGGCGCAGCGGCAACACGGCGCCGTCGTTCTTGAGCAGCGTCATCGCCTCGCGCGACGCCTGGTTGGCCAGGGCCGTGTACGACGGCTGGTGCATCCGGTACGGGCCGTTGACCGGGTCGCCGTACGGGTTCTCGAAGATGCCGAGCTGGAACTTGATCCGCAGCACCCGGCGCACGGCGTCGTCGATCCGGGCGGCGCCGACGCTCGTGATGAAGGTGGCCATGGAGAAGCCGACCGCGCCCGGGTCGGCGCCGCCCATCACGTCGGAGCCGGCCCGCGCCGCGCCGACCCAGGAGCCCCAGGGCAGCCAGTCGGTGGTGATCAGGCCCTGGTAGCCCAGGTTCTGCCGGAGGTACGCGAGGATCGGCGCGCTGTCGCCGGCGCCGGGGCCGCCGGGGTCCAGCAGCGACGACCCGGCGTACCCGGGCATGATGTTGACCGCGCCGGCCTCCATCGCCGCCCGGAACGGGATCATGTGGTACTTGATGGTGACCCCGTCGTACACGATCAGGGCCTCGCCACCGGCGCCCTCGCCGGGCCAGTGCTTGACGGTCGCCAGCACCGAGGCGGGGTTGAGCTCCGGGCCGCCCTGCAGCCCGGCGACCAGCGCCCGCGTCTGGGCCGCGGCCACGTACGCGTTCTCGCCGTTGCCCTCCTGGATGCGCGGGTAGAGCACCTTGGTGCCGACCTCGGCGAGCGGCCCGAGCACGCCGCGGGTGCCGACCTCGAGCTGCTCCCGGCGCTGCATGTCGCCGAGCTTGTAGTCGAGCGCGTAGTTGCGGGCCGCGGCCAGCGCGCTCTGCGTCGGGTAGGTGGTCTGGTAGCCGTGGATGGTGTCGCCGGCCGAGACGAACGGGATGCCCAGCCGGGTGCCGGACGAGCCGAGCAGCGCGGCGTGCAGGTCGGCCGCGCCGGCCGGGCCGAAGTGCCAGCCCGAGCGCGGGAAGGCCTGCGCGTTGTAGAACATCTGGTACGCCTTCTCCTCGGCCGTCATCCGGCCGAGCAGGTCGTTGACCCGGGTCTCGATCGGCTGCCGCCAGTCCTCGTACGGCGAGATCGCTGCCGTTGCGGTCGAGGTCCCGGGCGCCGGCGACGATGGTGACGCCGTCGGCGACGGTCTCCAGCGTGGGCACGTAGACGCTGAACCGCGCGGATGTTGGAGGTCGTGCCGCGGGCCGACGGCGGTGACGTACCACTTGTAGGTCCACCGGTCGGCCATGTCCCAGCTGGGCGTGTACTGACGTGCCGGTCACCTCGGCGACCCGGGTGTAGAGGTCGATCAGGTTGCCGGTGGCGTTGAAGTCGTAGTCGGTGCGGCTGACGTTGATCCAGACCTGGTACCGCGTCGCGCCTCCGACGGCGGCCCAGGACAGCGCCGGTCGCCGGGTGGTGGTGACCATCGCGGCGTCGGCGGGCGCGCTCAGCGCGAACTGGCCCGTTGTGGCCGGCGGGCGGGTCGGTCCGGACAGCAGCGGCGGCGTCGTCGCGCTGGTGTCCAACGTGCCGAACGCCTGGAACTCCCACAGTGAGTAGCCGTAGCCGGTCGCCCGCGCGGTGCCGTACATCCGCAGGAACCGTCCGGTGCCGGTGACGGCGAGCCGTTCGACGCCGCCGCGGCCGGCGGCGGTGCTGTAGACGGTCGTCCAGGTGGTGCCGTTGGCCGAGGTCTCCAACCGGTACGCGGAGGCGTAGGCGCCCTCCCAGTTGAGCACCACCTGGTTGATGCTGGCCGTGCCGCCGAAGTCGATGCTGATCCACTGTGGATCGCTGAACACGCTCGACCAGCGGGTGTTGGTGCGGCCGTCGACGGCGGCGGCGGGCGCGTTGCCGCCCTCGTGCGACGACGCCGCGACGGTCTTGTACGCGGAGATCGGCGTGCCGCCGGCCGGTGGCGGATCGGTGGGTCCACCGCCGCCGGTGGTGCCGAAGACCCGGAACTCCCAGAGCGAGTAGCCGTAGCCGGTGGTCCGGGCGGTGCCGTACATCCGGATGTAGCGCCCGGAGCCGCTGACGGCCAGGGTCTGGCTGCCGCCGGTCGCCGTGGTGGTCGAGTAGATCGACTGCCACGGACCGCCGGCGGCGGCGGACACCTGGATCTGGAAGGCGCGTGCGGCGGCCGTCTCCCAGACGAGCTCGACCTGGTCGACGGCGTACGTGGCGCCGAGGTCGAGCTGGATCCACTGGGGGTCGGCGAAGGCGCTCGACCAGCGGGTGCCGGCGTTGCCGTCGACGGCGGCGGAGGCGGGGGTCCCGGCGTTCTCCACGGAGGAGGCGGTGGCCGGCTTGCCCTGGGAGATCAGCGGGCCGGCGGCCGCGGCCGGTGTCGCGACCAGGAAGCCGGCGAAGAGCAGCGTGAGGATCGCGCCGGCGACGAGCAGCCGGCGGCGGGGTGGGGCTGGCATGTGCACTCCAATACGGGGACGGACGATGTTGGAGAGCGCTCTCCAACAGAGTCACGACTTCCGCCACTCCAGTCAAGGGCGCGAATATTCGCCGTAGTCGAATTGGTTCTTGACAACGCCGCCCGGCGGGACGAACGTCTCCGCCTGAGAGCGCTCTCTCACACCCTGCTTCCGTCCCCGCAGGAGTCGCGATGCCCCTTGCCCTGTCCCGCCGCCGCGCCGCGCTCGCCGTGGTCGCCGCGGTCACCCTCCTCACCGGACTGTTCGTCGTGACCACCCGGTCGCCCGCCGACGCCGCCCTGATCCTGGTCTCCCAGGGCAAGCCGGCCACCGCCTCGTCGACCGAGAACGCCGCCTCGCCCGCGTCGGCGGCCGTCGACGGCAACGCCGGCACCCGCTGGTCGAGCGCCTTCGGCGACCCGCAGTGGATCCAGGTCGACCTCGGCGCCACCGCCTCCGTCGGCCAGGTCGTGCTGCAGTGGGAGGCGGCCTACGCGCGCTCCTTCCAGATCCAGGTGGCCGGCGCGGCCGGCGGCCGTGGACCACCATCTACGCGACCACCACCGGCGCCGGCGGCACCCAGACGCTGACGGTGACCGGCACCGGCCGGTACGTGCGGATGAACGGCACCGCGCGCGGCACGGCCTACGGCTACTCGCTGTGGGAGTTCCAGGTCTACGGCCTGATCAACACCGGCCCGGGCTGCGGCACGGCCAACGCGGCGCAGAACCGGCCGGCGACCGCGTCGTCGGCCGAGAACGCCGACGCTGTCGGCCGCCGCGGCCGTCGACGGCAACGCCGGCACCCGCTGGTCCAGCGCGTTCGCCGACCCGCAGTGGCTGCGGGTCGACCTCGGCAGCACGCAGACGCTCTGCCAGGTGGTGCTGCACTGGGAGGCCGGCGTACGCCCGGGCCTTCCAGATCCAGGTCTCGGCCGGACCGGACGGCCCTGGACGACGATCTACTCGACCACGACCGGCACCGGCGGCACGCAGACCCTCGCCGTCTCCGGCATCCGGTCGCTACGTGCGGATGAACGGCACCGCGCGGGCCACCGCGTACGGCTACTCGCTCTGGGAGTTCGTGGTGCGCACCACCGGCGACGGCCCGACCCCGCCACCGACCACGAACCCGCCGCCCACGGGCGGCTTCTGGGGCGACACCAGTCGACGATCCCGGCCGCGCAGAACGTGGTCATGGTGAAGATCCTCAACCGGACCAACGGCCGCTACCCGGACAGCCAGGTCTACTGGAGCTACAACGGGCAGGTGCACTCGATCGCCGAGCAGCCGTACTTCGACATGCCCGCCAACACCGCCGGCCGGATGTACTTCTACCTCGGCTCGCCGACCAGCCAGTACAACGACTTCATCGAGTTCACCGTCGGGCCGGCCGTGTTCAACGGCAACACCACCCGGGTCGACGCGTTCGGCGCTCAAGCTGGCGATGCGGCTGCACGCCCGCGACGGCTACGACGTCGCAGGTCGGCGAGGACCGAGGCCACCTTCGCCGAGGACCGGGCGGTCACGTTCCAGCGGTTCATCGACGAGGTGCCGGCCGAGTTCAAGCACCTGGCGCAGATCCAGGCGCCGTACCGGATCCCGTCGCCGGGCAGCTGCCCGCAGTTCCGGGCCGGCGGCGCAGTACGCAGAACTACTTCACCAGCGTACGCGTCGCAGTCGGGCTGTCCGCGTCCACCTCGGACATCTTCGGCTGCGCCGGCCCGCTGGCCAACAACGCCGGCGATGTGCGCGGCGCTCAACCGGCACGTCGCGCACCTGCCGCAGTCGCAGTGGTCGAACCCGGCCAGCTACTACCAGGCCGCGCCGGCCAACTACTACTCGAAGTTCTGGCACGACCGCGCGATCAACCGGCTGTCGTACGGCTTCCCGTACGACGACTACGCCGAACAGTCCTCGTTCATCTCGCACGGCAACCCGCAGTGGCTCCTGGTGGCCGTCGGCTGGTGACGCTCACAGCTACCCGGCCCGTCCGCGGGCCGGGTAGCGCCATATCCCGCACTTGCCGCAAACCGGCCGACGACCCTGGCGGATCTCGGGGCGGCGACCGCGACCGCTAGCATCCCTTGCGGCTACCGGGGAGGGTGGGACATGCGGCCGGACATTCCATATCGCGTCATCGGGCGGTTGGGCGCCTGCGACATCGGCACCGTCTGGCTCGCGGTCGACGAGCTCGACAACTCGGTAACTGTCGCCGTGCTCGACGAGGCGGTCGCCGCCGACCAGCAGTGGCGCGACGCCTTCGCCGCCAGCACCACCATCTCCACGGAGCCCGAGCACCCCACCGGCTTCCTCCAGGCGGACTTCGCCGTCGGGGAGCCCTGGGTCGCCTACCCCGGCGATCAGGACCCGGGCGCCGAGCGGGTGTTCGTCGCGCTCGGCCGGGACTACCGGTCCGACGCACCCCGCGAAGTGTCCTACGACGACGACGCCGCCGCCGATCGCCAGACCCGCGACCGTCGACGCGGACGCCGACCGAGTCGCCGGAGACCGCGGAGCCGCCCGCACCGGACCCGTTCGCCGCGCCCGGCCGGCGGATCGCGTTCTCCCCGGTCAAGAAGCGCCGGCCACGCGCCCTCTGGGTGGGCATCGCGGCCGCCGTGGTCATCCTGTTCGGCGGTGGCGGCGTGCTGTTCGCGCTCGCCGACGGTGGCGGAGGCGACGACCCGGGACCCCTGCCGAGCGCCGGCGGCACGGTTGCCGCGTCCGCACCGACCACCCCGCCCGTGCGGCCGGGGCTCGAACCGCCGCGGCCCGGAGACTGGCCCGACAAGTGGCCCGCGTTCACCTCGGCCAACCCGGTGCGTCCGGTCAACCTCGACGGTCTCGGCTTCACGCTGACGCTGCCAGCCCGGTGGGAGTGCGCCGCGGCGGCGGTCAGCGTCGGAAGCGTCCGCTACAACTGCGGCCGGGGCACCGACGACGGTCCCATCGGCGGGGAACTGACCGTGCGCGCCTGCACCCCGGTCTGCGACGAGGCGCACCGCGACGAGCTGCGCACGGTCGAAGACGCCTGGGGTGCGCAGTGGCGCTTCGCCGGTCCGAACGCGACGGTCGCCGAGACACTGACCCTCGACGGCGGCGACCGCTACGGCCTCGTGGTGATCGGTTACTGGGCCGGCACCCCCGGCGGCGCCATCGACCGACAGCTCGTGCTGCGGATGACCGCGCCACCTAACTGGATCGACGACATCCGCCGGGTGGCCAACGGCGTGCGGGGTGCCGCCGAAGTTCTGACCGGTGCCGGCGGGCATCGACGGCTGTGGCAGACTCGCTCCGCGCGAGGCAGGCTCGCGTTCCACGGGGCTCGGGAGTTTCGTCATGCCGTCCGGCACCTCGCACGCGGCCGTCGACGTGCCGGCGATCAACCGCGACGGCGGCGATGGTGGCATGGCGGTGGCAGGGTGATCCCTGGGCGGCGGTCGCGGTCGTCGTGCTGGTCGCCACCGTCGCGGTCGGACCCGTCGCGCTGCTCCCGGCCGAGAGTCCGATCTACGCCGGCATCGCCAACCTGCGGCCGACCCTCCACACCTACACGATCGGTGTCGCGCTGGCGGTCGCGGTGTTCGCCTGGCGGGCGCCGCGTGACCTCGGGCGGGCGGTGCTGCTCTTCGCCCCGTTCCTGATCTGGCTCGCCACGCTGGCGCTCGCGGTCTGGCCACGATCGGCGCTGACCGTCTCCGGGCTGTTGGCGTTCGCCATGGGCGCCGCCGCGTTCGCGGTCGGCGTCGCGGCCGGCCGCCTGCGCGCGCCGCTCTGCTGGTCCCTGGCCGGCGTCGCCTGGCTGCAGCTGCTCGCCGTGGGACTGGCCGCGGCGGGTCTGCCAGCGCGGCGGATCGACGGCGCCCAGGCGCTCGACGTGCTCGGCCGCGCCACCGGCCTGACCGCCCACCCCGGCGAACTGTCCAAGGTGCTGTTCCTGTGCGGCCTCGCGGTCCTCGCGCTGCCGCAGCGCAGCCGCTTCGAACGCTGGGCGACCTGGCTCACGCTGGGCGCCGTGTTCGCCGGGGTCTGGCTCACCCAGAGCCGCACCGTGCTGGTGGCGGTGCTCGTGCTGGTCGCTGGGTGTGTGCTGCTGGAGTCGGTGGCGGCCGGCCGCTGGCAACGCCGGCAGGTCGTGGCGGTCGGCATGGCCGGGGCCCTGGGTGCGCTGTCGCTCCCCTGGCTGATCGCGCGGTTCGCGTCCGACCCGGGTGGTGGCGCCCGCGGCCACGTGACCGGCGTCGCCCTCGACACCATCGGGCGGCATCCATGGGCCGGCGTCGGCCCCAACGGGTACGTCGACGTCGTCGGCGACACCGACCGGCTCACCCAGACCGGCGTGCCGGTGCACAACATGTTCCTGCTCACCGCGGCCGAGACCGGCGTCGTCGGCGCCCTGCTGTGGTGGGCGCCGGTGATCGCGGTGCTGGTGCTGGCGGCCGTGCGCGCGTGGCGCACCCGCGGCGCCGACCTGCCGGCCCGGGTGCTGGTCAGCGCCACCCCGGGCCTCCTGCTGATCGGCCTGACCGGCTGGGGGCTGATGCAGGGGCCGTACCTGCTGCTGTTCCTGCTGGTCGTCGGTTTCTTCGGCGGCTGGTTGCGGTCGGATGACCGTTGACGCCGGCCAGCGCCCGTCACTGACGGTCGCGTCCGGACTGCTCGGCCTCTCCAGCATCGCGAGCCGCCTGGCCACGCTGGTGGTGATGGCGCTGCTGGCGCGCGGCGCGGGTGCCGAGGCGGTCGGCCACTACGGCCTCGCCACGCTGAGCGCCTCGTTCACCGCGGCGGCGCTCTCCTTCGGACTGGTCACCCACCTCACCCGGGAAGCCGCGGCGGGGCGGGTTCCGGCCGACGAGGTGGCCCGGCTGCACGCCGGCCGGCTGGTGCTGTTCGCCCTCGTGGTGCTGCTCGCGTGGCCCGTCACCGCCGTCGCGCTCGACCCGGCGGTGCGCGGCGCGTTGCTGCTGTTCTTCGCGGCGAGCCTGCTCGAGCAGTGGAACGAGACCGCGTGGGTGCTGGTCCGTGGCACCGGGCGGGCGTGGCGTGAGGCCGCCGTCAACGGAGGCGCGGGCGCGGTGCTCGTCGCCGGCTGCGCCCTGGCCGCGCTGCACGGCGGACTCACGCTGGACCGGGCCGCCGTGCTGGTGCTGACCGCCGCGGTCGTCCGGTCCGGCGCCGCGCTGGCCGCCACCGGCGCCTGGCGGGTGCGCCCGGCGACGGTTCGCGGTGCGGGCGCGGCTGCGCGCCTCGCTGCCCTATTTCGCCGCCGACCTCCTCGGGCTGGTCTACTTCCGCGGCGACGTGTTCGTGCTGGCGCTGTTCGTCACCGCGGCCGAGGTCGGTTCGTACGTCGCCGCGGCCGGCATCGTCGGCCCGGCGGTGCAGGTCGCGGCGTCGATGGGCGTCGGAGCGCTGGCGTTCGCGGCCCGCCGCGGCGACACGCGACCCCGGCGACGAACCCGCGCGCCATCTACCGCTTCTTCCGGCTGGCCGGCACCGCCGCCGCCGGCGTGCTCCTGGTCGCCCTGCCGGTCGGGGTGACCGTCCTGTTCGGCTCGGCCCCCGAGGTGCTCACCCTCACCGCCGTGCTCGGGCTGTTCCTGGCACTGCGGTTCGCCAACTACGGGCTGTCGGCCATCCTGCTCGCCGGCGGCCGCGCCGGGTCCCGACTGCTCGTCCTGGTCTACAGCGTGGGCGGCAACGTGCTGCTCAACCTGCTCCTGGACGGCACCTACGGCGCGGCCGGGGCCGCCTGGGCGACGGTCCTGACGGAGCTGGTCGTGGCCGGCTCCATGCTCTGGTTCATCCACGACCGCGCGTTGCTGCGCCCGGTGCTGGCCGGCATCGCCATGGTCGCGGCGGCGGCCACGGTCCTGGTGGTCGTCGGCCGGTTCGGCACGACCGCGGCCGTGCTGACCACCGGCGTCCTGCTGCTGGGGCTGGCGGCCGCGCAGGCGCTGCGGCACCCGCGGTCCCGTCCCGGCGGAGGCGCGATGAGGATCGGTATCGCCGGCTGGTTCGGCTCGGACAACCTCGGCGACGAGATTCTGCTGCACTCGCTGATGGGCGCGGTGCGCGCCGCCGCGCCGGACGCCGGCTTCGTCGTGCTCTGCCCCGAGCCGGACCGGGTCACCGAGCTGCACGGGGTCGACGCGATCCACCTGCCGACCCTGCGCGCCCGCGGCTCCGCCGGCCGGCAGGGCGTCGGTCCAACCAGCGCATTGCGCGGCTGCGACCTGCTGCTGCTCGGGCCGGGCACGATCTTCCAGGAGCGCTCGCCCAACCTACCCTGGCCCGGCACGCTGCCGATGTTCGCCCGGCTCGTCGCGATGGCCCGGCTCGCCGGGACGCCGGTCGCCATCGCCGGTGCCGGCGTGCGGGAGGGCGGCACCGCCGCCGGTCGCCGGCTGCTGCGGGTGATCGGCGCCGGCTGCGCGGCCGTCGGCGTCCGCGACGCCCGCAGCGCCGCGCTGTTTCGGCCGCTCGCGCACGGGTGATCGGCGACCTGGCGTACGCGCTGCCGCATGCCCGAGCGGCCCGCTCGCCGACGGCCGGCGGCTTCGCCGTCTCGATGCGGCCGCTCGCGCCGGAGGCGGAAGGATCGCTGCTGCCCGCGCTCCGCGGTGTGGTCGGACGCGCTGACCGCCGACGGATGGTCCGGCGCGTTCCTGCCGATGGCGTTCGGGCGCGGAGCGCGGGGCGAGGACGACGCCGTGCACGCCGGCGCGCTGCCCGACCTCGCCGACGTGGTGGCGAACCCGCTGACGGGCGCCGGACCGTTCGGGCCGGGCCTCGACGACTGGCTGCGCCGCCTGGCCGGCCAGCGCCTGGTACTCGGCGTCCGCCTGCACGCGGTGCTGCTCGCGGTGGCGATGGGCGTTCCGACGGTCGCGATCGCCTACGAACGGAAGGTCCACGACGCGTTCGTCGACCTGGGCCTGGGCCGCTATGTGGTCGGCACGACCGTCGACCCGGCACCCTGCACCGCACGGCGCTGGCGGCGGCCGAGCGACACCGACGGGTTCGCGGCAGGCGGCGCTGCGGCTCGCCGCCCAGGGCGCGGTCGCGCAAGCGGTTCGTCGCGCGGAGGTGGTGAGCGGGTGAGGGTCCTGCTGCTCACGCCGTTCGCGCCGCACGTCGACCACGACCACGCGGCCGCCGACACGCTCGTCAAGCTCGTGCCGCGGCTGGCCGCCCGGACCGAGTTGTTCGTCTACTCGCCCCAGGTGACCGCGGCCGCCGAGCACGACGGCTACACCCTGTTGCCGGGCGCCGCGCCGGCCGGTCCGAGCACCGACCGCCTCGGCGTCCGGCCCGGCGTGGCTGCGCCAGGCCTGGCCGCGGCGAGGCCACCCGCGAGGCGGCCGGGCTGATCCGCCGGCTCCGCCCGGACGTGGTGCACGCCGAGTACCTGCAGACCGCCGAGGTCGTCGGCCGGGTCGCCGCGGTCGGTGCTGGGCCTGCACGACATCACCGCCGCGGTGATGCGCCGAGTCGTACCGGGCGGCCTCCGGCCCGGAACGGGCGTACCGCGCTGGCCGAGCTGCGTGCGGACCCGGCGGTTCGAGCGGGCGGCGATCCGCCGGGCGGGGCGGTGGTCACCCTCTGCCGAGCCGACCGGGTCGCGGTCGCGGCCGGCACAACCCGCAGCATCGTGCTGGCCCGCGCCCGGCATCGACGTGCCGGCGCGGACCTGGTCGCCGCCGCCGGCGGCACGACCGGCCCGGCTGGTGTTCTCCGGTGCGATGTGGCGACGGGCCAACGTGCTGGTCGCCGCAGCATCCTGGTCGGCGAGGTGATGCCGCTGGTCTGGCGCAGCCATGCCGGACGGCCGAGCTGCGGATCGTCGGCGCCCGGCCCGGCCCCGAGGTGACCGGTCTCGGCCAGACCGACGGCCGGGTCGTGGTGACCGGCACCGTGCCGGACCTGCGCCGCCGAGCTGCTCGGCGGCGCACGCCGTCGCTCGCCCCGTCGATCCTCGGCGGCGGGGTGCTGCATGAAGGTGGTGCACGCCATGGCGCTCGGCTGCCCGGTCGTCACCTCGCCGCGGCCCGGCCGGCCGTCGGTCGGGGTGAGCCCGAGCTGTTCGTCGGCCGACGCCGCGGACGAGCTCGCGGCGGCCGTGGTCGGGTCGTGCTCGACCCGGACGCGGCGCCGCCGCCGCGGGGCCGGCCGGCCCGGCAGCACATCGCGACCGACGTTCCGCTGGGACGACACGCGTCGCCGCCTACCTCGACGCCTACGCCATGGCGGCCGGCACGGTGAAGGTCGCCGCGATCGTCGTCGCCCACAACTCGGCGGCCGACCTGCCGCACAGCCTGGGCGCCTGGCCGCCCTGCCGCTGGACCGCATCGTGGTCGTGGACAACGCGTCGACCGACGACAGTGTCGACGGTCGCCCGCCCGTACACCCCGCACGTGCTGCGCCGCGCCGAACGCGGCTTCGGCGCGGGCGTCAACGCGGCGGCCGCGAGCCGTCGCCGCGACGCCGACGCCTACCTGCTGTTCAACCCGGACTGCCACGATCCCCGCGCCGAGCTTCGCGGCCCGCTGGTCGCCGCGCTGGCCGACGCCAGGCCTGGCGGCGGTCGCGCCGCGTGATGCGCTACCCCGACGGCCGGTTCGGCGATCTCGGCCGGACCCGGCGCCGGCATGGCCAAGGAGTGGCTGGCCGCGCTCCGGGTCGACGACCTCGTGCCGCGACGGTCTGAAGCGGCGCTGGCGCGCGTCGGCCCGCTGCGCCGCGCGGTGCCGATGCTCGCCTACCTCGACGTCGAGCACCGGCTCCGGGCACGCGTCGCCGTCGCCTGGGTGTCCGGGCTTCTGCATGCTGGTCCGGGCCGACGCGTTCCGCGCGGTCGGCGGGTTCGACCCGCGGCTTCTTCCTCTACTTCGAGGACGTCGACCTCTGCCGCGCGGCTGCGCGCGGCGCGGCTGGCGGGTCGCGCTGGTCGGCACGAGCGTCGCCGACCACACGCGAGAGCACCAGCACCGCGCGGTCGGCAAGAGCCGCCTGTACCGGGCCGGCATGACCGGTCTACTTCGGACTGCACGGCAGCCGCGCCCAGCGGCTGGCCGCCCGCGCCCTGCGGAGGTTGCCCGATGAAGATCCTGTTCGTGGCGCCGTGGATCCCGGGCAGCAGTCCGCCCGCGCAGCCTCACCATCCTGACCTGCTCGCCGACGAGCACGACGTGCGTGTTCCTCGCGCTGGTGCACGACGACGCCGAGGCGCGGCTGGCCGCGCGAGCTGCCGGTCGCCGACCCGGTCGCTGGTCGCCAACCCCCGGTGCGGTCGCGCTCGCGCGCAGCGCCGGCGCGCTGCTGACCGGCCGGCTCGCTGCAGACCGGCTACGCCGATCCCGCGCGGACTGCGCGCGACGCTGCGGCCGCAGTTGGCGCGCTCGGCGCCCGGACGTCGTGCACCTCAACGTGTTCCGCACCGTCCACCTGGTCGAGGCGTGCGGCGACACTCCGGTCCTGATCGACCTCGACGAGTTCCGCAGCGAGTACTACGCACAGCTGCGCAGCGACCGGGTCGAACCCGGCTGTGGCGGGCGTTGGGCCGCGTCGAGCGCCGCCGCATGCGGGCGAGCGAGGACGAACTGGTGGCCCGCCGGGTGCCGCTCATCGTGTCGGCGCCCGCCGACGACCGGCGGCCGGCACGCACCTGGTCCGCAGCCCCTGCGACTTCCCGCGTCGCCCCGGCCGCGCCGGCACGGACCCCCGCAGGTGCTCTTCGTCGGCCGGCTCAGCTACGAGGCCAACGTGGCCGGGCTGCGCTGGTTCGTGCGACGATGCTGGCCCGGCATCCGCGGCGGCGGTGCCGGGCGTCCGCCTGACCATCGTCGGCTCGGAGCCGCCCGCCGGGATCGCCGCACGGACCGGCGGCGACGTGAGCTGCACGCCGACGTGCCCGACGTCGAGCCCTGCTACGCGGGCGCGACGGTCGCGATCGCGCCGATCTTCCGCGGCACCGGCGTCCAGCTCAAGCTCATCCAGGCGCTCGCCGCCGGCGTGCCCACGGTCACCACGCCGACCGGTCGCCGACCGGGCCGGCGTGCGCGACCGCGAGCACACCCTGGCCGACGGACGCCGGCCGAGCTGGGTGGCCGCGGTCGCGGAGCTGCATCAGCGATCCCGCAGCTGGCCGGGCGGCTCGGCCGGACGCGGGTCATGAATGGGCGGTCGCACACCACAGCCGGGCCGCGGTGCGGAGGCAGCTCGCGGTCGCGTCACTCCACGATTGTCCGCGCCCGGTGTCCGCTGCCGCGCCGCCGTCGCATACATTGACGTGATGTCCGGCGGGATGGCGCTCTTGCTGCGGCGTGCCGGTTTCGGACCGACGGCCGCGGAACTCGCGGCCGCGACGAGGTCGGGCTACGAGGCGACCGTGCACACCCTGCTCCAACCCGTCCGCGCCCGACATCGGCGCGTCGGCGACACCGCTGCCCGACCTGCCACCCGATCCCGTTCCGCGGCCTGACCAACCCGTCGCCCCAGCGCGCGCGCCGCGGCCGACCGGGCGCCGCCAGGCGCAGACGGCACTGATCACCCGCTGGTGGCTCGACCGGCTCATCGTGGCCGACCACCAGGCCCGGGAGAAGCTGATCGTTCTTCTGGCACGGCCACTGGGCCACCTCGATCCGCAAGGTGATCCGCCCGACGCTGATGCTGCCACCAGCACCGCACGCTGCGCGCGCTCAGCTGACTTCGGCGCCATGGCGCACGCGATGGTCAGCGACCCGGCCCTCGATCTACTGGCTCGACGGCCAGCTCAACACCGGAAGGCCGCCAACGAGAACCTGGCCCGCGAGCTGATGGAGCTGTTCACTGCTCGGCATCGGCAACTACACCGAGCGCGACGTCAAGGAGGCCGGGCCGGGCGCTCACCGGGTGGAAGATCGACGTACGACGAGCGTCCGGGCCCGGTGTCACGCCAACCGCGCACGACCCCGGCCACAAGACGATCCTCGGCGCGCGCCGCGCGCGTTCGACGCCGACGAGTTCGTCGACCTCCTGCTCGGGCACGAGGCCTGCCCGCGGTTCATCGCCGCCCGGCTCTGGTACCGGTACGCGTCGCCGACGAGCCGGTGCCGCCGAGCACGCCGCGAGCGGTGGTCGGCGCGCACGTCCGCCGACTCACCGCCATGCTGCGCGCGCTGCTCACCGACCCGGCGTTCGCCGGCACGCGGCGGCAGCTGGTCAAGCAGCCGGTGGAGTGGGCGGTCGGCGCGATGCGGCAGCTCGGGTGCGCCCGGGCAACTGCCGGCCGCCGAGGCAGCAGCAGTCCTCTACGGAGCCTCGCCGGACTGGGCCAGGTGCCGTTCGCCCCGCCGAGCGTCGGCGGCTGGCCGGCCGGCGCGGCCTGGCTGACACGTCCGGCACCGCCCAGGCTGCGGGCTCGACGCTGGCCGCCAAGGCTGGCCCAGCCTGGCCCAGGCTCGACGCCGTGCTGCACGCCCGAGGCCCTGGCCGCACCTGCTGTGCGTCGACGGCTGGACCGACCGCACCCACGCCGCCCTGACAAGGCGATCACGGACGCCCGCGCGCATGCTCGACGCTCGGGCTGGCCAGCCCCGAATACATGGTGACCTGAATGGACCCCATGGACCCGGACGCACGAGTTCCTGCGTCGCCTCCGGCGTGGTCGGTGGCGCGGCGCTGGCCGCCGGCGCCGCCGGCTTCGGCCTCGGCGAGCTGCTGGACGTCGACCCGGCGACACGGAGCCGCCGGCGACGCCCCGAACGCTCGTCCTCCTCACGCTCTACGGCGGCAACGACGGGCTCAACACCGTCATCCCGTACGCCGACCCCGCCTACGACACGCGCCGCGGCCGGAGCTGGCCTACACCGCGCGAGCGAGGTGCTGCGCCTCGACGACCGCCCTCGGCCTCAACCCGTGCTGACGGCCTGCAACCGCTGTGGCGACGCAGGCCAGCTCGCGATCGTCGCGCAGCGTCGGCTACCCGAAGCCCGACCGCAGCCACTTCCGGTCGATGGACATCTGGCAGACCGCCAGCCCGGCAGCGCCCGGGCAGCACCGGCTGGGTCGGCCGCTGGCTCGACGGCACCAACGGCGCCCCGTCGAGGCCGCGGTGAGCTTCGAGCCGGTGCTGCCGCCGCTGCTGGCCGGCGAGACCCGGGCCGGCGCGTGCGTCAGCACCGGCGGACTGCGTCGCTGCCGACGGGCTACCAGCCGGCGTGCTCAGCGCGCTCGGGCAAGCCGAACCGGGCGAGTCGCCGTTGCAGGCCCGCGCCGCGCGCGCGTTCGCCGACCTGGTCACAGATCGACCGCATGGTCCGCGAGGCGGCCGGCCGCGACCGGCGCGCCGACGGCCGACCGGCACGCCGGCCACCGGCACCGGCGGCCGGCGCCGGTCGCTGGCCGCCAGCTGGCGCTGGTCGCCCGCTGCGTCGAGGCGGGCGTGCCGACCCGGGTCTACTCGGTCAGCCTGGGCGGGTTCGACACCGCACGCCGACGAGCGGGCCGGGCACGAGATGCCTGCTCACGCGAGCTCGACACGGCGCTGACCGGCGGTTCGTCGACCGGATGGCCGGCTCCGAGCGCGGCCGGCAGGTCTCGGTGCTGCGATCTACAGCGAGTTCGGTCGCCGGGTGCGGGCCAACGCGTCCGACGGCACCGACCACGGCACGGCCGGCCCGGTGTTCCTGCTGGGTGCGCCGGTCACCGGCGGCCTCTACGGCGAGCAGCCCAGCCTGCGCGACCTCGACGACGGCGACCTCAAGGCCACGGTCGACTTCCGCGACGTGCTCGAGCGCGGCCCTGCTCGCGCCGGTGCTCGGCGCCGAGCCGGCCCGCTATCTCGACGGCTACCAGCCGACCACGCACCTGCCGCTCTTCCCAGCGGGCTGAGGACGGCGCCGTCAGCGGCCGCCGGCCCGGAACACCTCGCCGACGGTGCGGAGCATCACCTTGACGTCCAGCCAGAGCGACCAGTTCTCGATGTAGTAGTTGTCGTAGCGGGCCCGGTCGGAGATCGAGGTGTCGCCGCGCAGGCCGCTGACCTGGGCCAGGCCGGTCAGGCCGGCCGGCACGCGGTGGCGCATCGCGTACGTCGGGGTGTTCGGCGGAGAACTTCTCGACGAAGTACGGCCGCTCCGGCCGCGGGCCGACCACGGTCATGTCGCCGCGCAGGATGTTCCAGAGCTGCGGCAGCTCGTCCAGCGACGTGCGGCGCAGGAACCGGCCGACCGGGCCGACCCGGCGGTCGCCCGCGATCGACCAGTTGGTCTGCGACTCGGCCTCGTCGACCGGGCCGCATCGAGCGGAACTTGATGACCTTGAACGGCTCGGCCGTGCCGGCCGATGCCGCTCCTGCCGGAACAGGATGCCCGCGGCCGCCCTCGACGAACGACGGCGAGCGCGCAGAGCAGCATGCACCGGGCTCAGCAGCAGCAGCCCGAGCGAGGCGAGCACGATGTCGGACGCCGCGCTTGACCGCACCAGCGCGGGCCCGACGAGCGTGGTGTGCCGGACCTGGACGACCGGGATCGCGCCGATGTGGTCGGGCATTCGCCGCCCTGCGAGCGGGAACCCCACAGCCGCGGCACCGCCCACAGGTCGCAGCTCGACGCGGCCGGGCGGCGCAGGATGTCCATCAGCGTCGACTCCGGGCAGTCCGGGTCGGCGACGATCAGCACGTCGCACTCGCGCAGCGGCGATCGCCTGCTCCAGGTCGTCGAGGTCGCCGATCAGCGGCGGCGCCGCCGGGCCGCGGGCGCGCTGTCGACGCAGCCGGCGAACCGCAGGCCGTAGCGGGGATAGCGGCGCAGCAGGCGGGCCAGCTCGACGGCGGTCGGGCCGCCACCGACGATGATCGTGTTGTGCTCGACCCAGCGCCGGCGCCGGGCCAGCACGATCAGCGAGCGGGTGACCACCCGGCCGGCGAGCACCAGACCAGCCGGCCAGCGCCAGCCCGCGGATGAAGCCCGTCACGTAGTCGACCGACTCGTGCCGCAGCGCCGCGACGATCGCCACGACCGCCGCCGCGGCCAGCAGCCGGCCGATCAGGATCGGCAGCTCGTCGAGGAGGCTGACGTGCCGGCGCGCCGCGTAGAGGCCGCCGACCGCGAAGAACGACGACGGTCAGGCCGGCCATCGACCAGCGTGCCCCGCCAGTACTGGATGGTCCACAGCAACGGCGCCAGCAGCGCCGCGAGGTCGACCGGCGCCGTCACCATCCAGGCGCGCAACCTCCGGGTGCGGGTCGAGGCGGGCGAGCCGACGTAGGGCAGCACGGCAGTCGGCGCCGACGACCACCCCACAGCGCGGGCGACGGTGTCGTCGGCCGACCGCTGAGCCGGCACCACCAACCCACTCGACAGCTCGAGCCCGCTGTCGCGTTCCGTCGGCGACTGCGTGGCCATTCCCCTCCCCCCGTTGGTCGCCTGGTCAGCTGGCTTTGTCCAGGATCTCCCGCACGGCGTCGCGGCGCACGGCGTCATAGAGCTGCTTCGACTTCGCGGCGTCGGCGAACACCACGCTTTCCGTGCCGACGGTGCCGGTGCCCTTGGTCGGCGTGGTCAGGAACGCCAGGCTGCCGCTGCGCAGGTGTCGCAACTGCGGTGCGAGGTCGATGACGGACAGTGTCTTGTCGACCGCAACGGCGTCGGCGGTCGCCTTGAGGAAGCTGTTGAGCCGGGCCGGGTTGGCCAGCAGCCCGCCGGACGCGGCCTTGTCGAGAATCGCCTTGATCACCGCTGCTGATGGCGGATGCGGCCGAAGTCGCCGTCGACGAGCTGCTTGCGCTGGCGGGCGAAGTCGAGCGCGACCGTGCCGTCCATGTGCATCGCGCCCTTGGTGAACTTGCGGTAGGGCGGGTGGTGCGAGGTGAAGCTCTGGTCGACGTCGACGTCGATGCCGCCCAACGCGTCGACGATCTGCTGGAAGCCGGCGAAGTCGATCAACACGACGTGGTCGATGCGGACCTTGGTGAACTCCTCGACGCTCTGCACCATCAGCGGCAGCCCGCCCCAGGCGAACGATGCGTTGATCTTCGCGTCGCGGTTGCCGTGCCGGCCGTCCTTGGACGCCGGCACGTGCACCCAGGTGTCGCGGGGTATCGAGATGAGCTGCGCGCTCGATCGGTCGGCCGGCAGGTGCAGCACGATGATGGTGTCGCTGCGCGAGCCTTCGGTGTTGTCGGGATCCCTCGAGTCACTGCCGAGCAGCAGGATGTTCATCGCCTCGGCGACCACCTTCTCGGGCCGTTGCTGGGCGGGCACCTCGGTGAACGCGTCGACCTTGTCGATGCTCTTCTCGACCGAACGCACGTAGAGCACGCCGGCGAGCGCGCCGCCGCCGGCGAGCACGACCAGGACCAGCCCGGTGATCAGCAGAAAGAGCCTGAGCTTGCGGCGCTTGCGCTGGGCTGGTGCGGGCGGTTCGGGCGCGACCGGCGAGGTCGGCGTCTGATCGGCGTCGATGAGTTCCGGTCCGGACATGGCGCCGATCGTACGCAAAGATGTGAAAATGTATCGCCCTGAGGCGGGCCGTCCACAGTGAACCGCGCCACTTTCGCCGGGCACCCGCTCAGCGCAGCGAGCCGGTCCGCATACGGGTCGGGTCTCCCGCCATGCACGTCACACTCCGGTCGCCCTCGCGCCAGGCGAGCGCGTCGGGCCAGAGGTAGCTCAGCTCGATGCCCGGGTCGTCCATGAAGGCCGGCGCGTATTCCTCGAAGGCGTGCGAGCATCGGCTGTCCGCCTCGTCCTGCACGGCGAGGTTGCCCGGGAAGTCCCTGGTGTCCGGCAGCTCGACCGTCGCGAACACCTCGACCTCGTGCGGCTCCGAGCACGCGACCAGCATCGCCTTGCCGACGTACGCCTGCTGGTTGATCTCGTTGAAGCACCGTCCGGCGAGCATCTCGGCGACCTCGACCCGGCCCCGGTCCTCGACGATCTCGTCCTCTCCGCTGACGAAGAAGAAGCCGCAGACGGGCAACACCACCAGCAGGATCGCCACCAGCCCGACGACGGCCGGGCGTGGCGGCGGCCGGAACCGCGGGTCGTCCTCGTCGAGCCGCCACGGCGCCAACCTGGCGATCCACCGTGAAGTCGCGCTCGTCTCAAGATCAGTCACGGGCGGGAATGGTATCCGCTCCGCGAGAGATGTGGATCATCCGATTCGGTCGATCCCTCAGCGCAGCGACCCGGTCCGTTCTCGGCCCGGGTCGACCGCTGTGCACCGCACCCGACGGTCTCCCCTGCCCCACCGCGCGGCGTCGGCGTGCACGTAGTTGACGTGCATCGCCGGGTGGTTCCGCGTGTACTCCCCGAACGCCCGGACACATCGCGGCAGCACCGTCTCGTCCATCGACCTCCGCGACGGGAGGTCGTCCGGTTGGTCGGTCAGCGTCAGCGCGCCGACCACCTCACCCTCGTGCGACTCGGCGCAGTCGACGACCACCACCACATCGCCGGAGTCGTCGGGGTCGTCGTCGAAACACTGGCCGAACGCGAGGTCCACGGCCGCGATCCGGGTCTTGGCCTCGTCGATCGCGCGTTGGTCGCGGACGACCATCCACCCGCCGCCGAGCAGCACGGCGGCGAGGACCAGCACGACCGCCACCGCACCAGCCACCCGCTTCGGGTCGGTCTGAGTCCGATCAGTCACGAGCGAGAACCCTAAAGGTGCGCCGCCCGAGAAGGATCATCCGATGCGGTCGATCTTGGTTTAGTCGCAGCGGCTCCCGAGGCCCGCGTCGGCGGGGGCGTCGGCCAGGACGTCGGTCTCGGGGCGCGCCGCCAGGGACGGGGTCGTGGAGGGGAGGGCGGTCGGTGTCGGTGTCGCCGACGCGCTCGGTCTGGGGCTCGGCTTCTTCGTCGGGGTCTTCTTCGACTCGGGCACGGAGCCGCCGCCGCCGAGGCGTACGCGGGAGGTCTGGGTCGTGCCGGGTGCGAGCTTGACGCCCGTCGCGGTGGCCGAGCGACCGCGGACGTCGGTGACCCGCACGCTGTAGGGGCCCGAGCCGATGCCGCTGTCGATCAGCCAGTAGTTGTAGGGCTCGCGGTGTGCGGCGCGCCAGGAGCCGCCCGGGCCCTTGGCCTCGACCGTCTTCAGCGCGTTGCCGGTGTTGTCGACCAGCACCGCGAACCAGTAGGCGGACGCGCCCTCCTTGATGCGGAAGGTCAGGTTGCTGGTCTTGGGGCTGGCCACGGTCGTGTAGGTGACCGGGATGATGCCGTCGACCGGGTCACCGATCTTCGCGAACGCCTCGCGGCTCAGGTCGATGTGCCCGGACGTGCACGGCGGGCACTGGTCGACCACCTTGACCCGGACGCTGCCCTTCGGCCCTTTGACGTCGAGGTAGCCGCCGCACTTCGCGCCGTCGTCGTATTCGCCGGGCGACAGGGCCACGAAGAGCCGGTCGGCGGGCGGGCTCGGGAACGAGCAGTTGCCGCCGCTGTCGGTGTAGAAGGTCGCCTTGCCACTGGTCGCGGCGGCGGCTGCGCAGGCGCTGCCCGCCCCGCGCAACGCGAACGCACCCGTGACGGTGGCGGTCAGGGCGAGCGCACCACCCACCAACCACCAGCGCCGCTGCCATCCTCCGGTCACGGCGACCGATCCTGCCCTACCCCGGCCCGACCCGCCAGGCCGTCAGCCCCACGGCGTAGTCCGCCCGGTTCGTCCGAGATGGTCGTCCAGTCAATCCGGGCGGCTAACGCCCGGATTGACCAGACTTCCCGAACTAGTGGACGCCCACCGGGACGGCCAGCGCCTCGTCGGGGGCGTCCGGCGCCTTCTCGATCCGCTTGCGCGGGAGGAACAGCGCCGGCACCAGGCAGAGCACGAGCAGCACCACGGCGATCGTCCAGGTGTGCCCGAACGCGTCGGCCAGCGCCGCCGGGCCCCGCGTGAGCACCTCCGGCGCCACCTGGTCCGGCTTCGCCACGCCCTGGGTCACCGCGCTGTAGGCGGTGGCCTCCTGGCTGTCGAGCACCCGGTTGGTGAGGATCACCGACATCACCGCGGTGCCGATCGAGCCGGCCGTCTGCTGGACGATGTTCATCATCGTCGAGCCGCGGGCCACCTGCTGGTGGGTCAGCGACGCGAGGGCGGCCGACATGATCGGCATCATCGTCATGCCCATGCCGAGCCCGCTGACGAACAGGGAGCCGAGCAGCAGCACGTACGAGGAGTCCGCGGTCACCTGGGTGAACGTGGCCATGCCCAGCGCGATCAGCAGGAGACCCGGCAGGACCAGCTTGCCCGGCCCGATCTTGTCGGTCAGCCGGCCGGCGAGCGGCATGGTGACCATCGCGCCCAGCCCCTGCGGCGCGATCAGCAGACCGGCGTCGAGCGTGGACTCGCCGCGCACCTGCAGGAAGTAGCTGGGCAGCAGCAGCATGGCGCCCATGAACGCGACCGTGAACAGGGTCAGCGTGACCGTGGAGACGGTCAGGTTGCGGTTCTTGAACAGGCCCAGGTCGATCAGCGGGTGCCGCTTGCGCAGCGCGTGGAACACGAACGCGACCACCAGAGCGAGGCCGACGAGCGCGGGGATCAGCACCTTGGTCGAACCGACCTTGCCCTCACCCGGGATCGACGAGACGCCGTAGAGGAACAGTGCCAGGCCCGGCGAGAGGAGCAGCATGCCGACGAAGTCGAACGACTCGGACGGCTGCGGCTCGTCCTTGGGCAGGACCCGCATCGCGAACACGAGCGCGACGATGCCGATCGGCACGTTGATCAGGAAGATCCAGTGCCAGCCAGCGGCCTGGATCAGCCAGCCGCCGAGGATCGGGCCGCCGATCGGGCCGAGCAGCATCGGCACGCCGAGCACGGCCATCACCCGGCCGACCCGGTCGGGGCCGGCGGCGCGCGTCATGATCGTCATGCCGAGCGGCATCAGCATGCCGCCGCCCAGGCCCTGCAGCGCCCGGAACACGATCAGCGGGCCGATGTCCCACGCGAAGCTGCACAGCACCGAACCGCCGACGAAGAGCACCAGCGAGAGCAGGTAGAGCCGCTTGGTGCCGAACCGGTCGGCGGCCCACCCGGTGATCGGGATGACCGTCGCCAGGGCCAGCGTGTAGGCCGTCATCGTCCACGCGACGGTGGCGTAGGTGGCGTTGAACTCCTCCTGGAACGTCGGCAGCGCGACGCTCACGACGGTGATGTCGAGGATCGACATGATGGCGCCGAGCACCACCACGCCCGCTACCTTGAGCACACCACTGTCGAGCTTGTCCGACCCAGCCGCCGGCACGGCCTGCGTAGTCACGCGATCATCCCCCCAGATGGATGCGCCCCGGATCGAGGCGACCCGATGGTCCCAGACACACGTACGAGAATCGAAGGGAATTTCACGTTGGGTGACGGCGCTCACGTTTGGCCGACGGCTTAAATCCACAATTGACGGTGTTGGTCCGCTTACTGGCCGTCATCAATGGGAAGCCGACACTCGGACGTACGGAGGGCGCGTACACCGCGCACACGCCAGTAGCCTGAGTCGATGGCGCAGCTGGTCATCGCTCACCCGGTGGGGGTCGGACCCGCCGACCCGCGGAGATGACGGCCAGCGTGGTGTTCCCCGCTCCGGCGCTGCCGCCCGGGCCGCGCCGGGCGCTGGTGGTCGCGACCACCGACTACACCGACGCGCAGCTTGGCCGGCTGCGCTCCCCGACGCACGACGCCGCGGCACTGAGGTCTGTGCTCACCGACCCTTCGGTCGGCGACTTCGAGGTGACATTGGTGGAGAACGCGACGGCCGGGGAGGTGCGCGGCGCGGTCGTCGACTTTGTCGAGAGCTGCGGTCGCCACGACCTCGCGCTGGTCTACCTCTCCTGCCACGGCATGCTGGACCCGTGGCGCCGGCTGTGGTTCGCGGCCCGCGACACGGTCAAAGCGCGGATGACCGCGACCGCCGTGGAGGCGTCCTGGTTGATGGATCGGATGACCGACTGCCCCGCCCGCCAGCAGGTCGTCATCCTCGACTGCTGTTTCAGCGGCGCTTTCGCCCAGGGCGCCAAAGGCGACGACGATGCCGCCCTGGAACGGCAGCTCAAGGCGGGCGGCACCGTTGTCCTCACCGCGTCGGGCGCGACCGAGTACTCCTTCGAAGGCGACCCGCTCGCCGGCCCCTCCACTCCGTCGAGGTTCACCGCCGCACTGGTCGAGGGCTTGCGCAGCGGTGCGGCCGACAACGACAACGACGGTCTGATCACGGTCGACGACGCCTACACGTTCGCGCACGACCAGGTGGTGGGTGCCACCGCCGGCCAGACCCCGCAACGGTGGTCGTTCGCCGCCAAAGGGCGGATCATTCTGGCCCGCAACCCGCTCGGCATACGGGTCCTGCCGGCCACGATCCCGGCAGACCTCAAGGCCGTTCTCGATCACCCGATCCCGGTCATCCGCATCGCCGCGGTCGAGACCCTGGGCGAGTGGCTGGGTAGCCACCATCCGGCGCAGGTCCTCGCCGCCCGGGTGGAGCTACGCCGGATCGCCGACGAAGATCTCCCGCGCGTCGGTGATCGTGCTCGAGCGTTGTTGGGCGAACCGACCAGCACGGAGGTCGGCATGTCCGCGAAGCTGGCCGCCGACCTGGTCGACGGCGCGCACACGTCCGCCAAAGAGATCATTCGGCAAGCCGAGGAGAAGGCAGCGAAGATCATCGAAGAGGCGACCCAGGCAGGGAAGGCAATCCTGGCGACCGCGACGAAGCAGGCGGCCCAGCCGCCGCCAGTGATCCGGCCGCCGACCGTTCCCGCTCGCCGGGAGCAGCGGAACCGGCCCAGCGGACCGCCGCTCTCCGGAATCTGCCTATTGTGGATCGAGAGTTATCCCACCGGAATCAGCGGTCCGATCAACCGCGTCCGCGCGGACGGTGCCGTCGTCCACCTCGTGACCGATGTGCGTCAGGCGGAGGTCGTCGTCCGTCAGCAACCGATCAACGCCCTCATATCCGACATTGATCGGGAGGGCGGAGCCGTGGGCTTCGACGATCTGAAGCTGTTGCGCCAGGCGGGATACGACGGACCGGCAATCTTCTTCACACGGCGAACCAACGATGCCCGTGTCGAGGCGGCACGCGAGGCCGGGGCCGTCGGGGCGGTCGAATCCGCGGACGAGGTCGAGCGCTGGTTACGGGCCGTGCGCGACGGGCTCGGGCGCGGGTGATGTGGCAGGCTCGAAAGCGCCTCCGCGCCCCTTGCTGAGTGCGGGCGGCCGGTACCCTGACCCGATGGCCGACACGCTCCGGATCCGGCTCGACGTGGCCGCCGACGTCGACGACGACCTGCTGAGCCGGATGACCCGCGATCTGCGCGCCGAGGTGCTCGACCTCGACGTCGAGTCCGTGACCAGCCCGCCAGCCGGGCTGCCGCTGCCCGGCAGCAAGGCCGGCGAGGCGATCGCCGTCGGCGCGCTGCTGATCGCCGTCGCGCCCTCCGTCGTGGAAGGCCTGATGACCGTGCTGGCCTCGTGGCTCTCCCGCCAGCGCGCCGACGTGACCATCGAGATCGACGGTCAGAAGTTCGCCGGCACGGTCACCAGCAAGCAGCGCGAGGCGCTGGTCGGCGCCTACCTCGCCCGCGTGGCGCGGCCCGAGGCGGTCAACGAGGGGTGAGGGTCGACAGCACCCGGCACAGGGCGTCCAGCGCGCCCGTCCAGGCGGTGCCCGAGGGTGCGGCGTAGTTGACCACCAGGGCGTCCCGCGCGGGTAGCTGCCACCGGGAGTCCGCCACCTCGTAGCGGAACTCCGCCATCCCGCTGACCGCCAGCCCTTCCCGGGCCGCCTCCTCGACGACGGCCCGTTCGGTGCCGTTCGGTAGCTCGACGACCACCTGGAGCCCGGCGGCCATCCCGGTCACGCGGACCGCCGGGCGCCCGCCGCGCGAGGGCGGCGACGAGCTGGTCGCGGCGGCGCCGGTAGTGCAGCCGGGTCGCGCGTACGTGCCGGTCGTAGGCGCCGGACGCGATGAACTCGGCGAGCGTGAGCTGGTCCAGCGCGCTGGACATCCAGTCGCTGTGCCCCTTGGCCGCCACGATGTCCGGCACCAGGTCGGCGGGCACCACCATCCAGGCCGAGCCGCAGCCCCGGCGCCAGCGACTTGCTGGCCGTGCCGAAGTAGACCACCCGGTCCGGGTCGAGGCCCTGCAGGGCGCCGACCGGCTCGCGGTCGTAGCGGAACTCGCCGTCGTAGTCGTCCTCCAGGATCAGCCCGCCGGTGGAGCGGGCCCAGTCGATGGCCGCCGCGCGCCGGTCCGGGTGCAGCGCGACGCCCGTCGGGAACTGGTGCGCCGGGGTCAGCAGCACCGCGCCGATCCCCGCGCAACCGCGCCAGGTCCTCGGTGCGCGCGCCGCGCTCGTCGACGTACAGGGACAGGGTGCGCATGCCGAGGCCGGCCAGCAGGTCGCGGTAGATGTCCAGGCCGTACGCCTCGACAGCCATCGAACGCACCTGCCGGGCCTGCAGCGCCTGCGCGACCAGCTGCAGTCCATGGTGGAACCCGGAGCAGATGACGACCCGGCCGGGCTCGGCGTACACCCCGCGGGCCCGGGCCAGGTAGTCCGCGAGCGCGGTCCGCAGCTCCACCCGGCCGAGCGCGTCGCCGAGGGCGAACGCGTCGTTCGGCGCCGCGGTCAGCGCGCGGCGGGCGGCGGCGAGCCACAGCTTGCGCGGGAACTCGGCGAGGTTCGGCGAGCCGAGCAGCAGGTTGTACGTGGGACCGGGCGTGGTCAGCCGCGTGCGGGGCGCGGCGGGCCGGGCGCGCGGCTCGGCCCGCTTCGCCACCCGGGTGCCGGAGCCCTGCTGCGCGGTGAGCCAGCCCTCGGCGACGAGCTCGGCGTACGAGTCGGCCACGGTGTTGCGGGCGATGCCGAGATCGGCGGCCAGCGACCGTGACGACGGCAGCCGGGTGCCGGGTGCCAGCCGCCCGGTCCGCACCGCCTCCCGCAGGGCGTTGACGAAGCCGGCCCGCAGCCGGTGCCCCTTGAGCTCCAGGAACAGGTCGGCGCCCGCCGAAGTGGCCCCCGATTCCCCCATGAAAATGGACCATACTCCGGTGCCACCGCGCGCCTAGCGTTGTCGGCATGACGAACAACGAAGCACACGCGACCGGGCGACTCAGCCCGACTCTGACGCGTGCCGCTGACGAGTTCGTGCTGACTACGGTCCTGCTGTTCCTGGCGTTGACGGTCATCCGGTGGCTTCGCGATCCTGGCTCACCGCTGTTCGTCGCCGACCTGGGCGCCGCGCTCGCCGTCGTCGGCGCGGTCAGCGGCGTGATCCTGACCGGGTTGATCCTCAGCCCGCTCGGCAAGCGCAGCGGGGGCCACATGAACCCCGCGGTGACGTTGACCCTGTGGCTGATGAAACTGTTCCCAGGTCGCAGCGTCCTGCCGTACGTGCTCGCCCAGCTCGCGGGCTCCGCGGCCGGGGTGGCCCTCGGGCGCCTCGCCTGGGGCGACCGCGCCGCCCTGCCGATGGTCAACTACGCCGCGATCAGGCCCGCGGAGACCTGGCAGCCGGCGTCCGTCTTCGTCGCCGAACTCCTCGGCATGCTGGTTCTGATCGCTCTGATCGGGTTCCTGCTCGATCGTCCCCGCTGGGCCCGGACAGTGCCCTACGTCATCGGCCTGTACGTCGGCCTGGTGATCGCCTTCCTGGGTCCGCGCAGCGGCGGCTCGATCAACCCGGCCCGCCAGTTCGGCCCGGCCGCGCTCTCCGGAGAGACGATTGACCTGTGGATCTACCTCGTGGCGCCGATGCTCGGAGCGGCCCTCGGCGTCCTGACCCACCACCTGCTGACCCGGCGGGCCCACCGGCCGCACACCGCGCTCGCGCCGGCATCAGGCGCGGACCGCAGCACCGCTGCCCCTCACCTGCCATTGACCGAACCGACCATTCACGGGGGATTGATCATCATGCGTATCTTCGTCGCGGGCGCCACCGGCGCCGTCGGCCGCCAGCTCGTTCCATTGCTGCTGGACGCCGGGCACCAGGTCACCGGAGTCTCCCGCAACCCGGCCGGCGTCGAGCGGATCCGGCGCCAGGGCGCGACCGGCCTGCGGGCCGACGCGTTCGACCGGGACGCGCTGCGCCGGGCGGTGGTGGCCGCCGAGCCGGACGTCGTGATCCACCAGCTCACCGACCTGTCCGGCGCCGACGGTGCCGCGACCGACCGGCTGCGCAAGGACGGCACGCGCAACCTCGTCGACGCGGCCAAGGCCGCCGGCGTCAAGCGGTTCATCGTCCAGTCGCTCGCCTGGATCTACGAGCCGGGCGAGAAGCCGGCCGACGAGACCACTCCACTCGACTTCGGCGCCGAGCAGCCGCGCGGCCCGATGGTCGACGGGGTGCGGGCGCTGGAGGCCACGGCGGCCGAGATCGACACCTCCGTGGCGCTGCGGTTCGGCATCCTGTACGGCCCGGCACCTGGTACGTGCCCGGTGGACCGGTCGCCGCGGCGCTGTCCGGCGACCAGAACGCGAAGATCCTCGCCTACCTCAAGGCGGACGGCTCGGTGAGCTCGTTCCTGCACGTCGTCGACGCCGCCCGGGCCACCGTCGCCGCGCTCGACTGGCCGGCCGGGCCGGTCAACGTCGTCGACGACGAGCCCGCGCCAGGTGACGAGTGGTTGCCGGTGCTCTCGACCGCGCTCGGCGTGCCCAGCCCCGCGCGCACCGCCGGCCAGCTCGACTGGGCCCGGGGCGCGTCCAACGAACTGGCCCGGTCCCGGGGTTGGAACCCGCTGCACCCGACGTGGCGGTCCGGCTTCGCGGCGCAGCAGGCATGACCGCGGCGACCTTCCGGGCCCTGCACCACGGCGGCGACCCGCTCGTCCTTGCGGGTCCGTGGGACGCGGCCAGTGCCCGGGTCTTCGCCGAAGCCGGCTTCCCGGCGCTCGCCATCCCGAGCGCCGGGGTCGCCGCGTCGCTGGGCTACCAGGACGGTGCGACGCCACCCGACGAGATGTTCGCCGCGGTGGCGCGGATCGTCCGGGCCGTGCCCGTGCCGGTCTCCGCCGACGTCGAGGACGGCTACGGCCTGCCGCCCAAGGAACTGGTCAGCCGGCTGCTGGAGGCGGGCGCCGTCGGCTGCAACCTCGAGGACTCCGTCGGGCAGGCCACGCTCAAGGACCCGGCCGCGGCACGCGGACTGGTTGGCCGAGGTGCGCGCGGAGGCGGGCGACGACCTGTTCCTCAACGCGCGGGTCGACACCTTCCTGTTCGGCACGGGCGACCCGGCCGACGCCGTCGCCCGCGCCCGGCTCTACGTGGCCGCCGGCGCCGACTGCGTCTACCCGCTGCTCGCGCCGCACGAGGTGTTCCCGGTGCTGCGGGACCGGCATCGAGGGCCCGATCAACATGGCGGCCGGCGCGGACGCGGACTCCGTGGCCGAGCTCGCGCGGCTGGGCGCCACCCGGATCACCTTCGGGCCGGAGCTCCACCGCTACGCGATGCGGGCCGCCGGTGAACGGGCGGCGACCCTGCTCACCGCGTCGTGACCTCGGCGAGCTCCGGGTTCCGGCGCGGTGGTGTCCAGGTGGCGGCGCAGTTTCGCGCCCTCCAGGTCGACGTCCGGCAGGATCCGGTCGAGCCAGCGCGGCAGCCACCACGCCGCCCGGCCGAGCAGCGACATCACCGCGGGCACCAGGGTCAGCCGCACGACGAACGCGTCGATGGCGACCCCGACGGCCAGCGCGAAGCCCATCGACTTGATCACCGGGTCGTCCAGCAGCACGAAGCCGGCGAACACCGCGGCCATGATCAGGGCGGCGGCGGTCACCACCCGGGCGCCGTGCCCCATGCCGTTGACGGTGGCCCTCGTCGGTGGGTCGCCGTGCACGAAGTCCTCGCGCATCCGGGACACCAGGAAGACCTCGTAGTCCATCGCCAGGCCGAACAGGATGCCGATCAGCAGGATCGGCAGGAAGCTGACCAGCGGTCCGGGCGTGTCCAGCCCGACCAGCCCGGCCAGGTGGCCCTGTTGGAACACCAGCGTGGTCAGCCCGAACGTCGCGCCGACGGTGAGCAGGAAGCCGAGTGCCGCCTTGATCGGCACGAGCACCGACCGGAAGACCAACCCCAGGAGCAGGACCGACAACCCGACGACCAGCAGCAGGTACGTGGGCAGCGCGCTGGACAGCTTCGCCGACACGTCGATGCCGACGGCGGTCTGGCCGGTCAGCGCGATGTCGGCGCCGGCGACGTCGTGCGCCTTGGCCCGGATGTCGTGCACCAGCGTCTCGGTCGCCGGGTCGGTCGGGCCGGTCTTCGGCAGCACGCCGAGCAGGGCGGTCTTCCCGTCCTGGCTGACGTTCGGCGGCGTCACGGCCAGCAGGTTCGGGCGTACCCGCGAGGTCCTGGGAGACCTCGGCCACCGCGGCGGTGGTGGCCGCCGCGCTGTCGGTGCTGACGACCAGGGCGAGCCGGCCGGTGAAGCCGGGCCCGAAGCCCTCGGTGATCAGGTCGTTGGCGGCCCGGGTCGGGCTGCCGATCGGAGCGGTGCTGGCGTCCGGCAGCGCGAGCCGCATGTCCATCGCCGGCAGGGCCAGCGCGCCGAGGCCGAGCACGCCGGCCAGCAGCAACGGCACCCGGAACCGGATCACCTGGCGGGCCCAGCGGAAGCCGGCCGGCTCGCGCCGCACCGTCTGGTCGAGGGTGACCGCCCGGCGGGGCAGCACCCGCCGGCCGGCGAAGCCGAGCAGCGCGGGCAGCAGGGTGACGGCGACCAGCACCGCGACGGCGACGGTGCCGGCGGCGGCCAGGCCCATCACGGTCAGGAACGGGATGCCGACCAGGGCGAGCCCGGCCAGCGCGATGACCACGGTGCCGCCGGCGAAGAGCACGGCGGAGCCGGCGGTGCCGAGGGCCCGGCCGGCGGCCTCCGGCGGTGGCACCCCGTCGCGGACGTGCTGCCGGTAGCGGGAGGTGATGAACAGCGAGTAGTCGATGCCGACGGCGAGCCCGAGCATCAGGGCGAGGATCGGCGCGGTGCTGGTCAGCCCGACGACGCCGCTGAGCGCGAACAGTCCGGCCATGCCGGCGCCGACGCCGATCAGCGCGGTCAGCATGGTCATGCCGGCGGCGACCAGCGAGCCGAGGGTGACCACCAGGACGGCCAGCGCGACCAGGACGCCGATGCCCTCGGTGCCGCCGATCTCCGGCTCGTTGTGCATGACCTCGCCGCCGTGCTCGACGCGCAGGCCGGCCTGTTCGGCGGCGGCGCCGGAGTGGGCGTACGCGTCCCGCTGCGCGTCGGTGATCGCGTCGTCCTGGGCGGCGAACTGCACCTGGACCAGCGCGTGCCGGCCGTCGGGGGAGATCGCGCCGGCCGCGAACGGGTCGACGGCGGCGACCGCGCCCGGCAGGGATCCGGCCTCGCGCACCACCGCGGCGACGGCCGCGCGGGCGTCCGGGTCCTGCAGGCTCCGGTTGGCCGGTGCGGCGATCACGATCGTGCCGGTCGTCCCACTGGCCTGCGGGAACTCCCGGCTGAGGGAGTCGATGGCCCGCTGTGACTCGGTGCCCGGCATCGTGAAGTCGCTCGTGGTCGGCTTCATGAACGCGGCGGCGGCGCCACCCAGTGCGACCAGCAGGACCAGCCAGAGGGCGACGACCAGCCGGCGCCGTTGGAAGGACGCGCGGCCGAGGCGGTAGAGAAGGGTTGCCATGTCTCCCTCATCAGGGGCGGATGGCTTGGACCCTGCCCGACCAACCTGATGATCGGCTCCCAGCTTGACTGGGATGTGAGAAACGTCCTAATCGGAAGCTTTGGGTGATCGGCTGGCTACTCGAATGTCCCGTTCGGAGCCGATAAATCATGCCAAACTGGCTCGGTGCGACCGGTCCCGGGATGGGCGGTGATCACTGCGATCCTGGCCCCGATCTTCCTCGTAGCTGGCCTGACGGTGTCCACCGCACGCCAGTCCGCCAGTTACAACTCCGTCCGGGACACGATCAGCTGGCTCGGCGGCCTCGGCGCCACCGACCGTTGGATCCTGGTGATCGGCTTCACCGGGATGGGCGTCTGCTTCATCCTGACCGGCATCGGCCTGTACCCCGCGATGCTGGCCGGCCGGGTGGTGATGATCTTCGGTGGCGTGGTCTCGTTGACCTCCGCGTTCTTCCCGCAGCCGGCACAGGGCGCCTCCGCCCTGCACGGCCTGTGGGCCGGTGCGGCCTTCGTCGCCCTCGCGGTCTGGCCCGCGTTCGCCTTCCGGACCGAGGCCGGTGCGCCCTGGTCCCTGCGGCCGACCGCGTCCCTGCTCGCGACCGGACTGATGATCGGCCTGATGTTCTGGTTCGCCAGCGAGCTGTTCAACCGCGGCGACCAGATCGGGCTCACCGAACGCTTCCTGGCCGCCGCCGAGTGCCTCTGGCCGGTCGTCGTCGTGCTCAACGCCCGCCAGCTCAACCCGGTGTTCGTGGAGCTCGCCACGGAGCCGGCGCGTCCGCAGTAGGACATTCGTCCTGCCGAACCCGGGACATCGTCATCTGCCGCTGCCAACGGCCCCGGCCATACCGTCGGATCATGCCTATGGACGTTCCGTTCGGTTACCTCGTCGGTGTCGTGATCCTCGGCGTGGGCGTGCTGTTCTCGCTCACGCCGCCGCACCGGCCCCGCCCGCTCCGCATGGTCGCCTACATCGCCAGCGTGGTGTTCAACGAGCTCCCGTTCCTGTTCGCGTACGGCCTGCTCGCCTCGACCGTGCTCGCGCTCGTGGAGGGCGACCTGGACAGCCCCGGCGGCGCGCTGACCGCCGGCCTGGCCGTGCTGGTCCTGGCGGGCCTCGGCGTGATCGTCGCGCGTGCCCTCCGCACCCGGGCCGCGGTCGACGCGCGCGCTGGCCGACACCCTCGGCGTGCGGGTCCCCCACCGCAGCCGGCTGGCCCGGATCCTGTTCGCGCCACTGCCCGGCGACCACTCCATCGAGCGGATCGGCAACCTGCGGTACGGCGACGCCAAGCGCAACCGGCTCGACGTGCACGTCCACCGCTCCCGGCCGACCGGCGGACCGGTGCTGGTCTACCTGCACGGCGGCGGCTACTACAGCGGCCACAAGCGCCGCGAGGGCAAGCCGCTGCTGCACCGGCTCGCCGGCCAGGGCTGGGTGTGCATCAGCGCCGACTACCGGCTGCGGCCTCGAAGCGGGCTGGCCGGACCACCTGGTCGACGCGAAGAAGGTGATCGCCTGGGCCCGGGCGCACGCGGCCGAGTACGGCGGCGACCCCGACCAGATCTACATCGCCGGCAGCTCGGCCGGCGGGCACCTGTCCGCGGTGTGCGCGGCCACCCCGAACGCGCCCGAGTTCCAGCCCGGCTTCGAAGAGGTCGACACCACGATCACGGCCGCCATGCCGCTGTACGCCTGGTACGGCGGGTACTACGACGAGCCGGCGATCCTCTCGGCCCCGCTGGACTACGCCGGCCCGGACCTGCCGCCGATGTTCGTCGTGCACGGCGACAAGGACTCGCTCGTGCCCGTGGAGATGGCCCGCGAGTTCGTCGCCGGCCTCCGCGAGGTGTCCACCGGCCCGGTCGTCTACGCCGAGCTTCCCGGCAGCCAGCACGGCTTCGACATGTACCACTCGCTGCGCAACGAGGCCGTCCTCGACGGCGTCGAGGCGTTCACCGCGTGGGTTCGGGCCCAGCGGCCCGCGCCTACGATGATCCGATGACAGTCGAGCGCGTACCGCCGCTGGACTGGCTCGCCCGCCATCCGGGACCGTGGTTCGGCCTGATCTGGGCACCGGTGCTGCTCCTCGCCCCGCTGGTCGACGCGCTCACCGGCGCCCAGCCCGGGCCGCGCCGCCTACCTGCTCGGCCTGGGCGTGGCGTTCACGCTGACCGTCCTGCGCCGGGGCGAATGGCCGTTCGCGGGCTTCACGGCGCTGTGCACCGGCTACCTGATCCTCTGGCACACCGACCGGCCGTTCCTGTTCCCGCTGCTGGCCATCGCGGCCGCGCTCGCGGTGCGCATGCGCTGGGCGCTCGGCGTGGTCACCTCGCTGACGATCAGCGGCGCGGTGGCGGCCGGCATCGAGAGCCGCTCGCTGGACACCGGCCTGTTCCTCGCCTTCGCCACGTTCATCGCCGGCGTGGCCACCTTCCTGATCCGCTACCTGGTCGGCCTGGTCGCCGAGCTGACCGCGACCCGGGAGCGCCTGGCCCTGGCCGCGGTCGCCGACGAGCGCCTGCGCTTCTCCCGCGACCTGCACGACCTGCTCGGCCACACGCTGTCGGTGATCGTGGTCAAGGCGCAGGCGGTCCGCCGGCTGGTCGACCGCGACCCGCCCGCCGCCGCCGAGCACGCCCGCGACATCGAGGCGATCGGGACGGCAGGCGCTGACCGAGGTACGCGAGACGGTCAGCGGCTACCGCGCCGTGCGCCTCGCCGACGAACTGGCCAACGCCCGCGCCGCGCTGTCCGCCGGCAACGTCGACGCCGACGTGCCGCCCGCACCGGCCGAGCCTGGCCGGCCAGGTCGACGCGCTGCTCGGCTGGGTGGTCCGGGAGGGCACCACCAACGTGCTGCGGCACGCGTCGGCGAGCACCTGCCGGATCGCGGTGTCGGTCGACGAGGAGACGGCCCGGGTGGAGATCACCGACGACGGCCAGGGCGGCGGCCCGCCCGGCGAGGGCACCGGCCTGCGCGGCCTACGCGAGCGCCTGGAAGCGGCCGGCGGCGCACTCACCACCACCTCGACCCCGGCCGGCTTCACGCTGCGCGCCCGGGTGCCGGCCGCATGACTACGCGCATCCTGATCGCCGAGGACCAGGGCATGATGCGCTCGGCGCTGGCCACCCTGCTCGACCTGGAGGACGACCTGACCGTGGTGGCCACCGTGGCGCGCGGCGACGAGGTGGTCGACCGCGTCCGCGACAGCGCGCCCGACGTGGTGCTGCTCGACATCGAGATGCCCGGGCGCGGCGGCCTGGACCTGATCCCCGAGGTGACCGCCGCCCGACCCGGCTGCCACGTGGTCATGGTGACCACCTTCGGCCGCCCCGGCTACCTGCGCCGCGCGCTCGAGGCCGGCGCGAAGGGCTTCCTGGTCAAGGACAACCCGGTGGAGGACCTGGCCGCCGCGATCCGCCGCGTGCTCGCCGGTGAGATCGTGGTCGACCCGGTGCTGGCCACCCAGGCGCTGGCCGCCCAGCCCAACCCCCTGACCGACCGCGAACGCGAGGTGCTCGGCGCCTCGGCCGGCGGCGCGACCATCGGCGACATCGCGGCCCGGCTGCACCTGTCGACCAGCACCGTCCGCAACTACCTGTCGGCGGCGATCGGCAAGACCGACGCCCGCAACCGCGGCGAGGCGCTGAACCGGGCCCGGGAGCATGGCTGGCTCTGATTGCCGCCGCACCGCCCAGTTTGGACCGGTAACGTCCTGGCATGACGTTCCGAGAGCTCCACGACGGCACGTTGCCCCTGCTGCTACCCAACGCGTGGGACGTCGGCTCGGCGCTCGCGTTCGTCGAGGCCGGCTTTCCCGCGGTCGGCACCACCAGCTTCGGTGTGGCCGCGGGGCTGGGGGTTCCGGACGGGCGGGCCGCGACCCGCGACGCCACCCGCGCACTGGCGCACGCCCTGTCGGCCCTGCCGGCGTTCGTCTCCGTCGACATCGAGGACGGCTACTCGACCGACCCGGACGAGGTCGCGGAGTACGTCGCCGGCCTGGGCGTGGCGGGCGTCAACGTGGAGGACAGCACGGGCGGGCGGCTGGTCGAGCCCGCGCTGCACGCCGAGAAGGTCGCCGCGATCAAGGCCCGCAACCCGGACGTGTACGTCAACGCCCGCGCCGACACGTACTGGCTCGGCCAGGACGCCACCCTCTCCGCGACGCTGGAACGGGCCGCGGCCTACGTCGATGCCGGCGCCGACGGCATCTTCGTGCCGGGCGCGACCAAGCCGGCGGAGCTGCGCGAGCTGGCGGTCAACCTGCCGGTGCCGGTGAACGTGCTGGTGATCCCCGAACTGACCCTGCCGCACCTGGCCGACCTCGGCATCCGCCGGGTCAGCACCGGCTCACTCCCCTACCGCGCCGCCCTCGACGCGGCGGTCGCGGTGGCCACCGGCGTCCGCGACGGCCAACCACCGCCGGCCGCGACCCCGTACCCGGAAGTCCAGGACCGCCTGCTCCGTTACGCGCGGGTGCGTTGACCTAGTCGGTGGCGAGGCGGGCGTGCAGGTGCATGTCGTGCCAGCCGTCGGCGTGCTTGGCCTCGGCGCGCTTGGTGCCCTCCAGGGCGAAGCCGGCGCGCTCGGCGACCGCGCACGAGGCCGGGTTGGCGGTCGAGTGGGCGACCTCGATGCGGTGCAGCCCGAGCTTGCCGAACGACCAGCCGGTCAGCGCGCCGAGCGCCCGCCCCGCGATCCCCGCGCCGCGGGCGGTGGGCAGCACCCAGTAGGAGACCTCGGCCAGACCCTCGGCCAGGTCGATCCGGCGCAGGCTGATCTGGCCGACCACCGCGCCGTCGCGCTCGACCGCGAAACCGGCGCCGCTCTCCCCACTCCACCGCCCCCGCCACGCCTGGATCCAGGCGTCCGCCTCGAGCGTGGTCATCGAGCGGCAGTGCCAGTGCTGGATCGCCGGGTCGGCGTAGCCGGCCAGGACCACGTCGAGGTCATCCGGACGCCAGGGCCGCAACCGGACACCGTCGCCGTCGATCTCGGGCTGTTTCGACGAGGACATCGCACCGGCCGGCACCGCGGGAGTTGCTAGAGAAGGCACCCGGCGACGATATCCGCGCTGGTCAGCCACCCACCCGGAGGGGCTTTGCTCTGCACCCATATGCGCATCACCGGTAGCCGGCCTACCGGTGATGCGCATGTGGATGCAGAGCAAAGGATTGGGCGGCATGAAGGTGGGCGGGGTGGGTATGCGCCCGGGTGTACGGCACGAAGACCGGTGTGTACGGAGGCGATGGCCGTGCTCAGTCAGGGCGATCGGCAGCGCTTGGCCGAGATCGAACGCCACCTGGCGGCCGAGGACCCGCGGTTCGCGAGACGAATGCGCGGGCGAAGTCGGCAATGGACGAGGCTCCTGGTGCCCATCGTGATCATCGTCGCGTTGCTCGCCCTGACGCCGCTCCTGCTGATCCTCTGGGACCGGCCCGGCGTGGCCGCGCTGGGCGTCTGCGCCGCGCTCGCCATGATGACCTGGTTCGTCGGCCGCACCGCGACCCCGCGCTGGCGACGACGGTCCCGACTGTGGTGACCTCCCGGGAGAAGCTCTCCACCTACCGCGGCAAGCGCGACTTCGCCAAGACGCCGGAACCGTCCGGAGCGCGGAAGAAGGCCGGCGGCGCCAACGAGCGGCGCTTCGTCGTGCAGCGGCACCGCGCCCGCAACCTGCACTACGACGTGCGCCTCGAGGTCGACGGGGTGCTGGTGAGCTGGGCGGTGCCGAAGGGTCCGACGCTGAGCGCCGGGGTGCGCCGCGGCGCGTACCACGTCGAGGACCATCCGATGGAGTACATCGACTTCGAGGGCGTCATCCCGGCCGGCGAGTACGGCGGCGGCGACGTGATCGTCTGGGACATCGGCACGTGGGAGCCGCAGGAACAGGACCCGGCCAAGGCCCTCGCCGACGGTGAGCTGCACGCCGACCTGCACGGCGAGAAGCTCAACGGTCGGTTCGTCTTCGTGCGTACGCGGGCCGACGACTGGATCCTGCTGCACAAGAAGGACGCGTACGCGAAGCCGAACTGGGATCCGGAGAAGCATCCCCGCTCGGTGCTCTCCGGGCGCACCAACGACGAGGTGAAGGCCGACCCGGACCGGTTGTGGCGCTCCGACCTGCCGGCCGCGACGGCCAGCCTGGCGTTGAAGGCCGACGCCGCGACCGAGGCCGACCGCGACGAGCTCAAGGCACTGGACCGGCTCAAGACCCAGGGCACCTGGCACGTCTTCGGCCGCGACCTGAAGGTGACCAACCTCGACAAGGTGCTGTTCCCCGGCCGCGGCCGGCAGAAGCCGATCACCAAGCGGGACTTCCTGCGCTACACCGCGCAGATCGCGCCGACGATCCTGCCCTACCTGACCCGCCGGCCGCTGAACCTGCACCGCTATCCCGACGGCGCCGGCACACGCGGGTTCTGGCAGAAGGAACTGCCCAAGCACGCGCCGGAATGGATCGGCCGCTGGGACAACCCGGACGCGGCGGCGGGCGACTCGCAGACCTACCTGGTCGCCGACGAGCCGGCCGCGCTGCTGTGGGCGGCGAACTTCGGCGCGCTGGAGTGGCACGCCTGGACGTCCCAGGTGGACAAGCCCGACAAGCCGACGTACGCCCTGATCGACCTCGACCCGGGCACCGACACCACGTGGGCGGACCTGGTGACGCTGGCCAAGCTGCACCACGACGCGCTGGACCACCTCGGCGTCGCTGTCCCGGGCCAAGCTGACCGGCAAGCGCGGCATCCAGATCTGGATCCCGATCACCCGCGGCCCGTCGTACGCGACCACCCGCGCCTGGGTCGAGAAGCTGTCCCGTTCGGTCGGGGCGGCGGCGCCGGAGCTGGTCAGCTGGAAGTGGCAGAAGTCGCAGCGCGACGGCCTGGCCCGGCTCGACTACACCCAGAACGCCATCGGCAACACGCTGGTCGCGCCCTACAGCCCGCGGCCCGCGGCCGGTGCGCCGGTGTCGGCGCCGATCCACTGGGACGAGCTCGACGACCCGAAGCTCAAGCCGGACGCGTTCACCACGAAGACGATCCTCGAACGCCTCGCGACCGAGGGCGACCCGTTCCACGACGTGGTGGTGGCCCGGCAGAAGCTGCCCCGCATCTCGTGATGGAGATTTTTGCCAGGCCGGCTGAGTTTGCCGGCGATTATTGACGCCTTCACATTGCATAGAGATACTTCCACCCGTCAATGTTTGCCAACGTGACGGGAGGCGCTCGATGCGCCGCTTTCTCACCAAGGTCCTCGCGATGCTCTCGCTCGCCGTCGCGTCCACGGCGGTCGGGCTGGTCACCACCGCGGGCGCCGCACAGGCCGACGGCTGCTACACCTGGGGCCGGACGCTGTCGCAGGGCATGTCCGGCGAAGACGTCCGGCAGTTGCAGATCCGCGTCGCCGGCTACCCCGGCACCGGCGGGGTGATCGGGATCGACGGCGCCTTCGGCCCGGCGACCCGGTCGGCGGTGATCCGCTTCCAGCAGGCGTACGGCCTCGGCGCGGACGGCATCGCCGGCCCTAACACGTTCAACCGGCTCTACGCCCTGCAGGACGACGACTGCACGCCGGTCAACTTCTCCTACGCCGAGCTCAACAACTGCAACAGCACCTGGGCCGGCGGCAACGTCTCGGCCGCCACCGCGCGCTTCAACGCCCTGGTCTCCATGTGGAAGCTGCAGGCGATGCGGCACGCCCTCGGCGACCAGCAGATCCGGGTCACCAGCGGCTTCCGCAGCCAGGCCTGCAACAACGCGGTCGGCGGCGCGAGCAGCAGCCGCCACCTCTACGGCGACGCGGTCGACCTCGGCTCCGGACCGCACTCGCTGTGCACGTTCGCCCAGGCCGCCCGCAACCACGGGTTCGCCGGCATCCTCGGCCCCGGCTACCCCGACCACAACGACCACACCCACGTCGACGGCCGCCCGAGCCGCTTCTGGTCGGCACCGAACTGCGGCGTCGGCGGCCGCGGCATGCGCGACCCGCTCGACGACAACTGACCGTCCGCGTCCGGCTCGGGGTCGCCGCGCGAATGCGGCGACCCCGACCGATCCCCACCCATCGCGCGGCCGGGCACGGCATGTTGGTGTCATGGAGGTACTCAGCAGCCGCGCCCTGCTCCGACCGTCCGACCTGGACCGCAGCCACCGCTTCTACCGCGACGTCCTGGGCCTCGCGGTCTACCGCGAGTTCGGCCCGCCAGAGCACCCCGGCGTGGTCTATTTCCTCGGCCAAGGCCTACTGGAGGTCTCGGGCACAGCGCCAGACGCCCCACCGGGCCCACTCCAACTCTGGCTCCAGGTACGCGACATCCGGGCGGAACACGAACGCCTCTCCGCGGCGGGCGTCCCGATAACGCGCGAGCCCCAACAAGAACCATGGGGCCTGATCGAGATGTCGATAGAGGACCCAGACGGAGTCCGCATCGTCCTCGTAGAAATCCCCGCCAACCACCCATTGCGGCGCGACACGAGATAACCCTACCGCCCGCCCACGGTCCAGTTAACAGGGGCCCCTCGCTATACGAAAACCGTTAACAAGCGGCCCTTCCTTGCGCTTTAGGAAGATGGTCGCCGCCCAACGCGGACCTGGCAGCGGAGCGAAGCGGAGCGCTCCCTCGCGGGAGGAACGGTCCGCACCACGACGAACCCGAGTAAGAAGGCTTTGCTCTAGGAACTGATGGGCAGTTCGGCGTATCCGCGCAGCACCAGGCGGTCGCGACGGACGGGCGGCCCGGAAAGGGCCAGCCGCGGCAACATGTTCAGCAGCAGCGGAAACGCCACCTGCGCTTCGAGCCGGGCCAACGGTGCGCCGAGGCAGTAGTGAGAGCCGCCGCCGAACGAGACGGGCTGGATGTTCGGGCGGTCCGGGTCGAAGCGGTGCGGGTCGGTGTAGCGGGCCGGGTCCCGGTTGGCGGCGCCGAGCAGGATGGTCAGCTCCGCGCCGGCCGGCACCGAGATCCCGTCGCCGAGGTCGAGCTGCTCGGTGGTGGACCGGGAGGTGAGCTGCACCGGCGAGTCGTAGCGCAGCATCTCCTCGACGTACGCCGGCGCGAGGTCCGGGTCGGCGCGCAACCGGTCCGCCAGCTCCGGCCGCTCCAGCAGGATCGCGATGCCGGTGCCGAGCAGGTTGGTGGTCGTCTCGAAGCCGGCGACGAGCAGCAGCACCAGGTTGGCGAGCAGTTCCGCGCCGGTCAGCGCCGCCGTCGGCGACCAGCGCGCTGGTCAGGTCTTCCTGGGGTGCGCGCTGGCGTTCGGCGATCAGCCCGATGAAGTAGTCCTCGAGGTCGCGCCCGGCCACGTCGGCTAGCCGCATCTCCTCCTCGGTGCTGATCGGCTCGAGCACGGTGGTCAGGTCGGCGGCCCGCTGCCGGAACCAGGCCCGGTCGGCCTCCGGGATGCCGAGCAGCGCGCAGATGACCCCGATCGGCAGCGGGTACGCGAAGGCGGTCATGAAGTCCGCCTCGGCGGGCATCGCCTTGACCAGGTCCTCCGCCTGACCGGCGATGACGTCGCGGAGCCCGGCGACCCGGCGGGCGGTGAAGGTCGCGGCGGCCGCCCGGCGGATCCGGGTGTGGTCCGGCGGGTTGGTCTGCAACATGGACAGCACGATCGACGCGACCCCGCGGTTGTCGCGCCAGGTCGGCCAGAAGCCGTCGTAGTCGGCGGCGTCCGCGACCCGCAGGCCCGGGTCGCGCAGCAGACGGCTGGTCAGCGCGTGGCCGGTGACGAACCAACGGCCGTCCGGCGTGTCGAAGGCCGGCGCGTGCGCCCGGATGACGTCGTACGCGGGGTACGGATCGAGCCGTCCCTCGGGCATGAACAGCGACGTCAGCGCGGTCTGAAAGTCCATTTTCGAGCCCTCCCCTGCCCCGGCCACCCTAACGGCCGAGGGCCACTGTCGACCGGACAGTCGATCATGGCTGATCCGACGACCGCAATAGGATGAAATGGACGATTCGGACAGTCGGACACGTATTGCCGCTAGGTTTTGCCCTCGGATGTCCGCAATGATCTGAACATCCCCGCTACACCAAGGACATCTTCGGAGGATGTTGTGCGAAAGATCGTTGGAATCGCTGCCGTCTCGCTGGTCGCTCTCGCGTCCGTCCTCGCCGGTGCCGCGTCGGCCTCGGCCGACCCGCACCGCAACGGTGACCGTGACCGTGGCCCCGGTCAGCGTCCGCCGGCCGCCGTCGTGCAGATCGCGGCCATCCAGTACGACGCGCCCGGCCGCGACAACCGGAGCAACCAGAGCCTCAACGGCGAGGTCGTGACGCTGGTCAACCACGGCCGGCGCGCCGTGAACCTGCGCGGCTACGAGCTCGCCGACCGGAACAACCACGTCTACACGTTCGGCAACACCTGGATCCAGGGCGACGGCGGCACGATCCGGGTCCACACCGGAAATGGCCGCAACAGCAACCGCGCCGTCTTCTGGCGCAGCGGCATGCACATCTGGAACAACGACGGCGACACCGCGACCCTGAGCGGCCCGCGCGGCCGGGCGATCGACAGCTGCTCGTACCGCGTGCGGGGCAACAACTCGCGCGGCTTCGTCCGCTGCTGATCCCTGCAGCCCGGGAGGGCCCCGGTGGCAACCGCCACCGGGGCCCTCCCATGTCCGGAGCCGACAGGCCGCGCGAGGGCTCAGCCGTCGAGATCGGCGGCCGCGGCCCGCTCAACCGCGGCCAAGGAGTTCAGATCTGCTCGACCCGGCTGACCAGTGGCAGGGTCGCCTCGACGACGCGGTCCCACTCGTGGCAGACGCCGGCGTCGTACGCCGCGTCGTCGTGCGCGCCCGGGGCTCGGCGGGCGAACACGCCGTTGCCGTAGCTGCTGCCGACCAGGAGGATGGTCCGCTCGTTCCGCAGCGGATCGTCGTCGGCCAGCGGGATCCCCCGCACCCGGCCACCGGGGGCGTACGGGATGTCGTGCCCGACCAGGAAGACCTCGATGCCGCGGCTGTTCAGGTACGCGTAGGTGATCAGGCTGTCCACGGCCAGATAGCGCAGCTCGCCGATGTTCACGACGAGGATCGCCGCGTCGGTCGCCTGTGCCGCCTGGTTCTCGATCTGCGCGGACATCGCGGCGAGGTCGGCCGGCAGAGTCGGGCCTACCGGCTCGGTGCGGGCGAGCACCTCGTACGGCGTCGTCCGCGCGATCGACCTCGGCCCCACCCGGGCGAGCAACTGGTCCGACGGGCGGATGGCCGTCGGCAACGGCCCCGGCCGGCCGAACAGCCAACCCTGGCCCAGCGTCGCGCCGAGCGTGCGCGCGGTCGCCACGTGCTCGTGCCGCTCGACCCCCTCGGCCACGATCTGCGCACCCCGCGTGCGCGCGTCCGCGAGGACGGCGTTGATGACGTGCGAGTCCGCCGACGTGTCCTGGATGACCGTCCGGTCCAGCTTGATGACGTCGGGGTTGATCAGCGGCATCGCGGCCAGGCTGGCCGGATCGACCCCGATGTCGTCGAGCGCGATCCGCGCCGTGCGGCGGCGCGCGTCGATGACGGCGTCGAGCAACCCGGCGGGCCGGCGGGTCACCGCCTTCTCGGTGATCTCCACGACCACGTTGCAGTCACCCATCACGTCCGCGTACGGCGGTGTCACCCCCTCCTCCGGCTCGTTGCTGAGCGTGTCGGGGTTGAAGTTGATGAACAGCGCGAGCTCCTGCATCCCGGCCGCGTGGAACGCCTCTTTGGCCATGACCGCGCACAGCTCGTCGAGCTCGGCCGCCCGGCCGGCCTCCGCGGCCGCCGCGAACAGCGCGGCCGGGGTCCGGAGCCGCCCCTCGGGCCCGCGGGCGAAGGCCTCGTAGCCGACCGGCCGCTGGTCGACGAGCGAGACCACCGGCTGGAACACCGGCTCGATGAGCCGCTCCCGCATGATGTCGTCGAACAGTTCATCGGGCGGAAGCTCTACCTGGAAGCCCATACTCCGAGCCTGCGCGGGACGGCCGGACCGCGCCACCGCTTCGGGCGCCTTCGACCCCCTTAAATGCCGACGAAACGCCTGGAAAACCCGATAGCGGACGCCCTCGGGCGCGTCTCGCGGATCACGGTGGTGCCGCGCCGAGGTCCAGGCGGCGTCCGGGCGCGCGCGGTAGGGGCTGGCTACAACACCGGCATCCGACCCTGCCCGCGCGCGGTCGGTCGTCGTCGGACTCCGCGGAGCGCGCGCCACGATCGACGAGACGCCCTAGGGGCGACCGGCCGCCACCCAGGACTCGTGGGAGGTGCGGACCCGATCCCACAGGTCGGCCTGCTCCCGGCGCAGCACGTCGTCGACGCCTAGGTTGAACAGGCCCGTCAGCATCGCCCACCACTCTTCGCGGTTGGTGACCTCGCGCCGCGCGATGCCGGTCGCCGTGACCGTCGTCAGGGTCAGGCCGCGCAGGATGTCGGCGCCCGCGACGTGTCGGCGTTGCGCGGTCAGCGTGCGCACGAAGCCCGACGTCGGCGACGTGGTCAGCTCGTGGTGCATCGCCGCGAAGTCGGTGGGGCCGCCTCCTTCGCGCGGAAGTCCATGCCCGCGAACCCGCCGAACGGGTGCGTGGGTCAGGCGCCAGCCGTCGGGCTCGACCGCCGAGCGGTCGAGCTGGAAGTCGTAGGGGCCCTGCCGGAACGGACCCGGCGTCAACGGCACCGGTGCGTGCAGCCCGTCGCCCAGGCCCACGTCGGCGAACCAGACACCGGCCGGGCACTCGGGCGTGGGTAGGCCGTGCACGGTCAGCACGAGGTGGTTGCCGTTGGCGCCGACCGGCTCGGCCGCCGCGCGGCCCTGGACGCCGCCCAGGTGCCACCGCACGTCATAACCCAGCTCGGTCAGCAGCGCGGACAGCGCCCCGTTGAGGTGGTAGCAGTAGCCGCCGCGGCCCAACCGGGTGATCCGCTCGGCGGACTCCTCCGGGTCGACCGTGGTGGTGCGGCCGAGGTGGATGTCGAAGGTGGTGTAAGCGATGCGCTCGGCGTGCGCGCGGTGCAGCGTGGCGAGAGCGGAGGCGCTCGGCGGCTCGGCGCGCAGACCGAGCCGGTGGAGGTAGGCGGTGACATCGACCATGACGGTGAAGCTAGCGGCCGGGTACGACGTTTCCGTCCCCCGCCCCGCGCATCCCGGGCGCCGCGCCGGGTATGCGGCACGGGTGGACGGCCGGCTGCCGGCGGTACGCGGGCGGGCCGGGCCGAGGCACCTGATCGCCCGACTGTCGGAAGCCCTCGGCGGGCCGGTCCGGACCCGCGTGATCGTCCTGTTGGCGCTGGTGCTCGCGCTGAACTCCGCCGACAGCGGGACGATCGGCGCGGTCGGCGGCGCCGCTGGAGGCCGACCTCGGGATCTCGCATGCCCAGCTCGGCCTCTTCGCGACCGTCTCGTCCGGGGTCGGCGCCATCGCCGCCCCGATAGCCGGCGTGCTCGCCGACCGGACCCTCCGGGTCCGGTTGCTGGTGATCACCATCGCCGTCTGGGGCGCCTCGATGGTGGTCGGCGGCCTCGCGCCGGACTACCTCATTCTGCTGCTGTCGCGGATCACCCTGGGCGCCGCGGTGGCCGCGTCGGGGCCGGTCGTCGCGTCGCTGATCGGCGACCTGTTCCCGTCGGGCGAACGGGCGAAGATCTACGGCTGGGTGCTCACCGGTGAGCTGGTCGGCGCCGGCCTGGCCCTGCTGATCGGCGGCGACGTGGCCGCCTGGCTGTCCTGGCGGGCACCGTTCCTGGGACTCGCGGCGCTCAGCCTCGGGTTGGCCGCGGCGCTCTGGCGGCTGATGCCGGAGCCGAGACGCGGCGGCGCCAGCCGGCTGCCGACCGCGCGGGGCCTGCACGGCGGTCCGGAGAAGGACCAGGCCCGGGAGACGATCCTGCACGAGGGCGTGCCGCCGGAACGGGACCGCGTGCTGCGCGGCAACCCGGACACGATGACCTTCTGGCAGGCGGCCCGGTACGTCCTGGGCATCCGTACCGTCCGCACCCTGATCATCGCCACGGCCGTCGGCTACTTCTTCTTCGCCGGCCTGCGCACCTTCGCGCTGATCTTCGCCCTCGACCGGTTCGGCCTGTCGCAGGGCCTGGTCAGCCTCGTCGTCATCCCGATCGGCCTGGGCGCCCTGGCCGGCACCCTGTTCGGCGGCCGGCTCACCGACCGCGCGCTACGCCGAAAACACACCCGGGCCCGGGTCACGGTGCCGGCGGTCGCGTACTCGGCGGCCGCCCTGTTCTTCCTGCCCGGTCTGCTCGCCGACGAGATCTGGGTGTCGATCGCCTTCTTCACCCTCGGCGCCTGCTGTCCTGGCCGCCGCGAACCCGCCACTGGGCGCGGCCCGGCTCGACATCGTGCCGGCCGCGCTGTGGGGCCGCGCGGAGAGCGTCCGCACCGTGCTCCAGCTCGCCGCCGAGGCGGCCGGCCCGATCGCGTTCGGCTTCGTCGCCGACGAGTTCGGCGGCTCGGCCGGGCGCGGGGCGGGACTGCGTGCCGCGTTCCTCATCATGCTGGTGCCGCTGCTGCTCAACGGACTGCTCCTGCTGCGCGCGCGGCGGACCTACCGCACCGACGTGGCGACGGCCGCCGCCGCCCGCCCGGCCGGTGCAGCGGTCACCGAGCGGCGCTGACGGCCTCACCCAGCAGCCGCAGCGCGGTCGCGAACTCGGCCGGCGGCAGGTGGCCGAACCCGAGCCGGAACACCCGGTCGGACTCGCCGAACCACGACCCGCGCCCCACCCGGACGTCCCGGTCGGCCAACGCCGCGTAGAACCGCTCGGGCGAGACGTCCGGTCCCAGGCGCAGGCAGCAGAGCGCGCCGGCGTCCGGCCGCAACAGCTCCACCGACGGCAGGCCGGACGCCCAGTCGGTCAGCGTGGCCAGCGCGGCGCGGAGCAGCGCCCGCCGCTCACCCAGCACCCGGTCGCGCTGCCGCAGCACCTCCAGCGCCAGCAGCTCGTCGACCCCCGACCCGGTGATCAGCGTGTTGAACTTGGCGCGGCGCAGCCGCTCGTAGAGGTCCGGCGAGACAGCGGTCAGCCAGCCGACCCGCAGCCCGGGCGCACCGTACGCCTTGGACAGCGACGAGCAGGTCACCACCTGACGGGCCGAGCGAGGCGGCCGACGGCGCCGGCACGTCGTCGTAGGCGCCGTCGCGATAGGTCTCGTCGACCAGCACCACCGCCTCCGGCGCCACCGCCGCCACCCCGGCCACCAGGTCGGCCAGGTCGCGCGCCGCCATCCGTACGCCCGACGGGTTCTGGGGTGAGGCGACCGAGACCAGCCGGGTCGTGGGCCGGACGGCCGCCAGCAGCGCGGGCACGTCGAGCCGGTAGCCCGCGTCGAAGGACAGCGGCACGTCGGTCACCTCGGCCCGCAACGCGGTCAGCACCGACCGGGCCGGCGGGAAGCACGGCGTCGCCACCACCGCATGGTCCCCCGCCTCGCAGGTGACCATCCCGAGCAGGAACATCCCGGCGACGCCGCCGGCGGTGAGCAGCACCTGGTCGGGGTCGACACCGAGGTCCTTGGCCAGCACGGCGCGCAGCTCGGGCTCGCCGGGCGTCGTCCCGTACCCGATGGACAGGTTGTCGAGCCGGTCCCGCGCGGCCGGCGTGAGCAGCTCGCCGAGCCGCAGCGGCGGACTCGTGCTCTCGGCCAGGTCGTAGCGGCACGGCTGGTCGACGAGCGCGGACATCGGCGTGGGCGGGAAGCGGTCCATCTCTCCATAGTTGGCCCGCCCCCGCCGACAGGGCAGAGCCAATCGCGCCCCGGTGGTCCGGTCGGCGACCGGGTGTGACCGCTCACCGCGCGGCTCCGACCACTCGCTTCGACATGCGGGACATTCATGATCGTCTTAGGATCGAAACGGTTCATGCGGCAGGAGGCACACCATGGCCCTGTTATCCGCTCTCGATCGTGAGCACACCGTCGCGCCGCCCGGGTTCAGCAGGTGGCTGATCCCCCCGGCCGCGCTCTCCGTGCACCTGTGCATCGGCCAGGCGTACGCCACCAGCGTCTACAAGAACTCGCTCGTCGCGCACTTCGACTCGAGCCAGACCGCGATCGGCATCATCTTCAGCATCGCGATCGTCATGCTCGGCCTGTCGGCCGCCGTCGGCGGCACCTGGGTGGAGACCAACGGACCCGCGCAAGGCGATGTTCGTCTCGGCCTCGTTCTGGGCCACCGGCTTCCTGGTCGGCGCGCTCGGCATCGCCACCAGCCAGCTCTGGCTGGTCTACCTCGGCTACGGGGTGATCGGCGGCATCGGCCTCGGCATCGGCTACATCTCGCCGGTGTCCACGCTGATCAAGTGGTTCCCCGACCGGCCCGGCCTGGCCACCGGCCTGGCCATCATGGGCTTCGGCGGCGGCGCGCTGATCGCCGGCCCGCCGTCCCGCCAGCTGCTGTCGTTCTACGACTCGCGGCTACGACCCCAACGTCAGCACCTCGGTCGCCTCCGGCGGCGCGCTGGTGGCGCTCTTCCTGACGCTCGGCATCGGCTACTTCGTGATCATGATGTTCGGCGTGTTCAACGTGCGGGTGCCGGCCGAGGGCTGGCGGCCGGACGGCTTCGACCCGGCCACCGTGGCGGCCAAGCCGCTGGTCACCACCGCGAGCGTGTCGGCGGCCAACGCGATCAGGACCCGCTCGTTCTGGCTGCTCTGGATCGTGCTGTTCTGCAACGTCACCGCCGGCATCGGCATCCTGGAGCAGGCCAGCCCGATGATCCAGGACTTCTTCCGGGAGGGCACCACCTCGACCGTCGCGGTCGCCGCGGCCGCCGGCTTCGTCGGGGTGCTGTCGCTGTTCAACATGGCCGGCCGGTTCGTCTGGTCGTCCACCTCGGACCTGATCGGCCGCAAGCCGATCTACATGGTCTACCTCGGCGTCGGCATGGTGCTCTACGCGCTGCTGGCCTCGGTCGGGCACACCGCGACCGCGCTGTTCGTGCTGCTCGCCGGCGTGATCCTGTCGTTCTACGGCGGCGGCTTCGCGACCGTGCCGGCCTACCTGCGCGACCTGTTCGGCACCTACCAGGTCGGCGCGATCCACGGCCGGCTGCTGACCGCCTGGTCGGCGGCCGGCGTCGCCGGCCCGCTGATCATCAACGGGTTCCTGGACGCGCAGGGCAAGCCGGGCACGCTGACCGCCGAGGCGTACCGGCCGGCGCTGTTCACCATGGTCGGCGTGCTGGCCATCGGGTTCGTCGCGAACCTGCTGATCCGGCCGGTGCCGGAGCGCTTCCACGAGCCGGGCGGCGACGACCGTTCCCAGCACAGGCCGAAGCCGACCGAGCCCGTGAAGGAGGCGACGGCATGAGCACTCGGCTCGCGGTGTCCTGGACGTTGATCGCGATCCTGCTGGGCTATGGCGTGGTGGAGACCGTGATCACCGCGGTCAAGCTGTTCCAGTGACCTTGGCCGGCGGCGTCGGCCTGGGCAGGTAGTGGCCGCGGGCGACCGCGACCAGCGTGCGCAGGGCGATGCCGCCGACCAGCAGGGTGATCGCGCCGATCACCAGCCAGCTCAGCGCGCGGTGGCCGGTCGGCCGGCCCACGTTGATCCAGATCAGCGTGACGCTGGCGACGACGGAGTAGGCGAACGAGAACGCCCAGAACGCCGGGCTGAACTTCAGTCGCAGGAACGCCGGCAGGAAGCGGAGCTGGGCGACCACCAGGAGTACGCCGTAGCCGGCGATGATCGCGGCGAACGCGTCGATCCGGAAGCCGTTGAGCGCGAAGTAGGCCAGGCTGGCCACCGGCGCCGGCGCCGCCTCGATGGCCAGCGTCGGGATCAGCGGCAGCGGCAGCAGCGGGTTGACGAACAGCCGGTTCATGATGATCGAGCCCATCACCAGCCAGCAGATCACGCCCAGCCCGAACATGAACTCACCGAGCCGGCGCTGGCCGACCCCGGTCGCGGCGGCCGACGCGACGAGTCCACCCGCGACGGTCGGCAGGAAGTAGCCCGGATGGATCTTCGGTGCGTCCACCGGTGCGTAGATCCATTCCCCGGTGATCCAGCCGCCGTAGAGCACCGTGAGCACCAGGAAGACGTCGACCACCACCACGGCGGCCGTGTGCGCCCGGGGTTCCAGCCCTTCCACGGCGAGCAGCATCGGCGTGATCACCGCCAGCGAGATGAACGGCGCCCCGATGTTGTCGACCACATCGGCGCGCACGTCGCGCGGGCGCCGGAAATACAGCACACAGCACAGCACCCATACGGCGCCGGCCAGGACCAGCAGCGCGTCGGTGACCCACGCCGGGGAGATGCCGTACGACTGCGCCGTCGCCCAAACCTCCGCAAGACCGGTCAGTCCGAACGCCATGCTGAAGATGTTTGGTGGCACTTTGACCCGGGATGCCACGAATCCGACGCTACCGGTACGGGGTTCCCCCGCGCGGCGACATCCGGCATCCTCGATGCATGGGTGAGGTCTACCCGTTCCCGGGAGTTGGCGACACCTTCGACGACCTGCGCGACGGCGGTCGCACGCTGCGGGTCAGCATGCACGCCGACCGCGGCATGGTGGTGCTCTCGCTGTGGTCCGGCGTGTTCTGCCGGGCCTCCTTCCGGCTCGCCGCCGCCGACGCCGAACGCCTGCGCGCCGCGCTCGACCTGCCGGCGGCGACCACACCGGACGCTGACGAGGCGCCGCCGGTCAGCGCTTGCGGATGAGGGTGACCCCGTCACGCACCGGCAGCATGACCACGCTGACCCGCGGGTCGGCGACGACCCGGTCGTTGATCTGGCGGATCGCGAGGTCGCCCTCGCCGGTGGCGGTCGGGTCGACGACGCGGCCACCGCGCAGCACGTTGTCGAGCACGATCAGTCCGCCCGGGCGCAGCCGGGTGACCAGTTCCTCGTAGTAGGCCGGGTAGCCCGGCTTGTCGGCGTCGATGAACGCGAAGTCGATGTTCTCCTCGGCCGGCAGCGCGCGCAGCGTCTCGATCGCCGGCGCGATCCGCAGGTCGATCCGGTCGGCGACGCCGGCCCGGTCCCAGTAGCGGCGGGCGATCGAGGTCCACTCGTCGCTCACGTCGCAGGCCAGCAGCGAGCCGCCCGGCGGCCAGCCCGCGGGCGATGCACAGCGACGAGTAGCCGGTGAACACGCCCACCTCGACCGCCCGGGTCGCGCCGACGAGCTGGACCAGCATGGTCAGCAGCTCACCCTCGTCGTGCGAGATCTGCATCCCCGCCGCGTCGGGGAAGGCTCGGGTGGTCTCGATGGCGAGCTCGCGCAGCAGGGCGTCGGAGGGCGAGGAGTGGGCGAGCAGGTAGTCGCTGATCGCTGGGCTGGTGATGTCGGGCATGATCCCCAGCCTAGGGTCTGCCCGCGTTCGCGTGGCAGGATGAGGCCGCTATGAAGATCAACGTTGAACAGGTCACCGACCGGCTCGCCGGGCACGGTGAGGGTCCGGCGTGGGACGCCGCGACCGGGCGCCTGCACTGGGTCGACATGCTCGCCGGCGACATGCTCTCGCTGGATCCCGGCGACGGCGCGGTCACCCGTACCCCCGTCTCGTCGGTCGTCTGCGCGGTCCGCCCGCGCCGCGACGGCGGGCTGGTGATCGCCGTCGAACGCGGCTTCGCGCTGCTCGACCCGGGCGCCAGCACGCCGAAGATCCTGCCCGAGCTGTGGCCGACCGGTCCGATCCGGATGAACGACGGCGCCTGTGACCCGCGCGGCCGGTTCTACTGCGGCTCGATGGCGGTCGACGAGCTGCGCGGCGCCGGCAAGCTCTACCGGCTCGACACCGACCTGAGCGTGACCGTCGTGCTGGAGGGTGTGACCATCTCCAACGGGCTGGCCTGGTCGCGCGACGGCGGCACCGCCTACTACGTGGACTCCGACACCCAGCGGATCGACCTGTTCACCGTCGACGACGCCGGTGACCTGGTCGACCGGCGCCCGTTCGTGACCGTGCCGGCCGAGGTCGGCACGCCGGACGGGCTCTGCCTGGACGCCGAAGGGGGCGTCTGGGTGGCGCTCTGGGACGGCGCCGCCGTGCACCGCTACGACCCCGACGGGAGCCTCGACGTGGTGATCCCGCATGCCGGTGGACCGGCCCACCGCCTGCGCGTTCGGCGGCCCGGACCTGGCCGACCTCTACATCACCACGTCCCGGCCGTCGGCCGGCGACCCGACGCCCAGCGGCGCCCTGTTCCGCGCCCGGCCCGGCGTCACCGGCTTCGCCGACTACGGGTTCGCCGGCATGACGCACATCGGCGACTTCGGACGGCCGCACGGCACCGTGCGCGCCGCGGGCCGCGCTGCACAGCGACGCGCCGTCGATCGACCTGTCCGGCGCCTGGCGGTTCCGGCTCTCCCCCACCGCCACCGTCCCCGACGACTTCTCGGCCGCCGACTACGACGACTCCGGCTGGGACACGCTGCCGGTGCCGTCGAGCTGGCCGATGCACGGCTACGGCCAGCCGGCGTACACCAACATCACCTATCCGTTCCCGGTCGACCCGCCGCACGTGCCGACGGAGAACCCGACCGGCGACCACCGCCGCGTGGTCGAGGTGCCCGCCGGCTGGGCCGGCCAGCGGGTGCTGCTGCGGTTCGAGGGTGTCGACTCGTACGGGCGGGTCTGGGTCAACGGCGCCGAGGTCGGCGCCACCCAGGGCAGCCGGCTCACCCACGAGTTCGACGTGACCGCGCACCTGCGGGCCGGCGAGGCCAACGTCATCGCCGTGCGGGTGCACCAGTGGTCGGCCGGCAGCTACCTGGAAGACCAGGACATGTGGTGGCTGCCCGGCATCTTCCGCGCCGTCACGCTGGAGGTCCGCCCGGCCGGTGGGATCGACGACGTCTTCGTGCACGCGTCGTACGACGCGCGGCCACGGGACGCTGCGGGTCGACGCGCCGGACGGCGCGCTGCTGTCGGTGCCCGAGCTCGGGCTGCACCGCGTCGCCGTCAACACCGACCACGTGCTCGACGCGCGTCGCACCGTGGACACCCGAGACACCCACGCTGTACGCGGCCGAGGTCTCCACGGACACCGAGACCGTCGCGCTGCGGATCGGTTTCCGCACCGTGGCCGTGGTCGACGGACTGCTCACCGCGAACGGGCGGCGGATCTTCTTCCGCGGCGTCAACCGGCACGAGTTCCACCCCGACCTCGGCCGGGTGGTCCCGCCCGACGTGGTCCGCGCGGAGCTCGAGCTGATGAAGGCGCACCACGTCAACGCGATCCGCACCAGCCACTACCCGCCGGACGCCGCGCTGCTGGACCTCTGCGACGAGCTGGGCTTCTGGGTGATCGTGGAGAACGACTACGAGACGCACGGCTTCGAGCAGAACGGCTGGCGGGACAACCCCACCGACGATCCACGGTGGACGGACGCGCTGGTGGACCGGATGCGGCGCACGGTCGAGCGCGACAAGAACCACCCGAGCGTGGTGATGTGGTCGCTGGGCAACGAGGCCGGCGTCGGCCGCAACCTGGCCGCGATGGCGTCGGTGGCGCGCACCCGGGACCCGGACCGGCCGCTGCACTACGAGGGCGACCGGACCTGCGAGCACACCGACGTGCACAGCCGGATGTACGCGACCCCGGACGAGGTGGCCGAGATCGGCGCCGCCGCCGACGGGCTGCCGTTCATGCTCTGCGAGTACGCGCACGCGATGGGCAACGGACCCGGCCTGCTGAGCACCTACCGCGAGCTGTTCGAGCGGTACCCACGCTGCCAGGGCGGCTTCATCTGGGAGTGGCTCGACCACGGCATCCGGCGCGGCAACCACTTCGCCTACGGCGGCGACTTCGGCGAGCCCGTGCACGACGGCAACTTCGTCATCGACGGCCTGGTCTTCCCGGACCGCACGCCGTCGCCGGGGCTGACCGAGCTCGGTGCGGTGTTCGCACCGGTCCGCCTCGTCGCCGACGGGACCGGGCTGACCGTCCGCAACGGATACGACCACCGCGACCTGACCGGCGTCACGCTCGACTGGACGGTGGCGGTCGACGGCACCACGGTCGCGGCGGGTTCCCAGGCTGCGCCGGCCCTCGCTCCCGGCGAGTCGGCACCGCTGCCCGAGCCGGACGCCGTGCTCCCGGCGGGCCGGGGCGAGGCGTGGCTGACCGTGACCGCCCGGGTCGCCGGCGCGACCGTCGGCGCGGGCCAGGTGCGGCTGCGCGAGGCCGCGCCCCGGCCGCGCCGTTCCGGGCGCCGGTTCGCCGGCGACACCCTCGGCCCGGCCGTGTTCCGGGGCGGCGACCTCGTCGCGCTCGGCGGGCTGGCCCTGCGCGGCCCGCGGCTGGATGTCTGGCGGGCGCCGATCGACAACGACGTGTTCGGCCCGGACCCGGTCGCCGGCCGCTGGCGGGCCGCGGGTCTGCACCGGCTGACCCACCGGGTGGTCGACATCGCCGACGGCGCCGACGGCTACGTGGTGACCAGCCGGGTCGCGCCGGCCGGCAGCGACCGGGCCCTGCTGGCGACCTACACCTGGACCGCCGACGACGACGCGGTCACGCTGGCCCTGCACGTCGAGCCGACCGGCGAGTGGGACATCCCGCTGCCCCGGGCCGGTGTGGCGATGGCGGTGCCGGGCCGGCTCGGCGCCGTGGAGTGGTTCGGCGGCGGGCCGGGCGAGGCCTATGTGGACTCGTCAGAGGCCGCGCTGGTCGGCCGCTACGAGTCCACGGTGGACGGCCTGCACACGCCGTACGTGCGGCCGCAGGAGAACGGCAACCGGACGAAGGTGCGCCAGGCCCGGTTCACCGACCCGACCGGCGCCGGCCTGGAGATCATCGGGCACCCGACGTTCGAGCTGACCGCCCGGCGGTGGAGCACGGCCGACCTGACCGCGGCGCGGCACACCGACGACCTCGTGCCCGGTCGCGACGTCCACCTGCACCTCGACTACGGCCACCACGGGCTCGGCACCGCGGCCTGCGGCCCGCCGCCGGCGCCGGAGGCCTGGCTGCCCGCGGAGCCGTTCGACCTCGTGCTCACCCTGCGCGCCAGCTGAGGGCCCCAGGCGTTAGCAAGGGTCCCTTGCGCTGCGGAAAGCGTTGACAAGGGTCCCTTGCTAACTCCTAGCATGGCCTCACCAGGTCTTGCCGGCCTGCTCCTGGGTCGTGCGGTTGATCCGGTTGAAGAAGTTGGTCATCGCGACCTCCATGATGATCGCGGACAGCTGCTGCTCGTCGAAATGGCCGGCGGCGGCCGTCCCAGATCTCGTCGGTCACGCCCGGCGCGCCGTCCTGGATCCGGGTGGCGGCCTCGGTCAGCGCGAGCGCCGCCCGCTCCTCCTCGGTGAAGAACGGCGTCTCGCGCCACGCGACCACGTTGTGCAGCCGCTCGTCGGTCTCGCCGTTCTTCTTCGCCGACGCGACCCCGGCGAACACACACGGGCTGCAGCCGTTGATCTGGCTGGCCCGCAGGTGGACCAGCTCGAGCAGCAGCGGGTCGACGCCACCGGCATGGATCGCCTTGTTGAGCTGCTGGATCGCGTTGATAACGTCGGGATTCGCTCCGGCTCTTCATGCGTGCTTACATTCGGTTCGTGCTCCTTGCGCTGTTACCTGTGCCCGTTCCGGGCCCGTCATCACCCATGACGGAGCACCCGCGGGGAAGGTAACAACATGTCCGACACCGACGTGGCCGAGGCGTTCGAGGCACAGCGCGACCGCCTGCGCGCGGTCGCCTACCGCATGCTCGGGTCGCACGCCGACGCCGAGGACGCGGTCCAGGAGGCCTGGCTGCGGCTCTCCCGCCAGGACGCGGCGACCATCGACAACCTGGCCGGCTGGCTGACCACGGTCGTCGGCCGGATCAGCCTCGACGTGCTGCGATCGCGCCAGGCCCACCCTGAGGCGTCGTACGACGACCGTCGTGGTCACGGTCGACGACGGCCCGGCACCGGCGGACGACGCGGAGCTCGCCGACTCGGTCGGGCTCGCGCTCCTGGTCGTCCTCGAGTCGCTCGCGGCCCAGCGAGCGGCTGGCGTTCGTCCTGCACGACCTGTTCGCGGTGCCGTTCGACGAGATCGGCCAGATCCTCGGCAGGTCCACCGACGCGACCAAGATGCTGGCCAGCCGCGCCCGCCGGAAGGTGCGGGCGACCGAGCGGCCGGCCGCCGGCGGCCGCGAGCAGCGCGAGGTCGTCCGGGCCTTCCTGGCGGCGGCCCGCGGCGGAGACTTCGCGGCCCTCCTGCGCGTGCTCGACCCGGACGTGCGGCTGACCGCCGACACCGCCGACGGCGTGTTCGTCACCATCGGCGCGACCGAGGTCGCCGCCGGGGCGCGGTTCGGCGCCGCCGAGGGCGCCCGGGGGCGCGCGGTGCTCGTCGACGGCCGGCCCGGGTTCCTGGCCTGGCGGGCGGACGGCACCCCGCTCACGCTCATCACGTTCACCGTGGTCGACGGGCGGATCGCCGCCATCACGGCCGTCAGCAACCCGGCCCGGCTCGCGTCGATCGACCTGCCGGCTCAGCCGACCTGGAAGTAGTGGCCCTTCTCCAGGTCCTCGAGCAGCCCGGGTCGCATCGGTCGCCAGTCCAGCAGGTCACGGGTCAGCGCGCTGGAGGCCGGGCTGTCCAGTGCGACCACGTGTGCGAGCCAGCCGAAGTGCGCGGCCGCGTCCGCCGCCGGCACCGGTGCCACGGGGACGTCGAGCTGCCGGCCGATCACCTCGGCGATGGCGCGCAGCGGCACACCCTCGTCGCCGACAGCGTGCAGCACCGATCCGGCCGGTGCCCGCTCCAGCGCCAGCCGGAACAGGTGCGCGGCGTCGAGCCGGTGCACGGCCGGCCAGCGGTTGGCGCCGTCGCCCAGATATCCCGACAGGCCCTTCGCCCGGGCGATCCTGACGAGGGTCGCGACGAAGCCGTTGTCCCCGTCGCCGTACACGGTCGGGGGCAGGCGCAGGACGGACGTGCGCTCGCCGCGCGCGGCGAGCGAGAGCGTCAGGTCGGCGGTCGCGTGCCGGCCCTCGGGACCACCGCTGGACACCACCGCCGGGTCGGCGGCATGCGCGTCGCGTTCGGTCGCCACCCGCCCGGGCACCAGTCCGGCCAGGCCTGAGGCGAGCACGAACGGCCGGTTCGAGCCCGCGAGCGCCGCGCCGAAGGTCTCCACGGCACGGCGGTCGGCGGCGACCGCCGCCCCGAAGTCGCCCGCGAAGGCGATGTCGTGCTTGAACGCCAGGTGGATCACGCCGTCCGCCTCGGCCGCGGCGGCACCCAGGACGTCCAGGTCGTCAAGATCGCCGCGAAGCACCTCCGCTCCGGCGGCGGTGAGCGCGGCGGCCGAGTCGTCCGAGCGGGCGAGGCCGACGACCTGGTGACCAGCGCCGATGAGCTCGGGGACGACGGCGGACCCGATCCAGCCGGACGCGCCGGTGACGAAAACCCGCATGAGCGGTACCTCTTCCTTCATGTCAGTGACTGACATGAAAGCTAGCACGGTGATGTCAGCCGCTGCCATCACACTATGATCGGGGCATGGGTCGATGGGAGCCGAACGCCCGCGGGCGGCTGGAGGAGGCCGCGCTCGCGCTGTACGGCGAACGCGGGTACGAACAGGTCACCGTGGCCGAGATCGCCGCCCGCGCCGGGCTGACCGAGCGGACCTTCTTCCGGCACTACGCCGACAAGCGCGAGGTGCTGTTCGCCGGGTCGGGCCTGCTGCGGGAGATCCTGGTCAAGGCCGTCGCCGAGGCGCCCGACGGTGCGCCGCCGATCGAGGTCGTCGGCGCGGCCCTGGCGGCCGCCGGGGCGTTGCTGGAGGAGCGCCGCGGCCTGGCCCGGCAGCGGCAGGCCGTCATCGACGCGAACCCGGAGCTCCAGGAACGCGAGGTGGTCAAGCTCGCGACCCTCGCCACCGCCGTCGCCGGCGCCCTGCGGGACCGCGGCGTCGCCGAGCCGGCCGCGAGCCTGACCGCGCAGGCCGGCATCGCCGTCTTCGCGGTCGCGTTCAGCCGTTGGATCGGCGACACCGGCCGGCGGCACCTGCCGGATCTGCTCAGGGAGTCCTTCGACGAGCTGCGGACGCTGACCGCCGAGGGCTAGACCACCTGGTCGAGGAACGTCGCGACCGCTGCCTCGTACCCCCGCGGGTCGACGTTCCACGAGGCGACGTGGCCGCCGTCGGGGGTCGAGACCAGGGTGACCAGGTCGGGCCGGGCCGACGCGTACGCGTGCGCCTGGTCGGTGCGGACGAGCTGGTCGGCCTCGTCGACGAAGAGCAGCGCCGGCACGGTCAGCTCGGCGGGGTCCTGGTCGACGCGGTCCAGCGACAGCCCGCCGCGCCATTCGGTGAACCGCTTCGCCGACCAGGTGATCGGTGCCGGCAGGTGGCGCAGCTCGGCCTGGAAGTCGATCACCGCGTCCCAGGACAGCACCGGGCTGTCCAGCACGACGCCGCGCACCATCGCCGTGTCCGTCAGCCGGCGCAGCGCCGTCAAGGTGGCACCGCCGCCCATCGACCAGCCGAAGAGCACGACGCCGGTCGCGCCGTTCTCCTTCGCGTAGTCGATCGCCGCCGCGAGGTCGCGCCACTCGGTGTCACCGAGGTGGTAGTAGCCGTCCGGGCTCGCCGGCGCGTCGAGGTCGTTGCGGTAGCTGATCACCAGCGTGGTCAGGCCCGCGCCGACCACCGTGGGCAGCACCCGCAGCGCCTCGTGCCGGCTGGCGCCCCGGCCGTGCATCGCGATCGCCCAGATCCCCGCCCGCTCGGCGGCCGGCGGCGGCACCAGCCACGCCGGCAGGTCGCCCAGCTCGCCGGGCACCGGCACGGTGGCGAAGTCCAGCCCGAACGCGGCCTTGGGGTCGGTGCTGAACACGTTGTAGTCGACGGCCGCCGCGACCCCCGCCCGCAGCTCGCCCATTTCCCGCTCGACGATCTGGCGCACCACCGTGTCGCCGACCACCCGGACCGACGGCGCGAGCCGGACCGCGCCGTCCGGCCAGACCAGCCCGAGCTCGATCGGCTTCGCGGTGTCGAGGTCTCGGCTGAGCGTGACCTCGTCGCCGGCGACCCGGAGCACCCGCACGGCCAGGTCGCGGGTCCGGTCGACACCGAGCAGCTCGCCGGAGAAGTAGTAACCGGCGCCGGCCGTGCTGAACACGCCGGTCACCGCCGCGGCCACGGCGCCGCCGACCAGGCGCCGTCGGTTCACGATCACACCGGCAACATCATCACAGAAACCAAGATCATGCGGCCGACCTTAATCCGGCCACGAGAAGAGCGACCAGGCGACGAGCGTCATAGCGCGGGTCCTGCCCGGCGCCGACGCAGAGGTTGCCGACGCCGCGCATGAGCTCGTAGGCGGTCACGTCGGCGCGGATCTCGCCCGCCTCGGCCGCGGCGGCGAGCAGGTCGGCGCACACCGGCACGAGCCGGTCGAGGAAGTACGTGTGCAGCGTCTCGAAACCCGCGTTGTCGGACCGCAGCACGGCGGCCAGCCCGTGCTTGGTGACCAGGAAGTCGACGAACAGGTCGATCCAGTGCCCGAGGGCGGCGTACGGGGTGGGCCCGCTCGCCAGGAGCGCCGGACCCGCCTCGGCGCACGCGTCGACCTGGTGCCGGTAGACGGCGACGATCAGGTCCGCCCGCGTCGGGAAGTGGCGGTAGATGGTGCCCATCCCGACGCCGGCCTTGGCGGCGATCTCACGTACCGGCGCCTCCACCCCCGACGCCACGAAGACGGCGGCCGCCGCGTCGAGCAGCGTCGCCTGGTTGCGCCGGGCGTCCGCCCGCTGTGACCGTGCGGTCATCACCTCTCCTTGCTAAACGGAACACTGCTCCGTATAGTTAGCGGAGCAAGGTTCCGTTTGCATCGATGATGCCAGAACGGGCCCGCCGCCGCACCCCTCGGAGGAGGACCGTCATGCTCTACCGCACCTTGGGCCGCACCGGCGTCCAGGTCAGCACCCTCGCGCTCGGCGCGATGAACTTCGGCCCGATCGGCCGCACCACCCAGGACGAGGCCACCGCCATCGTCGACGCCGCCCTCGAGGCGGGGATCAACGTCATCGACACCGCCGACAGGTACGGCGACGGGCAGTCGGAGGAGATGGTCGCCAAGGCCATCGCCGGCCGCCGCGACGACCTCGTGCTGGCCACGAAGGCGACCATGCCGCTCGGCGACGAACGCAACCACCGCGGCAGTTCGCGCCGCTGGCTGGTCACGGCGCTGGAGGACAGCCTGCGCCGGCTCGGCGTCGACCATGTCGATCTCTACCAGATGCACCGCTGGGACCCGGCGACCAGCGACGAGGAGACCCTGTCGGCGCTGACCGACCTGCGCGCCGCCGGGAAGATCCGCTACTTCGGCTCCTCGACGTTTCCGGCGTACCGCATCGTGCAGGCCCAATGGGCCGCCCGCGAGCACCACCTCGGCCGATACGTCACCGAACAGCCCAGCTACTCGATCCTCCAGCGCGGCGTCGAGACCCACGTGCTCCCGGTGACCGAGCAGTACGGCCTCGGCGTGCTGGCCTGGAGCCCGCTGGCCTCGGGCTGGCTGTCCGGCGCGGTCCGCGCGGGCAAGGAGGTCACCACCAGCCGCTCGACCACGCTGCCCGAGCGCTTCGACCCCGCCGTGCCGGCCAACCAGGCCCGCCTCGACGCCGTGGAGCGGCTGGCCGCCATCGCCGACGGAGCCGGCCTGACGATGATCCAGCTCGCGCTGGGCTTCGTGACCACGCACCCGGCCGTGACCAGCGCGATCATCGGGCCCCGCACGCTGGACCATTTGCGCTCGCACCTCGCCGCCGCGGACACGGTGCTGCCGGCCGACGTGCTCGACGCGATCGACGAGGTCGTCGCGCCCGGCGTCGACCTGGCCGCGCACGAGAAGTTCGACACCCCGCCGGCCCTGCTCGACCCGGCGCTGCGGCGCCGCTAGTAACGGCGCCGGAGCACCAGCACGACAACACTCGCCGGGATGACCGCGGCGAGCACGAACAGGGCGATAAGGGAGACCGTCGGCCAGCCGGCCGGGTCGGGTACGGCCGGCCGGGCCCGGCCCTCGGCCGACGGGGCGAAGAACAGCACGGTCACGACGACCACGACGATCGCGATGGGCACCGCACGGAGAAGCCGGCGGAGCACCGCGGAACGCTGGCTGGACTGGGACACAGCAGGCCTCCGGTGGGCGTCCGGGGTACAGCCACAGGTTAATCGGACGACGCGCCGACCGACGCGGACTTAACACTCATCTAATCCAGACTTGCGAATGCGTTATTCCACGGCGACTTCACCGCGCGGCCATCCGCCGGTCGTCCGCTCCCGGTAGTCCTATGGGCGACATCACCGTCCCCATCGGAGGGAGCACGCACGTGCCATCGCAGAACTGGAGCCGCCGAGGGCTGCTCGGCGCCGCGGCCGCGCTCGGTACGACGGCCGCACTCGGCGGCACCGCCGCGTTCGCCGGCACGCCCGGGCTGGTCCGCCGCGGCCGCCCGGTGCTCACGCACGGGGTGCAGACCGGCGACGCGTTCGGTGGCGCGGCCAACGTGTGGACCCGGGCGGACCGGGTCGGCCGGATGCTGGTCGAGGTCAGCGACCGCCCCGATCTGCGGCACGCGCACACCGTGCTGGGTCCACGGCTCGGCCCGGGCACCGACTTCACCGGCCGGGCCCGGCTGCGCGGCCTGCGTGCCGGCGGCCGGACGTACTACCGGGTCCGCGTGGTCGGCGACCACGGCGCCGAGAGCGAGCCGCTGACCGGTTCGCTGAGTGTGCCAGGCGCCCGCGCGGACCTCTCCTTCGTGTGGACGGGCGACATCGCCGGCCAGGGCTGGGGCATCAACCCCGACATCGGCGGGATGCGGATCTTCGAGGCGATGCGCCGCGTACGCCCGGACTTCTATCTCTGCAGCGGCGACACCGTCTATGCCGACGGCCCGTTGACCGAGTCGGTGACCCTGCCCGACGGGCGGGTGTGGCGCAACGTGGTCACGCCGGAGAAGAGCAAGGTGGCCGAGACGCTGACGGAGTATCGCGGGCAGTTCGCCTACAACCTGCTCGACGCGAACGTCCGCCGGTTCCTGGCCGAGGTGCCGCAGCTCAACCAATGGGACGACCACGAGGTCACCAACAACTGGTACCCCGGCGAGATCCTCGACGACCCCCGCTACACCGAGAAGCGCGTCGACGTGCTGGCCGCCCGCAGCCGCCAGGCGTTCTACGAGTGGACGCCGATCGCGCCGGGACCGCTCTACAAGAAGGTGTCGTACGGACCGCTGCTGGACGTCTTCGTCCTGGACATGCGCACCTACAAGGACGCCAACGACGGCAACGTGTACGCCGACCCGCGCCGCGGCCTGCTCGGCGAGACACAGCGGCGATGGCTCACCGAGGGGCTGCGCCAGTCGACGGCGACCTGGAAGGTGATCGCCAACGACCTGCCGCTCGGCCTGGTCGTGCCGGACGGGCCGGCCGCACAGGAGGGCGTGGCGCAGGGCGACGACGGCGCACCGCGCGGTCGCGAGATCGAGTTCGCCGGCATCCTGCGGGACGCCCATCGGCACGGAGTGAGCGGCATCGTGCTGGTGACCGCGGACGTCCACTACACGGCGGCGCACCACTACGACCCGGCCCGCGCCGCCATCGGCGACTTCACGCCGTTCTGGGAGTTCGTCTCGGGGCCGGCCAACGCCGGCGCCTTCGGCCCCAACGCGCTCGACGGCACGTTCGGCCCGACGGCCGCGTTCGTGCACGCTCCGCCGGCGGCCAACACGTCCCCGATGGACGGTTTCCAGCACTTCGGCGAGGTGCGGATCGACAGCCGCAGCCGGGAGCTCACCGTCAACCTCCGGGACATCGACGGCGCGGTGCTCTGGACGACGACGCTGCGGCCGCCGGCCTAGAACTCCTCCCACGTACGAGGGTCCTGCTTGACGGGCTTGCCGACGTCGATGGCCGTGACGGCCGCGACGTCGGCGGGCTCGAGGGTGAAGCCGAAGATGTCGGCGTTGAGCCGCTGACGCTGCGGGTTGGTCGAGTGCGGCACGGTGGTGATGTCGCGGTCGACCAGCCAGCGCAGCACCACCTGCGACGGGGTGACGCCGAGCCGGTCGGCGATGCCGACGACCGTCGGGTGCTCCAGGATGCCGGTGTTGCGCTCGAGCGGGCTCCACGCCTGCACCACCGTGCCGTGGCGGGCGACCCCGTCGACGACGCCGACCTGGGCGTGGGTCGGCGACACCTGGAGCTGGTCGACGGCGGGCACCACACCGGTCTCCGCGACGATGGCCGCGATGTGCTCGTCGAGGAAGTTGGAGACGCCGATCGACCGGATCAGACCCTCCTGCTGGAGCTTGGCCATCTCCACGTACGACTCGACGTAGCGGTCGAGCCTGGGCAGCGGCCAGTGGATCAGGTAGAGGTCGACGTAGTCGAGGCCGAGCCGCTCCAGGGACGCGGAGAAGCCCTCCCGGACGTACGGCTCGCCCTGGAACCGGCCGGCCAGCTTGGTGGTGACGAAGAAGTCCTCGCGCGGCAGGCCGCTCTCGCGGATGGCGTCGCCGACCGCCGCCTCGTTGCCGTACTTGCTCGCGGTGTCGATCATCCGGTAGCCGATCTCGACCGCCGACAGGATCGTGTCGACCAGCTGCCGATCTTGCGCGGGATACGTGCCGAGCCCTAGCCAGGGCATCTCCCGGCCGTCGTTGAGCGTGCGGGTCGGAATGGAGATCGCTGCCATGATCCTCAGCCTAATCCCGGGCGATCGCCAGGATCCGCTGGCTCTGTTCGGGATGGGTGTTGACCAGGTGCCGGCACGCGGCGCGCACCACCCAGGCCGCATCGGGGTCCGCGGCCCACGCGGACAGCGCCGACAGCGCCTCGTCCGGATGCGTCTTGCTGATGTCGGACACCGCGTTGGCGCGCACCGCCAGTCGAGTCCCTTGGCCAGCGCCTCCTGCACCCGCCAGTCGTCGTCGGCGGCCACCACGTCGGTGCAGAACACCTCGGCCTCGGCCAGCTCGGCGGTCAACGGGCCCATGGTGATCGCCACACCCATGCGGACGGTGTGGTCCTCGTCGGGCCACAGGTCGACGAGCGCGTCGTACACCCGCCTGGGTTCGTTCCTGTGTGCCGTCCAGAACGCGGCCGTCGCCCCGCGCATCGCGGGTACCGACGCGCCCGCGACGGCCGACCGGAACTCGCCGGCGAGGTGATCAGGCACCGGTCACCGCCTCCGTGCCGGTCGCGGGCTGCGCCGAGGCGATCCGGTCCAGCCACTCGGAGAGGAGCACGCGCTCGGCGGCGGAGAACCGGTCGGCGACCGCGGGCAGGCCGGCCTTCAGCGCCAGCGCCCGCGCGCCGACGCCCTCCGGTTCCGGACCCGTCAATACGGCGGCCAGCACGGCCTCGCGCAGGTCGGCGGAGAGGCGCGGCGTGCACGTCGAGGGTGCCGTCGCCCTGCGCGGCGATCAGCCCGAGGGCGGCGCCGACGCTGGCCGCGTACACCATGGGCGCGGCGGTCTCCGCCGGAACCCGCAGCCGGCCCGCGGCGGCGACCCGGCGCAGGATGCCGGTGAGCAGCTCGTGCCCCTTGCCGCTGACCGCCGACGGCTGGCCGGGTCGCGGGTCGCCGTGGATCAGCTTGTAGAGCGCCGGGTTGGCGAGCGCGAACTCGACGTGCAGGTCCCAGCCGGCCACCAGGTCCTCGACCGGGTCGTCGCGGTGCTCGTCGGCCTGCTTGAGCGCGAGGTAGCGGACCCACGCCTCGTCGCCGACCGCGTCGATCAGCCCGGCCATGTCGCCGAACTGGCGGTAGATCGTCTGCGCCTGGACGCCGGCCGCGGCACTGACCGCCCGGGTCGACACGGCCTCCCGACCGCCACTGGCCAGGAGCTGGGTGGTCGCGTCGAGGATCCGCTGCCGAGGTGTTGTCATCACCACATGTTAGCACCGATAACGTACTCGTGTGATCAGTGCTAACGTCTCGACCATGACGACAATCGGCACCCGCAAGCTCGGCACGACCGGCCCGGTCGTGGGCGCCCTCGGCCTCGGCGCCATGGGCATGTCCGGCATGTACGGCCCGGCCGACGAGAAGGAGAGCATCGCCACCCTGCACGCCGCCCTCGACGCCGGCCTGAACCTGATCGACACCGCCGACTTCTACGGCTCCGGCCACAACGAGCTGCTGATCTCCCGCGCCCTGCGCGACCGGCGCCGCGAGGATGTGGTGCTCAGCGTGAAGTTCGGCGGCCGGACGAACCCGGACGGCTCCTTCCAGCCGGTCCCCTACGATGTGTCCGCCTCGGCGGTGCGCGACCGGCTGGCCCAGTCGCTGCGCCGGCTGGACACGGACTACATCGACATCTACCGGCCGTCGCGCCTCAACCCCGACATCCCGATCGAGGAGACCGTCGGCGCCTTGCGGGAGATGCGGGAGGCGGGCTACATCCGCCACATCGGACTGTCCGAAGTGGGCGTCGAGAGCATCCGCCGCGCGGCCGCCGTGGCCACGATCAGCGACGTACAGATCGAGTACTCGCTGCTGTCGCGCGGCCCGGAGCAGGCGATCCTGCCCACCCTGCGGGAGCTGGGCATCGGCCTGACCGCGTACGGCGTGCTCTCCCGTGGTCTGCTCAGCGGCCACTGGGCCCTCAACCGCGAGATCGGCAACGGCGACTTCCGCGGCGCCCTGCCCCGGTTCCACGGCGAGAACCTGGCCGCCAACCTACGGCTGGTCGAGGAGCTCGGCCGGGTGGCCGCGGAGCTCGGCGCGACCACCAGCCAGGTCGCCATCGCCTGGGTCGCCGCGCAGGGTTCCGACATCGTCCCGCTGGTCGGCGCCCGCCGCCGCGACCGCCTCGAGGAGTCGCTCGGCGCGGCCGAGCTGACCCTCTCCCCCGAGGTGCTTGCCCGCATCGAGGCCGCCATCCCGGCCGGAGCGGCCGCCGGCGGCCGCTACATGGACCAGCAGATGCACCTGCTGGACAGCGAGCGCTGACGGCCCGCGGGTAGCCTGAACGACGTGCCCAAGATCGCAACCGCCGACCGGGTCGGCCGAGCTGAACTCCTCGAGTTCGTCCGCACCCGGCACCGGCTCACCCTGGTCACCATCCGCCGCGACGGCCGTCCCCAGCTGTCGCCGGTCTCGGGCGGCGTCGACGACGCCGGCCGGATCGTCATCTCCACGTACCCGGACCGCGCCAAGGCGGTCAACCTGCGCCGCAACCCGGCCACCAGCGTCCTGGTCCACTCCGACGACTGGAACGACCCGTACGTCCAGGTCGACGGCACGGCCGAGGTCCTCGACATGCCGTCGCCCGAGACCGAGGACGCCCTGGTCGACTACTTCCGCTGCATAGCCGGCGAACACCCGGACTGGGCGGAGTACCGGGAAGCGATGCGCCGCCAGGGCAAGTCCCTGATCCGCGTCACCATCGACTCCTGGGGCCCGATCGCCACGGGCGGCTTCCCCCCGGACCGCGCCCCGGCCTAGCCGGGCAGCTTGGTGTAGTCCCGGGTCAGCCAGTGCTCGGGGCGCATGAGGATGCGGACCATGCGTTCGGTGGCGCCCGGGTCGCTCGCGATGTAGGCGTCGGCGCCTTCGGGGCCGAGGTAGCGGCTGGCCAGGGTCCGGCGTCGCTCGACAGTGACGGTGTCCTCGATCGCGGTGATCGGGCCTTCGGCCGCGGCGTACTGGTAGGGCAGCTCCGTGCCCTGGACGCACAGGGTGATCCGGCCGGCGCGCCGGATGAGGGTGGTCTTGCGGCTGTCCCGGGCGGTGATCAGGCTGACCTCACCGCCGGGGCGGTAGTCGTACCAGACCGGGACGGCGAGCGGCGCGCGACCGTCCTCGCCGGCCACGGCCATGACCGCGACGTGCACGCGGGCCAGGAAGGCTTGGCGTTCCTCGACCGTCATCGCCAACGACATGCGGACCACGCTAAGGCGTCGGGATGGAGCGCGGTAGGCCGAAGCGGGGTAGGACGCCGTTCTCGAAGCGGGTCAGGGCGCTGATTCGGTCTCCGGACAGGGTGAGGACGTAGAGGCCCACGCCGTGGCTGAGGCCGTCTGCTCCGCGTAGGTAGGCGCCGAAGGCCGGTTGGCCGTTGGCCCGCGTGGGCACCAGGACGAAGCGGCGGCCCGCGCCGAAGATGGTGGCGGAGAAGCGGGCGACCGCGTCGCGGCCTACGTACTCGAACGGGATCGGCGGCATCGACATGAAGACGTCGTCGGTGAGCAGTGCGACCAGGCCGTCCACATCGGCCGACTGCCACGCGGCGACGAACCGGGCCGCCACCGCCTCCTCGGCCGGCGATCCGGCCGGCGGGTGTGGCGGCGCCGGCGGGGGCATGGCCGCCCGAGCCCGCTTCAGCGCGCTCTTGACCGACTCGACGGTGGCGTCGAGCATCTCCGCGACCTCGGCCGCGTGGAAGCCGAGGACGTCACGCAGGATGAGCACGGCGACCTGCTTGTAGCTCGCGCCCCCGATCTGGAAGTCCTTCGTTTCCTTGATGGTGAAGCCGCCGCCCAGGCCCGTCGGCGGGCGTCACCAGGAAAGAGGAAGCCCATCCCGCCGGGCGATTCCTTCGCCGGCAGCCGCCCGATCTTGAGCAGCCGCACGGTGGAGAGCTTACCGCTTTGGGTGCGGCCGTCGGTTTTGCGTTTCGGCCGCGCGGACGGAAACGAACAGCAACGCGAGCAGCGCGAAGAAGGCGGGGTAGCGAAGCGGGGTGCATCTCGAGGAACTTAGCACAGGTGCGATCGCGCCGGACCTATCGGGGCTTTCCCGATGTGTGACGGCATTTCAGCCCGGCCCGTCCGGGAGCTACCACTAATGGATTTGGCCAATGCGCCAAATCTAGTTCGTGCGGCTTCGGCTAATCGCCTCCGCGGGAGGATTGGGGCCCGCTAATCGCGGGCAGAGATCCAGGCTGGAATCGCAACAATCTGCGATTGGCGGATCTCTCCGAATCTAACTCGCAGGCAATCAGCCATGGTTTGGGTCAAGGCCGCAATCCGTCTGGATCACGTTGGCGGGCCCTCCCGCCGGTCCGGTCGATTGAGGCGTTGTCCCGTTCCGGTGCTTGATGCCATCGCTGCCCAATGAAAAAATATGACGCGACGATTCTGTTGGTGGATGACGACGAGGATTTCTTGATGTTCGTCGAGCGGGCCTTCCGGCAGAACGGCGTCAAGAGCCCGATTCACCGCGTCTTCGACGGACCGGAGGCCATCGCCTATATGATGGGGGAGGGTAAATTCGCGGATCGCGAAAATCTACGAATATCCCGACCTTCATCATGACCGATCTGAAAATGCCGCAAGCCGACGGGTTCGCCGTGCTGCAGCATCTCAAGGGCAATCCGGAATGGGCGATCATTCCCTCGGTGGTCTTCACCTCTTCCTGCCGATCTGGATGACATCAAGAAATCCTACATGCTTGGCGCGAGCTCGTATCACGTGAAGCCGCATTCGCTGGAGAAGCTGCGGGTGCACCTGAAGATCCTGCACGAGTACTGGATGACCTGCGAAACGCCGGAGGTGGACCGCACCGGCCGGCAGTTGCACACCGACAGCGAGGGCAAACTGGGCGAGCGCTTCGAACAGGCGACGACCGGCGCGCCCTTCGTCATGCCGCCGCCGGAGAATAAGGCCGGGGGCTTGAGTCGAGCATGGCACGGGCATTGGCTCGACTGAGCTCGCCGAAGTCCTGTCCGTGCCTTCCGAAGGCGCGGGCGTGCATCGTCGAACCAGCGCGGTCAGGCGACCGTGCTAGGCGCAGAAGCGCTCCGGAGTAGGGTCGGCGCTTGTCGCCGGACCTTACGTCAGGAATTTCGTTACGTCCGGCTCGCCTTTCGCTCGAGCCTCAGGGCAAGGGCGTGTTGGCAAAATTGCCTTCCAGGGATTGTCATTCTGAGCGAAGCGAAGAATCCAGCGGGATCGACCGCGTTGACGCGCGATCGTCCAACTGGATTCTTCGCTCCGCTCAGAATGACAAACAGGGGACACTGTGAATTTGCCAACACGCCCTAGCGGCGACCCGACCAGGATCCTCGCAGAAGAAGGTCGAAAAAGAAAAAGGCCGCCGGGATACGGCGGCCTGAAATGTCGACTCGCTGGCGCTCGTCGCTACGGTCAGCGATACTCTTCGCCCGTGATCGCGTTGATGATTTTGAAATTCTCGACGTGGTAATTGAGGTCGGCGCGGAAGGCCAGTTTCACGCCGAAGAGCTTCTCCATGCGCACGAGCAGGTCGGCGTCTTCGCTGCGGAGGCGCTCGAGGATGCTCGGGTGCACGAGCACGCGGAGGGAGTATTCCTTGCCGTCGTTGCGGAGCTGGAGGCGGCGGACGACGGAGCTGAGCTTGCGCTGCAGTTCGACGCGCATCGTCGTCGCGCTCTTCACGATGCCGCGGCCGCGGCAATACGGGCAGTCCGTGTAGAGATTGCTCGAGAGCGACTCCTGCTGGCGCTGGCGCGTCATCTGCATGATGCCGAGCTGCGAGATGGGCAGGATGTGGTTCTTCGCTTTGTCGGACGACATCAGCTCGACCATCTTTTCGTAGATGGCGTTGCGGTGGCGCCGCTCCTTCATGTCGATGAAGTCCATGATGATCAGGCCGCCGAGGTTGCGCAGCCGGATCTGGCGCGCGATTTCGGCCGCGGCCTCGAGGTTCACGGCGTAGATCACGTTCTTCTCGTCGCCGCCGCGGTTCTTGTGCGAACCGGTGTTCACGTCGATCGCGATGAGCGCCTCGGTTTCGTCGATGATGATTTCGCCGCCGCACGGGAGCGGGACCTTGCGCTGGCCGGTCTGCTCGATCTGGCGCTCGATGTTGAAGCGCTCGAAGATCGGGATGCTGTCCTTGTAGAGCGCGATCTTGCCGGCGCTGCGCTTGGAGATCTGGCCGACGAGCTTCTGCGTGCGCTCGTGGTCGTCCTTGCGGTCGATCAGCACGCGGTCGACTTCCTCGGTGAGGAAATCGCGCACGGTGCGCTCGACGAGATCCGGCTCCTGATAGAGGCACGCGGGCGCGCGCTCGCTCTTCATCTTCGCCGTGGATGTCCTCCCACGTCTTGAGCAGGATGTGCAGGTCGCGGACGAAGTAGCGGGCCTTCTTGCCTTCGCCGGCGGTGCGGACGATGACGCCCATGCCTTCGGGCAGCGTGAGCTCGTTGATCAGCGTGCTTGAGCCGCTTGCGCTCCATGCGGGTCCTCGATCTTGCGCGAGATGCCGCAGCCGTCGCTGAACGGCGTGAGGATCAGGTAGCGGCCGGGGAGCGAAAGGTTCGTCGTGGTGCGCGGGCCCTTGGTGCCGATCGGGCCCTTGGTGACCTGGATGACGATTTCGCTGCCGGGCGGGTAGAGTTGCGGGATGTCCTTGACCGTGGGCTCGGCGGGGCGCTCGGGTGCGTTCTTCTTCTTGTTCACGCGCACGACTTCGACGGAGGAGTCGGCGGCGGCGGGCAGCATGTCCCAGTAGTGGAGGAACGCGTTCTTGGTGTAGCCGATGTCGACGAACGCGGCCTTGAGGCCCGGGATCGAGATTCTTGATGCGGCCCTTGTAGATGCCGCCGACCATCCGGTTGTCGGACTCGCGCTCGATCTCGAATTTCTCGAGGCGGCCGTCGACGAGCAGCGCGACGCGCTTTTCGAGCGGCTCGGAGTTGATGATCAGCTCGCGGTAGGAGCCTTTTTCCTTCTGGAACACCGCGAGAATTTTCTGGAGGAAGGGACGGTTGTTTGGCGCGTTCGGCGGCGCCGGCTTTTAGTTCGGCCGGGCTGACCGGGCGCGGATTCGTGCTGCGGCGGGTGGATTGACGAGCTCCTCGTCATATTTTGAGGCGACGTCCTGGGGGACGCCGGATTGAGGGCGCGATTGCTGTTGATCGCTCATGGTGGGTGTCGTGTCGGTTGTTCACGGCGGCCCCAGGCGCGGGAGTTGCGGCGCAGGAAATTCTGGCAGAGCGGTCCATGGCGCGGGAGGATTTCATGTGAAATCCTTCCTGAAGCGCCAGACGCTCTGGACCAGTCCTTGCAGCAAGCAGCAACTAAGCACAAAGGAGCCACCGTAGCTGATAAAGGGAAGCGGTATGCCCGTGATGGGCACCAGCCCGATGGTCATGGCGATGTTCACGAACACATGCACCGTGAAGAGCACCGTCACGCCGATGGCGAGCAGGGTGCCGAACCGGTCCCTGGCGGAACCGGCGATGCGAATGCCGTTGAACAACACCAACCCAAACAGGCCCAGGACCGTGAGGCTTCCCAGAAATCCTTTTTCCTCGGCGATGACCGAGAAGATAAAATCGTTGTGCGCGACCGAGCGCGGCAGGTAGCCGAGCTGCGCCTGCGTGCCCTCCGTCCAGCCTTTGCCGATGAGGCCGCCGCTGCCGACGGAGATGAGCGACTGCTGAAGGTTGTAGGCGACGCCGATGCCCGTTGGGGTCGATCTTGTCGGGCGCGACGAAGGTCAGGATGCGGTTGCGCTGATAATCGTGGAAGCGGCACGATCGGATTGCCGTCGCGCTCGAACTTCGCCCGTGTCGCTGCACGTAAGTCGTAGCCATGCGCGTCCATGAACTTGCACGTAACGCACGCGTGTCCCACGCCACCAGCCCCACGAGCAGCAGAAACGCGCCGAGCGCTCCCACGAAAAAACGCGGCGAGAGCTTCGAAACGTAAAGCATGGAAAACACCATCGGGGGCAGGACGATCGCCGACTTCAGGTCGGGCTGAAGCAAGATAAGGAACATGGGCGCACCCACCGCAAGGGCCAATTTCCCCAGCGTGCCGAGCGACTGCCGAACCGTGCCGATTTTCGAGTGGATCAGGATGCTGGCGGTGATCAGCAGCACCGCGATCTTGGCGGTTTCGGACGGTTGATACGTGCCGAACGGCCCGAGCGGAATCCAGCGGCTCGCGCCCCATTTTTCCGCCGCCGCTCCGCCGACGCCCGGGATCAGCACGATCACCAGCGGCACGATGGCAGGCGACATAAAACCAGTGCGCCACGCTCAGCCAGAAACGGTAGTCGATCAGCGAAACGGCGATGTAGATACACCGCGCCCAGTCCCGAGGTAAACGATCTGCTTGAACCATTCCTGGCGCAGCAGGTCGCCGTCGCCGTGGCGTGCGACCGAAAACTGCGCCGAGTAGATGAACGCGATGCCGAACAGGCCCAGGCCGAGCAGCGCGAGCGGCGTGAGCAGATCCCAATTCGTCCGCGTCGTCGGCTTGAAGACGCTGAGATATTCGGTGGGCGCGGGGAGATTCACGGCGCGGACGCCAACTCTTCGCCCGACGCGGGGCTTCGCAAGCGTGGAGCTGCGGGGCGGCGGATTTCTACAGAGGCAACGGAGGAAACAGAGAGCTCCGCGTTCTTCCTCCACGTACTCCAGGCGAAGCAGGGCGCCGGAATTTTAGGAAGGCCGCGATTTTTCGGGAGGACGATTGCCCGATGCGTCCCCGGTGAAACCAGGTCGTGTCCTGGTTCGAAGTCGCCGACGGCACGATCCCCAAACCATTGGCCACAAAGAACGCAAAGAACCGCTCGCACGCTTCACATGAAGCCACCTGACGTGGACGCCTATGGGCGCAGCACCCGCCGCTCCCGGCTTTGGAATCCCCGAATCTGTCTTTGTGTTCTTTGCGGCCGATGCCTTGGCCTCAACCCAGACTAGGACCTACCACTGAACAAATCCACATGCGCCGAATCGAGGCCAAGGCCTCCGCACGGGACCTTGGCGTCCTCTGTGAGCAACCTCTTTCTGGGTCCCCTCCGGTGAAACGCCCGGTCTGCTGGCGCGATGGCGGGCCCGGCGGACATCACGGTGTGCATTACCTCGGTTACGATCGCGACGATGGGGAGTTCGTGTCCGCCGTGCGCGGGCTGGCGGCGGCGGGAAGTTCCCGTGCGTGTCGGCGTCAACCCGGACTTCGCGCAGCGCCGCACGCCTCCGCTCGCCACCTGGGAGCTTTCCGGCGCTGGCGGGGAACGAATTCCGAACTGGCGCACGTGGTGGCGGGCGCCGGGCGGTGGCGCGCGACCGTGCGCGGCGGGCTGACGGACGGGCCCGGCGAGTGTTTCACGGCCACTCCCGCGCGGCGCTGGCGGTCACTGATGGCTGAACTTCGCCGCGAGAAACGCGCGTGGTCAGCGTCCACGGCACGACCCGCGCCGCGGGCTCGTTCCGATCGATTCGCATCGCCTCGGCGAACGGCTGTTCTGGCTGACGCCGGCGATGAAGCGTTACTACGGCGTCGAGGAGGAGAGTGGCGGCTGGCAGCATGCATCCCGGCGGCGTGGCGCGGCGGCCCGGACGAGGTGCGGTCGCGCGAGAGCCACGCCGCCGCAGGTGATCCGGCCCTTCGCGGCGTGGGTGCGCTCGAGTCGACGGAGAACGCTGGCACGTCGTGCTGGACGCGCTGCACCTCCTGCCGCCGGCGGTGCGCGCGAAGTTCCGGTTCTACCATCTCGGCACGACGGACGGCTCCGAGTCCGGCGAACGTTACGCCGGCGCATTGCGTGCGCAGATGTCGGCGCTCGGGCTGGAGCGGATCGTCGAGTGGCGCGGCGGACCCATGGCCGCGCGCGAATTCCTGCGCGACATGGACTGCCTGGTGCTGCCCGCGCACCGCGAACCGCTGGCGCTCGCGATGCTGGACGCGCTGGCGCTGGGCGTGCCGGTGCTGGCGGCGAATTCCGGCGGGGCGCGCGACGTATCACGCCGTCGCGCAACGGCTGGCTGTTCAAGTCGGGCGACCCGCGCGATCTCGCGCGCATGCTGGCGATGCTGGCGGAGAGCGACGCGTTGCGGACGGTGAAGATCGAACGCAACGACCTCCGGCAGTTCTCGGCGGCGAACGTGGCGGAGCAGTGGGCGAGGGTCTACGCGCGGGTGCTGGCGTAGCAGCCGGACCAAGGCAGGTCTCACGCGGAGACGCGGAGGCCGCGGAGGGATCGGGTTTCGACTCTGCGCTCCGTGTCTCCGCGTGAGCCAGATCGAGGCTCTCGGGAATCGTTCAGGAAATCTGCTGCAGCGCCTGCTTGAACGCCGCGACATGCGCCGCGTCAGTATAGTGTTCCAGGTAGTGCTGGCGCAGGCGCCCGTTGGGCCGCGGGCTGGCGCGGGCGGCGACGAGCGCGTCGGCGATCTGCGGCGCGGAGCTGTGCTCGACATACCAGACGAACTCCGCCGGCAGGAGCGACGGAATCGCGCGCCAGCGCGTGGTGACGATGGGCACGTCGTGCGCGAGCGCGTCGACGAGCGCGAGCGGCTGGCCCCATGCGCGTAGTTGGTCGGGAAACAGGAACACGTCCGCGGCGGCGTAGAGCGAGCGTTTGACGTCGTCGGGCGCGAAGCCGACGTAGCGCACGGAGCCCTTCGGCAGCTCGGACATGCGGTCGTGGAAGCGGCGGCTCACGTCGGGCGCGAGGAAACCACCGGCCACGGTGAAGCGAAACGAGCCGGGCGCCCGCTGGTTGGCGAGGGCGATGCCCTCGAGCGCGGCGAAGAGCCCTTCTCGCGCGTGCACACGCCGAGGAAGAGCACCTCGCACGGGGCGTGGCGCGGGCGCGGCGGTGGCGACGCGGGCGGGCCGGGATCGGGCGCGCTGTTGGCCACGATGGCGGTGCGCTGGGGCCGGAGCACTGCGGCATCGGCGGCGAATTCCGGCGCGAGCACGAGCGCGAGATCGGCGCGACCCAGGAGCTTTCGGGCGAGCCAGCGCTCGGGCGCGGTGGCGTGCAACTCGAGCCACCGGCCGAGCCCGATTGCATGCCAGTGCAGCACGAGCACGGGAAAGAACGGACGGCAGAGCAGCATCACGAGCAGGTCGCCGTAAAGCGGGATGCGCGCGGCCGGCGCAGGCACATGATAGAAGGCGACAGGGCCGTGGCGCGCGCGAAGTTTCCAGGCCTGGCAGCACGCGCCGAGCAGGCGAAGGAATTTGCCGAGGCGCAGGCGTCCGAGATCGGCGCCGTCGCGCGCGACGCGGGCGTTGACGTGCAGCAGGTGGATGTCGCGGTCGACGCGCAGCCCTTCGAGCAGGGTGGCGACCATCACGCTCTGCCCGTTCACGGGCGGCGGCGTCGGGGCGAACACCAGGAGCTGGAACATCGAGCCGGTTTGCTGTGGGTCGGGCTTTACGCCTGACAGGTTTGTTTCGAAGTAGGTCGGCGTAAAGCCCGACCCACCGCTTCAACCCGATTTCCGACCGGCGATGCAAATCCATGCCGCCGACGGTGAAGTGTGGCACGGGCGTCTCGCCCGTGAAAACAATTTCGACACGAACTACACGGGCGAGACGCCCGTGCCACTCCCGACCGGCGGAACGTCTGCCGCTACGGGCTTGCGGGAAGAAGTCTTGAGGTTTGGGGGGGCCGCCTACGTTCGCGCGTCCCTTGACGTCAGTGAGCGCAGCCGACTTCGCGTTTCTGATCGCCGAGAGCGACCCGTTTTAGACTGGTCGCTCGCGGTCGCTTTTGTCGTCGTCGGAGGCGGCATCGGCTTTCTGGTGGTGTGGGCGTTGACGCGGCACACGCGGCGCGTGGCGCATGAGCAGGCGGCGGAACTGGTCGAGGTCGCGCGGCGCGAGGCGGCGGTGGCGGCCGAGGAGATGAAGCAGAAGGCCGAGGCCGAGATTCAGGAGAAACGCGCCGAGCTGAACCGCGAGTTCGACCGGCGCGAAATCGAGAGCGACGTCCGGCTGCGCGAAATTCGCGCGCACGAGGAATCGCTCGCGCTGCTCGACTATCAGCTGGAGCAGCGGCAGGAGCGGCTCAACCGCGAGAGCGCCGCGGTGAAGCAGGCGCGCGATGCCATCCGCGCGCTTTCGAAGAGCGTGCGCAAGCGGCTCGAGGGCGTTTCGCAGCTCGACGCGGACGAGATCCGCCGACAGTTGCGCGAAGA
>CAWIXO010000020.1:0-208311 GCA_963840005.1 uncultured Actinomycetota bacterium | reverse complement strand
ACCCGATGGGAACGCCCTGTTCGAGGTGCCGCGCAGTGTCCTGGTGCGGTTCCTGCGACGTACCTACGTCGTCGTCCCGCGTGGTCGCGAAACCGACCACCTCGACGTCGACGCGGCGGTAAACCGGCTCCTGGCCGGTTGCTAAGAACCAGTAGGGGCGCCGCGCGGATTCTGCCGACTCCGCGCGGCGCCTTCTTTTGCCCAAAAGCGACCATCGAGGGATACGCGCGACCGCGCGCGACCGGTTTCGAAGGAGCGCGCTGGAACCGGTGCCGCCCCGGCGCCTTTCAACGCCCGAGCAACAGCCGCACCAACGCGGCCTCCAGCCACTCCTGACAGTGCGCGGCAGCCGCGCCCCACCACGAACGTGCGATAGATCTCGGGCATCGCCGCGGCCAGCTAACCGGCCAGCAGGTCGTTCCAGTGGCGCCGGCGGTCCGCCTCGGGGGTCAGGACGCAGTCGCCACAGGTGCCGCCGCCCGGGATGCGGTAGTAGAGGCAGCAGTTGGAACGAACCAGGAAGCGCCGCGCGTTGGCCGGGTCCGGACGGACCACCTCGCCCGCGCCGGCCAGCGGGGCCAGGGTCAGCGCGTGTTCGAGCACCGCGCCCGCCCGGTCCGCGTGGCGGGGCATCGTGTCGGCCAGCACGCCCACCGCGCCGGCCAGGGCCGAGGCCACATTGCCCCACAGGACCTGCGGGGAAAGAGTGAACTCCGTCTCGAACAGGTCGAGCAGCGGCGTCACCGTCTCGGCCAACGGGCCCGCGACCAGCGCCTCGGCCACGAGCACCGGCGACAGGTCGATTGTGGGCAGGGCCGGGACGACCCCGTACGCGATGGGCATCGGTCCGGCCGGCACCGGGCGCCACCACAGGTTGGCTCGGGTCCCCGACGGGAGCGCTCCACCCACGACGGCGGCGCCCAACGGCGGAGAGAGCAGCCGGGCGGCCACACCCATGAAATAGACCGACGCCACGACCCGGACCGGTACGTCCTCTTCGGCCAGTCCGAACGCACTGACCAGCGTCGATCGGGCGACCGCTACCCGTTCAGTGGCGACAGAAGGCGTCAAGAGCTCGGTGAACGACAGCCAACCAGCGTCCGCCTTCCAGGCCTCCCAAGCGAAGTAGGGCCCGATCGCGGCGGAGGCCGCCAGCGCCGGACCGGAGGCGGCGGTTCGGTGGAGCGGCACGCGTGTGAGCGTAGACCTGTCGATGGGGCACACTCACAGTCCATGCGGCAGGTGCACGTCATCGGGATCGGGGCCGGCGACCCCGACCAGCTCACGATCGAGGCGGTCAAGGCACTCGGGCGGCTCGACGCCGCCTTCCTCGTCGACAAGGGCGACGAGAAGCGGGAGCTGACGGACCTGAGGCGGGAGCTGCTCGCGCAGTACGCACCCGGGGCCCGCGTCGTCACGATCAGCGACCCGCCGCGGGACCGCACCGCCAGCGCGTATCCCGGTGCCGTCGACGACTGGCGCCGCAAGCGGGCGCGCCGCGTTCGGCGACCTGATCCGCGACGAGCTGACCCCGACGCAACAGGGCGGCTTCCTGGTCTGGGGCGACCCCGCCCTGTTCGACAGCACCATCGCCACGCTCGAGGAGATCGACGGCGTCGAGTTCGGATACGCGGTCATCCCCGGCATCAGCAGCGTCAGCGTCCTCGCCGCCCGCCACCGGATCGGGCTCAACCGCGTCGGCCGGCCGTTCCAGGTCACCACCGGGCGCCGGCTGGCCGAACACGGCCTGCCCGACGGCATCGACGACCTGGTCGTGATGCTCGACGCCCGCACCGCCTACCAGCACGTAACAGGCGACGTGGACATCTACTGGGGCGCCTACCTCGGCACACCCGACGAGATCCTGATCGCCGGCCCCCTCGACGAGACCAAGGACCAGATCGACGCGGTACGCGCGGCGGCGCGCGCCCGCAAGGGCTGGATCATGGACACCTACCTGCTCCGCCGCCGCGACACGTGACGAACGGTCCGGCCCAGGACGTCAGCGCCCTGGGCCGGAGCAGTGCTCGTCACACGACGTTGATGTCGCTGCACCACATGTAGGTCTGGTCCATGTGCGACGCCTTCCAGATCACGAAGAGCACGTGTGGTCCGGAGCGCCCGGGAGCCGTCACGCTGAACGAGATGTTCTGCGCCGGCGCGTAGCGCCCTGTCGTCGCGACCAGGTCGAGGTTGCCCCACCCGACGCTCTGGGTGGCCGGGTTGAACCCCTGCTTCGTCACGTAGACGCGGAAGTAGTCAGCACCGTGACTGGCCTGGTCGTACAGCTGGGCCGTGAAGCTTTGACCGACATTGGTCCTCTTCCACGCTCCGACCTGGTTCAGCGTGTTGTTGCGGGCCAGGCCGTTGCTGCACAACTGTCCGTCCGGCGTGCGGGCCTGGTACTGCGCGGCCAGGCCGTCCCGGAGCGCGCTCATCCAGTTCCACATGGTGTCGGGGTTGGCCTGGAACGCCGCCCAGCACATCGGGTCCTGCGTTTGCATCGCCGGGTTCATGTGCTGGTTGCCCCAGGTCTTCCAGCACTGGTACGCGCGACTCTGCGGGTTGATGATCGTGCCGTGGGCCTGGGCCGGGCCGGCCCACGGCAGCAGACCGACGACCACGGCACATAACAGCACCAGGGCCGCTCGAAGGGACTTGTGAGTACGCACGGTTCATCCTCCGTTCTTCGACAACGGTCGGGATGGGAGCGCTTCCAACCACCATACATCCATGCACGTGAATGTCATAACCCGGCGGCGTCGTCATAGCGGCGGCGCAGGTCGGCCATCTCCGACGAGGCCAGCGCCTCCTTCTGCGCGAGCTCCGCGTACTTGGCCGGGAACATCTCCTTCAGCCGGTCGACGTACATCGTCTCCGCGGTCGCCTCGACCACCTGGATGCCGGCAGGCTCGACGGACAGGTCCATGATGACCGGACCGGCCAGCTTGACGGCCACATCCCAGGGCCGTCGCTCCTCGGCGACCCCGCACAGATGGAAGCCGTAGACCGTTCGCACATCGGCGAGCGCGGCGACATCGGCCGGCTCGTAGCCGTAGACATGGACCCCGCAGATCACCGCCGACTCCGCGGCGGCCGCCTGATGTCCAGCATGGTTGTGCTGGCCCGGGTCCGCCTGTTCGAGCGTCGAGCGCATCCGGGTCAGGATCTGGCCGCGCAGGTCGGCCGGCTTGGCTTCCGACCCGGCCGAGTTGGCCAGCACGGCCGCGCCGGCCGACACCGCCAGCAGGATCACCGCCACCCACACGAAGCGGTTCCGGAAAATCTTCACGATTGCTTTCACCTCGTCGCCGGTTCTGGGCGCACAGGCGCCATGTGCCCGTGGTCGTGGAGGTGGCCCGGCGATGCTGGCCGTGATCAGCACGGTTGCCCCCGTGCTGCGGCGATATGAGCCATTTCACCACGCCGACCGACCCGAGGCAACATCGACGGCCGTCACCGTCGCGGCGGAGCGCCGCGCGTCGGCGACCCCGCCGGTCCAAGGCCGTCTTCCCCCGACTGGGTGAGCCCGTCGTATGCCGCCGGCGCTTCACCGCCGTGACGGGTGAGTACTTCGCTTCGGACCGACCCGTCCGCCTTGTGCACCTTCCGGTCCGTGTGCGAGGCATGATCGGGGACGTGACCGATGGAGAGGCCAGCCCGGATACGCACTCCGCATCGAGCGCGAGGGGACCAGTCGGAACCTCGCGCGGGGCGATGACGAAGCAAGAGCTGGCGGTGTGGCGCTCCCTCCTCGACACGACATCGGCGCTCTCTCGTGCCCTGACCGCGGAGCTGGCGCTGGAGTCAGGACTCTCCTCGGGTGATTACCAGGTGCTGCTCGCCCTGGTAGAGGCTGAAGGAAACCGGATCCGCTCGTCCGAGCTGGCCGACCGCATCGACTGGGAACGCAGTCGCCTGTCGCATCACCTGCGGCGGATGGAGATGCGCGGCCTGGTTCGCCGCGAAGCCTCCGGGCCACATGACAGTCGGGCCACTCACGTGACGCTGACCGCGCAGGGCGAAACCCGGTTCCGGACGGCCAGCAAGATCCACACGGCGACCATCAAGCGCTACTTCGTCGACGCACTCAGTGCCGAGCAGTTCGCGTCGCTGGCCGAGATTCTCGATGCCTTGGACCGGCACCTCGCGGCGATGTGACACATCAGTCATTGACGCGTCATCACAGCTGGGTAGCTTTGGTGACACGTCAACTCGGCGTGCCGAAGCGCCATGAGAGAGGTGTGTCGCATGAAAGCGTGGCAGTTCATTGGTGTGGGGAGCCCGCTGACCCTGCGCGACGTCGCGGTTCCCGATGTGGGGGCGGGCCAGGTCCTGATCGATATCAAGGCCTCCGGCATCTGCCACAGCGACGTCGGATACCTCGAGGGGACGATTACGCATCTTCCATTCGTACCCATCACGCTGGGGCACGAGATGTCGGGTGTTGTCGCGCGAGTCGGCCCCGGCGTAAGCGAATTCACCGTCGGACAGCGGGTCGCCATCCCGTCCACGCTGGAGACCCCAGGTAACGCCAGCGACGGTGGCTTCGCCGAGTATGTGGTCGCGCGCCAGGAACACCTCATCGCGATACCGGACGACGTCGACCACGTCCAGGCGGCACTCGCGATGGACGCCGGGATGACGTCCTACCACGCGGTCCGGTACGGCGGCACGAAGCAGGGCACCCGCATCGGCATCATCGGGCTGGGCGGTCTGGGATTCCTCGGAGCGCAGTTCGCGCTGGCCCTTGGTGCCGAGGTGTACGGGGTGGAGATCAACGAAGACATCTGGCCCCGTGCCCTTGAGGTCGGCGTAGCCGACGTCGCGAGGAGCATCGGCGAATTCGCCGACAAGAACCTCGAAGTCGTCATCGACTTCGCTGGTTTCGGAACGACGACCGCGGAGGCATTCGAGGCGATCGGCCACGGCGGCACCGTCGTTCAGGTCGGGCTTGGTCGCACCACCGCCACCATCTCGACCTGGGCGCTCCTGTCGAAGGAACTGCGCTACCTCGGCTCGGCAGGTGGCACCTTCGAGGACGTACGGGCGGCGCTGGACCTGTTCAGCCGCGGCACGGTGAAGCCGCTGCTGAGCACCGTCTCCTTCGAGCAGATCGGCGAAGCGATCGAGCGGCTGCGAGGCGGACGGGTCGACGGCCGCATCGTCGCCGTCCAGCCTTGACCTGACGTCCGGCCGACGGACGCTCCTTCGGCGAGCAGTACGGAAGCGATGGGGCAGACTCCTCGGCATGCGGCAGGCGACCGTGCTGATCCTGGGCGGCACCACCGAAGCGCGGGAGCTGGCCGGGCTGTTGGCCGGTGACGACGACCTCCGGGTCGTCACCTCGTACGCCGGCCGCACCACCGATCCACGAAAGCCGGCGGGTGAGACGCGCAGCGGCGGGTTCGGCGGGCCGGCCGGGTTACGCGCCTGGCTCGCCGCACACGCGCCCGCCATCCTGGTCGACGCCACCCACCCGTTCGCGGAGACCGTCAGCGCCCACGCGGCCGCCGCGGACGGCGTACCCCGGCTGCGCCTTGTCCGTCCTGAATGGACGGAGCAGGCAGGCGATCGCTGGCTGCGGGTGGACAGTCTCGAGCAGGCCGCCGACCTGCTCCCCCGGACCGGGCAGCGGGCGCTGATCACCACCGGGCGGCAGCGAATAGCGACATTCACCACCCATCCCGGTTGCCGGGCGATGCCGCTGCTCCTGGTGCGCTGCGTCGAGCCTCCGGCCGAAGAGCTCCCGGACAACGTCCACCTTGTCCTCGACCGCGGTCCCTTCACCCCACAGAGCGAGCGGGACCTGCTCGAACGGCATGCGATCGATGTCGTGGTGGCCAAGGACAGCGGTGGCGACGCCACCCGGGCCAAGCTCGACGCCGCCCGGGAGCGCGGCATCCCGGTCATCCTGGTCGACCGCCCACCGAACGTCCCGATGCCGACGGTCCGCACACCCGCTGAGGCCGCGGCGCGCGTACGCGAACTACTCTCCGGACCGTGACCCCGACGTTCGTACTGCTCTCGACCGCCGACACCGACCTGCTAGCCGCGAGCGCAGCGCCGACGCCGCCTGGCGGGTCGCGAACCCCGCCCGGCTGACCACCGACGACCTGCCCGCCCTGCTCGACGGCGCCGCCGGCGTGGTGTTGCGCCTGCTCGGCGGCCGCCGGACCTGGCCCGAAGGAGTCGACGCGGTGCTCGCCGCCGGCCTGCCGGTGGTCGCCGTCGGCGGCGAGATCGGTTCCGGACGCCGAGCTCACCGCGCTGTCCACCGTGCCGGCCGGCGTGGTCGCCGACGCCCAGCGCTACCTGGTCGCGGGCGGCCCGGCCAACCTGCTCCAGCTGCACCGGTTCCTCGCCGACACGCTGCTGATGGCCGGCGAGGGCTTCGAGTCACCGGTCGAGTTCCCCGCGTACGGGCACGCACGGCGCCGTGCCCGACAAGACCGGGCCCGACCGTCGGCATCGTCTTCTACCGGGCGCACGCGCTGGCCGGGAACACCGCGTTCGTGGACACCCTCGCGAACGAGGTGCGCAAGGCCGGCGGCACACCGATGCCCGTCTACGCGGCCTCCCTGCGCTCCGCCGAGACCGGCCTGTTCGACCTGCTCAAGGGCTGCGACGCGCTGATCGTCACGGTCCTCGCGGCCGGCGGCACGAACGCCGCGGACGCGTCCGGCGGGCGGCGACGACGAGGCCTGGTCGGTCGACGCGCTCGCCGCGCTCGACGTGCCGGTGCTGCAGGGCCTGTGCCTGACCACGTCCCGGGCGGTGTGGCAGCGCAGCGACGCGGCGCTGACCCCGATGGACGCCGCGATGCAGGTGGCCATCCCGGAGTTCGACGGCCGGCTGATCACGGTGCCGTTCTCGTTCAAGGAGCCCGGCCCGGACGGGGTCCCGGTCTACCGCGCCGACCCGGAGCGCGCCGCCCGGGTGGCCGGCATCGCGCTCGGCTACGCCCGCCTGCGCGCGATCCCCAACGCCGAGAAGCGGCTGGCGATCGTCCTCTCGTCGTACCCGACCAAGCACTCCCGGGTCGGCAACGCGGTCGGCCTGGACACCCCGGCATCGGCGGTCGCGCTGCTCGCCGCGCTGAAGGACGCCGGCTACGACGTCGGCGACGTGCCCACCGACGGTGACACGCTGATCCACACGCTGATCGCGGCCGGCGGGCACGACGTCGAGTGGCTCACCGAGGAGCAGCTCGCCAACGCCCCGATCCGGGTGCCGGGCGCGAGCTACCGCGCGGTGGTTCGCGGCAACTCCGCAGGGCCTGCGGGACGCGATGACCCGGCACTGGGGCGAGCCGCCCGGCGAGCTCTACGTCGACAACGACGAGATCGTGCTGGCCGCCCTGCGCTACGGCAACGTCACGCTGATGATCCAGCCGCCGCGCGGCTTCGGCGAGAACCCGATCGCCATCTACCACGACCCGGACCTGCCGCCGTCGCACCACTACCTGGCCGCGTACCGCTGGCTCGACGCCAACGTGGACGCCGTCATCCACCTCGGCAAGCACGGCACGCTGGAGTGGCTGCCCGGCAAGGGGCTCGGCCTGTCCGACGGCGTGCGCGCCGGACGCCGTGCTCGGCGACCTGCCGCTGGTCTACCCGTTCGTCGTCAACGACCCGGGCGAGGGCACCCAGGCCAAGCGGCGGGGTCACGCCACGATCGTCGACCACCTGGTGCCGCCGATGGCCCGCGCCGACACGTACGGCGACATGGCCAAGCTGGAGCAACTCCTCGACGAGTACGCCACCGTCGCCGCGCTCGACCCGCGAAGGTGCCCGACGCTGCGGGCGCAGATCTGGACCCTGATCCGCGCCGCCGAGCTGCACCACGACCTGCACGTCGAGGAGCAGCCCGGCGAGGAGGCCTTCGACGACTTCGTGCTGCACGTCGACGGCTACCTGTGCGAGATCAAGGACTCGCTGATCCGCGACGGCCTGCACATCCTGGGCGCGCCGCCGGAAGGCGAGGCCCGGACCAACATGGTGCTGGCGATCCTGCGCGCCCGCCAGGTCTGGGGCGGCCGCCGCGGCGCACTGCCCGGGCTGCGCGAGGCGCTCGCGCACCCACCTCGGTCTCGACGACACCGCGCTGGAGAGCGACGAGCTGGAAGAGGTCGCCCGCCGCCTGGTGATCGCCATGGAAGGCCAGGCCTGGGCGCCGGAGGCGGCCACCGCGGCGGCGAGCGAGACCCTGGGAGCCGCCCCGGCCGGTGTCGGTCGACGTGCTCCGGTTCGCCGCCACCGAGGTGGTGCCCCGGCTGGCCGCCACCACCAACGAGATCACCGCGGTGGCGCATGCCCTCGACGGCGGGTACGTCGCCGCCGGGCCGTCCGGCTCGCCCACCCGTGGCCTGGTCAACGTGCTGCCCACCGGCCGGAACTTCTACTCCGTCGACCCGAAGGCGATCCCGTCCCGCAACGCCTGGGACGTCGGCCGGGCGTTGGCCGACTCGCTGCTGGCCCGGCACCGGGAGGACACCGGCACCTGGCCGGCGCTGGTCGGGCTGACCGTCTGGGGCACCAGCGCGATGCGTACCCAGGGCGACGACATCGCCGAGGTGCTCGCGCTGATCGGCTCCCGCCCGGTCTGGGACGACGCGTCCCGGCGGGTCTCCGGCTTCGAGATCGTGCCGCGGGACGAGCTGGGCCGGCCCCGGGTCGACGTCACCGTGCGCATCTCCGGCTTCTTCCGGGACGCCTTCCCGCACGTGATCGCCCTGCTCGACGACGCGATCGCCGCGGTGGCCGACCTCGACGAGCCCGACAACTTCGTCCGCGCGCACGCGCTCGGCCGACCAGGCCGAGCACGGCGACTGGCGGCGGGCCACCACCAGGATCTTCGGTTCCAAGCCCGGCGCGTACGGTGCCGGCCTGTTGCCGTTGATCGACGCCCGGAACTGGCGTGACGACCGCGACCTCGCCGAGGTGTACGCGGTCTGGGGCGGCTACGCCTACGGACGCGGGCTGGACGGCCGGGCGGCGCGCGGCGACCTGGAGACGGTCTACCGGCGGATGTCGGTGGCGGCCAAGAACGTGGACACCCGCGAGCACGACATCGCCGACTCCGACGACTACTTCCAGTACCACGGCGGCATGGTGGCGATGGTCCGGTCCCTGCGCGGCACCGACCCGGCCGCGTACATCGGCGACTCGCACCGCCCCGACGACGTGCGCACCCGGTCGCTGGCCGAGGAGACCAAGCGGGTGTTCCGGGCCCGGGTCGTCAACCCGCGCTGGATCGAGGCGATGCGCCGGCACGGCTACAAGGGCGCGTTCGAGCTCGCCGCGACGGTCGACTACCTCTTCGGGTACGACGCGACGGCCGGCGTGGTCGACGACTGGATGTACGAGAAGCTCGCCGCCGCGTACGTGCTCGACCCGTCGGTGCGCGAGTTCCTCGACAAGTCCAACCCGTGGGCGCTGCGCGGCATCACCGAACGGTTGCTGGAGGCGGCGGAGCGCGGCCTGTGGGCCGAACCGGCCCCGGAGACCATCGAAGCGTTGCGTGCGCAGTACCTCCGGTCGGAGGGTGACCTGGAAGGGGCGTGATTCCCCTCCCTTTGACGCGGGCCCGCCCAGTGGGTCACAGTGTTGAACGAGCGGTGCGGAGGAACCCGGTGCGATTCCGGGGCGGTCCCGCCACTGTCACCGGGGAGCGAACCCTCACCTGATGGTCACGGCCCACACAGGGTTGGAAGGCCGAGGGGGAGCGTCGATCCGGGAGCCAGGACACTCGGCCGCTCGCCGTCGAACCATCGCGGGCGTGGACACCCGCGGAAGGGAATGCGCCATGTCTTCGCGCCGGCACGTGGGATGAGTTCCGCGTACCCGTTCTCCGCCGTCGTCGGCCTCGCCGACCTGCGGCTGGCCCTGCTGCTCAACGCCGTCTCGCCGGCGATCGGCGGGGTGCTCGTGCGCGGCGAGAAGGGCACGGCGAAGTCGACGATGGTGCGCGCGCTGGCCGCACTGCTGCCGGACATCGCGGTGGTGCCGGGCTGCCGGTTCGCCTGCGACCCGGCCGCACCCGACCCGGCCTGCCCCGACGGGCCACACACCGGCGCGACGACGGCGACCCGGCAGTCGCGGCTGGTCGAGCTGCCCGGTCGGCGCCACCGAGGACCGGGTCGTCGGCACCCTCGACGTGCAGCGGATCCTGACCGAGGGCGCCAAGGCGTACGAGCCCGGGCTGCTGGCCGCCGCACACCGCGGCGCGCTCTACGTCGACGAGGTCAACCTGCTCCCCGACCACCTGGTCGACCTGCTGCTGGACGCCGCCGCGATGGGTCGCGCGTTCGTCGAGCGCGACGGCGTCTCGCTCCGGCACGCCGCCCGCTTCCTGCTGGTCGGCACGATGAACCCGGAGGAGGGCGAGCCCCGCCCGCAGCTCGTCGACCGGTTCGGCCTCGTGGTCGAGGTCGGCGCGCCGACCGAGGTCGGCGACCGCGCCGAGGTGGTGCGCCGCCGGCTGGCCTACGAGGCCGACCCGGACGGCTTCGCGGCCCGGTTCGCCGACGCGGACGCGGCCACCGCCGAACGGATCGTCGCGGCCCGGGCCCGGCTGCCCAAGGTCACCCTGCCGGACGCCGCGCTGGACCGGATCGCCCGGATCTGCCTGGCGTACGGGGTCGACGGGCTGCGCGCCGACATCGTCATCGCCCGCACCGCGGTCGCGCTGGCCGCCTGGCGGGACCGCGCGGTGGTGACCGACTCACGACGTCGACGACGCGTCCCGGCTGGCACTGCCGCACCGGCGGCGCCGCGACCCGTTCGACCCGCCGGGCGCCGACCAGCAGGCCCTGGACGACGCGCTGGCCCAGGCCGGTGAGTCCGACGAGCCGGACCCGGACGAGCCGGGACCCAGCGGCGGATCCGGGCCCGGCCCGGACGGCCCGCCACCGGACGACAACGGTCCTGGCGGTGGCGCCGCTCCTGACGCCGAGGACCGACCGGGCGGACCGCCGGCCACTCCCCCGCCGGCCGCCAACGCCCCCGTCGGCACCGCCTACAAGACCCGCACGCTGACCGCCCGCTCCCGTGGCCGCTTCGGCCACAGTGGACGGCGCTCGCCGGCCTACGCCGCCCGTGGCCGGGTCGCCGGCTCGCGCGCGCCACGGGGCCGGATCGCCTCGGTCCACCTGCCGGACACCGTGCTCGCCGCCGCCCGCGACCAGGGCGACAGGAAGGGCCCCTTATTAACGCATAGCGTTAATAAGGGCCCCTTCCTTCGTCGGATCACGATCCGCCAGGAGCACCTCCGCGAGGCTGTCCACATCGGACGTGAGGCGAACCTGGTGCTGTTCGTGGTCGACGCGTCCGGCTCGATGGCCGCCCGGGCGCGGATGGCCACCGTCAAGAGCGCCGTGCTCTCGCTGCTCCGCGACGCCTACCAGCGGCGCGACACGGTGGGCATGATCACGTTCCGGGACACCGACGCGACCACCGTGCTGCGCCCCGACGGCCAGCCACGAGGTCGGCGTGCGCCGGCTGGCCGACCTGCGCACCGGTGGGCGCACGCCGCTGGCCGCCGGGCTCGCCGCGGCCGCCCGGACGCTGGCCGGGGAACGCCGCCGCGACCCGCTGCGCCGCCCGCTGCTGGTCGTGGTCACCGACGGCCGGCACACCCGCGGCCCCGACCCGCGCACGGTCGCACCGGCCCTGGCCGGCGTGCCGAGCGTGGTGGTCGACTGCGAGACCGGCCCGGTCCGGCTCGGGATGGCCCGCACGCTGGCCGCCGCCCTGGACGCCGAGTACCTCCCCCTCGCGGCGCTGTCCGCCGCCGCACTCAAGGCGGTGTGAGGCCATGCCACAGGGCAAGGTGGAACGCGTACCCGACGACGGCCTGACCACCCGGGAACGGCGCCGGCAGCCGCTGCTGGCGGTGCACACCGGCACCGGCAAGGGCAAGTCGACGGCCGCGTTCGGGATGGCGCTGCGCGCCTGGAACGCGGGCTGGCCGATCGTGGTCTTCCAGTTCGTGAAGAGTCCGAAGTGGCGGGTCGGCGAGGAGACCGCGCTCAAGGCACTCGGCGCGCACCACGCGGCGACGGGTGAGGGCGCGCCGGTCACCTGGCACAAGATGGGCGAGGGCTGGTCGTGGCTGGCCCGGCCGGGCGACGAGCGCGACCACGCCGCCGAGGCGGCGGAGGGCTGGGCGCAGGTCAAGCGGGACCTGGCCGAGGAGCGCTACCGGTTCTACGTGCTCGACGAGTTCACGTACCCGATGAAGTGGGGTTGGGTCGACGTCGACGAGGTGGTGGCGACGCTGCGCGACCGCACCGGCAACCAGCACGTCCTGGTCACCGGCCGGGACGCCGCGCCCGCGCTGGTCGACGCGGCCGACCTGGTCACCGAGATGACCAAGGTCAAGCATCCGATGGACGCCGGCCGCAAGGGACAGCAGGGCATCGAGTGGTAGCCACCCCACGGATCGTGGTGGCCGCGCCGGCTTCCGGGCACGGCAAGACGACCGTGGCGGGCGGCCTGCTCGCGGCGTTCGCGGCCCGCGGCCGACGGGTGGCCGGTTTCAAGGTCGGGCCGGACTACATCGACCCCGGCTACCACGCGCTGGCCAGCGGCCGGCCGGGCCGCAACCTCGACCCGGTGATGGTCGGCTACGGACCGGATCGCGCCGCTGTTCGCGCACGGTGCCGCCGGCGCCGACCTCGCCGTGATCGAAGGCGTGATGGGGCTGTACGACGGCCGGGCGCACGCGGGCGAGCACGGCTCGACCGCGCAGGTGGCCAAGCTGCTCTCCGCGCCGGTGCTGCTGGTGGTCGACGGCTCCGCGGTCGGCCGCTCGGTCGCCGCGCTGGTGCACGGCTTCCGGAGCTTCGACCCGACGCTGCGCCTGGCCGGCGTGGTGCTCAACAAGGTCGGCTCCGACCGCCACGAGGCCATCCTGCGCGAGGCGCTGGAGGAGACCGGCACGCCCGTGCTCGGCGTGCTGCGCCGCAGCGACGCGGTAGCCGCACCGTCCCGCCACCTCGGCCTGGTGCCGGTGGTGGAACGCCACGCCGAGGCTTCCGCCGCGATGGCCGCGCTGGCCGAGCTGATCGCGTCCGGTGTGGACCTCGACGCGGTCGCCGCCGAGGCCGCGACGGCCCCGCCGCTGGCCGTCGAGCCGTGGTCGCCGCCGATCGTCGAGGTCGCACGCCGGCCGGTGGTCGCGGTGGCCGGCGGCCCGGCGTTCAGCTTCGGGTACGCGGAGACCACCGAACTGCTGACCGCGGCCGGTGCCGAGGTCGTGCCGCTCGACCCGCTGCACGACGAGGCCCTGCCGCCCGGCACCGCCGCCCTCGTCGTCGGCGGCGGCTTCCCCGAGGTGTACGCGGCCGAGCTGTCGGCCAACGCGCCGCTGCGGGCCGCGGTGGCCGCCCTGGCCGCGACCGGTGCGCCGATCACCGCCGAGTGCGCGGGGCTGCTCTGGCTGTGCCCGGACCCTGGACGGCGCGCCCGATGTGCGGCGTGCTGCCGGCCGACGCGGCGATGACCGGCCGGCTCACCCTCGGCTACCGCGACGCGGTGGCCATCTCGCCGAGCTGGTTCGCGCCGGTCGGCACCCGGGTCACCGGACACGAGTTCCACCGGACCGCGACCACGCCCGGCGCCGGCGCGACGCCGGCGTGGGCCTGGCGCGAGCGGCCGACCGAAGGCTTCGTGGCGGGCAACGTGCACGCCTCCTATCTGCACCTGCACTGGGCGGGCACGCCCGAGATCGCGGAACGGCTGGTGGCGGCATGCGCCTGATCGGAGTCGGCGTCGGGCCCGGCGATCCGGAGCTGATGACGCTCAAGGGGGTACGGGCGCTGGCCACCGCGGGCCGGGTGTTCGTGCCCGTGCTCGACCCCGCCGACGTCGGGCGGGCCGAGGCGACCGTACGGGCGCACGCCGCGCACGAGCGGATCGAGCGGCTGGTGTTCGCGCTCAACGAGCGGGAGGACGCCGGGCGGCGGGAGCACTACTGGGACGCGGCCGGTCGCCGGGTGGCCGACTGGCTGCGGGAAACCGGGGGCACCGCCGCGTTCGCCACCATCGGCGACCCCAACGTGTACGCCACCTTCGGCTACCTGGCGGAGACCGTACGCACGCTGGTGCCGTCCGTGGAGGTCGAGACTGTACCGGGGATCACCGCGATGCAGGCGCTGGCCGCGGCATCAGGGCGGCCGCTGGTCGAGGGCGGCGAGGAGCTCGTGCTGCTGCCGATGGCCCGCGGCGACCTGGCGCCGCTGCACGAGGCGCTGGCCCGGGACGCCACGGTCGTGGTCTACAAGGGCGGCCGGCACATGGCGGCGATCGCCGAGGCGGCGGCCGGACGGGGCGCCGTGGTCGGCAGCCACCTCGGGTTGCCGGACGAGAAGGTGCAACCGCTCGACGCGGTCGACGGACCGTTGCCGTACCTGGCGACGGTGCTGATCCCGGCCGTGCGCGAACGACGGGGAGGAAAACTGTGACTGGTCGCGTGACCTTCGTCGGCGCCGGACCGGGCGCCGCCGACCTGATGACCCTGCGCGCGGCCCGCCGGCTGGCCGAGGCCGACGTGGTGGTCTGGGCCTCCAGCCTGGTCGCCGCGGAGGTGCTCGAGCACGTCCGGCCGGGCGCCGAGGTGGTCGACTCGGCGGCCGTGCCGCTGGAGGCGGTGGTGGAGATCTACCACCGCGCGGCGGCCGAGGGCCTGCACGTGGTGCGCCTGCACTCCGGCGACCCGAGCCTGTGGGGCGCGGTCGCCGAGCAGCTCGACGCCTGCGCCGGGCTGGACCTGACCACCGAGATCGTGCCGGGCGTCTCCGCGTTCGCCGCGGTCGCGGCCGCCGCGGGCCGGGAGCTGACGGTGCCCGAGGTGGCCCAGTCGGTGATCCTGACCCGGCTCGAGGGCGGCAAGACACCGATGCCGGAGGGTGAGCGGATCGCCGACTTCGCCCGGCACGGCACCACGATGGCGGTGTTCCTGTCCGCGGCGCGGGCCAAGCAGCTCGCCGAGCAGCTGCTGGCCGGCGGCTACGCGGCGGAGACCCCGGTGGTGATCGGGTCCCGGGTGAGCTGGCCGGACGAGCTGCTGGCCTGGTGCACGATCGGCACGCTGGCCGAGACGGTCCGCGCGCACAAGCTGTGGAAGCACACGCTGTTCCTGGTCGGGCCGGCGCTTGCCGCGTCGGGCACGCGCAGCCATCTCTACCACCCGGGCCACTTCCACGGGCACCGCAAGGCCGAGCGGGGCGCGCGCGACGAGCTGAAGGCCCGCCGTGCCTGAGGTCACCGTGTACGGGTATGACGGCGGCCCACTGCCGGCCTCAGCGGCGTCGGCCACCCTGTTGGTCGGCGGCGCCCGCCATCTCGATGGCATCGAGTCCGGCGCCGAGCGGGTGGTGATGGGCTCCGTCGCCTCGGCCGTCGAGCGGATCTCTGTCCATGATGGACCAGTGGCGGTGGTGGCCAGCGGCGACCCGGGCTTCTTCGGGATCGTCCGGGCGCTGCGGCGGGCCGGCGTGGACCCGGTCGTCCGGCCGGCGGTGTCGTCGGTCGCGTTGGCGTTCGCCCGGCTCGGGCTGCCCTGGGACGACGCCGTGGTGGTGTCCGCGCACGGGCGCGACGGTGGGCTGCGCCGGGCGCTCAACGTCTGTCGGGCGTACCCGAAGGTCGCCGTGCTCACCGGACCCGGCGCGGAGCCGCCGGCGCTGGCATCGGGGTTAGCGGGTTGGCATCGCCGGGTCGTCGTGGCGTCCCGGCTCGGCACAGCCGAGGAACGGCTGACCGGCCCCGACGGCGACTGGTCCGAGCCGAACGTGGCGATCGTGTTGGCCGGTGCGGCGTCGGCTGGTCCGGCCGGCGAGGTGGCGGACGGTCCGGCCGGGTGGCTCGCGGGAGGGGTACGCACGCCGGACGGCTGGGGGTTGCCCGAGGACACGTTTCGACACCGCGCTTCGATGATCACTAAGGCCGAGGTGCGGGCGGTCGCGCTGGCCCATCTGCGGCCGGGGCCCGGCACGCTGGTCTGGGACGTCGGTGCGGGTTCCGGGTCGGTCGCCGTCGAATGTGGCCGGTTCGGTGCCGCGGTTGTCGCGGTCGACCGTGACCCGGCGGCGGCGGATCTGGTGCGCGCGAACGCCGCCCAGCACGGCGTGGACGTGCGGGTCGTGGCCGGGGCGGCGCCGGCGGCGCTCACAGATCTCCCGGATCCCGACGCGGTCTTCGTCGGCGGAGGCGGGCCGGACGTGCTCGCCGCGGTGCTGGCCCGCGGGCCTGCGCGGGTTGTCGCCTCCTTCGCGGCCGTGGAGCCCGTCGGTCCGGCTGCTGACGCGCTCGTCGCGGCCGGCTACGCGACCAGCGGGGCGCAGCTTCAAACCAACCGGTTGGTTGAGATCGCCGGCCGCCACCGGCTGGCCGCCACCAACCCGGTCACCCTGGTCTGGGGGTCACGATGATCGGAATCGGCAGTCCGGCTGCCGACGCGTCGGCGCGACCGGCGGGGCGCAGCTCAAACCGCCGGTGATCGCCGCCGCACCGGCTGCGCACCAACCCGCACGCTCGTCGGCACGGCGCGTGCGCCGCCGGGCCGAGGTCGCCGCCGCTGCCCGGCCCGACGGGTCCGCGTGTTCGACGGTCCGTAACAGCCAACTCGGCGACGCCTGGGCCGACAGCGACGTGGTGGTCTGCTTCCTCGCGACCGGCGCGACGGTCAGGCTGATCGCGCCGCTGCTGGCCGACAAACACACCGACCCCGGCGTGGTCTGCGTCGACGAGGCCGGCCGCTTCGCGGTGGCCCTCACCGGCGGCCACGACGGCGGCGCCAACGACGCGGCCCGGCGCATCGGCGCCCTGCTCGGGGCCCAGCCGGTCATCACCACCGCCACCGACAGCGCCGGGTTCCCGCCGCTGGACGGCTTCGGCGCCGACCTGGGCTTCCGCCTCGCCGACACCGCACCCGTCGCCCGGGTGACCCGAGCGATGCTGGACGGCGCGGGTGCGAGGGTGACATCCGAGGCGACCTGGCCCGTTCCGGCCCTTCCTGACGGCACCGACCCGGTGCGGCCGGTCGACTTGGACCAGACCGACGCGACTGGACCGCTGGCCGCGCGGCCCGACGGCGCCGACCCGGTGCGGCCGATCGACTCGGACCAGACCTACGGTGCCGATGGCGCCGGTCCGGTGCGGTTGGTCGTCTCAGACCGGGTCGATGCTGTCGGTGACCTGGTCTTCCGGCCGCCGTCGCTGGTGGTGGGCGTCGGTGCCAGCCGGGGCGTCACCGCCGAGGCGGTCGCCGCCGTGGTCGACGCGGCCCTGGCCGCCGGCAGGCTCGACCCGGCGGCCGTGCGGGCTCTGGCCACTGTGGACGTCAAAGTCGACGAGGCCGGAATTTTGGCGTTCGCGGCCGGCCGGGGCTGGCCCGTGCTGACCTTCCCGGCCGACGAGCTAGCCGTCGAGACGGTGCCGACGCCGTCTGAGGTGGTGCGGGCCGCGGTCGGTACGCCGAGTGTGGCCGAGGCGGCCGCGCTGCGGGCCGCCCGGGACGCCGGACGCGACTCCACGCTGGTCGTGGCCAAGCAGGTCACGCCGACCGCCACTGCGGCCGTCGCCCGGCTCGTGCCGCGCGGACGGTTGACCATCGTCGGCATCGGTCCCGGCGCCGAGGACCTGCGCACACCGCGGGCGACGGCCGCACTGCGCCGGGCGTCGATCGTCGTCGGCCTCGACCAGTACGTCGACCAGGTGCGGCACCTGCTCTCCCCCGGCGCAAGGATCGTCTCCTCAGTGCTGGGCGAGGAGAGCAAGCGCGCCCGTGAGGCGGTCGAGCTGGCCACCGAAGGACACGCCGTCGCGCTGATCGGCTCCGGCGACGCCGGGCTCTACGCGATGGCCTCGCCGGCACTCGAGTTGGCCGGTGCCGACGTTGACGTCGAGGCCGTGCCGGGGGTGACCGCGGCGCTGGCCGCGAGCGCGCTGCTGGGTGCGCCGCTCGGCCACGACCACGCCTACGTCTCCCTGTCAGACCTGCACACCCCGTGGCCGGTGATCGTCGAGCGGCTCCGCGCGGTCGCCGGCGCCGATCTGGTCGCCTGCCTTTACAACCCGCGCAGCCGGACCCGCGTCACGCAGTTCGCCGAGGCCCTGGCGATCCTCGGCGAGCACCGGCCGCCGGAGACGCCGGTCGGCGTGGTCCGCGACGCCTCCCGACCGGGCGAAAAGGTCAACCTGACCACCCTCGCAGCGCTGACCGCCGACCCGTCCATCGTGGACATGCGCTCGGTGGTGCTGGTCGGATCGAGCCGGACCCGGCTGGTGGCCGGGCGGATGGTCACGCCCCGGGAGTACGCATGGCTGTCGTGAAGCGCGCCGTGCACCCGATCGAGGCGGAGTCCTACCGGATCCTGCGCGGCGAGGCCGACACGGCGACCCTGCCGCCGTACACCCGGGACGTGGTCGAACGGATCATCCACACCACCGCCGACCCGGGCTGGATCGGCGACCTCGTCACCGACGAGGCCGCGCTGGCGGCCGGGGCCGCGGCGCTGGCCGGCGGTGCCCCCCTGGTCACCGACGTGACGATGGTCGCGGCCGGCGTCACCACCTATCCCGCGACCTGCCTGGTCGCCGCTCCCGGGGCGGCCGCGCTGGCCCGGGAGGCCGGGCTGACCCGGTCCGCCGCCGGGGTCCGGCTGGCCGCCGCCGCGCACGCCGACGGTGCGGTCTGGGTGATCGGCAACGCGCCGACCGCGCTCACCGAACTCCTGCGGCTCGCCGCCGCCGGCGAGGTCCGGCCCGCGCTGGTGGTCGGGCTGCCGGTCGGCTACGTCGGCGCCGCCGAGTCCAAGGCCGCGCTGCGGGACACCGCGCTGCCCCAACTGTCCAACCGGTCCGCACGCGGCGGGGCCGCCGTCGCCGCCGCCGCCGTCAACGCCCTGCTGTACGGAGACCCCCTCGGATGACCACCCCCCTGCTCATCGCCGGCCACGGCACCACCGACCCGGAGGGTGCCGAGGACTTCCGCCGCTTTGTCGCGCGGGTCGGCCGCACCCTCGACGTGCCGGTCGCCGGCGGCTTCATCGAGCTGTCGCCGCCGCCGGTCAAGGACGCGGTGGCCGAGCTGGTCCGCGACGGGGCCAAAAGGCTGGCCTGCGTGCCGCTGATGCTGGTCGCGGCCGGGCATTCCAAGGGCGACATCCCCGGCTCGCTGGCCGCCGAGCGGGCCCGGCATCCCGGGTTGACGTTCGCCTACGGCCGGCCGCTCGGCCCGCACCCGGGCGTGCTGGCGCTCCTGCGGGAGCGGCTCGCCGGCGCCGGCCCGGACACCACAGTTCTGCTGGTCGGACGCGGCTCGACCGACCCGGACGCCAACGCCGAGGTGGCCAAGGTGGCCCGGCTGCTGGCCGAGACCACGCCGGTGGCAGGTGTGGAGTACGCGTTCGTCTCACTGGCCGAACCCGGTGTGCCGGCGGGGCTGGACCGGTGCCGCGGGCTCGGCGCGGGCCGGATCGTGGTGCTGCCCTACTTCCTCTTCACCGGCGTGCTGCCCCGCCGGGTCGCGGCCCAGGCCGCCGACTGGGCGGCGGCCCGCGGCGGGGCCGACGTCCGGACCGCCGAGGTGATCGGCGACTGTGCGGGGCTCGCCGAGATCGTGGTCGAGCGCTATCACGAGGCTCTGGGTGGCGACATCCGGGCCAACTGCGACACCTGCAAATACCGGGTCGCGCTCCCGTTCCACGAGCAGTCGGTGGGCGCCGCTCAGGTGCCGCACACGCATCCGGCCGACCACCACCATCATCACTGATGGGCGGTGGCCGGCCGGAAAGGCTGGCTGACTAGGCCGAGGCGGTGAGCACAGCCTCGCGGCGCAGGCTCCGCTCGACGACCGCGCCGAGGCCGAGGCCGAGCGCGGTCCAGACGACCACCTGCGTGCCGAGTGACGCGAGGCGGAAGTTCCACAGCAGGATCGGCGAGAAGCCTTCCGGGATCTCCTCGATCGACGGCAGCAGCACGTGCGCCACCGCGATCACGGCCACGAACGCCAGCGAGCCGAGGACCGCGGCGTTCCAGCCGCCGAACCGGGCCACCTGAGACCGTCCGATGTAGATCGCCAACGCCAGGGTCGCGAGTGCGATCACCAGCATCAGGAAATACAGCGACGTACGCCGGCCGATGGTGTCCTCGGACCCGGTGGCCGGCGGGTTGGCCGGGTACTTCAGCCACGGCACCAAGGCGATGGTGCCGAAGCCCGGCCAGCGCGACCAGTGCCGCGGTCGCCCGCGGCCCGAGCCGGCCCAGCCGCCCGTAGGCGGCCGCGAACGCCATCGAGAAGATGCCGCCCAGTGCCACGCCATAGATCAGCGTCGCGGTGAGCAGGCCGATGGTGCTCTGCAGGGTGCGGCTGACCAGCGCCGGTTCGCCGGCGGCGGCCGGGTCGGCGTGTGCCTGCTCGAACGCGATCGCCGCGTCGATCGGGCCCTCACCCACCAGGTAGGCGAAGACGAACGCGAGCACGCCGGCGGCCAGTCCCACCAGCATGCCGCGAATCAGCAACGAACGGGGGGACAGCATGACTGCCCGCCCGTCAGTGACAGGGGAAACCGAGCAGGTGGCGGCCGTCGTGCACGAACTCGTGCACGCTGCTGCCACCGATCAGGTGGAAGACACCCTGCTCGGTGCCGACGAAGTAGAGCAGGGCGATGGCGAGCACTGCTCCGAAGAGGAGCCACGGCTGCAACTGACGCCACGGGATGGCCACCGGCACAATCGCCGGACGGGGTGTGGCGGAAGAAGAAATGCTGGACACGGGGCGAACCTCCTCGGGATCACGCGTCCCACGCTGGGTTTCCGTGACGGCGGAGGGTCTGACTTCCACGCGGGCGTGGTCACAGTGGCGCGACCGTGCCGGTATTTCACCGGCTTCCTACCATCGTCACTTCTGACCCGGACGGTACGGTCGGCCGAACGAGGGTGTCAACCGCAGCCAGGGCGATGAGACTTGCTCGACAAATTCGGGCAAGGGTCGCCCTGGGGGACCGGGGATAACCAGGGCGCCGCTACCGGCCCGCAGCCGGCGCACCGTGGTCCCATGACCATGCGCAACCACGCGATCGGCAGCCAGGGCCTGATGGCCTCCGTCGAAGGGCTCGGCACGTTCGGCATGACCGCCTTCTACGGCAGCCGCGACGACACCGAAGCCACCGCCACCATCCACCGCGCGCTCGACCTGGGCGTGACCATGTTCGACACCGCCGACATCTACGGCGCGGAGCAGCTGCTGGGCCAGGCGCTGGCGGGCCGGCGGGGCGAGGCGGTGATCGCCACCAAGGTCGGCGGCGTGACCCTCGACGAGGAAGGCCAGGTCGTCGGACCCGCCAACGGGCAACCGGACTACCTCCGCGACGCGGTGGAGCGGTCGCTGAGCCGACTCGGCATCGACCACATCGACCTGCACTACCTGCACCGGGTGGACCCGCGGGTGCCGGTCGAGGAGACCTTCGGCGAACTGGGCGAGCTGGTCGCCGAGGGCAAGGTCGGCTATCTCGGCATCAGTGAGGCCTCGCCGGAGAGCATCCGCCGCGCCCACGCGACCGCGCCGCTGTCGGCGGTGCAGACCGAGTACTCGTTGTTCACCCGCGACGTCGAGGCCAACGGGGTGCTGGCGACCACCCGCGCGCTGGGACTGGGTTTCGTGGCGTACTCGCCGCTCGGCCGCGGCTTCCTCACCGGCGCCATCCGCAGCCTCGCCGACGTGCCCGAGGGCGACTTCCGCCGCACCTGGCCCCGGCTCGCGGACGGCAACCTCGACCGCAACCTGGTGCTCGTTGACCGCATCCGCGCCATCGCGAACCGGGAAGGCGTCAGCGCCGCGCGGCTCGCACTAGCCTGGGTGCTGGGACAGGGCGCCACCGCGATCCCGGGCACCAAGCGCCGCACGTACCTCGAGGAGAACGTCGCCGCCGCGGCGCTGGAGCTGAGCCCGGCGGTGCTGGCCGAGCTGAGCGCGGCGATGCCGGTGGGCGCGGCGGTCGGCGCGCGCTACACGCCCCAGGCCATGGCCGCCATCGAGGAGTGAGCGTGGCACGAAGCGAGCTCGGCGACTTCCTGCGGAGTCGCCGGGAGGCGCTGCGGCCGTCCGACGTGGGCATCCCGTCGGGCGGCCGGCGGCGCACGCCCGGTCTGCGCCGCGAGGAGATCGCGCTGCTGGCCAACCTGTCCGTCGACTACTACGAACGGTTGGAGCAGTCCCGGGCCGGCACGCCGTCGGAGGCGCTGCTGGCCGGCCTGGCCAGGGCGCTGCGCCTCTCGGTCGAGGAGCGCGACTACCTCTACCGCCTGGCGGGCTATTCGGCGCCGGCGGCCGGCGCGGTCACCGGCTACGTGGACCCGGCGTTGATGTTCCTGCTCGACGCGCTCTCCGACGTCCCCGCGCAGGTCATCGACGACCTGACCACGGTGCTGGCGCAGAACGCGCTGAGCCCGCGCCCTGCTGGGGACGTGGACCGACGGCGACGGACGGGCGACCAACGTGATCTGGCGCTGGTTCACCGATCCGGAGTCGCGCGCCCTCAACGCGCCCGAGGAGCACGAGTCGATCGGCCGCGGCTACGTGGCCGACCTGCGGACGGCCGCGGCGCGGCGCGGCGAGGACGCCCGCCAACTGGTCTCCGACCTCCAGGCGGCGAGCCCCGAGTTCGCGGATTTCTGGAGTGACATGCAGGTGACTCCGCTGCACAGCACCCGGAAGCTCATCGTCCACCCGCGGGCCGGCAACCTCGACGTGCAGTGCGACTTCGTACGCAGCGAGAGCACCGGCCAGCGGCTGGTCATCTTCCGGCCGCAGCCCGGCTCGAACACGGCCGACAGCTTCGAGTTCCTGCGGGCCTTGGGCGACCAGCCGTTGGGGCCGCGCTACGCCGACTGAGCGAGCCCGGCCTGCACGCGGAACTCGTCGGCCTCGTGCAGGTGCGGAAAGGGCTCCTCCGGCACGGGTACGCCCAGCGCCCGCGCCAGCGGCTCCCAGCCGTCGTGCCCAAGCCGCCACTCCACGAGCCGCTCGGCCGGGATCTCCCGGCGAATGGCGGCCAGGCGGTCCGCGTACATCCGCTCCATCCACGCCCGGTCCTCGAACCGGTCCTGGAAGTCCCCCTGCCAGATCAGCGTCTCGATCACCTGCCGGAACGCCGGCGGCGGCACCAGACCGTCGGGTCGCGGGCCCAGCGTGCCGGCCCGGGCCGCCTGGCGGACCGCCCAGACGGTGCGCTCACAGCTGCGGTAGAAGCCGTCGAAGTCGCGGTAGTTGAGCAGCACCGGAGCGTCCGGGAAGGCGGCGCAGATCTCCCGCCACCGGCTGGGCTCGTCCACCGTGGACTGCCAGCCCTCGAGGATCTCGCGCCAGTCGACCGGTTCGCCGTCGGCGACGCGCCTCCAGCGCCGCGCCTCGCGCTCGGCGTGCTCGCCGCCGCGCAGGTCGTGCATGTGCAGGCACGGCCCGGCGCCCAACCGTTCGAGGGCCGAGCGCAATGACAGCGTGCCAGTGCGCCCGAACCCCACTCCAATGATCCTCATGAATGGACCATACCGACGTCAGGTAATCCGCCAGTACGCCAGCGAGTTGACCTGGGTCTTGTCGACGCCCAGCGTGCGCCGCAGGTGTTTGGTGATCGCCCGCGTGCTGGCCGCCTCGGCGGCGACCCAGTAGAACGCGTCGGTCGCGGCCGGCAGGGCCCCGCACACCGTCTCGACCAGGTGCGCTCCGCCGTCCTTGCGGGGCAGCCAGTGCACCTCGTGCGCCGGGCGGGTGCGCAGCGGGAACTCGCGCTCCTCCTCGTGCGCGTACTCCAGCCAGACCGTCGCGGGTTGCTCCGGCAGCGTGTCGAACAGGCTGTTCAGGGCCGGCGTCGACGCCGCGTCGCCGATTCCGTACCACCGGGTCGGCAACGGCGCCGGCACGGTGAACCCGGTGCCCTGCACGGTCGCGTCGACCGTGTCGCCGGGCGCCGCCGCCTGAGCCCACCGGGCGGCCGTGCCGTCGTGCAGCGCGAACTCCAGGCTGAACTCGCCGGCCTCCAGAGAGGGATCGACGAGCGTGAACGCCCGCTGGTGCGCCTTACCATCCCGGTCGAACCAGAGCCGGACCCACATCGTGGGATGTACGCCACACGCCGCCAATAGACCCCCGTCGTTGAGACGGAGCCGCTGGTAGCGGGCGTTGATCGGCTCGTTCGCCAGCACCGTCAAGCGGAAGTCCTTTCCGCCGAACGCTTTGAGAACCACCGACTCCCAGTTCCGTTTCACGCTTCCTCCAGGTAACGTCTTGCCCGAGTTAGGCAAGGCTAACCTAAAGGGAGGTCGTGTTGGAGGGGTCATCTCCACACCTGTTCGGCCGGTCCACTGTGGCAACGTTCCAACACGACGTCGCGCGGGCCGCGGCTGCCGTAGCGGAACGCGTACGCACGGTGCGCCGCCCCTACTCCGGCGCGAGCCTGACCGACCTGCAGGGGATGGTCGACGCCGTCGACCTCGACCGGCCGCTCGGTGACACCGACGCCGCCCTCGACGAGGTCGCCAAGCTCTACCTCGACAATGCCGTGTGGTTCCACGAGCCCGGCTACGTCGCCCACCTCAACTGCCCGGTCGCCCTGCCCGCGCTCAGCGCCGAAGTGCTGCTGGCAGCGGTGAACTCGTCGGTCGACACGTACGACCAGAGCACCACGGGCACGCTGATCGAGCGGCGCCTGGTCGACTGGGCCGCCGGCCGGATCGGCTTCGGCCCGGACGCCGACGGCGTGTTCACCAGCGGCGGCACCCAGTCCAACCTGCATGGCCTGCTGCTCGCCCGGGAGGCCTGCCCGGCCACCGACCTGTCCCGGATGCGCATCCTCGCCACGGGCGAGACGCACTTCAGCGTCACCCAGGCGGCGATCCTGCTCGGCCTGGGCCGGGACGCGGTCGTCCAGGTGGCCACCGACGCCGGCGGCCGGATGGACCCGGCCGCGCTGACCGCGACGTTGGACGACCTGATCCGCTACGACCTCGTGCCGATGGCCGTGGTCGCCACCGCCGGCACCACCGATCTCGGCTGCGTCGACCCGATCGCGGAGATCGCCGAAAGCTGCGCCCGGCGCGGCGTCTGGCTGCACGTCGACGCGGCGTACGGCTGTGGTCTGTTGGTCTCCACCCGCCGCCGGCACCTGCTCGACGGCATCGAGCGGGCCGACTCGGTCACCGTCGACTTCCACAAGAGCTTCTTCCAGCCGATCAGCTCCAGCGCGATCATCGTGCGCCACGCGACCGCGATGCGCCGGATGGCCCACCACGCCGACTACCTGAACCCGCGCACGGCGACCGTGCCCAACCAGGTCGACAAGAGCCTGCAGACCACCCGCCGGTTCGACGCACTCAAGCTCTGGATGACCCTGCGTACGGTCGGCGCCGAACAGCTGGGCACGATGTTCGACCGGGTGGTCGACCTGGCCCAGGAGGCGCACCGGCTGCTCGTCGAAGACCCGGATTTCGAGGTGTACGCCGAGCCGACGCTGAGCACGGTGCTGTTCCGCTACCGCCCGGCCTGGCTCGACGACGACACCTGCGACGAGCTGACCCCGCGGCTGCGGGCCCGGCTGTTCGCGGGCGGCGAGGCGATCATCGCCGGCACCACTCGGGACGGCCGGCACTGGCTCAAGTTCACCCTGCTCAACCCGATGACCACGGCCGACCACCTGCGTGCCGTGCTGGAACTGGTCCGGGAGACCGGCTGGGAGCTGCTGGCCGAGGACGACACCCGGCTCGCGACGGCGGTGGTCTGATGCGGATACACGACTTCGCCGCCGTGGGGGTCGGCCCGTTCAACCTCGGGCTGGCCTGCCTGACCGCCGAACTGCCCGATGTGGACGGCGTGTTCTTCGAGGCGCGGGACGGCTTCGACTGGCATCCGGGGCTGATGATCCCGGGCGTCACGATCCAGGTGCCGTTCCTGGCCGACCTGGTCACCCTGGCCGACCCGACCTCGCGGTTCTCGTTCCTCAACTACCTCAAGCGGACCGGCCGGCTCTACCCGTTCTACATACGCGAGAACTTCTACCCGTTGCGCGCCGAGTACAACGACTACTGCCGGTGGGCGGCCGGCCAGCTCCCGATCCGGTTCGGCAGCCGGGTCGAACGCGTCGACTACGACCACGACGCCCGGGCGTACGCGCTGCGGGTGCTCTCCGCCGGTGCGGTCGAGACGGTGTGGGCGCGCAAGTTGGTGCTCGGCATCGGCACGGCGCCGAACATTCCCACCGCCCTGCGTGACCTGCCGGGCCCGGCCGTGCACAGCGCCGACTACCTGTCGGCCAAGCGCCGACTGCGGGAGCTCGACTCGATCACCATTGTCGGCAGTGGACAGAGCGCCGCCGAGATCTACCTCGATCTGTTGCCCGGCGCGGCGGAGGACGGCTACCACCTGACCTGGCTCACCCGCTCGCCCCGGTTCTTCCCGATGGAATACACCAAGCTGACGCTGGAGATGACCTCACCGGAGTACATCCGGTACCACCACGCGTTGCCCGCCGGGACCCGCGACCGGCTCGCCCGCGAGCAGCGCAACCTTTACAAGGGGATCAGCGGCGACCTGGTCGACACCATCTTCGACACCCTGTACGAGTTGAGGCTGGCCGGCCCGGTGCCGACCACGCTGCGCACCGGCGTCGAGGTCACCGCGGCCCGGCACGACGGCGAGCGCTACACCCTCGACCTGCACCACGGCGAGCAGGACCGGCCGTTCACCGCCGAGACGCAGGGCCTGGTGCTGGCCACCGGCTACGCACCCCGGGTACCGACGTTCCTCGAGCCCGTCCGCGACCGGATCCGCTGGGACGAGCGGGGTCGCTACGACGTCTCCCTCCGCTACGCCGTCGACCACGCCGGTGACGAGATCTTCGTGCAGAACGCCGAGGAGCACACGCACAGCCTCACCGCGCCCGACCTCGGCATGGGCGCCTATCGCAACTCGGTCATCATCCGCGGCCTGACCGGGCGCGAGATCTATCCAGTGGAGGAGCGCATCGCGTTCCAGGAGTTCGGCGCGCCGGCACCGGCGTACGCGGAGGTGGCACCGTGACGTTCACTCTCGAACCGCTCGACCTGGACGTGCACGCCGATCTGCTGCACGGCTGGGTGACCCATCCGCGATCCGTCTACTGGGGAATGCAGGGTGCCTCGGTCGACACGGTGCGCAAGGCGTACGGCGAGATCGCGGCCGACCCGCACCACCACGCCTGGCTCGGCCGGCGGGGCGGCGAACCGGTCTTCCTGGCCGAGACCTACGACCCGGCACACAGCGAGCTCGCCGCGCACTACGCGGTCGCCGAGGGCGATGTCGGGATGCACGTGCTGGTCGCACCGCCGCTGCCCGAAGCGCCGACCCGGCACGGACTCACCTCGGGCGTCATGCGGGCCGTCATGGAGTTCGTCTTCGCCGACCCGCGCGCCCGACGCGTCGTGGTCGAGCCCGACGAGCGCAACGAGGCCATCGCGCGCAAGAACGCCGAGGTCGGTTTCGTCGAGGAACGCCGGGTCCAGCTCTCCGACAAGGTGGCCCGGCTGAGCTTCTGCACCCGCGACGCGTACACCCTGACCGGGCCGGAACCGCCCGCGCACCTGACGCCGGAGACGATGGCGGTCGCGCACCGGCGGCTGATCGCCAAGGCGATCGCCGAGTTCAGCCACGAGCGGATCCTCGCGCCCGAGCCCGACGGCGACGGCTACGTCCTGGGCGGTTACCACTTCCGGGCCCGGCGCTACCCGTTGGAGCACTGGGTGGTCGACGCGGAGTCGTTGCGGCGCGACGACGGCGAGCCGCTGGACGCGATGGCGTTCGTCGCCGGGCTGGCCGGCACGCTCGGCATCCCGGACCGCCTGGTCGGCACCTATCTGGAGGAGATCGCCGCGACCCTGGCCGGCGCGGCCTGGAAACACCACCACGAGCGGCACGACGCCGCGGCGCTGGTGCACGCCGACTTCCAGTCGATCGAGGCGGCGATGACCGAGGGGCACCCCGGCTTCGTCGCCAACAACGGGCGGATCGGCTTCGGGCTGGCCGACCACGAGGCGTACGCGCCCGAGGCGGGTCAACCGGTTCGGCTGGTCTGGCTCGCGGTGCGCCGGGCCGAGAGCGCGTTCACGGCGGGTGCCGGGCGTGACCGAGGAGGAGCTCTACGCCGACGAGCTCGGCCCGGACACGCTGGACCGGTTCACCGGCCGGCTGCGCGCCCTCGGCCTGGACCCGGCCGACTACCGCTACCTGCCGGCCCATCCGTGGCAGTGGGAGCACAAGCACGCCGTCACCTTCGCGCCCGACGTGGCCCGGCGGGCGATCGTGCCGCTGGGCACGGGCCCGGACCGCTACCGGGCGCAGCAGTCGATCCGGACCTTCTTCAACACCGACCGGCCCGACCGGCACTACGTGAAGACCGCGCTGGCCATCCAGAACATGGGCTTCCTGCGCGGCCTCTCCCCCGCCTACATGCGCGCGACACCGCCGATCAACGACTGGGTCGCCGGCGTCGTCGAGGCCGACGACACCCTGCGCGAGTGCGGTTTCCAGGTGCTGCGCGAGCTGGCCTCGGTCGGCTACACCGGCGACGCGTACCACCGCAGTGGCTTCCCGTCGGCGCACCAGCGGATGCTCGCCGCGCTCTGGCGGGAGAGCCCGTTGCCCCGGCTGGCGCCCGGCGAGCGGCTGGCCACGATGGCCAGCCTGGTGCACCGCGACCGGTCCGGCCGCTCGCTGGTCGCCGAGCTGATCGCGGCCTCGGGACTGCCGGCGCGGCAGTGGGTCGCGACCTACCTGCGGGCGTACGTCCGGCCGGTGGTGCACTGCATTCTCCGCCACGACCTGGCGTTCATGCCGCACGGTGAGAACCTGATCCTCGTGCTGGACGGGCACGTGCCGACCCGGGTGTTCATGAAGGACATCGGTGAGGAGGTCGCGGTGATGAGCGTCGACCGGCCGCTGCCGCCCGAGATCGAGCGGATCAGGATCGACGTCTCCGCCGACGTCAAGGCGCTGGCGCTGCACACCGACGTGTTCGACGGCTTCCTGCGGCACCTCGCCGGCATCCTCGACAGCGACGGCGTGCTGCCCTGGGCGGAGTTCTGGGCGCTCGTCGCCGAGTGCGTCGACGCAGCATGCCGCCGACCACCCGGACCTGCGGGGACGCCTGGAGCTGGCCCGGCCCGAGTTCAAGCACTCGTGCCTCAACCGGCTGCAGCTGCGCAACACGCTGCAGATGGTCGACCTCACCGACCAGGCGGGGTCGCTCATCTACGCCGGCATGCTGGCCAACCCGATCGCCGCCCGGTGAAAGTCCGCCGGGACGACTGGGGCATCCCGCACCTCTGGGCGCAGGACGCCGGCCAGCTCGCCTTCCTGCAGGGCCGGGTCACCGCGACCGACCGGGCCTGGCAGATCGAGGTCGAGCGGCTGCGCTCGGAGGGGCGGCTGGCCGCCGTGCTCGGCCCGGCCGAGCTGCCCTGGGACCGGTTCGCCCGGCGGGCCCGGCTCGACGACACCGCCCGGCGGTGCTTCGCCCGCCTCACGCCGGAGACCCGCCGCTGGGTGGGCGCCTACGTCGACGGCGTCAACGAAGGGCTGCGCACGGCGGACGCACCCGAGTTCGCCACGACCGCGCACCGCCCGGACCCCTGGCGGCCGTGGACGCCGCTGGGCGTCTTCCTGGTGCAGCACGCGCTGTTCGGCACGTTCCCGCACAAGCTGTGGCGGGCCGACCTGGCCGCCGCCCTCGGCGACACCGCGCTGTTCTCGGCGGCCGTCCCGGGCGGAGGCAGCAACGCCTGGGCGGTCGCCGGTCCACCCGCGGTGCTGGCCGGCGACCCGCACCGGCTGCTCGAGCTGCCCGGCGTCTACCAGCAGATCGGCCTGGCCTGCCCCGAGTTCGACGTGATCGGGCTGGCCTTCCCGGGCGTGCCGGGCGTGCCGCACTTCGGGCACGCCGGCGCGGTGGCCTGGGGAATCACCAACGCGATGGCCGACTACCAGGACCTGTACCGCGAGGAGCTGCGCAGCGACGGCGGCGAGGTCTCCGTGCGGGGCCCGAGCGGCTGGGAGCCGGTGAGCATCCACATCGAGCACATCGCGGTCCGCGGCGCCGATCCGGAGCGCGTCGAGGTGATCGAGACGCCGCGCGGGCCGGTGGTCGACCTCGACCGGCGCACCGGCGAGGTGCTCAGCCTGCGCACACCGAGCCGGGCGGAGGGCGCGCTCGGCTTCGACGCGCTGCTGCCGTTGCTGCGGGCCCGGTCGACCGGCGACGTGGTCGACGCGTTGCGCTCCTGGGTCGAGCCGGTCAACAGCGTGCTGGTCGCCGACACCACCGGTGACGTGCGCGAGCTCGTCGCCGGGCTGGTCCCGCTGCGCGACGAGCGGTGCCGGCGCGAACCGGTGCCGGCCTGGGAGGCGCGGTACGCCTGGCAGGGTTACGCGGCGTTGCCGGAGGCGCCGGTGGCCGGGGTGGCCGTGCACGCGAACGACCCGCGGCCGGCGGTCGCGGACCTCGGCGTCGACTTCGCGCCACCGCACCGGGCGCGGCGGATCCGCGAACTGGTCGACGCGGACACACCGGCCGCCGCGATACACACGGACACCCGGGGGCCGGTCCTGCGCGAGCTGTTGGCGGCGGCCGACGTCGCCGGTCCGGCGGCCGCGCTGCGGGACCGGCTGCTCGGCTGGGACGGTGTGATGTCGGCGTCCAGCGTGGAGGCGGGAGGCTACGCCGCCTGGCGGTCGGCCCTCGTCCGGCGGTTGCACGACCATCCGGTGCTGCGGCCGCTGCGCGTGCCGTCCGCGTACGACGGGCTGTTCGCACCCTGGACCGACCCGCTCGGCCGGATCGGCGTCGCGTTGGAGAGCGTGATCGCGGGGCTGGGGCCGGCGGTGTGCGGGCCGGTCGCGGCGGCCGCGCTCGCCGACGTCGCGGCCGAGCCGCCGCGGCCGTGGGGCGCCCGGCACACGCTGGCACCGATCCAGGCCTTGCCGGGCGGCGCACCGACCACCGCGCTCGACGGCGACACCGACTGTGTGCTGGCCACCTCCAGCGTGCCCGGCGTCTCCGACGCGTGCTGGCGTGGGCCGGTCGCCCGCTGGGTCTGGGACCTGGGCGACCGCAACGCCAGCCGGTGGATCGTGCCGTTCGGTGCGAGCGGACGACCCGGTGATCCGCATTACGCCGACCAGCTGCCGCTCTGGGCGGCCGGCGGCCTCATCCCGGTCGCGGGCTGACGAGCGAGCCGCACATCGGGTAGGTTCGATGCCCCGGTCTGGAGGCTCGCCGATGTTCGACATCGACAACCCGTACCTCGCGATCACACCGCTCCTACCCGAGGTGTTGATCGGTGCCACGGCGTTCGGTCTGCTCGCGCTCGTCCTGATGAAGGTCGTGTTCCCGCGGATGGAGCGCACGTTCGAGGCGCGCGCCGACGCGATCGACGGCGGCCTCGCGCGCGCCGAGGCCAAACAGCGCGAAGCGGAACGGCTGCGCGAGAGCTATCGCGCGCAGTTGGCCGAGGGACGGGCCGAGGCGGCCCGGATCCGCGAACAGGCGCGGGCCGAGGCCGAGCAGACGCGCGCGGAGGCACTGGCGGCCGCCCGTGCCGAGGCCGACGCGATCATCGCCGCCGGCCGCCAGCAGCTGGCGGAGGAACGCGCCGCCGTCCACCGTGGTCTGCTTCCCGACATCGACCGGCTCGCGGCCGACCTCGCCGACCGGATCGTCCACCAACCAGGCCGAATTCACTCAACTCATCGTGGACATTAAGGGCGAACGCACCTGGTCAAGGGTGGTTCCTGTCGCCTTCCCCCTCGAACAAAGGGTGCCGGGCCTGGTAGCGTCCGGCCGACCGGGCCGCTCAAGGACGGAGGTCGACCGGTGACCGACAACCGGGTCAAAGGCCGTGTTAAAGGGTTGTTCGGCGGGACGACTCCGGACAATGGCCACCATATGGCCGAGCCCACCCCCAGCGAGGCGCTCGTGGATCCCAACTCGCACCAGGCACTCGCCGTGCTGACCCTTGCCCAGCGCACCGCCGACGAACACGTCGCGGCCGCCCAGCGTCAGTCCGAGCAGTTGCTCGCGGAGGCCCGCAGGGCCGCCGACCAGGTCGCCCGTGAAGCACAGGGCTACTCCGACGAGATGCGCCGGCAGGCCGACAAAGTGCTCTCCGACGCACGCGCCTCGGCCGAGCAGTCCGCCCGGGAAGCCGCCGCGCACGCCGACGACGTCCGCAACGAGGGCGAGCGTGTGCTCAACGAGGCGCAGGCCACTGCCGAGCAGGTCGTGACCGACGCCACCGAGGCGTCCGAGCGGATGGTCGCCGACGCGCAGGCCAACGCCGAGCAGATCACCGCGGACGCACAGGACGCCGCCGACGCGCTCGACCAGGACGCGCAGCGCCGTTACGAAGACCAGGTCGGCAGCCTCCAGCCGCAGCGCGAGGCGTTGCAGCAGGAGATCGAGTCGCTGCAGCAGTTCGACCGCGAATACCGCGCCCAGCTCGTCGCCTTCATGCAGGGCCAGCTCCGGGCGCTCGGCGTCGAGGCGCCGCCCAACGTGGGCAGCGAGACCCAGGCGCTCAGCGCGCTCTCGGTCGTCCGGGAAGCCTGAGCCTGACCGCTACCTGCCGGCGGCCGCGCAGCTGACACACGTGCGCGCCGCTGGCAGGACGGCCAACCGCTCCGGGTCGATCGGCTGGCCGCACCGTTCGCATCGGCCGTAGCTGTCGTCGTCGACCCGGCTCAGCGCCGCGTCGATCGCCGCCAGCCGGTCGCGGGCGCGCTGGAGCATGGCTCCCGCCTGGGCCCGCTCGTACGCGATCGTCTGACCCTCGGGGTCGTGCTCGTCGTCGGTCGCCGTGCCCGTCTGGGCCGTCACGATCCCCTCGACCACCCGGCTCAGCGTCTCGATCTGCGCGACCGTCCCGCGGCGCTCGGCCCGCAACCGCTCCCCCACCTCGTTGTTGTCGCCCATCCGACAACTTTAGGTCGTCGGTGGGGCCCACTTGGCGTAGCGGGACATCGCGAGGAGGCCGGTGCTCGCCGGGGTGAGCCGGATCGCCGTGTTGCGCAACGCGACCGCTACGGGGTTGTGCAACTGCTGACCGACCCGGCCCATCTGGTACGCCGCCCGCGCCACCTCCTGCGACCTCGGGCGCCGCTGGAGGTCGTAGGCGGCCAGGCCGGCTTCGAGATCGCCGGTCGGGTCGCAGTAGGCCGCCAGCACCACCGCGTCCTCGATCGCCTGGTTGGCTCCCTGGCCGAGGTTCGGCGTCATCGCGTGCGCGGCGTCGCCGAGCAGCGCGACCCCAGCCCGCACATAGGACGGCACGGGCGTGCGCAGATAGCGGAGGTCGTCGCGCAGCACGGTGTCGGTCGCCGCCATCAGCGCCGGGATCGGGTCGTGCCAGCCGGCGAACCGGGCCCGCACCGCGGCGAGCTCGTCGTCGTGCCAGGCCTCGCGCGCCGAGTTGACCGCGCCGAACCAGTAGACCCGGCCGTCGCCGAGCGGCACCATGCCGAACTCCGCGCCCCGACCCCAGGTGATCGCCACCACCAGTGGCCCGCGCCACGGCTCGGTGGTCACCCCGCGCCACGCGGTCGAACCGGCGTAGGCCGGCGACGGGACGTTGGGCCACAGCCGCCGCCGGACCAGGCTGTCGATGCCGTCCGCGGCCACCACGAGGTCGACCTCGCGGCCGTCGACGCTCGGCCGTGGGCCGGGCACCACCTCGTGCACCTCGGCCCCGGTGACCACCGTGTCGGCCGGCAACGCGTCCCGCAGCACCCGGTGCAACGTCGCGCGGTGGATGCCGATCGCGGACGTGCCCAGCACCCGGGCCAGGTCCGCGCCGTCGATCCGGCTCAGCCAGCGGCCGTTCGGGGTGCGCAGCCCGCCGGACGCCTCGACCTGGCCCTCGGCCCGCACCGCGGCACCGACACCGAGCGCGTCGAGCCCCCGCATCCCGTTGGCCAGCAGGGTGAGCCCGGCACCGACGGGAGCGATCCGCGCCGCCCGCTCCAGGACGGTCACCTCCCAGCCCCGCCGGCGCAGGCCGATCGCCGCGCTGAGCCCACCGATCCCCGCACCGACCACGACGGCAGTCGCCATGCCCCTCCCCGCCCTTCTACATCTGTAGAAGTTCATACTACAGGTGTAGAAGAACAGGAGCCGCCCGTGACCCGCTTCACCGACCTCACCGATGCCGCGATCTCGGTCGTGGCCGAGCAGGGCATGCGCGGCCTCACCCACCGGGCGGTCGACGCGCGGGCCGGGCTGTCCGTGGGCACCACCTCGGCCTACTTCCGCACCCGCAAGGCGCTGATCGAGGGACTGGTCCGCCGGCTCGCCGACCTCGACAACGCCGACATCGAAGGGCCGGCCTTCGACCCGCCCGCCGACTCCGGCGGCTTCGCCGAGGCCGTCGCCCGGGTGCTCGACACCTGGCTGACGGTGGGACGCGAGCGCACCCTGGCCCGCTACGCCTGCCTGCTGGAGGCGACGCACCACCCGGAGCTGCGGACCATCCTCGAGTACGGGCGGTCCTCGCGCGACCAGGCCCGGGCGCTGATGACGGCGGCCGGCGTGGCCGACCCGACCCAGGCCGGCGACCACTTCGTGGCCTGTGTGGACGGTCTGCTGTTCGATCGGATGGTCGGTGCCGGCGCGCTCACCGCGCCGCCCCCGGGCACCCCGGAGAACCGCGCCGACCTGGCCACCGCCGTGCGCCGGCTGCTGGCCGCGTTCACCGCACCTGAGCCAGCGCGACCCGCTCGATCTCGCGCAGGGTGAGCCGGCGCCCGCGCAGCTCCGGATAGCGGCCGGGATAGTCGTCGGCGCCGACGTCCGCGCGCAGTGTCAGGCCGTGGCCGGCGAGCATCGAGCCGAGCCGTGCCGGGTCGTAGGCGCTGTGCCATCCGTAGCGCCGGGCCGCCCGCGGAGCCCGCTGGATGACCCGCTCCGGCAGGTAGGTCAGGACCAGCCGGCTGCCCGGCGCCAGCGAGCCCGCCCAGTCCAGCGTCGGAGCGACCGCGGCGGCCGGCAGATACTGCGCGACCGCCTCGAAGACCACCAGCGTCGGCGCACCGGCGTCGAAGCCGTCGCCGGCCAGCAGGGCGGCCAGCGGGTCGATGGTGATGTCGGCGGCCAGGTAGCGGATCGTGGGCCCCGGACCAGCCAGGCCGGCCACCGCCGCCCGCTTCACCGCCTGCGTGTCCGGCAGGTCGATCTCCCAGACCGGCACGGCGGCGAACTCCGCGATCCGGTGTGGCCGGCTGTCCAGGCCGGCACCGACGACCACCACCTGCGCGGCGCCGCCGCCCAGCGCCTCCCGGCACCAGTCGTCGATCACCCGGGTGCGGCAGATAGCCGTGCCGCGTACGCCGGGCATCGCGGTCTCGGCCAGGCGCCCCAGCGCGACCCGGGCCGGCCGGTGCCGGGCGATCAGCCCGGGCAGCCCGCTCAGCAGCCGGCCGGAGACCGGATCGTCGAAGAGCCGCTGGCCGGCCGGGACGTCCTGCTCCAGCGCGCGCATGAGCGCCACCGCGATCGCCGTCGTCGCCACCCGCACCGCCACGCAACGATGGATATCACAGTGTGTTGGCCAACTCGGTCCGCGAGCGGACACCGAGCCGGCTGAAGATGTTGCGCAGGTGGTGGTCGACCGTGCGGGTGGACAGGAAGAGCTGGGCGGCCACCTCGCGGTTGGTCGCGCCGCTGGCGACCAGCTGAGCGATCCGCTGCTGCTGCGCGGTCAGCGACAGCCCCGGCGGCGCCGGTTGATCGGACGCCTCGCCCGCGGCGCGCAGCTCGGCCGTCGCCTGCGCGGCCCAGACCGGCATGTCGACCAGCGCGAAGCCCTCCGCGGCCCGGTGCAGGTGTGGCCGCGCGTCCCGGGGATGCCGGGCCCGGCGCAGGTCGCGGCCGAGCAGCAGCTCCGTGCGGGCCCGCTCGAAGTCACCGCCGTCGACCGGGTGCAGGCGCAGCGCCTGGGCGAACTCGGCCAGCGCGACCTCGCCGCCGCGCGGCGCGAGCAGGGCCCGGCAGCGGGCGGCCAGCGCGCGCCGGGTCGGGTCGCCGGTCGCCGCGGCCCACCGGCCGAACACCGCCGCCGCGTCCCGGCCGGCCGCCGGGTCACCGGCCGCGGCCGCCGCCTCGACCAGGTACGGGGTGGCGGTCATCTGGATCAGCAGCGTGCCGCTGCCGGACGCCGGGTCGGCCATCGTGACCAGCCGGCGCAGACGCGTCCGCGGCCCGGCCGGCGACCAGGTCGAGCACGGCCAGTGCCCACTGGACCAGCGCGCGCGGGCGGCCGGCGGGCGAGCCGGACCGCAGCTCGCGCATCCAGCGCATGCACTCCGGGGCGTCGCCGCGCAGCGCGGCCAGCAACGCCAGCAGCCCGATCAGGTTGCCGGCGGCGGAGCGCTGGCCACCGGCGCGGGCCACGTCGAGCCCTTCCCGCGCGCTGGCCGCGGCGGCGGCGTAGGCGCCCATCCAGTACTCGACGAAGGTGCGCAGCTCGAGCGCGCGGGGCAGCAGCGCGATCGCGCCGTTGGACCGGGCCAGTTCGGCCGCCCGCTCCAGGGTGCGGTGTGCGGCCGCGTCGTCGCCGAGCAGCAGCCCGGCCGACGCCGCCGAGATCAGCACCTCGGGGTCCGAGGTGTGCAGTTCGAGCACCGAGCGCAGCGTCGGCCGGGCCCGTTCGTGGTCGCCGCGAAGCACCGCCGCGAGGCCGGCCACCTGGGCGGAGCGCACGGGGTCGACCGGGCCGGCGCGCCGCAGCAGCGCCGCCCGGCGCAGCACCTCGCGGTAGCGGGCGTGGTCGCCGTCCAGGCACACCGCCTCGCCGGCCAGCACCAGAGCCCGCCAGGCCTGCTCCGGTTGGCCTGGTGCCAGCTCGTCGGCGGCGGCGAGCAGGAGCTCCAACGCCTCACCCGGGGTTCCGCCGCGCAACGCGATCTCGCCCGCGAGCAGGGAGCCGGTCGCGCCCGCGCGGGCCAGCAGCCGGCGGGCGCGGGCCGGATCACCGCCGAGCCAGGCGAGCCGGGCCGCCGCGACCCGGCGCGCCGACGCCGGCCCGGCCTCCGTGGTGAGCTCGGCCGCCCGTTCCAGCGCCACGGACCCGAGCGGACAGTCCACGACGGACGCCGCCGCGCGCTCGATCTCGTCGGCCAGTCGGGCGTTCGGCGGCGGGGTCGCGGCGGCCAGGTGCAGCAGCCGGCGCAGCCGGTGGGTCTCGCCGGGCAGCAGCCGGGCCAGCGTCCGGTGCGCGCGCTGCCGTTCGGCCAATGTGGCCTCGTCGCGTACCGCTTCCCGGGCCGCTGGGTGTGCGAAGCCGGTGCCGCGGACCAGGCCGGACCGCTCGGCGGCGGCCAGCGCGCCGCCACCCAGCCGGGCCAGCACCGCGGGATCCAGGCCGTCGTCGAGGGCGACCAGCAGCAGGGCGCGCCGGGTGGCCGGTGGCAGGGCGCGCAACCGGGTCCGGTACGCGCGGCGCAGCGCGCCGTCGGCGGGAAGTCCGGCCGGCGGTGGCTCGACGCCGCGCCGCTGTGCCGGCGTCAGCGCCTGGGCCAGGTCGTGCAACGCCGCCGGGTTGCCACCGGCCAGCTCGGCCAGCACCTCGGCGAGCGGACCGGCGACGCCGTGGTCGGCCAGCACGTCGGCCGCCGTGGTGGCGTCCAGTGGCCCGAGCCGCAGGGCGGCGCCGTCGACCGGGGGCCCGGCGGTGCCGGCGAACAGCACCGCGATCCGGTGGTCGCGGGCCCGCCGGGCGAGGAACGCCAGGACCTCCAGCGACGGCGGGTCGATCCGTTCCGTGTCGTCGACCACGCACAGCACCGGTCGCCCGCGGCTGCGCGCGACGACGGCCTCGAGCACCCGGGTGCAGAGCCGCAGCCGCTGCTCGGCGGTCCGCGGCCGGCGGGTCGGCGGCGGCACCGGCAGTCGGTGCAGCGCCGCGTAGGGCAGGTCCGTCTCGCCGGGCAGCCCGAGGGCGCGCAGCACCGTGAACCCCGGCACCTGGCGCGCCGCGTGGGCCAGCAGGGCGGTGCGGCCGGAGCCGGGGTCGCCCTCGATCAGCAGGACGCCGCCGGCGCCCTGCGCCGCCTGCCGGAGCAGCTGCCCGATCGCGGCCAGCTCGCGAGCCCGGCCGCGCAGCACCGGCTCGCTCCTAAAAACTTGCACTGCCGGTGCAACAAGCATGTATCCAGTGTCACCTATCCGAAAGCTCCTGGCAACAAAGACGCCCGTCGATTGACGGGCGCCTTCGTCGCGGAGTTCCGGATCAGCTGCTGGGGCAGGTGTTGCGGTACTCGTCGATCGCGCTGCCGCTCGGGCCCGGGCAGAGGAACTGCTCGTAGCGGGTGTCGTTGTCGACGAACCGCTTCAACCAGGCGACCATCTGCCGGCCGGTCGGCGTGTTGGTGGTCTGTGGGAAGAAGTGGCTGGCGTTGTTGAGCTCCAGGTACGCCTTCTCCGCCGACGCCGGGATGCTGTTGTAGAACGGGATCGAGTGCGACGACACCGCCGCGACCGAGTCGCTCTCGCCACCGATGATCAGCGTCGGCACCCGCAGCTCCGACCAGCTCTTGTCCAGGTTCCACGGCGCGAGCGGGATCGCCGCCTGCAGGGACGGGCGGTCCGACGCGGCCTCGAGCGTGCCGCCGCCGCCCATCGAGTGCCCACCGACGGCGAGTCGGGTGGCGTCCACCCGGGTGCGCACCGAGCTGCTGTTGGTCAGGTAGTCCAGGGCGGCGAGCAACTGCGCGCCACGGCTGGCCGGCTGGTCGAAGCGGCTGTTGGTCTCGATGCCGATGACCACGAAGCCGTGCGAGGCGATCCGCGGGCCGAGCCAACTGATGCTCGACCACGCGGCGGTGTAGCCCGGCGAGAGGGCGATCGCGCCGAACGTACCGTCGCTGGTGGTGGTCGGGTAGTAGATGACGCCGCCGCCGAAGCCGCTGACCAGCGAGGAGACGCTGGTCTGGGAGGTGGCGTACGGGCCGCGGGTGGCGTCCAGGATCGAGGTGGTCGGCGCGGGGCCGCGCTCGTACGGGTTGTCGGCGGCGTAGGCGTTGGGCACGCCAGCGACACCGACGGCGAGCACGGCAGCGGCGGCTGTCGCGGCGAGACGGATGGCTGTCTTCACGTGGGGGGCTCCTGGTCCGTCGGGGGACATCGACGCTGACCAGTGTTTGGCGCGCCCCCACGGACGCGCATCGGCGAAATTACCGGTGTCAGACGGTGATACGCAGAATCCGGTCGTCACCCGGCGCCGGATCGCCCCGGCCGTCGTGGTTGGAGGTGAGCACCCACATCGACCCGTCCGGCGCCGCGGCCACGTGCCGGAGCCGACCGTGCTCGCCGCGCAGCAGTGCCTGCGCCCCGCCGCCGTCGGTGCCGATCGTGTAGAGCCGCTCGCCCCGCAGGCAGGCCATCCACACCTTGCCGTCCGGACCGACCGCGATCCCGCTCGGCGACGCGTCCGCGGTGCGCCAGGTGGCGATCGGGTTCGTGAACGCGGGGTCGGTGGAGGTGCCCTCGGCCGCGGGCCAGCCGTAGTTGCGGCCCGGCTCGATCCGGTTGAGCTCGTCGTAGGTGTTCTGGCCGAACTCCGAGGCGAACATCGCCCCGCTGCCGTCCCAGGCCAGCCCCTGCACGTTGCGGTGGCCGTAGCTGTAGACGGGGGTCGCACCGAACGGGTTGCCGGGCGCCGGCGCGCCCTCCGGGGTCAGCCGCAGGATCTTGCCGCCGAGGCTGGCCCGGTCCTGCGCGGCGTCGCGCTGGCCCGCGTCGCCGGTGCCGGCGTAGAGCATGCCGTCCGGCCCGAACGCGATCCGGCCACCGTTGTGGTTGCCGGCCTTGGGGATGCCGGTGAAGATCGTCTCGCGGGCGTTCGGCTGGTCCGGGCGGAACCGCGCGATCCGGTTGTCGTCGGCCGCCGTGTAGTAGACGTAGACCCAGTCGCCGGCGGGCGCCACCGCGATGCCGAGCAGGCCGCCCTCGCCCGACGGCTCCGCCTCGTCGACCACGGTCAGCTCGCGGGCGCTGTTGCCCTGGACGGTCACAATGCGCGCGGTGTCCCGCTCGGTGACCAGCGCCGAGCCGTCCGGCTGGAACGCCAGGCCCCACGGCGCGCGCAGGTCGGTGACCACGTCGGTCACGCTGGCCGGTCGGGCGTCCGGCGCGGACGGGACGGAGGGCTCGCTGAAGAAGCCACGCCAAGCCGCGACACCCCCCAGCGCGGCAGCGAGGAGAGCGACGACGGTGACCACGGTCAACGCGATCCGAGCCCGGCTCACCGTTCGAGAATAGCGCCGCGTCGACGGGGCACTACCAGGGCGAGGAAGGGAGACCGACCATGCTCTGCATCCGCTCCGAGAACTCGATCCTCAGCATCGGCTCGAAGGGTTCGATCCTCTCCATCGGTTCGATCGGCTCGATCGGCAGCATCGGCTCGATCGGTTCGGCGTTCTCGGCCTTCTCGGTCGGCTCGTGGGCCAGCGCCCTGTCGCTGCTCTCCGCCGCGTCCGAGCGCTCGATCATGTCCTGGGCGTCCCGGGCCGGCATCATGCGCGGCTAGCCGACCGTCCATTGCGGCCTGAGGCGGTTTCGCGGACAGACGTACTGGGCACATTCCTGCTCGACCCCGGCGCGCACCGGACGCTGTGGGCCGAGACTAAGGAGTGCGTGGTCATGGGTCTGATGTTCCGCAAGCGGAAGAAGATCGGCCCGATCATCCTGAACTTCACGGAGAACGGCTTCAGCTCCTGGAGCATCAAGATCGGTCGCTGGTCATGGAACTCCCGGGCGCGGGCCCACCGCGTCGACCTGCCGGGGCCGCTGTCCTGGAAGCAGGACAAGAACTGATCTGATCCCCCACGCGGCGCCCTTCCAGCGGAAGGGCGCCGCGAGTACGTCCGCCCTGAGTAGATTGTCCGATATGAACCGGGCGGCGTGGTTCCGAGTGGTGGCCGCGGTCGTGCTGCTGGTCGCCCTCTACTACGTGGTGCCGGTCGAACCGGGTGCCAGCGGCTGGCGGCTCGCCCTCCGCTCGGCGGCGGCGCTGGTCTTCGTCGGTGGCGCTATCGCGCTGGTGGTCTGGCAGATCCGGCGCCGGCTGCACACCGACCAGCTGCCGCTGGAGGGCCTGGCGGTCGCGCTGGTGGCCGGCGCGATCGCGTTCGCCCTCGCCGACTACGTGCTGGCCATCTCCTCGCCACACCAGTTCGACGGGCTCACCACCCGGACCGACGCCCTCTACTTCGCACTGAGCACACTGTTCACCGTCGGCTTCGGCGACATCCACGCCGCCAGCCAAGGGGCCCGGATCCTGGTCATCTTCCAGATGGTGTTCAACATCGTCGTCCTGGCGACCGGCGCCTCCTTGCTGATCAACCAGGCCACCGCGCGGGTACGCGCTAGCCGGCAGAAGAAATGACCACGTCGCCGCCGAGCCGGCCGGCCGGCGGGTCACGGGTCACCTGGCCGGCGTTGAGCAGCGTGGTCAGCACCCGGTTGGCGTCGCCGGCGCGGTAGACCGTGTCGGTCACCGTGAACTGGCGCAGCTCGGTCACCGTCGCCCGGCCCACCTCAGCCAGATGGGCGAGCAGCTCGCGGCGCAGTGGCCCCGGGTGCGGGCGCTCGGAGATGTCCAGCAGGTGCCGCTCCGGATCATGCGGGTCGCGGTAGCGGACGCCCGCGTACTCGTCGACCGCCCACATCGCGTCCTTGAACGTGTCGAGGCTCTTGCCCGACCCGGTGGCGAACGCGACCAGCCGGGCATCGCCTGCGCGGTCGACCAGCTCGACATCGGCGACCAGCGGGAACCCGGCGGCGCTGAGCATCGCCCGGTGGTCGCCAGCACCCTCGGGCAGCACCAGCAGCAGCTCGCCCGGCTTGCCCTTGGCGACCGCGGCCAGTGTCGCCGCGGCCGGCGGCGGGCCGGACGCGGCGTCGAGGAAGGCGAACAGCGGCGCCCCCGCGGCGGACGCGGCGGTGAGCACGGCCGGCAGCGTGTCGACGCCGCCCTCGACCGCGTGGATGTCCAACCCGGACGGCCGGTCCAGCTCCTGGTAGACCGCGTCGAGCGCGGCCCGGTCCGGGCTGGGTGCGACCACCGGCGCGGTCAGCCGGCGGCCGCGCAGCAGGTCGGTGAACTCGTCGAAGACCCGCAACGCCGCCTCGGGCAGCCCGTCCGGCGGGCCGGCGTAGGCCTGCGCGAACGTCGCCCGCTTGGACCGGTGCAGCGCGGCCGGGCCCCAGGCGTCGAGCTGTCGCACGAGGATCTCGCGCACGACGTCGTTGATCGGCCCGCCCATAAGACCATCTTCGCGGAAAACGCCTCAGACGGGAACGGAGATCCCGACACCGCCTCGCGTCTGGCCACCGAAGCGGGCCTTCTCCGCCTCGAGGTCGAGCCGGCCGATCCGGCGACGGGCGTCGAGAGCGGCCTCGTCGAGCCGGTCGGCCGGGATCAGCCAGACGATCTCGAACTCGAGCCCGTCCGGGTCCCGTCCGTACAGCGACTTGGTGCTGCCGTGGTCGGAGGAGCCGGCCAGCGCGCCCGCGGCGGCCAGCCGCTCGGCGGTCGCGGACAGCTCGTCGAGCGTGTCCACCTCCCAGGCGAGGTGGTAGAGGCCGACGGTGGCGCGGCCGGCCGGCGACGGCCCGGCACCGGCGACCTCGAACAGCCCGAGGTCGTGGTCGTTGGTCGAGTCCTTCGCCTGCAGGAACGCGGCGCCCGCGAAACCGTCCGGCGTCATCGCGACCTTTCGGAACCCCAGCACGTCCTGGTAGAAGGCGACGCTGCGGGCGAGGTCACTGACGAAGAGGACCGCGTGGTTGAGTCGGTGGATGCCCATGTACCCCACGGTAGCTCTTATTAGTTGAGAGTTCAACTACGTGCGTATGATGTCGCCATGACGCGATGGTTGGACGACCAGGAGCAGGCGACCTGGCGTGCGTTCCTCGGTGCGACCCGGGCCCTGATGGACGCCCTCGACCGTGAGCTGCAGCACGAGGCCGGCATGCCGCACGCCTACTACGAGATCCTGGTCCGCCTCTCGGAGGCGCCCGACCACAACATGCGGATGAGCGAGCTCGCCGACGCCTGCGGCTCGTCGCGCAGCCGCCTCTCGCACGCGGTCGCCCGGCTGGAGGAGTCCGGCTGGGTGCGCCGCCAGGACTGCCCCACCGACCGCCGGGGCCAGCTCGCGGTGCTCACCGACGAAGGGCTCCGCGTGCTCACCGAGGCGGCTCCCGGACACGTCGAGGGCGTCCGCAGCCATCTCTTCGACCCGCTGAGCCCGGGCCAGGTCGCCGAGCTGCGCCGGATCAGCGACGCGATCCTCGGCGGGCTCAAGGAGCACCGCGCCTGACCGACGTGCGCCATGCGCACGAAAGGACGACTTCCCGACGTGCCGGCCCAGGTCACGTCGGGTCCGGTCAATATCTCCGCCAACTGGCTCTTGTACAGAACGTCGCCGGGCAAGCACGATGAGGCGATGTCCATCGGGCTCGGTGACCTCACCACGCGGGCGCAGGACCGGATCCACGCCGGTGACCTGGCCGGCGCGGAAGAGCTGCTCGGCAACGCCCTGGCCACGGCCGACCCGTCCCCCTCGACCGCCACCGACGAGCTCGCCCTGGCCGCCGCGCTCCAGGCCAAGGTGCTGCTCGCGCTCGGCGAGGCGCACGGCGCCCGGGGCTGGGCGACCTACGCCTACTCGGCGACCGGCCGGCTCTACGGCGCGCACGACCCGCGCACCACCGACACCGCCACCACGCTCGCCGCCGTGCTGCACCGGGTCGGCGCGCACGAGCGGGCGGCCCGGCTCTACCACGACGTGATCCTCGAGCTGTCCGCCGCCGAGGGCCCCGAGTCGGCCCGCGTGCTGGCCGCCCACGCCGACCTGGCCACCGTCGAATACGCCCGAGGCGACTGCGCCACCGCCCGCACCCGGCTCGAAGACGCCTGGGAACTGCACCGCGAGGTCTACGGCGACGGCCACCCGGCCGGCATCCGGATGTTGGCCAAGCTCGGCGCGATGGAGCGCGACTGCGGCCGTGCCGCCGACGCGCGCGCCCACCTCGCGCTCGCCCAGGAGCTGTGCCGCACCCACCTGCCGCCCGAGCACGCCCTGGTCGCCCAGGTCGCCGCGCTGGCCCGGGCTGCGCCCAACCCCGACCACGTCTGCGCGGTCGAAGACAGCGAGCGCGTCGCCACCGGCTCGGGCGGCCCGCCACCACCGCGCTCCCCCGTCTCACCGGCCGGCACCGGATACGCCCGGCCCTTCACACCCGTGCCCGAGCACATCCCGCCGGTCGTGCCCCAGCCGATGACCCCGCCGCCGATGGCGCCGACGCCGGTCGCTCCACCACCGGTGGCTCCTCCCCCGGTCACACCGACCCTGCGCGACGGCTTCGGCAGCGGCGCCGCGCTCGACGACGTCGGCGAGCCGATCCGGCCCCGGCACGCCGCCGATGACGAGGTCCCGACGCTCTTCGCGCCCGGGTCCGATCTGCGCGACGCGTACGCCACCGAGACCTATCCGCCCGAGCCCGAACCGCCGTTGGATGCCTGGTCGCCGCCGACCCAGCGGGCCCCCGAGCGACCGCTCTGGCCCGACGAGGCGGCCGCCGGCTGGCCCGACCCGGCAGTGCCGCAGGAGGCCGCGCACCGGGTGGCCGGACCGCGGCGAGGGCCCGCGCACCGGTTGGGCCGGGCACGCGAGCGACCAGGACAGGTCGGAATGGGCCCGCCGACGGGAGCCCGCCGAGCAGGCCGAGACCGGCGACGAGGTCTGGCGCCGGCAGGAGGGCGCCACCTGGGACAGCACCAGCACCGAGACCTGGGACGACCCGGGTGGTGCCGGCTGGGACGGCGGTGGTGCCGGCTGGGATGCCCGGCCGGACGACGAGGCCTGGTCCGGCCGGCGGCGCGACGACGAACGCTGGGCCCCGCAAGCCGACCAGCCCGACCCCGATCCGGACGAGGGCTGGGAACGCGACGCCTGGGGCACCGACGGCGGTGGCGCCACGCTGCCCGGCGGTCCGGCGGCGCAGCCCGCGTACCCCCGGGAACTGGAGGCCGGCGAAGAGGCGGAGCGGCGTGCGGCCCGGCTGCCGGAGCGCCGCCCGGCCGACTCCCTGCCCGTGCCCTACAAGCCGGCCAAGCGCCGGGTGACCCCGCTGGTGATCGCCGGCCTCCTGGTCGTGGTGCTCGGCGCCGTGGCCGTGATCGCCGGGTTCGCCCTGGTCGACCGCGACGGCGGCGGCCCGGTCAGCCAGCCGACCGTGCCCTTCACCGCACCGCCGAGCACGGCGGCAACGACGCAGCCGCCCACCACGGGGCCGCCGGTCGCCCGCCCGGCACCCCGCCGGCGGGCGTCGCGCTGAACGACGGCACCGACCAGGTCACGCTGAGCTGGACCTATCCGCCCGGCGCGACCGGGACCGTCGTCGTGTCGGCCGGCCGCACCGGCCAGCAGGCCCGCCCGATCGAGCAGTTGCCCGCCGGCAGCGACAACTACGTCGTCTACGGGCTCGACCCGACCGGCGACTACTGCTTCGTGGTGGGCGTGACCTATCCGGCGGGCGTGGTCGGCCGGGCCAAGCCCGTCTGCACCGACCGCGAGTGAGTCGGCTGAGCTGACTGGCTCGGCTGAGCCGACTGAGCCGGCGGGTCCGACGCGTCCGGCGCCGCGCCTCGGCCATCGATTCCGCGGCCGGCAGCCGCACCGTGGCCCGCAGGCCCGGCGCCGCGTCGCCGAGGGTGACCGTGCCGCCGTGCCGGGCGACCAGCTCCCGCACGATCGACAGCCCGAGCCCGGCGCCACCGGCGTCCCGGGCCCGGGCGTCGTCGAGCCGGGTGAACCGGTCGAACACCCGCTCGCGGTCGGCCGCCGGGATGCCCGGCCCGTCGTCGGTCACGGTGATCTCGACCTGGCCGCCGGCCACGGTCGCGGCGAGCTCCACCCGGCTGCGGGCGTGCCGGACCGCGTTGTCCACCAGGTTGGCCACCACCCGGTCGAGCGCCGCCTCGTCGCCGACCGTCCACGGCGCCGCCCGCGACCGGCCGCAGCACGACCCTGGCCGGATATCGGGCCGCGACCGCGGCGAGCAGCGCGCCGACGTCGACCGGGCCGGTCACCGGGTCGGGGCGGCCGGCCAGGTCGTCGGAGCGGGCCAGCAGCAGCAGGTCGTCGACCAGGCCGCCGAGCCGGCGGACGTCGGCCAGCAGGTCCTCGGCGTCGGGTGCCTCGCCGAGCCGCTGGGCGACCTCGAGCTGCGTGCGCAGGTTGGCCAGCGGAGAGCGCAGCTCGTGCGCGGCGTCGGCGACGAACGCCCGCTGCCGGGCCCGCGCGCCCTCGAGCCGGGCCAGCATGCCGTTGAGGGTCACCGCCAGCCGATGGATCTCGTCCCGGGACGCCGGCAGCGGCAGCCGGTCCGCCCGGGCGCCGTCGGTCGATCGCCTCGCGCGCCCGCCCGGAGCGTCTCGACCGGGCGCAGGGTCGCTCCGATCACCCGCCAGGCGATCGCGGCGAGCAACAGCAACCAGCAGCGGGTACGCGATCAGCAGCGAGTGCTTGAGCAGGTCGACGGCGCGGACCAGGTCGCCGAGCGACTTGGCGACCAGCACCGTGCGGGGCTCCTCGGCCGTGCCGGCCCGCACGGCGACCACCTGCACCGGGCCGGTGACGCCGATCCGCTGGCCGTCGATGTAGACGCTCCGCGGCTCGTCGTTGCCACGCGCGGGCCGTTCGTCGGGGTAGAGGAACGGCACCAGCCGGTCGGCGCCCAGCGACGCCGCGACCACCCGGCCGTCCCCGTCGATCACCTGGGCGCGCACGTCGTCGCCTGTGACCGGCAGCGGGTCGGGCAGCGAGTCGGCGGCGATCAGCTCGGCCATCCCGGCCGCGGTCTTGGTCGCGGCCTCCTCCGCACCCCGGTGCAGGGTGCTGCCGAGCACCGAGACCAGCAGGACGCCGCCCACCAGCAGACCGGCGACCAGCCCGGAGACGCCGACGACCATCAGCCGGCCGCGCAGGCTCAACCGGCGCCAGACGCGGGCGGGTCTCACGGCGCCAGCCGGTAGCCCGCGCCGCGGATGGTCTCCAGCCGCTCCCGGCCGATCTTGCGGCGCAGGTAGCCGACGTAGACCTCGACCGCGTTCGGAGCCGTGTCGAGGCTGGCGTCCCAGACGTGGTCGAGCAACTCGGTCTTGGAGACCACCTCGCCGGGCCGGCGCATCAGGTATTCCAGCAGGGCGAACTCGCGCGCGGTCAGCCCGACCGCGGCCCCGCCCCGGGTCACCGCGCGCTGCGCCGGGTCGAGGCTCAGGTCGCCGACCTCCAGCACGGCCGGCCGGGCCGGCGCGCCGCGGCGCAGCAGGGCCCGCAGCCGGGCCAGCAGCACGACGTACGAGAAGGGCTTGGTCAGGTAGTCGTCGGCGCCGCAGTCCAGCCCGTCGGCCTGGTCGTACTCGCCGTCCTTGGCCGACAGCATCAGCACCGGCAGCCAGCGGTCCTCGGCGCGCAGCGCGCGGACCACCCGGTAGCCGGACAGGCCGGGCAGCATCACGTCGAGGATCATGGCGTCGTACTCGCCGTGCCGGGCCAGGTCGAGCCCGCTGGGCCCGTCGCCGGCGACGTCGACCGCGAAGCCTTCGGCCTGCAGCCCACGCTGGAGCGCGGACGCGAGCCGCGCCTCGTCTTCGACCACCAGCAACCGCACGAGCAAAGCGTGCCATCCCGGGGCCATCAGCTCCCAATATTCACAGCCCGGCGCTCTCAGCCGCGTCACAGCCACCAGCGGGCATCATGTTTCGCAGGAGGTACCCGCCCATGTCTGTCCTGAGCAAACGTCCGGTGCTGCGCTGGCTGGTTCCGGCCACCGCCGCGGCTGCCGTCATCGGTGGCGGCGCCGCAGTCGCGACCGTCGCCGGCGCATCCGACCCGACCCTCCCCGACCGATCCGCCGCGCAGCTCCTCGTCGACCTGCAGACCGCCCGTCTCGACGGTCTGTCCGGCACCGTCGTGCAGCGCGCCGACCTCGGCCTCCCGCCGATCGCGAGCCTCGCCGGGATGCTCGGCGGCGACAACCTGGCCTCGCTGATCGACGGCCAGCACACCCTGCGGGTCTGGTACGCCGGCCCCGACAAGGCGCGCGTCTCGCTGATGGGTGGCAACGCCCAGACCGACGTGATCCGCAACGGCTCCGACGCCTGGCTCTGGAGCAGCAAGGCCAAGACCGCCACCCACACGAAGATCGACGAAGGCGACGGCGACCACGGGGCGCCGCCCGCCGGGCTCCCGGCCTCGCCGCAGGAAGCGGCCGACCTGGCGTTGAAGGCGATCGACCCGAGCACCCAGGTCAGCGTGGGCCGCTCGACGCAGATCGCCGGGCGGGACGCGTACGAGCTGAACCTGACCCCGCGTGACCACGAGTCGCTGGTCGGCCAGGTGTCCATCGCGATCGACGCGACCGAGCACGTGCCGCTGCGGTTCCGGGTCTACCCCGCCGCCTCCGACAAGGCCGCGTTCGAGGTCGCGTTCACGATGATCAGCTTTGATCGCCCCGACGACGCGCAGTTCACCTTCAACCCGCCGGCCGGCACCAAGGTCACCGAGGCCGCGGACGCGCTCAAGGCGGCCGAGGGCGGCAAGGACGCCAAGGCCCTCCAAGACAAGATCGCCAAGGAGCGGGCGGCGAAGCCGTCGGCCGGCGAGGGCCCGACGACCGTCGGCGAGGGCTGGACCACCGTCGTGATGTCCAAGATCGATCAGAAGGCGGGCGACGAGGAGCCGGCGATCGCCGGACTGCTCGGCCAGCTCCCCAAGGTCAGCGGCGCCTGGGGCAGCGGGCGGCTGTTCACCAGCCACCTGGCGACCGGCCTGCTGACCGACGACGGCCGCGTGTTCTTCGGCGCGGTCAGCCCTGAGAAGCTCTACGAGGTTGCCGCCAGCCACCGCTAGGCAAGATCACTTCGGAGCGCCCGGTCCTGTGGCCGGGCGCTCCGCCATGTGTACGCACTACAGTTGCCACGTGGGAATGGTGCATACCGTAGGGATCGTGCTGCATCCGCAGCGCGACTCGGCCCCTGCCCTGGAGACCATCCTCAAGTGGGCCGGCAACCATGGCGCCTCGGTGCTCGGGCTGGCCGACGACATCGCCCGGATCGACTGCAACGCGATCCCGGTCGACCCGGAGACGCTCGCCAGCAAGTCCACGATCATGGTCAGCCTCGGTGGCGACGGCACCATGCTGCGCAGCATGCGGCTGGCGGCCGGCACGAAGACCGCGGTGCTCGGGGTCAACCTGGGCAAGCTGGGCTACCTGGCCGAGATCGACGTCGAAGACCTGCCCTGGGCGCTCTCGGCGATCGACAACCGGCAGTACACGCTGGAGGAGCGCCTCGCGGTCCGCACCACGCTGCCGGACGGCCGCGAGGTCACCGCTTTCAACGACATCGCCCTCGTACGCGTACCCGGCGACGGCTCGGCGGCCATCGGCGTAGCCATCCTCGGCGTCCCGTTCGTCCGGTACGCCGCCGACGCGGTGATCGTGGCGACCCCGACCGGGTCGACGGCCTACGCGTTCTCCGCGGGCGGCCCGATCGTCTCCCCGAACCTCGAGGGCATCCTGGTCGTGCCCTCGTCGCCGCACTCCTCGTACAACCGGGCCCTGATGCTCTCGGTCGACGAGACGCTCAGCCTCGACGTCCTGGAGCGCAGCGGCCGCCTGGCGGTCGAGGTGGACGGCGGCGTCGCCACCTACGTGGGCCCCGGCGACCGCCTGGACATCAACGCGGTGCCCGGCGCCGCCCGGGTGATCCGCCTGGGCCACACCACCTTCTCCGAGCGCGCCCGCCGCAAGCTCCGCGTAACCGGCAGCGCCGAAGTCGACTGACAGACCCGAAGGAAGGGACCCTTGTTATCGCTTTTCGCATAACAAGGGTCCCTTCCTAACATCGTCAGGTGGCGGTGCAGGTGGGGGTCGGTGCGGTGTTGGAGCCCGTCCACGACGACAGGAAGCCGAACGTGGTGGTCGCGCCCGCGCCGAGCGTGCCGTTGTAGCCGGCGTTGCGGGCGCTGACCGCGGTGCCGGACGTGCTCAGCGTCGTGTTCCAGGACTGGCTGATCCGCTGCCCGTTGGCCCAGGTCCAGCCGACCGTCCAGGCGCTGATCGCGGCGCTGCCCGCGGTGACGGTGACCTCGGCCTGGAAGCCGCCCGGCCACTGGCCGATCACCCGGTACGCGGCCGTGCAGCCGCGCGCGGGCGGCGGTGTGGTTGGTTGCGCGGTCGGCGTCTGGGTGGGCCCGGTGGTGGGCGTCGCGGTGGGCGACCCGGTCGGACCGCCACCGAACACCGTGGCCTCGCGCGACGTCGAGCGGATCCCGTTGGCGCCGTTGATGATCCGTTGGCCCCAGGTCGTCAGCTGGGTCGGGTCGAAGCCGGTCACCATGTCCAGGTATTCCACGCCGCCGCCGTTGCCGCTCCACGACCAGCCGATGTAGCCGATCCGGTTGGCCTGCGTGTAGGACATGATCGTGTCTTCGTCGGGGTTGCCGTCGGAGTGGTCGAAGCCGAACTCGCCGACCACGATCGGCAGCCCGGCCGTGCGGAACCGGCCGAGATAGTCGGTGATCTCGGCAGCGGTGTCGAAGACGCCGTACATGTGGATGCTGAACACCGTGTTGCGGTCGGGGTCGGCGGCGAACACGCTGGCCGCGTTGTCGCGCATCTCGAACCGCCAGTCCTGGCCCCAGTTGGGCGCGTCGACCATCAGCGTGTGGTCGAAGCCGGCGGTGCGCATCCGCTGGATCGCCGTGGTCGTCGCCTGGGTCCAGGTTGGACTGACCGTGTTGTTGCCGATCGGCTCGTTGCCGATGTTGATGATGACGTAGCGCTCCTGGCCGGCCAGCACGTCGCGCAGGCTGATCCAGTAGTCGACGGCGGTGGACAGCGGCACGGAACCGCTCTGCTCGCCGTACCCGGTGGTGTCGTGGTTCTCCAGCACGCAGATCAGGCGGTTCTGCCTGCACAGGCTGACCACGTTGGACACGTCAGCGGCGCTGTTGGCCGGCCAGCGGCCGCCGCTGAGCACCACCCGGACGGTGTTGGCACCGGTCGCCTTGATGTCGGCGAACGCCCGGGTCTGGCTCTGGTACCAGGTGTGGGCGTGGCTGACGCCGCGCATCACGAACTCGGTGCCGTTGGCGTCGTAGAGGCGCCCGTTGGAGACGGTGAAGCCGGCCGCGGCGCGGGCCGGCGAGCCGACGGTGAGGACGAACAGAGCCGCGAGCGCGGCGGCGAGCAGCGCCGTGCCGACGGCGAGGAGTCTTGGTCGCACGTGTTGGTTCACGAGGATCGGCCTGCCTTCACATGGGAGACGTGACAAGGGCTGGCAGCTGGCCCGACAGCTGCCGCCCGGCTCCCTGGGGCGTCGACTCACAGTAGGGCCGCCGACCCGGACAGGTCAACCGGTTAAGTTGACGGCCACCGATGCGATCAGCAGGCCCGGCGCGGCGAGCCAGCGGCCGTCGAACGTGGAGCGCACGTGCCCGTCGACCTCCGCGCCGGCCACCAGGACGCGCGCGGTGAACGTGCCGTCCGGGGCCAGCGTCACCCGGGCCTCCTCGAAGCCGAGCCAACGCCCGGTCAGCGGGAACCAGGCCTTGTAGAGCGCCTCCTTGGCACAGAACAGCAGCCGGTCCCAGCACGGCCCCCCGGTCGGCAGCGCGGCCCGCTCGCCCGGGTCGGAGACCAGGTCCAGCACACCGGAGGGCAGCGGCTCGTCGGGCTCCGCGTCGATGCCGAGCCCGGCCAGGTCGGTCGCCCGGGCCACCGCGGCGGCGCGGTAGCCGGCGCAGTGCGTCAGGCTGCCCACCACGCCAGGTGGCCAGGTCGGTGCGCCGCCCGGGCCCGGCGGCAGCGGCACCGCCGGCACGCCCAGCACCGCCAGGGCCTCGCGGGCGCAGAGCCGGACGGTGGCGAACTCCTGCCGGCGTTTCTCCACGGCCCCGGCCACCGCGGCCGCCTCCACCGGGAACAGCGGTGCCGGGTCGGCGTCGTCGCGGCGCTCCACGGCCACGGCCTTGGGTGGCAGCAGGGCGGCGAGCATGCCGAGAGGGTATCCACGATTGGCTCGCGGGAAGCGGGGTAAGCGGGCCGAAAGGGGACGTTTCGAGGAGGGCAACCATGGTCGCCGTTGGGTACTCCCTGCTGTGCGAGCAGTCGGGGCCGAAGGACCTGGTCGACTACGCGATCCGGGCCGAGGAGGTCGGGTTCGACCAGATCACCATCTCCGACCACTACTACCCGTGGCTGGACGCGCAAGGGCATTCGCCGTACGCGTGGTCGGTGCTGGGTGCCGTGGCCCACGCGACCTCCCGGGCCGAGCTGATGACCTACATCACCTGCCCCACGCGGCGCTACCACCCGACCGTCGTGGCGCAGAAGGCGGCGACCATGCAGCTGCTCGCCGACGGGCGGTTCGTGCTGGGGCTGGGCGCGGGCGAGAACCTCAACGAGCACGTGGTCGGTCCGTGGCCGCACGTGCGCGAGCGGCACGCCATGCTGGCCGAGGCGCTGGAGATCATCCGGCCGCTGCTCGACGGCGAGAACCTGACCTACTCGGGCGAATACTTCGAGGTGCCCGAGGCGTACGTCTGGGACCGCTCGGAGACCCGGGTGCCGGTCGCGGTGGCCCTGTCCGGACCCGAGTCGGCGGGCATCGCCGGCGAGTACGGCGACGGCGCCATCGCCACCCAGCCGCAGGCACGCCTGTTGCGGCTCTTCGACGACGCCGGTGGTTCCGGCAAACCCCGCTACGGCCAGCAGCCGATCTGCTGGGGCCCCGACGAGGCGGCCTGCCGGAAGATCGCGCACGAGCAGTTCCCCTGGTTCGGGCATGGGCTGGAAGGTCAACTCCAACCTGCCCAACCCGGCCGCCTTCGCCGACGTGTCGCAGTTCGTCCGCGAGGAGGACGTGGCCGCGGGCATCCCCTGCGGGCCGGACACCGACGCGGCACGTCGAGGCGATCCGCGGGTTCGCCGACGCCGGTTTCACCCACGTCTCGGTGCTCCAGATCGGCGACGAGAGCCAGCGCGAGTTCTTCGACTGGGCCGAGACGCGAGTTGATCCCGGCACTCCGATCGGCTGTAACGGGAAGCTATTCCACGTCGGGGCGGCGTTGTATCCTGGTTTGTGATCGACGTTCCGCTCTCCGTGCTCGATGTCGCCCCGGTCGCCGCCAACGGCTCGCCCGGTGAGGCACTCGCCCATACGACCGCCCTCGCCCGGCGCACCGAGGAGCTCGGCTTCCGCCGCTTCTGGGTCGCCGAGCACCACAACATGCCGGCCATCGCCTCCTCGGCGCCGGCGGTGCTGCTCGCCCACCTGGCCGCCAACACCTCGACGATCAAGGTCGGCTCCGGCGGGGTGATGCTGCCCAACCACGCCCCGCTGGTGGTCGCCGAGCAGTTCGGCACCCTGGCCGCGCTGCACCCCGGCCGGATCGACCTGGGCATCGGCCGGGCGCCCGGCACGGACCAGGCGACCGCGCTCGCCCTGCGCCGCACGGTCGAGGGGCTCTCCGCGGAGCAGTTCCCGCAGGAGCTGGCCAGCCTGATCAACTTCTTCACCGAGGACGACCCGGGGCGATCGTCGCGTCGCCGGGCGCCGGTCATCAAGCCCGACGTCTGGCTGCTCGGCTCCAGCGGCTACAGCGCCCAGCTCGCCGGGCTGCTCGGGCTGCCGTTCGCGTTCGCGCACCACTTCAGCGCGCAGAACACGCTGCCCGCGCTGGCGCTCTACCGCGACCGGTTCACGCCGTCGCGCTGGCTGGACGAGCCGTACGCGATGGTCGCGGTCTCCACCGTGTGCGCGGACACCGACGAGCAGGCCCGCTATCTGATGGGGCCGGCGGGGCTGTCGTTCCTGCGGATCCGCCAGGGCCGCCCGCAGCCGCTGGCCACCCCCGAGGAGGCCGCCGCCCACCCGCTACAGCGAGGCGGAGCGGATCTTCATGGCCGACCGCCTGGTCGGGCAGGCGATCGGCTCACCGTCGACGGTCGCCGGACAGCTTTCCGCGCTGCTCGCGGCGACCAAGGCGAACGAGCTGATGCTCACCACCATGGTGTACGACGTCGAGGACCGGATCCGGTCGTTCGAGCTGGTCCGCCTCAGCTGGCGTAGACGTTGGGCCGCGGCGGCTGCGCCATCCCGTTGCCGATGAAGAAGCTGGGGTGCGGCGGCTGGTTGTAGGCGGTGTTCTGCCAGGCGAGCGCGACCCGGTACTGCGGGTCGTGCGCGAGCGTGTGGATCCGGCGGTCGGTCGGCGTCGGGGTCGCGTAGATCCGCAGCGCCGTGCTCTCCGCTCGTACGCCAGATCACCTCCTCGCGCCAGTCGCCGAGGATGTCGCCGGCCAGGGCCGGGGTGGCCTTGGTGCCGTTGTTGCTGGCCACCCCGGAGCCGGTGAGCAGGCGGGTGTCGCCGCCCGTGCCGTACTTGTCGATCCGGGTCTGGTCGAGCAGCTCGCGCACCGGGTCGCCGTCCCACCAGATCAGGAAGTTGGTCGACTGGACGGCTTGCGGCCGATGTTGGCCCCGCTGGTCGAGCGGAGCCCGTCGACGGCGGCCGACCAGGACTCGGCGCCGGGGCTGCCGGCGTAGACGTCGCCGGCCACGCCGCGCCCGTTGTCGCCGGCCGGCGCGGTCGACCAGAGCACCTGGCCGGTGCGGGCGTCGGCGAACCAGGACGCGGGCTTGCTGCTGTCCTCGGAGACCTTGAAGTACTCGAGGCCCGGCGGGCCGGGTCGAGGTCGCCGAGATGCGCCGCGTCGCCGTGGTTGTTCCTGGTGTTCCACAGTGGAGCGCCGTTGTCGTCGACCGTCATCGCGCCGAACACGATCTCGTCGCGGCCGTCGGCGTCCACGTCGCCGACGGTGAGGCTGTGGTTGCCCTGGCCGGCGTAGGCCGATCCGGCGCTGTTCGAGTCGAAGGTCCAGCGTCGTTGCAGGGCGCCGTTGCGGAAGTCGTAGGCGACGATGACGGTGCGGGTGTAGTAGCCGCGCGAGACGATCAGGGACGGCCTGGTCCCGTCGAGGTAGGCGGTGCCGGCGAGGAACCGGTCGACCCGGTTGCCGTAGCTGTCGCCCCAGCTGGACACGGTGCCGCGCGGCGGCTCGATAGTCCACGGTGGACGCTGATCGCGCCGGTGCGGCCGTCGAACATGGTGAGGAACTCGGGGCCGGACAGCACGTAGCCGCTGCTGTTGCGGTAGTCGGCGTTCGCGTTGCCGATCACCTGGCCGGTGCCGGACCGGCTGCCGTCGGCCGTCTTCATGGCCACCTCGGCGGCGCCGTCGCCGTCGTAGTCGTACACCTGGAACTGGGTGTAGTGCGCGCCGGCGCGGATGTTGCGGCCGAGGTCGATCCGCCACAGCCGGGTGCCGTCGAGGCGGTAGGCGTCGACGAACACCGGGCCGGTGTAGCCGGACTGCGAGTTGTCCTTGGCGTTGGACGGGTCCCACTTGAGCACGATCTCGAAGTCGCCGTCGCCGTCCAGGTCGCCGACGCTCGCGTCGTTGGCGCTGTAGGTGTAGGCCTCGCCGGTCGGGGTGGTGCCGCCGGCCGGGCGTTGGATCGGCACGTCGAGGTAGCCGTTGGCGAACCGCAGCGCGGGCGGGCTGGCCGCCTGCTCGGCGCCGTCGACGACCGCGCGGATCGTGTAGCGTCGCGTCGGCGGCGGCACCGGCGTCGAGGTAGTTGGTGCTGGCGGTGATCGGGGTCGCTGGTCACCCGGGTCGTGCCGCGGTAGACGTGGAAGCCGGTGTTGGTCGCCTCGGTGCCGAGCAGCCGCCAGGAGACCAGGTTGCCGCTGCCGGAACGGACGCTGATCGCGCCGCGGTCGAGGTCCTCGACCTGCTTGGCGCCGGCCTGCGGGGGCGGGTTGGTCGGCGGCGGCGTGGTGGGCGGCGGAGTGGTCGGCGTCGGTGTGCCCGGTTCTGTGTCGCACCGGTGCAGGCCGTGCCGTTGAGGGTGAACACGGCCGGTGCCGGGTTGCTGCCGCTCCACGCGCCGTTGAAGCCGAACGCCGCTGCTGCCGTTGGTCGGCAGCGCCGCGTTGTAGCCGGCGTCGCGCGCGGTGACCGCCGCCCCGGACTGGGTCACCGTCGCGTTCCAGGCCTGGGTGACGGTCTGGCCGGCGGCGTAGCTCCAGGTCAGCGTCCAGCCGTTGATCGGGTCGCCGAGGTTGGTCACGGTCACGTTCGCGCCGAAGCCGCCCTGCCACTGGTTGCCGACGGTGTAGTCGACCCGGCACCCCGCCGCCGCGGCGGCTGTGCCCACCGCGACGGCGAGGCTCGCGCCGAGAAGGGCGGTCGCCGTCACGACCGCGGTCCTCCTCATGACGAGCACCGGCTTCCGTTGACGGTCACCAGGCCCGGCGCGGGGTTGGCGTAGGAGGACGACTGGGTGGCGTTGAAGCCGAACATGACGGTGGCGCCCGGGTGGATCCGGGCGTTGTACGACTCGTTGCGGGCGGTCACCGTCGCGCCGGCCTGGGTCGCCTTGGCCAGCCAGGCCTCGCGCAGCCGCTGGTCGCCGGTGAACGCGAACCGCGCGGTCCAGCCGTTGACCGGCGGCGGTGCCGGTGTTCGTGATGGTCGAGCTGGCCGGTGAAGCCCGTGCCGCCCTGCCAGGTGCCGTAGTTGGTGTAGACCACCTGGCAGGTGCGCGGCCGGCCGGCGCCGGCCGTCGCCCTGGTCGGCGAGGAACGAGGCGACCCAGGCCAGCGCCGAGTTCCAGTTGATCGCGACCTCGTTGGTCGCGTACGAGTTGATGTCGTCGACGTAGCAGAACATCGGCTCGCAGCCGTCGAGCAGCTGCTTCGCGAACGGGTCGTCGAGGCCGGCGTTCGGCGCCGCCGGCGATCGAGCCGGCCGGCGGGTGCGGCAGCGCTCGGGTCGAGCTGGTGGGCGAAGATCCGGCTGTGCTGGTTCTGCGCGGCGTTCTCGCCCCAGCCGGTCACGTAGGACTGGTTGAGCGCGTTGCGGCCGAGGATGTAGTCCATCGCCTGCACCGCGCCGTCGCGGTACTTCGCGTCGCCGGTCAGGTCGAACGCGGTCGCCAGCACCACGGCGTTGTTGAGGATGTTGCTGTTGGCGCCCCAGAAGTAGCTGCCCGGCGTCGCCCGGCATCGGCAGCCCGTACGCCTGGGCGTCGGCGGTCGGCGAGGTAGCGCGTCGGCGGCGGTCAGCACCGACTGCGCGGATCCGGGTCCGGTCGGCGGCCGGCAGTCCGTTGGGCACGGTGGCCAGGTCGAGCCGGCCGAGCGCGGCGGTGCTGCCCCAGCCGAAGCCGGTGGCGGCGAACACGTCGCCGGTGTGGTGCGGCGAGGCGGTCAGGTCGGTCCAGGTAGGTCGCCGCGCCGGTGGTCAGGTACAGCTCGGCCGCCGCCCAGTAGAACTCGTCGGTGACGTCGTTGTCGCTGTACGCGCCGCCGCCGTTGCCGTCGGTCGGGCTCGGCGTAGACGGCCGGGTGGGCCTTGGCCGCCGCGTACGCCGTCTTGGCCGCGGTGAGCGCAGCGGGTCGGCGAACGCCGCGTCGTACGGGGCGAACAGCCGGGCGCCCTGCGCGGCGGCGGCGGCCAGGTTGAGCGTGGCCGCGGTCGACGGCGGGTGCAGCTCGCGCGGCTGCGGGTCGTCCTGCGGCGCGCAGCGGCAGCCCGGTCCAGTTCTGGTCGTGCATCTTGTGGTGCGCCATGCCGGCGAGCGGCTTGCCGGCCGGCACCTGCATGCGCAGCAGGAACTCCAGCTCCCAGCGCGCCTCGTCGAGGATGTCCGGCACCTCGTTGCCGCGCTCGGGCACCCGCAGCGTGCTGTCGCCGAGCGCGGCGCCGACGCCGGCGGTGGCCGCGGTCTTGGTGCGCTCGAAGGTGCTCAGCAGCTGGGCGGTGGCGATGCCGCCGTTGACCACGTACTTGCCGTGGTCGCCGGCGTCGTACCAGCCGCCGCGCACGTCCAGCCGGTAGTCGCAGACGCCGGCCTGGCAGGGCACGTCGGTGTCGCCCTGGTTGGGCGCGACGCCGAGGTGGCCGGCCGGGCGGGCGTACTGCGTCGCCGACCAGGTCGCCGTCGATCGCGATGCCGCTGCGCTGGATGTAGAAGAACTGCAGCGAGTCGGAGCGCAGCTGCTCGTAGACGGTCGCCGGAGATGTCGAACGGGTGGCTGGTCTCGCCGTCGGCCACGAGCGTGTAGCCCGCGTGCCGCGGCGGCGTACGCCGGTGAAGTCGATGGTGTGCACGTTCTGGCCGGAGGCGGCGTCGACGCCGCGCGGCGTGCTGCGTGCCGCTGGCCACGACGGCGCCGGCGGCGTTCTTGCAGCTGCCAGGGCAGCGCGGTCGGTGGCGTCGGTGACCAGGGTGGCGTTCTTCGGGCCGTCCGGGCAGGTAGCCGACCTGGTTGACCCGCACCCGCGGGCCGGTGTCCGGCACGTACGGCGGCTCGGCCTCGCCGCCGCGCAGCGAGACGTTGTCCAGGCAGAGCGTGTACGCCGCCGGCGTTGCCGCCGACCTGGAAGGCGACCTGGCCGGTCGGGGTGTCGTCGGGCGCGGTGAAGGTGTACTCGTAGTGGTCGCCGGCCGCGGTCAGCGCGACGTCGCGGCTGAAGTACGCCGGTGTACGGCTCGGCGCCGAGCTGCACGGCGACCCGCACGGTCGCGCCCGGGTGGCGGAGGCGTCGAAGCGCGAGCGTGTACGCGGCGCCGGCGATCAGCGGCACGTCGTTCTGCCCGATGCCGGCGTCCCACGGGTTGGCCAGCCCGCCCGGCACGGCGGAGCAGAGCCGGCCGTCGTCGACGCCGGTGCTGGTGGTGCCGTAGGAGTACCAGCCGGCGGTGCCGTCGGCGAAGTCGCCGTTCTCGATCTGCTCCGGGCCGCCGGCGGTCGCGTCGTCGCTGGTCAGGCTGACGTCGTCGAGGCAGAACGTGTACGGGTCGGCGCTTGCCGCCGAGCTGGAAGCGTGAAGCGTGCCGTCGGCGGCGAGTCAGGCCGCTGGTGAAGGTCTGCGTCGTAGGTCTGTGCCGTCCGGCGTCACGGCGGTCGACGAGCACCGTCGTGTACGGCGCCTCGTTGAGCTGGACGTTGGCCGTTGACGGTGGTGGCCGTCGCTGGCGTCGGCGGTGAAGGTCAGCGTGTACGCGGCGCCGTCGACCAGCGGGATGCCGTTGTGGCCGATGGCGACGTCCCAGGGGTTGGCGGTGCCGCCGGGCACGTCGGCGCAGAGCCGGCCGTCGCGTACGGCCAGGGTGGTGTTGGCGGTCGACCACCAGGGCGCGGTGCCGGCGTCGAAGGTGCCGTTGGCTGATGTGCTCCACGGGAGCGGCGGCCGCGGGTGCGGCCGTCCCGACCAGCCCGGCGGCGACGAGCACGATGACGGTGGCGGCAGCGCCGCGGGCCTGACGGTTCACGAGCCGTCCCTTCCCGTGGGAGATCGACGACCATCCTTGGAAGCGCTCCCATGTTGCCATCGGGTTTCGGCACTGTCAACGTCGTTCGATGCGGCCCGTCCGGTCAGCGCACGCGCTCACATGGAATCCTGACCGTCCACCAGGTGTGCTTGTACTCGAACCGCTTCATGCCCTGATCGGCCTTACAGGCAACGGTCGCTTGGCGGACGGTCTCGTCCCAGCCCTGGCTGGTCGAGCGGCCGTTCTCCCCGCGCAGGTTGACGGCGCAGATCGACGGCCAGCAGCACCGCGAACACGAGGATCGGGGCACGCGTGGCCATCCGCGACCGGCTCCGCACGGGCTCGCCGGCGGTCGCGCGTTCCCCCGCGGGCGTCGGCCGGAGCATCGCGACCATGGCGACGTAGATCAGCAGACCGGTCGGGATCACGTAGCGAGGTTGGGTCCAGCCCATGTTGGAAACGGCGGCGGCGAAGAACAGCCCGCCGCACACGACGGCGGCGAGTGCGAGCGGCCAGTGCGGATCGGTCACCCGTCGGAGGGCGAGAACCACCGCCGTGGCAACCAGCGCCCAGGCGACCAGCGTCAAGGCGAGATGAGCGGTCCCGCTGATGGACCACGGGATCGGATTCCCCCCGGCGTCGGTGCCGGGGCCGCCCAGCCATTTCTCGCCGAGCAGTGCCCGGGGTACAGCGGTATCGACGTACTCGGTGATCACCCAGAGCGGGTCATGACGGGGGTCGCCGACGCCGGCCCGGCTGGCCTTGCCGGTGTAGTTGTAGTAGGCCTGCAGTCCTAGACCGAATACGTACGCCGCCGTCAGAGCACGGGTGACGGAGTCGCGCACGACCCGCACACGCAGCGCCAGCAACGGGAGCAGAACGACGGGGAGGACGCTGCTGGTGGTGGCGTAGAGCGCTACCAGAACCAGGACGACTTTGCCGGCCGTCGTGCGTGGACGCCAGAGCATCGCCCAGAACAGTGCGTAGAAGGCGAAGAACTGAACGGTGGCGACGTCGTTGTCGGCCTGCGTATGCCCAACTGGCACCATCACCACCGGCGCGGCCACCAGCGCCCGCTGCCACCAGGTGTCGAAGAAGCGACCGCCGACGGTGTACGCGATCGCGGCCGCGGTCGTGATCAGCCCTACCGCGATCAGCGTGAGCACCGGCGCCGCCCAGCGCACCCCGAACAGCGCGGCGACCTCAGCCGCGATCCGCGGTCCGACGTGCAAGTAGCCGTTGAAGGGCGTCAGGATGTTCTCGAAAGCCGGGGTGTGGCCGTACGCCGTGTTGAGGAAGCGTTTGACGTCCTCGATCCAGGTGGAGTTGAGCGCTCCCGGGCCGCCCGTGCGGGACAGGCTGATCCCCATCAGGACCACGAACCCGGCCACGCCGATGAGGAACGAGCGGCGGGACGGGCCTGCTACGGCCGGCTCGGGAAACAGTGTCCGCAGCCAGCCACCTCGCGGATAAGTTCCTTCGCCTTGGCGACGTCCGGTCGCTGAGCTGGTCACAGCCGGCCGTCACGCACCGCTTGGGTCACCCACGGAATGACCTCGTCGAGCATGGTGTCCAGGCTCGTCGTGGCCTCGAACCCGAGCACCTCGCGGGCCTTGGTCGACTCGGGTACGCGCTTTTGCACGTCGTACTCGAACGGGTCGTCGGACACGAACCGCAACGGCACGTCGGGGCCCTTGATCTTGTGCCAGATCACCTCGGCCAGCTCCAGGACCGTGGTCGACTCGGCGGTGGAGATGTTGAAGTCCTCGTTGGGGCCGCCGTCGTGCTCCATCGCCACCACGATGCCGCGGGCCAGGTCGCCGCCGTAGGTGTAGTGCCGGACCTGGTCACCGTCGCCGAGGATGTGCAGCGGGTCCTGGCCCTTGACGATCTTCTGCACCAGGTCGGGCACCACGTGCGACATGGCCAGCTTGACGTTGCCGGAGAGCACCTCGGCCTCGCCCAGCGCGCGGCCCTCACCGACGCCGACGCAGTTGAACGGCCGCACGATCGTGTACGGCAGCTTGTACTGGTCCCAGGCGGCCCGGGCGTAGTACTCCACCGCCAGCTTCTGGAAGCCGTAGGACGACAGCGGCGGCGGGACCGCGCGTTCGTCGCCCTCCTTGCTCGGCCAGTGCTCGGTCGACTCGAACACCATCGACGACGACAGGTAGGTGACCTTCTGCAGTTTGCCGTCACGGTGCGCCGCGATCGCCGCGTCGCACGACGAGGCCATGATCCGCTCGTTGGTGGCCAGCAGGTCGTAGGCGTAGGCGTGGAAGTACGAGATGCCGCCGATCATCGCCGCGCCGGCGATGAGGTGGTCACAGTCGGCCAGCAGCTTGGTCAGCAGCTCGACGTCACGGGCGTCACCCTCGACGAAGTGGTAGCCCGGGTGGTCGTCGTAGCTGTGCGAGACCGGCCCGTACTTCGAGAAGTTGTCCAGACCGACCACCTCGTGCCCGCGCCCGAGCAGCTCCTCGACCACGTAACCGCCGATGAACCCCGCCGAACCGGTTACCAGAACCTTTGCCACTGCTGACGCACTCCCTTTACCGCGTAGATGGAACATCGACGGATTCCGCCGTCCGCTGTGCCGGCACCTGGACACGCCGGCGGGCCCTGAGCTGTTCGGGCGCCAACCGGCGGCCGTAGGCGAAGAAGTACCAACTGCATGTAGCCCGGCATGAATCGACCCAGATCGAACCGGGACTCGCCGAGTTGCCGGTCGAGCCAGATCGTCGGGATCTCCGCGACCGGCCGGCGCAGACGGGTCGCCTTGGCCGTCAACTCCAGACCGATCTCGAAACCGGTCCTGCGACTCGATGCCGACCTCACGGACGAAATCGGTGTCGTACGCCTTGAAACTGTTGGTCGCGTCCCGGGTGCCGACCCGGGCGAACCAATGCAGCGACCGGCCCGCCCACCGCGACAGCATCCGCTTGAACCTCGGCCCGCCGACCTGCTGGCCACCGGGCATGTAACGGGACGCCGCCGCGACCACCACACCACGGTCGACCAGCCGGGCCAGGTCGTCGATCTGCCGCGGATCGTCACAACCGTCAGCCATCGTCACCACCGCCACCGGAGCCCGCGCGGCCCCGATCCCGAACCGGATCGCGTTCGCCGGACCCCGACCGAGGTGTTGAGCACCGGCCGGACCCGCGGATCCCTGGCCGCGATCTGCAGCGCGAACGGGACCGTCGTGTCCTCCGGCATGTCGTGCACCACCAGAACCTCGCGGGCAACGACACCTCACGCAGGATCCGGTCCAGACACCGGACGATATCCTCGCCCTCGTTGTAGACCGGAATGACGACCGAGACGTGGGGGGTCAAACCCTCACGCCCTGACCGGTCAGTCCCCACATGTCCACCACTGGCTTGTCGGTGTCCACAGTGGCGTAGTCCGCGTGCGGTGCCGCGATGACCAACAGATCCGACCGCTTCACGACCTCGTCGTACGGGGTGAACCGGTCATCGACCACATACGGGTCGGTGCACAACGTCTCGCGGGCCTTCAACATCAGGATCTTGCGGAGCTTGTAGGCCAGGCTCTCGCGCGGGTCGTCGCTGCCGCCCTTGAACGCCATCCCCAGAATGCCCACCGTCAGCTCGCCCAGGTCGAACCGCTCCTCGAGCCGGGACACCAGGTAGAGCGGCAGGCCCTCGTTGATCAGCATCGCCGAATGGCCGAGCACGAAATTGTTCCGATTGAACGCCGCCAACTGCATCGTGTCCTTGAACAGACACGGCCCCGCCGCGAACCCCGGCATCGGAATATCGGCCGCCCGCGGATAGTCGAACGCGATCGCGTGCCGGATCCGCGCGAAGTCCAGACCGAAATCGTTCGCCATCATCCAGAACTGGTTCGCCGTCGCGAACTTGATATAACGCCACGTGTTCGTGAACAGCTTGGCCAGCTCGGCCTCCTCAGGCTCCAACTGCACGATCCGCGTGGTCAGGGTGCGGAACAGCGCCTCCGCCCGGGCCAACGCGGTCGGATTGCGGGCCGAGACGATCTGCGGCAGCTCGAACAGCTCCGTCATCGCCTTACCCTCGGCGATCCGCTCCGGGCAGAACGCGACGTCGACCCCGATGCCCTTACCCCTCAGCAGCTTCTCGGTCAACGCCGTCACACCCGGATAGACCGTGCTGCGCAACACCACCAACTGGCCGTCGCGCAGGTATTCGGCACACCGCTCCAACGCACGCGGCACCGCACCAAGGTCCGGATTGAGATGCTCGTCGACAGGGGTACCGACGACCACGACCAGGTTCTCCGCCGACCCGACGCTGGACGGTTCGGTGGTCGCCCGCAGCCGGCCGGCCGCGACCACATCGGCCAACACCCCGGCGGCGCCCTCCTCCGCGAACGGAAGCGTGCCGGAGTTGACCACATCAACCGCCGTCGGCGTTGATGTCGTAGAGCACGACCGACAGCCCACGGGACGCCAGCGCGATACCCAACGGCAGACCAACCCGACCGCACCCACCGACAATGCAGACATCGACATCGAACGTGGTCGCCGACACCACGGCAGCAGCCACTTCAACTCCTCATAGATTGACCGAAAGCCCATTCCAGGAACCTGCTTATACGCGTGTGTAGCCGTCCGGTATGACCACCTTCAGCAACTCGAGCGACGTGGGGCTACGGGGGATCCAGTCGTAATCGGTCTGTACCCCAAGGTCGGACCCGGAGGTCGTCCGGACCAGGCGGTAGCTCTCGGCCTCGACCCAGATGTCTTCGGTGGCGCCGGAAATCTGTCGGCGAAGGTGGTAGGTGCGTGTTCCATCGATGACTTCCTCGCCGACCAAGTCGAGTTGTCCGCGCTCGAAAATTGCCCGGGGATCCTCCCCCGACTGTGCGGATGGAGCGGGGATGCCGGCGATGCCGACGGGAGGTTCCCCGTCCGGGGGTCGCGCGGGGCGCGTTGTCCAGGTGCGTCTGTTGTGGTCGACGAGTGTGGTTAACCACGTCACCGGGCCGGACCACTCAATCCCGGCACGCTGCCCGGTCTCCGTCTGCTTGGCGCGAGCCTGCGGCAGCAGGGCCCAGCACCGCTGGTTCGCGGTGACACGATCGAGCCAGCACTCCTGGGACGCGACGCCCCCGTCGACGGTGTACGTCGACACGGAGTGCTGGATGTCGTCGTCGGCAAGCGCCGCCGACGCCCGCTCGACAACCGCGGCTGCGGTCATCGCGGTTCGCTCGGGCCGGGGGGCCAAAAGTCCAGACAGCGGGGTCAACGTGGCCGCCGCCACAGCCGCCACCACGGCGACTGCACCGCCTGCGACAGCCGAGCGCAGCCGCCGGCGACGGCGTTGCCGCGCGGCACGCGCCACAAGCCCGCCGGCGGGACGAAGCTGCTCGGTCCACGAACGCATCGCGTCCGCGAGTTCCTCTTCAAGGCGAGTGGTCATCGGGACGCTCCATTCGGCAGGTCTTCCCAGGAGCCGGTCAGCTCACGGAGCCGGGCCAGGCCGCGTGACGCGTTGGACTTGACGGTGCCGACCGCGCAGCCGAGCACCTCGGCCGCCTCGGGCTCGGTGAGCTGCTCGAAATAACGCAGGACCAGAACGGCCCGCTGCCGGGGCGGTAAGTCGGCGAGCGCACGCATCAGCGCTTCGCGTACGGCGTACCCTTCCGTGCCATCACCCTGCGGCGGGGGCTCGACCGGGACCAAGAGCTCGGGTCGGCGCCGGCGCGCCCGCCACGAATCGACCGCGAGGTGATACATGGTGCGCCGCAGATAGGCCTCTAAATCATCGACCCGCCGCCAGGAACGCATCACGCGCTCGAGCGCGGCCTGAAGAAGATCTTCGCCGGCGGCTTGGCTTCCGACCAGCAGTGAGGCCGTGGCAAGCAAAGCTTGACCGCGCACGGCGACCAACTCTGTCAAGCCATCGTAGTTTCGCACCAGCAACTCCTCTCATCGCCCACCAAGGACGACGAGAGGCGGCGAATGGTTCCACGGATCGCTCTACTTCAGATGTCGATTTCGGCGATGACCGGGTAGTGGTCGCTGGCCCGGTCGGCCGCCGGGGTCTCGACGATGTGGCACGAACGCAGGCGGTCGGCGAGGGCCGGCGTGGCGAAGAGGTAGTCCAGCCGCATGCCGGAGAACTCGGCGCCGCCCAGCGCGGTCGGTGCTGTCTCCGCCGGGCCGTCGCCGACCGCGCGGAACACGTCGACCAGGCCCGCCGCGTCCAGGGCGGCGACCGCCCGGGTGTCGACGCGGGCCACCGTGTTGACGTCGCGGTCGGTCGGCGGGCGGCCCAGCGGGCGCCAGCGGAGGTGGCGGACCCGGTACGGCGGCGGGAGGGCGGCCAGCCGCTCCTGGTGGTCGGTCCACGGGTCGAGCGTGTTGAGGTCGCCGAGCACCAGCGCCAGGCGGGTGGAGCCGACCGCGTTGACCAGCCAGCGCGCCTCGTGCAGCCGGCGCCAGCCCCAGTGCGGGTGCAGGTGTGCGGAGATGACGGTGAGCGGGCCGCCGAGCGTGGCGACCTCCACCCGGGCGGCGGCGTGGTGGAACGGGCGGGCGACGCTGCCGGCGGACAGCACCGTCCACTCTCGACCGGTCAGGACCGCGACCGGCTTGGCCCCACGAGGAGCGGGCGCGCACCATTCGCATGCCGAGGCGGTCGGCCAGCCAGGGACCGGAGTCACCGCGCAGCTCCTGCAGGGCGACCACGTCCGGCAGCGCGGAGTCGATCACCTCCGCGATGGCGTCAAGACGGGTCCCGCGCGAGCCGTCGTACCCGCCGGTCTTGATGTTGTAGGTCATCACCCGCATGGCTGGACACCGCTTCGGCGTTGGGCTTGCAGCACGACGTAGAGCAGGCCGACCCAGAGCCCGGTCAGCAGCATCGCGCCGAGCAGGTCGCTCGGATGGTGCATGCCGCGGTAGAACCGACAGGTGGTGACGATCGAGCGGCATGACGACCGCGGCCACCACCGGCAGCCAGCGCCACCAGCGGTCGGTGCGGGCCAGCACGATCAGCGAGATCGCCGTCCAGAGGCACAGCGTCGCGGCGATGTGGCCGCTGGGGAACGCCGCGGTCGGCAGGTTCTGGTCGAGGTGCGGCACGTCGGGGCGGGGCCGGTCGACCGCGGCGGCCGAGGCCGAGGAACAGCGTCAGCTCGCCGACCATCACCAGTGCCAGGAACAGGATCGGCCGCCATTGCCGCCAGCGTGCCAGAACGAGCGTGCAGAAGACGAGCGACACGGCGAGGATCGTGTGCGTGTCACCGGCCTTGCTGGCGCATGTGGCTCCACCCGTCGAGGGTCGGGTGTGCGGTGCTCGGCGAACCACCTCGGCACCGCCGTGTCCAGCGTCGCGAGCACGGTGCCGTCGGCGTGGTAGCTCGCCTACATGCCAAATCCGAAGAGCGCACCGAGTACGAGCACCCAGCCGACGAGCACCTCGGCGGTCTCGACCCAGGGGTGCGGCAGGACGGCGCGCTCGGTCGGGCGCCGGTTGAGGTCCCGGCGGCCTCGGGCTCCAGCCCCTCGGTGATCTTCGGCTGCGCGGCGGTGTCCTCCCGGCGCCAGAGCCGGAAGGCGTAGAGGGTGATGCCGAGCCAGGCGGCGCCGAGCAGCCAGCCGGCGAGCACGTCGGAGACGAAGTGCACGCCGAGCGCGATCCGGCTGACCCCGATGAGGCGACCAGGGTGGCGACGGCAGTCGATCGCGACGGGCCGCCACCGCCTTGGCCACCGCGGGCAGGAAGACCAGCAGCAGGGCGCCGTAGACGACGAACGAGCCGAGCGCGTGTCCACTGGGGAAGCTGTTGCCGGGCGCGCTGCGCGACCGGCACGTCGACCACCGGCCGGAGCCGGCCGACCAGCAGCTTGATCGTCGGGTCGAGGGCGAGGGCGCCGAGGCCCGAGACGACCACGAAGATCGCCAGCCGGACGCGCCGCCGGATCAGCAGCACGGCGACGGCGAGGACGACGACCCAGACCTTGAGCCGGCCGCCGAGGCCGGTGACGAACCGGATGATGTCGAGCAGCCCCTCGTGGTCGGCCGACGTACCCGTTGACCGAGGCGGCGACGCCGTGGTCGAGGTCGTAGAGCGGCCCGAACCGGAACCGGACGAGCGCGAGCAGCACGCCGAACGCGAGGCCGGCGGCGACGACCCCGGCCAGACCGGCGAGGCTGCGAGCGGTGAAGTGCTCGATCGGCCGGGCCTCGGTATCTCCCGGTCGCCCGTGCCTGCTTCCGCGTCGTGCGTCGCCGCACCGTCTGTTCCGACCGTCATGGGCGTTCGTTACCCGGAACTGGCCTCGCGCACACCCTCGGAAGCGCTGTTCGATCGGCTTCCAGAGGTCGGGTTCGGCCGGCTCGGGCGCACCGACCCGCAGCCCTTCGAGCTGGGCGGTGAAGGCGAGCCCGAAGAAGAACGCGACGCCGGTCAGGTTCGCCCAGAGCAAGCAGCGCCATGATCCCGGTCAGCGCGCCGTAGGTCTGGTTGAAGCTCTCCGCCAGCGAGACGTAGAGGGCGAGTAGCAGGCTGGCGCCGAGCCAGAGCACGGTGGCGATGCCGGCGCCGAACAGCAGCCAGGACAGCCCGGGCTGGCGGCGGCGCGGCGCGTGCCGGAACAGCACGGCGATCGCGAACACGGTCAGCGCGAGGCCGAGACCGGCCAGCGGATCACGTCGAAGACGTCGTGCACCCAGCCGCCCCAGCCGTACTGTCGCTGCACCGAGTCGCCGATCGGCCCACCGGCGACGAGGATCAGGAAGCCGAGCAACATCGGCAGGCCGGCAGCGACCGCGAGCATCGCGGCGCGCAGGTATTTGAACAGCGCCGGCCGGTCGCGCTCGACACCGTAGATCCGGTTGGCCCCGCGTTCGACCTGCGACATCGCCATGGTCAGCGCGACCAGACCGGTGATCAGGCCGAGCGCCAGCGCCACCTCACCGGCGTCCTCGGTGCGCTCGCTGTCGGTGAGCAGCTCGCGAACGACGTCGACGCTGGCACCCGGGGTCAGCGCGATCACGGTGTCGGCGACGACCCGGCCGCCGGCCTCGACACCGAGGTCGGTGGTCAGGCCGGTGAGCGCGATGAGGAAGGGTACGACCGCGAGGCAGAGCTGGAACGCGAACGCCCGGGCGTGGCTGAACCCGTCGCCGTACCGCAGCCGGACGAACGCGTCCCGCACCAGGTGCCACCCGCCGTGGCCCCGCAGCGTGTGCCAGGCGTCGTCGGCGGTGAGCTGGTCGGCCGACATCAGCCGCGTCTCGGGAATGATCTGTGTCGAGCTCATGCCCCCGTGCCTCCTGCCGTGCGTGTGCCGGTCATCCCACCAGCCGTTTGCCCCGCGCGGCGGCCGCGTCGGCGTCGTAGGCGAGGTCGTCGGAGCCGGCCGGACGCGGCACGCAGAGCCAGATCGCGCGGGGCTGCACCTCGACCCGCAAGCGTCCGGCCGCGGGAATGACGTCGCCGTCGAGTTGGCGCGGCTGCGGCCGGTTGCTGGTGACCTGCACCCGGTGGCCGCGGAAGGTCTCCATCCGCGGCACCCGTCGCCGGCGGCGCAGCACGGCCCAGCTGAGGGCGGCCCAGTGGCCTACCGTGCGCGGCGTGAGGATGGCGATGTCGAGCCAGCCGTCGTCGGGCTCAGCCTCGTTGAAGAGTCGCACCCCGCCCTGTAGCCGGCCGACGTTGGCGACCAGCACTGAGCGCGCACGCCGCCGGCATCGGCGGCCGGTCGTCGATCCGCACGGAGATCCGCATCGGCCGGTCACGCAGGTGCTTGAGACCACCGAAGATGTACGCCGGCCAGCCGATCCGCGACTTGGTCACCTCGGAGGTCGACCCGAGCATCTGGGCGTCGAACCCCATGCCGGCCATCACGGTGAAGTAGCGCTTCTCTTCGCCGCCCTTGACCAGCCCCAGGTCGAGCCGGCGCCGGCCACCCTCGATCGGCGACCGCGATGCCGGTGGGCAGGTCGCTGGACGAGCCCGAGGTTGGCGGCGAGCAGGTTGCCGGTGCCGCTGGGTAGCACGGCCAGCGCCGCCTCGGTGCCGACCAGACCCGAGGCGCAGGCCATGATGGTGCCGTCACCGCCGCAGGCGAAGACCATCTCGGCGCCGGCCTCGACCGCGGCCCGGCTCTGACCGCGACCCGGATCCTCGACGGTCGTCTCGAACCACTCGGGTGCCGGCCAGCCCGCTTTGCCGAGCGCCTTGGCCGAGACGGCGCGCAGATCGGCCGGGTCGTCCAGCTTCGCCGGATTGAACACGACAGCCGAGCGCACCCCGTGAACGGCTGCCTCCACGCAGCAAAGTGTGCAGGACCGCAACGGTTTCGGCGACCCGGATCCACGTTCGGGTGCCTGTCCCCACTTTCCGGCATGGTCTCCGCACCGTTGGGGGCACGCCCCGCCCGGTGCGCGGGCCTGGTGGGTGATGGACGGCCCGGGCGTTGGGCGGCTCAGCGGGTTGGGCGGCTCAGGTGTTCGCGACGCCCATGGCCCGTCGGCCGATGCTCGCGGCGTAGTGCGGCGTCTCGAGCCGGTTGTGCGCCGCCGAGGCGTCCTGCCGCGCCGCGGCGGCCTTGTCGAAGGGGACGCCGAGCTTGTCGAGGAACGCCATGAACTCGGCGGTCGGATGGCTGATCACGGTGTTCGTGTACGTGCTGGTCTTGTCGTCGGCCGCCTCGGCGCGCAGATCCCAGATCACCTGGGTGGTGGTCCAGCCGTTCGGCGTGAGCACGTCGGAGAGCGAAACCAGGTGACAGTGCGCCGGCTCGGCGATCTCGACGACGTAGTGCTGCACCACCAGCCCGTCACCGATCATCTCCACGTTGATGGACATCGGCCGCCCGTCATCGGTGGTCGTATAGCCGGCGGCTTTGTGGTCGGGCGGCGCGCACCGCTGATATTCGGCATCCGGCAGGTGCAGCAGCCAGTCCGCGATGTCGACCCGCGCGATCGGTGCGTCGATGGTCGCGGTGACCACAGACTGGGACAGAACCCGATCGGAAAGGACCTTGTTGTCGGCCACTGACGCTCACCCCCGATACGGCGTCCGGATCTTCGGCAACCCGTCCGACGTTACCGACCGGCAGGTCACACCCGTAGCCGGAATAGATCCGCCGTCCCCGAACACCGCCCACCTGGCGCTGCCCGCCCGGCGCGTACTGCCCACCTGGCGCACCCGCCCACCAGGCGCACTGAGGTCATCGTCAGCGCGCGCGAGCCTGGTGAGCGGTGCGGGGCGGGAGGCCTGGTGCGTGATCGTGGCCGGTGCGATGATCGCGATCTGGCGACGGGAGGCGTTTGCGTGGACAGGCGTGTTGTTTCGCGGACCCGGTCGATGGTGGTCGTGGTCGCCACCTATCTGCTCGCACTCGGCGCCGCCTGGGGTGTGATCGTGCTGGCGCCTCCCTCCTGGCATCCGTTGCTGGCCGCGTTCGTCGCCGATGTCGTCGCCACGCTGGTCGTCTTCGCGTTGTCGATGGCGTTCGACAACGCGAGCCTCTACGACCCGTACTGGAGTGTCGCCCCACCCGTCATCGCGGCCTGGTGGGTCGCCGGTGCGGGCAGCGGCGACGCGGTGCGGCAGGTGCTCGTCGTCGGCCTGATCACCGTCTGGGCCGTGCGGCTCACCGGCAACTGGGCCTATGGCTGGAAAGGCCTGCACCACGTCGACTGGCGCTATGACCAACTGCGCGCGACCCGTGGCTGGGTGCCCTGGTGGCTGGTCAACCTGGGCGGCATCCAGCTCATGCCCACCCTCGTGGTGTATCTCGGCCTGCTCGCCGTCTGGCCCGCCCTCGTCGGCTCACGTCCCTTCGGTTGGCTCGATGTGGTCGCCACGGCGGTGACCGCGGGTGCGATCGCCCTGGAGGCCGTGGCGGACGTGCAACTGCACCGCTTCGCGGCCGCGGCGGCGAACCGCGGCCGCATCCTGGCGACCGGCGTCTGGCGGCGCACGCGCCACCCCAACTATCTGGGTGAGATCGCGCTCTGGTGGGGGCTCTGGTTGTTTGGCTTGGCCGCCGCACCGAGTTGGTGGTGGACGGTGATCGGCCCGGTGGTCATGGTGGTGCTCTTCAAGGCCGCGAGCATTCCGCTGATGGACCGCCGGTCGCTGGATCGCCGCCGCGGCTATGCCGACCACATGCGCCAGGTGCCTGCTCTGCTGCCCCGCCCGAACAGACCTCATCGTCAGCTCACCGCCCCGAACGCCACCGAGCACCACTGAGGTCCATCGCCCCACGGACCGCCTTCGCCACCTCGGGTGGCCACCGCTACATCCATGCACGCAGATTAGAACGTACGTACGACAGTTTTCGGTGGGCTTGACGTGCAGCCAACAGGCTGCCTATGGTCGACCGAGAAAGGGCAGCCAAATGGCTGCATGTGACCGTGGACCTCGTATTCAAGGCCTTGGCCGACCCGAGCCGGCGACAGCTGCTCGACTCGCTCAACGCGCGCAACGGCCAGACCCTGCGCGAGCTCTGCGCGGGCCTCGACATGGCCCGCCAGTCGGTCAGCAAACACCTCGCCGTGCTCGAGGACGCCGAACTCGTGACGACCGCCCGGCGCGGCCGGGAAAAGCTGCACTACCTCAACGCCGCGCCGGTCAACGCGATCGCCGACCGCTGGATCAACCGCTACGACCGCGGGCGCGCGCAGGCCCTCGCCGACCTCAAGACCGCATTGGAGCAGACCACGATGAGCAGGCCCGAGTTCGTCTACACCACCTACATCAACACGACGCCCGAGCGGCTGTGGCAGGCGCTGACCGACCCGGCTTTCACCAAGCGCTACTGGGGTACGGAGTTCGACACCGACTGGGCCGTCGGCTCACCGATGGTCTGGACCGCCGGCGAGGCCCGCATCGCCGACCCGGAGCAGGTGATCGTCGCGGCCGAGCCGTACCGGCGGCTCTCGTACACCTGGCACACCTTCACCGACGAGTGGGCGAAGGCCAGCGGCATCAGCGAATCCGACCGCGCGACGTTCGCCGCCGAGCCACGGTCCACAGTGACCTTCGAGCTCGAACCGGCCGGCACCGCGGTCAAGCTGACGGTGATCCACGACGGCTTCGCGCCGGGCAGCGCCGTGCTGAGCGCCATCAACACCGGCTGGCCGCAGATCATCGCCAGCCTCAAGAGCCTCCTGGAGACGGGCGAGCCACTGGAGATTGTCAACCCGGGTTGACAGAGGCCGGGCCGTCAACGTAAATTGACATCATGACTCAGGCAGTGGACCTCGCCGCGGCCGCCAGCAGCACCGACCCAAAGGTCGGGCTGCGAGCGGTGTTGGCCCTGCGCCGGCTCCTGGAAAGCCTGGAGACGGTGCAGGTCGACAACGCGCGGCGGCAGGGCTGGTCGTGGCAGGACATCGCCGCCGCGCTCGAAGTGAGCCGGCAGGCCGTTCACAAGAAGCACGCCGGGCGTCCGGTCGTGCGACCGTCACAGGAGGCGTGATGTTCGAGCGGTTCACGGACCGGGCGCGGTCACTGGTCAAGGGCGCGGTGGCCGAGTCGCACGCGTTGCGGCACGACAAGGTCGGCACCGAGCACCTGCTCCTCGCGATGCTCGACGACAACCCCGAGGGTGCCGGCGGCGGCGTCGCCGGGCGCGTGTTGCGGGAGGCCGGCGTCAGCGCCGGCGACGTCCGCACCCGGATCGAGTCGCACGTGGGCCAGGGCCCGCGCGCCCTCGGTGACGCGGACGCCGAGGCACTGCGACAGATCGGAATCGACCTGGAGGCGGTACGCCATGCGGTCGAGGCCTCGTTCGGCGAAGGCGCGCTGCGACCGCCGACCCGCGCGCACTCGCGCCGTTTGTTCGGCCTGGGCCGCCGCCGGCACGCGACCGGCGGACCCTTCTCCCCCCGCGCCAAGAAGGTCCTCGAACTCTCGCTACGCGAGGCCATCCGCCTCAAGCAGAAGCACATCGGCACCGAGCACGTCCTGCTCGGCCTGCTCCGCGAGGGCGAAGGCCTGGGCGTTCTCGTCCTGACCGAAACCGGCGTCGAGGTCGGCGACCTACGCCGCCGGGTCGAGGCCGAAATCCGCGCCGCAGCCTGACAACCCGGGCCGTCGAACGGCGATCCGACAAACCATCCCGGGGCCGGCGCCGGTCGGCATCCGCTTCCGACGTCGCCCACGAGACGTGGGCGCGAGCTACCCGACAGCCCAGACCACCGGGCGCGCCGGTCAGCTCCGACTCCCAACGTCGCGCATGGGCGGCGAACCACGGACGAGCGCCGGCAACCGTGACGGCCCAGGTCGCCGAACGGCGACCTGACAGCCCGATCATCGGCCCGCGGCCTGACGACCAGTCTGCCGCGGGCCGACGCCGAGGGCTTGGACGGCACGGCCGACGCGGACCAGCGCGGAGAGCACGGGTCGGCGCGGACGACACGACCAGACGCGGACGCCACCCGTCCGCTCGGAGAACACCCACCAACGCAGAGAACACGGGTCGGCGGAGGGCACGGACCAGCGCGGACGCCACGTGGTCGGCGCGGACGCCACGTCGTCGGCGCGGACGCCACGTCGTCGGCGCGGACGCCACGGCACGCGCGCATTGACGATCGACGTCGCGTGAAGGGCCCACGAGCGCGGGCCGGGGCCGGCAGCCCGCGCGGTTGCGGACCACGACGGCGTGGGCGCCCATCCAGAGGCAGCGGAGAAATGGGTCGTGGTTGGGCATACACTGGTGGCATGCAGACCGCGCGATTTAGCTGCCCCCGGGTGACCGGTGGGTTGACTGTCGTGCGCTGAGTTCTGTCGCGCCCCTCGCGGGTGCGGGAGACCACGAGACCCCCGGTTCAGCCGGGGGTTTCTCGTTTCCGTCTCCCTGCTCCCCGTGAGGACACCACCAGTCATGACCTACCTGAGCCCTGCCCAGCTCGAAGCCGCCCTAGCCCGCCGCGACCTCACCGACCAAGCCGCCGGCGAGCACGCCATCCAGCACGTCGTCGACCGCATCGAGCGCGCCCTGGCGGAAGCCTGGGGCGTACCAGTACGCCGCGACCCGGGCCACCGCATCGTCACGATCGCCGACAACTACGACCGGCTGCGGTACGACGCGGCCGCCGTCACGCGGGACCGGCGCTACAGCCGCTACGTGGACCCCGAGCGGATGCTGCGCTCGCACACCACCGCCCGTATTCCGGCGTTGCTCGACCACCTCGCCGAAGACGACGTCGTGCTCAGCGTCCCCGGGATGTGTTACCGCCGCGACGCCATCGACCGTCAGCACGTCGGCGAACCGCATCAGCTCGACCTCTGGCGGATCAGCACCACAGAAACCCTGACCGGCGAAGACCTGGCGACGATGATCAGGGCAGTCGTCGAAGCCGTGCTACCCGGCCGGCACATCGAGACGCCACCCAGCCAGCATCCCTACACGCTGGACGGACGCGAGATCTACGTCGACGGCGTGGAGATCGGCGAGTGCGGCCTGGCCCACCCGGAGGTGATCAACGGCAGCGGCCTCCCGGACACCACGACCGGCCTGGCGATGGGGCTCGGCCTCGACCGGATCACCATGCTGGTCAAGGGAATCGACGACATCCGCCTGCTGCGGGCCACCGACCCGCGCATCGCCGACCAGATGCGCGACCTGAGCCCGTACCACCCGGTCTCCGGCGATGCCGCCCACCACCCGTGACCTCTCGCTGGCGGTGGCCGACGACCGCGACACCGAACAGCTCGGCGACCGCGTCCGGGCCGTCCTCGGCGACGACGCCTCAGCCGTCGAGGAGATCGAGATCCGGAGCGAGACCGGCTACGAGGACCTGCCCGACTCGGCCCGAAAGAGAATGGGCCTCGAGCCAGGGCAGAAGAACGTGCTGCTCCGCCTCGTCCTCCGCGACCTGACCCGCACGCTGTCCACAGTAGAAGCCAACACGATCCGCGACCGCGTCTACGAGGCCCTGCACGAGGGCGCCGCCCATGAATGGACGGCTCGCTAGACCAATACCGACGGCAGGTCGAACACCGAGGACAACCGATGGGACGGCGGCACGGCGTCATACCGTGCCGCCGGATCGATCAGGAACGCCGCTCGCATCCCGGCCTCCAGCGGCCCGAAGTAGTCGGCCGACGGGTTGTCGCCGACGAACACCGCCGACGACGCCGCGATGCCCAGCCGGGTCAGCGCCTCCTGCGTAGATCGCCGGCGCCGGCTTGCGGACACCCACCTCGACCGACGTCACGACCGTGTCCACCAGGTCGGCCACGCCCATCGCCGCCAGGTGGAACGGCACCAGGTCGGGCTCGTGCGTGTTGGACACCACCGCCAGCCGGTGCTGCCGCGACAGCCCGAGAAGCAGGTCGCGGATCCCCGGCAGATAGCGCACGCCGGCGTTCCACTCGGAGATGTAGACCGAGACGAACGAATCGATCTCGCCCGGCGACGCCGAGGGCAGGAAGGACCGAGCCACGTCGAGCATGGAGAACTCGAGACGCGAGGGCGCGCACCGCGCCTCCCACGCCATCCAGTTCGAGTCCCAGCGGGACGTGAACTCGGCGGCCGACATGGGCTGACCGAGCGTGCTCACCAACGCCGCCGTGCGCTCCGGCGACCGCGCGTGGCCGTCGTCGTAGTCGACCAGCGTGCCGAAGAAGTCGAAGAGGATGTGACTCACTCGGCGCCGTCGGCCACGGCGACGGGATCCTGCGTCGCGACTTCCTCGTCGGGGTCGATCGGCAGGACGACGTGGAACCAGGTCTCGCCCGGCTTGGAGTCGACCCGGATGTCGCCGTGGTGCTTGTTGACCACGATCCGGTAGGAGATGTCGAGCCCGAGCCCGGTGCCCTCGCCGACCGGCTTGGTCGTGAAGAACGGCTCGAAGATGCGGGGCCGGACGTCCTTGGGGATGCCCGGCCCGGTGTCGCCGATCGACACCACCACGTTGTCGCCGTCGCGCGACGTGCGGACGGTCAGCGTGCCGGTCTCGCCCATCGCGCCGATCGCGTTGTCGATCAGGTTGGTCCACACCTGGTTGAGCTCCGCCGGCGTACGCCGGGATCTCCGGGCAGGGACCGGTCGTATTCCTTGACCAGCTTGATCCCCGGCGGGAACTTGGCGTGCAGCATCACCAGCGTCGCGTGCAGCAGCTCGTGCACGTTGACCGTCTGGTGCGGCGCCCGGTCGAGCTGCGAGTATTGCTTGGCCGCCGCGACCAGCGACGAGATGCGGGTGACCGAGTCGTCGATCTCGGTCATCAGCTGCTCGGTGTCGAGCGTGTAGGTCAGCCAGCGCAGCGGCGTTCTCGAAGTTCTCCGGGCCGATCTCGTCGCGCACCTGGCTCCAGCCACTCGGTGTCTATCGCACCGGAGACCAGCGTCGGCGCGATGTCCCAGGCGCCGGTGATGTCGCTGCTCCTCCAGCCACTCGCCGAGCTCGTCCTCGGCGTCGCTGGTCTCCATCGGGGTCAGCTCCGGCGCGCCGGCGGCCCGCTTGATCGCGTCTTCCTGCATGCTCACCAGCTCGTGCAGCCGGGTGCCGTCGACCCGGCCGTCGGCGATCATGCGCGAGCTTGTGGCGCATGCCGGTGACCCGGGTGCGCAGCACCGACGTCGCGCGTACCGCGGCCGCGGCCGGGTTGTTGAGCTCGTGGGTCAGGCCGGCCGACAGCGAGCCGAGGGCCAGCAGCCGCTCGCGCTCGCTGACCATGGTCTGCATCGAGCGCATGCCGAAGAACAGCCCCTCGAGCAGGTGCATCGCCATCGGGAACCAGTCGCGCAGCGAGCTCGGCCAGCTCGTCGGCCGGCAGCTGGTAGACCGCCACGTCGGAGATCGGCGACCATGCTGTTGAGGTAGATCTGCGGGATCCGCTCGATGTAGGCCTGGGTGGCGCCGGCGTAGGCGCCCACCTGGTCGGTGCGGGTCGTCTCGACCTCGTCGCCGCGGACCGTGCGGCTCAGCGCGACCGTGCCGCTGAGCAGCACGTAGAAGCACGTCGCCGGCTCGCCCTCGCGGTAGATGTAGGTGCCGCCGGTGATAGGCTCGACCGAGCCGTGGCTGGCCAGGAAGTCGAGCTGCTCGGCGTCGAGCTTCTCGAACAGGAACAGCTTGCGCAGCTCCGCCGGGGAGAGCCGGTCGCCCTCGGCGTGTCCGGCGAGTTCGGTGGTCATTGCGCCTCCAGATAACGGTGCACCAGGGAGATCGCCATCGCGCCCTCGCCGACGGCCGAGGCCACCCGCTTGACCGAGTCGGAGCGGACGTCGCCGGCGGCGAACACGCCGGGGACGCTGCATTCGAGGTGGTACGGGTCGCGCGGCAGGTCCCAGCCGACCGGGCGGTTGCCGCCGGCGATCAGGTCCGGGCCGGTGATCACGAAGCCGTGGCCGTCACGGGTGATCACGCCGTCGAGCCAGTCGGTGCGCGGCTCGGCGCCGATGAAGATGAACAGCCACGAGGTGTCGACGGCGCGGGTCTCGCCGGTCGCGGGTGTCGCTGCAGCACCAGCTGCTCCAGGTGCTCGTCGCCGCTGGCCTCGACAGACCTCGGTGTACGGAGTGCACCTCGATGTTGTCGTGCCCCTCGATCTGGTCGATCAGGTAGCGGGACATCGTGCGGTCCAGGCTCGTCGCCGCGGATCAGGATGTGCACCCGCTGGGCGTAGCGGGAGAAGTAGACGGCCGCCTGCCCGGCCGAGTTGGCGCCGCCGACGATGTAGACCTCCTGCCCCGAGCAGCTCGGCGCCTCGGTGGCCGCCGAGCCGTAGAAGACGCCCCGCCCCCGGAAGTCGGACAGCCCGGGGCCTCCAGCATGCGGTAGGAGACGCCGGTGGCCAGCACGACCGCGTGCGACGCGACCTGGCTGCCGTCGCCGAACCGGAGCACCCGGGTCGCGCCGCGCACGTCGAGCTCGACGACCTCGCGGGTGGTCAGCAGCTCGGCGCCGAACCGCACCGCCTGGCGCCGGGCCCGCTCGGCGAGCTGCGCGCCGGAGACCCCGTCGGGAAAGCCCAGATAGTTTTCGATCCGGCTGCTCTGGCCGGCCTGCCCGCCGGTGGCGTGCCGCTCGACCAGCACCGTGCGCAGCCCTTCGGAGGCGCCGTAGACCGCCGCGCCGAGCCCGGCCGGGCCGGCGCCGACGACCACCAGGTCGTAGAACTCCTTGGCCGGCGTGGTGGACAGCCCGACGTGGGTGGCCAGGTCGGTCTCGGACGGCTGGACCAGCGACTTGCCCTCGGAGGTGACCACCAGCGGCACGTCGGCCTCGGTCAGCCCGGCCGCGGCGAGCAGCCGGGCGCCCTCGGGCTCGTCGGACAGATACCACCGGTACGGCACCAGGTTGCGGGCCAGGAAGTCGCGGACCTTGAACGACGGCGCCGACCAGCGGTGGCCGACCACCCGGGTCACCGCCGTCGCCGCCTCGGGCGACGCGGCCCACGCGTCGAGCAGCGAGTCGAGCACCGGGTAGAGCTTCTCCTCCGGCGGGTTCCACGGCTTGAGCAGGTAGTGGTCGAGGTCGACCAGGTTGATCGCGTCGATCGCGGCGTCGGTGTCGGCGTAGGCGGTGAGCAGCACCCGCCGGGCCCGCGGGAAGAGGTCCATCGCCGCTTCGAGGAACTCGATGCCGTTCATGTGCGGCATCCGGAAGTCGGCGAGCAGCACCGCCACCTGCTCGCCGCGCAGCTTGATCTCCTTGAGCGCGTCCAGCGCCTCGGCGCCGGAGTTGGCCCGGACGACCCGGTAACGGTCGCCGTATTGACGGCGCACGTCACGGGCGACGGCCCGGGAGACGGCAAGGTCGTCGTCGACGGTCAGGATCGCCGGATTCGCCATGCCACCAATGAAAGCACTCAGTCGCGTACGCATCGCCGCCTCCTGTGGACAGCGCCACCCCGGGCATGACCGGATCCGTCCGCCCGTGGACCCGATCCGGCCTTCCGTGACGGCCCGCCCGGCGACGACGATCGGAGACATGAACCGCGCACTCGTCGTCATCGACGCACAGGAGTCCTTCCGGCAACGCGAGATCTGGCGGGCCGGCTCCAATCCCGACTTCGTCGCCAACGTCAACCGGACTCGTCGACCATTTCCGCGCGACCGGCGGCCGGTGATCTGGGTCCTGCACAGCGAGCCCGGCACCGGCGGCGTCTTCGACCCGGCCAGCGGCCACGTCCGCCTGCTCGACGGGCTCCGCCAGCCCGCAGCCGGCGAGCCCACCCTGGTCAAGACCTCGCACAACGTCTTCACCACCACCAACGCCGGCCAGTTCCTCACCGAGCGGCGGATCTTCGATCTGACCGTCTGCGGCATCCGGACCGAGCAGTGCGTGGAGACCACGGCCCGGGTCGGCGGCGATCTGGGTTACGCCGTCACGTTCGTCACCGACGCGACGCTGACCTTCCCGATCCCGCACCGCGACGCCGCCGACGCCGGCGTCGACGAGATCCTCGCCGACCCCCGGACGCTGCAGAACGAGGACGATCGTCGAGCGCACCGAACGGGTCCTCGACGGCCGGTTCGCCACCGTCCGCACCCTCGCCGAGGTGGTCGGGGCGGCGCTCGTGGGATGATGACCAGATCATGACCACCGTCGGCTTCCTGCTCGTGCCCGGCCTGCACCTGCTCGACCTGGCCGGGCCCGCGCAGGTGTTCTCCACCGCGCGCGACTTCGGCTACGACTACGCGCTGGCCTACGTCGCCGAGCAGGCCGAGGTGCCCTCCGCACAGGGTCTGGCGGTGCACGCCGAGCCCGGAACTGCCCGCGTTGGGCCCCGCCGACCTGCTGATCGTGCCGGGCTGGCGCTCGCCGACGCTGCGGGGCACCGGCCGCCTGGAGGCGTCGACGCTCGACTGGGTCGCGGCGCACCACCGCGCGGGCGGCACCGTCGCCAGTGTCTGCTCGGGCGCCGACGTGCTCGGCCGGGCGGGCCTGCTCGACGGCCGCCGCTGCACCACCCACCACGCGCTGCAGGACGAGCTCGCCCGGCGCTACAGGCGGGCGACGGTGGTGCGCGACGTCCTCTACGTGGTCGACGGCCGGGTGGTCACCTCGGCCGGCATCGCCAGCGGCATCGACCTCGCGCTGCACCTGATCGCGGTGCGGCACGGCCCGGCGGCCTCCGCCCAGATCGCCCGCGAGATGGTCGTCTACGCCCGCCGCAACGGCGACGAGCGCCAGAGCAGCGCGATGCTCCGGCACCGCGGCCACCTCAGCGACGCGGTGCACAAGATCCAGGACCTGATCGACCAGCGGTACGCGCAGCGCCTGCCACTGGCCGACCTGGCCGGCGAGGGCGGGGTCAGCGAGCGCACGCTGACCCGCCAGTTCAGCCGGGCGACCGGGCTCACCCCGCTCGGCTACCAGCAGGCACTGCGGCTGGAACGCGCCGAACACCTGATCGGCCACGGCAGCACGATGGAGGCGGCCGCCCGGGCGGTCGGCTTCGACGACGCCCGGATGCTCCGCCGGCTACGCGCCCGGGGCTGACACGGTCTCGGGATATTTGATGCCGGCGCCGGTGTTGAGCACGACCACCTCGCTCGCCGGCCGCGAGCCAGCCGCTCGGCGCGCAGCTGGCGGGCCGCGGTCAGGCAGGCGGCGCCCTCCGGGCAGAGCAGCAGCCCCTCCGCGGCGGCGAAGGCCCGCAGGTCGGCCAGGATCTCGGCGTCGTCGACCGCGATCGCGGTGCCGCCCGTGGCGGCGCAGCGCGTCCAGGATCAGCTCGTCGCCCAGCGGCGCGGGCACGGTGATGCCGAACGCGACGGTGCGCGCGTCCGGCCCACGGCTCGGCCCGGCGCGCGCCGGCGTCGAACGCCCGCACGATCGGCGCGCAGCCGGTCGACTGCACCGCCACCAGCCGCGGCAGCTTGTCGCCGATCCAGCCCAGCTCCCGCAGCTCGTCGCAGCGCCTTGTGGATGCCGATCAGGCCGACCCCGCCGCCGGTCGGATAGATGATCACGTCGGGCACCCGCCAGCCGAGCTGCTCGACGATCTCGTACCCCATCGTCTTCTTGCCCTCGAGCCGGTAGGGCTCGCGCAGCGTGCCGGCGTCGAAGATGGCGCCGCCGGCGCTCGGCGATCAGCTCGGCGATCAGCCGCCCGGCGTCGCCGATCAGCCCGTCGACCAGGATGCAGCTCGCCGCCGGCGGCGACCACCTCGTGGCGGGTGATGACCGGCGCCGCCGAGCGGCATCGCGATTGTCGAGCGCATCCCGGCCGCGCGCCGCGTAGGTGGCCCAGGCCGCGCCGGCGTTGCCGTTGGTCGGCATCGCGACGTGCCGCGCGCCCAGCTCGCGGGCCCGGGACACGCCGACCGCCGCGCCGCGGGCCTTGAACGAGCCGGTCGGGATCAGGCCCTCGTCCTTGACCAGCAGGTCGGTCGAGCCCGATGCTCGGCGCCGTACCGGCGGCCGGCCAGCAGCGGCGTCCAGCCCTCGCCCAGCGTCACCCGGTGCGCGTCGTCGCGCGACCGGCAGCAGTTCCCGGTAGCGCCACAGGTCGGCGCCCGGCCCGCGAGCGTCCGCGGGCGTGACCGCCGCCCGCACGGCGGCCAGGTCGTAGCGGGCCAGCAGCGGCGAACCGCACGCGCAGAGGTTGGCCAGCACCTCGGCGTCGTGCCGGGCGACCGCACCGGGGGCATTCGAGGTCGGTCGAGGAACATCAGCCCTCGACCCAGATGTTGTCGTGCTCGAGGAAGAAGGCCGCCTTCTCCTCTTCGGACATCGAGGGCAGGTCGCGGATCCCTTCGAAGTACGCCTCGCGTGGCGCTCCGGGCGCGAACAGCAGCAGCATCGAGGCGGGCTCGCCGGACTCGTTGCGGAAGGCGTGGATGCCGCCCGGCGGCACGTAGAGGAAGTCGCCGACGTTCGCGTCGCGCCAGCCCTCGCCGTCGTAGAGCCGCACGGTGCCGGAGAGCACGAAGAACGACTCGGAGATCGTGCGGTGGAAGTGCGGGCCCGGCCCGGTGGGCGTGGCCGGCATGTCCCAGCGGTAGAGCCCGAACCGCCCGTCGGTGGCCGCGCCGGTGGCCAGGTAGCTGGCCCCGCCACCGGCCGCGAAGCGCAGGTCCGGCTCCGCGCCGGCCGGGCGGAAGGCGCCGGCGGACACCTCGCCGGTGTCGCCGAAGTAGGTCGGATCCGGATAGGACACTCGTTGCTCCTCGCGTTCGACGGTTATCGGGCGACGGCGGCGCGCAGTCGGTGCCTGCGCGGTGCGGTTCCGGCCACGGCGTCCGGCCGCACCAGGTGCCGCACGGCGTGCGCCCGCTCGGCGGCGGCGATGGCCTCGGCCCGCAGGCTGCGCGCCGCCGCGGCCGCCGACTCCGCCGCCTCCCAGGCGTTCCGCTCTTCCCGGGCGGCCGCGCGTTCGGCGGCGCTCAGGGTGTCGCGGATCGCCCGGCGCAGCATGGTCTCCTGCTCCACCGGGTGCCGGCGCGGATCCCAGCCGTTGCGGTGCGCCAAGGCGTCGTTGAGGTCCAATACGGACAGTTCATTGTGGGCACACGCGGACATCACGGCGCGGTGCAGCCATTGCTCGCGATCGGCGTACTCCTGTGGCGTCTGCGGAGTGGCCGGGGACGGCAGCAGGGCGGCCGCGGACATCCGGCGGGCGATCTGGTCGGCCGACTCGAAGGTGGACCAGGCCCGCTCCGCCGCCTCCTGCGTGGCGAGCCAGGCCTCGTGCCGCCGCCGAGCGGTGGCGTCGGCGCGGTCCGCGGCGACGCCGACCTCACCGGCGAACCGCACGACCTCGGCGGCGGCCGTGGCGCGTCGCTCGCGGCGGATCCGGGCGGCCCGCAACCGGGTGCGCACGCCGGGCCGTCTCGGGCCGCGCGGACCGACCAGTTGCAGGCCCGTGATCGACAGGAGCGCCAGGCACAGGAGGATCGACCAGATGGCGGCGGCGCGGGGCACGCCGACGTAGAAGAGCTGTAGGACCGTTTGCACGGGACACCTCACCGGTGGGCATTGGAGGGGACGACGAGTGCCGAGCGATGCTCAGCGGGCGGCGGTGTCGTCCTCGGCCGGTGGGGCGCGGGGTGCGGACTGCTCGGGGTACGCGGGCGGGTGCGGGCGGGCGGCGCCGAGCCGCTCCGGCGACGCGCCGGTGGCGAGGCGACCCTGCTCGCCCGCGGGCGGCGCCGCCGTGGCCCGCTCCGGGGTGGCCTGTCGCTCGGCGGTCGCGGCGACGGCGGCCGGCCGCTCCGCGGCGGTGGGAGTCGCGCTCGCGGTCGTCGACGCCGGGGCGGCCGCCGCCGGCGTGGCGGCTGTCGACACGCCGATGCCTACGGCTAGCGCCAAAGCGGCCAAACCGGCAAGAACCCGCACAGAACCGCGCAGGACCCGGCGCAGCGGCCGGATCAGCACGTCGCGATGCACCTGGCCAACCTACCTCGTCCGCCCCAGGACCCGGCACGATCCGGTCATCACGGCCATCGATAGCGGTCCCGTCGCCGGGATGCCAATTCGGCGCGATGTTGGCAAGCTGTGCGGGTGCGCACCCAACAGGTCCTCGACGGGCGCTACCGGCTCGAAGATCGACTCGGCGCCGGCGGCATGTCGGTCGTCTGGCGCGCGCACGACCTCGTCCTGCAGCGGCCGGTCGCGGTGAAGGTGCTCGCCACCCGGCACGCCGTCAGCGACCGCCGCGCGCCAGCGGATCCGCGCCGAGGCCCGGGCCGCCGCCCGGCTCTGGCACCCGAACGTGACCGGCGTCTTCGACTACGGCGAGGCCGCCGACGACGACGGCACCAAGGTGCCCGTACGTCGTGATGGAGCTTCTGCCCGGCCGCACCCTCGCGCAGCGCCTCGAAGACGGCCCGCTGCCGCCGCGGGTCGCCCTGCGCGTGCTCTCGGAGGTCGCGGCCGCGCTGGCCGCGGCCCACGCCCAGGACCTGGTGCACCGCGACGTGAAACCGTCCAACGTGATGCTGACCCCGACCGGCGCCAAGGTCGTCGACTTCGGCATCGCGGCGGTGGTCGGCCGCGACGAGCTCGAGGCCGACGGGCTGCTGCTCGGCACGCCGGCCTACCTGGCGCCCGAGCGGCTCACCCTGGGCCAGGTGTCCCCGGCGTCCGACATCTACGCGCTGGGCCTGCTGATCTACCGCGCGCTGACCAACCGGCTGCCCTGGCTGGCCGACACCACGACCCAGATGCTCGACGCGCACGTCTACGTCGAACCGGAGCCGCTGCCGCCGCTCGACGGGATCCCGCCCGAGGTCAACGAGATCTGCGACCGCGTGCCTGGCCAAGGAGCCCGCCGACCGGCCGGCCGCCGCCGAGGTGGCGACGGTGCTGGCCACGGCCGCCGGCATCGTGCCTCCCCCGCAGGACGAGGACCCGGCGCTGGCCGGCCTGGTCGCCGCGATGGACGCGACCACCCACGCCGCGGCCGCCGCACCGATCGCCGACGACGTCGTCGACGCCGCCCGGCCGAAGGCCGACCCGGAGCTGACCACCGAGGTCGTCGCGGTCTCCGCCAAACCGGTCCGCCGGCCCGACCGACGGCGGCGCCGCGCTGCTCGACGGCCGCCGGCGCGGTGCTGGTCGCCGGTGCGGTGGTGGCCGCGTTGGTGGTGCCCAGTGACGACCCGAGCGGCAGCGCCGACGCCGCCGGCGCCGGCACGGAGACCGCCGCGATCACCGCCTCGCCCAGTCCGGGCGCCACCGTCGGGCCGCTCGGCGCCACCCCGACCAGCACACCCGGCGACCTCGGCACCGTCGGCCAGGGCTCCGGTAGTTCCGGAGCGGGCGGCCCCGGCGCCGGGCCCCAAGCGACGGGCGGGCCAGGTTCGGGTTCGGGTTCCGGCGAGGGCTCCGGCAATGGCTCCGGCAGCGGCTCCGGGGAGGAACCGGGCGCCGATGATCCGGACGACGACCCGCCGCCGCGGCGGACCCCGGCCCGACGCCGGGCCGGCCCGTCACACTCGGCCTCCTCGGCATCTCGATCACCGCCCGCTGTGTCGGCGACCAGGTCGAGGTGCTCAACCCGGCCGAACACCGCACCGGTCCGCAGAACCGGGTGACCATCGGCGTGAGCGCCAGCATCGCCTGCCGAAACGGCATCCCGAGCCTGATCTAGACGCGACCTGGACGATCTGTTCCAAGGGGTTGGTGCCTTGTCGTGAGCTGTGTGGTCGACCAGCGTCTGGGAGCCATGGTCTGGCATATGCCAGATTCGGGGCGGCGGATCCGGGACTTCGACCCGCGAAGCACCAGATCCGCTGCCCCGGACGGGGGACGGGTCACGGCTCCTTGATCCTCGGCCATGATCGGGTGTGGCCCGTCTGGAGCCTCGGGCGCCTCACCACTGATCGTGTGCACCGGGTCTGGTCGACACGCCGTGCGGCAACCAGACCTGCCACACACGATCACGCCCCCGACCCCCGCGCGACCCGACCGGCCACACCTGATCACGGCGACCCCGCAACCCACGACCCCAGCGACACCCCCCGGGTCAGGTGGTCTCAGGCCCGTCGGGACGCACGCCTCGCGGCTGCCGTGCCGGGGGTGTCTTCCCGCACGTACATGCTTTGGCATGTGCGTACATGCCAAAGCATGTCGACCGCCACGAACACCCCCGCCCCCTCACCACGGGGCCAGACGATCGATGCCCACGGCTATCGGGCAGCGGACCAAGGCGACAGACTCCACGAACCACACCGCGAAGCCGCCCCTGCCGCACCCCAACCGGCAGCGACCACCGACATCCCCTTGGAATAGATCGGCTAGGGCGCTGCGTCGGGATTAGGCAACCGGTCGGGCGCCGGGTCGAAGCGGGGCCCGTCAGCGGGACGATTCGCACTCCCTCATCGGCCGGGACCGACAGGTCGGCCGGCAACGACCGGCCCAGGTCGGCTGCCAGACCCGGACTCGGCGAGGTCGGCCGGGCGCGGGGCCACCGCGCCCGCCAGCGGATGCCGGTCGTTGAGCAGCTGCTCCAGACGCTGGATCCGCTTCGACAGCTCCTGCTGGGTCAGGTTGAGCCGCTCGCTCTCGGCAACCATCGGTTGTCGGCGCTGCCAGCGGTAGGGTCGGCCGGTGACCAAGGAGCTCGATCTCGACCTCGGCGGCGGGCAGCACCTGCACGTGTACGACACCGGCGAGCCCGCCCCGCACACCGTGTTCTGGCATCACGGCACGCCCAACCTCGGTGCGCCGCCCGTGCCGCTGTTCGACGAGTCCATCCGCTGGGTCTCCTACGACCGACCGGGCTACGGCACCTCGACCCGGGCGCCGGGGCGCGACGTCGCCTCCGCCGCCCGCTACACGGCCGCGGTCGCCGAGCGGCTCGGCCTGGACCGGTTCGCCGTCGTCGGGCACTCCGGCGGCGGGCCGCACGCGCTGGCCGTCGCCGCCCTGCTGCCGGAGCGGGTCACCGCGGTCCTGGTCGGGTCCAGTCTCGCCCCGTGGGGCGCCGACGGGCTGGACTGGTTCGGCGGGATGGCACCCGGCGCCGCGGCGTCGCTGCGCGCGGCGCTGGCCGGCAGCGCCGCTCAGGAGGAGCACCCCGACATCGGTTTCGTGGACGCCGACGAGGACGCCCTGGCCACCGACTGGTCCTGGATGCTCGACGTGGTCCGGCCCGCCATCGCGCAGGGCCCGACGGCCGCCGCCGACGACGACCTGGCCTACGTGACGCCGTGGGGCTTCGACCCGGCGGCGGTCGCCGCGCCGGTGCGGCTGCTGGCCGGCGCCCGGGACCGGATGGTGCCGCCGGCACACAGCGGCTGGCTGTCCCGACGGATCCCGGGCGCGACGCTGGAGATATCCGATGTGGACGGACACGTCTCCGTCCTGCGTCGGTTCCCCGCCGCCCTGGAGTGGCTCACGCGCCGGTGAGCGACAGCCGACCGGTCCAGCCACCGAGCACGGGCTCCGGGTCGGCGCCGAGCACGTCGGCGAGCAGACCCGCGTAGACGTCCCGGAAGTCGACCGTGTGCTTGAGGTCGCCGTCGTCCAGGTCGGTCAGGCTGGGCTGCTCGCCGTGCAGGCCGCCGCGTACTCCCGGACCGAGCACGAACACGTTCGACGCGGTGCCGTGGTCGGTGCCGTCGCTGGCGTTCGCCCGCACCCGCCGGCCGAACTCCGAGTAGACCACCACCGTCACCGGGCGGTCGCCCATCCGGTCGGCGAACCGGGTCACCTCCTTGTCGACCTTGCCGAGCAGGATCTCCTGGAGCTGCTTCTCGTCGGCGTGGGTGTCGAATCCGCCGAGCGACACGGAGAAGGCCCGGGTGGCCACGCCGGCCTCGATGCACTGCGCGACCAGGTCGAGCTGGGCGCCGAGCTCGGTGCGGCCGCCCGTGCCGGTGGCCGGATCCGCGGCGTCGTCGTCCGGGTCCGCGGGCTGCGCGTCGCGCACGTCCTTGATCATCGCTTCGACGCTGTCCAGGTCGGCGAAGCAGCGCGCGGCGCGGGCCTGCAACGGCGGCTCGCCGGCAGCGGGCCGGCCCAGCCCGGTCACCCCGTTCGCCCGCCGGCGGGCGCCGGTCGGCACGGCGGCGCCGGCACTGGTCGCACCGGCGAGCAGCGGCGGCAGAGCGGGCTCGAAGCTGACCGCGAGTCGCGGGTCGCCGCCGGCGCTGTCCAGCCAGCGGCCGAGCCAGCCGGTGGTGCCGGGCCGCACCGGGTCCGCGGTCTGCCAGATGTCCATGGAGCGGAAGTGGCTGCGGTCCGGCTTCGGGTAGCCGACACCGCGGACGATCGCCAGCCGGCCGTCGGTGAACAGGCGCTGGAAGCCCTTCAGCGCCGGGTTGAGGCCGGTGGTCTCGTCCAGCCGCAGCACCTCGCCGGCGTCGTAGGCGATGTCCGGCCGGGCATCCTGATAGGACGCGTCGGCGTAGGGCACCACCGTGTTGAGGCCGTCGTTGCCGCCGTAGAGGGTCACCAGCACGAGCGTGCCGGCGTCCGCCGGGCGGTCACCGGCCGTGCCGAGGATGTCGGTGAGCGTGTACGCGGCCGCACCCGCCGCCAGCGCACCCGCGCCCACGACGCCGCTCGCGACCAGGAACTTCCGCCGGGTCAGCGCATCCATCGCTCTGCTCCTCAGTGGACGGTGTATTCGGGGCTGACCAGGCCGAGCTGGATCAGCCGCTCGGGCTTGCCGGCCGCCTCGGTGAGCACCGCGCGGGTGCGGTCGGTCCAGGCGTCGACGACCAGCAGCCGGGCCAGCGCGTCCGGCCGCCCCGCCGGCCGGCGCCGCCTTGAGCCGCTCCAGCACGGCCGGCGCCGTCCGGCCCGCGAGCAGTTCGGCCAGCCGCAGTCGGGCCTGCAGCGAGCTGGTGGTCAGCCAGGCCGCGCCGGCCGGCCACCCGCCCACGCTGGGCGGCCGCAGCGGCACCTGGTCGAGCCCGTTCAGTCCGCTGACCAACTGCTTGCGCTGCTGGTCGGCCAGCCGGGACGGGCGGATGCCGAGCTGGCGGAGCGCGCCGACGGCCCACTCCACGGGCTGTTTGACCAGCTGGCCGCGCGTACCGTCGAACGCCTCGTCGGTGAACAGCGCCCGCAGCAGGTCGTCGACGTCGCGTTTCTGGGCGAACGCCGCCGCGAGCCGGTCCCGGACCTCGTCGGCGATCGGTTCGCCGCTCGCGAACCGGAACCAGAACCGCTGGGCGAGGAACGCCGCGCCGGCCGGCTCCCGAGCGACCAGCGCGGCGAACTCCTCGGCGTCGTACGCGCCGGTCGTGTGCAGGATCGTCTTGTCGCCCTTGTCGTGCCGCCGCGCGACGAACCGCGCGGTGCCGGCGCGGCGGTCGACGGTCCAGCCGGTCAGCGCGCGGGCGCCGGCCTTGACGTCGTCCTCCGTGTACGCGCCGATGCCGAGCGTGAACAGCTCCATCAGCTCGCGGGCCAGGTTCTCGTTGGGGGCCTTGACGGTGTTCTTCTGCCCGTCGAGCCAGAGGATCAGGGCCGGGTCGCGGACCATCCGCCGCACGAACGCGGTGAAGTCGCCCCGGCCGTACTCCCGGAACGTCCGGAGCTGGCCGAGCATCAGCGGTGCGGTCTTGACCTTCTGCGCGCTGGTCGCCCAGTGCCCGTGCCAGAAGAACACCATCTTCTCGGCGAGCTGGTGCTCGGCGGCGACCATCCGGTCCAGCCACCACTCGATCGTCGCGGTGACCTGCCCACGCCGCTCCTGATTGGCCTTCTGCCGTTCCTCGCGACTGTCTCCCGCGACCACCGCGGGAAAAGACGGGGCGCCCGGGTCGTCGCCAGCCGCCTCCACCAGTTGCCGCACGGTCGCGTCGTACCCGGCCCGTTCGGCGGCGTCGACCTCCTGCGCGGTCGGCCCGAACGTGGCCCGGCGCAGCAGGTGGGCGATCCTCGCGCGGTCAGCCATGCGGCGAGGCTAGGCCAGCGGTGTACGAGGAACGTAAGCGCGTCGTCAGCGACCGGTCCGACGCTCCCGGTTCGAACGGTTCGGGTCGCCGAGCGGCACGACCCGCTGCTCGCCGAACCGGGTCATGGCGGCCAGCGGGCGCACCGCGAACCCCACGAACCGGGCGAGCCCCGGCTTGCCCTGCCGGCGCAACATCCGCGGGCCGAGTCGAACCAGGGTCTCGGTGAGCGCGGGCAGCGGCCGGCCGAAGAAGGTCAGCTCGCCGATCAGCCCGGCATCGTCCAGGCGCAACAACTGCGCCTCCTCCACCGGCTGCGCGCCGGCCCGGCAGTGGAAGAACAGGGCGTACGTGGGCCCGTCGCCGACCTCGGTGTGGAAGCGGACGTCGTCGAAGACCTCCACGGCCGAGCGCAGCACCTCGGTGATCTGCTCGCGGCCGTGGAAGCGGAACTTCTCGGTCAGCGGCGAGATGAACACCGCGTCCTCGGCGAGGCAGGCGCCGGCGGCGTCGGCGTCACCGGCCTCGAGTGCCGCCCGCCAGGCGGCGATCGTCGTCGGCATGTCGATCAACGTACCGCGTAGTTGTGTTCGGAGAGGGCCGCTGGAGAGCCGAAAGCCGGGCGATACTGACGACGAACGAGCCTGTCAACGACTGGGAGACTGCGATGAGTACGCCCCAGAACGCCGCAAACCCGGACACCAAGCTCGAAGTGGTCACTATCCCCGTGTCGGACCCCGAGCGGGCGAAGGCTTTCTATACCGGTCTCGGGTGGCGGCTCGACGCCGACTTCGAACTCGGTGGGCGTCGGGCCATCCAGTTCACGCCGCCGGGCTCACCGGCCTCGATCCACTTCGGCATCGGCCACCCGCCTGCGCCGGCCGGCTCGCCGCCGGGCCTCTTCCTGATCGTCACCGACATCGTGGCCGCGCGCGACGACCTGATCCGGCGCGGGGTCGACGTCGGCCCGATCTTCCACAACACGGCCACCGGCACCGCCGAAGGCCCCGATCCCGACCGCAACAGCTACAACTCGCTCGCCGCGTGGAGCGATCCGGACGGCAACGGCTGGATGCTCCAGGAGATCGTCCATCGGCTGCCCGGCCGGGTCGACACCGGGATCACCTCATACGAGTCGGTCAACGACCTGGCCGACGCCATGCGCCGCGCCTCGGCGGCACATGGCGAGCACGAGAAGCGCACCGGCGAGGCGGACGCGAACTGGCCGGACTGGTACGCCACCTACATGGCGAGCGAGCAGTCCGGGGCCGCGCCGCCGGAGTGAGCTCGGCTCAGTCGCGCACCCGGTCGAAGAACAGGCACAGCGCGCCGGTCTCGGTGGTGGTCACCGCCGGGTCCGGGCGCCAGCCGGACGCCGGCAGCCCGTCGTCGAACAGGCGGGCGCCGCCGCCGACCACCTCGGGGCAGAGGGTGACGCTCAACCGGTCGACCTCGTCGGCCGCCAGCAGGGCGCGGATCACGCTGCTGCTGGCCAGCACCACGATGTCGCCGCCGCCCTCCTGCTTGCGCAGCGCGCGCACCTCGTCGGCCGGATCGGCGCCGGCGATCCGGGAGTTGCTCCAGTCGCGCCCGCTTCAGCGTCGTCGAGAAGACCACCTTCTCCACGCTGTCGAGCCAGCGGCTGAACGCGCGGTCGCGCGGGTCGGCGGACTCGTCGTCGGCGACGGCCGGCCAGAAGCCGCCGAAGCCCTCGTAGTTGGTGCGGCCGAGCAGGGCGGTCGTCGCCGGGCCGGTGACCCGGATCATGTGGTCGCGCGCGCCGTCGCTGACCGCGTGCGGGACGATCCAGCCCATGTCGTACGGGCCACCGGCCCCCGCCACCCGCCCGTCGAGCGAGAGCGAGATGTTGGCGACGACGGTGCGGTGTTGCTGGTTCACTTCCGGTACCTCCGTATGTGCCACGGCCCTTGGTGGCCGTGTTGCGGCAGGGACGGAGCCGCGTACGGGTTCTCGACATCCCGCCTCAAGATTTTTAGGCGAGACCCGACCCCAGTAGGTCGAAGCCGCGGTTGGCGGCGGCCACGGCTGGCCGGTAGGCCGCGTCGGCGGTGCGCCCGTCGACCAGCCGTCGCCAGTTGTCGCGGGCCAGGATCCGCTGGACCACGATGATCTGACCGGCCGCCAGCCGGGCGCGCAGGCCGCTGCGCGGATCGAGCGCCGCCGCCAGCGCCGCCTCGTCGGCCTCGGCGAAGCTGGCCACCCGGGTGGCCAGGGTGGGTGTCTCGAACACCATCCGGTGGTAGGCCAGCACCTGCGGGTGGTCGTTGAGCCCGGTGACCGGGTCGCGGCGGCGCAGCCCGTCGAGGAAGTGCCGGCGCAGCGCGGCCAGCGGGACCTCGTCGGCGGCGCGCTGCGCGACCACCCGCCCCGCCTCGCCGAGGTGGTCGGCGATCCGGTGCAGCACCAGGTCTTCCTTGGTCGGGAAGTACTTGAACAGCGTCGGCTTGGACACCTCGGCCGCGGCCGCCACGTCGGCCACCGAGACGGCGTCGAACCCGCGGGCCAGGAAGAGCGTGATCGCCGCCGCGGAGATCGCGTCGTGGGTGCGTTGGCGCTTGCGCTCGCGGAGCCCCTGATCGGTCACGGTCCTCGAGCATAGCGATCGCGGGTTGCCTTGGGCAAATCTATGACTCGGTCTTATTGTTTACTCGGTCAAGTTCTTTCTGAAGGGTGGTTTGGTCGTGTTGGACGGTCTCGTCGAGGAACGGGCGCACCTGGCAGCCGCCCGGACCGCCCTGGCCCGCATGCTCGACACAGCCCGGCTGCGGGTGGCCACCGGTGCGCAGGTCGCCGGTGACCGCTACACGGCCGAGAGCCTCGGCCGGATGCTGCGGACCCACGCCAAGGAGCTCGCGGCGGAGCCGGCCGGGCCGCTGTTCTTCGGCCGACTGACGTTCGGGCCGGGCGAGCCGCGCTACCACATCGGTCGCCGGCACATCGGCGACGCCGGGCGGCCAACCGTTGGTCGTCGACTGGCGCGCGCCGCTGGCACGGGCGTTCTACCGGGCCAGCGCGCGGGACCGGATGGGCGTGACGATCCGCCGCCGCTACGGCTGGGCCGGCGCGGGCGAGCTGACCGGCTACGAGGACGAGCACCTCGACCACGACGCGGAGAGCCGGCTGCTGGCCGACGAGATCGAGCGGCCCCGGGTCGGCCCGATGCGCGACATCGTCGCGACCATCCAGCCCGAGCAGGACGAGCTCGTCCGCGCCGGACTGGACGAGTCGGTGTGCGTGCAGGGCGCGCCCGGCACCGGCAAGACCGCGGTCGGCCTGCACCGGGCCGCCTACCTGCTCTACTCCCACCGGACGCGGCTGTCCCGTGGTGGGGTGCTGGTGCTCGGGCCCAACCCGGCGTTCCTGGCGTACATCTCCTCCGTGCTGCCGGCCCTGGGTGAGGTCGACGTCGCGCAGCGGACGCTGGAACAGCTGCTCGGCTCGGCTTCCCTTGTGGACTCAGACGCGGCCGCCGTCGTGAAGCAGGACGCGCGGATGGCCACCGTGCTCACGCGACTTCTGTACGGCGGCCTCGGCGAGCCGAGCGAGCCGTTGGCGGTGCCCGACGGTGCGTACCGCTGGCGGGTTTCCGAAGGTGCGCTGGCCCGGCTGATGGACGAGATCTGGCAGGAGTCGCCGCCGTACGGCATCGGCCGGGAGCGGCTGCTGGCCCGGATCGTCGGCCTGGTGCGGCGACAGGCCGAGCGGCGGGGCCTGGTGCCCGGTGAGGCCTGGGCCCGCCAGGTGGGCCGGAGCCGGCCGGTCCGTGACGCTCCTCGATCGGCTGTGGCCGCGCGTACGCCCGGCCGACCTGGTGTCCCGCATGCTGCGCGACCCGGAGGTGCTGGCCTCGGCCGCGGACGGGATCCTCTCCCCGGCAGAGCAGGCGGCAATCCGCCGCACACCGCGCCGGACGGGTTGGTCGGACGCCGATCTCGTGTTGGTGGACGAGGTGGCCGGGCTGATCGAGCAACCGCCGAGCTTCGGGCACATCGTCGTCGACGAGGCTCAGGATCTCTCACCGATGCAGTGCCGGGTGATCGCCCGCCGCAGCGCGCACGGCTCGCTGACGGTGCTGGGCGACCTGGCCCAGGGCACGACGCCGTGGGCGGCGACGAACTGGGCTGCACAGCTCGCCCACCTGGGCAAGCCGTCCGCGCCGGTGGTCGCGCTGACCGCCGGCTTCCGGGTGCCGGGTGCGGTGGTCACGCTGGCGAACCGGCTGCTGGCCACCCTCGATGTCGCCGTGCCGCCGACCCGCGCCGTCCGCGGTCTTGGCTCACTGCGTATCCGGCAGGTGGATGACCTGTGCCGTGGGGCCGCCGCGGCCGCCGTGGCCGCGTTGGAGTGCGAGGGGTCGGTGGCCGTCATCGCTGCGTCCTCGGCCGTGCCGGCGCTGTCGGCCGTCCTGCCCGCCTCTCCCCGACTGACCGTGCTGCCGGCACTCCTGGCGAAAGGCCTCGAGTACGACCACGTGGTCGTCGTCGAGCCGGCCGACATCGCCGCGGAGCCGCGCGGCCCGCACCTGCTCTACGTGGTGCTGACCCGGGCGGTCTCCCGCCTCGACATCGTCCACCACCGGCCGCTGCCGGAGCCGATCGCCAGTTGACTACGGTGGACGTCGTGCCAGCTCAACACGCGCCCGCCGACCCACGCCTGGCCAGTCTGATCGAGAGCGAAGAGCCGGACCTCGAACACGAGGCGCTGTTCAGGCGGCTGTCGTTCACCGCCCTCGACCTCTCGGCCCAGGAGGCCGAGGCCGTCGAGTTCGACCAGTGCCGGTTCGAGCGCACCACGCTGGCGGCGGCCGTCCTCGACCAGCCGCGCTTCACCGACTGCGAGGTCTCGCACTGCGACTGGGCCAACGCCCGCCTGACCAAGCCGACACTGCTGCGCACCCGGTTGACCAGCGTCCGCCTGACCGGCGCCCAGTGCACCGCGGGCACGCTGCGCGACGTGACGTTCGAGGACTGCCGCGCCGACCTGGCGGCCTTCCGCTTCACGTCGTTCGCCCACGTCCGGTTCACCGGCTGCAACCTGACGGGCGCCGACTTCACCGGCGCCGACCTGCGCCGGGCGGAGTTCGTGTCCTGCGACCTGACCGGAGCCCAGTTCTCGAACGCCAACTGCACCGGCGCGCGCTTCACCGGCTGCGACCTGTCCGGCATCGGCGGCGTCACCAGCCTGTCAGGCTCCACCATCACCGCCGACGACCTGATCGCCCTGTCTCACACCTTCGCCCGCGCCCTGGGCATCACGGTCGTCGCGTCTTCCCCCCATCGCTAGGGGATCAGCGTGATGTGGTCGCAGCCGAAGAAGGACGTGCCCGCGCCGGGGCCGGAGCGGCCGCGGACGCAGATCTCGTTGGTGCCGGGCTGGATGCCGAGGTCGGTGAGGCGGGCATGGAGCAGACCGTCGAGGTCGGCGTCGATCTGCGCCTCGTCGAGCTCCAGCGAGTGCTCCATGTGTACGGTGCCGTGGACCTCCGGGCCGCCGGTGCCGGTGGCGACCAGCGGGGCTCGCACGCCGACGCGCACGGTCGACGGCTGGATCGTGGCGGCGTTGAAGGCCAGCGGATTGCCGTACTGGCCGGGGGTCGTCGTGAGCACCACCACCGGGAGCTCGCCGACCGGGAGGACCTGCACCGGGTTGGACAGGTTGCCCGGGAGCACGTTGACGGCCACCGGAACGGCGCAGTCGATCGAGAACGTCACCGGTTTGGCGTTGTTGGCCGGGTTGACGTCGGCGACCTTGGCCTGCTCGGGGGCGACGGACGTCGTCACCGTGACGGTCCGGGCGCCGGGGCTGGTGCAGACGACGGTGTAGTCACCAACGAACTTGGCCACCGCGTTGGCCGCCAGCTTGTCGGCGTTGAACGTCAGGCCGGCCGGCGTGACCGTCAGGCCCGGCGAGGCCGCGACGGTCTGGGTCACGTCGGCGTCGAGCGGGCCGTCGGGGCCGAGGTTCGCCACGTTCGCGGCTACGTGGATCGTGACCGGCTTGCCGACGACGCCGAGGCTGTCGCCGGACGCGGTCGTCGAGGTGACCGCGAGGTCGGCCTCGACGCACTCGGCGTCGGCCGGGTGAGCGAGGCAGAACTCGTGCACCGCGGGGCGCAGGTCCACTGTCGCCAGGTCGATGGCGGCCCTCAGGTCACGGACCTTCATCGTGCCCGTGTCGGCGTCGAAGGGCAGGAAGAGGGTGCCCCGGCCGTTGCGCCGGACCATCCGCTCGCCGCCGCCCGGAGCCTCTTCGAAGTACCACCGCGGATCCCAGGCGTTGAACGATTCCCCGGCCGCCCCGTCCTCGTCGGTGAGGGAGAGCCGCAGCAGTGGGGGGTCGCCCAGATGGGAGTACGAGCGCTCCTGCACCACCGAGGCGCGCACGATCGCGGCCGAGGTCGACCCGAAGTCGAGCTCGACCACGAAGGCTTTCGCCGGGTCGTCGTAGTCGTACTGGGGCTGTGGGGCGGTTGCCGGGTTCGTCGGGTCGCCGGACGAGGCCGACGTGGCGGTTACCTTGACGGTGACCGCGCCGAGCACGGCGGCCAGGATGGCGATCACGGCGAGGGTACGTCGGTTGCGCTTCATCGTGGTCTCCCTCAGCACTTTCCGACGGTGCAGTTGCCGAGCCACCAGTCCATCCGCCGGATATCGGCGCCCCGGGGTGGTCGTTGGCTGTTGTTCATCAGGTCGTCGGGGGTGGGCTCGGACGTGAGCCAGCTCTCGTCCGGCGTGGGCCGGGTGTCGGTGATCGTCCGGCAGTCCGCCGCGGTCCGGCCCAGGCTCGGCGCGTCGGTTTGGCACTCTCCCCGCGAGTCCCAGAGGTTGGGGAACGGCGCGTTCTCGAAGTAGCCACCGTCGCAGCAGTACTCGTCGGCCAGCCCGAACGGGACGTGGCCGGTCTCGTGCAGCGCCGTAGCGAGCGAGGTGGGCTCGGTTGAGAACAGACCCGCGTTGGCGCAGTCGCGGAACCCGTCGGTGTGCAGGATCGCGCCGACGTCGCGCCAGGCGTAGAAGTCCCAGTTCGCCGGTGCGGTGAGTACGCATTCGGTGTTGCTCGGGTCCCCCCTCGTCGGCGCGGGGACCAGGTCGGCATCGCCGGCCTTGTCGGCCAGCCAGAAGTTGAACCGCTGCTGGTTGGCCAGGAAGTAGTCCTGGCCGTAGTAGGCGCCCTTGATCACGTCGGCCGCGTCGGCGAGGAACTTCGGGTCGTCGGCGCCGCTGTAGCTGTCCATGTCAGGGATGAAGACCACGTCGAGGCGGTTGGCCCGGTCGCCGGTGTAGCTGACCGGGACCGCCGTGCCGGAAGGGGTGCCGACGCGGGTCCGCCGCCAGCCGGTGAAGACCGTGTCGGCATCGGCCTTCACGACGCAGCCGTAGAGGAGGTCGGCGGGTTTGACGTCCTTGACGACGAAGCTCGTGGTCGACTTGTTGCTGACGTCGAGGTCGGCCTCCGTCTGGTCGTCGACCCAGATCTCCAGGTTGTCGGCGATCTTCTTGTGGTCGACCAGGGGCGGGGGCACGCCAGAGGACATGTCGGTCATGGTGTCGCCGACCTGCACCGTTCCGTCGAGAGACTCGATCGTGATGGTCACGTCGTCGCCGACCTGCGGCCACAGCGGCGAGTGGGTGCACCGCACGGCCAACCCGGCGGTGGCGGCGGGCATGTCGACCTCGATCCGGAACCGCAGGTCCGCGTTGCCGTCCCCGTCCTGGCTGCCGCCGGTGGTGATCGGCGTCACGCAGGAGCCGCCGGCCTCGCCGGCCACGGAGCAGGGCAGGAGCGTGACGGTGAGGTCGAGCTCGGTGCCGTCGGCACTCGAGATGTCGCAGATGTCGTCGTCGAGGTTGAATGTGTCGTCGTCATCGGACAGGGTGATCGTGACTCCCACCGACGAGGTCGCGTCCACGTCGAAGGACTTCTCCGCCGTCCAGTTCGGCGAGATCGAGTCCTCGTCTTCGATCTCGCCGAAGTCGAAGTCCTGGCCCGCGATCGTGATGCGAGAGTAGAAGTCCGAGCCGTCGAGGTTGTCGGTGCAGCCCTGCTGCTGGACGTGCTCGATGACGACCCGCAGTTTCACCGTGGTCGCGGCCCAGGAGGTCGGCGTCACGACCGACTGCGTGGTCAGCACCATTGCCATGCACAGGAGCACCGCGAGGCTCTTCCGTCGCTTCATGGATTTCACCCATCCCGCCGATGTCAGGCACGGACAGCCTGCTCGGCCTCCTTCGGGAGGCGTTCGGGAACTGTTCAGGCGACCGCGGGGAAGGCGGCGGGGCGCACGTCGATCTCCCGCATCCGGGTGACGTATTCGCGATAGTGCCGGGCCGCCTCGCCGTGCCGGCCGGCCTGGGACAACGCCCGGATGAGGCCCATCTGCGCGGGCTCGTCGTAGCGGTCCTCCTCGGACAGCCGCCGGTACCAGCCGAGGGCCGCCTCGGCCCGGCCTGCCTGCGAGCACCGGTGCGCCAGCCGGCGCATCGCCTCCCGGTGCAGCCCGGCGAGGACGGCCCGTGGCCGCTCGATCCAGTCCCCGTCGATCTCCCCGGAATCGTCGAAGTCGCCGGGGTACAGGGCGACCACCGCCTCCAGGCGGGCCAGCAGCTGCTCGCCGCCGGCCTCGGCGGCGGTCGCGGTGTCCGCGGCGATCGCCGCGCGAGCCGCGTTGTAGAACCGCAGGGTGTCCAGCGCGACGTGCTCCGGGTTGGTCCGCACGGTCGCCGGGTCGGTCACCAGGTAGCGGTCGGTCGGGTGCCGCCGGTCCGGGTCGAGCACGACGCGGACCGTCGAGATGAGCACCGACAGGCGGCGCAGCGCGACCGGCTCTGGCACGTCCGGCCAGAGCGCGGTGGCCAGCGCCGGGCGGGCGACCGGCCGGCCGAGCTGCCCGGCCAGCACTCTGAGCAGGTCACGCGCCTTGCGCGACTGCCAGCGGCCGGCCGGCACGGGCTCCCCGGCGATCCGGACCACGAAATGGTCCAGGGCCCGCACTTCGACCTCCGCGACGGGCGGCGGTCCGATAGCCGCCAGCGGACCGGCGATGTGCCAGGCGCCCTCCTGCACGCCGAGGTGGTGCAGCCGCTCTCGGGCGATCTCCTCGGCCGGCCGGTCGCCGCCCACCCGCGCCTGGAGCACCGCGTTGACGGCCAGCGCGAACTCGTTGCCGAGCTCGGCCCAGATCCCCGCCGCCTCGATCAGGGCCGTGGCCGCGCGGCCGGGTGCGGAGTCGGCCAGCGCGGCCAGTTCCAGGGCCTCGGCCAGACCGGCGGCATCGCGCCGCCGGCCGGCCTCGACCCGGACCGTCTCCGCGTGCCGGCGGGCCGCCTCGGGGTCGGCGCGGCAGAGCGCGACCCAACCGGCGGCCAGCACGGCGACGGCAGGGCCGGGCAACGCCTGCTCCAGGTGCCGTGCGGCCGCGGCCGGGTCGTCGGCGTGGCCGATCCGCGCGAGTCCGGCGTGCGCCTCGGCCAGCACCTGGGCGTTGCCGGCGGGCTCGGCCACGGCCAACGCGGCCTGGTAGGCGGCCACCGCCTGGTGAATCGCGCCGCGGGCGCGATGCACCCGGGCGGTGAGCGTCAGGCCGAAGGCCGCCAGCGGGGAACTGGCCCGCTGCCAGAGCGACAGGGCCTCGTCGGCGTCGGCGCGCGCCAGGGGCAGCCGGCACAGCCCCAGCCACGCCTCCGCCCGGTTGTGCAGCGCCATCGCCCACAGCGTCGGGTGCGCGGTCCGCGCGCCGAGCCGCACCGCCTCGTCCAGCTCCTCGACGGCCGCCCGGTAGCGCCCCTCCTCCACCAGGCGGGAGCCGACGTTGCAGCGGATCCGCAGCTGCTGCTCGAGGTCGCCGGCGCGCCCGGCGGCGGCGAGGGCCCGGGCGTACGCGTGCTCGTTGCCGGCCCGGTCGCCGTCGCCGAAGGCCGCCAGCGCCCGCGCCACGTAGGCCGCCGCCACGGCGGAGTCGTCGCCGCTGCGCTCCGCGACCGCGACGGCCTCGTCGGCCAGCCGCCGGGCCCGCGACTGGTCGCCGGTCGCCCAGCGCACCGCGGCCCGGCCGGCCAGCACCTGGGCCTGGTCAGCCGGCGAGCCGGCCACCGAGGAGGCGCGGGCGTAGCAGGCGTCGGCGGCGTCGAACTCGCCCCGCAGATGCAGCGCGTGGCCGAGCCGCCAGGCCAGCGCGGGAGGCAGCGGCACGTCCGCCGGCACCGCCGCGAGGTGGCGCAGGGCCTCGTCGACCCGTCCGTCCAGGACGGCCGCCTCGACCAGCTGCAGGTCCCCGGTCACCCGCACGACGGTATCGACGGATCTTGATGGTCGGCAATCGCATAGCCGACGCTCAGCTCACCCTTGAGTGGCGATGGCCGCGATTGCGGCGTGTGCCCGTTGAGTGCCGTCACCGGGCCGCTGCAGGCGGTCAACTTCCGTGAAGCCGGCTCGGGCCAGTCGCTCGGAGAACTCGTCGACGGGCCAGCGATAGGCGGTCACGACCTTGTGGTCGAAGGCGGCGACCTGGTCACCCACGAAGATGGCGAGCACCAACGCCCCGCCCGGGGCGGCCACTCGCCGGAACTCAGCGAGCACGTCGTCGAGATCTTCTGGCGGCAGATGGATCACCGAGCCCCAGGCCAGGATGCCGGCGATGGAGTGGTCGGCCGCGGCGAGCTTCTCGAACGACCCGAGTTGGTAGGTGCCGCTCGGGTGGGCTGCCCGCGCGTGTGCGATGAACTCCGGGACCATGTCGATTCCCGTCGCGTTGACGCCCAGCGAGCGAAGGTAGTCGGTGAGATGCCCAGGCCCGCAGCCGAGATCGAGCACCGTGCCAGGCCGGCCCGCCAGATGTCGCCCGATGAAGGCGAGATCGTCGGCGTGTACCTGCTGGGTTGTGCCGAGCCGCTCGATGTAGAGCTCCGCGGCGGATGCGTATGCGGACCGAACCTTCTCCACGTTCACCACGCGACTGTACGGGCTCGTCAGTGGCCCGAGTCGCCCTGGCCCGCGGTCGTCGGGAGGTTGCCCAGGACGTGGTTGATGACGTGTACGCGGCCGTTGGCGATGCGGTAGTCGGCGCACACGGTCTGTGCCTCGTCGCCGATCCGGGCCATCGCGTCCGCCTCGGAAAGGCTGACCTCCGTGCCGTCCAAAGTGGTCACGGAGTCGGCGTCGCGCAGGTCCTCCAGCGTCAGGGCGCGGTCGACGATGTGCGCGCGGAGCAGCGTACGCAGCGTGTCCTTGTCTTTGATCATCATCTCGTCGAGGTTGTCCTGGGAGAACTTCGCGAAGAACGCGTCGTCGGACGGGGCCAGCACGGTGATGGCTTTCTTGCCCTCGAGCTCCGGCACAAGATCCGATGCCCGCAGCGCACCTTCGAACGTGGTCAGCACCGGAATCCAGCCCAGTGCCTCGTCGACGGGCTTGCCGGCCAGCGCGTTCGGGTTGCCGGGTTCGTCGCGGCTGGGTAGCTCGGCGCAGAGCGGCCCCGACACGCCACCGTCGGCGGCCGCGGCCGTGCCACGGGACGGCTCGTCAGCGGCCGATCCCGTGCAGCCGGCCGTCGCCAGAGCGGCCACCAGGACGACGGCGGCGAGCAACCGGGTACGCATCAATGCCTCCAGGAGAAGCGCGTACCGGCGGGCCGGGCTTCCCGGTCCGGCCCGCCGGTACGACGGTGTCACGTCAGTGGATCACAGGGTGGCGCACTGACCCGCTCGCGGTCCGTTGACCGTGTTGCGGACCTCGAGGTTGGTCGGAGCCGGGCTGTTGCCGGAGCAGTTCAGCGGGCCGCTGACGCTGTTGCCGGCGAGGTACGGCGCCGCACCACCGGTGCTGTTGACCAGGTTGACCGGGCCCGACACCTTGGTGCCGATCACGGCGACCGGGCCGTTGGTGTTCGCGACCTGCAGCGGACCGCGCACCGTGCTGTCGCCGAGGAAGACACCGGCGGCGTTGGCGGCGTTGACCGGACCACTGATGGTCGTGTTGGTGGCGACCAGGGTCGCACCCGGACGGAGGTGACCGGGCCGTTGACCGTGGCACCTTCCAGGCAGGCGAAGCCGGAGATGGTCAGCGGGCCGTTGTGGCGACCGGTGAGGGTCGGGTAGACCCGCTCGCCGCTCACCCACTCCTCTTCGCCCTGCTCGTCCAGCAGCAGCGGGATCAGGCCCCGCTCCGGCTGGGCCAGCGGCACGAAGTACCCGTCGGCGACCTTGACGACCTTCCAGCCGTGCGCCGCGATCCGCTGCGGCGACGGTGGCGCCGACGTCGTCGGGTCCGTCGGTACGCGCGCCGTTGTACTGCGCCTCGGTGAGCTTGTAGGCACACGGGGCGTTGTCCAGGATCATGTCCGGCGTCGGCAGGTCCGTCGCGGGGGCCGGCCTCACCCGGGTGCGGAGCCGGGTGCAGCGGGATGACCCGCGAACCCCGGAAGACGATCCGGCCGGTGTTGCCGGCCTGGAACTCGATCGCCTCGCCACGCGCCTGCTTGATGTCGCTGAGCTGGTCGTGGTGGTAGTCCATGAACTGGTTGAACGTCCACAGCGCGGAGAAGGTCTTGCGGCGGCGGTTGTTCGCCGTGTTGCCCTCGTCCGGCCGGGTCTGCGCCACCGGAGCTACGCAGCTCCAGCAGCGAGTTCACGGTGTTCTTGAGGCCGAGGGTGTTGCGCAGGATGGTCTCCTCGGAGAGGCCCACGCCGCCGCCGTTGGCGCAGCCGTACGGGCACGCCCACCAGCCGTCCTTGGCGCCCTCGACGTACATGTGGTTCTCGATCATGTCGAGCGACTCGTCGAAGATCGGCTGTGCCACGTTCTGGTGCCGCGGCGGCAGCATCGGCAGGTCGCCGGCCTGGGAGTTGCCGAACTCGTGACCGTCGTAGCCGGCCACCGGGCGGTAGTCGCGCAGCATCCGCACGTACGCCGCGGTCTCCGGCTGGCGGATCAGCGAGTAGTCGCGGTTGAGGTCCTGACCGGTGAGTTGCCGCGGGTGTTGGCCGCCCGGCCGTCACCGTTGATCGTCGGGACGATCAGGACGGTGGTGCGCCTTGAGCAGGTCGAGCGTACGGGCGTCGTTGCTGAACGCGAGCTGGCGAGCCATGATCAGGCAGGCCTCGCGGTCGCCCGGCTCGTTGCCGTGCACGTTGCAGTTGACGGCCAGCGGCGAGGTGGCGGCGACCGCGGCCGGGGTCGCCGGCGGGGTCGGGTAGCCGATGACGAACATGTTGATCGGGCGGTTCTGCACGGTGCGGCCGATCTCGACCACCCGCACCCGGTCGCTGAGCTGGTCGATGGCCGCGGTGTAGGCGTACTCGTCGGCGTCGCTGGTGTACTGCGCGGCCTGGGTGGTCTCCCACTGCGTACGCAGGTTCTGGCCGGGGACGGCCGGGTCGCCCCAGGGCGCGCTTGGTGGTGTCGAAGACCGGGGTCGAGTACGGCTGCTCGGCGGTGCCGATCCGGGCGCGTACCCGCCACTGGAAGCGGTCGCCGGGGTTGAAGCCCGGCGTCGGCGAAGGTCGGCGACTCGTTGTTGATCTGCCGGTTCGGCCGCCACACGCCGACGACCGTGGGGTTGCCGGTGGGTGCGTTCGCGGCGTCGACCGCGGTGCGCTCGATCTGGTAGTCGGTGGCGCCCTCGCACCGGCGTCCAGGCGACGGTGGCGAACCCGTCGGCCTGGGAGACGGTGAGGTTGGATACCTGGTTGGGCTCAGCCGCCACGAAGGCCGGCAGAGGAGCCGCGAACGCCGAGGTCGACGTCACGACGGGGGCGAACGTGGCAGCCAGCAAGGCGGAGAGCGCTATTACTGTCGACCGCCGATGGTTCAATGGAACCTCCAGGTGGGGGGGACCCTGTCTTGATCAAGACATCGGTGCCCGTCAGCCTGACTGTCCTCATGGGCCGATCGCAACGATCTTGAGAAACTCTTGAGCCTTTCGATAGCTCACCGCATGCACGAACCTGGCATTTGATCTTCAAGTGCGGCCCGGGTCCGTACACCTCCGGTATTTCGCCGGTATTTCGCCGGCGGGTCTCAGCCGCGGCGCAGCACGAGGGTGACGAAGCCGAGCACGCCCTGGTAGCCGCGCAACCATCCGTCGCGGTGCCCGCGCGCGAGGGCGAGGGTCTCGGCGGCGTCCGGGTGACCGGGGTTGTCCAACGCCCAAGCGGTCAGCGAGCCGACCCAGGACCATTCGTAGTCGTCCCACTCGCCGGCGTCGCTGACGTGCGCGTACACCGGCGTCCAACCGGCCCGCTCGGCTGTGTCGACGAGGCCGGCGAGGTCGGTGTGGTCGGCCGTAGCTCGAGCGCGGCCAGCGCCTCGGGGGTAGGCGGCACCTGCCAGAAACCCTCACCGACCAGGAGTACGCCGTCGGCGTTGACGTGCTTGCCGGCCAGCTCGAGCGTGTCGGCGAAACCGCCGAACGCGTGCGTCGAGCCGACGCAGAGCACCAGGTCGTAGTCGCCGTCGGGCACGTAGGTGCGTGCGTCCCGCTCGTGCAGGGTGAGGCGGTCTTCGAGGCCGCGGGCGGCCGCGGCAGCGGCGGCACGCTCCAGGGCGTACGGGCTGAGGTCGATCCCGTCGGCTTGGCCGTCCGGGAAGTGGGCGAGGGCCTGCATCGCCCAGGCCGCCTCGCCGCACCCGAGGTCGAGCACCCGGGCGGTGGGTTGCCGGTCAGCCCGGCGCAGAAGCCGGTTGACATTGACCCCGGAAACCGGCGCCGCGATCGAGTGATGCGAGTGCGCGATGCTGCTGAGCCGCTGACGATCCACCACCAAAGTCAACACCAGTCATCCCCAGGGAAGGCGGTAGGACCGCTCATCGGCCATGATCGAACGATGGAGCGTGCGTGGCAGCTGGCATGCGAGGCCGTCGAATGGGCCAACGTCGAGTGGCCAGGATGGGTTCGGGTCCGGTTGGTTGACGCCAACGGGCGGGTTTGGTTCCTCGTCGACAAGTTGCCGGTCTTCGGTCTCGACCTTGGACTGGGTGATCCGTTGCCGGTTACGGTCAAGTTGGAGTGCACCGTGGTCGAGGAAGACGGCGACCGCGTGCTGGCCGTTCCTCGGTGGAGCATCGAGGCCGAGGACGGAACCGTTCAGTTCCGCGTGCGGCGAGACCAATTGGAGCCAGTCGAGGGCTGACCTCTTCGGTTCGAACGAGTTCGGGTCGGCTCGTCCTCATGCCTGAGAGCGGCCAGGCGAGTCTCGCGAGTTCGCCGCCTCGCTTCTTCGTCAGCTGGCGTTGCTGTCAGTCCCTTGCTTTCTCAAGGCTCAGGGGTTGAGGTGGCGGAAGACGTCGCCGCAGAGGTCTATGGCGTGGGCCATGGTGATGTCGGCGGTGAGTGCGTCCCTCGTGGTGAAGACGAAGATGTCGCGGTCGACGCGCTCGACCGCGGCCGTGAACGGCGCGGCGGTGAGGGCTTCCTCGAAGACGTCGGTGCCGGGATAGGACAGGTCGAAGAGGATCAGGGCCTCGTCGCCGAAGCTCAGTGACCACTCCTCGCCGTCCGGTGTGCCGACGCTCAGGGAGAACAGCAGGTGTTCCAGCGCCGCGTCCGGTGGCAGCCGTGCGACGGCCTCGGCCACCGCGGGCCGCCCGGCCAGCATGTCGCCGCTGTAGCCGCGCCAGCCGTCGCCGTGGCGGTGCGGCTCGACACCGTCGACCGCGTAGGCCGGGCGGGACCGTCGTAACCAGCTCATGGTCTCACTATCGGTTAAGGAGATCCGGCGGGCTAGCCAGGCCGATTTGTCGTACGTCTCGCTTAACCTGCTGGCCTGACGCAGAGGGGGCGCGAGGTGGAGACACCCGCGCCGGTGACGACGCTGAAGCGCTCGGCCTGGACACGGGCGAGATCCCCGGCGGTCCATACCTATGCGCGACCATCCGCGGCCCGCAGCCGGCGGCGTACGCCCTCCTCACCCCGACCCACGAGGAGCTACGACGCCAGAGCGACCGGGACACCAGCCGGCCCAGCATCGAGTACTACCGCCGCGACGATCGAATCGAGGTGCTCATGCCAGTGCTCGACAGCTGAGCACAACTCAACGCAGAGAGCTCAGGTGCGGGCTCAGCTCGGTCGGCGAGGCGGGCTCCGGGCGCTCCGGTGCGGCAGGCCGTTCGGCGCGCGGCTCGTAGGCCGCGACGCCGCCACCGCGCCGCTTGGCTACGTACATCGCGATATCGGCCGTCCGGAGCAACTCACCCGATCCCGTGTCGGCCAGGTGGGTGCCGGTCACGCCGATGCTGACGCCGAGCCGGATCTGCTTGTCGCCGAGATGCGACGGGCACGTCACCGCGACGTGGATCCGCCAGGCCAGGTCGCCCGCCTCGGCCAGGGTCGCGCCGGGCAGCAGGATCGCGAACTCGTCGCCGCCGAGGCGGGCCAGCACCTGCTGCGGGCTCAGCACGACCTTGATGCGGTCGGCGGTCTGGGCCAGCACCTGGTCGCCGGCGGCGTGCCCGACGCTGTCGTTGACCTCCTTGAAACCGTCGAGGTCGAGCAGCAGCAGCGCGGCCGGCGCCGAGAGGGCGTCGAGGTGCTCGTACAGGGCCCGCCGGTTGGGCAACCCGGTCAGGTCGTCGGTGCGGGCCTGCTGGTGCACGTCGCGCAGGTCGCGCAGTTCGCGGAAGGTCAGGCTGGCCCGGCCGAGCGCGGCCAGCACGCAGGCGGCGGCGAGCATGCTGCTCAGCATCGGCAGCCGGCCGGACTGGCCGATGGCCAGCAGCAGCACGCTGCTGACCGCGAAGAACGCGGGCACGGCGAGGGTCGCCCAGCCCACGATGGTCGGCGTGGTCGCCGCGTCGGCCCGGCGGCGAGGGGTTCCCGCCACGGGGGCGAACGCCAACAGCACCGGCAGCGTGAGGGAGAGCACCACCAGTGAGCCGGAGTCGGCGAGAGTGCCACCGGCATGGCCGAGCATCGACAGGCCGTCCGCGATGCTGGCCGCACCGAACGCGGCGACCACGAGCACATGTGTGCGGTCCAGGCGGCGGCCGCCGAGGCTGCCGCCGATGACCACGAGGAGGATCAGGACGAGATAGACCAGGACACCGGCCAGGTGTACGCCGATGCGTTCGCCGCCGTCGCGACCGGGGGCACCGAGGCAGGCCAGCGATGCGATCCCCAGCCCGGCGACGACGCCGTCGAGCCAGACGCCGCTGTTGAAGACCGGGCGGTCGGAGCGCAGCAGCAGCCCGACGAACAGGTAGAGCAGCACGAAACCGAGCACCGCGAGCGCGTCGCTGGTCGACGTGTGGACCGGCTCGCCCCGTTCGGCCGGCGAGATGGCGGCCCATCCGGCGCCCGCGGCCATGGTGGTCATCGCGGCTCCGGCGGCGGCCCAGGCCGCGCGCTGGACCCCGCCGCACCGCGCGCGCCGGAAGCAGATGGCGGCGCAGGCCGCGAACGGGACGGGCATCAGCACCGCGGCGACGGCGGCCGGTGCTCCGGCGGCCATCAGCAGCGCGACCAGCAGCAGGGCCGCGCCGGCGGAGACGCGGAGTGCCTGGTCCACGCGGGGGCCGCGGAACTCAGTCATCCAGCCACCACCATCGCGGGACATATCGAGCATCCTCCTCGCGTGCACGGTCATGCCGCAAGAGCAAATGCACGTGCAAATGCGCCTGCCCACAGGCGGCGAGGGGTGGGTCGTCAGGCGCCAACCGCGAATGTGGACATTCCACTCGGGACGGGCGCACGTACGTGCATCTTCCCGTGAGAATGCACGTGCATTAGGCTCGCCGTCGCGAGAACGACCTCTCGTATTCCGACTGTCGAGGGTGGACATGAAGATCAAAAATGGCGTCGCCGCTACCGACATCAGCGACGTGACCTGGATGAAGAGCCGCTACAGCGGCGCGCAGGGCAACTGTGTCGAGCTGGCCCGACTGGCCGACGGCGCGGTCGCGATGCGCAACTCGCGCGACCCGGAAGGACCTGCCCTGATCTTCACCCCGGCGGAGATCACCGCGATGTTCTCGGGCGTACGCGACGGCGAGTTCGACCACCTGGTCGGCTAGACGCACGATGGACCGGTAGTTGAAGGGTCACGTAGGCTGACCGCCGATCTCGTCTACGCGACCCCTGGCGAGCGATCGCCGAACTCGAGGACAGATATGACCGCGCCGGACGCCGCCGTTGGCCCCACGGCCCGACGGATCGTCGTGGGCACGCAGCTGCGTCGGCTTCGCGAGGCGGCCGGTGTGTCCAGAGAGGACGCGGGCTACCACGTCCGCGGTTCGGCGTCGAAGATCTCGCGCATGGAGCTGGGTCGGGTCGGCTTCAAGGAACGCGACATCGCCGACCTGCTCACCTTCTACGGCGTGGTCGACGAGGCCCAGCGCGAGCCGTTGCTGGCACTGGCCCGCGACTCCCGCTCGGACGGTTGGTGGCACCGCTACGACGACGTGGTGGAGAGCTGGTTCGGCACCTACGTCGGGCTCGAAGAGGCTGCCACCACCATCCGCGCGTACGAGGTGCAGTTCGTGCCCGGCCTGTTGCAGACCGCCGACTACGCCCGCGGCGTGGTGGTCTCCGGGCTGCCCGAGACGGCTCCGGCCGAAGTGGACCGTCGGGTCAAGCTGCGGCTCGAACGGCAGCGGATCCTCGAACGGGTCCCGCCCGCGACGTACTGGGTGGTGATCGACGAGGCGGCGCTGCGCCGGCCGGTCGGTGGCCGGTCGGTCATGCAGGCCCAGCTCAAGCACCTGCTCGAGCTCGGCGAACGCCCCAACATCACCATGCAGGTGATGCCGCTGCGGCGCGGCACGCACACCGCCGACGGCGGTGCGTTCAGCATGCTGCGGTTCGCCGACCCGGACCTCCCCGACATCGTCTACGTGGAGCAGCTCGTGAGCGCCCTCTACATGGACAAGCCCGAACACGTGGAGCGTTACCGGCAGGCGATGGAACGACTCACGGTGGCCGCCCTCGCGCCCACGGACACGACGGAGTTCCTCACCAAGCTACGGGCCTCGGGGTGACCACAATGGACCGAGGCGTACCGCACTCCGCGCGGGTCTGGAACTACTGGCTCGGCGGCGGCGACAACTTTCCGGTCGACCGCGCCGTCGGCGACCAGGTGCGCGCGGTGTTCCCGGGCATCGTCGACGCGGCCAGGTTCTCCCGGGCGTTCCTCCGCCGAGCGGTGGGTTACCTCGCCGGCGAGGCGGGCGTGCGGCAGTTCCTCGACGTCGGCAGCGGCCTGCCCACGGCCGAGAACACCCACCAGGTCGCGCAGGGCATCACCCGCGAGGCGCGGATCGTCTATGTCGACCACGACCCGCTGGTGCTCCTGCACGCCCGCGCGCTGCTGGCCGGCACGCCCAGGACGCAGTACGTGGCGGCCGACATCCGGGACGCCGACCTGATCATGCGCGCGCGCCGCCACGACCCTCGACTTCGAGCGACCGGTCGCATTGATGCTGCTCGGCGTCCTTGGCCACATCGAGGACCACGCCGACGCCCGGGCCATCGTCTCGGCCCTGGTCGACCGCCTGCCCGCGGGCAGCTATCTCGCCCTCTCGGACGGCACCTCGACGAGCGCGGCGGTGATCGAGTCGCACCGGCAGTACAACGCGAGCGGCGCGGTGCCGTACCACCTGCGCAGCCCGCAGGAGATCGCCGAGTTCTTCACCGGCCTGGACCTGGTCGAGCCGGGCGTGGTGCCGTTCACTCAATGGCGTCCGGTCGACGAGCCCGCCTACGTCGACGGTTACTGCGGCGTCGCCCGCAAGTCGTAGACTGGACTGGTGAGTCCAAAAACCGGAACCGCGGGTACGGAGCGGTCGTTGACCAGCAAAGGGGCCGCGACCCGGCAGCGGATCATCGAGGGCGCGGCCGTCGAGATCCGGGAGCGCGGTGCCGTGGCGACGACTCTCGACGACGTGCGCGCCCGCACCGGCACCAGCAAGGGCCAGCTCTTCCACTACTTCCCGGACGGCAAGGACGAACTGCTGCTGGCGGTCGCGCGCCACGAGTCCGAGCGGGTGATCACCGACCAGCAGCCCCAGCTCGGCGACCTGACCTCGTGGCCCGCCTGGTCGGCGTGGCGGGACCGGGTGGTGGCCCGCTATCTCGCGCAGGGCACGGAATGCCCGCTCAACAGCCTGATGTCCCAGCTCGGCCGCGGCACGCCCGGCGCCCGGGCGGTCACCACCGAGCTGATCGACCAGTGGCAGCGGGAGATCGCCAACGGGATCCGGCACATGCAGGGCATCGGCGAGGTCGACCCGGCGCTCGAACCCGACCGGTCGGCGGCCGCGCTGCTCGCCGGCATCCAGGGCGGGGTCGCCGTGATGCTCGCCACCGGCCGCATCGAGCACCTCGAGGCGGCGCTCGACGTGGGCATCGCGGGCCTGAAGCGCTGACTTTTGGACTTGCGGGTCCATTTTTGCCGAGCCAGGGTTGCCGGCATGAACGACTACTACCTGCTGGGCCGGTCCGGACTGCGGGTGAGCCGGCTGGCGCTGGGCACGATGAACTTCGGCGTCGCGGGCTTCCACGCCGCGTACGGCAAGACCGAGGCGGAGGCCGAGCCGATCTTCCGGCGCTACGTCGAGGCCGGCGGCAACCTGATCGACACCGCGGACTTCTACACCGCCGGGGAGAGCGAGTCGATCCTCGGCCGGCTGATGGCGTCCGGCCGGCGTACGCGATCGCCTGGTGTTGACCAGCAAGTTCACCAACACCGTCGACCCGACGGACCCGAACGCCGGCGGCAACGGCCGCAAGCACATGATCCGTGCGGTGGAGGCGTCGCTGCGGCGGCTCGGCACCGACTACCTCGACCTGTACCTGCTGCACACCTGGGACCGGATCACCCCGGTCGAGGAGGTCGTGCGGACCTTCGACGACCTGGTCCGCGCCGGCAAGATCCGCTACGCGGGCCTCTCCGACGTGCCTGCCTGGTACGCGGCCCGCGCGCAGACCTTCGCCGAGGCGCACGCGCTCACCCCGATGATCACCGTGCAGCTGCCGTACTCGCTGGTCGCGCGCGACATCGAGGCCGAGTTCACGTGCGATGGCGCAGACGCTGGGCCTCGGCCTGACCGCCTGGAGCCCGATCGGCGGCGGCCTGCTCACCGGCAAGTACCGCCGGTCCGCCGACGGGCTGGCCGGCCCGGGCCGGATGGCGGCCGGTGGCGGCGCCGAGCGCCCGGTGAGCGAGCGCGACTGGCGGGTCGTCGAGGAGCTCGAGAAGGTCGCGGCCGAGCTCGGCCGGAGCATGGCCCAGGTCGCGGTCAACTGGGTGGCCACCCAGCCGGCGGTCGGTTCGGTCATCATCGGCGCGAGCAGCGCGGCCCAGCTCGACAGCAACCTCGGCGCGCTCGACTTCGAGATCCCGGCCGACGCCCGCGCGCCGGCTCGACGAGGCGAGCGCGCCGACGTTCGGCCTGCCGTACCAGATGTTCACGCCCGCAGTACCAGTCCTGGATCGTCAGCCCCGGGCCTGGGCATCGGCGACAAGCCGGCCGGCTACGCCCCTCCGGTGTGGAACGCCGCGGCCTGAGCGGCCGGATGGCCCGCGGAAGGTCTCCGCGGGCCGTCCTCCATCGCAAGCGAGCTACCCGCGACTGGCGGTCCAACTGCTCACTCCGACCGCCAGGCCTCGGACAGCGGCCTGGACGGGATGCCGGGCGGTGGAGGCGAAGCAGGCTCGGCTAGCTCTTGCGCACCACGCGCTCGCCCTGGCCGGGCTTCCAGATGGTGATGGTCAGCTGGCCGTCGTCGATGGTGACCGACGACCCGCTGCTCAGCTCGGCGACGTAGAACGGGTCGAACTCCTGGCCGCGCAGGTCGAAGCCGCTCTCCGCGAAGAGCGCGTCGGCGAACCTCTGGTGCAGCGCGGTGTCCCGGTCGTTGCGCACGGAGCCGAACAGTTTGACGTCACCCTCGCCGACGTGCGGGTCGACCGTGGCGGTGTGCAGGCAGAACCTCGGGTCGCGGCCCAGGTCGGCGAACTTGGTGGTGTGCGGCATGCCGACCAGCAGGAGCCGGCCCTCGAACACCCGTGGCTCGATCGGGCTGATCCGCGGCGAACCGTCGGCCCGCACGGTGGCGAGCAGGCACAGGTTGCCGGTCGCGGCGTGCCGCCGCTGGAAGATCTCGGCGATCCGCGGCGCTTGGTCGACGAACTCCTGCCAGGTGGCCATGGCTTCGCATCCTACGGTGGCCGGCCCGTTGCCGGGCCGGCCACCGTCCGTCAGTCCACGGTGGGTGGTGCGGTCCGGGCCGCTTCCTTCAGGGCCGCGGCGGCGCTGGCGTACGGGTTGTAGGTGTAGGCGCGCGACACCCCGCCGGGGATCGTGAAGTATTCGGTGACGAGCTTCGCCGGGTCGCTGGCGAGCTCGCCCCGGCCGGGCAGGTCGTTGCCGTCGTCCCAGCCCCACGGCGCGTTGGCCGAGTTGGCCGAGCAGCCCCACGTGCCGGAGCCGCAACCGCCGGTGGTGTCGCCGGCGAACGTGCCGAGGCTGGCGAACAGGCTCGTGTTGGCCCGCTGCGCCCAGAGCCCGTCGGCCGCGAAGATGTCGAGCAGCTTGTACCGGACGTCGCGGTCGTTGCCGTCGGCCGGCGCCTCGGCCACAGTGGACGGATAGTGGATCAGGCCGTCGCCGTTGATGGCGTACTGCGGATATGCCTTGAGGCCGTGGCCCTGCGCTTCCTGCGCGGTCACCGGATGGGTGAACGCGTCGTGCGGCGACGACTGGAGCGCGATGGTGCCGTCGACCGACTCCCGCCCGCTGCTCCAGGTGCTACCCGCCGGGGTGTACGAGTAGAAGTCGCTGTGCGCGACGGTGACCGCGCCCCGCAGCACGCCGTAGGTCGAGCCGTCGCGCTCGATCGCGAGCAGCACACCCTCGCCGTCGTTCTCGTGCTCGGTTTCGAAGAACGGGTGGTCGGTCCAGTCGCGGGGGTGGAAGAACAGGTAGGTGATGTACCAGTGCGTGCTGGTCTCCAACACCGAGTAGTAGGCCTGCGCCGGCAGCGCCGCGGTGGCGGCCCGGTCCCAGTTGTTGCGGCCGTTGAGGTCGCCGTCGAAGTCGACCGCGGTGATGTAGTCGGACCGGCCGCCCAGGGCGTGGCTGCCGGTGGCGTCGACGTCCTGGTGGTGGATGGGCGCCCAGCGCAGCGCTAGCTCCGCCCGGCTGACCGCGGCGCCCGCCGGGGTCGGCGTGGCCACCAGGGCCGCACTCAATGCCAGCGCGGCGGCGGCCGCGATGAACCTGTTTCTGTCGAGCATGTCGTTCGCTCCCGCGTCCGGAGGGGTTGGAACACCGTCCCGATCCTGCTGGGCCCAGGCGTCCGGCCGGCGACGTAAAGATAGATGGTTTTCGACGTCCTTGTGACGCGGACCCGGCGCGAAGCGAAGCGAGTTTGCGCGCGGGAGCGAGCGGTCGCGCCCCCGGCGGACGTGCGTAGAACGTTCGTTCGTTTATCGCCGGATGCGGCGACGGATCGAGCGGGCGCTGTCGTCGAGCTGCCGGCGGATGACCGACGGGGTGAAGCGCCGCAGCGGGCGGACCGGCTCCGGACGGGGGCGGGTGATCGCGGGTGCGACCGACTCGGTGTCCGGATCGAGGTCGTTGATCAAGCGGTCGATGTGGCCGACGAGCGCGCCGTTGACGCGCCAGATCGCCGGCTCCGTCTTGGCGTCCTCCTGGAGCTGGTACGTGGTCTCGTCGCGGAGGAAGCGGGCCCGGCGCAGCGCGTGCCGCAGCGGTTCCGGGCTCGGCGGAGCGGCCGTCACGTCGGACGCGAGCACGACACCGAACGCGAACACCGCGTCGGACATCGAGTCGAGGAGGCGGGACACGGTGAGCGCGACCCACGGGCCGGGCGGGTGGTCGGCGCACTCGCCGGACCGGCGGTCGAGCAGGGCGCGGGCGACGCCACGCACGGAGATCGCGGAGAACTCGAGCGCGGTGAGCCCGGGGCGCATGGTGACCGGGATGTGCGCGGTGCGCGTGGCGCGCGGGTTGAGCCGCACACTGTCCTCGGCCTCGGCCAGGGCGTCGCGGGCCTTGGTGATCAACAACTCCACGCTGCGGGCGCGGCGGAGGCCCTCGGCGGCGCGTTCGGCCGTCCAGTCGGACTGCACCCAGCCCGCCATGTCCCGCAGCTGCTTGCCTATCTCGGCGGCGAGCGTGCCGATGGCATTGCCGGCGGGCTGCACGTAGACCCGCGGCAGAGCGACGCTCACCAGCACAGCGACGGCGGCTCCGACGAGGGTCTCGTACACCCGTTCCATGCCGACGTCGGTGCTGCCCGCGACGGCGAGCACCAGCATCGCCGAGATCGGCACTTCCAGTGCGTGGTCACCGAGCCTCAGCGCGTACGCGATGAGCATGGCCGCGCCCACGGTGATGCCCAGACTCCACCAATGGAGGCCGAACACGCTGGAGAGGACGATCGCGACCAGGACGCCGGCGATCACGCTGCCGATCCGTTCCCAACCCGAGCGGATGCTCTTGATCGGGCTCACCTGGACGACCAGGAGGGCGGTCAGCGCGGCGACGATCGGTGGTTCGGTGCCCGGGAGTCCTTCCGCGAACACGAAGGCCAGGACGGTGGCGAGCACCACCTTGATCGTCCGGAGGCCGGGGACCGGCTCCTGCCCGCGCATCTTGGCCCAGAGGCGGCGCTTGCGGGAGGCGGTCGGAGCGGCGTCGGCGGGGTCGGCCGGGCCCAGCAGGTCACCGGTGATCCGGACGCTCTCGGTCGCGATCCGGCGTGCCTTCGCCGTGGGCCGCGTGACCGCGCCCGAACGTCCGTGCCGCGAGCCCCTCGACATAGCCCTCCCGACCAGCCGTCACAACTGATCGAGTTTACCGGCGGGGCCCCTCTCCCGTGCCGTGCCCGCGGGAGAGAGGCCCCTTCGATGCGGACTGCCGGAGGCTCAGCCGCAGTGGTCCGGTTGAGGTCCCACCGTACGGTCCGTGGCAGCTTGGTGCAAGAAGTTTATCTATGCGTTGCAAGAACCGGACTGCACTTGCGTTTGGGAATGCGCAGCGTGGTCGTTGCGTTGCGCTGGGGGCACGTCAACGAACGGGAAGAAGGCTTCTGATGAAGGTCCGTACCTCGCTCCGCTCCCTGCTCCGCAAGCCCGGCGCGCAGGTCGTCAAGCGCCGCAACCGGATCATGGTGCTGAACCGGAAGAACCCGCGCTGGAGCGGTCGTCAGCGCTGAGCGCGCTTTACGCTCTGTTAGCTACAAAGAACGTGCGCGGAGTGCGGTCTTCCGAGGTCTCCTCGGTGACCGCCTCCGGCACGAAGCCGGCGTTTCGCAACAGCTTTATCCACGTCTCGCGCGGGTAAAGCCCCGTCTCGTGGGTCTCATTGACCACCGTCATCTGCCCGTTGGCGTCCCTCAGCAGGAACGCGTATGCGGTCAGGGTGGTGGTGTCGTCCGGGTCCGGGTCGTATGACCAGCTCAGGTAGCGCGCGCCGCGACCGTCGGGCGCGTCGACGCCACCGTGGTCGGTTTCCGGCTCGAATGTCTCGGTGGTGGCATCGGGCACGAACAAAGCACGCCCGCCGGGCTTGGTGTGTACGAAAGCCGTCTCGATAGCGCTTTGTAGATCGCTTTCGGTGGTCATGTATTCGACGGCGTCGTGCACGAAGACGGCATCGAAGTCTCGCCCAAGTCTGATGGTCCGCATATCGCCCAGGTGATGCTCGACCTCGGGATTGATCTTCTGCGACTCGGCCAGCATGCCGGGAGCGAGGTCGACGAGCGTGAGCTCGAAGCGCTCCTTGAGGTGGACGGCGTTGTGCCCGCCCCCACTGCCGAGCTCGAGCACGGTGCGGGCGTCTCTGAGCAACGTGGCCGCGAACGCGGCCTCCTCGGCATAGTCCGCGGCCGGCGAGATCAACGGCCACCAAGGTGCCAGATCACCGTAAAACCGATGCCCGCTCACCCCTCCATTGTCAGCACCATGTCGCCCGATTTTTGACCGTCGGTTTTGTCCGGTTAGTCGCTTCGACGCGCCCGGGGTACCCCGAGTTGGCATGTGCCGGGAGGCTCGGCTAAAGTTCTCTTCCGTCGCCAGAAACACAAAGCGACATGCGGACGTAGCGCAGTTGGTAGCGCATCACCTTGCCAAGGTGAGGGTCGCGGGTTCGAGTCCCGTCGTCCGCTCGGCACGTCGACGGAAGAACACCGCGGTGGAGTGGCCGAGAGGCGAGGCAACGGCCTGCAAAGCCGTCTACACGGGTTCAAATCCCGTCTCCACCTCGCGAGATCTACAGCACGGGCGATTGGCGCAGTGGGAGCGCGCTTCCTTGACACGGAAGAGGTCACTGGTTCAAACCCAGTATCGCCCACCAGATAGATGACCAGGTCAGGGCCGGTTTCCTCGAAACGAGGGGCCGGCTCTTTTCCGTTGCTGCGGCGCTCTCGGGAGAAATCTGGGAGATGACCTTGGCGCCTCAGGAGGCCTGCTCCCGGAGCAGACGGTCAAGGATGGCCACCGGTGAACCGCCGGAAGCTTGCGCCGCTCCCCCAGTGCGGCCGCCCAAAGCTCGGTCAACCCGTCGAGTAGTCGCTCGACCGGTTGACCGCCGTGACGTGGGTGTAGAGAGCTCTCACCGACCCGTCATCTGGGCATCCATGAGTTTGGCCGGCGTACCTCGTCTCCCGAGGAGCAGGCCACGCACCCCCGCCAGTGCGGCGACGACGGCCACCCGCAACATCCACGGCGATCGACCCATGAGCCGCAACCTAGGTCGTTTCGCCACGTCGGGATCACCCGTGATATCGACGTGATGCTCGACTGAGCGGTGAACTGGCCCCGTGTACTCGGTGAGGGCGAACCGGTGATGGTCGTCGCTGGGATCGACTATGACGGCGACAGAGCTTTCGTCCTCGAAGCGCAGCTGGAACACGGGGTCGAGCTCGCAGAGGAACGCGAAGCCGTCGCGGTCCTCGTCGTCGCGCAGACGACCGTCGGCGGTCCAGCCGGGCCCACAGGCGGTGATGACGACCGCGACCTCGACGCTGCCGAGCAGGGTGGAAGGGTTGGCCCACCAGTCCAGCCAACAGCGGCCCTCTAAGCGATCCACGGCCATCACCTCCATCCAGAAAGGCATCGTCGCACCCATCCGCGGGCGTGGGGGTGTCGATATTCCCTTGTCCGCCGTCGGCCGATTCGATGATGATGCCGCCATGGCCACCTCTCGACGCGCGGACATGTTCACCGCGGACGGCAAGCCCTCCGATGACGATCCGCGTGAGCACGGGCCGACCTTGGGAGACGAGCGCACCACCCTGGTCGAGGCGCTGCGGACCGCGCGCATCACGCTCGAGATGAAGTGTGCAGGGCTGGACGCCGAGGCCATGGCGCGGCGTTCGGTCGAGCCGTCGACGATGTCGCTGCTCGGGATCGTGCGGCATCTGGCCGAGGGCGAGCGGGCGACGTTCCGCAAGCTGTTGGCGGCGCAGGACGTGCCCAGGTTGTACGTGTCCGACACCAACCGCGACGGTGACTTCGATGGCGCAGTCGCCGACCCACAGGTGGTCGCGCAGGCCTGGGACGCCTGGCGGGCGGAGGTCGACTTCGCCACCCGATTCGTGGCCGAAGCGCCGAGTCTCGACATCACCGGCGACGATGCCCTGAACCAGCACGGCAGCGGCGGCGGGGACATGTCGTTGCGCGAGGCACTGGTCGGCATGATCTGGGAGTACGGCCGGCACATGGGTCACGTCGACCTGCTGCGCGAGCGGATCGACGGACGCATCGGCCAGTGAGCGAGCGCCGCGAGAGCGTCGCTCTGGACGTCGTGGACAAGGCCGGCCGGACCAGGGGCTCGACAGTCACCATCCATGACGTTCACCCCGCACGAGTCGACATCAGCAGCGACAACCTTGTCCTGGCGGCGGAGGGCGAAGACCTGCTCGTCTGCCTCATCGCCATTCGCCAGCAGTTGGAGGCGAGGGGGCTGCACCTCTGCTGCCAAGGTGCGCGGCCGGAGGTCTGGCCATCCGGTCAGCTCAGGCAGTTCACCAACGGTCGCAGCGGATACGTCCTGACGTCAGTGTCCGCGGGCACCGTGCCGCAGGACGTCGACCTGTTCGCTCCGGCCCGCCCCGAGGAGATCGGCACCGTGGAGGAGCAGCTCGCGTTCGTCCGGCGCTTCCACGGCCTGAGCCCGGCGTGACAAGACCGCGCAGGTGTGGCGCGGCTCACACCTGTGCCGAAGAGACCGAGCCAGCCGGCCAGTCCCACTGGAACGAGACGCGGCACGGAGCGGTCTCGACGGCGCCGCCAACCAGCCGACGGCGCGGCGTCGTACTCCCCTGAAGCGATTCGCCAAGACGGCCCCGAGAAGCCCTTCTGGACCCGCGAGTACGCGGCTCGTCAAGTGATCAGCCCGCACCTACCGTGACCGCATGCCTGAACTGATCGCGCCGACCACCCGCCTGCACGCCGCGTTCGTCGAGTGCCGCGACGACTGGGGCCCAGGTGCGCACGAGGACGGCTTCGGCCTCGGCGCCGACGACGACGACGTGCACTCTGCCGACGGCTTCGCCGCCTGGGTGGACGCGCGACTCCACCGGACGCATCCGATCGGGACCCCCTGCCCCGACGAACAGCACGCCTCGCCGCGGTGGATCGTCGAGGACGGCCAGGTACTCGGCGGGATCGCGCTGCGGCACCTGTACGACGACGACCTGGGCCAGATCGGCTACGGCGTACGCCCGTCCGCGCGCAGAAGAGGCCTGGCGTCCTGGGCGCTCGGCGAGATGCTCCGCGAGACCCGCGCCACCCTCGGCCTGGACCGCGTCCTCATCCCCTGCCTCGCCGACAACCTGGCCTCGGCCCGCACCATCGAGCGCAACGGCGGCGTGCTCGAAGGCATCCGCGACACCAAGCACGGCCGGGTACGCCGGTACTGGATCACGCTCGACGGATAACGAGACGACTCAGAGAGGGAACGTGCTCTCGCGCTCCACGAGCTCGGCCGGCACGCGCTCGACCCGCGGGCTGGGTGAGGGCTGCGACAGCGCCAGCGACATGGCCAGCGCGCCCATGTCGGCCAGCGGCAGCCGGATCGTCGTCAGGGCCGGCGTCACGTCCCGCGCGATGGGCATGTCGTCGAAGCCGATCACGCTGATCCGGCGGTCGACGCCCCGCAGGAACGCCAGCGCACCCACCGCCATCGAGTCGTTGAGCGCCGCGATCGCGGTGACCCGCGGGTGGGCGGCCAGCAGGTCGGCCGTCGCGGCGGCACCGCTGTCACGGTCGAAGTCGGCGTAGCAGACCTTCGGCGCCGGGAGAGCGTGTGCCCGGGCGCTCCGGCGGATGCCGGTCAGCCTGTCCGTGGTCGTGGTGAGGTTGCGCGGGCCGGCGATCACGCCGATCTCGCGATGGCCCAGCGCATACAAATGCGAGCCGGCCAGAAAGCCACCGGACTCGTTGTCGGGGACCACCGCGTCGCCGGTGCGGTCGTGGCGGCCGATGACGGCGACCCGGCCGCCGCTCAGCTCGTAGGCCCGCAGCTTGCCGCGCAGCGCCCGGGCGAAGCCCGCATCGTGGTAACCCGAACCGGCCAGCACCATCGCCGCAACCTGGTGCGCCCGGAGCAACTCGACGTAGTCGAGCTCGCGGGCCGGGTCGCGGTAGGTGTTGCAGATGATCACCAGCCGGCCGTCGGTGGTGGCGACCCGCTGCAGGCCGCGGGTGATCTCGGCGAAGTAGGGGTCGGAGACGTCGTGGACGACCACCCCGACGGCGGTGCGCCCCGAGCCGGCGAGCTGCCGGGCGTGCGCGTTGGGCACGTAGTGCAGGTCGGCCACCGCCGCCTCGACCCGGTCGCGCAGGGCGGCGCTGACCGGCTTGCTGCTGCCGTTGATGATGCGCGAGGCGGTCGCCGTCGAGACGCCCGCCCGGCGCGCGACGTCGTCCAGCGTGGCCACGCCGAGATCATACGGGAAAGCCCTTGCCTCAGCGCCATATCGATCGATACCGTCCAGGAAAGCGCTTACCTCAGGAGGTAGGGTCGTGGATCGCAGAACCATCGGGATCGTCCTCAACGGAGTGACCGGCCGGATGGGCTACCGGCAGCATCTGGTCCGCTCGCTGCTGGCGATCCGCGAAAGCGGTGGCCTCCCGCTGCGCGACGGCACGCTGCTCTGGCCCGAGCCGGTGCTGGTCGGGCGCGACGACGCCCGGCTGCGGGCCATCGCCCAACGGCACGGCCTGACGCAATGGACCACCGACCTGGGCGCGGCACTGGCCCGCCCCGACGTCGAGATCTACTTCGACGCGCAGGTGACCAACGTCCGCGAGAAGGCGATCCGGGCCGCCGTGGCCGCCGGCAAGCACATCTACACCGAGAAGCCGACGGCCGGCGACCTGGCCGGAGCGGTCGAGCTCGCCCGACTGGCCGACGCGGCCGGCGTCAAGCACGGCGTCGTGCAGGACAAGCTCTTCCTGCCCGGCCTGCGCAAGCTCGACCGGCTGGTCAAGGGCGGCTTCTTCGGCCGCGTCCTGAGCATCCGCGGCGAGTTCGGCTACTGGGTCTTCGAGGGTGACTGGCAGCCGGCGCAGCGTCCATCGTGGAACTACCGCACGGCCGACGGCGGCGGCATCACGGTCGACATGTTCCCGCACTGGCACTACGTGCTGGAGCAGATCTTCGGGCCGGTCCGGGCGGTCACCGCGCACGTCACCACCCACATCCCCCGCCGCTGGGACGAGGCCGGCCAGGCCTACGAGGCGACCGCCGACGACGCGGCGTACGGCATCTTCGAGCTCGACGGCGGCATCGTCGCCCAGATCAACTCTTCCTGGGCGGTCCGGGTCTACCGCGACGAGCTGGTCGAGTTCCAGGTCGACGGCACCGAGGGCAGCGCCGTCGCCGGGCTGCGGGAATGCAAGATCCAGCACCGGTCGACCACGCCCAAGCCCGTCTGGAACCCCGATCTGCCGGCCACCGAGCGGTTCCGCGACCAGTGGCAGGCTGTCCCCGACAACGAGGAGTTCCGCAACGGCTTCCAGGAGCAGTGGGAGCTGTTCCTGCGGCATGTGGTCGACGACGAGCCGTACAGCTGGGACCTCTGGGCCGGCGCCCGCGGTGTGCAGCTGGCCGAGCTCGGCGCCCAGGCGGCCCGCGAGGGCCGCCGGATCGAGGTCCCGGAGCTCGACGCGTGACCACCGTCCGACTCCCCGACGGCCCGTTCACCTTCACCGGGGCCGGGGCGGCCTACGAGAAGAAGCCGTTCACCAGCCGCATCGCGTACGCCGCCGCCCACGTGGTCGCCGATCCGCTGGCCGACAACACCCCGGGCCGGCCGGCCGCCCTCGACTGGGACGCCACCCTCGCCTTCCGCCACCACCTCTGGTCGCACGGCTTCGGCGTGGCCGAGGCGATGGACACCGCGCAGCGCGGCATGGGCCTCGACTACGCCGCGACCCGCGAGCTGATCCGGCGCAGCACCCGGGCAGCGGCCGGCCCGATCGTCGCAGGCGTCGCCACCGACCAGCTGCCGCCCGGCCCGGCCGGCCTCGACGAGGTGCGGAAGGCCTATCAGAGCAGCTCGCCGACGTCCAGGCGGCGGGGGCGACACCGGTGCTGATGTGCAGCCGGCACCTGGCCGCGGCCGCGCGAACCGCCGACGACTACCTCGACGTCTACGGTGAGCTGCTGCGCCAGGCCGACGGGCCGGTGGTGCTGCACTGGCTCGGCGAGATGTTCGACCCGGCGCTGGCCGGCTACTGGGGCACCGACCCGGTCGCCACCGTGCTCGACCTGATCCGCGCGAACCAGGCGAAGGTCGACGGCATCAAGGTCTCGCTGCTCGACGAGGCGTTCGAGGTCGACCTGCGGCGCCGGCTGCCGGCCGGCACCGGCTCTACACCGGCGACGACTTCCACTACCCGCAGCTCATCAAGGGCGACACCGAGGGCTACTCCGACGCGCTGCTGGGCATCTTCGCCGCGATCGCCGCACCGGCGGCGGCCGCGCTGCGCGCGCTGGACGCCGGCGACGAGCGGCGGATACGACGAGATCTTCGCACCCACCGTGCCGCTGGCCCGGCACGTCTTCGGCGCACCGACCTTCTACTACAAGACCGGCATCGTCTTCCTCGCCTGGCTGGCCGGCCACCAGAGCCACTTCACGATGGTCGGCGGGCTGCAGAGCGGCCGGTCGCCACAGCACCTGGCCACGCTGATCCGGCTGGCCGACGCGGCGGGTGTGCTGCCCGACGCCGACCTCGCCGCCGCGCGCGCCCGGGCGTTCATGACCACGGCAGGTGTGACCCAGTGACCCGGTTCGCGCTCAACTCGGCCACCACCAAGCACTGGCCGCTGCCCGACCTCGTCGCCGGCTGCGTCCGCGCCGGGGTGACCGGGGTCGGCCTGTGGCGCGAGGAGGTCGCGGCGTTCGGCCTCGAGAAGACCGCGGCGCTGACCCGCGACGCCGGGCTCGACGTCACGTCGCTGTGCCGCGGCGGGTTCTTCGCCGACCGCGACTGGTACGACGACAACCGGCGGGCCATCGACGAGGCGGCCGCCCTGGGCGCGCCCGTGCTGGTGCTCGTCTCGGGCGGCCTCCCCGAGGGCAGCCGTGACATCGACGCCGCCCGGGCCCACGTAGGCGAGGCCATCGGCCGGCTGGTCCCGGATGCCCTGGCGGCCGGCGTCCGCCTGGCCATCGAGCCCCTGCACCCGATGTTCGCCGCCGACCGTTGCGTGGTGTCGACCCTGGGCCAGGCGCTCGACCTGGCCGCACCGCACCCGGTCGACGCGGTCGGCGTCGTGGTCGACACCTACCACCTGTGGTGGGACGACCAGGTCTGGGCCCAGATCGAGCGGGCGGGCCGCCAGCGGCGGATCGCCTGCTTCCAGGTCGCCGACTGGGTCACTCCCCTGCCGGCCGGCGTGCTGCTCGGCCGCGGCCTGCCCGGTGACGGTTGCGTCGACAACCGCCGCTTCCGGCGCGCGGTCGACGCGGCCGGCTACACCGGTCCGGTCGAGGTCGAGGTGTTCTCCGCCGAGGTCTGGGCGCGACCGGGCGACGAGGTGCTCGCGGCGGCGCTGCGCGGTTACCGGGAGACGGTGGAGGGATGACCGAGCTGACCGTCGACGGCGCAGCCGGTCGCCTCCTATGTGGTCGATCCGGACGTCGACGTGATCCAGGGGCCCCGGCCCTATCTGCACCCCGTGCGCACGCTCGGCGGCACACCGGTCACCGACTTCGCGCCCGACGACCACATCTGGCACCTGGGTGTCTCGGTCGCCATGCAGGACGTCGACGGCACGAACCTGTGGGGCGGCCGCACGTACGTCCGGGACCGTGGCTACACCTGGCTGGACGACCACGGCGCGATCGTGCACACCGGCTGGCTGCCCACCGACGACGGCCTGCGGCACCGGATGGAGTGGCGCGACAAGGACGGCGACGTGCTGCTCACCGAGGAGCGGCACCTGACCGCGACGAGCGCTCCAAACGGGTGGGAGCTCGCGGTCGAGTTCACCCTCGCCGCGACCGCACCGGTCCCGCTCGGCAGCCCGGCCACCAACGGCCGGCCGGACGGCGCCGGCTACGGCGGCTTCTTCTGGAGGGCCGCGCCCGGCGCGACACACACCTTCACCGAGGACTCCGAGGGTGAGGAGAAGGTCAACGGCAGCGCGGCACCCTGGCTGGCGCTGACCGGCCCCGGGCCGTACACCCTGGTGTTCCGGGGTCTCGACGGCGACGACCGGTGGTTCGTCCGGACCGGGATCTACCCGGGTGTCTGCGCGGCGCTGGCCTTCGACCATCCGCTGCTGGTGACACCGGAGGCGCCGGTCACCCGGCGCCTCACGGTGCTCGTCGTCGACGGCGCCCTCACCCGCGAACAGGTGGCGGACGCCCGCTAGATGCGCCCGGCTCCGGCGCCCGCGGCCACGCGGGCCGGGACCGAGGCCGCACTGTCCATCGTGTACGCGTACCAACCGCGCGGTTCGGCCACCGAGCCGGACACCTCACAGGGTCCGGAGCCGGTGAAGACGTTGTCGCGCTGGACCAGCCGGCCCGGGCCGCTGTCGGCGTAGCCGCTGGCCGAGAAGCACGGGAACGGCACGTCCTGGAAGTAGTTGCCCTCCACGAGCACGCCGCCGTTCATGGTCGACGCGACGCCGTAGAGCTCGTTGCCGCAGGAAGTAGTTGTTGTAGACGTGCACCGGCTCGCCGAACCGCACCCGCGGGTGGCGCTGGCGCGAGCGGTCGAAGAAGTTGTGGTGGATGGTCACCTTCAGGTGCCCGACGTCGGTCGACGCGGCCGCCGTCGGAGTGGCCGATCAGCATGCTCTTGTCGGTGGCCGCGAAGTGGTTCCACGACACCGTCACGTAGTCCGCGCCGCGGACGATGTCGATCGAGCCGTCGACCGGCGCGACGAACGTGTTGTGGTCGATCCAGATGTGGTGCGACTCCTGGCCGACGTTGATCGCGTCGTCCTCGGCGTTGGCGAAGGTGAGGTTCCGGACGATCACGTTGTACGACCGGTAGAAGTCGAACCCGCCGCCGTTGATGGTGGCGCCGTCGCCGACCCCGACGATCGTCTTGTTCGGCCGCACGCCCTGCTTGCTGGTGATCGTCGATGGCGCCCGGCCACCTGGATGATCATCGGCCCGACGGTGTCGATCGCCTCGAGCAGTTCGTTGGTGGTGGCGACGGTGACGGTGGTCCGCCGGCGCCGCCGGTGGTGCCGTTCAGGCCCAGCGCCGGCACCGACGCGAACCCGTCCGCCGAACCCGAGGGCGGCGGACCGGTCGGCGGCACGGTCGGCGACGCGGTCGGTGACGGCGGACCGGACCCGGCCGACTCCACCAGCACGTCGTCGAAAGCCGAGGCGGCATAGTAGGTCGCCACCCCGGCCTGGCCCGCGGTGAACCGGGTGTCCGTCGCCGACACCAGCGCGACCCCGTCGACCGTGCCGGACAGGCTCGACCCGGCCACCGTCAAGGCCACCGCGTACGACCGGCCCGTCGACACGGTCAGGGACGCCGTGGCGAGCGTCGTCGCCGCCCCGTTCACCAGCCACTTCAGCTCCACGGTGTTGTTCGAGCGCAGGGCGACGTAGTAGTAGCTGGTCGCCGACTGCGCCCGGGCCAGCACGGCGACGAACCGGTTGCTGCCGCTGAACGCGGCCGGCGTGACCCGCACCCGCACGGTGTAGTCGGTCCACCCCGTGGAGCCGACCCGGGCCCGGGCGTCGCTGCTCTGCCCGGTCTGCCGATAGGCGCCGCCGGAGACGGACCAGGCGCCACCCGAGGTGGTCCAGCCGGCCGCGTCGCCGTCGGTGAAGTCGTCGCTGAACAGCGTGGCCGCGCTGGCCGACCCCGCGACGAACGTGACGCCGGCGGCCGCCAGCAGCACAGCGGCGCACAACAAACGGAGCCGCATCACAACCTCCCCACGCCGGCGCCGGCCGTCACCGCGGACGGCACGGACGAGGCGGGGCTCAAGGAGTAGGAGTAGTACGAGGACGGCTCCTGCACCGCTCCCCCGGCCTCGCAGGTGCCGGAGTCGACGAAGGCGTTGGCCCGCTGCACCAGCCGGCCCGGGCCGCTCTCGGCGTAGCCGCCCACCGAGTAGCACGGGAACGCCACGTTCTCGAAGTAGTTGCCCTCGACCACGCACGCCGGCGTTCTCGGTCGACGCGACGCCGTACAGGCCGATGTTGCGGTAGTAGTTGTTGTAGACGTGCACCGGCTCGCCGAACCGCGCCCGCGGATGCCGCTGGTTGGAGCCGTCGAACAGGTTGTGGTGGTAGGTCACCTTCAGATAGCCGACATCCGCCGGGTACGAGTCGGAGTGGCCGAGCAGCGCCGACTTGTCGGTGCCGGTGAAGCGGTTCCAGGAGACGGTGACGAACGTCGACTGCCGCTTGACGTCGACCGAGCCGTCGTAGCGCGGGCAGGAACTCGTTGTGGTCGATCCAGACGTGGTGCGCGCCGTTGGTGACGCTGATCGAGTCGTCGGACGCCCCGCTGAACCGGATGTTCCGGATGATCACGTTGTTGCCGGGCCGGGTGGTGGTGCCGAGTTGCAGGCCGCCGCCGGTGATCTCGGCCGTGCCGCCGACACCGACGATGCTCTTGTTGGCCACCACGGTGACCATGCCGCCGACCGCGATCCGCCCGGAGACCAGGATGGTGTACGGCGTCGGCGCGCCGGCGTACTCAGCCAGCGCCGCGGCCGTGGTGACCGTGACCGTCGGCCCGGCCGCGCCGCCGGTGGTGCCGGTCGGCCCGAACCCGGCGACGCTGGCGAAGCCGTCCGGCTGACCCGGCGGGGGAGGTCGGCGGACCGGGCGGGTCGACGTCGGCGAGGCGGTGGGGGTCGGGTCCGGCGCGCCGCCGGTGAACACCGCGACGTCGTCGAACGACCGCGCTGGCGTACGAGGCGACCAGCCCGATCCGGCCGCGGGTGAACGTGCTGTCGGTGGCGGTGACCAGCGGTCTGCCCGCCGACCGCACCGCGCAGCGCGGACCCGGCGACGGTCAGGGTCAGCTCGTGCCAGCCGCCGGGTGTCACCGTGGCCGGCGCCGAGGCGAGGACGGTGACGCCACCGCCGGACACCCGGCGCAGCTCCACCCGCCCGGCGCCGACCAGCACCAGCGAGTAGAAGTTGGTGGTGTTCTGGGCCCGGGCGACGACGCCGGCCGAGCGGTCCGGCGAGCCGAACGCGACCGGTTGCACCCGGGCCCGCACGGCGTAGTCGGTCCAGGTCGTCGAGCCGGCCTGCGCCTTGGCGTCGGCGCCGGTGCTGGACTGCCGGTAGGCCGCGCCGGCCACCGACCAGGAGCCGCCGGAGGTCGACCAGCCGGACGCGTTGCCGTCGGCGAAGTCGTCGCCGAACAGGGTTGCGGCCGACGCGGGTGCGGTCAGCGTGACGGTGACGGCCAGCGCGAGCGCCACGGCGCCGGCCACCGCCGCCAGCCGGAGATGAGTGCGCATGCTTCCCTCCAAATGGCGGTGCCGGGGTGGCCCGTGCGTGGCCACCCCGGCACCTGGTTCGGTCAGGGGTTGATCCGGCCGGCGCCGGCGCCCGAGGTGACGCTCGACTTGACGCCGCTGGCGTTGTCGAGCTGGTACGAGTACGGGATGCTCCGCCGTGCTGCCGGCGCTCTGCGGCGAGCCGGAGCCGACGAAGACGTTGTTGCGCTGCACGAGGTCGCCCGGGTCCGAGTCGGCGTAGCCGACCAGGGTCGGCTCGTCGACGTTCTCGAAGTAGTTGCCCTCGACGAGCACGCCGGCGTCCATCGTGGACGCGACGCCGTACTCGTTGTTGTAGTAGTAGTTGTTGTAGACGTGCACCGGGTTGCCGAACCGCACCCGCGGGTGCCGGGTCCCGGAGCCGTCGAACCAGTTGTGGTGGTAGGTCACCCGCAGGTGGCCGACGTCCTGCGCTGCGCGTTGTCGTCGCTGTGGCCGAGCAGCATCGACTTGTCGTGGCCGAAGCACCCGGTTCCACGAGACGGTGACGAAGTCGGAGCCGCGCTTGATGTCGACCGCGCCGTCGTACCCGTCGGTGAAGCTGTTGTGGTCGACCCAGACGTTGGTGGCGACCGTCTCCACGTTGATCGCGTCGTCGTCCCAGCCGCGGAACGATGAGGTTGCGGATGATGACGTTGCGGTCGCCGTTGACGGTTGAAGCCGCAGCCGGCGATGCGTCGCGCCGGAGTTGCCGAGGATCGTCTTGTTGGAGCGCGACGCCGTGATCATGCCCGAGCACGAGATGGTGCCGCTGACCCGGATCACGGCGGCGCCGGTGGCACCGACGGCGCTGGTCAGCGCCGAGGCGCTGGTCACGGTCGTCGGCGGAGGCGCTGCCGCCGCCGCTGGTGCCGCCGTTCTGGGTGGCCCAGCCGACCAGGCCGGTCTGCGGTGGTGTGGTCGGCCCGCCGGTCGGCGGGTTGGTCGGGTTGCTCGTGGGCGGGCTGGTCGGGTTGGACGGTCGGCGGGGTCGAGCCGATCGTGCTGACCACCACGTCGTCGAAGCGCGCGGAGGCGAACACGGTCACCAGGCCGATCCGGCCGGCGCTGTGCGCGCTGTTGCTGCCCGAGCCGACCCGGGTGCCGTTGACGTAGCCGGAGATGGTGCTGCCGTCGGCGTCGATCCGCAGCGTGTACCAGGTGCCGGTGGACACGGTCAGCGACGCCGAGCCGATCACCGTGACCGACGAGCCGTCGACCGACCTGCAGTTCGGCGCGGTTGGCGTTGACCAGCGCGAGCCGGTACATCTTGGTCGCCGATGAGGAGCGCGCGGCCAGTGCGACGACCCGGTTGCTGCCGCTGAAGGCCAGGCGGCTTGACCCGGGCCTGCACCGAGTACGCGGTCCAGCTCGTCGAGCCGGCGAACTCGCGGGCGAGCTCGCTGTCGGTCTTCGACTGGGTGAAGGTGGGCGTTCCGTCGCTGACCACCGCCCAGTCGCCGCCGGACTTCGACCAGCCGTCGGCGGAGTTGTCGTTGAAGTCGTCGGCGAACAGGGTCGCGGCCTGGGCGGTGCCCGCGAGCCCGAACGCCACGATCACCGCGGCGAGCGCGGCCGCGATGACCGCGACCAGGCCGCGGCGGGCGGATGTGCTCATGCTGTGTCTCCTCATGTCAGATTCGGCCGGTGCCGGCCTGGGCGGTGACCGCCGCCTGGACCTGGGCGCAGGGCAGCAGGGAGTACGCGTACGGCACGGCGGACACGCTGCCGCCCGCCTCGCCGGTGCCCGAGTTGATGAAGCAGTTGTCGCGGGCCACGATCCGGCCCGGCCCCGAGTGGCCTCGCCGAGGTGGAACGGGTCGTCGACGTTCACGAAGTAGTTGCCCTCGACGATCACGCCGGCGTTCTCCGTGGACGCGACGCCGTAGTTGCCGGTGTCGTTGTAGTAGTTGTTGTAGACGTGCACCTGGTCGCCGAAGCGGACCCGCGGGTTGCGCTGGTTGGTGTCGTCGAACCAGTTGTGGTGGTAGGAGACCTTCAGCCGGCCGATGTCCTGCGCGGCGTTGCCGTCGTCGTGGCCGAGCAGCATGTTCTTGTCGGTGCCGTCGGCGTGGTTGCAGGAGACGGTGACGTAGGACGAGCCGCGCTTGATGTCGACGCCGCCGTCCGTGCCGGTGGTCCAGGTGTTGTGGTCGATCCAGACGTGGTGCGAGAACATCTGCACGTTGATCGCGTCGTCCGGCCAGCCGCGGAAGTTCAGGTTCCGGATGATGACGTTGTGCACCGCGTTCGGCCGGCGGCGAGGTGATGTCGTCGTCGATCGGCAGGCCGATGTTGAGGCCGCCGCCGGTGAGGCCGGAGCCGGAGCCGACGCCGACGATCGTCTTGTCGGAGGTCACGTCGTGCATCGGGCCGGGCAGCGTGAGCATCCCCTGCACCTGGATGACCCGCGGCCCGGACTGCGCGATCGCCGACAGGAACGCCGACGCGGTGGTGACGGTCACGGTCGGCCCGCCGGCGCCGCCGGTGGTGCCGTTCTGGCCCCAGGCGTTGACCGACGCCCAGCCGTCGGCGACGTTGGGCGCCGGCGGGTTGGTCGGGCTCGGTCCGGCTGGGATTCGACCGGTCGGCTCGCTGGTCGGGGTCGGCTCGGCTCGCCGCCGCCGGTGGTCACCGCGACGTCGTCGAAGCTGGCGCGTGGTGTAGAAGGTGGCCACGCCGATCCGCCCGCTGCGTCCAGCGGGTGTCGGTGGCCTCGGTGAGCAGCGCGCCGTTGACGTAGCCGCGCAGCGTCGAGCCGGTGACCTCGAGCCGCAGCGTGTACAAGGTGCCCGCGCTCACGCCGACGGAGGCGGTGTCCAGTGTGGTCGACGAGCCGCCGACGAGCCGCTTGAGCTCGACGGTGTTGTTGGACCGCAGCGCCAGGTAGTAGTAGCTGGTGCTGCTCTGCACCCGGGCGAGCACCGCGACGAAGCGGTTGCTGCCGTTGAAGGCGGTCGGCTTGACCCGGGCCTGCACGGAGTAGTCGGTCCAGCTCGCCGTGCCGGCGAGGGCCCGGGCGTCGCTGCTGGTGCTGCTCTGGCGGAGCACGCGGGAGCCGTCGGTGACCACCGACCAGCTGCCGCCGTTCGTGGTCCATCCGGTCGAGTTGCCGTCCTCGAAGTCGTCGGAGAACAGCGTGGCCGCGCTGGCTCCGGTGGTCATGCCGAGAACCAGCGCCGCGGCGGCCAGTGCGGCCCCGAGGGCCAGCAGCAGGCCGCGGCGACGTGATCGCCAGGCTGGGTTGCTTGACACGGATCCTCCCTATTGATCGATACTTGTCGATCTCTGAGGGTGCGGGAGACCCGGGCTGAGAACGCCTCCCGTACCCCGGTGGCGTGGTGCCGGCGGGCCGCCACGACCCGCCGGCACCGACCGGAGTCAGACCTTGCCGACCCCGGCCCCGGCGGTCACGATCGCTTTGACCGCCGAAGCGTCGTCGAGGGTGTACGCGTAGTACGCGCTGGGCTTCCTGCACGGTGCCGGAGCAGTCCGGCGCGCCGGACTCGCCGGCGAAGACGTTGCCGCGCGCGACGCAGCGGCCGGCGCGGGCCGGCGTACGTGTTGGTCACCGGCTCCTCGACGTTCTCGAAGTAGTTGCCCTCGACCACGCAGCCGGCGTCGGCCTGGCAGGCCACCCCGGTGTCGGTGTTGTAGAAGAAGTAGTTGTTGTAGACGTGCACCGGCTCGCCGAAGCGGACCCGCGGGTTGCGCTGCGGCGTCGCGTCGAACCAGTTGTGGTGGTAGCTGACCTTCAGCCGCCCGACGTCCTGCGCGCCGTTGCTGTCGTCGTGACCCAGCAGCATGTTCTTCGTGTGGTGGTGGGTGTGGTTCCACGAGACGGTCACCTAGGACGATCCGCGCTTGATGTCGATCAGCCCGTCGTAGCCCTGGGCCAGGTCGTTGTGGTCGATCCAGACGTGGTGCGCGAACATCTGCACGTTGATCGAGTCGTCGCTGGCGTTCCGGAACGACAGGTTCTGGATGATCACGTTGTGCACGGCGTCGGCCGGCGGCGACGTGATGTCGGAGACCGGCCCGCCGATGTTGAAGCCGCCACCGGTGATGCCCGCGGTCGCGCCGACCCCGACGATCGACTTGTCGCTGGCCACGTCGTACATCCCGGCCGGCAGGGCGATCGTGCCGCTCACGCAGATGGTGACCGGACCCGAGCGCGCGATGGCGGCGAGGAGCTCGGCCGCCGTGTCGACCGCGACCGTCGGCCCGCCCGCACCACCGGTCGTTCCCCCGGCGAAACCGCTCGCCGTGCCGCTGACCCGGCAACTGCCGGTGGGCGGCGGGTCGGTCGGCGGTGGCGTGGTCGGGTCCGGGTCGGGCCCGGCGCCGGTGTCCACGGACACGTTGTCGAAGCTGGCGCTGGCGTAGGACGCGACCAGGCCGATCCGGCCGGAGCCGAACGTACCGTCGGTCGCGCTCACCACCGTCGCGCCGTTGACCGATCCGCTCAGCGAGCCACCGGCGACCCGCAGGCCCAGGGTGTACGTCGTGCCCGGTGTCACGCCGACCACGGCCGTGCCCAGCGCCGTGACACCGCCGCCGGAGACCCGCTGCAGCTGCGCGGAGCCGCCTCCGGTGAGCACCAGGGCGTAGTAGTTGGTGGAGGTCTGCACGCGGGCGGCCACGCCGACGGACCGCCCGCTCGCACCGAACGCGGTCGGGTTCACCCGAGCGCTCACCGTGTAGTCGGTCCACGACGTGCTCCCGGCGAGCGCCTTCGCGCTGGCGCCGGTGCTCGACTGGCGGTAGGCACCGCCGGCCACCGACCAACTGCCGCCGGACTTGGACCAGCCGTCGGCGTTGCCGTCGTCGAAGGTGTCGCCGAACAGGGTCTCGGCGTACGCCAGGTTCATGCCGACCACGCTGAGCGGCACCGCCAGCACGGCCGCCGCCGCGACGGCAGCCAGACGTCGTCTCATCTTCTTCCTCCCTAGAGGGCTAGCCTGCGGGCGCCCGCGCACAGCTCGACCACGAGCGCGGCGACCGGTGCGGGCAGCACGGGACCGGCACGCAGGGTGGGCGTCCACCCGGCGTCCGGCGCGATGTCGGGGTCATGGGTGGCGTTGTAGGCCGCGAGCAGGTTGACCGGACGGGGCAGGGATCGGCCGGACCGGACCCAGGTGCCCGTCTCGGTGAGCACCGTGCCGCCCCAGTCGAAGACGAACGAGTCCGCCGGCACGTCGCCGCCGAGGGCGACGTAGTTGTTCTCCGCGTGGATGGCGGACTGCACGCCGACACCCCAGCTGTACTCGTACGGGTCCGCGACCGGCACCCGGTAGAGGTTGTTGTAGACGTCCACCTGGCCGAACCGCACCCGTGGCGCGCGCTGCACGCTGCCGTCGAACTCGTTGTGGTGCAGGGTCACCTTGAGCGCGCCGACGTCGGCGCCGGGCGTGTTGGTCGAGCCGATCAGCATCGTCTTGTCGTGGTTCGTGAAGCGGTTGTAGGACACCGTCACGTAGTTGCTGCCGTTGGTGATGTCGACCTGCCCGTCGTGCACCTGGTACGGCCGACCGAAGTGCACCGGCTGCGCCGAGTCCGGGTTGTCGGCGTCGGTGAACGTGTTGTGGTCGACCCAGACGTGCTGCGAGTTGCGGATCCAGATGTTGTCGTACGCCGCGTTCCAGTTGCCGGTCGCACCGTCGGTCGGCGACCAGACCGGGAAGCAGTCGCGGCTGTCCTCGTGGGTGATGTTCCGGATGATCACGTTCGCGCTGCCGTCGAGCCGGAGGAAGACCCCGTTGAGCCGGGCACCACCCAGCCCGATGATGGTCTTGTTGGAGCCGACGTTGACCCGCACCCGCGCGCTCTGGTTGGCGGCCGAACGCACCCGGGCCTCCTCCAGCGGGCCGCTCGGCGCGACCCGGCCCCAGACCGCCGGGTCATAGGCGGAAAGAAAGGCGTCCAGCGAGTACGCCGGGTCGGCGAACTGCGCACAGGACAGCGGCGCGCCGCTCGCGTCGGCATTTCCGTGGATGGTGCCCTTGACGAATACGATCGCCGGCGTGGTGCCGGCGACCGCGGCCGCGAGCTCGTCGCGGTTGTCGACGTGGAACACATTTTCCGGTGCGGCGCCGGCGCCGCCGGTCGTGCCGGTGCCCTCGGCCGCCCAACCGTCCCCGGCGGGCAGTACCTGCCGGGCGACCCGCTCGCTGAGCGGGGTGGATGCCGCCGCGGCGGGTGCCGCGACGGCGATGACAAGCACGCCGGCGACGCTCGCGGCGAGACCTCGAAATCGCATTGAGACACTCCGATCACAACCTGGATACCTATTCTGAAACATAGGTATTGATTGTTATGAGTGTCAATGCCATCGATGTGCAGGAATGTTGCAGAGAATTGCGGCAATGGCGGATGGCCCGACCGCCGAATCGGTCGAGTAGGCCACCTATTAGCCCTATTTCTGGTGGGCGACTGACCCCGTTGTTTGCAGGCGGTTTTCCGTGTACGGCGCTTGGGCCCACGGCACGCCGAGCTCCGACGGCAGCGCGAGCCCTTCGGCGGCCCGGCGGAGCACCGCGTTGATGCCGCGGATCGAGCGGATCCGACCCGGCCCGGCGCCGATGTCGTCGACGAGCTCGTCGTCGAGTCTTGTCGGCAGGGGTGCCGCGCCGAGTGCCTCGACCACCGCCGTGAAGCCCGCGGTGGCCGACAGTGCTGCCCGCAGCGGCACGCCGGCCCGGTCGGCGCGGTGCGCGAGCAGGTTGTCGAGCAGGTCGACCCGGCCGGGCACCTCGCGCGGCCCGGCGTCCCCGGGCAGCCGGAGGCGGTCGGTCGGGTATTCCAAGGTCGCGCTCCCGCGCGTGCCGGTGACGGTGATCTCACCGGCGATGAACTCCTCGCCGGCCAGCGTGACCGCCACGACCACTGGCGGTCCACCCTGGACGGTCAACCGGAGCACGGCCGTGTCGTCGCTCTCGATCGGCCGGGTCCGGTAACGCTCCACCTCGAGCCGCCCAGGCGCCGGTCCCGCGCGCATTTGCTCTGCAGCCATATCCGCATCACGTGTCGGGTCGCTACCGGTGATGCGGATATGGCTGCAGAGCAAATGCGGATGGGCGATGGCCAGGCACTGCATGCACCGCGTGGGCGAGCGGGTTGACCAGCGCGCCGTCGACGGCCGCGGCGGCCCGCCCACGGTGACCGGGCGTAGTAGGCGTCGTCCCGCTGCCACGCGCCACCGCGGCGACGCCCGTGACCGTGCCCAGGCCGCCGCCGGCGATCGCGGCCAGCAGCGCGGCGAGCGCGGCCGAGCCGAGCGCCTGGAAGCCGACCTGGCACGACCGGCCCGCGTCGGCCAGCGCCGCGGCCAGCCGGGCGTGGTCGGCCAGCGACAGCACCGGCGGCTTCTCCAGCAGCAGGTCGCAGCCGGCGGCCAGGGCGTCCAGGGCGATCGGCAGGTGGGTGTGCGGCGGCGTGCAGATCACCACCACGTCGGGCCGGGTCGCGGCGAGCAGCTCCCGGTGGTCGGCGAACACGGGCGTGCCCGGCGGCACCGGCGGGTCGGGGTCGACCGGGTTCGGCTCGGCGATGCCGACGAACTCGAGCGCGCCCGACTCCTGGCGAGGCGCCAGTCGCCGCCGGTGCCAGCGGCCGTGGCCGTTGGCCCCGATCAGCGCGACCCGCGTCATGTCGACTACCGGCCAGGGTGGCCTCCACGCCGTGCCGGTCGAACTCGGTCAGCCAGTCGACCACCAGCGCGCGGACCTCGTCGTCGGCGGCCAGCTCCGCCGGGAAGACCTCGGGCAGGCCGAACAGCGCGCCGGCGAGCCCGTCCGGGCTGGCCGGCGCGGCGGCCACCGCGGCCCGGATCCGGTCCGCCAAGCGGGTCGTCGAGGGGCAGCGCCCGGCCGTCGTCGGCGACCCCGCGGGCGAAGCGCATCCAGGCCGCCACGACCAGGGCACCCCAGCGCGGCTCCGCACCCGCGGCCCGGCGGTCGCGGATCGTGTGCAGCACCCGCTGCGGCAGCTTCTGCGAGCCGTCCATGGCGACCTGGAGGGTGCGGTGCGCGATGGCCGGGTTGGCGAACCGCTCCAGCACCGACTCGCCGTAGTCGACGACGGAGACCCCGTCCGGCGGGGTGAAGCTGGGCGCGATGTCCTCGGCGATGAGCCGGCGCATCGCGTCGGTCAGCCCCGGGATCGGTAGCGCGTCGGCGATCGTCTCCCGCCCGGCCAGCGCGCCGAGGTAGGCCATGGCCGAGTGCACCCCGTTGAGGGTGCGCAGCTTCAGCCGCTCCCACGGCCCGGCGTCGTCGGTGAGCACCGCGCCGGCCGTCTCCCAGGCGGGCCGCCCGCCGGGGAAGTCGTCCTCGATCACCCACTGCGGGTACGGCTCGGCCGCCACCGCCGCCAGGTCGCGGACGCCGAGCGCCGCGGCCGCGGCCGCCCGGCTCGCGTCGGTCGGTCGCCGGCACGATCCGGTCGACCATCGTGCCGGGACAGCTCACGTTGGCGCGCAGCCAGGCGTCGTCGTGCCCGGCCCGGGCGAACGGCGGCGTCCAGCATGCCCGCGCAGCCGGCGGCCGTTGGCCGGCAGGTTGTCGCAGCTCACCAGCGCCATCGGCCCGGCGTCGGCGCGGCCCGGGCGAGCAGCCCGCGCACCAGCAGCCCGGGCACCGTGGTCGGCGGCCGGTCGCCGGGCAGGTCGGCGGCGAGCGCCGGGTCGGCGAGCAGCCGCCCGGTCGCCGGGTCGAGCCGGTAGCGCCTTCTCGGTGACGGTCAGCGTGACCACCCGGATCGCCGGGTCGGCCAGCAGCGCGACCACCGCGCGCCGGATCGGCGGCGGCCGCGTGTGACGCCGGCCAGCGCGCCGACCACCCGGGTCCGGATGCCGTCGGCGGACATCGCGGAGACGCTGAACAGGTTGTCCTGCGCGGCGAGCGCGGCGACCACGTCGGCGCGAGCGCGGCGCGACGCCGACGATGCCCCAGTCGCCGCCGGCCGCGGCGATCGCCTCCTCGGTGTAGACGGCCTGGTGGGCCCGGTGGAACGCGCCGAGCCCGAGGTGCACGATGCCGGCGGCCACCGTGCCGGGCCGCACCAGCGGCCGGCTCTCGGTGGGCACCCGGCGCGAGCGAGGCCGAGCCCGAGTCGCGGCGGTCATCGCCATGCCGGCCCGTCCGGGAACGAGAACTCGGCGATCGACGCGGCCTTCATCGTGGCGCTGTAGCCGGGCTCGGTCGGGCAGCAGGTAGCGCCCGCCGCGGGTGCGCACCGGGTCGACGAAGTGCTCGTGCAGGTGGTCGACGTACTCGACCATCCGCCCGTCCAGCGAGGTGCCGACCCGCAGGTAGTCGAAGATCGCCAGGTGCTGCACGTACTCGCACAGCCCGACGCCGCCGGCGTGCGGGCAGACCGGCACGCCGAACTTGGCCGCCAGCAGCAGCTCCGCGAGCACCTCGTTGACGCCGCCGACCCGGCAGGCGTCGATCTGGCATGACGCCGATCGCCTCGGCCTGGAGCAGCTGCTTGAAGATGACCCGGTTGGCGGCGACCTCGCCGGTGGCGACCCGGCACCGGCGCCGGTCACCGCGCGCGGCGATCCGGGCGTGGCCGAGCACGTCGTCGGCGTGCGTGGGCTCCTCGATCCAGTACGGGTCGACCTCGGCCAGCGCGCCCATGTTGGCGATCGCCTCGTCGACGTCCCAGACCTGGTTGGCGTCCATCATCAGCAGCGCGTCCGGGCCGATCTCCTCGCGGATGATCCGGGCCCGCCGCACGTCGTCGTCGAGCGTCGCCGCCGACCTTCATCTTCATCGCCCGCCAGCCCTCGGCGTACGCCGCGCGGGTCAGCGCCCGCACCTTGTCGTCGGGGTAGCCGAGCCAGCCCGACCGAGGTGGTGTACGACGGGAAGCCGTCCCGCTCGAGCAGCGGCCAGCCGCTCGGCGTACCCGTGCCGGCCCTTGTCCAGGATCGCCGCGGCCTCGTCCGGGGTGAGCGCGTCGGTGATGTGGTGGAAGTCGACGCTGGCGACCAGCTCGTCGGTCGGCATCTCGGCGAGCAGCCGCCACATCGGCTTGCCGGCCAGCCTTGGCCCGCAGGTCCCACACCGCGTTGACCAGCGCGCCGGTCGCCATGTGGATGACGCCCTTCTCCGGGCCCAGCCAGCGCAGCTGCGGGTCGGCGGTCAGCGAGCGCCAGAACGCCACCGGCTCGGCGGCGATCTCCTCGAGCGTGCGGCCGACCACGTGATGGCGCCAGCGCGCGGACCGCGGCGCAGGTGATCTCGTTGCCGCGGCCGTTGGTGAAGGTGAAGCCGGCACCCGACGACGGCCGGCGTCGGTGCGCAGCTCGACGTAGGTCGCCGAGTAGTCGCCCCGGTTGATCGCGTCGGAGCCGTCGCCCGCGGCGGCGGTCGGGAACCGCACGTCGTGCACCTCGACGGCGGTGATCGTGGTCGTCATTGGTCAGCCTTCCAGCCGGAACACCCGTCTTGGGCAGGTGGTACGCGAGGTCGGCGATGGTCTCGGCCGCCTCGTCGAGCGGCAGCCGGTGCTCGGCGACGAGCCGGGCCAGGAAGCCGGCGTCGACCCGGCGGGCCACGTCGTGGCGGACCGGGATGGAGCAGAACGCCCGGGTGTCGTCGACGAACCCGGCGGTGTTGTAGAAGCCGGCGGTCTCGGTGACCGTCTCCCGGAACCGGCGCAGCCCCTCCGGCGAGTCCAGGAACCACCAGGGCGCGCCGAGGTAGAGCGCGGCGTAGCCGCCGGCGAGCGGCGCCAGCTCGCGGGTGAACGTGTACTCGTCGAGGGTGTAGAGCACCAGCCGCAGCCGGGGGTCGTTGCCGTACGCGTCGAGCAGCGGGGTCGAGCGCGTGCACGTACTCGGTCGCCTGCGGGATGTCGCCGCCGACGTCGCGGCCGTGCGTGGCGTGCAGCCACCGGTTGTGGTTGCGCACGGCGCCCGGGTGCAGCTGCATCACCAGACCGTCCTCGATGGACATCCGGGCGAACTCCACCAGCATGTGCGCCCGGAACGCCTCGGCGTCGGCGGCGTCGGCCTCGCCGCGCAGGCCCTTGGCGAACAGCGCCGCCGCCTCGGCCGCGGCTGAGGTCACAGCGTGCGCGCGGTCGGGTGGCCGTGGTCGGTGGAGGTCGCGCCGGCGGCGATGAACGCCTCCCGGCGGGACCGCAGCGCGGCCAGGTACCCGGCGTAGGTGCCGGTGTCCTCACCGGCGATCTCGCCGAGCCGGCCGACCCGTGTCGGCCCAGCCCGCGAACTCCATGTCGACCACGTCGTCGGGGCGGAACGTGGTGACCACCCGGCCGCCCCAGCCGTCGGCGGCCAGCTTGGCGTGCGCGGCCAGGTCGTCCAGCGGCGACTCGGTGGTGGCCAGCACCTCGATGTTGAACCGCTCGAACAGCGCCCGGGGCCGGAAGTCCGGCTCGGCCAGCCGGTCGGCGATCGCGTCGTAGACCTCGTCGGCGGTCTCCGGCGCCAGCCGGCGTGGTGACGCCGAAGACGTCGCGAAGGTCGCGCTCCAGCCACAGCCGCGACGGGGTGCCGCGGAACAGGTGCCAGTGCTCGGCGAACAGCCGCCAGATCGCCCGGCCGTCGGTCTCGACTCGGGCTCGCCGTCGCGGCTGGGCACGCCGAGCCGGGCCGGCGGGATGCCCTGGCTGAGCAGCATCCGGGTCAGGTAGTGGTCGGGCACGATGATCAGCCGGGCCGGGTCGGGGAACGGCTCGTCGTCGGCCAGCATGGCCGGGTCGACGTGGCCGTGCGGCGAGATCAGCGGCAGGTCGCGCGCGAGCGCGTACAGCTCGCGGGCGATCGCCCGCTGGCCCGGCTCGGCCGGAAACAGCAGGTCGGACATGCACGTCTCCTCGCGGTCAGGTCGGATCGAGCAGGTCGGCGACGCGTCACCGGCGCGCCGGTCGCGATGGACCGGTTGGCGGCCAGGCCGGTCAGCAGGGCCAGCGCGCCGTCGCGGGCGGTGGCGGAGCGGCCCAGCGGGTCGGTGGCGGCCGCCGAAGAGCACCGCGGTCATCCGCGCGTCGGCGCCGCCGTGGCCGCCGCGGGCGTAGCCCGCGACCGGGACCTCCCGGGGCGGCGCCCAGAACGGGCGGACGGTCAGCCGGGCGCGCCCCCGCTCGGCGGCGGCCTCGGCGCCGTGCAGCGCGGCGCCCTTGACCTCGCTCGCGCCGGCCGGGGCTGACGTGGTCGCTCTCGACGACCTCGAGCTCCAGCCGGCCCCGGCTGCCGTTGACCATCGACCCGGTAGCCCTCCCAGGGCGCGTACGCGGTGAGGTGGTAGGTCATCGTGGCGCCGGTGGAGTAGCGGACCAGCACCGCCATGTCGTCCTCGATGGTCACCCCGGGCGCGAAGACGTTCTGGTCGCGCTGGTAGCCGTCCTCGTCCTCGGCGTCGAGGTAGAGCTCGCGCAGTCGCGGGTTGTCGGCCAGGTGCAGCGCGAACGGGTCGTCCTGCGGCCGCGGGGGCGCCGTGCGCCCGGTCGTAGTCGCGGGCGTAGCCGTGCCGGCGCCCGTCCGCGCCGTAGAAGAACAGCCGGCCCTGGCGCGTAGACCGTCGACCGGTGTCGCGTCGAGCCACCAGTTGACCAGGTCGAAGTGGTGGCTCGGCCTTGTGCACCAGCAGGCCGCCGGAGTTGGCCTTGTCGCGGTGCCAGCGGCGGAAGTAGTCGGCGCCGTGCCGCACGTCGAGCAGCCACTCGAAGTGCACCGAGCCGATCTCGCCGATCTCGCCGCTCGGCGAGCAGCTCGCGGACCTGCTCGTGCAGCGGGTTGTAGCGGTAGTTGAAGGCCACCGTGACCCGCCGGCCGGTGCTCGGCGCACCGCGTCCAGGATCCGCCGGCAGCCGTCGGCGTCGATGGTCATCGGCTTCTCGGTGACCACGTCGCAGCCGGCGTCGCAGCGCGGCGACGATGTACTCGTCGTGGGTGCGCGTCGACGCTGGTGACCAGCGACCACGTCGACCCGCTCCGCGGCCAGCATGGCGGCGAAGTCGCGCGGCGCGGGTACGGTCGGCACCGGGCGCGGCGCCGAGCTCGGCCAGCCAGCCGGTTGTGCGCGGCCATCCGGGCCGGGTTGATGTCGGCGAGGGCGACCAGCTCGGCGCGTGTCGGCGTGGTCGACGGCCAGCGCCCGGAGCGAACATCTCGGCCCGGGCGCCGGTCCGACCAGCGGCGTAGCGGCGCCGTCCGGTGCCGACATCGCCAGTCGCCTCCGCGGGCTGCAAACGTTTGCAGCGAAACTAACCATGATCGTCGCTCGCGTCCGTCAATGGCTTGCCGGCGATTATGTCCCGTTTATGCCGGCATAACGACTCAGTGGGAGCGCGTCCGCAACCGAGTCGCAACAATAGACCGTTGACAGTCGACGCAACCGTTTGCATTAATGGGCGCACCTGAGTGACGGCCACCACATCGCGACGAAGGGGCTCTGCGTGCCAGCCACCATCCGAGACGTCGCCCGCGAGTCCGGCGTGCACATCTCCACCGTGTCCCGCACCTTCTCGGCGCCGCACCTGGTCAACCCGGAGACCCGCAGCCGGGTGCTGGCCTGCGCCGAGCACCTCGGCTACCGGCCCAACCGGGCCGCCCGGGCGCTGATCACCGGGCGCACGCACAACATCGGCCTGATCGTGGCCGACATCGCCAACCCGTTCTTCCCACCGCTGATCAAGGCGGCGGAGAGCCAGGCCCGGCAGCGCGACTACCACGTCTTCGTCGCCGACACCAACGAGGACCCGAGCGTCGAGGAGGAGCTGGTCCACGCCCTGGCCAAGCAGGTCGACGGGGTCCTGCTGTGCAGCCCGCGGATGAGCAACAGCCTGATCGAGCAGCTCAGCCGCGAGGTGCCGCTGGTCGTGGTCAACCGCCAGGTCGACCGGCCTGCCGGCGGTGGTGATGGACGTCGGCCAGGGCGCCCGGCTCGCCGATCGAGCACCTCGTCGGCCTCGGGCACCGGCAGATCGCGCTGCTCGCCGGCCCGCGCGGCTCGTGGACCAACCGGGAGATCCGCCGGTCGGCGACGCGGCCGCCCGGGCCGGCGACGCCGACCTGACCGTGCTCGGCCCCAACCAGCCCACCGAGGCCGGCGGCATCGCCGTCGCCGAGCAGGTCGTCCGCGCCGGCGTCACCGCCGTGCTCGCCTACAACGACCTGATGGCGATCGGCCTGATCGAAGGCCTGGACACGCCCGGGCCGCCGGGTGCCCGGAGGACATCAGCGTCGTCGGCATCGACGACATCGCGCTGAGCCGCCTCACCCGCCCCAAGCTGACGACGGTGGCCACTCCAACCGCGGCCGCCGGCCGGGCGGCCGTCGACATGCTCCTGCAGCACGGCGACGACCGCCGCACCACCGCACAGGTAACGCTCCAGACCGAACTGGTCATCCGCGACTCGACGGGGCCGGGCCCGGGTCCGCACAGCCCTGCGGACCCGGGCGGCGTGTCGCCGACCGCCCCCGGAGACGGTCGCCTCCTACGCCAAGGAGTGAGCGCACATGCACCGCGCACCATCCCCGCGGCGGTCGAGCCGACCACGCGCCACCACCGTACCGCCTCTCCGGCGGCCTGGCCTGCGGCGACGCCTGCTCGCCGCCCTGGTCGCCATTCCGCTCGCCCTGGCCGCCGCGGCCTGCGGCGACGACGACGGCGAGTCCGCCGCCGATCCCAACAAGCCGGTCGAGCTGTCCATCTTCTGGTGGGGCGGCGAGGCCCGCGCCAAGCTGACCGAGGAGGCCCTCGCCCTCTACACCAAGAAGCACCCCAACGTGACGTTCAAGAAGACCTGGCAGGCCAACCAGGGCTACTTCGACAAGCTGGCCACGCTGACCGCCGGCGGCAACGCGCCGGACATCTTCCAGATCGACGACAACTACCTGACCGAGTACGCGGCCCGCAACGTCACGCTCGACCTGACGTCCTACAAGGACAGTGGCAAGCTCGACATCGCCAAGTTCCCCGAGAGCCTGTGGAAGTACGGCGTGGTCGACGGCAAGCTGGCCGGCGTCGCGTTCGGGGAGAACACCCAGGGCCTGGTCTACAACAAGACGCTGCTCGACAAGAACAAGCTGCCGGAGCCGACCACCGGCATGACCTGGGAGGAGTTCATCACCTGGGCCGAGAACGTCGTCGAAGACCGCCAAGGTCCCCGGCACCCAGGACCCGAGCGCCGACTACAAGGCGTTCTGGGTCTGGCTGCGCCAGCAGGGCAAGGACCTCTACAAGGACAAGGAGCTCGGCTTCACCGAGCGAGGACGTGACCAGGCTGGTTCGAGCTGTGGAAGGGCGCCCGCGACCGCGAGGCCACCCCGACCGCCGACGTCATCCACGAGGGCAACGCCACCGACGTCACCAAGCAGCTCGTGGTCACCGGCAAGGCCGGCACCTCGTGGGTGTGGGCCAACCAGATGCCGGAGCTGAAGAAGAACACCAAGGACGAGCTCGGCGTGATCGCCTACCCGGGTGACCCGAGGGCGCAGTGGGCCCGGGCCTCGATGTACTTCTCGGTGTTCCGCGGCAGCGACAACAAGGACGTCGCGGTCGACGTCATCAACTTCCTCGTCAACGACCCGGAGGCCGGCAAGATCCTCGGCACCGACCGCGGCCTGCCGTCCAACCTGGACATCCGCAAGGCGGTCGCGGAGAGCGTCGACCGACCCGGACATGAAGCAGTCCATCGCGGTCGAGACCGAGCTGGGCGCGAAGTTCGGCGCGGCGCCGCAGGTGCCGCCGAAGGGGCACAGCAAGGTGCGGTCCGAGCTGATCAAGGCCGCCGAGGAGGTGCAGTACGGCCGCCAGACGCCGGCCGAGGCCGCCAAGGCGTTCTTCGCCGCCTGCACAGGCCGCGATCGGACAGGCCTGACCGTTGGCCGTCAGCACCGCGCCGCCGGCGGCCCTGCCCACCGGCCCCGCCTCCCCCGGTCCCGCCAAGCGGCGGGGCCGGGGTGGCCCGCGCCGCCGGCGAGAACATCGCCGGGTACGTCTTCCTGTCACCGTGGCTGCTCGGCCTGATGGGCATCACGGCCATCCCCATGCTGCTGTCGCTCTACCTGAGCTTCACCAACTACGACGTCCTCTCCGACTTCTCCGAGGTCGAGTGGGTCGGGCTCGACAACTACCGCACGATGTTCACCGCCGACCCGTCGTTCTGGCACGCGGTGCGGGTGACGCTGACCTTCGCGCTGGTCGCCGTGCCGCTCAAGCTGGCCGCCGCGCTCGGCGTCGCGCTGCTGCTCAACCGGGCGTTCCGCGGCGTCGGCCTGTTCCGCGGGCCTGTTCTACCTGCCGTCGCTGCTCGGCGGCAGCGTCGCGCTGGCCATCGTCTGGGTCAGCATGTTCAACCGCGACGGCGCGTTCAACTCGCTGCTGGGCCTGTTCGGCATCGAGGGCAAGCCGTGGGTCAACGACCCCGACTGGGCGCTGGAGACCCTGATGGTGCTGGCCATCTGGCAGTTCGGCGCGCCGATGGTGATCTTCCTGGCCGGGCTCAAGCAGATCCCGACCGAGCTGTACGAGGCCGCGTCGGTCGACGGCGCCGGCCCCTGGCGCCAGTTCCGCAGCGTCACCCTGCCGATGCTCTCGCCGGTCATCTTCTTCAACCTGGTGCTGGAGACCATCAACGGCTTCCAGGGCTTCACCTCGGCGTTCGTGCTCAGCAACGGCACCGGCGGCCCGGTCGACTCGACCCTGATGTACACGCTCAACCTCTACATCAAGGGCTTCACCGAGTTCCAGATGGGCTACGCCTCGGCGATGGCCTGGGTGTTCCTGCTCGCCATCGGGCTGATCACCGTGGTGCTGTTCAGCACCGGCCGGTTCTGGGTCCACTACGCCGACGGGGAGGACCGCTGATGAGCGTGCGTACCCGCAGCGTCGTGCGGTTGTTGATCCTGGTCCTGATCCTGGCCGTCGTGCTCTATCCGCTGGTCTGGATGCTGGGCACCTCGTTCAAGTCGCCGGAGGAGATCGCCACCAACATCGGGCTGCTGCCCGGACGTGTTCACGCCCGGGCAACTTCCCCGACGGCTGGTCGAACTTCGACGTCAGCTTCGGCCGGTTCTTCCTCAACAGCGCGTGGTCGCCCTGCTGACCGTGGTCGGCAACGCCGTCTCCTGCCTGCTGGCCGCGTACGCGTTCGCCCGGCTGCGGTTCCGGCTGCGCAGGTCTGGTTCGCCATCATGATCGGCACGCTGCTGCTGCCCGGCCACGTGCTGATCATTCCGCAGTACATCCTGTTCAAGCAGCTCGGCTGGGTCGGCGGCGACTGGCCCTACCTGCCGCTGCTGGTGCCGCAGTTCCTGGCCACCGAGGCGTTCTTCGTCTTCCTGATGGTGCAGTTCATGCGCGGCATCCCCGCGAGCTCGACGAGGCGGCCAAGATCGACGGCGCCTCGCCGTACGGTCTTCCGGCACGTGATCCTGCCGCTGAGCCGCCCGGCGCTGGTCACCACGGCGATCTTCTCGTTCATCTGGACCTGGAACGACTTCTTCCGGCAGCTGGTCTTCCTGTCCGACCTGGAGGACTACACGGTCCCGGTGGCGCTGACCCTGTTCATCGACTCGACCAGCGAGAGCGCGGTCGGCCCGATGTTCGCGATGTCGGTGCTGTCGCTGCTGCCGGTCTTCCTGTTCTTCGTCGCCTTCCAGCGGATGCTGGTCGAGGGCATCAACACGAGCGGCATCAAGGGATGAAACCCGACTGGCGCGACACCGTACGCGTCGCCAGCGACGTCGCGGTGCTCGGCCTGCTGATGGTGGCGACGTCGCTGCCGGTCCTCACGACCGGCGCGGCGTTCGCCACCGCCAGCTACGCGGTGCACCAGTTCCTGACCCACGACCGCTGGCCCTCGCTGCGAATGACCTGGCAGGTCTTCCGCCGCACCCTGCTACCCGGCGCCCTGGCGACGGCGGCCGTGGCGGCGGCCGTCTGGCTGGTCACCGTCGACCTCGCCGCCGTCTCACGCGGCGCGGTACCCGGCGGCGCCGTGCTGCTCGGCCTCACCGCCGTGATCGCCGCGGCGGCGGCCGGCTACGCGGCGCTGGCCCTGGTCGCCCTGGGCACCAACCTCGCCACCACCACCTACGCTCCCGCAACCTGGCTCGGCGCCGCTCCCGCGAGCGACACCGACGCGAAAGGCGTCGCGGGCGACACTCTCGCCGGAGGCGTTACGGGCGGCACCGCCGGAACGCCACGGGCGCCGGCCCGCCGCCACCGGCGACACCGACCGCCAGAGGCGCCGTGGACGCCGGTCGCGCCGCGCGCCCGGGTGCCTGGCGCGCGGCGGCGCGTGCCGCCGTCGCGGCCCGGCCGGGGACCGTGGCCGCCGCGACCGGGGTCGTCGGCCTGGCCGGCCTGCTCGCGCTGCTGGTGCACCCGATCCTGGCGGCCTGCCTGGTCGGCTACGCCCTCTACGCGGTGCACGTGGTCACCCGTCGCCTGAGCCCTACTCCCGCGACACAGCCCACGCCGCAACTGCCTCACTAGCGCGTTCGCACCCTGCGGCTATCGCGTCAGCAGCATGCGGACCTCCGTGGGGGTGTGGCCGACGTGCGTGCGGATGGTGCGGCATAGGTGGGCCTGGTCGGCGAAGCCGAGGTCGGACGCCAGGCGGGCGCCGTCGGTGTCGCCCCCGGACAGGCGGTCCAGGGCGCGGCCGACGCGCACCCGGTTGCGGTAGTTGGTCAAGGACACCCCCATCTCCCGGCTGAACGCGCGGCTCAGCCGATAAGGCGACGCGGACAGGTGAGCGGCCAGCGGCAGCAGACCGCGCGCAGCCGGGTCGTCGGCCGCGATCGCCGCCCGGGCGCCCGCCACCAGCGCCCGGTCGGCCGCCGAACCCAACCCAGCGGCGGCCGGCACCGCCCCGTCCGCAACCCGCCGCACCACCACGCCCAGCAACGCCACCAGCTCCTCGACCATCCGGTAGTCGTGGTCACCGCCCGTGGCAGCCCGGACCACCCGGCGGTGGGCCAGGTCGAGCCGACCGTCGACATAGATCGCCGACCGTGGCCCGCGATCGCCGGCCACGGACCGCCAGAGCCCGGCGGACACCGAGATCGACGTGCAGACATCACCACCGCGGGGATGAGCGAAGCGTTCCTCGGTGCCCGGCACCCCCACGTAGCCGACCGTCGGGTCGAGATCGACGCCCAGGCCGTCGACCATGCGGCGGAACAGCCCGCGGCGCGGCAGCACGACGCCATACGCGCCGCACTCCTCCACCGACGACCATCGTGCGTGGCCACCGGTGCAGGTCACCACCGAGACCGCATAACCCGGCCCGGTTGCCAGCGTGCGCCCCGTCTGCATGCGAGCACGCTACGACCCCCGTACGACAAGAATCTTCAAGCCGAGACACCACCGCGAGTGAAACGCTGGGGCAGACACACGACAGAGAAAGGCAGCGAAATGGACACACCCGCGACCCTCGCCGCGATCATCTTCGACAGCGCCGACCCGGCCAAGCTGGCCGCCTTCTACGCCGAGCTCACCGGCTGGCCGCCGGGCTACCAGGACGACGACTTCAGCTCCCTCGGTGACGGCCCGATCAAGCTCGGCTTCCAGCGCGTCGACGGCTACCAGAGCCCCGGCTGGCCCGACCCGGCCAAGCACGCCCACCTGGACCTGAGCGTCCCCGACCTGGCGAAAGGCGTCGAGCGCGCGATCAAGCTCGGCGCCAGCAAGCCGGAGTTCCAGCCCGGCGAGACCTGGGTGGTGCTCACCGACCCCGAAGGCCACCCGTTCTGCCTGACCAGCTGAAACTCCAGAGGTAGCGTCGAGCGGGTGTACGGGTTCGCGCGTCGGGAGTTCGCGCTCATGCTGCTGCGGCGCATGGCCGACTACCAGCCGGACCTGGTCAAGGAGGCGTACACCCGGCTCGGCGCCACCAAGACCGACTATCTCAAGGCGTTCAGCCGCTGGCAGAACATGCTGCGCTCGCGGCGCGCGCCGAGCGGGCTGGACCTGCTGCACGCGGTGCTGGGCCCGGAAGATGACCACCACCTGGTACGCACCGGCGACGTCACCGCCAGCGTCTGCCACTGGCGCCTGCCGCTGTGGCCGGACCTGCGCTGGCAGGCGATCGTCGGCGCGGCCAACGTGGTGATCGACGGCACCCTGGTCCGCGCCCCGGACACACCGACCCCAAACCTGCCCGACTTACCCGCGCCGTGGTCCTGCGTGGTCGCCGACACCCTCGACCGCTGGCCCGACGCCCGCCAGGTCAACCCCGAGGTGCCAGCCCGCTGGCTAGTCGAGACCAAACGGCACCGGCTCTGGTTCACCCACGGCCTGCTGCAACTGGTCGACGAGCGCGACGACTGACGGCCGTGCCGCGGTGCTCGCCCGCCACAACGCGAACACCCGTCGGCCCGGCCGCGGCGAGAGCGGAACGAACCGCACCCCGGGCGGTGCCGGGTCGCGTCCCAGTCGGGGAATCACCGCAGCGCCGAGCCCGGCCCGGACCAGCGCGACCTGGGTGGCGTGCTCCGACGCGGTGTGCACGATCCGGGGCTCGGCGCCGAGCCCGCGGAGCGTGACCACCAGCCAGTCGTGGCAGATCTGCCCGCTGCTCCACCCGATCCAATCCACATCGGCCAGTTCCGCCAGCGCCACCGACGACCGCGACGCCAGCGGATGCGCGGACGGCAGTGCCACGTCGAAGGGGTCGTCGAGGAGATCGCGCCGCACCAACCCGGCCGGCACCACCAGTGGCTCCTCCGCCCAGTCCTGCACCACGGCCACGTCGAGCCGGCCGCGGACGAGCAACGGCACCGCCTCGTGCGGTTCCTGCTCGGCCAGGGTGACCACCAGCGACGGGTACGCGGCCCGCAGCGCGGCCAGCGCCCCCGGCAGCAACCCCCGGGCCGCGGTCGCGAACGCCGCCACCGTCAGCCGGCCGGTCACCGCGCCGCGCAACGCGTCGAGTGCCGACGACACGCGTTCGGCGTGGTCGAGCAGGTCGCCCGCGTGCCCGGCGAGCACGGCGCCCGCACCGGTCAACCGGATGCCCCGGCCGTGCCGCTCGACCAACCGCTGACCGACCTCGCGTTCGAGCCGGGCGATCTGCTGGGACACCGCCGACGTGGTGACGTGCAGAGCGTGCGCCGCGCCGACCACCGAGCCGGCGGCCGCGACCGCGTGCAGCACCCGCAGCCGCTCGAGAACCAACATCGTAGCGATGCTACGCGATTTCAGGAAGAAAGAGTCGCTTGTGCTAAATGGTTGCCGCCGGCAGGGTCGACCGCCATGGACACCATCACGATCGGCGGCGACCTGACCGTGCACCGCCTCGGCTTCGGCGCGATGCGACTCACCGGCCCAGGCTCGGATCCGGCAGCGGGCCGCACGATCCTGCGCCGGGCGGTCGAGCTCGGCATCGACTTCATCGACACCGCCGACTCCTACGACCTCGGCGACAACGAGACGCTGATCGGCGAGACGATCGGCGCGCACGAGCCCGTGGTCGTGGCGACCAAGGGCGGCCAGGTCAACCTGGGCCGCCGGTGGATTCCGCTCGGCCGCCCCGAATACCTGCGCCAGCAGGCATTGCTGAGCCGCAAGCGGCTGCGCCGCGACCGGATCGACCTCTACCAGCTGCACCGCGTCGACCCCGCCGTCCCTCTGGCGGACCAGATCGGTGCCCTGCGCCAGCTGCAGGACGACGGCGTGGTCCGGCACATCGGCCTGTCCCAGGTGACGGTCGAGCAGATCGAGGCCGCGCGCCGGATCACGCCGATCGTGAGCGTGCAGAACCGCTACAACCTGCGCGACCGGCAGGACGACGACGTGGTCGACTACTGCACGCGGCACGGCATCGCGTTCATACCCTGGGCGCCCCTCGCACCCGGCGTACCCGCGCCGGACGCGCTGCGGTGGCTGCTGACCCGCTCCCCGCTGATCCTGCCGATCCCCGGCACCGCCCGCCTGGACCACCTCGAGGAGAACGCAGGCTATGACCGCTAGAGCGGCCGCCCGGTCACCCGCGACACGATCAGCTCCGGCACCACCGGCGGCCCGCCCCGCGAGGGGAAGTCGAAGACACCGAGCATCAACTGCATCGGGTACGCCGGCGCCTGGTCGAGCGACCGCACGAGCGTCCCATCGACCCGGAACGCCACCGACCCCGGCAACCAGTCCACGGCGTACGTGTGGAACGAGCCGATGTCGATCGGCAGCGACACGGTGCCGAACTCCTCGCGCAGACCCGGGTCGCGGAACCGGTGGACCCCCATCCCGACCGCGGTCGGCGCGCTGCCGAAGACCTCCGCGACACAGATCTCCCCGGCGTGCGACGGTGAGTCCTCGAACCCCGACAGCCAGAAGGCGACCATCGACCGCGCGCTGATCACCCCGCGCATCCGCACCTCGAACCGCCCGTACGTCGGCAGGTAGCCGCGGAACTCGGCCTGCTCCTGACGCACCGCGAGCCCGGGCAGGAAAGGTTGCTGCCCCGTCCGGCCACCGGTCTGCACGCACGACACCCGCAGCGGCTCGGGATGGGTGTCGGCACACCAGAGCGGCTGGTCGGGCGGTATCGACAGGCGCAACTCGCCGTCGCCGACCGAGTAGGTGGCCCGCGACGACGCCCGCGAGCTCCAGTGCGGGAGATACCAGGGGAACCAGACGTGCGGGTCGAGCGTGTCGCCACGAAAGTGTTCGTCCAGCCGTTCGGCCATGGGTTCACCGTGCCATGGGGTGGGACCATCGGCACGTGGAGCTGTGGGAGCGGGCAGCGCCGCTGGGTGTGCTCGACGAGCTGCTGAGGCAAAGCGCCACCGGCGGCCGGGTCGGGCTGGTCGCGGGCGAGGCCGGTGTCGGCAAGTCCGCGCTGGTGACCGAGTTCGCCAGGCGGTCCGGTGCCCGCGCGCGGTTCCACTGGGGATGGTGCGACCCGCTGGTCACCCCGCGCGCGCTCGGGCCCGTGCACGACATCGCCCGGCAGCGCGGCGGCCCGCTGGCCGCCCGGCTCGCGGACGCCGCCCCACCCGAGGAGATCCTCGCCGCGCTGCTCGACCAGTTGGACCATCCGGCGACCAGGCCGGTGCTGGTCGTCGAGGACGCGCACTGGGCTGACGAGGGCACGCTGGACCTGCTCGTGCTGCTCGGTCGCCGGATCGGCCAGCGCCCGGCGCTGCTGCTGGTCACGTATCGCGACGACGAGTTGGGCGCCGGGCACCCGCTGCATCGCGTGCTCGGCGCGCTGCGCGGCACCCGGATCCCGCTCACACCGCTGTCGGCGGACCGCGTCGCGCGGGAGGCGGCGCGGGTCGGTCGGGACGCGGCGACCGTGCAGGCGTTGACCGGCGGCAACCCGCTGCTGCTGACCGAACTGCTCGGCGCGGCCGGCGACGGTGCGCCGGCGGGCGTACGCGGACTGATCCTCGACCGGATCCAGGCGCTGCCACCGGCGGCCCGCGACCTCGCCCTGCTCGTCGCGGTGATGCCGACCAGGGCCGACCAGGCGGTGCTGGCCGGCCGGGACGACCAGATCGACGCCTGCGTGGCCGGTGGGGTGCTGGTGTCCGCCGGCGACGGCGTCGCCTACCGGCACGAGCTGTTGCGCACCGCGGTCGAGGACTCCCTCGGGCCCCGGCAACGGGTCGCGGCGCACGCGACCGTGCTCGAGACGCTGGTCTCCGTCGGCGGCGCCGACCCCGGCCTGTTGGTGCACCACGCGCGGGCCGCCGGCGACCCGGACGCCGTGCTGCGCTGGGGTCAGGTGGCCGGCGCGGCGGCCGGCCGCCAGGGCGCCCGACGCGAGGCGGCCGAGCACTACCGGGCCGCGGTGGCACACGCCGACCTCCTGCCGCCGAAGGAGCGGGCCGACCTGCTGGAGCGCTACTCGATCGCGGCCTATCTCGGCGGGTCCGCCGCGGACGGGCTCGCACCGCAGCGGACCGCCATCGAGATCCGGCAACGCCTGGGCGACCCGGTGCCGATCGGCGCCGCTTGGCGGTGGCTCTCCCGCGTCGCGTGGTGGTCGGGCGAGGGGGTCGAGGCCCGCACGGCGGCCGACCACGCGGTCACGGTGCTGGCGGCCGAGCCTCCGGGCCGCGAGCTCGCGATGGCCTACAGCAACCTGTCCGGTCTGCGGGTCTTCGACTACGCCTTCGCCGAGGCGATCGAGTTGGGCGAGCGGGCCCGGGTCCTCGCCGAGAACCTCGGCGACCGGGAGACCGCGATCCATGCCGCGATCAACGTCGGCACGTCGGCGATGCAGCTCGACCGTCCCGGCGGCGAGGAGACGCTGGCGGAGGCGCACGCCGCCGCGGTCGCCGGTGGATATCCCGACCAGGCGGTCCGGGCACTGCTCAACATCGGCGGCGTGCTGGCCGAACAGGCGCGGTTCACGGCGGCGGTGCCGGCCCTCGACCGCGCGATCGGGCAGGCGCGCGAGCACGACCTCGCCGGCTACCTGCAGTGCCTGCTCGGGGCGCGGGCCGGGGTGAGGTTCCAGACCGGCGACTGGGCCGGCGCGCTCACCGACGCCGAGGAGTCCCTCCGGCTGCCGGCGCAGGGCGGCATCGGGCGGGTGCCGGGGCTGGTCGTGCTCGGCCGGATCCACGGCGCCCGCGGCGAACGGGTGCTCGCCCGCGCGCACCTCGACGAGGCCGACCAGCACGCGGGGCCGGCGCGCGAGCTGCAATGGGTCGCCCCGGCGAAGAGCGCCCGCGCCGAGCATTTCCGGTGGTACGGAGAGGACGCGCGGGCGGCGGCCGAGGTGCCGCACGCCCTCGACCGGGCCGTGCGTCAACACGCCGCCCCGCACAGTGGCGAGCTGGCATTCCGCCTCTTCCAGGCCGGCGGCGGCGCGCACGCGCCCACGGACGCACTCGCGCCGTTCAAAAGAATGATCGACGGCGACTGGCGAGCGGCGGCGGAAGAGTGGCACGGGCGCGGCGGCCATTTCCTGCGTCTGGAGGCGCTCGCCCTGGGCGACCGGGCGGCGGCGACCGAGGCGGTACGCGGCCTGGACGCGCTCGGCGCTACCCAGGCGGCCGCGTGGCTGCGGGCCGACCTGCGCCGCCGCGGCGTGGGTGGCGTGCCGCGCGGCCCGCGCCGGACCACGACGACCCATCCGGCCGGCCTGACGCAGCGGCAGGCGGAGGTGCTGCGGCTGATCGCCGACGGGATGTCCAATGCCGACATCGCTCTGCGGCTGCGGCTGGCGCCCAAGACCGTCGACCACCACGTGTCGGCGGTGCTGGCCCGGCTCGGCGTGACCAGCCGGGGCCAGGCGGCCGCCCGCGCACACAAGTTAGGGATTTCTCCCCATTCCCCGAACGGTCCGGCTTCCTAGCGTGTAGCTAGAAGAGCGAACCCGAGGGGGAAAACGAACATGCCTGGTAAAGCCGTTGTCAGCCTGACCACTGGCCTGGAAGACCCGGAGAAGGTCACCGTCGCGTTTCTGGTCGCGGTGGGTGCCGCCGAACAGGGCCGGCCGACGCTGATGTTCCTGACCAAGGAGGCCGCCCGGTTGGCCTTGGAAGGCATCGCGACCGGCGTCGCCTGTGACGGCTGCCCGCCGTTGGCCGACCTGACCCGGCGGTACGCCGCGGCCGGCGGCAAGCTGCTGGTCTGCCCGATCTGCTTCGACGCCCGCAAACTCGACAAGGGCGACCTGGTCGACAACGCCGAACTCGGTGGCACGGTGCCGATGTGGCAGTGGATCGGCGACGAGGGCGCGACGACGTTCAGCTACTGAACCATGAGCGGCCGCCGCGCGTACCCATGGTCGGCGGCCGCTTCTCTCCGCAAAGCCAAGCGACCACCAGGTGCGCCGCCGCCTCTCCCCCAGGGGCGGCGCGCACCGACCTAGCCCTTGGGCGTCAGCAGGCCGCGGTGGAACGCCTCGGCCACGGCGGCCGCGCGGTCGCCGACGCCCAGCTTCGCGTAGATGTTGAGCAGGTGGGTCTTGACGGTCGCCTCGCTGATGAACAGCGCAGCGGCCGCCTCCCGATTGTTCTTCCCGGCGGCGACCAGCTCGAGCACCTGAAGCTCGCGCTGGCTGAGCGGCCCCGCGCCGGGCGCCCGGACCCGGTTCATCAGCCGGCCGGCCACCGCGGGCGCGAGCACCGACTCGCCCCGGGCCGCCGCCCGCACCGCCCGCAGCAACTCGTCGCGCGGCGCGTCCTTGAGCAGGTAGCCGGTGGCACCCGCCTCGACCGCCGGCACCACGTAGCTGTCGGTGTCGTACGTCGTCAGCACCAGCACCCGACTCGACACGCCGTGCCGAGCCAGCTCACCGATGGCGGTGACCCCGTCGATGCCGGGCATCCGCAGGTCCATCAGGATCACGTCGGGCCGCAGCGCGCGGGCCAGCCGCACGGCCTCCGCGCCGTCGCCGGCCTCGCCGACCACCTCGAAGTCCGGGTCGCTGGCGAACATTCCGGTCAGGCCGTTGCGGACCACCGGGTGGTCGTCGACGACCAGCAGCGTGATCATGCGGGCACCGCCGCCGAGATCGCGGTGCCGGCCGTCGGCTCCGACTCGACCTGCAGCGTGCCGGCCAGCCCTTCGATCCGCTGCCGCATCGCGACCAGCCCGTAACCGCCGCCGCCGGCCGGGGCCGGCGGACGCGGCCGGGTCGAAGCCGCGTCCGTCGTCACGCACGTCGAGTGCCACCTCACCATCCAGATAGGACAACGTCACGCCGACCCGGCCGGCGCCGGCGTGCGCCGCCGACGTTGGCCAGCGCCTCCTGCGCCGTGCGCAGCAGGGCCAGTTCGGCGTCCGGCGGCATCGCCCGCTCGGCCCCGGTCACGGTCACCTCGACCGGGATGCCGTGTCGAGCCGACCAGCGCTCGGCGACGCCGGCCAAGGCGTCGGCCAGCCGGGCGCCGCGCAGCGGCTCCGGCCGGAGGCGCGTGCACCGAGCGCCGGGCCTCGCTCAGGCTCTCCCGGGCCAGCTCGATCGCGGCGGCGACGTGCCGGCGCCACCGATCCGGCTCGTGGCCGCCTGCTCGGCCGCCTGGAGCTGGGTGACGATCCCGGTGAGCCCCTGCGCCAGGGTGTCGTGGATCTCACCGGCCATCCGCTGCCGCTCGTCGCGGACGCCGGTGTCCGGGCCGATCCGAGCAGCCGCTCGTGCAGGGCCGCGTTCTCGGCGAGCGTCGGCCTCCAGCTGCCGGTTGGCCTCGCTCACCTCGACCACGGCCCGGCGGCGTTCCTCCTTCTCCAGGTCGGTGTGCCAGTCGATCCAGGCGAACGCGCACATCGGCACCGCGTTGATCAGGATGATCGCCGCGTACCACCCGATCGCCTGCCCCGAGTCGAACGAGATCCCGGACGCCTGGGCGATGCCGGCCGCCGCCGCCACCGCGGCGACCCCGGGAATCCGCCATGGCCACGGAAGGATGCCGAACGCGAAGTAGTAGGCGGCCGGGGTCGAGAAAACCGAACCAGGGCGCGATCAGGATCAGCAGGAGCAGGATCGCGTAGAACCCGACGAAGAACACCGCCATCGGGACCGGGCGGACCCGCCAGGCCGGCCGCAGCGTGTAGAGGCAAACACCCACACCGCCGCGAGCACGCAGAGCGCCCCGATCAACAGGGAGTCGCGGGTCGAGTCGGCCAGCAGCGGGCTGACCCCGCCCAGCAGTGCGAGCAGCACGTACGGCACCAGGTTGGCGTACCGGTACCAACCGCACGGTGCTGACGTCGATCGTGTCCAGCGGCATGGCGTTCCGCATGGTTGGCAACCTACTCCCACCGGAAGAGGCGAACCCCGAGCAGCGCGGTCACGAGGGCGTAGCCGGCCAGCAGCGGGAGCTGCCAGGCCGCCGGCCAGTGGCCCTCGGTGGCCGCGGTCAGGGCCTGCACGGCCGCGCCGACCGGTGTGGCCTCGCTCACATGGCGAAGCGTCGTCGGCATCGCCTCGATGGGCACGTAGAGCCCCCCGAAGAACATCAGCGCGTAGAACAGCACCGAACCGACCGCGTTGGCCGCCTTGCCCGTCGGCGCCACCGCGGCGACCAGCACCGCGACGCCGATCAGGGCGAGCGCGGCGAGCACCGTCGCGAGCGCGAATGCGCAGGGCTGCCGGGGCAGCGGCACGTCGAACGCGAGCCGGGCCACCGTGAGCAGCAGCAGCACCGACACCAGGGCGGTCGCGAAGCAGATCGCCAGCTGCGCGCCGAGCACCCGGGCCGGGCCGATCGGCGTGGTCCGCAGCCGGCGGAGCACGCCCTGCTCCCGGTAGCCGGCCAAGGTCGGCGGGAGGGTGTTGAGCGCCAGCATGGCGATCACGAAACCGGCCAGGATCGGCACGTACGTGTGCAGCAGCGGCACGCCGTCGATCCCGTTGGCCGGGTCGGTGAAGAAGTCGAGGCTGCCGAAGATGCTGAGCAACGCGATCGGGAAGAACACGCCGAAGATCGGCCCGATCTTGTCCCGCAGGAACAGGGTGAACTCGGTGGCGGTGAGCCGCCGCAGGGCGTCAGTAGACATCGGTGGTCTCCCCGGTCAACGAAACGAAGGCGTCCTCGAGATTGGCCCGCTCGACTCCGAGCTGGGCGGCGGCGCGCTTGGCGAGCGCGGCGGGGGTGTCGACGGCGACCACCCGGCCGGCGTCGAACACCGCGACCCGGTCGCACAGCCGCTCGGCCTCGTCCATGAAGTGGGTGACCAGCAGGATGGTGACCCCGCGGGCCCGCACGTCCTCGATCAGCCGCCAGGTCTCCCGGCGCGCCCGCGGGTCCAGCCCTGTGGTCAGCTCGTCGAGCACCGCCACCTGGGGATTGCCGATCAGGGCCAGCGCGATCGAGAGGCGCTGCTGCTGGCCGCCGGAGAGCTTGCCGAACCGGGTCCGCAGCACCCCGTCCAGTCCGAGCGCCTCGACCAGCCCGGCCGGGTCGGCCGGCCGCCGGTAGAAGCACCGGTAGAGCGCGAGCGCCTCGTCGACCCGCAGCCGCTCGGGCAGCTGGGCGTCCTGCAGTTGCACGCCCAGCCGCTGGGTCAGCTCGGCGTGCTCGCGCACCGGGTCGAGCCCCAGCACCCGGATCGTGCCCCGGTCGGCGCGGCGCAGCCCCTCGACGCATTCGACCGTCGTGGTCTTGCCGGCGCCGTTCGACCCGAGGATGCCGAAGATCTCGCCCTCGTCGACCGTGAAGGAGATGTCGTCGACGGCGACCTTGCCCCGTACCTCTTGTGTAGCTCGCGTACTTCGATAACCGCTGTCATGCCATCAAGCCTCGGCGCCGGAGCGCCGGACCGGCACCGACCAGCTGGCGCCGCGACGGGCGGCCGCGGTGGATTCCGCCGGTCAACCGATCGGTGGATAGACCTAGTGCAGGGCGCAGCAGGGGATCTCTTCGGGCATCTCGAACGGGGCGATCCGGCCGGCCCGTGCGGCAGGGTCACCAGGGTCAACCGGCCCGCCATCCACAGGGGACGGACGTAGTCGCGCGTCTCGACCAGCGTGTCCGGCGTGGCCGGCGCGCCGCCCATCACCGTACGCGCTCGATCGCGCTGCGGGACAGTAGTTCCGCGACGGTCAGCTCGCCGATGAGGGCGTCGCGCCCGGGATAGGCGAACGCCCGGCCGCCCTGGCCCGAGAGGTGCTCCTCCCGGGCCAGGGCCGCCGCGGCCAGCGGCCGTCGGGGACCGGTGGCAGCTCCACCTCGATCCCCGCGGCAGCGCGATGCTGAACGCCACGTGCGGGCTCGGCACGCGCAACAGGTGGGTGCAGGCGACGACGCGGTCCCGTCGGTCACCGAGCAGCTCGGCGAACCAGTGCTCCGCCTCCCGCACATCCTTGTCGCCACGGTCGAATCCGACGTGGACACCCATCAGTGGGTCTCGACCCAGATCGGGTTGGTGTAGAACCACAGGTCGTTCCACGGGTCGGCGTCGCCGACGACGTCCATCGCCGGGCCGGCCGGGTCGACCGCGGCGCCGAGGTAGCCCGGCGCGGTGCGGTTGCCGTCGGTGCCGCGGACCCGCACGTAGAACGGGCTGTCGACGCGGCCGAGGTCGTACGTGAAGGTGACCTGCCGCTGGCCGTGCCGACCTCGAACGACTTCACCACCTTGGTGTTCGGCGCGGTGAACGTGTCCTTGTCGGCGGCCGGTGCCGGTCACCGTGCCGGCGATCACGTCGACCCGGGCCAGCTTCGGCACGAACTGCGCCCAGTTCGGCAGCGTGGCCAGGTCGATCGTAGATGACCAGCTCGACCGCGCGAGCCGCGCCGGACGCGAGCGTGCCGCCGAGCGGGGTGCCGCCGTCCGGCGGTCGCCGGCCTTGCGGACCCGCACGTCGAGGCCGGCGATCAGGCCGCCGTGGTCGACCCAGACCCGGCCGGCGCGCAGGCCGTCCATCACCGCGGGGTAGCGAGTCCGACGGCGCGCCGACGTGGGTCTGGCTGTAGTAGCCCGGCCAGAAGTCGCCGTAGGTGCGTGGTGACCGTGCCGCCGTGCACCGGGTCGGCGTAGTAGCCGTTGGCTGTCGAAGTCGCTGTCGGGGCCGCGGACCGCCGTCGTCCAGGTAGATGACGGTGTGCGCGTCGGAGTTCGCGGTGATCCACCACGGCTTGCCCTCGGCGAGCAGGCTGTCCCAGAGGCCGCCGACGGTCGCGGTCATCCAGTCGAAGCCGCCCCAGGTGCGGTAGCTCTCCAGCGGGTAGCCGGGGAACGAGTTCGCCGACGGGCTGTTGTCGTAGAAGCCGCGGACCGCGCCCGGCCGCCGTTGGCCTTCGGGATGCCGGCGGCCTGGTGGCCGGGGGCGCCCTCCATGCCGATCGCGATGCTCGGGTGCGGCGTCGCGCCAGCCGCGGATCTCGTGCGGCGAGTCGAGGCCCTTGCGGGCCGGGTGGTTGGCGAGGAACAGCGCGTCGCTCGACCTTGCGGCGCTTGACCGCGTCGGCCGAGGAAGTTGAGGCCGGCGATCGCCAGCGCCTCGTTGCGCCGGCGTCGACGTCGCCGGTGCCGTTGACGATCGCGTCGAAGGCGTTCTCGAACTCCTTGAGCACCGCGACCTCGTTGCTTGCCCGGGGTGCACGAACACCGTGCCGTGCTCGGCGGCCGGGATGTTCCACTCGAGGCCCTGGAAGACCAGCATGTCCTTGAACGCCTCGCGGGCGGCGAGGATGTCGGGGTTGACCTTGTCGACGCCGATCTTGGCGTGCGCGACGCTGCCGTGGTCGGTGATGACCATCCAGTCCAGGCCGTACGCCCGGCCGTGCTGCGCCTGGTCGACCACCCGGTACAGGCCGTCGTCGCTGTACTGGGTGTGGATGTGGTGGTCACCGGCGAGCCACTTGAAGCTGCCGCCCTTGTCATCGTGCTTGTCGTCGTGCTTGTCGTCGTCCTTGCCGCTCGCAGCGGCCGGAACGGCGCCGACACCCGCACCGGCGAACGCGCCCGCGGCGGCTACTCCCGCGCCGAGCAGACCGGCGCGGCGCAGGAACGTGCGCCGGCTCCGGTCCTCGGGGCGAAGCTCCGCGTCCGGGGTCGACAGGTCGAGAGCGGCGGGCAGGTCGCTGCCGCCGATCCCGACCTCGTCGTCGTGGTGGTGGTGCCCATGGCCGTGGCCCATGTGTCCTCCTGATGAAAGGCGTGCCGTCGGCCAACATCACGGAGGGCGAAGAACGTCACGTGTTTCCTGAACGCTCCTTACGTGAACTCTGAACGTGGATTAGTTAGCTATGGCAACGAGTTCAGGAACGGTTCGTGGCTGAGCCGGAACTCCCAGTTGTAGAACCGGTCCCAGTTGATCGACCAGGTCATCAAGCCTCGGAAGTTCGGGTTCGGTGCCGCTGCGCGGCGCGTAGCCGCCGCAGCTCTGCCCGCGGACCAGGCAGTTGACCGCCTGCTGCACGGCGGCCGGCGCGGTGTAGCCGTTGCCGGCGCTGACCGCCGACGGCGTGCCGAACGCGACCTGGTCCTCGCGCAGCGCCGGGAAGACGTTGGCCGGTGTTGCCGGCGACCGGGAAGCCGGCCAGCAGCATGTCGGTCATCGCGATGTGGAAGTCCGCGCCGCCCATGGTGTGGTACTGGTTGTCCAGCCCCATGATCGGCCCGGAGTTGTAGTCCTGCACGTGCAGCACGGTGATGTCGTCCCGCAGGGCGTGGATGACCGGCAGGTACGAGCCGGCGCGCGGGTCCTGCCCGCCCCACGGCCCGGAGCCGTAGTACTGGTAGCCCAGCTGCACGAAGAACGTCTCCGGCGCCATGGTGAGCACGAAGCGCGACCCGTACCGCTGCTTGAGGGTGCGCACCGCGGAGATCAGGTTGACGATCACCGGGGTGGTCGGGTTGCGGAAGTCGGTGTCGCCGGTGTTGAGGGACAGCGAGTGGCCCTCGAAGTCGATGTCCAGCCCGTCCAGGCCGTACCGGTCGATGATGGCGGCGACCGAGCTGACGAACCGGTCGCGGGCCGCCGTCGTCGTGAGCTGGACCTGGCCGTTCTGGCCGCCGATCGAGATGAGCACCTTCTTGCCCGTGGCCTGCTTGGCCCGGATCGCGGCGATGAACTCGGCCTCGGTCTCGACGCCCGGGCACTCGCTCGCCGGGCAGAGCTGGAACCGGATGTCGCCGGAGGTCACCGCTGGTCGGCTCGCCGAAGGCCAGGTTGATGATGTCCCAGTCGGCCGGCACGTCGGCCATCCGCAGGTAACCGGAGCCGTTGGCGAAGCTGGCGTGCAGGTAGCCGATCAGCGCGTGCTTCGGCAGCCCGGTCTGCGGCGGGTTGGTCGAGCCGGTCGTGCCGGTCACGCTCGCACTGCGCGGACCCTCACCGACGCTGTTGTACGCCGCGACGGCGTAGGTGTGCGTCGTGCTGGCGCCCAGGCCGCCGACGGTCGCGCTGGTGCCGGTGACGGTGGCCCGCAGCGCGCTGCCCTCGTAGACCCGGTAGCCGGTGACGCTGCCGGACGGGGCGGTCCAACCCAGCGAGATCGAGCTGCTCGTCGTGCCGGTGACCCGCAGCGCGGTGGGCGCCGCGGGAACGGTCGGGTTGGGTGGGTTCGAGGTCGGCGGGTTGGAGGTCGGTGGCGTGGTCGGCCCGCCTCCGCCGCACGAGGCGCCGTTGAGCGTGCAGTTGGCCGGCGTCGCCGCGCCGGATCCGTTGAACCCGAAGGAGACCGAGGCGCCCGGTGCCACGCCGCCGTTCCACGACTTGTTGCGGAACGTGAACCGCTGCCCGGACCGCGTCATGTCCGCGTCCCAGAAGGTATTGATGTTGGCGCCGGCCGGCAGGTCGAAGGCGACCGTCCACGATGTCATCGCGGTCGTGCCACCGTTGAGCACCGTGTAGCGCCCTTCCCAGCCGGAACCCCAGTCGGACACCTTGGTGAAGGTGGCCGTGGGCCCGGCGGCCGCCGCGCTTCCGGCGATCGCGACGGCGCCACCGGCGGCGGCCAGAACCGCGACCAAACCCATGACGATCGATCTGGTACGACGCATGTGGGCCTCCATATATCGATGGATGCCCAATTATTAAGACTGTTAACTGTTCCTGTCCAGCCCTCCGTTCGAGAAACCGCCTTGCCGTCGGGTGGGGCGGCGGGATAGACCCGAGCAGTGAAACCACCGCGCGTACGGGCGTCGTCCTATGTGACCCGCACCGGGCCGGACGGGCTCGAAGTGCTCGTCTTCCACTACCCGAGCCGGCCCGACCAGGGTCATCACGCTCCCGGCGGCGGGGTCGACCCCGGCGAACGCCCCGACCACGCCGCGGTCCGCGAGGCGATCGAGGAGACCGGCATCGCGGGCACCCTCACGCACGCCGGGATGCTCGGAGCGGAGCTGGGCCACTACGGCAACGGCTATCCGTTCATCGCGCTCTACTTCCATCTGGTCACCGACGAACCACGCGACACCTGGACGCACACGACGATCGGCGACCCCGAAGCCTGGGACACCGGTGTGCCGGTCGTCTGCCGCTTCGTGCCGCTCGCCGAGGCCGGGCCCTTGCTGCGGACGAGCTGGCTCGACCAGTCCCGCTTCCTGGCCCACCTGGCGACCGGCGGGCTCAGCCGAACCGGCTGACCAACTCCCCCAGCGACCCGATCCGCTCGCCCGGCCAGGCCGGGTCGGTGTCCTGGAACTCGGTCGGGGCGAGAACACCGCGGCGTCGAACCGCTGGGCGGCCAGCGCGGTCGCCGGCCACAGGTCGGTGGTCTCGGCCGTGGTGTTGCTCAGCACCGCGAGCCGGAACCCGTTGGCGCGCAACGCGTCCAGCGCCTCGAGCACGGCCGGCTTCACGTCAGCCAGCAGGACGGCACCGAGCTCGCACCGCAAGGCGACGGCTCGGGCCACCGCGGCGTCCGACGGGCGGGCGCCGAGCCGGCCGGCCAGGATCCGCACGGTCTGCACGGTGTCCCAGCGGACCAGTCGGTCAGGCCAGCTCTCGTGGTGTGCGCGGACGAACGCCGCGGGCTCGACGCCGACGACCTCGGCCATCTCCCCCAGCACCCGGTCCCGCGCGGCGTCCCCGCCCGGCACGAGCGTGTTGAAGAGGTCGAAGACGACGGCGGTACGCGGCATCCCGGCACCATATCCGGCGGCCCCAGGGTTCCCGTATCAGACAAAAGCGGCTAATCGGGTTTTGTCGGGTGGCGAACGGGTAGACGCCGAAGATGGCGGAACGACGAAAGGAGCCGTCATGAAGCCTGGGAGCGCGACGCTCGCGATCGGCGTCGGATACGTGCTCGGCCGGCAGCACAAACTTCGCACGGCATTGATGCTCGGCGCGGCGGCTGCCGGCGGCAAGCTGGCCGCGAGCCACGGTCAGGAGAACAGCCAGCAGGGCGGCGACCAGAGCAAAGGCCACGGCTCGGGTCTGGTCGGCAAGCTCAGCGGAGCCGGCAAGACGGCCGCGATCAGCGCCTTCACGCGCTCCGCCGACAAGCTCGGTGACGTGCTCACCGAGCGGGCGGCGTCGATGCGAGGCGGGTCCGGAGAGGATGAGAAGTGAGTCACGGTAGCAACGGAAACGGTGGCCCGGTCACCGGCAAGCTGTTCGAAGGCCTCCAGAGCATGGCCGGCGCGCTGGCCGACAAGGCGAAAGAGGCCGTCAACGATCGAGTCGGCGACCTGACCGACCGGCTCGGCGAGTACGCGGGGGGTGGCGGCGACGACGCGAATCCTCGTCAGGCCGCGGTCGCCAAGGGGATGGAGCAGCTCCAGAAGGGCGACTCGCCGGTGAAGGCGCTCGCCGGCGCCGGCCTGACCGGCGGCAAGGAGCAGGTCAAGCAGACGCTCGGTGGGGGCGGCGGCAAGAAGAGCGGCGGTAAGAACTCGCTCAAGGTCACCAACATCGTCGAGTCGATCGAGGTGGGCGTGCCGGTGACGGTCGCCTACAACCAGTGGACCGAGTTCAAGACCTTCCCCAGCTTCATGAAGAAGGTCGAGGACATCGACCAGGAGTCGTCCGAGAAGATGAAGTGGAAGGCCCAGGTCTTCTGGTCGCACCGCACCTGGGAGTCGACCATCACCGAGCAGGTGCCCGACGAGCGGATCGTCTGGACCTCCAAGGGTGAGAAGGGATCGGTCGACGGCACGGTCACGTTCCACGAGGTCACCCCGGACCTCACCCGGATCCTGGTGGTTCTCGAGTACCACCCGCAGGGCTTCATGGAGCAGACCGGCAACCTGTGGCGGGCACCCGGTCGGCGGGCCCGGCTGGAGCTCAAGCACTTCGTGCGGCACGTGATGCGCGAGACCATCCTCAACCCGGACGACGTGCACGGGTGGCGCGGCGAGATCCGCGACAGCGAGGTGATCCGGGAGGACGACCGCTCGGGCGACGAGGAAGCGGAAGAGCCGCAGGGCAAGGCGGACGACGCTGACAAGACCGACGAGCCCGACCAGCCCGACCAGCCCGCGGAGGAGAAGGAAAAGGAAAAGGCCGGCGCCAAGGCATAGCCTCCGCCGGCCCGGCCCCGGCGCTGCTTACCAGCGTCGGGGCTTTCGCCTGGGCAGGCCCGCCCGACGCGGCGGGCGCTTGCCGTTGCCGCTGCCGTTGCCGCTGCTGTCGCTGTCGTCCCGCTGCTCCTCGTGGTCGGCGGCGACCGTCGACTGTGCGGAGATGTCGGGCTCCTGTGCGACCTCGCCGACGTCGGCCTCGGCCGCGTGCTCGGTGACCTGCTTACCGGCCTCGTTGACAGCGCTGCCGGCGTCGACGCCCCGCGCGGTCTCCCCGACGACCTCACCCGCATCGCTCGTGACCCGCCCGGCGGCCTGGCCAACCTCGCCGGTCGCGTCGCCGGCGCCCTCGCCGACCGAGTCGGTGAACTGGCCCACGTCGCCGCCGATCTCGCGGGTCGCATCGCCGGCGCCCCGGCCCACAGCCCCGGTCGCCTCGCCGGCGCCCCGGCCCACGTCCCGGGTGGCCGCGCCGGCGCCGCTGCCGACCTCGCGCACCGCCTCGCCCGCGCCGCCACCGACGTCCCGCACCGCGCCGCCCGCCCCGCTGCCGAGCTCGCGTACCGCCTGGCTCGCGCCGCGGCCCGGTGTCGGTCACGGCGGACTCGATGCCGCGGCCGGCCGCACCGATGGCCTTGCCGGCGTTCTCCACCAGCGGCGTGATGATCTCCGGATGGGCGTCGAGCGTGCCCAGGACCCGGTCGATGATGTGCGCGACGTTCTCCAGCCGGACCTTGAGCTGCGCCTGCGCCTCGACACCCTCGATCCACAGGTGCACCTCGTCGACCGCGGCGTCCACGCCGACGTTGAGCCGCAGCAGGCTGAGCACCTCGGCGTTGAGCGAGACCCGGGCCCGCAGGTTGGCCACGTCGATCTCGATCTTGTCGATCTGGAGCTTGGGGATGTCGAGGAAGACATCCTCCTGGCGGCCGATGGGAGCCTCGCGGTGCCCGTTGCCGTGGCCGTTGTGCTGGTGGCCGTCGGACGAGGGCTCAGGCGGACGTACCCCATTTTCTGCCATGATTTGAGCATTTCAGGGATGGACCCCCGCACACCCCCACTTCGGGCGAGCTAGGGACGGGTGATGCGGACGGGGCGAGCGAAGAACGACTCCAGGACCACTATCGTCTCCGTGCTGCCCACCCCGTGCAGCCGGCGCAGCACGTCCTGCAACTCCACCGTGCCGGCCGTGCGGATCTTGACCAGCAACGACGCGGTGCCGGCCACCACGTGCGCCTCCTCGATCTCCTCGATCGCCGCCAGCGGCCTCACGGGTGTCCGCGTCGCCGACCCAGCGCTCGCTGCGGACCAGCACGAACGCGAGGACGGGGGTGCCGACCGCCGCCGGATCGACCTCGATCGTGGTGCGCCGGATGACGCCGCGTTCGCGCAGCTTGCGTACCCGTTCGTGGGTCGCCGCCGTTGACAACCCAGCGGCCGCGGCGAGCGCGGCATAGGGCTGCGCCGCGTCGCGCTGCAGCTCGGCGAGCAGAATGGCATCCGCCTGATCCATCCGAAGCCTGACTCCTATCCGGGGTTTCGCATCCAACACCGAACAGGATACGGTCTGCACATGCTAACGCCACATGATGTCCGGCGCGCCGTCGATCGGGTGCCCGGCCCGATTCGAGTCCCTCGACGAACGGTTCGGCCGCACTGACGGCGACGCCTTCCTGGAGCGGCTGTTCGGCGACGGGCGCTGGCTGGAGGGCCCGGCCTACTTCCCCGCCGGGCGCTACCTGGTCTTCAGCGACATCCCCAACGACCGCATGCTGCGCTGGGACGAGACCACCGGCGCGGTCGGCGCGTTGCGGCAACCGGCCGGCTACGCCAACGGGCACACCGTCGACCGGGCCGGCCGGCTGATCAGCTGCGAGCAGGGCAACCGCCGGGTCACCCGCACCGAGCACGACGGCTCGCATCACCGTGCTCGCCGACCGTTACCGCGGCAAGCGGTTCAACAGCCCCAACGACGTGGTCGAGCGGGCCGACGGCTCGATCTGGTTCACCGACCCGAGCTACGGCATCAGCACCGACTACGAGGGCCACCAGGCCGAGCCCGAGATCGACGGCTGCCACGTCTACCGGGTCGACCCGCATCGGGCGAGGTGCGCATCGTCGCCGACGACTTCGAGCGCCCCAACGGGCTGGCGTTCAGCGCCGACGAGCAGACCCTCTACATCGCCGACACCCGGCGCAAGCACATCCGCCGGTTCAACGTCGCCGACGGCGACAACCTGACCGGCGGCGAGGTCTTCGCGACCTGCGACGCCGGCTCGTTCGACGGGCTGCGGGTCGACGCCAAGGGCCGGGTCTGGGCCGCCGCCCACGACGGCCTGCACTGCTTCGCGCCCGACGGCACCCTGCTCGGCAAGCTGCTGGTGCCGGAGATCGTCAGCAACCTGACCTTCGGCGGCCCGCAGCTCAACCACCTGTTCATCACCGCGACCACGTCGCTCTACACGCTGCGGGTCAACTTCAACGGCGCGCGCTACCCGAGATAGCCCCGGGCCACCGGCTCCAGCAGCAGATACGCCGCGGCCAGGCCGAGACAGGCCCATGGCCGGCGCGATCAGCCAGCGCTCCACCGCGCCGCCGGCGCGGAACCGCATGAACCTCGGCGGGCCCACCGTGCGCCAGGTGCAGCCACGGACCCGGGCCGGCCAGAGCAGCGGGCTGCCCCAGTGGGTGATCGAGTCGCCGAGCGAGTGGGCCAGCGTGCCCCAGCCGGCCGCCAGGCCGACCCACCACCAGCTCGCGCCCGGCTCGGCGACCTCGCGCACGGCCAGCGCGACGACGGTGGCCGCGATCACCGAGCCAAGGGCCGCCGTGTACTTCCGGGCCCGCTTGCCCCGGATCCGGCCCGGGATCAGCGCGTCGACGATCTCGGCCCGGGTGTGCGGGCGCAGGGCGGTGTGTGTCGACAGCCAGACGGCGAAGCCGACGATCACGATGCTGGCGGTCACGCCCCAGAACCGGCCGGCCAGCGCGGCCACCGCGAAGACCCCGAGCGCGAACGGCACGGTGTGCGTGATCAGCCGGTGTCCACCCTGGCCGGGCCGGCGTTCACAGTGGTCACAGGTGGCCTTGCCGAACGCCGCCGCCGCATCGGAGACGCCCCGGGAGATCAGCCGGGTGATGGGGCCGAGGGTGCGGGAGACCGTCGATCCCGGGTGGTCGATGTCGGGCAGCAGCGCGAATCCGGACGCGACCGCGGCACCGGCCACGATCGACAGCGGCGCCACCGGATGCCCGGTCGCGACGAGCCCGGCACACCCGCCCAACCAACCAACCGCCCCCGAGAGCGCGTGCGACTTGCCCATCATGGACTCAGTATCAGCGGCCCGCGCCAGCGGTCCGGGCTGCGACACATGAGATGTTCTCTACAGTCGCCCTGCCGCGCGCAACAGCTCGAGTGCTCCACGCGCCGTCCAGTCATGGAGTTCCTCGACCGCCTCGACGGAGCTCGCCGCCGCGTGCGGGGTGAGGATCACGTCGGGCCGACCCCTCAGCGGGTCGTCGGACGGTGCCGGCTCGGTCTCCCGCACGTCCAGCGCGGCCACCGCGACCTGGCCGCGGTCCAGTGCCTCCGCCAGCGCGGCCTCGTCGACGAGCGCACCCCGGGCCACGTTGACCAGGATCACGCCGGGCCGGGTCAGCGCGAGCCGGCGGGCGTCGAGCAGGTGCCGGGAATCCACCGTCGCCGGCGCGCACAGCACCACGACGTCGGCCGCGGCGAGCATCGCGTCGAGGTCGAGCAACGGGGTCGGCGCGACCGCGTCGGTGGACAGGAACGGGTCGTGGCCGACCGGTTCCAGCCCCAACCCGCGGGCCTTCGCGGCGACCATGCGACCGATCCGGCCCATCCCGACGATGCCGACGGTGCGCCCACGCAGGCGTCGCAACGGCGCGGTGAGCGCGGCGGCGCCGGTCCACCCGGCACTGCGGCCGGCGCGGTCGAGTAGCGGGATCCGCCGCCAGGCCGCCAGCAGCAGCGCGATCGCGTGGTCGCTGACCTCCTCGGTGCAGTAGCCGGCCGCGGTCCGCAGCGGGATGCCGCGGTCGTGCAGGCTCCGGTCGACATAGTCGGCGCCGACGCTGGAGGTTTGGACACCGACGCAGCGGGTGAGCGCGCCGACCTCGCCCGCGGTGAACCGCCGCAGCCCGGTGACCACGACGACGTCGGCGTCGGCGATCGCGGCTCGTGCCTCGGTCTCGGAGGCCGGGACGACCAGCCGGGCGCCACCGGCTTCGAGGATCGCCCTCTCCTCGCGGTAGGTGAAGTGCGGCAACGGGTCGAAGACCACGACCACCGGCGGCTCAGCCATCTCAGCCTCCACGATGAATAATCGGACTGACGAACGGCGGAAGCTCGTCCTGCCGGTGGCAGGCGACATCGCGGTCCAGAGCCGGGGTGATCTCGGCGCAGAGCGGCCGGGCATGCGGGCATCGGGTGCGGAACGCGCAGCCGGACGGCGGTGCCAGCGGGTCCGGCAGGTCGCCGCCCGCCAGCAGCGGCGTCCGCGAACGCTCCACGAGAACGTCGGGCACGGGCGCGGCGGCGAGCAGTGCCTGGGTGTACGGATGCCGCGGCAGCGCGAACATCTCCTCGACCGGGCCGCGCTCGACGATCCGGCCGAGATACATCACGGCGACCCGATCGGCGAGATGCCGCACCACGGCGAGGTCGTGCGCGATGAACAGCAGGGCGAGGCCGAGCCGCTCCCGCAGGTCGAGCAGGAGTTGGAGGATCTGAGCCTGGATCGACACGTCCAGCGCGCTCACCGGCTCGTCGCAGACGAGCAGCTCCGGGTCGAGCACCAGGGCCCGGGCGATGCCGACCCGCTGCCGCTGGCCGCCGCTGAGCGCCGCCGGGAACCGGTCGAGGAACCTGCCGCCGAGCCCGACGAGGTCCAGCGTCGCCGCCACCTTCTCGCGTCGCTGCGCGGGCGTGCCGACGCGATGCACCTTCAGGGGCCGCTCGACGATCTGCCCGACGGTGCGCCGGGGGTCCAGTGCGGACTGCGGGTCCTGGAAGACCATCTGCAACCGGCGCCGCGCCCGGCGCAGCCGGTCCCCGGACAGGGTGCCGAGGTCGACTCCGGCGAACCGCACCTCGCCACCGGCCAGCGGCTCGAGCCGGAGGACGGCCCGCCCGAGCGAGCTCTTCCCGCAGCCGCTCTCGCCGACCAAGGCGACGATCTCGCCCCGCCGGACGGTGAGATCGACGCCATCGACGGCGGTGACCGTGCCGGCCCGGGTCCGGTAGGAGACGGCCGCACCGCGTACGTCCAGCAACGGTTCCTCCGCGGTCATCGGGCACCTCCGGCGGTCTCCGGCGTGGCCGCGCCCACCTCGGCATGGCGCCAGCAGGCGACCTGCCGACCACCTGCGGCGTCGAGCAATGGCGGGTCGGCCTCGCGGCACTGGTCGACGACGTGCGGGCAACGCGGCGCGAAGGCGCAACCGGCCGGCAGCGCCGCTGGATCGGGTGGTGAACCCGGGATCGCGGCGAACCCGGTGCGGGTCCGTGCGTCGAGCCGAGGGACCGAGGCGAGCAGGCCTTGGCCGTACGGGTGGTTCGGCGCGCCGATCACGTCGAGCGCCGTGCCGTGCTCGACGACCCGGCCCGCGTACATGATGGCCACCCGGTCGGCCAGCCCGGCGACGACACCGACGTCATGGCTGATCAGCATCAGGCTCGTGCCGAGGTCGTCGCGGAGGCGGCGGAGCAGGTGCAGGATCTGCGCCTGCATGGTGACGTCGAGCGCGGTCGTCGGCTCGTCCGCGACGACCAGGCGCGGCTCGCAGCTGATCGCCATGGCGATCACCACCCGCTGCCGCATTCCCCCGCTGAACTGGTGGGGATAGTCGCGCAGGCGGCGCCTCGGCCTGCGGGATTCCGACCAGGTCCAACAGCTCGCCGGCACGCTGGGCGGCCGCTCGCCGGCGCAGCCCGAGGTGGCGCTGGATCGCCTCCTCGATCTGCCGGCCGACCGGGAGCACGGGGTTGAGCGCGGTCAGCGGATCCTGGTAGACCATTCCGATCGCACCGCCGCGCATGTCGTTGAGCTGCCTGCGTGGGCAGCCCAGCAGGTCGATCCCGGCGAACTCGATCCTGCCCCCGGTCACCCGGGCCTCCTCGGGGAGCAGGCGCAACACCGACAGGGCGGTGACGCTCTTGCCGGAGCCGCTCTCACCGACCACGGCGAGCGTCTCGCCCGCCCGCACGTCGAGGCTGACACCGCGGGCGGCGCGTACCCCGCCGGGGAACTCCACCGACAGGTCGGTGATCCGCAACAGCGTCTCGGTGGTCATCGCCCCAGCCCCTTCCGTTCGAACACCTGGCCGTAGAGGTTGACCGCGACCACGAACGAGACCAGCGCGAAGCCGGGGCACAGGCTCGTCCACCAGGCCTCCGGCGTCTGCACCGCGGTGGAGACCATCGCGCCCCACTCAGGCGTCGGCGGTTGGACGCCCAGGCCGAGGAAGCTGAGCGTGGCGCCGGCCAGCGTCGCGGTGCCCAGGTCGAGCACCGCGACCAGGGTCACCACCGGCGCCGCGTTCGGCAGCACCGTCTGCCACAGCACCTGCGTCGGTGACGCGCCGGTGGCCCGGTCGGCGAGCACGAACTCGCGCTGCCGGAGGGTGAGCACCTGACCTCGGGCGAGCCGGGCGTAGCGCGGCCACATGACCGCCGCGATGGCGATGACAGCGCTGCTGACGCTCGGACCCAGCGCCGCCGCGATGGCCAGCGCCAGCACCAGGGCCGGCAGTGCGAACAGCAGGTCGGCCACGCGCATCACCGCCTCGTCGAGCCAGCCGCGGACGAAGCCGGCCAGCGCACCGAGGGGTACGCCGACCAGGGTGGCCAGCAGCACGATCGAGACACCGATCGGCAGCGTGGCCCGCCCACCGTGCAGCACCCGGCTGAACACGTCGCGGCCGAGCTGGTCGGTGCCGAACGGATGGCTCAAACTCGGCGCCTGGAGGCGATCAGCGGTCTGCTGCGCCAGCGGATCCGCGCTGACCAGCGGCGCGAGCACGGCGAGCAGCACCCAGGCCGCGATGATCGAAAGGCCCACCCACTGGCCGGGTGAGACCGGCCGCAGCAGTCGCAGCCCCGGCGTCGACTCGACCCGCTGCGTCATGACGTCTCCTCCACCCGCGGGTCGGCGACCCCGTACAGCAGGTCGACGACGAGGTTCACCAGCACGTACGCGATGCCGATCAGGAGCGTGCCGGCCATCACCGCGGGAAAGTCCAGCTTCGTGGCGGCGTTGTACATGTAGCGCCCGACGCCCGGCCAGCCGGTGATCGTCTCCACCGTGATCGCGCCCGCGAACAGCTCGCCGAACGTCAGGCCGACCAGGCTCAGCGTCGGGATGAGGGCGAACCGGAACGCGTGCCGGCCGACGATGACCCGCCCGGACAGGCCCTTGCCACGAGCGGTCCGCACGAAGTCGCCGCGCAGGGCGTCGACCATCGTGGAGCGCACCACGCGCGCGAAGAACGCACCGTGGATGATGCCCAGCACCACGGCCGGCAGCACCAGATGGTGCAGCACGTCGAGCGCGACCTCAGGCTGCCCGGCCAGCAGGGCGTCGACCGTCATCAGCCCGGTCACCGTCGGTGGCGGGTCGAGGAACGGGTCCAGCCGGCCCGGCCCGGCGACCCAGCCGAGCCGCAGATAGAGAACCTGGAGCGCGAGCAGCGCCAACACGAACGGCGGCATCGACACCCCCAGCAGGGTGGCGCCACCGGTGAGCCGGTCGAACAACGACGCCCGGCGCGCCGCGGCCAGGATGCCCAGCGGGATGCCGATGACCAGGGACACCAGCAGGGCGGCCACGGCCAGCTCGAGTGTCGCCGGGAACGCGGCGGCCAACTCGTCCGCCACCGGGCGGCTGGTGGAGATCGAGGTGCCGAGGTCGCCGTGCAGCAGCCGGTCCAGGTAGATCCAGTACTGCTCCCAGAGCGGGCGGTCGAGGCCGTATTTGGAGTTGAACGCGTCGACCGCCTGCTGGTTGTCGGCGCCGTTGTTGCCGAGGAAGGCGACGGCCGGATCGGCCGGCAGGAACCGGCTGATCAGGAACATCAGCAGCGTCATCCCGAGCAGCAGGAAGGGAAGCGTGACCAGCCGGCGCAGGATCGACCGGCGGCGGCCACCCCGGCGCCCGCGACGGAGCGGGCGCCGGGTGTCGGCGGCCGCCTCGTCCGACGGCGCCGGGGTGACCACCTGGTCAGTCACGGCGCAGCGCCGCGACGTCCAGCAGTGTCACCTGGTTGGTGGCCTGGTCAAGGCCCTTGATCCGAGCGTCGGCGGCGAACGTGTACGGCACCGAGGCGAGGCCGATCCACGGCCCGTCGGCGTTCATTCCGGCCGCCACGTCGTGCCAGAGCTGGACCCGCTGCGTCTCGTCGGTCTGCGTCAGCGCCTGCTTGGCGGCCGCCGAATACTCGGCGCCGTCCCAGCCCGGGTTCTCGCTCGACCAGCCCATCCGCAGCGCGCGGGCGCCATCGGGCAGGTAGGGCACGATGTGGGAGGGATCCGGGAACGCCGGCCCGTCGATGGTGAGCACCATCTTGCATTCGGCGGCCCGGTACTTCGTGAGGAACGCCGAGTTCTCCTGGCCGTCGATCTTGACCCGGATGCCCACGTTCTTCAGGTCGGCCTGCACCTTCTGGGCGAGGTCGAGCGCGGAGGGCTGGTGGTCGGTCGACGTGGTGGTGCACAGCTCGGTGTCGAAGCCGCCACTGAGTCCGGCGTCGGCGAGCAGCTGCTTGGCCTTCGCGACGTCCTGTTTCGGCGCGTCCTGCTCGGCCACCCCGCCGGGGATGAACGGCGGGATCATCCCGTACCACTGCTGCACGCCCGCGGCGAGCTGGCCGATGCCCGCGTAGTCGATCGCGAGGTGGATCGCCTCCTGGACCGGCTGCTTGGCGAGGTTGGGGTCGGTCTTCGGCGCGCGGGTCATCCCGAGCAGGAACCAGGTCAGGCCCGGCGATCCGGCGACCTGCAGCTTGCTCTCCGACGAGAGCGGCTCCAGCAGGCTCTGGCCGAGCGGCTGGGTGAGGTCGACCTCGCCGCGCTTCAAGGCGGCGAGCTGCGCGTCCGGCGTCGGCACGTCCTGCAGGATGATCTTTTCGAAGTACGCCGTCGGCCGCCAGGCGTTCGGGTTCTTCACCATGACCAGCCGGGAGCCGGCGGCCCACGACTCGATTTTGTACGGTCCCGAGCCGGCGCTGTTGGCGGACAGCCAGTTGGTCGCCTTGTCGGTCTTGGCCGCGTCGGCGGCGTCGGTGGCGCCGTTCGCGGTCGCGGTCTCCTTGTCGAGCACGGAGAAGTGTCCGTCGACGAACTGCCGCAGGAACGAGACGTCGGGGCTCTTCAGCGTGACCACCACAGTGGCCGGGTCCGGCGCGGTGACCGACTCGATGGGATCGGCGAGGTAGGACGGCGGGCCCGCGAGGTTCTTCAACCGGGTGAAGCTCCAGCGCACGTCTTCGGCGGTCACGGTGCGCCCGGTGGCGAACGTGGCCGCGGGGTCGAGGGTGAACGTGAATGTCTTCGCGTCGGGCGCGACGGTCCACTCCTTGGCCAGGTCCGGGACCACCTTGGCGTAGTCGGTGCCGGCGTAGGCGACGAGGGTGTCGTAGGCGGCCCGGTTCACCACGCGGTCGAGTCCGACAGCGCCGACGTGCGGATCCCACGGACCCTGAGACTTGAGGTTGACCCCGTAGACAAGGGTCTTGGACCGGGCGTCACCGGCGTCGCCGGATGTGCTGTCACTGCCGCAACCGGCGGCGGCCAGCAACGTGGCAATGGCTAGAAACGGTATAACGCGGCGCATTGCTGCCCCCAGGTGAGCGGAGAAAGAGAGCACGACCGAGTCGAATGGAACTGCGTTTCATGTTGTGACCCGGGATCATTCGCGGCCGACAATGCTCTGTCAAGAGTCGATTCGTAATCGTCCACATAGGAGTCACATGGTCGCCGCACTGGTCTCGACAACCTGTTGACATGGAACGATGTCGTGCCTAGCGTCCACGTGAAATGTCGTTCCATCCGACGGCGGTGGTCAATGCGCAGTAGTACCGCACGATGATCACGACCAGAGCGGCCGTGCTCGAGGAGAGCGGGCGACCGAGCCCCTACGCGAGCAGCCGCCCCCTGTCCGTGTGCGACCTCGAGCTCCAGCCGCCCGGCGCCGGCGAGGTGCTGGTGCGTGTCGTCCGCCGCCGGGCTCTGCCACTCCGACCTGTCGGTGATCGACGGCTCGCGGCCACGACCGCTGCCGATGGTGCTCGGCCACGAGGCCGCCGGCGTGGTGGTCGAGGTCGGCGCCGGCGTACGCGGCCTGCGGATCGACGACCACGTGGTGTTCGCGTTCGTGCCGGCCTGCGGCGGCTGCCCACCCTGCCAGTCGGGCCGGCCGGCGCTCTGCGAGCCCGGCGCCGCCGCCAACACCGCCGGCACGCTGCTCAGCGGACGACGGCCGTTCCGGCGGGACGGCCGCGACCTGCACCACCACCTCGGCGTCTCGGCGTTCAGCGAATACACGGTCGCGGCGGCGGAATCCCTCGTGCCGGTCGACCGGTCGCTGCCGATGGACCGGGCCGCGCTGTTCGGCTGCGCGCTGTTGACCGGCGTCGGCGCGGTCGTCAACACCGCGCAGGCCCGCCCCGGCACGGCAGCGGTGGTGTTCGGCCTCGGCGGTATCGGGCTAGCGGCGGTGATGGGTGCCCGGGTCGCCGGCTGCCATCCGATCGTCGCGGTCGACCCGATGGTGGCCAAGCACCCGGTCGCCCGGGCGGCCGGCGCGACGCACACGCTGGACGGCGGACCTGACACCGTCGACGCCGTACGCGACCTCACCCGCGGTGGCGCCGACATCGCGATCGAGGCGGTCGGCAGCGCCGCCGTGCTGGCCACGGCCTACGCCGCCACCCGGCGCGGCGGCACGACGGTCACCGTCGGGCTGCCGGACCCGCGACAGCTCCTCTCGATCCCGGCGGTCTCGCTGGTCGCCGAGGAGCGCACGCTGCGCGGGTCCTATCTGGGCGGCGCGGTGCCGCGCCGGGACATTCCCCGCTATGTCGCTCTGTATCAGGCCGGCTTGCTGCCGGCCGACCTCATGCTCGGTGAGCGGCTCCGGCTCGACGAGATCAACGAGGGCTTCGACGCGCTCGCCGCCGCGGCGACGACCCGGCAGGTGGTCATCCTTGATCCGGCTCCCAGCGGGTCGGGTCCCGCGTGAGACCCAGCAGATAGGTCACCGAGCAGGTCAGCGCCGCGGCGAGGTCGGGCAGCTTGCCCAGGTCGAGCCGGCGGCCGTTCTCCATCGCGCTCACCGTGCGGTTGGTGAGCGGCAGCCCGCGCCTGGCCAGCAGGTCGGCCAGGTCGGACTGGGTCAGGTCGAGCTGGCGCCGGCGCTCGCGGATCCGGCGTGCGCAGATCCAGGCTCGCTCGGCGGTGCGGTCACTCGACACTTCGTCGGGCGCACTCACAGCGATCGCCGCCTTCCAAGATGTTGGTGGCGGGACCTTAGTTTTCGCGGCATCACGGAGTGCCGCAAGCGGTGACCGCACTGGTCATCCCTGCGGGTGAACGGCGGTGCGACCGACACGGGACAACGGTATTGAGCGATAAGCCGTACCCGGCATATGCTGGCCGAAACGGTCGACATGATCGGTTTTGCCCGATCGCCCCGCACCGCCACGCGCTGCCCCGTGGGACCCGCCAGCTCCAGGCCCAGCCAAGAAGCCGAGGTGCAGCAGCGCTCATGGACATCGACGCGGCGCGAATCGTCGCCGACACCGTCCTTTGTGCCGGTCCGGTACTCCGCCCCTACCGTGCCGCCAGCCACCGGGACCCGAGCCGATGGCAGTTCGGCGTGCTCATGCCGGCCGACCTCGCGGCCGGCGACGAGTCGTTGTCGGCTACCGCGCAGACCGAATGCCTGGTCGAGGCCGATGCCGGCGTCCGGCTGCGGGTCCTGCTGCGCTTCCTGCAGGTCCGGCGCCGCACCGTCTACCGCTGGCTCCCGGACCGTGGCCGGTTCAAGCCGGTCGGCTCGCTCGATGTCGACGGCGGCACGCTCGCCTCCTGCGACGAGCCGGTCGAGCACGAGTTGCTCTTCGAGATCGACGAGGCGGCGCTGCGCGGCGCCGGAGCGCGGCACACGGTACGCGTACCCGGCGGCTTCGACCGCACCGAACTCCACGACGCCCGGGGCAACCTGGTCGGCCAGGTGGTCCGGCACCGCCGGCCGCTGTGCGCGATGCTCAACGTCAGCGCCCAGCCCGTGCCGGCACCCCGCCCGGCGCTGCGGCTGCGGGTCTGGGTGGAGAACCGCACCCGGGCCGGCGCCGACGGCCACGAGGTCGCGCTGACCACGGCGCTGGTGGCCAGCCACCTGATCCTGTCGATCGACGGCGGCGCGTTCGTCTCGATGGTGGACCCACCAGGCTGGGCGGCGGAGGCGGTGGAGGACTGCGCCAACGTCGGCCTCTGGCCGGTGCTGGCCGGCCCGCCCGGCGGCCACGACACGCTGCTGGCCACCCCGCGGATCCTCCGCGACCACCCGGGCGACCTGCTCGACAGCGCCGTCGACGAGCTCCTCCAGCTGCGAAACCTCGCCGGCTGAGTGGGTCAGGCCAGCTGAGTGGGTCAGGCTCTTCGTCGCTATCGCGACCTGCTCCGCACGCCCGGTGTCCTCCGGATCGCCGTGCCGTCGCTGGTCGGCCGGTTGCCGTTCGGCATGCTCACGCTGTTGTTCGTGCTGGTGGTCGCGGAGGGCACCGGGTCGTACGGCGCGGCCGGGCTGGCCACGGCGGCCAACTCGGCGCTGACCGCGCTGGTCGGCCCGGTGCTGGGCCGACTGGCCGACCGGGGCCGCGCGGTCGGCGTGCTGGTCTGGTGCGGCCTGGCCCAGGCGGCACTGCTGGTCGGGCTCGTGCTGGCGCTGCGGGCCGGCGCCGCCGCGTGGGCCGCGATCGTGCTGGCCGGGCTGGCCGGTGCGGTCAACCCGCCGATCGACCCGGTCACCCGGGCGGTGCTGCCCCGGATCGCGCCGAAGCACGTGCACACCGGGTACGCGCTGGACGCGATCGCGGTCGAGCTGACCTATGTGGTCGGTCCGGCACTGGTCGGGCTGATCACCGCGGTGGCCGACGCGTACACGGCGACGCTCGTGGCGGCCGCCGTCACCGCCGCCGGCTCGATCGGCCTCGCCACCGCTCCCCCGGTCCGCCGCGGTTGGCCCGCCCAACCGGTCACGCCCCGCCGGGTGAGCCCGGTGCGGTCGGCCGGGATGCTGGTCGTGCTGGCCGTCGCCGGGCTGGCCGCCGTCGCGTACGGGGTGATGGAGGTGGCGATCCCGGCGCACGCGGCCGCCGAGGGGCACGCCGACGAGGCCGGGCTGCTGATCGCCGTGTGGAGCGTCGGCTCGATCGCCGGTGGGCTCTGGTACGCCGGCCGGACGTTCCGCACCCCGCCGTGGCGCCAGTACGGCATCCTCATGCTCGGCAACGTCGCCGGCTTCGGCGTGATCCTGCTCCAGCAGAACCTGTGGTCGCTGGCCGTGCTGCTGCTCTTCGCCGGCCTGTTCATCGCGCCGACCACCACGGTCGAGTTCACGCTGGTCGCCCAACAGACGCCCGACGAGTCCCGGGCGGAGGCGTTCACCTGGGCCAACACCGCCGTCTACCTGGGCTTCGCGGCCGGCTCGGCGCTGGCCGGCACGGCGCTGTCGTCGGTGCTGGGCACCCCGAACGGCCTCACCATCGCCGGCGCCTGCGCGGTCGGGGTGGTCGCACTCGGCGCGGTGGTCGCCTGGGCGGGCCGCCGCGCGCTGCGCCCGACTTCGGCGAACGGCGTACCCGGCGCGCGTACCGGAGCAGAATCGGAACCATGGAGCTAGCCACCGCGTACCGCCAGGCGCTGGGTGGGTTCGCCGACCAGGTGGCGCGGATCCGGCCCGACCAGTGGTCGGGGCCGACGCCGTGCGCCGACTGGACCGTGCGCGACCTCGTCAACCACCTCGTCTACGAGGACCGCTGGTCGGTGCCGCTGATCAACGGCGCCAGCCTGGGCTCGGTGGGCAACCGGTTCGAGGGCGACCTGCTCGGCGATGATCCGGTCCAGGCGGCCCGGGACGCGACGGCCGACTCGGTGGCGGCCGTGAGCGCGCCGGGTGCGCTGTCCGGCGCCGTAGAGCTGTCGTTCGGCGTGACACCGGCCGAGGAGTACGTCCGGCAGTTGCTCGCCGACCACGTCGTACACGGCTGGGACCTGGCGGTCGCGACGGGCGGGGACCGCGACCTCGACGACGACCTGGTCCGCGAGGTGGCCGAATGGTTCCCCGCCAACGAGGCCGCCTACCGGTCCGGCGGCGCGATCGCCGAGGCCGTGGAGGTGCCGACGGACGCGCCACCGCGGGACCAACTGATCGCCGCGTTCGGCCGAAACCCGAGGTGGACTCGCGAAGGCTGAGAGTGCCTCGCACAAGGCGTAACCTGACCGCGTGCGCGCCGTGTACTACGAAGCTTTCGGTTCCCCGCCGCTGGTCCGCGAGGTGCCCGACCCGACCCCGCCACCCGGCGGCGCGGTGATCAGGGTGTCCGTGACCGGCCTGTGCCGCAGCGACTGGCACGGCTGGCGGGGCCACGACCCCGACATCGTGACGCCGCACGTGCCGGGCCACGAGTTCGCCGGCGTGATCACCGAGATCGGCGCCGGCGTGACCCGCTGGAGCCCCGGCGACCGGGTCACCGTGCCGTTCATCTGCGCCTGCGGGCACTGCCCGAGCTGCCTGGCCGGCGCCCAGCAGGTCTGCGAGAACCAGAGCCAGCCCGGCTTCACCCGGTGGGGTTCGTTCGCGGAGCTGGTGGCGGTCGAGCACGCCGACGTCAACCTGGTGCGGCTGCCCGACGCGGTCAGCGACGCCGCCGCGGTCAGCCTCGGCTGCCGGTTCGGCACCGCGTTCCGCGCGGTGGTCCACCAGGGCCGGGTCGCACCGGGCGAGTGGGTAGCGGTGCACGGCTGCGGCGGGGTCGGCCTGTCCGCGGTGATGGTCGCCGCCGCGGCCGGCGCCCGGGTGGTCGCCGTCGACATCGCGCCCCGCGCCCTGGAGCTGGCCGCCCGCGCCGGCGCCACCGAGGTACTCGACGCCTCCACCATCCCCGGCGGTCCCGCCGACGTGGCCGCCGCCGTCCGCGACCGCACCGGCGGCGGCGCACACCTGTCGCTCGACGCGCTCGGCTCGTCGGTCACCTGCGTCACCTCGATCGAGTGCCTGCGCCGCCGGGGCCGGCACATCCAGGTCGGGTTGCTGCCCGCGGTGACCGGCCGCCCGGCGCTGCCGATGGACCGGGTGATCGCGTATGAGCTCGAGCTGATCGGCAGCCACGGCATGCCGGCACACGCGTACCCGGAAATGCTCCGCCTCATCGAAGCCGGCACCCTGCGGCCGGACGAGCTGGTCACGGACAATCTGACCCTCGACGAAGCCCCAGCCGCCTTGATGTCCATGGTCCGAGCACCCGTCAACGGCATCCGACTCATCAACCCAAGCGCCTAAGGGATCAAGAGCAGTAGGGATTTACTCGGGTCCGCGGTGGTGCGGACCGTTCCTCCCGCGAGGGATCGCTCCGCTGCGCTCCGCTTGCCAGGTCCGTCGTTGGCCGGTTCCGGGCGCGTCGCGCCCGCGGCTGGTGCTCGGCGTGGGCGTACATGCGAGAACGTGTAGGTACATGTTTTCGCATGTGCGCGCTGGCGAGGGCCCCCGCCGCCTGGGCGACACGCCCGGAGCCTGACGTTCGCGGGAGCGGGTGGGCGACCGGTTAGGTCGGGCGGGTCTTTGTTTAGGGCAGGCGCCAGACCGAGGTTTGCTTCTTCGTGACGCTTTCCAGGGCCATTGTCGTGGGGACTTCGTAGGTGGCTACCTCTGTGCCGGCGGCGCCGGGGCGGAAGGCTCGGCCTGGGTCGCCGGCGTAGGCGGCGGCGCCGGACTTGCGGGCGCGGCGGAGGAAGCCGAACATTCGCGTGGCGAAGGCCTGGCTGTAGAAGACGTCGCCGGCCAGGACCACGTCGGCGTCGGCGGGGCCGTCGAGGATGTCGGCCTCGCTCCGCGAGCACGGTGACGCCGTTGGCGGCCGCGTTGACGTTGACCGCGGCGATCGAGAGCGGGTCGATGTCGACCGCGCGGACCGAGGCCGCGCCGGCTTTCGCCGCGGCGATGCCGACCAGGCCCGAGCCGCAGGCCACGTCCAGCACCCGCCGGCCGGCCACCACCGACGGGTTGTCCAGCACGTAGCGGGCCAGCGCCTGGCCGCCGGCCCAGGCGAAGGCCCAGAACGGTGGCGGCTGTTCGCTGCGGAACTGGCCCTCGGTCAGCTCCCAGAGCCCGATCGGCTCGTCGGCCTGGTGCAGGACGATCTCCGGGGTCAGCGGCACCGGTGCCAGCCGGGCGTGGAGCCTGACGAACGCGTCGGCGAGGTCGGTCATCAGTCGATGTTCTCCGCCCAGGCGCGCCAGTCGTCGAGTACCCCGTGCAGGGTCGGGGTGAGCCAGCCGGGCGCGGATCGGCCGAACACACCCGGTTCCATCGACCCGGCGCCGTCGGGCAGCACGCCGACGAGGTTGTCGACCAGGTCGGTCATGTTGGACCAGTGCACGAGCTCCGGCTCGGCCGGCCAGGCGCCGAGCACCACGCCGGCCGTCACCGCCCGCCGGGACAGTGCCTCCAGCGTGAGCGCGATGTGGTTGAGCGTGCCCGGCCCCGCGCGGGCCACCACCACGGCCGGCGCCCCGAGCGAGACGGCCAGGTCGGCCACCGTCCACGCCTCGCCCGACGGGCGCAGGCCCATCGGCACCAGCAGCCCGCCGGCGCCGTCGACCAGCACCACGTCGTGCTTCTCGGCCTCCGCGCGCACCGCGTCGACCACCGTGTAGAGCTCCAGCGGCTCCTGCTGGGCGAGCCGGGCCGCGGTCAGCGGCGCCAGCGGACTCAGGAAAGGACGCCAGGGTGCGCGCGGTCTCCGGCGCCGCCAGCAGCCGGACCGTGTCCACGTCGGACGGAAGGCCCTCCGCCGTGCCGGTCTGTCCTGGCTTTATCACGGCCACCCGCAGACCGGCGGCCTGGGCGGCCACGGCGACGGCGGCGGTCACGATGGTCTTGCCCACCCCGCTGTCGGTGCCGGTGACCAGAACCGGGCCGGTCCACGCGTCGCTCACGCCGCGCACTTCACCACAGCAGGCGACGCCCGGTCAAAACTCGGCACGTCGTCAGTCGATCAGGTCGTCGATGAGCAGGTCGAGCAGCAGTCCGTCGTGGAAGGTGCCGTCCGGCCCGCGCTCGTAGCGGCGCAGCACGCCGACCCGCCGGAAACCGACCTTCTCGTACGCCCGGATCGCGGCCGAGTTGGCGGCGGCCGGGTCGATCACCAGGCGGTGGTGGCCCTCGGTGCGGATCAGGTGCCGGGCCATGGTGCGGACCGCGTCGGTGCCGATGCCCTTGCCGTGCGAGGACGGGTCCAGGTAGATGTCCATGCCGGCATGCCGGTACATGGGGTCCTCTTCCTCGTAGGTCTGCACCGGCACCGACCATGCGCCCGTCGACCTCGATGACGAAGGTCCGCTCGAGGTCCTCGGCGACCGCGGCCGGGTAGTCCTCTTCGTCACCCCACCACTGGGTGACCTCCGGGGCGGAGCGGATCACCGCGAGCGGCGCGATGTCGGCATCGTTCGCCGGTCGGAGGAGCACCAGCGTGCCGGTCAACGTCGTCATTCTTGGAAGGCTAATCCGCGATCTGCCCGCGAGCGCGCCCGGTTTATGCCCGGATGGGCCCGGTGTTCGTTGCGACTCGTGGGGCCAGTGTGCTGGGCAAGGCCCGGTACGGCGATCGTCAACGCCACACCGGCGGTCGCCGCCACACGGTGGTACCAGCGCCTTTAGCCTTTCGGCCGGGACGCATAGGTGTTATCGGGCATTAGACTCGCTGCTGTCCGTGGAGCCGCGCGCGACTACGCGCAGCGGAGGACACGAGGGGGCGGATGTGGGCGCATCCGCCCCCTTTTCCGCGCCCAAAAGACTCCTGACAAACCTCGCGGGCGCGACGCCGAACCGGCATCGCGCCCGCGTGGAAGTGGGTCCCTTCCCGCCGTCCCACGGGAAGGGACCCGGACCCATCCCCTACCCCCGGCGTCCCCGGTCCTGTCACCAGGACCGGTTCCGTCGGAGCATTTCCCGGCGTCAGGTAGACGCCGGAGTCCTTCGCAGTGGCACCGTCGTGCTCGCGACCGCGCCGTCGCGCCGCACCGGCGCCGGGTGGCCGAGCCGCCGCAGCGTGCGCTCCATTGCCGGGTTGTCGACGGCCGTGTGCGCCAGCACCGCCGCGCAGCCGAGCCGCTCGGCGCGGGCCAACGCCCGCCGCACCAGCGCGGTGCCGATGCCCTTGCGCTGCCAGCCGTCTTCGACGACCACCGCCAGCTCCGCACAGCGAGCCTTCCATGACCAGGTTGGCCATCGCGACGACGGTATCCACGGACGTGATCCCCGGCACGGTCGCGACCAGCGTCTGCACCCGGCTCGGGTCGAGCAGCCGGCCGAGCTGCGCCGGCCCGGCACGCCGTCGCCGGTCAGATAGCGGCGCCCGCGGGTGGCCGCCGAGCAGCGTTCGTGCATCGCCATCAGAGCCGGCAGGTCGTCGGGCGTCGCCGGCCGCAGCACCAGCTCGGCGCCGTCGGGCATCAGCAGCGTGGCGGAGTCGGCCGTCCGTTGTGCCGCGGCGGCGGCCACGTCGACCAGTGCCTGCGCCCGGGCGTACTCGGCCGGGGTGAAGTCGGGGTCGCTCCGGAGCACGTCGTAGCGGCCGCCGGTCGGGTCCGGCAGCGCCATCGCGTCGGCGCGCATGCCGGCCCGGGTCGGCCTGGCCGGCCGCCAGGTGACCGTGTCGGCGTCGAGCAGCGTCCGCAGCGCGTCGCCGAGCGCGTCCGGGTCGCGGACCAGCCGAGCGGCCAGGGCGAGCGCCCGGGTCGGCTGGTCGGCGAGGCCCTGCGCCTCGGCCGGCGCGATCCAGGCGTCGCGGCCTCGGCCCCGCTCGACCGCGGCCCGCAGGTCGGCTTCGGTCATGACGTGCGGCGCGTCGACCAGGAACTCGTCGATCGCGCCGGCCTCGGTGGTGTGCACCTGGACGGCGAGGATGTTGACCGCCTTGAGCGCGAGGCTCGCGGTCAGCACGGAGAGGAAGCCCGGACGGTCGTCGACCGTCGCGCGGATCCGCCAGAGTGTCATGCCGTCCCTCCTTCCGAATCTGTCTGTTGGGCCGACCGTCAGGCCGCCGGTACCGGCGGTGCGGTCACGAGGTCGAGCCGGTCGCCGAGGATCATCGCGGCGGCGCGGACGAGCTGGGCCAGCCGGTCGACCTCGCTGATGTGGAACGCGGCGGCCGGCATTTCCTCGCCGGCACCGCGGGCCGTCCACCAGCACCAGGCCGGCGCGACCGAACGGCGCCGCCGCGTACCGCATGCCGTCGTGGGCCGTCCAGCGGTCGGGCCCGCAACGGGGTGACCTCGGGGAGCCGCGGCGGCTCCGGCGCACGCCAGCTCGCGCAGGCGACCGCCGGGGCCGCGCCCGGTGCCGAACCGGCCCGGGCCGCCCAATCGGCGGGCACCACCGCGGCCGCCGCCCAGTCCGCGGCCAGCAGCCCCGGCACGGCGTCGACCAGGGTGGCCAGTCCGTCGGCCGGGTTGGCGGCGAGTTGGCCGAGCAGCTCCGCGTCGTGGCCGCTGGTGGTGGGCGCGCCGATCGCCCGCCAGATGCCGTCGACATGCACGCCCGGGATCGCACCGAGCCCGGCACGCAGCCGCTCCAGCCGGTTGCTGCCCGGCCATACGACGGTGAAGTCGTCGACGGCCCGGCCACCCATCCGTTCCAGCACGACGACCTGGACGATGTCGGCACCGGAGACGCCGAGCGTGCGCGCCACCTGACCGAGCGCCCCGGGCCGGTCGGGAAGGGTTACCCGCAACCGCAACAACATCCCCGTCTCCCTCGCTCGCACTACCGTCTTGCCTTACTCGCACAAGCCTGCCGGCTGACCATTTCGTCCCTGTTGCCGAGGCATGTCCCATCCAGCAACAACCTCGGCTTGACACCGTGAACCTCGTGCCCTCAACTGTTCAGATGACCGAGGAGGGGCCGGCTGGGCTCGATCTGCGTAGTCTGTCCGGCTACCTGGGCACCCCGGTGTCCGCGACTCTGATCCCGGGTGGGCGCTCCAACCTCACCTATCACGTGGTCGCCGGCGGCGAAGACCTCGTGCTGCGCCGCCCGCCGCTGGGGCATGTGCTGGCCACCGCGCACGACATGGGCCGCGAGTTCCGGGTGATCTCGGCGCTGGCGGCGACGCCGGTGCCCGTACCCGAAACGATCCGGTTCTGTCCTGACGACTCGGTGATCGGCGCGCCGTTCTACCTGATGCGCCGGGTCGACGGCGCGGTCCTGCGCAGCCACGACGCAGACCGACCCGCTGGGCGCCGACCGCCGCCGCGACCTCGCGTTCGCCATGATGGACACGCTCGCCGCGCTGCACACGGTCAAGCCCGACGAGGTCGGGCCTCGGCGACTTCGGCCGCCCCGACGGCTTCCTGGCCCGGCAGGTCCGGCGCTGGAGCGGCCAGCTCGACAAGTCGCGCAGCCGCCCGCTGCCCGACGTCGACGCGCTGCGCGACCGGCTGGCCGCGACCATCCCCGACCCGGTCGGGCCGGGCGCGATCGTGCACGGCGACTACCGGCTCGACAACCTGATCGTCGCGCCGGACGGCACCGAGATCCGCGCGGTGCTCGACTGGGAGATGGCCACGCTCGGCGACCCGCTGACCGACCTGGGCCTGCTGCTGACCTACTGGGACGTGCTCGGGGGCGCCGCCGCGGCCGGCGCCGCGGGCGTCGTCTCCGACGGGGTCGGCCCGCGCGCCGGCTTCCCGGTCGGCGCCGACCTGATCGAGCGGTACGTGGCCGCCGGTGGCGTAGACGTCGGCCCGCTCGACTGGCACGTGGCGCTCGGCTGCTTCAAGTTGGCCGTGATCGCCGAAGGGATCTACTACCGATTCACGCTCGGCCAGACCGTTGGCGAGGGTTTCGAGCGGTTCGCCGATATGGCCGCTCCGCTCACCGCGCACGGGCTCGCCGCAATCGCGACCGTGGAGGGCTGATGGACTTCGGCTTCGATCAACGCACCGGCGAACTGCACGAGGCGGTCAACGACTTCCTGATCGAGCGGGTCTACCCGGCCGAGGCGGTCTTCACGGCCCAGGTCGAGCAGGCCGAGAACCCGTGGACCCGGCCACCGGTCATGGAAGACCTCAAGGCCGAGGCCCGCCGGCGCGGCCTGTGGAACCTGTTCCTGCCCGGATCACACGGCGCCGGCCTGACCAACCTGCAGTACGCGCCGCTGGCCGAACTGCTGGGCCGCAGCCCGCACCTGGCGCCCGAGGCGCTCAACTGCGCCGCTCCCGACACCGGCAACATGGAGTTGCTGGCCGAGTTCGGGTCGCCGGAGCAGCAGGCCCGCTGGCTCAGCCCGCTGCTGGAGGGCACGATCCGCTCGGCGTTCTGCATGACCGAGCCCGACGTGGCCTCGTCCGACGCGACCAACATCGCCACGACCATCCGCCGGGACGGCGACTCGTACGTGATCGACGGACGCAAGTGGTGGTCGTCGGGCGCGATGGACCCGCGCTGCGAGATCTTCATCGTGATGGGCAAGACCGACCCGTCCGCCGAGCGGCACAAGCAGCAGAGCATGATCCTCGTCCCGCGGGACACGCCCGGCGTGACGGTTCAGCGGGGCATGACCGTGTTCGGCTTCACCGACGGCACGCACGGCGGCCACGCGGAGATCAGCTTCGAGGACGTACGCGTGCCCGCGGACAACCTGATCGCCAACGAGGGTGACGGCTTCGGCATCGCCCAGGCCCGCCTCGGCCCCGGCCGGATCCACCACTGCATGCGGCTGATCGGCATGGCGGAGCGGGCGCTCGAGCTGCTCTGCGGACGGGTGGCGTCGCGTGCGGCGTTCGGCAAGCCGCTGGCCGAGCAGGGCGTGGTGCGCGACTGGATCGCCGAGTCCCGGGTGCGGATCGAGCAGGCCCGACTGCTGGTGCTGAAGACCGCGTGGCTGATGGACACCGTCGGCAACAAGGGCGCGCACACCGAGATCCAGGCCATCAAGATCGCGACACCGTCGATGGCCGAGTGGGTGATCGACAAGGCGATCCAGGCGCACGGCGCGGCCGGCGTCAGTCAGGACACCCCGCTCGCGGCGCTCTGGACCTCGGCCCGCACGCTGCGCCTCGCGGACGGGCCGGACGAGGTGCACCGCGCCTCCCTGGCCCGCCGCGAGCTGCGCAAGTGGTCGCTCAGCTGAGCCAGCTTCGCAGCAGCGCGGGGTCGGCGACGGACGCTACGACCTGATCGCGGTCCGCCGCGGTCAGGTCGAGCCCGCGCAGCCGGGTGCCCCAGTCCGGCACGCGTTCGGGTTCGTCCAGCGCCGTCGAGAGCTCGATGAGCTGGGCCAGCGCCATCGCCTGTTGCACCGTCGGCGCCGCATCGCCGTGCCGGCGCAGCCCGGAGTTCAGCGCCCGGAAGGCGGCCCGGTCGTCCTCCTTGAACTCCCGCAGGATCCGCGCGTTGTCCAGGACCCGGGCCAGCCCTTTGAGGTTCTTGTCGCCTCCGTACTCGAGCTCCGCGGGCTCGTCCCGCTGGATGAAGACGATCGAGTTGCCGGACGGGTCCATGATCGTGAACCGCGAGGCTCCGGCCCGAAACCGGGTGATCCGCGGCAGCCCCTTGGCGAGGATCTTCCCGTGTGCGCGACGCATGGCCGCGCTGAACTCCGCGTGGTACGGCGCGACCTCGTCGACCATCACCAGGCAGCCGCCGGTGGTCTCCTCCGCCGGGTCCACGCCGCTGGCCGCCCGACCGTAGTGGAGCTCGAACCCGCGCCACCGCAGCGCCAGATAGAGGTAGGGCTTGTGCTGCTCCCAGGTGGTCACGAAGCCCAGGGCGCGCCAGAAGGCCAACGTCTCCTCCGGCGCGACGCAGGGCAGCAGCGGCACGGTGACCTCGTTCGGTGCGACGTGCTCGGCAAGCATCGGCAGACCCCCAGCTGTTGACGACTTGGCGGGACGCAGTGTGCCAAAACGCCGAGCCGCCCGCACATGGAAGTTTCAGGCGGGGCCGCGGCCGGTGGTCCGGCGCCGCCACTCGCGCGGGCCGTCACCGGTGGCCGGGTCGAAGGTGGCGACATGCCGGCCCGCGCTGGCGTACAACGTGCCACCGGCGACGGTGAGGCCGGCGACCGAGCCCATCGGCGTGTGCCGCCACCAGATCTCGTGCCCGTCGGTGCGGTAGGCCGCGAGGCCACCGTCGTGCGTGCCGATATAGAGGACACCACCGGCCAGCGTCAGCGCGGTGGGTGGCAACGGCAGCCGCCAGCCCAGCACCTGTTCGCCGGTGGCGCGGTCGAGCCCGTACACGTGGCCGTCCCCGGAGCCGCACCAGACGCGCTCGCCGGCCAGCACCGGCACGATCAGCTCCGCGCCGGGCGCGAACCGTTGGGTCCAGCGTGGCGCCCCGGTCCGGGGGTCGTGCGCGTCCAGCCGGCCCTCGGTGGTGGCGACCAGGACCACGTCGGCATCGCCGGCCAGCCGGGTGCCGTGCTCCGGAGCCCGCGACCGCCACAGCTCCCGGCCGTCCGCCCGACCGAGCGCCACGACCAGGCTCGTGTGCCCGGTGCCGACCTGGCCGCTGAGCCGGTAGGCGGCACCCACCACCAGGTCGGGCAGGACCAGCGGCCGGACCCACGCGGTGCCGGCGGCCTCGCCGTGCGCGAACTGCCACCGCGGCCGCCCGGTGGTGGTGTCGAAGCAGTGCAGTGCCGCGGCGGTGCCGGCGACCACGAGGTCGTCGTCGGCCGCGACGTCGCGGCCCGGGCCGTCGTCCAGCGGCTGCTCCCAGCACAGCTGCCCGACCTCGTCGAGCGCCTGGAGGTAGCCGCCCGGGCCGGGCTCGGTGAGCAGGAGCAGGCTTTGGCGGCACGCGACGGCCCGCGGCACGAAACTCAGCAGCGGGTTGCGCTCCGCGCGGTGGTATCCCCAAACGACGTCACCGGTGCCGGCGTCCAGCACGTACACGCGGTCGTCGGCGCACGGCACGACGACCCGGCCGTCGTCGACGATCGGTGGCCCACCGAAGAACCCGGGGGCGTCGACCTGCCACCGTTTGACCGCCGTCGATCGCCGCATGCCGCAAACGGTATCGAGGATGCGAGCCGGGCTCGCGGTTGACACCATGGCGTCGTGCTGGATGAACCGAAGCTCGAGCTGCACCCGACCTATCCGGTGCGGACCGAGCGCCTGCTGCTGCGCCCGCTGACCGCCGCCGACACCGACGCCCTGCTGTCCTACCGGAGCCGGCCCGACGTGTGCCGCTACGTGCCGTTCGAACCGATGGACCGGCGGCTGATCGCCGACCGCCTGGCCGGCCTGTGGGCGACCACGGCGCTGACCGACGAGGGCCAGGCGCTGACTCTGGGCGTGGAACTCGCCGCCACCGGCCAACTCGTCGGCGACGTCGTCCTCTTCTTCCACAGCCGCGCCCACCGCGGCGGCGAGATCGGCTACGTGATCAACCCCGACTTCGAGGGCAACGGGTACGCGACGGAGGCCGCCCGCGCCCTGCTCCGGCTGGCCTTCGACGACCTGGGCCTGCACCGCGTCATCGGCCGCATCGACGAACGCAACGAACCGTCGGCCAAGGTCCTGCGCCGCCTGGGCCTGCGCCAGGAGGCCCGCCTCGTACACAACGAATTCTTCAAGGGCGAGTGGAGCACCGAACTCGACTTCGCCATGCTCGCGGAGGAGTGGCGCGCCCAGATGTGACCGGGCCGCGGTTGCTCGACTTCGATACCGTCTCGGGATGGTGACGGCGCTGTGCGTACCGCAATGGCAGGGTTCGAGCGCGGCCGGGGCGCCGCGGTTGGCGGCGGGCGCGCACCGCACCGCGGCGCTGATCCCGGCGGACGCCGTGGTCACCGTGCCGGCGTTGACCGGCCCCGGCGAGTTCGACCAGGGCGTACGCGCGCTCGACGTGCTGGTCGCCAACCTGGCACTGACCCGCTCGGCACTGGCCGGCATCGACGGCCCGGTGTTCACCGCGGGCGGCGAGTGCGGCGTCGACCTGGCCCCGATCGCGACGGCCCGCGCCCGCTACGGCGACGACCTCACCGTGCTCTGGTTCGACGCCCACCCGGACCTCTACACGCCACGCACGCTGCCGTCGGGCTCCTTCCACGGCATGGTGCTGCGCACCCTGCTGGGCGACGGCCCGGATCCGCTGGTCCCGGCCGACCCGCTGCGTCCCGAACAGGTGGTCATCGCGGGAGTCCGGGCCGGTGACCTGAGCGAGCACGCCTACCTGGCAAGCTCCGGCATCCGCGGCCACGGCGTGGCCGACCTGGAACGCGCGGTCGAGGGCCTGTCCGGCCCGGTGTACGTCCACGTCGACCTCGACGTCCTGGACCCGGCCGCGTTCAGCTCGATCGGCTACCCAGAACCCGACGGCGTCGCACCCGACCGCCTGGCCGCCCTGCTAGCCAGCATCGACAACGTGATCGGCGCCGCCATCACCGAACACGCCCCACCCGACGACAAGCCCAACCCGGCCGAGGACGCGATCATCCGCAGCCTCGCCACCGCCCTACGCTTCTGACCCGCCGGGGCTAAGCGCTTTCGCGCTCGACCAGGGACGTTTCGAGCAGCGACGTACGGGCGGGGGATCTCTTCGCGGCGGATGCGGGCGACCAGCAGGCGGGCCATCTCGCGGCCCATCTCCTCGATCGGCTGGTGCACCGTGGTCAGCGGCGGGTTGGCCTGGCGGGCGATCGGGGCGTCGTCGAAGCCGACCACGGACACCTCGGCCGGTACCTCGCGGCCGGACTCCTGCAGCGCGCGCAGGGCGCCGAAGGCCATCAGGTCGGAGGCGGCGAACACCGCGTCCAGGTCGGGGTGGTCGCTCGAGCAGCCGGCGCATCGCCGCGGTGCCGCTGGCCTCGCTGAAGTCGCCGTAGGCGATCAGCTTCTCGTCGACGCGGGCGCCGGTGGCCTCGACCGCCTGGCGGTAGCCGGACAGGCGGGCGACGCCGACGCCCATGTCCTGCGGGCCGGCGATGGTGGCGATCCGGCGGCGGCCGCGAGCGAACAGGTATTCCACCGCCTGGCGGGCGCCGCCGGCGTTGTCGACGTCGACGTAGTAGGCGTCGCTGGGCGTTGGGCTGCAGCATCCGGGCCGGGCGGCCGCCGAGCACCGCCGGCAGGCCGCGCTGCTCCAGCAGGGTGGGCAGCGGGTCGGCGTCGTGCAGCGAGAGCAGCAGCACGCCGTCGATGTGCTGGTTGGTCAGGTGGTGCTCGATCCGCTCGCGCTCGGCCGGCGACTGCGCCATCGCCAGCCAGAGCTGCATCGACGTGTCGAGCAGCCCGGAGCTGACGCCGCGGACGATGGCGGCGAAGAACGGCTCGCCGAAGACGCGCTCCTCGGACTCCGAGACGACCAGGGCGACCGAGTCGGTGCGCTGGGTGACCAGGGCCCGGGCGGCGCGGTTGGGCACGTAGCCGAGTTCGGCGATCGCCGCCTGCACCGCTGCCCGGGCCTCCGGGCTGACCTGCGGCGAGCCGTTGACCACCCGGGAGACGGTGCCCCGGCCGACCCCGGCCCGCGCCGCCACCGCGTCGAGGGTCGGTCGGCCGAGGGACCGGGTGCGCTGGGTCGTCATCTGTCTCGCTCCTCCGCAGGCGGCCACGCCTATTCTGCGGCCAGTCCGTTACGTCGGATCACGTCGGCGTACCACCTGGCGCTGGTCTTCGGGGTGCGGAGCTGGGTCGCGTAGTCGACATGGATCATGCCGAATCGCTTCGTGTAGCCCCACGCCCATTCGAAGTTGTCCATCAGCGACCAGGCGAAGTAGCCCCGCAGGGGCACCCCGGCCGCGATCGCCTCGTGGCAGGCGCGCAGGTGGGCGTCGAAGTACGCCGACCCGGTCGGGATCGTGGACCTCGCCGTCGACCACCTCGTCGACGAACGCGGCGCCGTTCTCGGTCACGTAGAGCGGCACCGCCGGGTACTCCGCGTGCAGCCGGGTCAGCATCTCGACCAGGCCGGGCGCGTCGATCTCCCAGTCCATCTCGGTGACCGGCAGCCCCGGGTGACGAACCGGACATCCTCGCTGCCGGGCCAGCACGTCTGCTTCCGCCAGTACGGCTCGGGCTCGACCCCGTCGACCGGACCCGCGACCACGTGCCGGCTGTAGTAGTTGACGCCGAGCATGGACAGCGGCGTCGAGATGACCGCCAGGTCCCCATCGCGTACGTGGGACATGTCGGTCACGCCGGCCAGGTCGGCCACCACGTCGGCCGGGTACGCGCCGCGCAGCAGCGGGTCCAGGAAGATCCGGTTGGCCAGCCCGTCGATCCGCCGGGCGGCGTCGCGGTCGGCGTCGGACGAGGACGCCGGCGAGATCGCGTACAGGTTGAGCGTGATCCCGGCCTGACCCAGATCGCCTGCAGCGCCAGCCCGTGCCCGAGCAGCAGGTGGTGCGCGGCCCGCACCGAGTCGCCCGGGTCCGTGCGGCCCGGCGCGTGCGCGCCCGAGCCGTAGCCCAGGAACGCCGAGCACCACGGCTCGTTGAAGGTGGTCCAGTACTTCACCCGGTCGCCGAGCGCCTCGTGGGCCAGCGCCGCGTAGTCGGCGAACCGGCGGGCGGTGTCCCGGGCCGGCCAGCCGCCCGCGTCCTCGAGCGCCTGCGGCAGGTCCCAGTGGTACAGCGTCACCCACGGCTCGATGCCGTTGCTCGAGCAGCTCGTCGACCAGGCCGCCGGTAGAAGTCCAGGCCCGCGCTGGCTGGCCGGCGCCGGTCCCGCCCGGCTGGATCCGCGGCCAGGACAGCGAGAACCGGTAGGACCGCAGGCCCGAGGTCGGCCATCAGCTCCACGTCGTCGCGGAAGCGGTGGTAGTGGTCGCAGGCGACGTCACCGGTGTCGCCGTTGACCGTGCGGCCCGGGGTGTGGCTGAAGGTGTCCCAGATCGACGGCGTACGCCCGTCCTCGGTGGCCGCTCCTTCGATCTGATAGGCCGCGGTGGCGGCGCCCCAGAGGAAGTCGGGCGGGAACGTGGTCACGCCTTGACGGCGCCTTCCATGATGCCGCCGATGATCTGGCGGCCGAAGAAGATGAACACGAGCAACAGCGGGACGGTGCCGACCGCGGTGGCGGCGAAGACCTGCGAGTAGTCGGTGTAGTAGGCGTAGGACAGGAACGCCAGCGAGACCTGCAACGTCGGGTTGTCGCTGGTCAGCGCCGCGTAGGGCCAGAGGAACTGGTTCCAGGTGTCCATGAACGTGAGCAGGCCGAGCACCGCGGCGGCCGGGCGCAGCGCGGGCAGCACGACGTTCCAGTAGATCCGGAACGTGCTGCACCCGTCGACCCGCGCCGCCTCGATCAGCTCGTCGGAGACGGCCTGGGTCGCGTACTGGCGCATCATGAACACGCCGAACGCGCTGACCAGGAACGGCACCGTGACGGCATAGAGGGTGTCGTACCAGCCGAGGTCCTGCATCATCCCCCAGAGCGGGATCAGCCCGAGCTGGGTCGGCACCATCATCGTCACGACGATGGCGAGCAGCAGCCCGTTGCGGCCGCGGAACCGCAGCTTGGCGAAGGCGAACCCGGCCAACGTGCCGGTCAGCACGACCGCGACCGTGACCACCGTGGACACGATGACCGAGTTGACCACGCCCTTGAGGAAGTTGGCGGCTTCGTTGTCGAGCACCCGCTGGAAGTTGTCGCCGAACGCCTCGCCGGGCGTGAACGGCGGCGGCACCGAGTTGATGGCGTCCAGGCTGCGGGTGGCGATGACGAACATGTAGTAGAACGGGTAGATCGACGCCAGCACGGCGATGACCAGCGCGATGTAGGTCAGCGGGCTGGTCTTCCACAGGCGGGCGGAGGCCGCGACCATCGTGGGCTCCCTCACTTCACGGTACGGCGGACGACGGCCAGGTTGATCGCGGCGACGATGCCGATCAGCACGAACAGCGCCCAGGCGATCGCGGCGCCGTATCCGGCTGTGTTGAGGCTGTTGATGCCCTTCTCGTACATGTACATGGCGAGCGTCTGGAACTCCCGCTGCGTGCCGCCGCGCATGTTGCCGTTGCCGAAGAGCAGCGGCTCGGTGAAGAGCTGCAGGCCGCCGATCGTCGACAACACGACGACGAAGACGAACGTCGGGCGCAGCATCGGCAACGTGATCCGCCAGAACTGCCGCCACTGGTTGGCGCCGTCGATCGAGGCCGCCTCGTAGAGGTCGCGCGGGATCGCCTGCATGCCGGCCAGCAGGATCAGCGCGTTGTAGCCGGTCCACCGCCAGTCGACCATGAACGCGATCGCGGTCCACGAGCTCCACCGCTCGCGCAGTCCCAGTCGACCGGGTCGACGCCGACCATGCTGAGCAGCCAGTTGACGACGCCGAAGTCGCGCTGGAACAGCATCCCGAAGACGATCGCCGACCGCCGCCACCGAGGTGATGTTGGGTACGAAGATGGCCATCCGGAACAGCGTCTTGCCGCGCAGCCGGGTGCGGTTGAGCAGGTTGGCGAGGAACAGCGCGAGGATCAGCTGCGGGACCGTCGCGACGACGAAGATGCCGAGCGTGTTGACGACCGCGTTCCAGAAGTACTCGTCCTTGAGCAGTTCGGCGTAGTTGTCGAAGCCGATGAAGCGTGTGTGTCGCCGATCAGGTCCCAGTCGTGCAGCGACATCCAGGCCGTCTTGGCCATCGGGTAGAGCCCGAAGATGCCGAACACGACGAAGAACGGCGCGATGTAGAGGTAGGGCGAGTACTTCATGTCCCAGCGGGCGCGCTTGGCGCTGCCGGTGTTCCGGTGCCGGGGCGGCCCGGTCGGCGCGGGCGGCGCCGGACGAGCTGGCGTGGCGAGAGCCATGAGGGTGTCCTTTCTGGACCGTCGGACCCGGGCGACCGTGCGGAAGGGCCCTTCGCACAGAAGGGCCCTTCCGGTCGGGGTCCGTCAGAAGGCGCCCTGTGTCGCGGCGTCCTTGATGAACTGGTCCCAGGCGGCGGCCGCGTTCGCCTCGCCGTTCTCGTACGCCCGCAGCGCGGGCTCCATCGCCTGCTCCTTCACGGCCTGGTGCTTCGGGCCGAGGTGGACCGGCTTGATGCCCTCGACGCTGCCACCGAAGATCTTCCCGGTCGGCGCGTCGTTGAAGTACGGGTTCGTGTACGCCTGGAAGTCCGGGTTCTTCAGCGCCTCCAGGTTGGTCGGCAGTGGGCCCTTGAGCTTGAACGCCGCCACCTGGCTGGAGGCGCTGGTCAGGTACTCGGCCAGCTTCGCGGCCTCGGCCTTGTGCTTCCCTCGTTCAGGCACAGCGAGCCACGAGCCACCCCAGTTGCCGGACCCGCCGGGCACACCGGCGACGTCCCACTTGCCCTTGTTCTCCGCGCCGGAGTTGTCCTGCACGATGCCGAGCATCCACGAAGGACAGAAGGTGGCGGCGAACGTGCCCTGCTTGAAGCCCGCGCTCCACTCCGGCGACCAGGTGGCCGTCTTCGCGGTGATGTTGGCGTCGACCATCTTGCAGCGAGGTGTCCCACGCCTGCTTCACCGACGCGCTCTTGTCCGCGACGATGTTGTCCTCGGCGTCGTAGAAGATGTCGCCGCCGATCTGCATGGTGATCGCGCTGGACGCGGTGGTGACCGAGTCGAGCAGGCCCTTGCCGGTCTTCTCGCGGTACTTCTTGCCGGTCTCGATGAACGCCGGCCAGTCCGGCCAGAGCGCGGTGACCGCGTCCCGTTCGGTCGGCAGGCCGGCGGCCTTGAACAGGTCGCTGCGGTAGCAGACCGCCAGGCTGCCGACGTCGGTCGGCAGGCCCATCAGCCGGCCGTCGCCGGCCTTGCCCAGCTCCCACTTCCACGGCAGGTATTCGGTGCTGTGGTCCTTGACCAGCGGCGTCAGGTCGGCCCAGTTGGCCGGGTTGGTCTTGAACTCGTTGAGGATGCCCTCTTCGAGTGCGACGACGTCGGCGATGCCCTTGCCGGTGGCCAGGCTGCGCACGACCTTGGGGCGGTATTCGTTGAGCTGGGCGGTCTTGCGCAGCTCGATCTTGATGCCGGTGTCCTTCTCGTACTGCTTGACCAGTTCGTCGTAACCGAACTCGCCGAAGGTCTCGACGACCAGCTTGTCGGGCTTGCCGCTGGCGTCGCTGCCGCCGCTGTCGTCGCTGCCACAGGCAGTGACGCCGAGCACGGTAGCGGTAACTGCGGCGAGCGCGACCAGCCTGCTTCCGCGCCTGCTGACGCTCATCCAGGACCCCTCTCAGGTCAGGAGATGAAGAAGTGGTGGGGTTGGTCGGCGCCACGGAATGGTCCGGACACGTGTGGTCCACGGTCCCCGGGAGCGCTCCCACGAGATTGCCGACAGGTTTCGCCCGCCGTCAATACCAATCGATGGGAGCGTTCCCATATCGTTATGGGAGCGCTCTCTGTCGCAGTCCGTGGAACGCGCTCTACGGATCGGAGCCAACGGCAGGTACCTTCGGTGACCGTACGGGGGGAAGTGATGGTTTTTCATGGCAAGCTCTGGCATGCCTGTGTCCGGCGCGCGCAACGTGATCCATACGCCGGACCACCGGTTGCGCGTATTCGTCTCGTCGACGATGGAGGAGCTCGAGCCTGAGCGGCTCGCCGTCCGGGACGCGATCGCCCGGATGCGGCTGGTGCCGGTGATGTTCGAGTTGGGCGCGCGACCGCACGCGCCGCGCGACGTCTACCGCGCCTACATAGAGCAGAGCCAGCTCTTCATCGGCGTCTACTGGGAGAGCTACGGCTGGGTCGCGCCCGACGCCACGCACTCGGGACTCGAGGACGAGTACCGGATGGCCGGCCACCTGCCGAAGCTGATCTACGTCAAGTCTCCGGCGCCGAACCGCGATCCCCGGCTCACCGCGCTGCTCGACCGGATCCGGGACGACGCCCGGGTCAGCTACCGGCACTTCCGCTCGGCCGACGAGCTGCGCCGGGTGGTCGGCGAAGACATCGCGCTGCTGCTCACCGAACGGTTCAACCCCCGGCAGCCCAGGCAGTCCCAGCCCGACACGCTGCCGCGCGACGAGCTGCCGGCGCCGCCGAACCCGCTGCTCGGCCGCACCTCCGAGCAGCGGGCGCTGCGTGACCTGCTGACCGACGACGACGTGCGGCTGGTCACGCTGACCGGCCCCGGCGGCGTCGGCAAGACCCGGCTGGCGATGGAGCTCGGCTCGGAGCTGCGCAACACCTTCGCCGACGGCGTCCGGTTCGCCGACCTGTCCGCGGTCACCGACCCGGCGCTGGTCGCCGCCTCGCTGGCCCAGTCCCTCGGGCTGCGTACCGTGCCCAACCGGCCGCCCATCGACGACGTCGTCACCTACCTCCGCAACCGTTCGCTGCTCCTGGTCGTCGACAACATGGAGCACCTGGCCGACGCCTCACCCGTGCTCGGCGCCGTGCTCGACGCCGCGTCCGGCGTCACCGTGCTGGTGACCAGCCGCGTCCCGCTGCGGCTGACCGGCGAGTACGTGTTCGACGTGCCGCCGCTGCCCGTGCCGGCCCGAACGAGGACCCGTCGGTCGCGGTCCGCCGCGACGGCGCCGCCCGGCTGTTCGTCGAACGGGCCCGCGCCGTGAAGGCCGACTTCGCCGTCGGCCCGGAGAACGCGGCGGCGATCGCCGAGATCGTCCGCCGGCTCGACGGCCTGCCGCTGGCGGTCGAGCTCGCCGCCGCCAAGGTCCGGGTGCTCACCCCGCAGGCCCTGCTCAACCGGCTGACCAGCCGCCTCGGCACGCTGACCGGCGGCGCCCGCGACCTGCCCACCCGCCAGCGCACGCTGCGCGACGCGATCGCCTGGAGCTACCAGCTGCTCCCGCCCCGCGAACGGGAGCTGTTCGCCCGCCTCGGTGTGTTCGCCGGCGGTTTCGACCTGACCGCGGCGCGAGCGGTCGCCGGTGTGCCGGAGCGTTACGCCGGCCTGGACGCGCTCACGTCGCTGGTCGAGAGCAGCCTGGTCAAGCAGGAGACGGGCGACCGCGAGCCGCGCTTCACCATGCTCGGCATGATCCGCGACTTCGCCCTGGAGCGGCTGCGCGACGCCGGCGACTGGAAGGACACCCACGAACGGCACGCCCGGCACTACCTCGAGTTCGCCAGAGCAGCGCACCCGCCGCTCGGCCGGACGTCGACCAACCCCGAGTCGGTCAACCTGCTGGAGAGCGAGCAGGACAACCTGCGCGCCGCGATGAGCTGGTTCATCGACACCGACCAGTTCGAGGAGGCGGTCCGGCTGGGCTGGGTGGTCTGGCCGCTTGTGGTGGCTGCGCGGCCGCACCGACGAGGGCGCCCGCAACATCGCCCGGGTGCTGGAGCGCGCCGAGCCAGTTGTCGCCGCGGGCGTACGCGCAGGTGCTCTTCGGCGACGGCGCGATCTCGTTCATCACCGGGCAACTGGTCCGCGGCCGGGCGAAGTTGGAGCGGGCGCTGCCGCTGCTGCGGCGAGGTCGGCGACGACGACGCCACCGCCCGGGCGGCCGGGATGCTGGGTCAGCTCGCCATCGCCCGCGGCGACTACGACCGAGGCCCGCGAGCTGCTCGAGGAGACCAAGCAGATCAGCGAGCGGCTGGGCGAGGAGTGGATGATCGCGCTCTACTACGCCCGGCTCGGCCTGGTCCCGCTCAACGAGGGCGACTACGCGGCCGCGACCGCGCAGTTCGCCGACGGGCTGCGGATCGCCCGCAAGACGCAACGACCATCTCGGCGAGGTGGTCGCGCTCTACAGCCTCGCGATCTCGACGATCTCGGCGGGCGACACGGAGACGGCGACGAACAGCCTGGAGTCCGGCCTGCGGGTCTCGGCCAAGGCCGGCGACGAGGCCAGTGCCGCGCTGTTCCTGGAGGCGCTGGCCGACGTCGCGGCGCGGACGCGGCGCGGCCGAGCGGGCGGTGCGGCTGACCGCCTCGGCGCGCAAGCTGCAGACCGCGACGAGCGCCGCCTGGATGCGGGCGTACGTGCCGGCGTGGCCCATCGGCGGCCCCGCCCTGGACACCCGCGCGTACGCCGAGGCATGGTCGCAGGGCACCGTCGAAAACCTCGGTTCGGCGGTGGCGTACGCCCTGGAGGCTCCCGCGCCGCCGGATCTCGCCGCGTGGCATCGGGCCGCTGCCCGGCGGTAGCGTGCTGGGGCATGACGTCCACCGCACTGGTCACCGGCGGCTCCCGTGGCATCGGCCGGGCCGTCGTCGAACGGCTGGCCGCCGCCGGCCACCGCGTCGTCTTCACCTATGCCCGCGACAAGGTGGCGGCCGACGAGGTGTTCGCCCTGCCCGGGGGCGGTCGCCGTGCGGGCCGACCAGACCGATCTCTCCTGTCTGGACGCCATGTTCGCCCCGGTCCATGATGGACTCGACATCCTGGTCAACAACGTGGGCGCTCATCGTGCCCGCGGCGATCACCGACGTCACCGCCGACGAGTTCGACCGGGCGATGACCGCCAACACGAAGGTCCCGCTGCTGGCCATCGCGTCGGGCCGCGGCACTCATGCGCGACGGCGGCCGGATCGTCAACATCTCCACCCTCAACACGCTGCTGCCGGCGCCCGGGCAACGTCCTCTACTGCGCCAGCAAGGCGGCGCTGGAGCAGGTGACGGCGGTCGCCGCGCGCGAACTCGGCCCGCGTGGAATCACCGTCAACACGGTCTCGCCAGGCGCCACCGACACGGCCTGCTGCGCGCGCACAACACCGAGGAAGGGCTGGCCCAGTCGGCCGCGCTGAGCGCGCTCGGCCGGCTCGGGCCAGCCCGACGACGTGGCCGCCGTGGTGGCGTTCCTGACCACGCCGGACGCGGGCTGGATCACCGGCCAGAACATCCGCGCCACGGGCGGACTTTTGGTCTGAGTGAGCCGGTGGCGCAGGATGGATCACCATGGAGATCAGGGAGGCAACGCCGGACGACGTCGCGGCGATCGTCGAGATCGGGCAGGAGACCTGGCCGGTGACGTACGCGTTCGCCGGCGCGGACTACATCGCGCACGGGCTGGCGACGTGGTGGTCCCCGGAGGCCATCGTGCGTTCGCTGGAGACGACCGTCCTGCTCGTCGCGGCGGAGGGCGACGAACTGGTCGGGGTCGGCAACCTCGACCTGCGCGGTCAGGTGCCGATCGTCTGGAAGCTCTACGTGCGGCCCGCCGCACAGGGCAACGGGGCGGGTTCGGCGCTGCGTCTCGCGACTGGTCGAGCGGGCCGGTGGGCGGCCGGTGCGGCTGTCGTACCTGGCCGGCAACGACCGCGCCGCCGGCTTCTACGCGCGGCACGGCTTCGCACCCCACCACCGTCAGGAGCCCGACCAACCGGGCTGGCCCGCCGAGGAGTGGCTGGAGCGACCCGGGTCCGGCCTGCTGCTGGCCGCCGTCGTCGAGTTCGCCGCCGGCCACGCCGAGACCGGCCAGCGCTACGAGGACGCGGTGCTGAGCCTGCTCGGACCGGCACGGCGGCACGCTCGAACGCCGGACCCGCGGCACCGACGGCACGACCGAGGTGCACCTGATCCGCTTCGCGGCGCGCGCGGGCTACGAGTCCTTCATGGTCGACCCGGAGCGGCTCGCCCACCGCGAAGCGATCGGCGACGCCGCCCCGACGACCAGGGTGATCGAGGTCGACGAGCTCTAGCGGGTGATGGACTGCTCGACGGTGGAGATGACGCCGGTCGCGTGGGCCGGGGTCATGCCGAGCTGGCCGGCGATCCAGCCGATGGCCTCGCGCTCCGGCTGGCTGATCGGGCCGTCGGCCAGGCCGACCCGCACCGCGTTGGCGAGCTGGCGCTCGCAGGCGTCCTGGGTGAAGTTGGCCGCCAGATTGCGCAGCGGCTCGACCGCGAGCTCGGTGGGCTGGTGTGCGTCGGCCTCAACTGCGTCGCGTCGTAGTCGGGCTCCCCGGCCTCGTGCACCGCGTCGACCGCGACGCGGATCGCGGCCTCGTTGGCGCCACCGGCGCGCAGCACGATGGCGGCGGCGGCGCGCATGCCGGCCGGCAGGGCGCTGGCGAGCTGCGCGGTCGTCGGGCGGCGCAGCACGATCGGGTCGAACCGGGTGCGGCAGGTCTTGCAGCGGACGACCTCGCCGACCTTGTCGAGCGGGATCACCGGCATGAAGAAGAGCGTGAAGAACCGGCGCGCGGTGCGGTGCTCGTATTCGCGGTCACCCCCGCAGTGCGGGCAGTGGAACTGCCCGGTGCCGATCAGCCCGAAGATGTAGAAGACCGACACACCAAAGATGATCATTGCGACTCCGCAGTGAGGGACAGGCTGGTGACCTCGGGGACCCTACCAACGGGAACGCCCTCTTGCGTGCCGGTCGCCATTGGCGGGCACCATGTGACAGATGATCTCCAACCGAAAGGGCGCTGACGCCCTCGCGCGATGACCGCGCCCACGCGGCGTAATGACGCCGCGTGCAGTTCGTTCGGACACCTCCACCCGCGAGTTTGGCAGGAAGCCGTCACCATCCGGCAGGAGTGGCTCGACGTCGGGCCTGTCCACAGAGCCCGCCGACCGGGAAACCGCGCAGCGGTGCGTGACCGCCATCTACGCCCGGATCTCCCGGCCCCGTCCCCGATTCGAGTGGGTCGACTCCCCCGCCAAGGCGCTGCCGCTGGTCAGCGGCTGGCCCACGCTGGACGACCTCTACCGCTGGATCCGCGACCCGCGCCCCGGGCCGCCCGCCGCTGGCCAGCGACCTGGCCGCGGCGGCCTCCGGGTTGCGGGCCGCGCTCAGCGCCGGTGTCGCGTACACCGACCCGGAGTTGTCACCGGCCCGAAAGCCCGGCAAGAAACGGAACCCTGGCCGGAGTCTGCCGCCCCTGGAGGCGCTGGCCCGCGGCGTACCACTGGCGGTGGTGCTCCATCAGTGCATCCGGGGATCGCTGCATCGCAGTCTGGGCAAGGGATTCCGGCTGCCGGTGCGGGCGGCGCTGGGCGCGGACACTGCCGGTCTGCTGGTACGGCCAGCAGGACGCGTGCTGGCTCGGCTACTACGACACCCTGCAGCGGCTCGGCCTGGCTGACGGTCCGACGCCACATACCGACCACTTTGGAGCGTGGGCCGGGCTCGCCCGCTCCTGCGGCTGGTGGTGGCCCGGCGAAGGGGTGTGCGTGCTGGCCGACCGGCCGGCACCGGGTCACGTCGACGCCGGTGCCGGGCGGCTGGCACGACGAGGTCACGCTGACCTCCGTCGCCTACCGCGACGGCTGGCGACCCATCTAGTCCCGCCAGTGCAGGACCTCGAGGGCGGCGCGCGACCTCCACGGCGCGGCCCGCGAGCGGCCGGGGCAGCAGCTGGTCGGCGCGGGCCAGCCGGCGCAGCACGGTGTTGCGGTGGGTGAACAGGCGGGCCGCCGCCCGGGAGGCGTTGCACTGCTCGGCGACGAACGCCCGCACGGCCGCCCGGATCTCCGCCGGCGCCGACTCCAGGCCGCCGAGCGTGCGCGTGACGAACCGGTCGGCGGCCTCCGGGTCCTGGGTGACCAGCGCGACCAACTCGACCTCGTCGAACGCCGCCAGCCGGCTGCGCCGAGGTGAGCCGGGCCAGCAGCCGCTGGGTGGTCAGCGCGTCGAGGTGGCTGCGGCGGAAGCCGTCGACGCCGGCCGCCGGTGCGGCCGAGCGCGACCCGTACCGCCGGCAGCCGGTCCAGCGGCCGCCCGCAGCTCGCCGGCGTCGGGCCGGCCGTGCACCCACACCCAGCGGCGTCGCGGCGCTGGCGATGACGATCAGCGGGCGGGCGGCACCGGCGCAGCGCGTCACCGCCGGCGGCACGGTCGAGTTGGCGCGGGTCGGCGTCCGGGTCGTCGGTCCAGACGACGGCGGCGGTGTGGGTGCGGTCCAGCGGCGTAGCCGAGCCGGGCCTCGACGCCCGGTGATCGGCGCGCCGTCCAGCAGCAGGCGTCACGGTCTCCCGGCGCTCGGCGTGCGCTGCCCCGGGTCAGCGCGGCCCGCTCGGCCCGCATCCGCACCGAGATGGCGGCGACGGTGGCGTCGACGAACGCGGCGATCGACCGCAGCGAGACGTCGAGCAGCTCGCGCAGTTCGGTCCGTGTCGGTGGTCAGCGTGAAGGCGATCTGCATCCACAGCCGGGCCGCCGACCGCCTGCGCCGACGCGGTAGGCGTCCAGCGCCGACTCGTCCAGGCCGCGGCGGACCAGGTCGCGGGCGATCGCCGAGCGGCGCCGCCTCGTCGTTGGCCGGCCACCGGCTGGCCGGGCGCGCGCACGTTGGCCGCGGCCCAGAACAGCAGGTTGGCGCGGTTGGTCCGGCGGGTCGCGGCGGCCAGCACCGGGTCGCTGGCGATCGGCCGCACGCGCCTCGCCGGCCAGCGTCGCCGCGTCGATCTCGGCCAGCCACTCCGGGCGCGGGTTGAGCGCCATCTCGGCGCCCTGCCGGATCAGCTCCCGCACCCGGGGCGACGGCGGGTCCCAGACATGCCGTCACGCTAGTGGTGCAGATCGCACCTGGCCAGCGGCGATCAACCGGTGCAGATCGCCCTCGCGCGGACGGCGGACACGAGGTCGACCATGAACACATGGCGGTCGAGCACCTCGATGTCCTGATCGTCGGCGCCGGGATCTCCGGCATCGGCGCCGGGCGCTACCTCAAGACGGAGCTGCCGGCGAAGACGTTCGCGATCCTCGAGGCCCGCGGCGCGTCCGGCGGCACCTGGGACCTGTTCCGCTACCCCGGGCATCCGGTCGGACTCCGACCTGCACACCTTCGGCTACGAGTTCAAGCCGTGGCGCGACGAGGAAGTCCATCGCCGTCGGCGCCGCGGATCCTGGCCTACCTGCGCGAGACCGCCACCGAGAACGGCCTGGACGCCGCACATCCGCTACCACCACAAGGTGCGTCGGCGCGGCCTGGTCGACCGCGCGACGGCGCGTGGACGGTCGAGGTGGAGCGCACCGACACCGGCGAGCGACTGCGGCTCACCGCCAGCTGGATGTTCTGCGCCGGCGGCTACTACCGCTACGACGAGGGCTTCACCCCGAGCTTCGCGGGCCGCGACCGCTTCCGGGGCACGATCGTCCACCCGCAGCACTGGCCGGAGGACCTCGACTACACCGGCAAGCGGGTCGTGGTGATCGGCAGCGGCGCGACCGCGGTCACCCTCGTGCCCGCGATGGCCGGCACCGCCGCGCACGTCACGATGCTGCAGCGCACGCCGACGCTACGTCCTGCCGGTGCCGACCGAGGACGCGATCGCGCAACGCGCTGCAAGAAGTGTCTCGGCGCGGAGCGCGGGCACGCGCTGGACCCGGCGGAAGAACATCGCGCAGCAGCGCGGCGATCTGGCGGTTCTGCCAGCGCTACCCGGAGCGCGGCCCGCCGGCTCATCCGCTGGGTCAACGCCAGGCAGCTGCCCGAGGGCTACCCGGTCGACGAGCACTTCAACCCGCCGTACGACCCGTGGGACCAGCGGCTGTGCGCTGGTGCCGGACGGCGACCTGTTCAAGGCGATCCGCGGCGGCACGGCCTCGGTGGTCACCGACCGGATCGCGACCTTCACCGAGACCGGCATCCTGCTGGCCTCGGGCCGCGAGCTCGACGGCCGACATCATCGTCACCGCCACCGGGCTGAACGTGCAGGCCCTCGGCGGCATGCACGCTGACCGTCGACGGCGAGCCGGTCAGCGCTCGGCGACACGGTCGCCTACAAGGGCATGATGCTCTCCGGCGTGCCCAACTTCGCGTTCGCCGTCGGCTACACCAACTCGTCCTGGACGCTGAAGGTCGGCCTGCTCTGCGAGCACTTCTGCCGGCTGCTGCGCGCACATGGACGAGCACGGCTACGACGATCTGCCGCCCGGAGCCCGCCGACCCGGCGATGCCGACCCGGCCGCTGCTCGACTTCGGCGCCGGCTACGTCCAGCGCGTCATCGACCAGCTGCCCCGCCAGGGCGACCGCCTGCCGTGGCTGATGTCGATGAACTACCACACGGACGTCAAACTGCTCCGCGCCGACCGCGTCGTCGACCCGGAACTGCACTTCGGCCACGCGGTGCGCCATGCGGCCGCGGCGACCGGCTCTGCCTAGACGAGCTGATCGACCACGAGATCGGCGACAACCGGATCATCGAGATGCAGCACCTGGCCCGTCCGCGCTTCAGCGGTGAGGACGTAGTGCTCGGCCTGCAACTTGAAGAGGCGCAGCAAAAGCCCGGCCTCGTCGTTTTCGACGAGCAGGTACCACGGAATGGCGGCGACAGCGTAGAGCCGCATCTTCGTCACACGATCGGCAACTGCATTGCTGGGCGAAACGATCTCGCAAACCAGCTTGACTTCGGCCCCTTCCACAACCAAACCGCCGACGTCGGGATCGGTGACCACAAGGTCTGGAATCACGATCCGGTCCATCTTCAGACGGACATTCACCGCCTGGTAGACGGCTAGATCAACCTCGCGTGCGGCGCCGGTGAGAGCCTGCGTCAGCAGGAAACTCAGATGCTGGTGGCGGACGGTCGGCGCGGGGCTCACCAGAAGGCTCCCGTCGATGAGTTCAACGCGGTTAGGGGTCTCGCCGAGGCGGAAAAAGTCGTCCTCAGTCCACGGCCCTAGATTGGCCAAGTCGATCGTTGCCACCGTCATTGCTCACCTCCGCGTCCAGTTTCGCATGATTACAAGGCTGCGGGTACTGCGGTGCTGCGGGCGGCGGCCAGGGTCAGGGCGCGGTGCAGCAGCCGGGCGTCGCCGAGCATGCCGCGCAGCCGGCGCTCCAGGCCCGGCGATCGGCACCAGGTTCTGCGGCGCGCGCGGATCCTTGTACGGCGTCGAGGCGAACCGGGGCAGCGTGACCAGCGACAGGTCGGCCAGCGCGATCGCCTCCTGCGCCGGCATCTCGGCGGAGCACTCGATCCGGACGATGCCCGGCCCACGGCGCGCCGGCCGGGCCGGGCAGTCGCAGGTACCACGAGTAGCCGCCCCAGGCCGGTGCCGAGCAGGAACACCGGCGAGCGCTCGCCCGGTCGCAGCGCGGTCACCACCGCCGGTCAGCGCCGGCGGCCAGGTACTGGCTCTGCTGGGTCTTGACGTAGCCGATCGTGCGGGGGAGCTGGCGCCGGTTGCGCAGCGGGCCGTCGACGCACCAGCAGTTCGCTCGGACTCGCCGCGGACCTCGTCGAGACCGCCACCTCCAGCGCGGTCAGCGGGCCCTGCACGGCCGGCCGCAGGCGTGCCGGGTCGCCGCTGCGCCGGCCATCTGGCGCACGCGCGTAGCGGACCGCCCGGCCGCGATGTCGCGTCGGCCGTCGGGCGAGGTGGTGAACAGGCCCCGCTCGACCCGGGCGCCGGCCAGCGCCGCCGCGCCCGCGCGCAGGTCGCAACGCACCACCCCGGCCGCGTACGACGCGGCCAGGCCCGGATGCGACGTGCCGTCGTCCTCGCGCGTCCACAGCGCTCGCGTCGATCCGGCGCACGCCGTCGACCAGCAGCACCACGTCGGGCGCCCGGACGTCGGCGGGGCGGTGAGCGGCCGCCACGCCGCCGCCGGCAGCTCGACGTCGGTGTTGATCTGGGCGGTGCTCTGCGCGGCCGGGCGCGCCGGCGCCTCGAACGACGGCCCGTACGCCGGGTCCCAGGTGTCCACGAAGTATTCGGTCATAGCGCCGCTCCGGTCGACGTGGGCGCGAGCGGGCGTCCTTGCTGCACCTCGAACCGCACCGGGACCCGCTCGGCCAGCGCCGCGCACGTGGGTGACCACGCCGACCATCCGGTCGCCGCGGGCGGCCAGGTTCTCCAGCGTCGCCGCGACCGTGTCCAGGGTGGCCGCGTCGAGCGTGCCGAAGCCCTCGTCGAGCACGATCGACTCCAGGCTGGCGGCCGCCGGTCGACATGCCGGCGAGCTGCTCGGACAGCGCCAGCGCCAGCGCCAGCGACGCCTGGAACGTCTCGCCGCCGGACAGCGTGCGGACCGCCCGGCGCAGCCCGGCGTCGTGGTGGTCGACGACGAAGAACTCGCCCTTCTCGTGGACCAGGTCGTACTGCCCGCCGGACAGCTCGCGCAGGATCCGCGACGCGCCGTCGACCAGCAGGTCGAGCGCCTCGGCCAGCAGCCAGCGCTCGAAGTTGTTGGCCCGCAGGTGGCCGGCGAGCGCCTTGGCCACCTGGCCGTCGCGCTCGTGCGCGGCCCGCTTGTCGCGCAGCCCCTGCGCCTGCGGCGCGCCGCTCCTCGACCCGCCGGTGCGCCGCCTCGGCCCGCTCCACCGCCACGGCCGCCGCCCGCGCGTGGTCGTCGCCGGCGCCGGCAGCCCGGCGTCGGCGAACAGCGGCGTCGAGCCCGCGCCGCGCACCGCGGCGACGGCGGCGTCGGCGTCGGCCGCGCCGGCCGCCAGTGCCGCGCGCGCGCCGACGCGCCGGCTGGCCACCTCGGTCGCGGCCCAGCCGGCCAGCGCCGACCACGCGCCGGCCAGGTCGTCGCGGTCGACGCGGCCGGCGGGCGAACCGGGCGACCGCGTCGCGGGCCGCGTCGAACTCGCGCCACGCGGCCCGGTCAGCCGCTGCTCGGCCGCCGCGGCGCGCGGCGCGTGGCCGGTGCGCGCCTGCTCGCGGGCCGACTGCGCACGGCCGCGCCGGCCGCGTCGCAGCGACTTGCTGCAGCGCCGGCCGAGCGTCGTCCAGCTCGCGGCGCAGCGCCGCGGCGCCGGGCGACGTCGGCGAGCTGCGTGTCCAGTGCGGACAGCCGGGCGGCGAGCTGCTCGTGCTGGGCGCGGGCCCGGTCGAGGGCGCGTTCCAGTCGCGCGGGCCGCCTTCTCCCGCTCGGCCACCTGCCCTGCGGCCTTCGCGTCGGCGGCCTCGGCCGCGTGCCGGCGGCCTTCTCGGCCGCCGGCGCGGCCGACGGTCGCCGGCACGGCCGGCACCGCGGTGACCGGCTGCTCGCACACCGGGCACGGCTCGCCGGCGTGCAGGTGCGCGCGCAGCGCGCCGGCCCGGTCGGCGCGCCTGCGCGTCCTGGTAGGCCTCGCGGGCCGCCTCCAGCTCGGCCGCCGTGCCGCAGCGGCCGCCGCGCGCGCCTCGTCCAGCGCCGCCGCCGCCGCCGCGTGCTCGGTGGTCGGCCGCCGCGAGTCGCTTGCTCGAGCGCCGCGGCCTCGGCGGCGACCGCGTCGTGCTCGGCGTGCGCGTCGCAGCAGCAGCCGCAGCGCCGCCGGGTCGCCGGCCGCGGCCAGCTCGCCGCGCAGCTTCTCCTCGCGCTCCTCGGCGGCGGTGACCGCGTCGTGGCCGTCGGTCGCCGCCGTCGCGGGCCGTCGGCGGCCGCCGTCGGCCAGGGCCGTCACGCCGCCGCGGCGGGCGGACCCGGTCGAGCAGCGCGATCTCGTCGTCGAGCGCGGTCAGCCCGGCCGCCGCCTCGGCCGCCGCGCGCTGCGCCTCGGCGCAGCTCGCGGCAGTGCCCGCGTCGACCGCGCGGCCAGCGCCAGCATCGCGTCGACCCGGCTCGGCCGCGCCGGCCAGCGCCTCGTCGGCGGTGTCGGTCGAGCCCGGCCGAGCAGCTGGTCGACGGCCGCGCAGGTCGGCGTCGGCCTGCTGGCGCCCGGGCGGTGGCCCGCTTCTGGATCCGTCTCGTAGACGTGCAGGCCCAGCAGGTTGACCAGGATCTGCTGCCGGGTGGCCGGCTTGGCGTGCAGGAACTCGGCGAACTCGCCCTGCGGCAGCACCACGCAGCTGGTGAACTGCTCGTACGGCAGCCCGACCGCCTCTGCACCGCCTCGTCCATCTCGGCCGGCGTGCCGGCCAGCACCTCGCCGAGGTCCTCGGGGGTCATCCCGGTGTCGAGTCTGGACACGTCGAAGCCGTCGGGCATCTGCTCCAGGCCGGCCCGCCGGTGGTCACGTTGCCCCTGCTGTCCCGCCGGACCACCCGGGTGGCGACGTACCGGGCGCCGGCCGACTCGAACACCAGCCGCACCCGGGCCTCGGTCGCCGACGGCGCCAGCGCGTTGGCGATGCCCCGGCTGTCGCCCCACCGCGGCACCGTGCCGTACAGCGCGAAGCAGATCGCGTCGAGCACGGTCGACTTGCCCGGAGCCGGTCGGCCCGACCAGCGCGAAGAAGTCGGCGTCGGTGAAGTCGACGGTCGTCTCGTCCCGGAAGACGGTGAACCCGGCCATGTCCAGCCGCAGCGGCCTCATGCGGCACACCTCCTCGTAGAGCTCGTCGAACAGGTCCACGTACGCCGTCGTCGGCATCGCCGCGGCTGGTCGAGGTAGTCGGCGAACAGGTCGCGCGGCGAGCGCCCGGCCCGTTCCTCGGCGCGCGGGCCGGGAGCGGTCGCGGCAGCATGTCCGGGTCGATCCGCACCTCCAGCGCCCGGGGCAGCAGCTCCTGCACCTCCTCGCGCAGCCCGGCCCGGGGCGTCTCGCGCACGATAGACCCGCAGCCAGGCCTCGCCCGTCTTCGAGCGTCGCCAGTTGCTGCCAGCGTGCCGCGCACCGTGCGCAGCGCGGGTCGCCGCCGTGACCGGCACCTCGCGCACCTTCGCGGCGGTCTGTGCCGTCACGTCGACGATCGTGACCGCCGGCACGTTCTCCGCCTCGCCGAAGTCGATCGCGAGCGGGCTGCCGCTGTAGCGCACCGGGCACGGCCCGAGCACGGTCTGGGCCCGGTGCAGGTGGCCCAGCGCCACGTAGTGCGCGCTGGTCGGGAACACGGTGGCCGGCACGGCGTAGCCCAGGACCGTGTGCGCCTCCCGCTCGCCGCCGCCCTGGCTGGCGCCCACCACCGTGAGGTGCGCGGTGACCAGGTTGACCGCGCCCGCCTCGCCGAAGCCCTCGGTCAGCTTGGCGATCAGCCGGGACAGGTGGTCGGCGTAGGTCTGGGTGGCCTCGGCGGCGGTCAGGTCGTACATCTCGACCGCCCGGACCGCGTAGCGCTGCGACAGGAACGGCAGGGCGACCAGCCGCCACCGCTCGCCGGCCGCGGTGGTGCCCTCGATGACGTGCTCGGCCGGGTTGTCCCGGACGCTGCCGCGCAGCGTGATGCCCGGCCGCGTCGGCCCACGGCCGCAGCGCGTCGAGCGCGGCGCCGTTGTCGTGGTTGCCGCCGATCGCGACGACGTCGGCGCCGGTGCGGCGCAGGGCCGACAGCGCGCGGGTGACGAGCCGGGTGGCCTCGGGCGACGGGGCCGCCGTGTCGTAGAGGTCGCCGGCGACGATCACCAGGTCGGGCTGCTCGGCCCGGGCGATCTCGACCACCTGGGCGAGCACGGCGACGTGCTCCTCGGCCCGCGACTGTCCCTTGAGGACCTTGCCGACGTGCCAGTCGGAGGTGTGCAGGATGCGCACGGCGAGCCCCTTCTCTAGAACGGTATGTCGTCGTCGGACATGCGCGCCCGACCGGGAGCCGACCACCGCGAACGGGTCGGCGGACTGGGTGACCGAGCGCAGCGAGCCGGCCGGGGCCGGGCCCGCCTCGGAGTGCCGGGTCGCCCAGGACGGGAACGGGAACTCCAGGCAGAGCGGCACCGGGATGTCGGGCTGGTTGACGAACATCGTGCCGGGCT
>CAWIXO010000019.1:0-186530 GCA_963840005.1 uncultured Actinomycetota bacterium | reverse complement strand
CCACAGCGCACGGGCCGCCTTCGCCCGACCGAGCAGGACCGTTTGAGGTGGGTCGTTGCGGGGCATTCGCGCTCTACTGGCACATGTTTGGTCAGAATGAGCTGATGAGGGGTCAACGTGGACGGCATCGTGCTGTTGAAAGACGACCATAAGACGGTCAATGGCCTGTTCAAGGAGTTCGAGAAGACACACGAGACCGCGACTCCGTCGGCCAAGCGCGCGCTCGTCGACAAAATCATCAAAGAGCTGGTCACGCACGCGTACATCGAGGAAACGATCTTCTATCCGGCTGCCCGCGCGGGTGCCCCGGACACCAAGGACCACGTGTTGGAGTCCGTCGAAGAGCACCATGTCGTGGTGTGGCTGCTCTCCGAGCTGCGGGACGCCGACCCCAAGGACGAGACCTTCGACGCGAAGGTGACCGTCCTGATCGAGAACGTGCGGCACCACGTCGAAGAGGAAGAGAAGGACTGGTTCCCGGGGGTACGCAAGGCACTGGGCCGCAACCGCCTCGTCGAGCTCGGCGAGCAGATGGCCGCGGCCAAGTCCAAGGCACCGAGCGACCCGCTCAAGCTGATGTCAGCGGCGAAGTAAGCCGGCCCCAGCGGCTACGACTGTTCGATGATCTGGTCGGCGGGCAGGCGGGGTGCGTGGGGTGGTCCCGCGTCGGCCGGGTCGGTCGTGCCGAGGCGCAGGACCAAGGGTGTGGTCGGTCAGTCGCCACCGCCACGGTTGAGTGTTGTGGATCGATGGTGCGAAGCCGGCGGTCCGAGCCGCCTCGGTGAGGGCGCCTATCTCGGCGAGGGCGTCGGTCGGGTGGGTCAGCGCGTCGCTGGACATGATGGACTTCTCTCCGCGCGGTGGTGACGGGACACCGCCGGCTTCGCGACCAGGAGGCAGTAGCGTCATCCGACAGCGCGCCGGCGGTCGAAAGCGCGTACGGTGACGCTGTCGCCCGACCCCGGTGGCTGTCCTTCGCCGCCGTCTCGACCTCTTCCCGGAATCGGGGCGTTCTTACCGCCCCGAGTCGGCGGACATCTCCGCCCGTCGAGGGCACGGCAACATCCTCGCGAGCGTTCGCATCGCGGAACCGTGCTTCACAACAACCGAGAAGGAACGTGAGTGCGATGGTCAACATCGCCGACAGTCACAACCACGCGCCCCGCGACACGAACGGCACCATCATCGCCCAGGAACGGGACGTCACCGGTTACCCGCCCGCGCGCCGAGGCGACGCCACCCCGACCACCCCCGCCGGTCACCGCCGTACGTCCGCATCAGCGTCGGCGGCCCGTGCGGGCACACGTTCGGCGAACGCCACCCGATACCTGTTCGCCGGGATCCGTATCGCACTCGGCTGGGTCTTCCTCTGGGCGTTCCTCGACAAGACTCTTCGGCCTCGGCCACGAAACCGCCGCGGCGAAGTCCTGGATCAACGGCGGCAGCCCCACGAACGGCTTCCTCGGCTCGGCCGCCACGGGTCCGTTCGCGGGCTTCTTCCACTCCATCGCCGGCGCCACGGATCGTCGACGTGCTGTTCATGGCTGCGCTGCTCGGCGCTCGGCGTCGCGCTGATCCTCGGCATCGGCATGCGCATCGCCGCCGTCGCCGGCGCGCTGCTCACGGTCCTGATGTGGACCGCCGTGCTGCCCCCGGCCAGCAACCCGTTCATGGACGACCACCTCATCTACGCCGGCATCCTGATCGTGCTGGCCCTGGCTCGGCGCCGGGAACACCCTCGGCCTCGGCCGCGCCTGGACGGCCCTCCCGCTGGTCCGCAGCACCCCCGGCTGCAGTAACCACACTGGCCGAAGGCGCAACTGGACACCGCCGCCGGCGGCCGAATTTCAGGCGACCGCGCCGTAGAGTTGGTCGGTGACCGCGAGCTATCGCCTGGGCGTCGACTTCGGCACCTCGACGACGGTGGCGGTGCTCCATTCCCGTGCTGGACGGTCCGGTCCGCTGTTCTTCGACGCCTCCCCGCTCCTGCCGTCGGGGGTCTTCGTCGGGCCTGACGGCGCGATGGTGACAGGTCTCGACGCGGAGCGGGCCGCGTTGTCCCATCCGGCCGCCTACGAGGCCAACCCCAAGCGTCGAATCGCCGACGGCACCGCCTGGCTGGCCGGCCGCGAAGTTCCGGTAGTCGACCTGGTCGCCGCGGTGTTGGCCCGCGTCGGGGACGAGGCGAAGCGCGTGGCGGGCGGTCCGCCGTCGTCTGTGGTCCTCACCCACCCGGCCGACTGGGCGCGCAGCCGCTCGGCGTTGCTGGCAAGCGCCGCCGCCCAGGCCGGCCTGGGTGCGGTCGAGTTGGTCGCCGAGCCGGTGGCCGCCGCCGCCTACTTCGTCGGCGCACTCGGACAAAAGGTCAAACCTGGCCACCAGCTGATGGTGTACGACCTGGGCGCCGGGACCTTCGACGCCGCGTTGGTGCGATCCGGGCCGGACGGCTTCGAGGTCGTCGCGTCCGCGGGGCTCGACGACGTAGGCGGGATCGACCTGGACGCGGTCGTGGTCGACTTCGCTGCGCGCGGCTACCAGCACGGCGACGGAGGCCTGGCGGCGGTTGGATCGGCCGGAGACCGTCGCCGACCGGCGTGCCCGGCACGAACTGTGGCGGGGCGCTCGGGCGGCGAAGGAGCTGCTGTCGCGCACCTCCGCTGTCGATGTCTACGTGCCCTTGGTGGACGTTGTCGTCCGCCTCACCCGCGAGGAGTTCGAAGCCACGGCGCTTCCCTATCTGGAAAGGGTCACCGCCGTCGCGCTCGGCCTGTCGCGCGAGGCCGGTGTACGTCCTGCGTTGTTCCTCGTGGGCGGCTCCAGCCGGGTCCCGCTCGCGGGAACCCTGTTGCACCGCGCGATCGGCGTGCCGCCCACGCTCATCGAGCAGCCTGAGCTCGTGGTCGCCGAGGGCAGCCTGCACGCCTTGCGATCCGTCAGCGGTCGGCCCTCTGACCCTCATCGACCCGCCGCCGTCGGCGGCGCCCTTCGGATCTCGATCGAGAAGGCGGCTCGCCACCGTCGCGTCCGCCCTCGCCGTCGTCGTCGCAGCGGCCGCGTCCATCGCCGTCTGGTATCCCTGGTCGGAGAACCAGGTCCAGGGCGTCCGGCCGACGCCATCGGCGAGCCTGCCCGCGGTCGACCAGCCGGTGCTCGCCGCGGCGTATGCGGGCACGCTCACCGGTCACACCAAGAGTGTCTGGCAGATTGTTTTCAGCCCCGACGGCGACGTGATCGCGACCACGGGCGCGGACGGCACGATCCGGCTGTGGGATCCGGCCAGGCTCGACATCGATCGGCGCGCCAATGGTCGGCCACACCGGCCCGGTGCACGGCCTCGCGTTCAGCCCCGACGGGAAGACGCTCGTCAGCGCCGGCATACGACAACACCCTGCGCTTCTGGGACGTGGCCAGCCGCGAGCCGGCGGGTGTCCCCCTCACTGGCCACGCCGGCGCGGTCTACCGCGTGGTCTTCAGCCCCGACGGTCACACCATCGCCAGCCATGGCACCGACCAGACGATACGGCTGTGGGACGTCGCCAGCCGGCGCCAGATCGGCGACCCCATCGGCCGCACACCCGGATCGACAGACCCCAGGCTGGCCTTCAGCGCGGACGGCTCGACTCTCGCCGTTTCCTACGACGGGCAGATCGCCCAGCGGTTCGACGTGGACAGCCGCCAAACCGTCGCCACGCCGCCGACCCCGCGTGCCAAGACCGACGAACCAAGCATCCACGATGAGTTCAGCCCCGACGGCGCGACCCTCGTGGTGGCCGAACGGAACAAGGACGTAGAGCTGTGGGACGTAGCCAGCGGCCGGCTCACCGGCGTGCTTCCCGGCTCGGCGGGATCACTCCAGACGCTGGCGATGAGCCAGCACGGCCGGACCCTCGCCATCGGCGAGGTGACCACGACAGGCCGAATCAGGGTGCGGCTCTGGGACGTCAAGCTGCGCCAGCCCATCGGCCCGCCGATCGAGGGCCACGCGAAGGTGCTCGTCACCATGGCGTTCAGCCCGGACGGCCGGTTCTTCGCCAGCGGCGGCGAAGACCGGACCGTCCGGATCCACGGCCTCATCCACTAGTCCCGCGGACGGTCGCGGGTGCGGGGTCGCCCAGGTAGGCGTACCGTCTGGTGCGTCGCCCGAGTCCCCGGTGGCGCGCCGATCCGCCATCAGCGGACTGCGCCCTTCCAGCCGTTGAGGATCTATGACCGGGCGAGGCAGTTGACGTGAAGGTGGCCCTGTTGGGGCCGGTCGCGTGGCGGACACCACCGCTCGCGTACGGACCCTGGGAACTGGTGACGGGCCTGCTCGCCGACGGGCTGAGCGCACGCGGTGTCGACGTGACGCTGTTCGCGACCCTGGACTCGGTGACCGCGGCGAGCCTCGACGGCGTCTGCCCGCACGGTTACGCCGACGATCCGTCGATGGACGGGCGGGTGTGGGAGGCGCTGCACGTCTCCCACGCGATGGCCCGGTCCGGCGAGTTCGACCTGGTGCACAACCACCTCGACTGGCTGCCGCTGGCCTTCGCCGAGCATTGCCGGGCTCCGCTGCTCACCACCGTGCACGGATTCTCCGGCGCCGGCATCCTGCCCGCGTACGAGCGGGCACGTTCGTCGTACGTGTCGATCTCCGACAGCGACCGGTTCGCCGGGCTCGACTACGTCGCGACCGTCTACCACGGTGTCGACGCTCGGCGGCCTGCCGTTTCGCGCGGACGCCGGCGACCGGGCTGGTCGCCTTCGGCCGGATCCACCCCGACAAGGGCATCCACACCGCCATCGAGATCGCCCGGCGCGCCGGTCGGCCGCTGACCATCTGCGGCATCGTCCAGGACGAGCGGTACTTCGCCGAGCAGGTGGCGCCGCACATCGACGGCGAGCGGGTCGTGTTCCTCGGCGCGGTGGGTCCGCGACAACGAGGCGAGATCCTGGGCGCGAGCGCCGCCCTGCTCCACCCGATCGCCTTCGACGAGCCGTTCGGCCTCTCGGTGGTGGAGTCGATGGCCTGCGGCACGCCGGTCGTCGCGTATCGCGCGCGGGTCGATGCCGGAGATCGTCGACGAGGGGGTGACGGGGTTGCTGGTCCACAGCGTGGAGGAGGCGGTCGACGCCGTCGCCCGGGTCGGACAGATCGACCGGGCCGGATGTCGGGCCCGCGCCGCCCAGCGCTTCGGCGCGGATCGGATGGTCACCGACTACCTGTCCGTCTATGACGACGTTCTCACCGGTCGGCGGCGACCTGATACTGTTCAAACCGCCGACGATTCGCGAAGAATCCGGCCCCTCTCGACACGTTCGCGCCGGCCGAGTCCCGCCACTGCGGCGGCCTGCCCCCGGACGTGTTCCGTCGGTCACACACGCTGGCCGGCGCGCGCTGTAACCGCGTGAGGCCCGCCGCGTCCTGCGGCTGTGGCCGACAACCGGAAGGTACGGCGCCCATGCCCGCCAGTTACGGCTTCCTCAGCACCCATCCGCCGACCCAGTGCGGACTGGCCACTTTCAACTCCGCCCTCGCCGCCCACCTGACCGCCGACGGCACGCGCGGCGGTGTCGTGCGGGTCACCGACGGCAGCGACGACCAGCGCGCCGGACCGGACGTCGTGCACACCTGGTCGGCGCCGCACTCCGGTGGGCTGGCAGGCCGCAGCCGCCGCTCTGAACACCTTCGACGTGGCGGTCGTCCAGCACGAGTACGGCATCTACCCCGGCGCCGACGGCGCAGGACGTGCTGCCGCTGCTGCGCCGGCTGACCGTGCCGAGCATCGTGGTCCTGCACACCGTGCTCAGCCAGCCCTCGCCCAGGCAGAAGTACGTGCTGGAGCAGATCGTCGCCGCCGCCGGGGCGGTCGTCACGATGACCGACACCGCCCGCGACCGGCTGCTCGTCGGCTACGTCGTGGACCCGGCGAAGGTCACCGTCATCCCGCACGGCGCGGCCGGCTGACTCCGGCGCACCGGTTCGCCCGTCGCGCCCGCCCGCACCTGCTCACCTGGGGCCTGCTCGGCCCCGGCAAGGGCATCGAGTGGGCGTTGCGGGCCCTCGCGCGCCTCCAGGATCTCGATCCCGCGCCGACCTACACGGTCGCCGGCCGGACCCACCCGAAGGTGATCGAGCAGCACGGTGAGGCGTACCGGTCGAGCCTGCACCAGCTCGGCGCGCACCTCGGCGTCGCACACGCCGTCGACTACCAGTCGGCCTACCACGACGACGCGGCGCTGGGCGCGCTGATCCGCTCCGCCGACGTCGTCGTGCTGCCGTACGACTCCCGTGAGCAGGTCACCTCCGGGGTGCTCATCGAGGCGGTGGCCGCCGGGGTTCCGGTGGTCGCCACGCCGTTCCCGCACGCCGTCGAGCTGCTCACCGACGGTCCCGGCCTGCTCGTACCCCACCAGGATCCGGCGGCTCTGGCCAAGGCGATCCGGCGGATCCTGACCGAACCGGGCCTGGCCGCGGGGCTCGCCGGCCGGACTCGCCCGATCGCGGCGGACCTGCGCTGGCCGGCGGTCGCCGACCGCTATCGCGCCCTGGCCGAACGGCTCATCGCGGCGCGTTCACCCGCGGTCAGTGCGGCGTCGGCGTGACAGCCGCCGCCGATCAAGCCGTCCCGAGAAGTCGCGGACCCAGCACGCGCATCGGGTACGGCGTCGTCGCCCCGGCGCCGACCTTTACCCACCTGGCCCGGCTGACCGACGACACCGGGCTGTTCGAGCACGCCCGGCACGCCATCGGTCCGCCGCGAGCACGGCTACTGCACCGACGACGTCGCCCGCGGTCTGGTCGTCACCAGCCGCGAGCCCGAGCCGTCGCCGCCGGTGCTCGAGCTCGCGGAGTGCTACCTGGCCTTCCTCACCCACGCGCAGGACGCCCGCGGCGCCTTCCACAACCGGCTCGGCCACGACCGGCGCTGGACCGACGAGCCGGGCCTCGGCGACTGGTGGGGCCGGGCGCTGTGGGGGCTGGGCACCGCCGCCGCCCGCAGCCCCGCCGCGTGGATCCGGGACGAGGCGCTGGTCGCCTTCACCCTCGGCGCGCCGCGCCGGTCCCCGGACCCGCACGCCATGGCCTTCGCCGGGCTCGGCGCCGCCGAGGTGCTGCGCCGGCACCCCCAACACGTCGCGGCGGCATCGCTGCTCGCCGACGCCGCGCACGCGGTCGGTCCGCCCGATCCGGACCGGCGGTGGCCGTGGCCGCAGGATCGGCTGACCTACGCCAACGCCGCCCTCGCCGAGGTCGTCATCGCCGCCGGCCAGCTCCGTGCCGACGGCGCCCTGCTCGCCACCGGGCTGCGGATGCTGGCGTGGCTGCGCGACGTCCAGCTACGCGACGGGCGGCTGTCCGTCGTACCCGCCGCGGGTTGGCGCCGCGGTGGCGTGCGGTTCCATCACGACCAGCAGCCGATCGAGGTCGCCGCGCTCGCCGACGCCTGCGCCACCGCCGCCGCGGTCACCGGCGACCCGGCGTGGGACGTCGCGGTGCGCCAATGCGTCGGGTGGTTCCTCGGCGACAACGACGCCGGCGTCGCCGATGTGGGATCCGGACACCGGCGGCGGCTACGACGGGCTGACCCGGCACGGGCCCAACCTCAACCAGGGCGCCGAGTCGACCCTCGCGCTGATCTCCACCCTGCAGCACGCCCGGAGGTGGTCGTGACCCAGGACCCTGGGCGTCCGGCAGGAAACGACCCTCGTCCCGGATCCGGGCCGCGTCATCGTGAAGCTCTTCGTGCCGGGTGAGGACGACGCGCTGGTACGGACCCGCGCCCAGGCTCTCATCGACCGCATCGCCCACCTCGACGCCGACGAGACCGACCGACTGCTCCGCGATGTCTTCCAGCGGTTCGGCGATCGGCACCGCGACCTGGGAAAGACCTTCGAGCACCACTACGACCCTGGTCCGGCACCGGGTCGCCCGGGCCCGCGACCTCTCACCGACCGCCCGGCTGCTCGTCGGCGCCTACTTCAGCCACGAGTACGCGGTGGAAGCGGCCGCGGTGTGCAACCCGTCGATGGTCGCCCACCCCGACCAGGGCGACCTGGCGCCCGGGCAGCTTCGGGTCGCCGTCAGCCTTCGCCAGATCGGCGAGGGCCACCTGTCCTCGATCGGGTTCGCCACCGCCGTCCTCGGACCCGGGCGGGAGCTCTCGGTCCTTGACCGCGGTGGCCCGCTGCTCGTCGGCCAACGGGTCGGCACCCAGCACAGTCGCGACCTGCTCGCCGCTGGCCTGGCCGAGCACGACTGTGACAACGAGGTGTCCGCGACCGTGCTCGACGCGCTGCCCGCGCACTACGACGAGGCGACCTTCGAGGGGGTGCTCGGCGACCTCCCGGCCGAGCTGCTCTCGCGCAGCACGGGGCGGACCACTCTCGAACAACTGCGCCGCACCAACGCCGAAAGCTACGCCGCGACCTTCCCCGCCGATACCGGTCTGCACCAACGCGTGCTGTGGCCCGCCACTCCGGCGGAGAGCAACGGAATGGAGGACGCGCGATTCGTCAGGTTCGTCGACGACGACGCCAGGCCGACGTACCGCGCGACCTATACCGCCTACGACGGCCGGAGGATCGCCTCCCGCGTGCTGGCCAGCGACGACCTGCGCCACTTCGAGATCCATCCCATGCGCGGGCCGGGCGCACGCAACAAGGGACTCGCGCTGTTCCCCCGTACCGTCGCGGGTCGGCATCTCGCGCTGTGCCGCTCCGACGGTGAGACCATCGGGCTGACCTGCCTGGACGCCAGGAACCAGTGGCAGCCACCGACCCCACTGCACGCACCGCGCGACAGCTGGGAGCTGATCCAGGTCGGCAACTGCGGCTCGCCGATCGAGACCGCCGCGGGTTGGCTGGTGCTCACGCACGGCGTCGGCCCCATGCGCCGGTACGCCATCGGCGCGCTTCTGCTCGACCTGGACCGGCCGGAGCGGGTCATCGGCGAACTGCCGGGCGCGCTGCTCGAACCCGACGAGACCGAACGCGACGGCTACGTTCCCAACGTCGTCTACTCCTGCGGAGGACTGGTCCACGGTGGCGAGCTGTGGCTGCCGTTCGGAGCCAGCGACGCCCGCGTCGGCTTCGCCACCGTGCCGCTTGACGCCCTACTGGCGGCCATGAAGACCCCTACGAGCCGCTGACCTCCCGCGTCGGAGCGATGATCGCGCGCAGGGCGATGTCGACGGAGGCCTGGAGGTCTTCGCGGCTGGCGCCGGCCGCGGCGTGGACGGCGTGGCCCTCGCTGAGCGCCATCACGAATCGCGCCAGCGCCCGGGCATCCATGCCGTCCGGGAGGTCGCCCTCCTCGGCCGCGCGGGACAGTCGTTCGTTGAGGGCGGACTCGGTGGCGGCCCGGCCGGCGGCAAGGAACTCGGAGACCCGGGCGTTCTCCGGCGAGCAGGCCAGGCCTCCCTGGACGGAGAGGCAACCCGCGGGGTGGTCGTCGGCGGTGAGGCCGTCGGCGCTGGAGCGCAGGAACGCTTCGATGGCGGCGTACGCGGTGGGTTGGTCGAGTGCGGCGCGAGCGTTGGCCACCTGGTTCTCGTGGTACCGGGTGAAGGCGCGCTGGAACAGCTGCTCCTTGCTGCCGAACGTGGCGTAGAGGCTCGGCCGGTTGATGCCCATCGCACCGGTGAGGGCGCTCAGCGACGCACCCTCGTAGCCGTGCCGCCAGAAGACCTCCGTGGCCCGGTCGAGGACCGTCTCCTCGTCGAAGGCCCTGGGTCGTCCGGTGGTCGGCGTCTTAGTGCTCATGGGTTCAGTCTACCGCTCGGTACAAAACGTGGTCCAGCTCACCTACCGAACGGTACAGAACTTGCTATCGTTCCTTCTACCGAGCGGTACAAAAGAAGCGGAGCGGAACTCATGACCATCACACTGATCACCGGCGCCAACAAGGGCATCGGTTTCGAGACCGCCAAGCAGCTCATCGAGGTGGGCCACACCGTCTACATCGGCGCCCGTGACGTCGAGCGGGGCGAGCAGGCAGCGGCGGCACTCGGCGCCCGATTCGTGCAGCTCGACGTGACCGACGACGCGTCGGTCAACCGCGCGCTGGCGACCGTTGACGCGGTCGAGGGCCGGCTCGACGTTCTGGTGAACAACGCGGGCATCCTCGCGGACGGAGTCGTCGACGGACCGGCGGCCCTGCGGGCGTTCGACACCAACGCGGTGGGAATCGTCCGCGTCACGGAGGCGGCACTGCCCCTGCTACGGAAGTCCGCGAACCCCACGGTGGTCACCGTTTCGAGCAGCATGGGATCTTTCTGGGCGGTGACCAATCCCGAGCGGCCGGAGTTCGCCATGCCGCTCGCGCTCTACGCGGCGTCCAAGTCGGCGGCCACCATGCTCACCGTCCAGTACGCCAAGTCCCAGCCGGGCATCAAGTTCAACGCCCTCGAGCCCGGCACCACCGCCACTGACATGACCGCCGCCTTCGGCATCGGACGATCGGTGACCGAGAGCGCGAAGACCGTCGTACGCCTGGCCACGCTCGACGTTGACGGCCCGACCGGGACCTTCCAGGACGAGCTCGGGGCACTGGGCTGGTAGCCCTCGCCTGCCCCGCGACCGTCAGGCCCGGGACGTCTCCGGGACGGGCGCGAGGCCGAACGCCTTTCCGACGGCCAGGGCGGCGTCCAGCGCCTCGGCGTGCATCCGTGCGGCCAGCGGCCGCAGTGGCTCCATCGCCGGGTTCACCTCGGCCAGGGTCAGCTCCCGCTCGACCACGGTCAGGTCGGCGCCCCAGAGGTCGCCGAGCATCCGGCGCAGATAGGGGGTGGAGTGGTCCCAGCCATGCTTCGGAGTGCCCGGGGCGTATCCCCCGCCACGGACCGTCGCGAGCACGACCGCCTTTCCGCGCAGCAGCGGCTCGGGCTCGCGTACCCGCGGGTCGGTCATGATCAGGTCGAACCAGACCTTGATGTGTTGCGAGACGCCCCAGTTGTAGAGGGGCACGGCCAGCAACACGGCGTCCGCGTCGACGAGCTCGTCGGTGAGGGTGGTGGCGAGCTCGACCGCGGCCGCCTGCGCGGCGGTGCGGTCCTCGGCCGGGACGTAGCCGGCACCGACCGCGTGCGCCCACGCGTCGGCGGGCAGCACGTCGACGCCGATGTGCCGCCGCCGGACCGCGTCGCCCGGGTGTGCCGCCAACCATTCCCGCTCGACGATGTCGGCGATCTCGCGGCTCGCCGAGCCCTCGGCCCGGATGCTGGCGTCCAGCCGGAACAGCGTCATGGTTTTCATCCCTTTTCTTCGCTTTTGACTTCACGCTTGAAGCCAACGTAGCGCTACTTCAAGATTGAAGTCAACCTTGAAGTGATGTGCGTCAAACCCCTGGCCTGGGCCGGTAGGCTGTACGCCGTGGAAGGCCAGAACCCCGAACCGCGATGGCTGTCGCCCGACGAGCGCGATGCCTGGTTCTCGCTGTCCTGGCTCATGATCAAGCTGCCGAGCGCGTTCGACGCCCAGTTGCAGCGCGACAGCGGCATCTCGTTCTTCGAGTACCTGGTCCTCGCCGGGCTGTCCATGTCGCCCGACCGCCGGATGCGGATGAGCGACCTGGCCCAGTTCGTGAACGGCTCACTCTCCCGGCTCTCGAACGTGGCCAAGCGCCTCGAGGACCGCGGTTGGATCGTCCGCGAGCCCTCCGTCGAGAACGGCCGCTTCGTCGAGGCGACCCTCACCGACGCCGGCTGGGCCGTGGTCGAGCAGGCCGCGCCCGGCCATGTCGAAGCGGTCCGCCGCTACGTGTTCGACGCGATCCGCCCCGACCAGGTAGCCGAGTTGGCTGACATCGGCCGCCAGATCGCCGAGCAGGTCGATCCACAGCGCGCCTGGCCTCCGACCGTCCCGCAAGCCGCGCAGTAGCCACTCAGCTATTCCCCCGCTGTCACCGGGAGCTGACCGTCCTCGTCATCGCGCGTTGAGGATGTCCCCGACGCCGGCCGCCACGGTGCCCGCGAAGATCAGCACCCAGCCGATTACCTGTTCGCGCAGGCCGCCGATGGCCACGCTGCGCACCTGTTCGCGCGCTTCCTCGCGATCGTGGACAATCGCCTCGGTCACCTCCGCATGCCGTGCGGCACTCACCTCCGCGTTCGCCTGAAGGCTGCTCTCCGCCTGCCGCATTCGATCGTTGAGCTCGGCGACGCGTCGATTCAGCTGCTCCATGAACGCTCCCAGGTCATTCATGGAAGAGGCAGGGCTCCCTGAGGCCGTGCCTTCTGCGACAGGGGCGTGGGCCGCCTGCGGACGCGCGACCGGCTTGCCGATGAGACTTCGCATGCGCACGTACGCCGCGCGTGCCTTGGACTTGATGGGCGCCGCGATCGGCGCCCACAGGTCGTCGCCGGGACGGCGGAACTCACGCCAGGCCCGGCGAAAACCGTCCGCAGCCAAGATCAGACCAGCCAGCTGCGCGGCGAGCGCTGCGGCGAACAGAAAGATCACCAACACATCGTGACAAGGTCGGGAAGCTGGTGCAGCCGTTCGGTGACCACTCGATCGAGACACACGCCCTAGCGGCCTACCTCTGCGCGGATGCCCGCCAGGAGTAGTCGTAGGCCGTAGGAGAACTGGTCGTCGGAGCCGACGACGGGCAGGTCGGCGCCGGCGTCGTCGCCGCGCATCTCGCCGATCGTGCTGGCGACCTGATGCCATCGGTCGTCGCGCTCACCGGCCTGCACGGCCATGGCGAGCGCGGCCGCGACGTAGGCGACGAGGGTCTGCGCGGCGCGTACGACATCGGGAGCTGACAGGCCCGCGTCCCGGAGCGCCGCCATCATGCCCGTTCCCAGGCGTTGCCCGTTGCCTCGAAGCGGCGGACGGGAGGCGACGTGCCCGGCTATCCCGGGGTGGGCGAGCGCCGCCGACCGGATGCCGATGAGGATTGTGGACAGTCGGTCGTCCCAACTCGACTCGGGATCGGGATCGGGCACATCGGCCAGGGCCAGATCCGCCACGGCGTCGAGCAGGGCCTGGCGGTCGGGGAAATAGCGGTAGAGGGCCATCGGGTCATAGCCCAGCTCACTTGCGATGTGCCGCATGGTCATCGCCTTGGAACCGTCGCGGTCGCCCACCCGCAACGCGGCGGCGGCGATGACGGCCGGGGTCAGCGATCTCTGCCTGGGCACGAACTCTCCTCCGCGCATCCGGTTCGTCTACACCGTAGACGGATCCAAGGTTTCTTGCGTATCGTGGACGTACGTCTACACCGTAGACCAACGAGGAGGTCGCTGTGATCACCCTGGGCCGCATCGCCGCCGTCGCATTGAGCGTGAGCACCTTTGTCTTCCTGTTCCTCCACGACTCGTGGCGTGCCGACAACCTGTTCCTCGTACCCGATCTCCTGCTCTGCCTCCTCCTGCTGGTCGCCGCCGCACTTCCCGCGAAGCTCGCCGGCCCGGCGCTCCTGGGCGCGTTCGCCTTCGCCTCCGGAGTCCTCGCGACGTCGGTCGCGTCGTATGCGGTGGACGGACGCCTGGGCGTGGCAAGCCTGTTCGGAGCGGTGGCCGCCGCCGTCGTGGCCGGCGCCGTCGCGAGCACCAGGCCGCCACGCGAATCTTGATCGCCGGACCCAGCTACGCGATGAGGACCTTGCCGACGTGGCGGGAGACCAGATCGGCCGCTCGTTAGCAGCGTTCGTAGATCGTGGCCTCGGCGGCGACCTGATCGTCGACGACCTGCACCAGATGGTGCGGTACGGCCTCGACGAGGCAGCGGCGCGCTGACGCCGACGGCCGCGAAGCGGCGAGTGCGGTCCGGCGACCCGCAAGCCCACGAGTCCTACGCATCCGGGTGCGCACGCCTCCATACCCACCGCCCCGTCAATGCTGCGGACCCCGCGCGTCCGCGCCGTCCGGTTGCCACAGCTGGATCGCGTTGCCCTCCGGATCCAGCAGGCTCGCGAAGCGACCGTTCGGATAGGACTCCGGGTCCATCTCGACCGCGATGCCGGCCGCGGTCAGCTGGGCGACCATGGGCGGCGGCTCCTCCACACCAGGTGCTTGCTGAGCAGGTCAGGATCATCGGCGCGGAAGAAGACACCGCCGATCCCGGTCACCCGTTCCACGTGTCACCGTTCGGTAAGGGTTGTTCGGGGTGTGGTGCGGTGTACTGGGTGGGTGATCGCGTCTTTGCTTCGCCGACGGTCGGTATGGGCCGTGGCCGCTGTTCTGGCACTCGTCGCCGGTGTCGGCCTCTACTGGTTCCAGCCATGGAAGATTTTCACCGATCGTGCGGTCAACGAGACGCTGGCCGTCGTGCCGGCAGCGACCCGCAGTTCGGAGGCGGCACCCGAGGAGCCCGCGCCGCGCTCCGCACCCGCGGTGGTGCGGCACGGCGGGTTCATCAGCCACGAACATGACACCAGCGGTCGCGCCCGCGTGGTCCTGAACGTGGACGGTTCCCATGCCCTGGAGCTGGTCGGCCTCGACACGTCCAATGGTCCCGACCTGCGGGTCTGGCTGTCCGATCAACCGGTGCGGTCCGGCACGGCGGGATGGCGGGTCTTCGACGACGGCAAATGGGTGGAGCTGGGGAAACTCAAGGGCAACAAGGGCGACCAGACGTACGTCATCCCGGCAGGTACGGATCTCGACCAGTTCGAGAGCGTCGCGATCTGGTGTAAACGTTTCTCGGTTTCCTTCGGCGCGGCCAGCCTCACTCCCCCCACCTAGGCGCGCCGCGGCGGTGGACGAACGTCATCGCGACGATCCCCAGCAGCCCGGCGAGCGGGGCGAAGGCGAACCCGGCTCGCAGGTCGGTCGCCGCGAGCGGGCCGGTCATGGCCGCGCCGGTCGCGCTGCCGACCGTGAACGCGGTGACGATCCAGGCGAAGGCCTCGACGACCGTGCCGGGCGGGGCGAGTTGGTCCGTGGTGAGGAAGACCGCGGTCAGCACCGGTGGCAGCGCGATGCCGCTCACCGCGACCAGGACGGCCATCGCACCAAGGCCCGGCATGAGCAGCAACGGCAGGTAGCCGACCGCGAAACACACCGCGAGCAGTGGCAACCTGCCTGTCCCGCCGGGGCGGACCCGGGTGTAGAACAGGCCGCCGAGCAAGGCGCCGCCGGCCTGCGCGGCCAGCAGCCAGCCGCTGAGGCCGCGGTCGCCGGCCGCCTCCGCGTACCCGGTGATGACCACCGGCAGGCTGCCCACGGCCGCGCCGGTGCAGACGACGCCGGCCACCATGATCACGAAGCGGGGCACCCGCAACGGCCCGGCCCAGTGCCGGGGCGCGGGCTCGCCGCGCCAGATCCGGACCGGACGCGACAGGGCGAACACGATCGCGCCCGCGAGTTGGCACGCCGCCGCCGCGATCAGCCCGGCCGGGGGACCTGCCACGCCGACGGCCGCCAGCGTCACCAGCGGACCAGCCACGAAGATCACTTCCTGGAGGGCGATGTCCAGGGTGTACGCGGCCGCGATGGCCGGGGGTGGGACCAGCGACGGCCAGAGGGCCCGCAGGCAGGCCTCCAGCGGCGGGGTGCCCAGGCCGGCCAGCGCGGCACCGGCCACGGTCGGCAGCAGGGCGCCGCCGCCGGCCGCGACGGTGAGGAAGCCGACCGCGGACAGGGCCGACGAGCCGTAGAGCACGGGCGGCTGGCGCCACCGGTCGACGGAGCGGGCCAGCAGCGGCGCGCTGACGGCCATTCCGGCGGTGTAGACCGCGACGATCAGGCCGGCCACCGCCAGGCTGACGGACTCGCGGGCGAACAGCAGCAGCGCCAGCGGGCCGGCCGCCAACGGGAGACGGCCGACCTGGCTGGCGAGCAACAGGGTGGGCACCCGTGGCCGGCGCAGCACGGCGCCGACGCCGACGCGGGGCTCAGCCGGGGTGGAGGTGGGCGTGACTGTAGACATAGGACATCGCTCCCAGATGTCGAGGGAAAGGGATACGGGGCGGGCCCGGATCAGGGAGCGAAGTCGCCGCGGTCGTGGTCGTTGCCGTAGAGCGGAAGCGGCGGAGTGATCCAGCGGGCGAAGGCGGCCGCGGGAATCACGCCATGCATATTACCGGCCGGCCCGATATTCGGTGGGGCCCCCGGCCCGGCCGCTGTGATGATCAATATGTGACGAGCCTGCTGAACGACCTGGACGGGATCGAGCGCACCGTGTCCGCGGCCGGTGTGCCGTTGGTCAGCGCGCGCTTTCCACCCGGCGAGCACGACCGCGTCTGGCGTGGCCTACGCGCCGAGCACGACCGCACAGGGCTATGGCCGGTGCTGGGTTGGACGGCCGGCGAGGCGGCAGACCTCTCGCGTCACTGGCGGCGGTCCCGCTGACCGAGATCCCGCCCGGTCGAAAGCGCTACACCGCCTCGTACCCGCCCACGGAGGTCCTCCTGGTGCCGGCGAAGGCCGGCCATGAGGCGCTCGCCCTGGTGCCCGGCCTCATCCCGATCATGAACAACTGGTCGGGCGGCCCGTCCCATCCTGACCTCAACTACGCCGACCACGTCTTCGTGCTGCGGCACTGGGAGGCCGCCTGGGGCGCGGAGCTGTACTTCTGCGGCGGCGCCGACCTGGAGCTCGCGGTCACCCGGCCACCGCGTGACCCGCTGGCCGCCGCGACCTGCGCGATCGAGCAGTCGGCCTACTGCTACGACCTGGCCCAGAGCCTCGGTGAGGCGGATGACGTCGCCCGCGAACAGGCGCCCGCCGACCGCTGGTCATTCTGGTGGGACTGACGCGCGGTCCAGGGTGTAGCGGCGCTGGATGAGCACGGCCGCCACCAGCAGCACCGCCGGCACGATGCCGAAGCCGTAGCGGACGGCGTCCAGCGCCGACGCGGACTGCTGGACCTCGTCGTCGACGCTGCTGCCGACGAAGCCGCCGATGGCCAGGCAGGCGGCGAAGAGGTACGGCCCGATCGCGCCGCCGGCCGAGTCGGCGGCCGTCCAGACGCCGGTGTAGCTGCCGGCGTCGGCGATGTTCCGGCCCGCGGAGGCGGCCACCACGTCGGGCAGCATCGCGAAGTAGAGCAGTTGCAGCGCGGCGAAGGCGACGCCCAGCACGGCCACCACCGCGACAGCACGCCGAGCGGAACCCGGCTGCCGAGGGCCAGGACCAGCGCAGCCCGCCGCGAAGACGCCCTGGGCGATCAGCAGGCCGCGCTGCTTGCCGATGCGGCGGGTGACCGCGAGCCAGACCGGCGTGGCCACCAGCGCGGGCCCCAGGAACGCGGCGATCAGCACGGTGGTCAGCCCGGAGCGGCCCAGCTCGTACGTCGCGTAGTACGGCGCCGCCGCCAGCACCAGGTGGGTCGCGGTCCCGGTGAGCAGGTAGGCGGTGACCAGCGGCCGGAACTGCGGGTCGCGCAGCGAGCTCAACAGCACCCGGACGCCGCGCAGCTGGCGGCGGTGCCGCGTTCACCGGCATGCCCGCGACCGCACCGAGCCGGCGTACGCCGTTGATGCCGACCAGCATCGCGGCCAGCATGCCGGCCGCGAGGCCGCAGCCCATCACGACGTATCCGGTCCGGGTGGGGTCGTCGCCGCCGGTCAGCACCGGTGCGAGCACGCCGCTGGCCAGGATGCCGACCGTGAGCACGACCATCCGGAACGACATCAGCCGGGTGCGTTCGTGGTAGCCGATCGCGAGGTCGGCCGGGGTCGCGAGGTACGGCACCTGGTAGGCCGCGAAGAGCAGGTTCCCGAGGATGAAGAACGACGGCGACCCAGATAGCGGCGCTGTTGCCGTGCAGCCCGCCGGGCACGGCGAACAGTGACGGCGAACGCCACTGGGAGTACGCAGGCCACCAGCATCAGCGTCAGCCGGTGCCCGTGCCGCGCCCGCTGCGAGTCAGAGATAGTGGCCGACGAACGGGTGGAGCAGGACGTCGGCGATCTTCGGTACGAGCAGCGCGAAGCCGGCCGCCAACGGCGCCACGGCCAGCACGTCGGTCAGGAAGTAGAGCAGCAGCAGGCCGGGGACGGTGATCCAGACGCCCATCCCGAGCGACCCGGCGGAGAAGGCGATCAGCCCGCTCCGCGGCAGGCTGACAGTGCCCGTGCCGGTGACCGGCTCGACCGGGGTCCGGGTCATGCAACTGCTCCCGACATGAGATGGAGGATTGACCGGACCCGCCTCGTGCCAGCACGATCCACTCGCGAACTTAATTGTCTACGGATCGGGTATGCAATGGCTGCACGGCCAGAGGTCGTGGTGATCGGTGCGGGGCCGGCGGGCCTGGCCACGCTGAAGGCGCTGGCCGACCGCGGGATCGCCGCGATCTGCTTCGACGCGGGCGACCGGCCCGGCGGGCTGTGGGTCTTCAATGGTCCGAGTTCCGGCGCCTACCGGACGCTGCATCTGAACACGAGCCGGACCCGGACGCAGTACGCCGACTTCCCGATGCCGGCGGACTGGCCGGACTATCCCGAGCCACGACCGGATCCTGGGCTACCTCACGGACTACGCGGAGCACGTTCGGGCTGCGCGACGACGATCCGGCCCGGCCACACGGTCACCCGGGTCCGCCGCGACCCGGACGGCGGCGGCTGGACGGTCACCGCCGACGGCCCCGAAGGGTCGGTCGAAACCCGGACCAGGGCCGTCGTCGTCGCGTCCGGCCACAACAGCGTCCCCCGCTGGCCCGACCCTGCGCTGGACGGGTTCGCCGCCGCGCAACTGCACAGCCACGACTACCGCGACCCGGAGCAGCTCGCCGGCCGCCGCGTCCTCGTCGTCGGCGGCGGCAACTCGGCCATGGACATCGCCGCCGACGCGTCGTACGTGGCGGACCGGACGATCCTGTCGATGCGCCGCGGGGTCTGGATCGTGCCGAAGTACCTGTTCGGCCGCCCGTCGGACACGCTCAACGGCGCGCTGGCGACCCGGCTGCCCTGGCGGCTGCGCCAGGCGGTGAGTCAGACGATGCTCCGCCTGGCCACCGGCCATCCCACCGCGCACGGCCTGCCGGCACCGCGACACGGTTTTCTCCAGGACCACCCGACACTGTCCGATGTGCTCGCTGTCCCGCGTCGGTCACGGCGAAATCGCCATTCGCGGCGCCATCACCAGCGCGAAGGGATCCACCGTGGAGTTCGAGGACGGCTCCCGCGACGAGGTCGACCTCGTCGTCTGGTGCACCGGCTACCGCGCCGAGATCCCCTTTCTCGACCCACCGGTCGCCGGCGACCAGGTGCCCCTGTACCGGCACGTCTTCCACCTCGACGAGCCCGACCTGTTCTTCGTCGGCCTGATGCAGTCGACCGGCGCCGCACTGCCCATCGTCGAGTCGCAGGCGCGACTGGTCGCGGCGTACCTCGCCGGCGAGTACGCCCTCCCGTCGGACGAGGAGCAGCGCACCGACCGGGCGGCCCGGATGCGCCACGCACACCGCCGGTGGGGCGATCGCCGCACCGCCATGCGGATCGACTTCGACGCGTACCAGAAGCTCGCGGCCGCCGAGCTGCGCGCAGGGCCGCGAGGCCCGCCGAGGCAAGTCGATGAACGGCAAGCGGGTCATCGTCACCGGCGCCGGCGGCACCATCGGCCGGGCGCTGTCCACCACGCTGCGCGACGCCGGCGCCCAGGTGATCGGCCTGGACCTGACGATCCCGCCGGACGCGCCCGTGCCGATCCTCGCCTGCGACCTCACCGACCAGGCACAGGTCGAGCAGGCCGTGGCCGCAGCCGTCGAGCGCCTCGGCGGCCTGGACCTGCTGGTCAACAACGCCGGCATCGGCGGCCCGGCCCCGGCCGAGCTCGCACCGGACGCGACCGTACGCCGGCAGCTCGAGGTCAACCTGCTCGCCGCCTGGTCGACGACGGCGGCCGCACTTCCCGCGTTGGAGCGTCTCGCGCGGCCGCGTCGTCTTCATCGCCAGCCGGATGGCGGCGCTGGCCCTGCCGCTGGCCGCCGCGTACGGCGTGAGCAAGCGGGCCCTGGTCGCCTACGCCGACGCCCTCCGCCTCGAGGTCGGCACCCACATCGGCGTCACCGTCGTCTACCCCAGCATGATCGCGTCCCCGATCCACGACTCGACCGCGGCGGCCGGCCTGTCGCTGGACGGGGTGTCGCGCTACGAGCCGGTCGAGGGCGTGGTCGCCGCGGTCGTCCGGGCCGCCACCGCACGAAAGCCCCCGGCGAACCTCGCCACCACCCGCCGCGGCCGGCTGGAGTTGGCGATCGCCCGCCACTCTGCCGGGCCTCGCCCGGCGGATGGTCAACCGCACGGTCGCCGACCGCCTGGCGAAAGGCTCATTCGACGGCTCGCCCCTGGCCGCCGGGCTGCGCCGAAGGGCCGGTCGCTGAGCCGGAAAAGCCGTAGCGGCGGACGGCCCGCCGCGCCAGCGACATGCGGTGCACCTCCGAGGGCCCGTCGTAGATCCGGAACGGCCTGATCTCGCGCGCGATCCGGGCGATCGGCAGGTCGGCCGAGACACCGGCGCCGCCGCACATCTGCATCGCCCGGTCCGCTACCCGGTGCACGGCCTCGGCGCCGAACACCTTGGCCAGCGAGGTCTCCTCGCGCCCGGCGCCGCCCGCGTCGAGCACCCGGCAGGCGGTCAACAGCAGCGAACGGGTGGCCGCGAGGTCGACCTCGTTGTCGGCGATCATGAGCTCGACCATGCCCTGCCGCGCCAACGGGCCGCCGAAGGCGGAGCGCTCGCTGACGTACCCCACCGCCGCCTCGTGGGCCCGTTGGGCGGCGCCCAACCAGCGCATCACGTGCGTCAACCGGGCCGGGCCGAGCCGGACCTGCGCGTAGCGGAACCCCTCGTCGACCGCGCCCAGCACGTCTTCGTCGTCGACGTGGACGTCGGTCAGCGACAGCTCGCAGTGCCCGCCGACCATTGACTTGTCCATTGTGGGCACGTGCCGGGTCAGCGAGATCCCGGCGCGGTCCGCCGGCACCAGGAACATCGTCGCACCGCTACCGGTCCGGGCCATCACGATGTAGAAGCCGGCGCCGTCGGCCCCGGTGATGAACTTCTTGCGGCCCGTCAGCGACCACCCGTCGCCGTCCCGGCGGGCGACCGTCAGGAGTGCGCTCGGGTCGGACCCCGCACCGGGCGGCGGCTCGGTCATCGCGAACGCCGACCGCACCTCGCCACGGGCCAGGGGTGCCAGGAAGCGTTCCCGCTGCGGACCTGAAGCGACCTTCTCCAGCAGGTGGAGGTTGCCCTCGTCGGGAGCGTTGATGTTCAGGGCCATCGGCCCGAACAGCGAACGCCCGGCGGCCTCGAAGACCGGCGCCCGTTCCACCATCCCGAGGCCGAGCCCGCCGAACTCGCGCGGGGCGTGCGGCGCGAACAGACCCTCCGCGCGCGCCAGCTTCTGGAGGTCCACCCGGAGCCGGTCGCCTCCGGCTGCGGCCACGTCACCGTCGTACGCGTCCTCGATCGGTATCACCTGGGCATCGATGAACGCCCTCGTACGCGGGACGAGATCGTCGGGTTGGCTGGTCATGGGCACCTCGCAGTCGCGGATCACGTTTCAAAAAAGTTTCACGTAGGTGTTGCTCGTCACAGGGTTCAAGGTCCAAACTCTCGCTACCGAGCGAGCGCTCGGCCTGTATCAGACTGATACGGACGGAAGGGCGCGTCAATGGCGACGGAGACACCCCAGGCCATCGCGGCCGAGGCCACGTTCGCCGCGTGGCTGGACCGATTCACCGCGGCACTGCAGACCGCCGACGCCGCGGGCACCACCGCGCTGCTCGCCCGCGACTGCTGGTGGCGCGACCTGCTGGCACTGACCTGGGACCTGGGCACCTACCACGGCCGGGACGCGGTGGCGGCGATGCTGGGCGAACGTCTGACACCGGGTTCGCTCACGAACATCCGGATGACCACCGAGTTCGGCCCGCGGCACTCGGCCGGGGTCGTGGAAGGCTTCATCACCTTCGAGACCCCGCTCGGCTTCGGCCGAGGCACCGTCCGGCTCGTGCACGAGGACGGCGACTGGGTCGCCTGGACCCTGCTGACCGAGCTCGACGACCTGCGCGGTCACGAGCGGGCGATCGGCCCGCACCGCTCGCGCGGCCCGCGGCACAACGCCGACAGCGATGGACGCAACTGGCTGCAACAGCGCCAGGACCGGGTGCGAAACCCCGACCCGGACGTCGTCGTCATCGGCGCCGGCCAGGGTGGTCTGACCGTCGCCGCGAACCTCGGCCTGATGGGCGTCGACACGCTCGTCCTCGAGAAGAGCGAGCGGGTCGGCGACGGGTGGCGCAAGCGCTACCACTCGCTGGTCCTGCACGACCCGGTGTGGGCCGACCACCTGCCGTACATGCCGTATCCCGACTCGTGGCCGGTCTACTGCCCCAAGGACAAGATCGCCGACTGGTTCGAGTCGTACGCGGCCGCCATGGAGCTCAACGTCTGGACGTCGGCGGAGATGACCGCCAGCGAGTTCGACGAGGCGAGCGGCCGGTGGACGCTGCACGTCCGCACGCCCGAGGGCGAGCGGGTCATCCACCCGCGCGACGTCATCCTCGCCACCGGCGCCGCCGGCGAGCCGAACGTCCCCGCCGTCCCGGGCCGCGACCAGTTCGCGGGCACCGCCTACCACTCCAGCCGGCACAGCGACGCCAAGCGCTGGGCCGGCAAGAAGGCGGTCGTCGTCGGCGCCTGCAACAGCGGCCACGACATCGCGCAGGACCTCTACGAGGCCGGCGCGGACGTCACGCTCGTGCAGCGCTCCTCGACGCACATCATCAGCCAGGAGCACGGCATCCCGGCCATCTTCGGCAGCAACTTCGTCGAAGGCGGCCCGCCGACCGCGTACGCCGACCTGATGGCCGCCGGCACACCCTGGCCGCTGGTCCTGGAGATGGCCAAGGACGGCGTCAAGGAGACCGCGAAGAAGGACGCCGACCTGCTCGCCGCCCTCGACGCGGTCGGGTTCAAACGAAACGACGGCCCCGACGGCACCGGCCTGATGGGCTACGCGCTGGCGTACGGCGGCGGCTACTACATCGACGTGGGCGCTTCGGGGCTCATCGCCGAGGGAAAGATCAAGCTCGCGCAGGGCTCGGGACTCGCGGAGTTCACGCCCGACGGCATCCGCCTGGAGGACGGTCGAACGTTGGACGCCGACCTCGTCGTGCTCGCCACCGGATACCAGAACATGCGCGAGACGGCCCGCCGGCTCTTCGGCGACGAGGTCGCCGACCGACTGCCGCTCGTCCTCGGCATCGGCGAGGACGGCGAGATCGGCGGGCTCTACCGGCGCACCGGTCATCCGGCGTTCTGGTACATGGGTGGACCGCTGGCCTGGGTCCGCATCTATTCCAAGCACCTCGCTCTGCAGATCACCGCGAAGCACGCGGGACTACCTACGCCCTGACGGAACAGCGCCGACGAAGGGTGGGCCGACACCGCTCGGTCCCACCCCGATGCCGCGCGCCCCGACCGCCCCGGGCCCGACCCCCACCCCGCAGCCCAAAGGAGTACCCAGTGAAGCGTTCCCGTGGCGCCACCCTCCGGGCAGTCATCGCCGGAGCGGCCAGCGCCAGCATCCTTCTGGTCGCAGCCTGTGGCGGTAACGACGCCGGAGACGGCGGTTCCGACTCCAAGCTCGTCTACTTCATGGCACCCAACACCACGCCGACCCGATACATCCAGCAGGACGGCCCGGCGTTCGAGAAGGCGATCAAGGCGCTGGACCCGACCGTCGAGGTCAAGTTCGTCAACGCCGGCGGCGACTCCAACCAGCAGCTCGCCCAGGCGAACGCGGCGATCGCCGCCGGTGCCAAGGCGCTGGTCGTCGTCGCGGCCGACCCGAACACCAGCGCGGGCCTGCTCCAGGCCGCCGAGCAGGCCAAGGTGCCGGTCATCGGGTACGAGAACCCGCCGGTCAAGGGCACGCTCTACAGCCAGGTGATCTTCGACCCGGAGAAGGTCGGCGCCCAGCAGGCCACGTACTTCGCCGAGCAGGTCACCAGCGGCAAGCTCGGTGCCAAGCCGGTCAAGGTCGCCCGCCAGTTCGGCAACAAGGGCGACGTCTACACGACCCAGATGCTCGCCGGCCAGAACAAGATCCTCGACCCGCTGATCGCCAGCGGCGACATGCAGGTCGTCTGCGAGGACTACATCAAGGACTGGGCGCCGGACAACGCGACCAAGGCCACCGAGCAGTGCCTGACCAAGACGCAGAACGGTGTCGGCGCGTTCCTCGGCTTCTACGACGGCATCACGGCCGGCATCATCGCCGCACTCAAGGGCAAGAACGTGCAGGTCCCGGTGTACGGAGGACAGAACCCCGAGTTGACCGGTCTGCAGTACATGCTGACCGGTGACCAGCAGGACAACGTGCTCAAGGCGTTCAAGGTCGAGGCGGAGGCGGCCGCGAAGATCGCGATCGCGGCCATCGGCGGCCAGCAGCCCCCGGCCGACCTGGTCAAGGACACCATCGACAACGGTGCGATGCAGGTGCCCACGGCCAAGCTCGACGCGACGCTGATCCACCTCGAGGACGGCAAGGACCCCGGCGACGCCGTGCAGCAGGCCGTCGACCTCGGCATGTTCACCTGGGCAGCAGATCTGCACCGGGCCGGCCGCCGAGACCGACACCTGCAAGACCCGCAACAAGTAAACCCATCGCTAGCGGGCGGTCGGCGGCGACGCCGACCGCCCGGCGGAGGAAACCATGACCACTCCCCTGCTCCAGCTCACGCAGGTTTCCAAGCACTTCGGCGGCGTACGGGCGCTGCACGAGGTCGACATGTCGGTGCACGCGGGCGAGGTCGTGGCGCTCGTCGGTGACAACGGCGCGGGCAAGTCCACATTGGTGAAGATCGTGTCCGGTGTGGAGTCACCGGACTCCGGTGAGATCCAGGTCCGCGGCGAGGCCAAGCGACTGGAGTCGCCCCGGGCCGCGGCGGAGGCCGGCATCCGCACCGTCTTCCAGGACCTGTCGTTGTGCGACAACCTCGACGCCGTCCAGAACCTGTTCCTGGGCCAGGAGCGCTACGGCGCCGTCTGGTCGGGCCGCCGGGTCCGCCGCCACGTCATGGAGGACCAGGCCGCGCGCGTGCTCGAGTCGCTGTCGGTCAAGCTGCGCGCGCTGAACACCCCGGTCGTCGCGCTGTCCGGCGGGCAGCGACAGGGCATCGCGATCGGCCGCGCGCTGATCAGCGACCCGGCCGTGGTGATCCTCGACGAGCCGACCGCGGCCCTCGGTGTGTCCCAGCGCGGCGAGGTGCTCGACCTGATCGACCGCCTCCGCGACCAGGGCCGGGCCGTGGTCGTGATCTCCCACGACATGAAGGACGTGCGGCGGGTCGCCGACCGGATCGTGGTCCTGCGGCTCGGCGCCAAGGTCGCCGAGTTCGAACGCGGCGGCTACACACCGGCAGACCTGGTCGGCGCGATGACCGGCGCCCACGAAGGAGACCTGTGAGCATCTCGACAACCCCCGCGCCCGCCCGCAACCGGGTCGGTCAGGCGATCGAGACGGCCGCCCGCGGGCACCGCAGCATCCCGGTGCTCGTCGTGCTGGCCATCATCTGGGCCGTCTTCTACACGCAGAGCTCGGCGTACCTGAGCTTCCAGAACATCACCAACCTGACGCTGCAGATCGTCACCACCGCGATCCTCGCCCTCGGCGTGGTGTTCGTCCTGCTGGTCGGCGAGATCGACCTGTCGTCGGCGGTGCTGTCCGGCGTCTGCGCGGCCGTGGCGGCCGGACTGGTCGTCAACAGCGGCCTGCCGCTGGCGGTCGGCATCGCGGCGGGGGTGGTCGCCGGTATGGCGATCACGTTCGTCGAGGCCCAGATCATCATGTTCGGCGTGCCGTCGCTGATCGTCACGCTCGGCGGCATGGTGATCCTCCAGGGACTCATCCTGGTCGTGCTGCCGCCGGAGTTCACCATCAGCGTGGCCGGCACCCCCTTCGCGAAGATCGCCGGCACGGCGATCCCGGCCGGCGCGAGCTACGGGCTGGCGGCCGCGGGCACCGCTGGCGTTCGCGGCGTACCGCCTGTTCCAACACCGCGAGCGGCTGATCGACCAACTCGCTGACCTCGCTGGCCGCGGTCCTCGTACCCTCGGCGTCTGGTGGCGGTCGTGCTCTTCGGCGGCGTCTTCACGCTGACCCAGCAGCGCGGGCTGCCCATGCCCCTGCTGATCCTCGCCGTCATGCTGCTGATCGCCTGGTACGCCACGACACAGACCCGCTACGGCATCCACCTGTACGCGGTCGGCGGCGACCGCGAGGCCGCACAGCGCGCCGGCATCCCGGTCCGCCGCATGGTGCTCTACTCCTTCCTGGTCCTCGGTGTCTGCGCCGCCATCGCCGGCATGGTCGACTCGTCACGGCAGCTGGGCGTCTCGGTCACCTCCGGCGCCGGCCCGCTGATGCTCAACGCGATCGCCGCGGCGGTGGTCGGCGGCACCAGCCTCTTCGGCGGGCGCGGGTCGATCTGGTCGGCGCTGCTCGGTGCCCTCGTCATCGGGTCGATCAGCAACGGCGTACAGCTGCTGGGTCTCTCGACCGAGGTCCAGTACTTCGCCACCGGCTCCGTGCTGATCATCGCCGTGGCCGTCGACGTGGTCCTCACCCGCGGCTCGCTCCTGCCGGGGCGCCGCGCATGACGGCGCCGGGCTGGGTGCCGGACCCGGCGACTGTCGGCCAGACCCGGATCGTCCGCTTCGCGGCGTGGCTCGACACGCGGGGCAGCGCCTCGTTTGACGACGTGACCGACTACCGCGCGTTGCAGGCGTGGTCGGCGACCCATCCCGGGGAGTTCTGGGCGGCGGTCGCGGAGTTCTTCGACGTCGACTGGTCCAGCCCGCCGACCGAGGCGCTCGCCGAACGCCGGATGCCCGGTGCGGTCTGGTTTCCCGGCGGCACGCTGAACTTCGGCCAGCACCTGCTGCGCGCCGGTGACGACGAGCAGGACGCCGTCGTGCTGGTCGCGGAGGACGGTTCACGGACGTCGCTGACGTACGCCGAGCTGCGCTCGCAGGCCGCTGCTGTTGCCGGTCGGCTGCGCGCCCTCGGCGTCGTGCCGGGCGACCGGGTCGCCGCGTACCTGCCCAACTGCGTCGAAGGGGTCGTCGCGTTCGTGGCGCACGGCGCTGGTCGGCGCGGTGTGGGCGCAGACCGGGCTGGACTACGCGGCGCCGTCGGCCGCGGACCGGATGGCGCAGCTGTCGCCGACGGTGCTGATCACCGGGTCCGGCTACCGCTTCGGCGGCACGGTGCACGACCGCCGCGCCGACGCCCACGCACTGCGGGACCTGCTGCCCGGTCTCCGGCACACGATCACCGTCGAGACCGCCGGGCTTGCTCACCCTGTCGCCGGACCCGACACCAGCACCTGGGCGGCCGCGCTGGCCGCGGCACCCGACCCGGTCCGCTCGCGGTGCCGTTCGACCACCCGCTGTGGGTGCTGTTCACCTCGGGCACGACCGGCAAGCCCAAGGGCATCGTCCACGGGCACGGCGGCGTACTGCTGGAGCAGTTGGTGTCGCCCGGCCTGCACATGGACCTGCGCGCCGACGACGTCTTCTTCTGGTTCACCACGCCCAACTGGATGATGTGGAACGCGCAGGTCTGCGGGCTGCTGCACGGCGCGACGATCGTGCTCTACGACGGCCGGCCGACGCCCCGACGTGTTGTGGCCGCTGGTCGTCCGACCTCGGGTGTCACCGTGTTCGGGACGAGCCCGGGCTTTCTCGAGGCGTCCCAGCGGGCCGATCTGTCACCGGGGACCTGCTTCGTCGCTGCGGTTGGTCGGCGTGACCGGATCGGTGCTGCCCGCCTCCGCCAACGCCTGGTTCCGGGACCATGTCAGCGCGAACGTCCAACTAGGATCGATGAGTGGAGGTACGGACATCTGCGGGATCTTCGTCGCCAGCGCACCGAACACGCCCGTCTACGACGGCGAGATCAGTGCACCCGCGCTGGGAGCGGCGGTCCAGGTCTGGACCGCCGACGGCGAGGCAGGCCCCGGCCGGCACGCCGGGCGAGATGGTGATCACCGAGCCGATGCCGTCGATGCCGCTGCGCTTCTGGGACGACCCCGACGATCGCAAGCTGCGCGACACCTACTTCGCGGACTTCCCCGGCGTCTGGCGCCACGGCGACCTGACCATGATGACCGAGCGGGGCACCGTCGTGATCCTCGGGCGTTCGGACGCGACCATCAACCGCCACGGCGTCCGGCTGGGCTCGGCGGAGATCTACGACGCCATCAGCGACCTGCCCGAGGTGACCGACGCGCTGGTGGTGGGCGTGGAGGAGGCCGGACGGCGGCTATTGGCTGCCGCTGTTCGTGGTGCCGTCCGATTCGGTTGACGCCGGCGAGCCTGGCCGAGCGGATCCGCCGGCGCATCGCGGAGCGGGCGTCGCCCCGGCACGCCCCCGACGACGTGATCATCGTGGCGTCGCTGCCGCACACGCGCACCGGCAAGCGGCTCGAGGTTCCGGTCAAACGGATCCTGCAGGGCGCCGACCCCGACCGCGTGATCAATCGTGGCGCGGTCGACAATCCGGAGGCGCTCGACGCGCTCGTGCGCGCCGCGGGCGCGGCCCGCGCCGCCCGCGCGGAGCGGGGCGAGCGATGACCCAGCAGCAGGAGATGACGATGTCCGACTGGCGGGAGTACGAGCCGCTCGAGTTCCCGCGCATCCTCGATGCCGCCCTTCAAGCGTTCTACGAGCACGGCTACCACGGCACGACGACGCGTGACCTGGCGCGCCGGTCGGGGCTGTCGGTGCCGGGCGTCTACCACTACTACCCGTCGAAGCAGGACATCCTCGTCGACCTGATGACGGTCATCATCGACGAGCTGCTGACCCGCAGCCGCCAGGCCCTGGACAGCGCCGCGCCCGGCGCCCGCCCGCGGTTCGACGCGCTGGTCGAGTCGATGCTGCGCTTCCACATGTACCGGCGCACGGGTGCCATCGTCTCGACCGGGGAGCTGCGGAGCCTGGAGCCCGGCAACCGGGAGCGCTACGTCGCCAAGCGCGACGAGCAGCAGCGCATGCTCGACGAGGTGATCCTGGCCGGCGTGCGGGACGGCGACTTCTCGACGCCGTATCCCGAAGGACGCCAGCCGGGCCATCGCGTCGCTGTGTGTGGGTGTCGCCTCGTGGTACCGGCCGGACGGGAGCCTGCCGGTCGAGGCGCTCCTCGACCGCTACCTGACCATCGCGCGGTCGATCGTGGGCATCAGCGAAGAGACGCCACCGTGAGCTCCGCGGTGCGATCCGCGGTGGTCACCGGCGCGTCCCGCGGGATCGGGCGCGGCATCGCGCTGGACCTCGCTGTCCCGCGGGCTGGGCGCTGACGCTCGTCGCCCGGGACCCGGCCCGTCTCGCGGCGGCGGCCTCCTCGGCCGTTTCGCGCGGGTGCGTCCCATGTGGACTGTGTGGACGTGGATCTGTCCGCGCCCGATGCGGCGGCTCGTGTCGTCGCCGCGCACGCCGCGCGGCATGACGCGCTCGACGCACTGGTGCTGGCCGCGGGTGTCGGCTCGGCGGGGCCTCTCGACGGCTATTCGGTCGGGCGGTATGACAAGCAGTTCGCGCTGAACACCCGGGCGCCGTTCCTGCTGATCCGTGACGCGTTGCCGCTGCTGCGCACCGCTGCTGGGCGGCGTCCGTCGCACGGCGCGAAGGTGATCGCTCTGGCGTCGATCGGCGGGGTGTACGCGGAGCCGTCGCTGGCGGTCTATGGGGCCACGAAGGCGGCGCTGCTGGCGTTGTGCCGCGGGTTCAACGCGGAGGAGTCCGGCGGCGGGGTCACGGCGACGGCGATCGCGCCGGGGTACGTGGACACGGACATGAGCGCGTGGGTCCACGACGCGGTGCCGCCGGCGGCGATGATCCCGGTGGACGACGTCGTCACGACGGTGTCCGCGCTGCTGGCCCTGTCGGCGCGGACCGTGCTCAACGAGGTCGTGCTCAGCCGGGCCGGGACGAAGGGGTACGAGGCATGAGCCTCGACCTGCCGGCCGTGCGGGGGTTCCTGGAGAGCCAGGCCGTTCCCGTCGCCGGAGAGTTGACCGCCTCGCTGATCAGCGGTGGCCGGTCGAACCTGACGTATGTGGTCACCGACGGCACGCACCGCTGGGTCGTCCGGCGGCCGCCGGTGTCGGGCCTGACCCAGTCGGCACACGATGTGGCGCGGGAGTGGCGGGTGACCCGGGCGCTGCAGTACAGCCCGGTTCCGGTGCCGCCGGTGGTCGCGCTGTGCGAGGACGCGTCGGTGCTCGGCGCCCCGTTCGCCGTGACGGGGTTCGTCTCCGGCCAGGTCGTGCGTACCCGGTCGCAGCTCGACGCCTATCCGTCACACGACCTGGAGGCCTGCGTCACGGAGCTCGTCCGGGTGCTGGCGGACCTGCACTCGGTCGACGTGGACGAGGTCGGACTGCGCGGCCTGGGCCGGCCCGACGGCTTCCTCGAGCGCCAGGTCGGGCTCTGGTGGCGGCAGTGGAACGAGGTCAAGAGCCGGGACCTGCCCGACGCGGATCGTTTGCACGCGCACCTGCTCGCGGCGCTGCCGGACCGGCCGGCGCACATCGGCGTGGTGCACGGCGACTACCGGATCGACAACACGCTGCTCGACGCCACGGACATCACCAAGGTCCTGGCGGTGGTCGACTGGGAGCTCGCGACGGTCGGCGACGTCCAAACCGACGTGGCGCTCATGTGCGTCTACCGACAGCCACAGCTCGACCCGATCCTCGGCCTGGACGCGGCGTGGGCCAGCGACCGGCTGCCGGGCGCCGACGCGATCGCCGAGGCGTACGCCCGCCGGCGCGGCGTGAACCTGGACCACTGGCCGTTCTACCTGGCGCTGGCCAACTTCAAGCTGGCCGTCATCGCCCAGGGCATCAGCTACCGCGCGCGCCAGGGCGCGGCCGCCGACGCCACCTCGGCGCAGGCCGAACTGGCCGTGGCTCCTCTGCTGGCGGCGGGCCTGCGGGAGCTGGCGTCATAGCTCCTTGAGCACCGCTTGGATCGCCGGGCTGGCATCGGCGCTGCGCCGCCAGGCGGCGTACACCTCGCGCTTCGGGCTGCCGGCGCAACGGGCGCGCGAGCAGGCCATCGCCGAGCGGTGGGCGGGCCAGGCGTGGGATCAGTGCCAGCACGTCGCTGGCCGCGACCAGCGCCAGCTGGGTGGCGAAGTCGTCGACCAGATGGCGTACGGCCGGCTCCTCGGGCGCGTCGGCGAACAGTCGCCGGAACCATTGGTGGCACACCGTGCCGGGTGGGCTGGTCACCCAGGCGTGGCCGGCCAGGTCTTCGCCGCTCAGCGGCGCCGTGTGCGCGAGGGGATGCGTCCGGCTCATGACGACGTCGCCGACGTCGGTGTGCAGGTGTCGCTGGGTCATCGGGGCGGCAGCGGGGCGGGCAGGCCGTCGGCGTCGTGGACGAGGGCGAGGTCGGCCGTGCCGGCGTCGACGCTGTGCAGCGCCTGGTCGGGGTCCTGTTCGGTGATGTGGACGCGCAGGTCCGGGCAGCGGGTCGCCAGGCGCGGGAGGGCGGGCGCGAGCAGACCGCGGATGGCGGTCGAGAAGGCGACCACGCGGAGCACGCCGGTGGTCGCGCCGTCCGCGACCGACCGGGCCGCCTCGGCGCAGCGTTCCAACGCTTGAAAGACCTCGAGGCGCCGAGTCGACGATGGCCTGGCCGGCCGGGGTGAGCACGACGCCGCGCCCGGACTGCGCGAGCACGGGCACGCCGACCTGGCGCTCCAGTCGCTTGATCTGCTGCGACACCGCCGAGGCCGTGAAGCCGAGCTCGTCGGCCGCCCGGGCGAGCGTCCCGCGCGTGGCCACCGAGCGCAGCGCCCGCAGGGCCGTGACATCGATCATGAAGCCAGGCTACGCAATAGTGGCAAGAAAGCATCGCTGGACCGCATGCATGGTGCCCGGCAGGCTCAGGTCATGACCTCGCTCTTCGGCTCCAACCTCGTCGCCATGGTGACCCCGATGCGCCCCGACGGCGCGATCAGCGACGCCCGGGCTCGCCGGCCTCGTCGACCACCTGCTGGCCACCGGCTGCGACGGCATCGTCGTCGGCGGCACCACCGGCGAGTCACCCACCCTGACCTCGGCGGAGGCGGCCTCGTTGGTGCGGGCCGTCGCGGCCCGGTCGGCGAAGCCGGGCGCGGGTGATCGCCGGCGTCGGCACGTTCGACACGGCCGACAGCGTCCGCCGGGCCCGCGAGGCGGAGGCCGCCGGCGCCGACGCGCTGTTGCTCGTCTGCCCCTACTACTCGCGGCCGACCCAGGCCGGCGTCGTGGCGCACTGCGTGGCGGTGGCCGACGCGACCGAGCTGCCCGTGATGCTCTACGACGTGCCGGCGCGCGCCGGCATCGCGATGTAGCCGGCCACCCTGATCGAGCTCGCCGGCCACCCGAGGATCCGCGCGGTCAAGGACGCCAAGGGCGACCTGTTCGAGGCGATGTCGGTCATGGCCCGCACGTCGCTGGCCTACTACTGCGGCATCGACGAGCTCACCCTGCCCTACCTCGCGTGCGGCGCCGCCGGCGTGCTCAGCGTCGTGGGCAACGTCGCCGCGGACCGCAACGCCGACCTCATCCACGCCGTCCGCGCCGGCGACCTCGACTCGGCGCGGGCGATCCAGGCGGCGCTGCTCCCGCTGGTCGACGCCATCATGCGGACCTCGCCCGGGCGCCGTCATGGCCAAGGCCGCGCTGACCGAACTCGGGATCATCGAGCACGCCACGGTACGGCTGCCACTGCTGGAAGCCACTCCCCCACAGCTGCGGCGGCTCACGGAGGCACTGGCGACCGTCGCCGCGCCGGCCTGACGGGCATTTGTCCACCTCGTGCCGTTCTGCCGGGCCATAATCGATGCCGATGGACAAAGCCGGACCCCGGACCGCGATGTGGGTCGCCGCACCATGGGTGCCGGCCGGCATCTACGGCACGGTCATCTGCGCCTCCACGCTGGCCGCCGCGGGCAAGGACTCCGCGGGCCGGGTGGCGGCGACGGTCCTGGTCACGCTGCTGGTCTACTGGCTGGCCGAACGCTACGCCGAGCTGCTGGGCCTGGCCGGCCGCGGCAGCCGTCCGTGACCCGCGCCGAGGTGCTCGGCGTGTTGACGGCGGGGTGGGCGATGATCCAGGCCTCGATCACCCCGCTGCTGGTCCTGCTGCTGTCGCGGCTGGCCGGCGCGAGCAACGCGGCCGCACTCGACGCGGCACTCGCGTACACGGTGTTCCTGCTGGTCGTGCTCGGCTGGCTGGCGGCCCGGGCCGCCGGCCTCACCGGCTGGCCCCGCTGGGCGGCGACCGCCTTCGCCGGCGTCCTCGGCCTGGTCGTGGTCGCCCTTAAGGCCTCCCTCCACTGAGGAATGCCGCCAGATCGGCGCGGACGAAGTCGGCGACCGTCTCGGCGAAGACGGCGGGCTGGTCGAGCGGGATCAGGGTCGCGGTGTCATCGACCTCGACCAGCCGGCCGTGCCGGAGCAGCGCGGCCAGACGGTGGCCGTGTGCCGGCGGCATGACGCGGTCGGCGCGGGCCCAGAGCACCAGGGCGCGACCGTCGAAACTGGACAGTCGTGGCGCGGCCAAGCGGTTGAGGACGTCGCGGTCGGCGCGGACCGCCCGCAGCATGCGGGTCGCGTCCCGGCGGATGCCGGCATCGCGCAGCACGGGCCGAATCCAGCGTGCGGTGGCCGCGTCGCCGCGTTTGGTCAGCCAGCCGAACGCGACCGGCAGGCGGCGGAGTGCGCGGATCCGCATCTGGGTCATGAACAGGCCGAAGAGACTCGGCGATAGCTGGCCGACCAGCGCCAGCGTGCGGCCGGTCAGGCCGGGTGGAACGTTGTCGAAGGCCTCGCACGACGCGAGCACCACCCTGGCCACCCGCACGGGATCGCCGGCTACGACGAGTTGGGCCAGCGCGCCGCCGGTGTCGTTGCCGACGAGGGTGACGTCATGCAGGTCGAGCGCCGCCAAGAGCTCCTCCACCAGCGCGGCCAGGCCGGGTAGCGACAGGTCGGCGTCCGCGTTCGCGGGTAGCCGATGCGCGCCCATCGGCAGGGTCGGCACCACACAGCGGTGGCCGGCGGCGGCGAGCACGCCGACGGTCTGGTCCCAGAGTGAGCCGTCCATCAGCATGCCGTGCAGGAACACGATGGTCGGTCCAGTGCCGCCGGAGTCGGTGTAGGCGATCGGGCCGGCCGAGGTCTGGATCGTCTTCATGTCCTGGTCCCCCTTCCAGGGTTCTCACCCTGAAGTGAACCACGTGGTTCGCAAAGCGTCTACCCAGCCGCCTCCTCGCGGTCGAGGGCTCGGCTCAACGCCGCGAAGCCGGTCTCGATCCCGACCGGGTCACCGCCACTGGTACGCAGGTCGATCAGGAATCCCGCGCAGCGTCGCGAGGATCATCGCCGCCACCTCGGCCTTGCGCTCCGACGACCACTCCGGCGGGCACAGCGACACGAGTGCCGGGAGGTACTGCTGGGTCGCGCCGCGGGCCAGCCCACCGTGCCGGTCGGCGTCGTAGATCGCGAGGCCGATCGCCTGGTCCAGCACCCACGACTCTCCGCTGGTCAACACCGGCCACAAGGCCCGAACCCGGCCGGCGAGCGTGGGCTCTTCCGAAGCGGCGCCCAAGCTGCGCGAGATCCGCCGTTCCCGCAGCCGGGCCACCGCCCGTCCCAGCAGGTCTTCCGCACTCTCGAAGTGGTAGAGCAACACCTTGTGCGTCGTCCCGGCCGCTTTGGCCGCCCGGCGCAGCGAGAAGTCGACCAGGCCGTTGACGGCCAGGTCCTCGGTGACGAGGTCGAGCAGCTCCCGCCGCCGCGCATCACCCCGCGGCGACCCGGCCGAACGCCGATAGGTCATGACACGAGTCTCCTTGTCGACCGGGCCGGCGCGAGTGCCGGCACCCGTACCACTCAACCCGCGGAGCGTCGCTCAGGTCTCCGGGTGCAGGCCGTGCTCGTAGGCGTAGCGCACCGCCTGGGCGCGGTCCCGAGCGCCGATCTTCGCGAACAGCCGGTTGACGTGCGACTTGACGGTCACCTCGGTGACGAACAGGCGCTCGGCGATCTCGCGGTTGGACAGTCCGGCGGCGATCAGGCCGAGCACCTCGGCCTCGCGCGCGGTCAGCCCGTCCGGCAGCGGACGCCGGCAGCGGGCGCCGCGGCGCGCTCGCGGCCGCGACCAGGCGCTGCTGCACCGTCGGCGTCCAGCACGGACTGTCCCGGCCGCGGCCGCCCGCACCGCCTGGGCGATCTGCACCCGGCCGGCGTCCTTGGTCAGGTAGCCGAGGGCACCGGCCCGCAGCGCGGCCAGGATGTGCTCGTCGTCGGCGTACGTGGTCAGCACCACCACCCGGGTCGCCGGGTGCTGCGGCGGTGATCCGGGCGGTCGCCGCCACCCCGTCGCAGCGCGGCATCCGCAGGTCCATCAGCACCACGTCGGGCGCGTGGGCCGCGACCAGCGCGACCGCCTCGTCGCCGTCGGCCGCCTCGCCGACCACGTCGATGTCGTCGAGCAGGCCGAGCAGCGTCGCGAGGCCTTCGCGGACCGCCGTCTGGTCGTCGGCGACGACGACGGTGATGGTCACCCGGGCATCCTCACATCCACCCGCCAGCCGTCGCCGTCGGGGCCGGCCATCATCGAGCCGCCGGCCAGCTCGGCGCGCTCGCGCAGCCCGGTCAGCCCGTACCCGCTGGACAGGCCGGTCGACGACGGGCCGTGCGCGCCGTGGTTGGCGACGGTCAGCCGGACCTCGCCGGCGGCGTAGTCGAGCACGATGCCCACGGCGCTGCCGGGCGCGTGCTTGCGCACGTTGGTCAGCGCCTCCTGGGCCGACCGGTAGAGCGCCAACCCGGTCTCCGGGCCACCGCGCCGAGGCTCGCCGCGCACGACCACGGTCGCGTCCGCGTCCAGGTCGGTGCGGTAGCCGTCGGCCAGCTCCGCCACCAGCTCGGGCAGCGGCAGTGGGTCGCCGCGCAGCGCGCCGACCGCCCGGCGGGTCTCGGTGAGCCCGTCGCGGGCGAGCCGCCCGGCCCGGTCGACGATCACCGCCGCTTCGGCCGGACGTTCCCGTTCCAGCAGCGCGGCCGCCGTCTCGAGCTGCACCGACAGCGCCGACAGCGAGTGCGCGAGCACGTCGTGGATCTCGCGGGCGACCCGGGCGCGTTCGCCGAGCGCCGCCGCCCGGGCCTGTTCCTGCCGGGCCAGCCGGGTCTCGGCGGCCAGCCGCCGGTCCTGTTCGGCCTTCTCGTCGCGCTGCCGCCGGACCAGGGCCACCAGCACGACGAGGAGCTGCGCCGGCGGTCCAGAGCAGGATCGTCGCGGCGTCGGCGTGCACCAGGACGAAGGTGACCGCGAGGGCCGCCGCGAGCACCGCCGCCGCCACGGCCGCCACCGGGAACGCCAACGTGGCGACCGCGACCACGTCCACCGCCAGCACGTAGCCGGGCCCGAGCCCGGGCGCCGCGGCTGCGCTGACCATCAGGCCGGCGGCGCCGCACAGCGCGAGACAGCCGAGGAGCACGCCGGCGTGGCGCCGCAGCAGGACCATCCCGAGCCAGCTGAGGCCGCCGATGACCAGGCCGGCCAGCACCACCAGGCCGCGCCCGGACGAGACCGGCGTCGGCGCGGTCTGCGCGACGCCGACGCTCAGCAGGAGCAGGAAGATCAGGCTGCGGGTCTGCCGCCATCGGGGCAGCAGGACGTCGCTGCGGAGCACCACGCGACAAGTCTGCGTCACGGCCGCCGGGCACCGGCCCACCGCGCCCCGACGACGGCCGCCTCGCCGGCCAGACTCAGCCCCAACATCAACGGCAGTGCCTGACCGAGTACGGACGTGTCCGCGCCGACGGCCCCGCCGACGGTGATCTGCGCCACCCGGAGGGCGATCAGCCCGAGCCAGACGACCACGGTGAGCCAGGTGTAGCGGTACCAGACCTGACCGTCCCGGGCGAAGAGCTGGACAGTGCCGCCCCGGACCAGCCCGCCGGCGACCGCGACGGCCGCGCCGACGGCCAGCAGCCCGACATCCGTGCCGACGGCGTGCACCGTGCCGCCGAAGCCGTCATGGAGCTGCGCCGCGCCCCAGGCCAGGAAGATCAGTGGCAGCACGACGAGGCGCCGGCCGCGTACGGGCGAGCCGGCCAACCGCCGCAGCAGTACGAAGGCGATGACGGCGAGGGCGACGAGCGTGCTGGTGACGGTCATGCCCCGACGCTAGGAACGCGCGGCCGCGAACGCCGCCACCCAGGGGTGGAACCTCGGCCGCCCCAGGTGGAAATCGGGCCGACCGAGCCCGGTGATGAGTTGTCGCGCCCGCACCAGTCATACCTACGACAGGACACGACGAGGCGGAAGGATGACGAGATGAGTGCGGACATGCGGCTGGCGGAGCTGGGCGGGAGCGGGCTCGGCGAGGTGGACGAGCCGGCGTTCTCGGGGCTGGCGGAGCGGCACCGGCGGGAGCTGCACGTGCACTGCTACCGGATGCTCGGGTCGTTCGAGGACGCCGAGGACACGGTGCAGGAGACGTTCCTCCGTGCCTGGCGGCGGCGGGAGACCTTCGAGGGGCGGTCGACGTTCCGGGCCTGGCTGTACCGGATCGCCACCAACGCCTGCCTGGACCTGCTCGCCAAGTGCCGCCCGGAGCCCGCGACCGGCGGTGAGGTGCGGTGGCTGCAGCCCTACCCGGACCGGCTGCTCGACGAGCTGCCCGCGGACGACGCGGACGAGCCGGAGACCGTCGCCGTCGCGCGGGAGACGATCGAGCTGGCGTACCTGGTCGCGGTCCAGCACCTCGCGCCGCGCCCGCGGGCCGTGCTGATCCTGCGGGACGTGCTCGGCTGGCCGGCCAAGGACGTCGCGGAGCTCCTCGGTGACTCCGTCAACTCCGTGAACAGCGCGCTGCAGCGGGCCCGCGCCGGCATGCGGGAGCACCTGCCCGCCGAGCGGCAGGACTGGACCGGCGGCGAGGAGGATGCCGGGACGCGCGAGCTGGTGCGCCGCTATACCGACGCCAGCGTGGCCACGGACGTCGACGGGCTCGCCGCGCTGCTGCGGGACGACGTCCGCAGCTCGATGCCGCCCACGCCGGGCCTGTACGTCGGCCGCGACGCGGTGGTGAACGACTGGGTCGACAGCGGGTTCGCGGACATGAAGGACCTACGCGCCGTCCCCACCTCGGTGAACCGGCAGCCCGCGGTCGCCTTCTACCACTGGCGACAAGGCGACGGCGCGTACCTGCCACTGACGATCGACGTCCTGCGTGTCGCCGGTGGGGCGATCACCGAGATCGTCACCTTCCACGACGACCAGTTCCCGCGGCTCGGGCTGCCGGATCGCCTGCCGGCGGACGGCACGGAGTAGTTCCGATGTGGACGCTCGCGCTGCGCGGCGGCGCGCGTCTCCCGGTGGTCGCGGCGGAGTGGTCCGACGCGTTCGGCGTCGTCACCCGCGGGCGGGTGCAGCTGGAGCTGCGCGACGGCGAGCCCGGGCCGGTCCTCGGACGCGACGCCGGGTTCTGGCTCCGCGGCACCGGCGTCCGCGCCCTGCGCAACCCCGGCCGGCACACGGCGAAGGTGCGTGTCTTAACCCGAACACCAGTGTTGGAGGAACGACATGAATGACACCGGAGTCACCGCAGGACCGGCAGCGGGCCCGACCAGCCTCCGAAGTGTCGCCGTCGCCGGCTTCATCGCCACGCTCGCGGCAATGGTGGCCACCACCCTCGCCGCGGCACTTGCCCAGGCCGTTGGCGTCGACTTCGAGATCCCCAACGGTGGCGAGACGATCCCGTTGGCTGGGTTCGCCGTGGTGACCGGCTTCTTCTCGGTCGTGGGCATCGTCATCGCCGTCGCGCTTCTTCGGTGGAGCGCTCGCCCCGCCGACCGGTTCGTGTGGACGGCGGTGTCACTGACCGCGATCTCGTTGGTACCGCCCCTCGTCTCGGGGGCCTCCGCCGCCACCGTCACCGCCCTGATCGGGCTGCACCTCGTCGCCGCGACGGTGATGATCCCCACCCTGGCGCGGAGCCTGCGCACGCGGAGCGATTGACGCGCGGTTGCCGGGTCGGTCTCGCGCGTCAGTGACGTTCGTTTCTTTCGGCCAGGCGCTGGGCTTGTCCGTCGTGGACGTCGGTCACCCATTCCCAGCCGGGCTTGGCCGACGGGCCGATCCGCGGGTCATCGGGAACACGGCCGTCACGCAAGGCGACCACGTACGCCCGGTCCCGCTCGATCCGTGCCTGTGTCTCATCGGCCCCGCCGACCGACCCGTGGCCAGGGACAAGGACTGCGACGTCGCCCGCCACGGCCTCCAGCAGTCGTAGCGCCGCGAGGTAGTCCTCGACCGGGTCAGCGGCGCTGTTCACGTCGAGCATTGGAATCAAGATGTCGGAGAGCATGTCGCCGGCGACGAGAACCCCCTGTTCCTCGATGAACAGCGCCGCATGGCCCGGTGCGTGCGCTTGATGCTCGATGATCCGGACGTGCGGGCCATCCCATGGAATCCGCGCCGCCTCGGCGGGCAGGGCGGTGATGAGGCCGTAGAGGTCCAGCGAGACCTTCCCGGCGATCTCCGTCTCGGCCAGGTGGTCGGTGATGTGGGTCTTCGCATCCGGGTCGGACAGCTCTTCCCGGACGGTGGCCGCGCAGCGGGCCGTGCCGTAACGAGGGGCCGCGCCGAACTCGGCGTGCCAGAGGAGGTGGTCCCAATGCGGATGCGTCGAGAAACCGGCCGCGACGGTCTGGCCCGAACGGGACAGGTCGTTCGCGAGGCAGGCCATTTCGTGGTCCTGCAACCCGGGATCGATGAGCAACACCCCGGTCTGGCCTTGCACGACAATGGCGTTGCTCTGGAGGAACTCGCTCTGGTGGACCAGCGCACCCTCCGCGATCTGCCTCAGCACAGGCCCATCATCCTCTTCCCTCTCACCGCGTGCACGCCCACCGGCTCCTATCCGCCGGCCCGGTCGACGAGGTGCGCGAGGTCTGCCGGCACCTTGGTCGTCGCATCTGTTTTCGCTGATGCGAGCTGCTCCGCGGACAGGCCCGTCGGTGCGCCGCCCTCACCCGTCCCCCGAACGGTCCCGAGGAACTTCGTCGCGGCCGCACCGTCCACCTCGAACCGTCCGTCGGCGAGCAGTGCTCCGAACAGCGTCGCGTCGGCCAGCCTCGCACCGTGCAACTGGGCCGAGAAGAACCAGGCGTGGCTGAGGTCGGCGCCCCGCAGGTCCGTACCCAGCGCGCTTGCCCCGGAGAGGTCTGCCCAGGTCAGTTGCGCCTGGCGGAGTAGCGCACCATCCAGGTTGGTTCCGACCAGCCGGGCACCGCGGAGCGTGGCGAGGTCGAGGTTGGCGGAAGCGAACCGACCACCGGACAGGTCGACGCGGTCCAACGTGGCGCCGACGAGGCTGATTCGGTTGGCCTCTGGTCGCACGGGACGGCGCCCCAGCACGGCCAGGGCCGCCTGAACGTCCTGATCGGGCCAGGGCAACTCTCCCCCGTCGGCCGCTTCGACCTGGCGGTAACGCGGCGCGCGCTCGCGGATGAACGCCGCCAGCAGTTCCACGATGGTTTCGTGGTCGCGGTCGGATTCGCGCATCAGGTGTTCGAGCGCGTAGATCCCCCCGAGCCGCTCGGTCAATCGTTCGGACGCCACCTGGGCCACGGCCCTGGAATAGCGGTCGGTGAGATGACTTCGGCGGGTCAGGAAATAGGTGCGCGCCGTGAAGCCCGCTCCCACGAGGGCTCCCGCGCCGATCGCGGTGGCCAGCAACGTTTGACGTGTCGCGTTCCACGCATCGACCTTCTCTTTGCCATGGAGGTGCTTCGCGGGCAGTGCGAGCCAAGCCAGTGGTCCGAGGACCAGCACGAAGAACCCGATGGTGGCAAGGAAGAGCAGGAGAACGCCGAGCATCTGGTTGGTACGGCGGCGAGTCCGGGAACCAGATCGATACATGTTCATACGGTACGTGGCGGCCTCACATGTGCAGGGTTGGCCGGTAGACGAGCTCCTGGATGTGACCGTCGAGCGTCCGGCTGTCGATCAGCTCCAGGTCGAGGTCGGCCGCGCCCTGGAAGATCGGGTCCACTCCGGTCTGGCCGGTGATGACGGGGAAGACCGTCACCTGCACGCGGTCGACCAGACCCGCGGCCAGCAGCGCGCGGTTCAGCGACAGGCTGCCGTGCGAGCGCAACGGCACGTTTGACTCCTCTTTGAGCCGGGCCACGACGTCGACGGCGTCACCGCTGACGAGGGTCGCATCCGGCCAGTCGAGCGGTCCGTGCAGCGAGGTCGAGACCACCGTGGCCGGGAGGTTCCGCATCCGGGTGACCCACGGGTCGCGGACCTCGGAGTCCTCCGTGCTCGCGGCCAGCAACTGCGCGAACACCCGATACGTGTTGGCCCCGAAGACCATCCGCTGCTCCTGCTCGTACAAGGCGAGGCGGTGCTCCAGCAACTCCGGGCCCTGCTTGCCCCAGTAGCCGCCCCAGTCGCCGCCGGCGGCGCCGAAGCCATCGAGGCTGGAGAAGACGTCGAAGGTGTACGTGGTGGTCATGATGCTCTCCTCGACTGCGGTCGGGCACTCCCGTGGGCGCCCCTCACCTGTGCAACGAACACCTCGGCCCCGTTCCGACACCGACCTCCCGGGTTTCTTCGCCGACTCAATGGACCGGCGTCATGGCGCGCTGCTGGTCCGTCTCGCCCAGCGCCCCGCGGGCGGGGACGACGACCGCCGCCAGGACCGCCGCGACCCCGGCGACCACGGCCGCGAAGGTGAAGGCGTTCGTGAACCCGGCGCCGCTCGTACCGGCGATGCTCGCCGCCGCGATGCTGGACACCGCGGCGACGCCGAGCGATGCGCCGAACTCGTGGAAGGTGCTCAGGATCCCGGACGCGACGCCGGCTTCGTGCGGCGCCGCGTGGGCCAGCGCCGTCGTGGACGCCGCGACGAAGGTGGCGCCGATCCCGGCGGCGGCCACGCTGATCCCGATGACCAGGACGACCGCGCCGTCCCAGATCGCCGGCACGGCGGTGCCCAGGCCGGCGACCGCGAGGCCGGTGACCCCGATCGCCCGTTGCCCGAGCCGCCCGATGACCTGGCCGGCCGTGTGCGCACCGGCGATCGTCGCCAACGCCACCGGCAGGAACAGCAGCCCGGTACGCAGCGCCCCGTACCCCCGCAGGTGTTGCAGGTAGAACGAGCCGAGGAAGAACACGGCGATCATCAGCGCGGTGGCCACGAGGATCATGAACGTTCCCGCGACGACCGGTCGGCGGGTGAGGATCCGCGGGTCCATCAGCGGCGCCCGGACCGCGCGCTGCGACAGCGCGAACGCGGCGTACAGCAGCACGGCCGCGGCCAGCGCCACGAGCGTGGCGGTCGAGGCCCAGCCGCGATCGCCCGCGTTGACCAGACCGTAGATCGCCGCCCCGGTGCCGGCGGTGACCAGCACGGCGCCGGGCACGTCGAGGCGGGGCCGGTCGGGCACCGGCCGGTCGACCGGCAGGAGCCGGAACAGAGCCACGGCCACCAGCAGGCCGATCGGCACGTTCACGTAGAAGACCCACTGCCAGCCCGGGCCGGCCGTCAACACCCCGCCGAGCAGCACACCGATCGCCGCACCACCGCCGCCGAGGCCGGACCACACGCCGAGCGCCTTGTTCAGCTCGGGACCCTGGAAGAGCTTGGTCACCATCGACAACGCGGCCGGCGACAACATCGCGGCGCCGACACCCTGGGCGACCCGCCCGCCGAGCAGCACCTCCGCCGAGCCCGCCAGACCGGTCACCAACGACGCCGCGGTGAACACCAGCAGGCCCGTGAGCACCAGCCGGCGCGCGCCGAACAGGTCCGCCGCGCGACCGCCCAACAACATCAGGCCGCCGAACATCAAGGTGTACGCGCTGACGACCCAGGTGAGCGTCTCCCGGCTCAGTCCCAGGTCGACGCCCATCTTCGGCAGCGCGATGGCCACCACGGTGACGTCCAGGATGAGCATGAACTGCGCGACGCCGAGCAGCGCCAACGCTCGCCAGCGACCGGACATGGCCTTCCCCCAATAACTTGAACACTCGTGTACGGCTTAATGTCGGCTACAGTAACTCGTACAGTGGTGTTCAACAAGGGGATCGAGGAGGTGCGCGGTGGCCGAGACCCGAACGGGCCAGCCGGCGAAGCGGGCCGACGCCCAGCGCAACATCAACGCCATCGCGGAGGCCGCCGTGGCCTGCCTGAGCCGCGATCCCGATGCGAGCGTCGCGGAGATCGCCAAGGCCGCGGGCGTCGGACGGGTCACGCTCTACGGCCACTTCCCGTCCCGGGCCGACCTCGTCGACGCCGCGCTCGCCCGCGCCATCGAGGACGGCGACGCGATCCTCGGCGCGGTCGACCTCGACGGCGACCCACGCGAGGCACTCGCCCGGTTGATCGACGCGAGCTGGCAGTTGGTCAACCGTTCCCGGGCGCTGCTGCTCGCGGCGCAGCACACTCTGCCGCCGGGCCGGATCCGCACCCTGCACGCCGAACCGGCCGACCGGATGCGCCGGCTGGTGGAACGGGGCCGGGCCGACGGCGTGTTCCGGACCGACCTACCCACCTCGTGGCTGATCAGCACCGTGCAGAACGTGATGCACGGCGCCGCCGACGAGATCAACGCCGGCCGCCTCGACGCGGCGGACGCGGCCGGGTACATCTCCGCCACCGTCCTGGCCGCACTCACCCCGCCGGGAGAGCGCGTACCCGCGGCGAGGCGCTCGGCCGGGTAGTCCGGCCGAGCGCCCCTTCGATCAGCGCAGCCCGAACGCCCGGGTGATGGTCTGGGTCACGGCGTTGCCGCCGCTGTCCCGGGCCGACACCCGCAACGTGGCGAAGCCGGCGTCGGCGGGCGCCTTCAGCGCCGCCTGCCAGCCGCCGGCGACCTGCGACAGCTTGGCCCGCTGCCAGGTGGCTCCGTCGTCGTAGGAGACCTCGAGCGTCAACTGCCGGATCGTGGCGTCGACCCCCGGCAGGTGCGACGGGGCCACGGTCACCTTCGCGTGCCGCCCGGCCCGGCCCGCCTCGTCCGTGTCGACCAGATAGTCGAGCTGGATCAGCGGCACCGGCTCGACCGCGTCCGGGCCGCTGGCCGCCGAGGTGAACGTCCACTCCGTCAGCGTGTGCCGGGAGTACGGGTTCGCCCAGTCGGCCCGGTCGTTGTCCACCACGAGCCGGTACGGCTCCCGCTCGGCGGGCAGGCCGGTCACCGACAGGCGCTCGGCGTTGCCCCAGTCGAGCTCGGTGTCACCGCGGTACAGGGTCACCCGATTGCGCACGTCGTAGTTGGCGTACGCGTCGCCGACGTGCCCGGCGCCGGAGTCGCCCCAGCCGGGAACCAGCAGATACATCTGGTCGAGGTACCGCACCGGCAGCGAGTTCAGCGGGCTCATCCGCGGCCGGAAGACCGGACCGAACCAGCTCACCTTGCCCACGGGCCCGGCCGGGTACCGCAGCACGTCAATCGATTGCTGGCCGGTCTCACCGACGATGTTCGCCATCTCCAGCCAGGCGGTGTCGGCCGAGACCCAGTCGGTTCGTCTGCCCTGGGCGGGCGCGGTCAGCTGGTTGCCGACCACCCAGCCGCGCCAGACGTCGTTGCGGCTCTCCAGCGCCTTGCCGGGGCGCCAGTTGCGGAACGAGACGTCCACCTTGGCCAGTTCGTTGGGCCGCGGCCGGAACGTCGGGTTCGCCGGCACGTTCCCGGTCCAGTGGTGCACGACGTCGTACACGTACCCGGTGGTCGGATTGGACCCGACGGTGAGCGGGACGCTGCCGCGCCGCAGCCGCCCGATCAGCTCGTTGCCCTCGTCGGCGGTGAGGGTCGCCACGGTCACCGGCGCCGGGCTCTCGGGGCTCCACGGCGTCTCGTCCCATGGCTGCAGCCGCCCGACGCCGTCGTGCACGACCAGCAGCAGCGCCGCGCCGGCCGCGGCGGCCGAAGCGGCCTGCTCGGCGATCGACACCGTGTCGGACCGCCGCACCACGACGGCCTTGCCGCGCACGTCCTTCCCTTCCAGCCCGTAGACCGCCTTGAGGGTCCGGGTGCCGCCCGGCAGCGGCGTGGCGGCTCGTTTGACCAACAGGTCGTCATAGCCGGCGATCGTCAGCGCCGGCTGCTCCAGCCGGAACCGCGCGCCGAACTCGAACTCGCCGTCGGTGACCTTCCGGCTGATCGGCAAGGCCCAGACGCTGTCGTACGACTCGTTCGGCAGCACCGACGACGCGGTCAGGCTGTTGCCTTCCGAACGGTGCATGTCCAGCCGCACCGCCGACGGGGTGGCCGCCTTCGGCACGTACGCCTGCACCCGCTTCGCCTTGGTCCCGTCCAGGGTGACCGTCCGGTCGCGGTCGAGCATGACGTCGGTGAAGGCGAGCATCGCCATGCCCAGCGAGTGCGGACCGTTCGCGCCCTGCACGTCCGCCGTGAGCCAGCCGCTGTAGCTCGCCACCGGCAGCCGCAGCGTGCCGGTGCCGGAGGGTCGAGGTCGACGGCGGAGAAGATGTTCCGGGCGGTGACGATCACCTTGCCGGACGAGCGGCCTGCCCGAGCGGTCCTTCGCGACGATGCGTCAGGTTCTGCCGCTGGCCCTCGCTTGACCGCGCCGATCAGGGTGCGGGCCGCGCACCGCGCCGGTGCCGTCGGTGGCGACGATCATGCCGCTGATCTCCTCGGTCCACCGGCAGATGGTCGAGGTCCGCGGTCAGCGTCACCTCGGCCGTGCCGTCCGCCGGCACGGTGACCCGGCCCGCGGACAGCGCGAACAGCCCGGCCGGGGCCGCCGCCGCGTCGACCGCCAGTTCGAGGTCGACCGCGGTGTCACCGAGGTTGGTGTACGTCACCTGCCGCCGGTCGGTCTTCGCCCGGCTGCTGCGGCCACGGGTGGAAGCCGGAGAACGCGCTGAGGTGGCGAACACGGTGGCGTGCACCGCGGCGTACGCGTCGACCCGCCCGCCGCCGGCCTGGTACGGCGTGTACTCCGGGGTCGGCTTGCCGCTGCTGACCAGCGCCTCCTTGATCTGCTGACCGGTCCAGTCCGGGTGCGCGGCGGCGAGCAGCGCGGCGGCGCCGGCCACGTGCGGTGTCGCCATCGAGGTGCCGCTCATCGTCGTGTAGTAGCCCGAGCCGCCCCGGACGAGTGCGAGCGCGCGGCGAGGATGTCGACGCCCGGGGCGGTGATCTCCGGCTTGAGCCCGCCGTCGCCGGCGCGCGGTCCCTGGCTGGAGAAGTCGGCGAGCGCGTCGGCGCCGTCGACCGCACCGACGGTGAGCGCCGAGTCGGCGGCACCGGGGCAGCCGATGCTGCCGGGTCCGCTGTTGCCGGCGGCGATCACGAACAGCGCACCGGTCTCGGCGCTGAGCTCGCTCGACCGCCTGGCTCATCGGGTCGCTGCCGTCGGTGGCCTCACCGCCCAGGCTCATGCTGACGACCCGGGCCTTCTCCTCGCCGGGCGGCCCACTCCATGCCGGCGATGATCCAGGAGTCCTGGCCGCTGCCCTCGCTGTCGAGCACCTTGCCGATGTGCAGCCGCACGCCGGGCGCGACGCCCTGCTCGCTGCCGCCGGACGCGGCGCCGGTGCCGGCGATCGTCGAGGCGACGTGCGTGCCGTGGCCCTTGTAGTCGAGCGACGTCGGCTCCTCGGGCACGAAGCTGTGCTGGCCTCGGCGATCTGGCCCGCCGAGGTCCGGGTGTTCGGCGTCGACCCCGCTGTCCAGCACCGCGACGTCGACACCGGTGGCGGTGTTGCCCTCGGCCCACACCTTCGGCGCGCCGATCTGCGCGGTGGACTCGGCCAGGTCCGCGTGCACCCGGCCGTCCAGCCAGACCTTCGCGATGCCGTTGGCGAGGGTCGGGGCGTGCCGGTACGCCGGGTCGGAGCCGGCCGGTCAGCGCGGTCCAGAACCGGTCGGCGCCTGGCGCGCTGGCCTGGTCAGCGCCGCCCCTGCACGCTGTCCAACTGTCGGGCCAAGCTCGGCGCCGTCACGGTCGGGCGGGTCCGGGCTTGCGGGCGCCGCGTCGGTCATCGTGACGATCAGCGGAAGCGCGCGGTGTGCGCGTCGTCGTAGCCGTCGGCGATGAGGTCGGTGACGTTGAACAGTGCCGGTCCAGCAGCCCGGCGGTCACGTAGGACAGCGCGGCATCCGGGTAGACGTAGGTGTCGCCGTCGACGACCGTGCGGTGGAAGCTCGGGCGGCTGCCGTCCGGCCGTCGCACCGACGGACCCGCGCTGCCGTCCGCCGCGGTGCTGATGGTGACCGTGTCACCGGTGATCAGGGTGACGCGGTGGCGCGCTCCCGCCGGCTGCCGGCAACGGCCCGGCGACCCGCGGTGGCGTGGAGCCGGGTGGGCCGGCGTGGGCCGGCGGAGCCGCCGCGACAAGCGTCGCGACCGACACCAGCGCCGCCAACACCGACCGGCGAATGGGAACGAGAGGCAAGGGGACCCCTTTGCTCGGTGAACTGATCGAAGATCATCCGAGCTTGTCGATCTCTTCCTGTCGATCCCGATCGACTGGCCAGATCGCGCCATGGCGCAACGGCGTCACCGCCTCGACGGCACCGCGGACGCCGGTGCGCAGGGCGTCGAGAGGCAGCACGAAACATGCGGGGGTCACAATGGCGCGATGCAAGCCGTGGCCGCCGTGCTCGAATACGAGATCACCGAGCCGGCGACGGTCGCGGTCCAGATCGCCGTTGCCGGATCTCCCGAGCGGGAGAACCTGACGGCGACGCTCGACGGGGCCTGGCTGGAGGTCGAGCCGCTCGCCGGGTCCGGCGACATCCTTGGCGGCCGGAACCATCTGGTCTCGGCCGGGCCGGGTCGGCTCGTGGTCGCGTACACGATGGAGCGGACCGAGCCAACGTCTCCGGTCCCGGCGCCGACGGCGTTCGACCGCGTGGTCGCCACGCGCCCGAGCCGCTACTGCCCCGTGGACCGGTTTGCCGGCTACGCGGCCCGGTTCCGTGGCGGAGACGACCTGTCGACGGTGCGGCGGATCGTCGCCGAGGTGCACGACTCGCTCGTCTACGACGGCTCGGCCAGCGGGCCGTCGACCGACGCCGTCGACACCCTGCTCACGGCCCGCGGCGTGTGCCGTGACTACGCACACCTGACGGTCACGCTCTGCCGGGCCGTCGGCGTACCGGCCCGGGTGGTCGCCGTGTACGCCCCCGGCCTCGATCCGATGGATTTCCACCTCGTCGCGGAGACCGCGGTCGACGGCGTCTGGCTGGTCTGGGACGCCACCCGGCTGGCCCCACGGCCGACCCTGGCCCGCGTGGCGACCGGTCGCGACGCCGCCGACGTCGCCTTCGGCACCGTGCTGACCGGCTCGGCCACCCTGACCGGCCTGACCATCACCGCGGTGACCGACGGCATCCTTCCGCTCGACGACCACGAGTCGCCGGTCCCACTCAGCGCCTGAGACGCCTTCACCGACCGGGCATCGGTGCCGGCCGAGCCACGCCCGCCGCATCCGTGGTCGGCCTCAGGCGCGCCGACGTCGATCCAGGCGGCTCATTCAAACGAACCGCGGTCACTCCGGGGGTTCGAACGCCTCCATCTCGGCCACGCCGAGGCCGATCCGGGCCAGGACGTCGAGGGACGACTCGCCTTCCTGTTCGGCCGCGACCTCCGAGAGCCGACCCGCGATCGCGCCCAGGCCGACGATGATCTCAGCGGCGTCGACGGTGTCGGGCACCTCGCCGCCGGAGTTGATGACCTCGATCGCGAAGTGTCCCATCCGGTGGACCATCTCAGAACGGCCCTCGGACACCGCGGCGATCATGTCCGCGGGGCTGCCGTCCTCCTGTGCGGCGACGATCCTCGCGAGCAGACCGACCAGGTCGAGCATTCCGCCCGCCACGGCGACCGCCTCGTCCGGCGTCATCTTCAGCAGGATGGCCAGCGCATCACGGTCTTGACGGAGTCCGGCCGCGACGGAGGCGACCGCCTGGCCCATGGCCTCGACAGGAGTCATCACAACGAACGATACGCGTCGCCCGTCGCCGACCCCGGTCGGCGCGGCACCAACTCAACAGCGCCGGTGTGAAGACAGTGACGACCTCGCGATCGGGGCTACCGCGGCTGAGCCGAATGCGCTTCGAGGCGTAGCTCGTACAGGTAGGTGTCACCGTTGGTGCCCATGTGGCGGAACCCGGCCCGCTCGAGCGTCCGCTGGGAGGCGACGTTGTCGCCGGTGGTGTCGGCGACGACTCGGGACAACCCGTGATCGTGCGCGACGTCCAGCAGGGCGACGAGTGCCTCCGCCGCATAGCCCTGCCCACGGGCTGACGGGGCCAGGCCGTAACCGACCTCGACGCATCCGTCGGCCGGCTGACCCTTGAAGCCGATTCCACCGATTGCCTGCCCGTCGGCTGGTCCGGGTGATCCGGTAGTGCCCGAAAGGGCGCTGGTCCCCGTGGGCGGCCGTGGCCCGGAGAAAGGCCGTGACGCCGATGACGTCACCGTCGAAGGGAAAATCCTCGGCCCACGCGTCGCCGTCGCCGGCGCGCCGCCCGACGATGCGTTCACCCTCCGCCGCGTCGATGGCGTGCAGGGACAGTCGCGGCGTATGAAGTTCGGTCACAGGCGACAGCGAACCAACCCTCGGGACTCCGCACAACCCGATTACGCGAGCACCTCCCGCTGGCGTCAGGCGACGATCTTCATCTGCGCCATCATGCCGCTCGACGAGTGGTCGATCATGTGGCAGTGGTAGACATACCGCCCGGTGTACGGGCCGAAGGTCGCCTGTAGACGGACGGTCTCGCCGGGGCCGACGGCGACCGTGTCCTTCACACCCGCCTCGCCCGGTGCCGGGGGCCGGCCGTTGCGGTCGAGTACCCGGAACTGCACCAGGTGCGGGTGGAAGTTGTGCGGGACCGCGAAACCGGAGCTGTCGTTCGTCACCGTCCATACCTCGGTGGTCCCACGTTTGATCTCGGTGTCGACGCGCTTCGCGTCGAACTGTCGTCCATTGATGAGGAACCGGCCCGTCGCCCGGTCGAAGCTGAGGACGAACCGCCGCTTGCCCGTGGCGGCCGGCAGCGCCGGGATCGCACTGAGCCGGTCCGGCACGCGGCTCGTGTCGGCGCCGGCACCGGCGCGACTGACGTCGAAGCGCACCACCGCCCCCGCCTCCGCGTCCTCCAGGAAGACGTGGCTGCCGGCCGGGAACCGGCCGAAGTCGACGACGACCTCGACCCGCTCCCCCGGCGTCATCCGCCACGACCGGACGGCCGCCGGCGCCGCGAGCAGCCCACCGTCGCTGGCGATCTGGGCGACCTCGGTGTTCTTGCCGAGCCGCAGCGTGAACGTACGCAGGTTGGAGGCGTTGACGAACCGCAACCGGTAGCGCCGCGCGGCGACCGGGAAGTACGGTCGCGGCCTGCCGTTGGCGAGGATCATGCTGCGGTTCTGGAAGTCGTGCTGCTCGAAGACCAGGCGGGCCTGGTCGTCGAAGCGGGCGTCGCGCAACATGATCGGGATGTCCTGGGCGCCGCTGGGCAGGCGCAGGCCGGCGTCGGCCGGATCCTCGATGACATAGAGGCCGGCGAGGCCGCGGAACACGTGCTCGGCCTCCATGTGGTGGGCATGGTCGTGGTACCACAGCGTGGCGGCGCGCTGCCGGTTCGGATACGTGTAGTCGCGGCTCCGGCCCGGCGCGAGCGTGTCGGTCGGGAACCCGTCGCTGTTCGCCGGCGTGCAGCCGCCGTGCACGTGCGCCGCGGTGCCCATGTCGAGATTGTTGGTGTGCCTGACGACGACCTTCCGCCCGGCGCGGACCCGGAACGTTCGGCCCGGGGAACATGCCCCCATAGCGTCAGCACCTCGGTACGCGTGCCGGGCAGGATCTCGACCCGCGCCTTGCGGGCGGTCAGGAGGTAGAGGTCGGTGTCGCCTTCGACGGACTGCGGCAGCAACACCCGCGGAATGGGCATGCGGACGCCGAAGGGCTTGACGGCCGGCGCCGACGGATGTGGCCCACCGGTGTGTCCCGGATGGCCCGTCGCGGGCGCGGCCTCAGGTGACGATGCCTCGGCGGTGCCCCGCGCGGCACCCGTCGCCCCGGCCGCGACGAGGGCGGCCACCCCCGCTGTCGCTCCGACAATGACGTTGCGCCTGGAAAGCGTCGACCATTCCACCCGCTGAGTGTCCAAGACAATCCACTGAGTACGGGTAGCGACACACACAGTCACCGACGATCACGCCGAACGTGGAGAGGCGATCTGTTGGTTTCCGATGACGGAGAGAAGCTGTAGTTTCTCGTAGCTTTCGCTGCCGGGGACGGCGGTGTAGACGAGCAGAGTGCGACTGGTCGGGGTCGAGAGCGCTGGCAGGACAGTTCGAGGACGCCGACCTCGGGATGGAGAAGCGTTTGACGTCGTTGTAACGGACGCCGATCTCGTGTTCGTTCCAGACGGCGCGGAATTCCTCGCTGCGGGCGAGCAGCAGTTCGTGCAGGTGGCGGCCCAGGAGTCCGGGGCCGCGGAGGGTGACCATCGCGCGCAGGCCGGAGGCGAAGACGCGGGAGTGCAGCGCGTGGTCGTCGGGGTGGTACAGGGCCCGGGTGGCCGGGTCGGTGAACCACCGGTAGCCGATGCTGCGGGCCGGCCCGGTGTACCGGGTGAGGTCGCCGGTGAGGGCGACGCCGAGCGGGGTCTGCCGCAGTGTCTCGCCGAGCTCGGTGACGATCTCGGCGGGGGTGTCGGTGAGCCGGTCGAAGATGCGCAGCAGGCCGGGACTGATGTGTTCGCTGGTCGCGCCCCTCGTGGGTGGGTTGTGCCCGGCGAGGCGGAACAGGTGGTCGCGTTCGTCGAGGGACAGGTGCAGGCCCTGCGCGATCGAGGCGATCATCTGCTCGGACGGGTGCGGGCCGCGCTCCCGTTCGAGCCGGCTGTAGTAGTCGGCGGAGATGTGGCAGAGCGCGGCGACCTCTTCGCGGCGCAGCCCGGCGGTCCGGCGCCGCTGCCCGCGCGGGAGACCGACGTCCTCGGGCTGCAGCGACTCCCGGCGGCGGCGCAGGAACTCGGCGAGCCCGGCTCGATCGATCATGCCTACCTCCTCGTTTCCAGCTTCTCGTTCTACCACCGACTCTGACCGCAGCCTCGGCCTGCCGATCCCCCCTTTATCGGCAGGGCTGCCTGGGATCGACAGGCCGTGGATACCGGCTCGAACGACCGCAGGCTGAAAGCCCGATGCCACGCCATCACGTGCAGAGAGAAACGAGGAGAACGACATGGCACGCACACGACCGGACATCACCGTCCCCGACCTCTCCGGGAAGCTCGCCGTCGTCACCGGCGCCAGCGACGGCGTCGGACTGGGCCTGGCGGCCCGCCTCGCCGCCGCCGGCGCCGAGGTCGTCATGCCCGTCCGCAACCGCCGCAAGGGCGAGGCCGCGGTCGCGAAGATCAAGCAGCGGCACCCGGAGGCCGCCGTGTCCCTGCGGGACCTCGACCTGTCGTCGCTGGGTTCGGTCGCCGCGCTGGGCGCCACGCTGCGCGGCGAGAACCGTCCGATCCACATCCTCGTCAACAACGCCGGCGTGATGACCCCACCGGACCGGCAGACCACCGCCGACGGGTTCGAGCTGCAGTTCGGCAGCAACCACCTGGGTCACTTCGCGCTCGTCGCCAACCTGCTGCCGCTGCTGCGGGCGGGACACGCCCGCGTGACCTCGCAGATCAGCGTCGCCGCGAACGCAGAACGCCATCAACTGGGACGACCTGAACTGGGAACGGTCCTACCACGGCAGGCCACGCGTACAGCCAGTCCAAGATCGCGTTCGGCCTGTTCGGGCTCGAGCTGGACCGGCGCAGCCGAGGCGGCAGGCTGGGGGATCACCAGCAACCTCTCCCACCCCGGCGTGGCGCCCACCAACCTGCTGGCCGCCCGACCCGGGTCGGCCGGCCGAAGGACACCACCGGCGTACGCGTCATCCGCGCGCTCTCCCGCCGCGGCATCCTCGTCGGCACGGTCGAGACGGCGCTGCTGCCGGCGCTGTTCGCCGCCACGTCCCCGGCCGCCCACGGCGCCCGCTTCTACGGTCCCAGCGGTTTCCAGACACCTGTCCGGCGCGCCCGCCGAGCAGACCGTCTACTCACGGCTGCGCAGCACGGACGACGCCGACCGCATCTGGCAGATCTCCGAGGAACTCACCGACACCGCGTTCCCGGCCGCGCTGGCCACGACCGACCCGAGCTGACACCGATGCGGGGCTCCGGCTAGCGCGCCAGAAGCAGCTTCGCCTCAGCGTCGGCGGACAAGCCCACCACCGGTCGGTCCGATCGCTGGGGCGGTTCATCGTCCAAGGTGGACAGCCAAGCCCAGGTGTCCGCGACCGTCTCCGCCACCGGACGGCACCGCAGCCCCGCCGCGAGCGCCTTGGACACGTCGCCCCGGTGCAGGAGGTCGTGCCACTCGCCGGGCGGCAGCCAGATCGGCAACTCGGTCCAGGGCTCGACACCGGCGGCGAGCACCGCCTCCGGCGCGACCCAATGCAGCCGCGCGACGTCGCCGGTCACCCGCACGCAGGTGTCCAGCAGCTCACCCATCGTGGTGTGTCCGGATGGGCTCACCAGGTTGTACGGCCCGCCCAGCCCTGCCTCGACCGCGTCCAGGGTCCACCGGGCCAGGTCGCGCGCGTCGACGTACTGCAGGTCCAATTCGTACGGTCCGGGCGCGGGCACCGGGCCACCCCGGGCGAGGCGACGCAGCCACCATGGCAGGCGACCCACGTCCTCGTGCGGCCCCAGAATCAGACCGGCCCGTACCAGCAGGCTCCGGTCGCCGAAGGCGGCTTCGGCGGCGAGTTCGCCGCCGCGCTTGGCCGGCCCGTACTCGACCTCCTCGCCGTCGGCGCCGCCATCGGCGGAGCCGTCGACCAGCGGGCCGTCCTCGGTGAGGAACCGCGTGCCCAGGCCGGCGTACACCGACCGGCTGGATATGTACGCATACCGGTCCACCCGGCCCTTGAGCAGCTGGGCCGCGTCCCGCACCGCGACCGGCGCCGCGCTCCACGTGTCGACCGCGACGTCCCACTCGCCGTCGGCCAAGGCGGCCAAGCCGCCCGGCTGATCCCGATCGCCGCGGAGCAGGGTGACGCCACGCGGCGGAACGGAGCGGCCACGGTTGAACACCGTCACCTGCGCCCCGCGCGACAGCGCGTCGGCGACGACCGCCCGACCGACGAAGTTGGTTCCGCCCAGGACCAGAAGCCTCATGCCCGCCGACTCTGCCCGCAGCCGGCCGACAGGGGAAGCGATCACGCTCTCAGCGCAACGCCGACCCGGGCTTGACGTGTCAGGAAGTGCCCGGGCCGTCGCCGGGCCCGGACCGGTCGCCGGCGCCGGCCATCGCCAGCTCCGGCGGTTCCGGGCTCTGCGCCGGGATGGCCGCGCGGGCGCGTCGTTCGCGGCGGCGTTCCTTCGTGCGCTCCACCATCGTGTACAGCGTCGGCACCAGCACCAGAGTGAGCAATGTGGAGCTGAGCAAGCCGCCGATCACCACGACGGCCAGCGGTTGCGAGATGAAGCCGCCCTCGCCCGTCAGGCCGAGCGCCATCGGCATCAGCGCGAAGATGGTCGCGATCGCCGTCATCAGGATCGGGCGCAGCCGCCGGCGGCCGCCTTCGATGACCGCCTCCTGCACGCTCATGCCCTGCTCGCGGTACTGGTTGATCAGGTCCATCAGCACGATGGCGTTGGTGACGACGATGCCGACCAGCATCAGCATGCCGATCAGCGCGGGTACGCCCAGCGGCGTGCCGGTCGCGAGCAGCAGCGCGATCGCGCCGGTGGCCGCGAACGGGATCGAGACCAGCAGGATGAGCGGCTGCACGAGGCTGCGGAACGTCGTCGACCATGATGAGGAAGACGATCGCGATCGCGACCAGTACGGCCAGGCCGAGGTCACCGAACGCGTCGGCCTGCTGGGCGCTGGCGCCGCCGATCTCGTAGGCGGCCCGCCCGGCAGCGTGAGCCCGTCGAGCGCTTCGGTCAGCGCGGTCGTCGCCGTGCCCAGGCTGACGCCGGACGCGGTGCCGCTGACCGTGACGCTGCGCTCGCCGTCGACCCGCGTGATCTTCACCGGGCCGTCGACCTGGTTGACGTCCGCGACGTCGTCGAGGCGCACGACGCCCTTGGCCGTGTGATCGGCAGCGCGCGCACCTGCTCGACCGTCAGCCGGCGCCGCGCCGAACCGCAGCAGCACCGTCTGCTGGTCGCCGCCGACCGGGATCTCGCCGAGCGGGGTTCCCCGGAAAGCGGCGGACACCGACTGCGCCGATCGCGGCCTCGGTCAGGCCATAACGACCCGCGGCCGTACGGTCGACCGCCACGTCGAGGCGCGGCACGCTCTCTGCGGCGCTGGACGTCACGTCGGTGAGGCCCGCGGTGCCGGTGAACGCGTCGCGGACCTGTGCGGTCGCCGCGGTCAGCGTCTCCTGGTCGGCCGCCTTCACGACCACCTGAGCTCGTTGGCGTCGATCCCGCCACCGCTGTCGCTGCCGACGGTGATCTCGCCGGCCCCGTCGAGCCGGCCGAGCTTGTCGCGCAGCAGGTCGCCGACTCCCGACGGCGTCGTTGCCCTCCGTGAGCGTGATGCGAGTAGCTGGCGCTGTTGGCGCCGCCGCCGCCGAAGAGCGACCGACATCGCGTCGCCACCGATGGTGACCTGGTAGGACTCCACGTCGGGCGTGTTCTTCGAGGACGCCCTCGACCTTCTTGGCGGCCTGGTCTGTGGCGGCGAGACTGGTGCCGACCGGCATCTCCTGGGTGACGCTGAGCGTGTCCTGACCCGACTGGTCGAGGAAGTTGGTCTCCAGCCGGCTCGGCCAGGCCGAGCGTGCCGACCAGCACCACGAGGCCGATCGCGACCGTGGTCCACCGCCGCTTGGTGGCGAACCGGATCACGGGCAGGTAGGCGCGCTGCAACGGGCTGCGCAGCTCCTTCGCCTCGGCCGCGGCCCGCACCGATGCTGCTTCGGCCCCGCCCGCCGACGGGCTTCAGGAACCAGTAGGCGAGCACGGGGATGACCGTCAGCGACACCAGCAGCGACGCCAGCAGCGCCACCGTCACCGTGATCGCGAACGGGGCGAACAGCTGCCCGACGAAACCGCCGACGAGCGCGATCGGGGCGAAGACCGCGACCGTGGTCAGCGTCGACGCGGTCACCGCGCCGGAGACCTCGCGTACTCCCGCCAGGATCGCGTGCGCGCTTGTCCTCCCCGTACCCGAGATGGCGCTTGATGTTCTCGAGAACGACGATCGAGTCGTCGACCACCCGCCCGATCGCGATGGTGAGAGCGCCCAGCGTGAGCAGGTTGAGGGAGTAGTCGCCGAGCCAGAGCACGATCAGCGCGACCAGCACGGACAGCGGGATCGACACGGCGGTGACCAGCGTCGACCGCACGCGAGAGCAGGAAGACCAGGATCACGATGACCGCGAACACCAGGCCGAGGGCGCCCTCGGTGGTCAGGCTGTCGATTGACTTCTCGACGAACGGTGCCTGGTCGAACACCACGCTGAGCCGGGCGTCGCTGGCCTCGCCCAGGTCCGCGAGGCGGTCGCTGACCTCGTGCGAGATGGCGACCGCGTTGCCGTCGGGGGTCGCGGTGATCGAGATGCCGAGGCTCGGCTCGCCGTTGGTGCGGGTGAAGGACGTCGCGGCGGCCTCCTCCTGTGCGACGGTCGCGACCGTGCCGAGCGGCACCATGGTGCCGCCGGTGGCGGCGACGGGGAGGGTGCGGAGGTCCTCGAGCCCGGCGAGCGGGGAGCCGACCTGCACGGTCAGCGAGCGGTCGGCGTCGGTGACGGTGCCGGCCGGCACGGAGACGCCGTTGGCCTGGAGCGCCGCGGCGATCGCGGTCGGCGGCACCTTGGCGGCGGCCAGCTTCGCGAGGTCGGGCGTGATGACGACATGCTGGTCGCGGGTGCCGGTGACCTCGACGGTGCGTACGCCGTCGATTCCCTGCAGCTCCGGCACCACCACCTGGTCGAGGCGGGTGGCGAGCGCGCGCAGGTCACCGCCGTCCTGTGCGGTGGCGGCGAGCACGATCGCCGGCAGGTCCGCGGTGCTGCCCGCGAAGACCGTCGGCTCGACGTCGTCGGGCAGCTGCGTGGCGATCCGACCGAGCGCGGTCTGCATCTGGCTCACCGCGGTGGTCAGGTCGGTGCCGAACTCCATCTCCACCTGGACGGTCGCCGCGCCCTCGCTCGACGTCGACGAGACGCTCTTGACCCCGGCGATGGCCTTGAGGCTGTTCTCGATCGGCTCGGCGACCTGCTGCTCGACGATCTCCGGCGACGCGCCCGGGTAGGGCGCCATGACGAACGCCGCCGGGAACTCGAGCGACGGCAGCAGCTGCTGCTTGAGCGACGGGATCGCGAACGCGCCGAACAAGCTGATCACGATCGCGACGAGCGCGATCAGCCCCCTGTTCTTGAGGCTGAAGCGGGCCAGGAACGACATGAACGGCTCCCCAGATAAAGTTCGCGCTGCGCGAATAGTTTGGACTACGCAAACCAATCGATGGAGTCCGGGGGCTGATAACCTCCGCTGGCCGGTGACGCGATGGAGGACGACGGATGAACGACCGTGACGCCCTCATCGCCCGGATCATGGCGACACAGCGGGAGATGCAGCATCTCTTCGCCAACGACCGCGCCAACCCGATCTTTTCCCTGCACCTGACGTTGCCGCAGCTCAAGACGCTGATGCTGCTCGCACGCAGCCGCAGCGCCTCCGGCCAGGAACTCAGCGGCGCCCTGGGCGTCAGCCTGGCCACCATGACGGGCATCGTCGACCGCCTCGTGGCGCAGGACCTCGTCACCCGGCGGGAGGATCCGCTCGACCGCCGGGTGCGGCGGGTCGAGCTGAGCCAGGCCGGGCGGGAGCTCGTGGAACGCATCGTGACGGCCGGCACCGAGCAGCTGCAACGCATCCTCAGCCAGCTCTCAGACGACGACCTGCGCACCGTGGAGAAGGCCGGCGCACTGATCGTCGACGCGATCACCGGGCAACAAGCAGCCGTCTGACGCACTCGATGACCTCCGCCGCCGCGAGGCGGCCCGGGCCGCGGAGTTGGTTCCCGGCCCGCTCCGGGTCAGACCTGCGGAGGACGGTCCGGGACGAGCATGGTGGCGATCTCCTTGCCCAGCGGGAGCGCGTTGTCCGTGCTCGCGTTGGACGTCGGCCCCAATGTCACGTAGGCGATGACCAGGGTCTGTGTCCGCGTGTCGTAGTACACGACACCGTGGTAGCCCCCGTAGGACGGATCCATGAAGAACCAGTCGCCATCGTGTACGACGCCGTAGGCGAAGAACTTGTCCTTCGTGAACGAGCCGATCCCGGCCGTCGAGGGGGCCATCATGGCCTCGTGCTGCTCGTCGCTCAGGAGTCGGCCGTCGGCCAGGGCGCGGATCCAGGTCGCGACGTCGGCGACGGTCGTGGTCATGTTGCCGCTGTGCAGGAAAGCGGTGGGGTTCCAGAAGGACGAGTCCTCGAAGAAACCGCGCTCGTTGGTGTAGCCGTGCAGGAACGGCGAGCTGATCTGTGACGTCAGCACGACCTCGCTGTCGCGCATCGACAGCGGGTCGAGGATGCGTTCCTGCAACAGGTCGCCGAGCGGTCTCCCGGTTGCCTTCTGCATCACCTCGCCCAACACGACGAGGTCGCTGTGCGCGTACGCCCAGTTCTTCCCCGGTTCGAACAGCGGTGGGCGCTCGTTGGCGAGCGCGAACAGCTGTCCGCTGGTAAAGCCGTTGAACGGGTTCGCGTAGAACTGCTGCAGGAAGTTGGGGTTCGTCACGTAGTCCGAGATGCCGGACGTGCTGCTGGCGAGCATCTCCGGCGTGATCTGGTCCGCGCGCGGGAAGTCCGGCAGCCATTTCGCGATCGGTTCGTCCTGGTCGAGAACACCTTCGCCATCGAGCTGCAGCAGCACGGTGGAGAGCATCGACTCCATCGGTTGACCGATCCGCACGCGCATGTCGGAGGTCGCCGGCAGGCCGATCGGCGAGTCTCCGGCCGCGCCCGCCGCGACGAGCTCGTCGCCACGCCACACTCCGTACACCGCGCCGGTGAGGTCCTGTTCCTTCATCTTTCGTTCGACGATGGCGGCGATCTTCTGGGCCTCCGAACCGGCGGTCTGCGCGGTGGGGCCGCCGTCGCCGGCGCGCAGCGTCGGGTTCCTGCTGGTGCCGCACGCCGTGAGGCCCAGGACGAGGACCACGGCGAGCACCGTGGACGGCCAACGCCGCAGCCGGCTCGATGCGCTCATGGACAGCCGTCCTCGGTGAACGAAGCGGTGGAACCTCGTTCGGTGAACGTACCGCGCGTCTCGTGGCGTTGATCCCGTTTCGGGGCTATTCAGGCCGACCTGGGGGGCCGGGGCCCGGGCGCGACGGCGCGCCCGGGCCTGTCGGCAGGTGCTCAGCAGTAGAGGTTGTTTCCGGCGCCGACGCCGAGGATGCCGACGAACTGTTGGTAACGGGTGACGCGGCTCTGCACCTGGGCGGGGTTGCCGCCGTTGCATTCGATCGACCCGTTGATGCTGCGGATGGTCTCGCCGAAGCCGGCGCCGTTGACCATCGCGTTGTGCGGGGTCATCGTGCCGGGACCGTTCTGGGTCATCCAGTACCAGATGCCGGTCTTCCAGGCGACCGCGGCGTCGGTCTGCACCAGCCAGGGGTTGGTCAGCAGGGGCAGGCCGAGCGCGTTGCCGGCGGCGTTGTAGTTGAAGTTCCAGCTGAGCTGGATCGGCCCGCGGCCGTAGTACGCGGCCTGGCCGGCCGGGCAACCGTACGACTGGTTCGGGTCGCAGTAGTGGGGGTAGTTCGCGGTGTTCTGCTCGACGATGTGGACGAGCCCGCCGGTCTCGTGGTGGACGTTGGCGAGGAACGCCGCGGCCTCCTGGCGCTGGACGGTGGTGCTGCCGGACTTGGCGAACGCCGGGTACGCGCTGAGTGCGGCTACCAGCCCGGAGTAGGTGTAGAACGAGTTCCGGCCCGGGAACATCTGGTTGAACTGCGCCTCGCTGACGACGAAGCCGCCCGTCGGTGGCGGGTTCGTCGGGTTGCCGCCACCGCCGCAGCTGTAGGGCTCCCAGTACCAGGTGCTGATGATCGGGTCGTAGCCCGGGTTGTCGTGCTCGGCGATGTAGTACAGGCCGTTGGTGTAGCGGACGATCGCGCCCGTCGCGTAGAACGTGCCGGCGGCCCAGTTCGGGTAGTTACAGCTGCCGCCGGGGTTGCCCGGGTTGCCGCCACCGCCGTCGCAGGCGCCGAGGTCCTGCCACACACCGGTGGTGCCGGGCGGGGCCTCCCCCTGCGTCCACCACTTCGCCTGGTAGTTGCGACCGTTGCGGGAAGCCTGGTTGCCGCCCCAGTAGACGGTCGAGGCCTGCCACGCTGCCGTGCAGGCGGCGGCCGACGCCGCGGTCGCCGGGATGATCGCGACCACCCCGCCGGCGACGGCCAGGCCAGAGCCACGAGAAGGGCCCGCAGTCTCGACATGCGATCACTCCTTTCTGGAGGGTGCCCCTGATCGGAAGACAGGAGTCATTGATCGATGCACGTGACTGTAGCATCATCTGTTCACAATCTTTACTAATAGACGAGGCCGCTACATCGGTGATCGGCTTTCCGTTTCGGCCGGTGTGCCGATCGGGTAGGTGGGGGCATGGATCGCAACGTGGTCAAGGTGCTGCTCGCCGCCTGGGAACGACCCGACTTCCGGGAGGGCCTGCGACACCTGATCGACCTCGACGAGGTGACGTCGCTGCTCGCCGCCCTGTCCGTCGACGACCAGGACGACGAGGTACGCCGCCGGTCGATGGAGCTCGGGCGCTCGGCGCTGGAGACGGCGGAGATCCGCGGTGCGGTCCTGCTGCTGATCGAGACCGACGACATCCGGCACAGCCTCGCGGCCGCGATCTCCGACAGCCTCGCCGACCGCCCGGGTCTCGCGTCGTCGATCCGGTCCGCTCTGGACGATCCCGCCGTCCGCGCCGAGATCGGCAAAGCCCTCGAGTCGCCGGGACTGCGGGCCCTGGTGTGGAAGGTGGTCGAGGACGAGTTCCGCGGCCACCGAATGGCCCTGGTCGGGCAGGCGACCCTGCTGCTCGTGCGACACCGCCCCGCCCGCCGCCTGGTCTGGGCACTGAAGCGACACGGCGTCATCCGCGAGCTACGCCGCAAGGCGCCGCAGAGCTGAACAGGGCCTGTTTCCATCGCGCTCGATGCCCTAAGGTCAGTAATACCTACTGGATCACTAGGGTTTCGAAGGAACGTGGTTCTCATGACCGTCACCGACGAGCTCCTGACCAACGCCGAGCGCTATGCCAGCACCTTCGAGAAGGGCGACCTGCCGCTGCCACCCGCCCGCCGGGTCGCCGTCGTCGCTTGCATGGACGCCCGCCTCAACCCCTACGGCCTGCTCGGCCTGACCGAGGGCGACGCACACGTGATCCGCAACGCCGGCGGCGTCGTCACCGCCGACCAGCTGCGCAGCCTCGCCATCAGCCAGCGACTGCTGGGCACCACCGAGATCATCCTGATCCACCACACCGACTGCGGCATGCTCACCTTCACCGACGACGGGTTCAAGGAGTCGATCAGGCAGGAGACCGGCATCAAGCCGCCGTGGTCCGCCGAGGCCTTCAGCGATCTCGACGATGACGTACGCCAGTCGCTGCAACGCATCCAGGCCGACCCGTTCATCCCGGTCAAGGACTCGGTCCGCGGCTTCATCTACGACGTCAGCACCGGCAAACTGCGCGAGGTCGTCTGACGCTGTCCTGCCCTGGACCGATCCCGCGAGCCTCGGCGGGCCGGGACTACCTCGGCTCCTCGATCGCGTCCAGCAGGTCGGCGACTGACTCGGCGACCAGGTCCGACTCGGCTGCCATGGCACGCAGATCAGCGCGAGCCCCGGCGACGGCGGCACGCAGTGCGACGCTCACCGGGACGCTACAGCCCGCGCTGTCGATGAAGCGTTGTTCCGGCCGCACCCAGGCCAGAGCGTCGACGAGCACTTCGAGAGCTGTTCTCCGTGCCCAGCCTTCGGCGTCGCACGCCACGGCGACGAGGATCGCCGCGGCTGGTCCCGCGGCGGCGTGGAGCCGGCCCGAGTGGTTGTGCCCGATGTCGTCGAGGTCGTTGGAGGCGGCCTTCCGTCGTCCTCGGTGAAGACGCCATCCGCGTCAGCGTCGGGCGCTCCGTCCACGGACCGCAGCGCCGCTCGATGCCGTTCACCCCACCAGGTGATCGGTTGTCATTCGCCGCCCCACGGCCCTCCCATGCCCGCGGGCGGCGCTTCGACGTGCCGGCCGTCCTGCGCAGCGCGATGACGATGCCGGTCAAGATCCCGGCGGTGGCGAGCGACAGGGCCGCGACGGCGGTGATGGCCTGGGCTTTCGGCCCGTATCCCCACGGCGGATCGCCGAGCCCGCCCGACGTGTCGCAGGTCAGCCGGAAGGCGCCTGCCGGGTTGGCCCGGACGAGCACGGTGCCGCGCCAGGTCTGCCCAGCCGCGTCGAGGAACACCGTCTGGTCCGGCTCTCTGCGGATCTCGACGGACGAGTTCGGAGCGTCCTCGACGCGTACGACGTCGCAGCGTGGCTCGGTCTCGCCGCCGGCCCAGACCATGTAGGGCCGGCCACCCTCGAGGTTCACGGTGATCGGTTGGCCGGCGTCGAAGCGCTCACCCAGGTCACCACCGATGGGCAGGCCCCACCAGAGCAGCCCGGCGGCGAGCAGACCCACAGCGCCGGTCACGGCGGCGGCGATGTAGCGGCGCGGCGAGGCCATCATGACGATCATGATGAGGCGTCCGGCCCCCGCCCGCTGCCCCACGCCGTCGAAGGGGTGCGGCGGAACCGACTCCGCCGCACCCCGGATCGATTGACCTACGGCGCCCAGGGTGCCGCGATGTTCCAGGTGCTGCTCGGCCGTCCACGAGGACGGCGTGTTGTAGGCCCGCGCCACCTGCCCCGCTGGAGAGCCAGACCTCCGAGTTGTAATGGCGGAGATAGGAGCCGCGGAAGTTCCAGGACTCCAGGGAGACGCCCGAGCCCGTCAGGCCCGTTCGGGCGCACCAGGTGGCGTCGGCCCGCAGCAGTGCCGAGCCGTCGTTGACGCGAGTTCTGCACCCGGGAGGCGGCGTGCCGCAGGAACTGGCCCGGGAAGTTGACCGACTCGAACGAGTAGCAGGAGCGCGTCGGCCAGGCCCGGCGCGGACCGTGTACGTGGCGTCGTTCTTCAGCAGCGCCGGGCTGCCGCCGTGACCACCTCGGTGAACGCCGAGGCTGTTCTGGTGCCGCAGGTACCGGTTGGTGAAGCCGGGTGTCGTCACCTGCAGCGAGACGCGGCGCGTTGACCGGCAGCGTCGACCGGGCCGGAGTCGTTGCAGCGCCTTCGACGCCTCGATCAGCGCCTGGTTGGCGGTCCGTACCCGGTTCTGGTCGTATCTTCACCACCTGCCGGTCGTAGGTGAGGAAGCCGTTCACCTCACCTTCCACATCGGTGATCTCGGTGTAGATCGCCGCCCTCAGACCCGTGCCGAGCATCAGGTTCTGCACGCCGTTCGTCCATGCCGACGTAGCGGTCGGTCAGCGCCGTCGACGTTCGGCTGGCACTCGTACGCCTAGAAGTCGCCGTTCGGGCTCTACTCGTGGCCCGGGGTGCGCAGGCCGAGCGCCGCCGAACTCGCCGAGCGCGGCGATCCGGGTGCCGATCGGCGACCGGTGAGGCCGGGCCCAGCGTAGATGTGCCAGTCGATCGATGTCGCCGTTGCCCGGGTTGCCGAGGGACTGGCAGCAGTTGTAGCCCGACTGTGGACGTTGACCAGCCGGGTCGGGTCCAGGTTCTTGATGTTCTGGCCGACCCGCTGGGTGTCGGCCAGCGCGCGCTCACCCCAGCCCTCGTTGTAGGCGGTGTACGCGATCACCGCGGGCGACCTGCGGTGCTCGTTGACGATCTCGCGCGGCCTCGGCCTCGAACTGGGCCTGCTGCGCGGCGTTGGCGTCGATGTTCTGCGCGGTCAGCGACGGCACGTCCTGCCAGACCAGCAGGCCGAGCCGGTCCGCGTGGTAGAACCAGCGCTGCGGCTCGACCTTGATGTGCTTGCGCACCATGTTGAAGCCCAGGTCCTTGTGCTTCTGCAGGTCGAAGGCGAGCGCCGCGTCGGTCGGCGCGGTGTAGACGCCGTCCGGCCAGAAGCCCTGGTCGAGCGTGCCGGTCTGGAACACGAACTGGCCGTTGAGCATCGGCCGCCGCACCCCGTTGACCAGGCCGGTGGTGATCTCCCGCATGCCGAAGTAGTGCATCGTCTGGTCGACCGTGGCGCCCGCCGGCGTTCCGCAGCGTGACGCGCAGGTTGTAGAGGAACGGGTCGTCCGGCGACCAGCGGCGGGCGTTGGGCACCGGCACCGTGAAGTCGGTGAACGCCGCCGGTGGCGGTGCCGACCACGGTGGTGCCGTTCAGCGCCTCGGCCAGCACGCTGTGGCCGGTGACGGTGCCGCGGGTGAACACCCGTACCCGGATGGTGTTGTTGGCCAGGTTCGGGTAGAGGTCGACCCAGCTGATCGACGCGGCCGGCGTCGGCTCGAGCCAGACCGTCTGCCAGATGCCGGAGCTCGGCGTGTAGAAGATGCCGTTGGGTGTCTTGGTCTGCTTGCCGATCGGCTGGCAGGCTGCCGTTCTGCCGGGTGTCGCTGGGGTCCCAGACCTTGACCACCAGCTCGTTGGTGCCGCCGTTCAACCGGTCGGTGATGTCGAAGCGTGAAGGCGTCATAGCCACCGGTGTGCCGCGCCCACCTGCACCCGTTGACCCAGACGGTGGTCTGCCAGTCGACCGCGCCGAAGTTCAGCTGCACCCGGCGCCCCCACCAGCCGCGGCCGGCACGGTGAACGTCCGCCGGTAGAACAGGTAGTTGCGGTTGTCGTTGGCGGCCCGCATCACGCCGGACAGCGCCGACTCGACCGGGAACGGCACGTTGACCCGCTCGGGCAGGGTGGTGTTGAACTGCGGCGCGTCGTCGGTGGCCGACTGGCGCAGCTGCCACTCGCCGTTGAGGTTCTGCCAGTCGGGCCGGGTCATCTGCGGCCGCGGGTACTCCGGCAGTGGCGTGCCGTTCAGTGCCTGGGCGGTCCACGGTGTCGTCAGCGGCGGCGGTCTTGGCCGGTGCGGCCTGCGCGGCGCCGGGCGCCACGAACAGACCGGCCACCAGGGCCAGGACCGCGACGAGGGAGGTACGACGGGACGGGTTCATCGGATCGCTCCCGAGTAACCCCCGGCTTCAGCCACGGGGAGGTAAGGAAGTGCGTTGGGCGTTGCGCTGGTTCTCGACATGTCGGTTGACGACCTCCAGAGTCGCGCCGCCGATGGTGGCGACGAAGTACGAGTTGGTTGTCCGCGGTGGATATCCGGGATTTGATCTGCGGGACCTATTGCCGGAGCGTCCGGGACGATCGACTTTCGATCTGTTTGACGACACGTTGGATGCCGCATTGCGTTTCGCATTCGACTAGCAGGGTCACGTTGTCGGGCCATCCTCGCTAGTTCCGGCGTCTATACGCTGTCTGGTGTGATGGAGACGGTGCGTTACACCTACCGGTCTGCGTCCCGGCGCGCCCGGCGCAGGCCGCGCTGCTCGCCGAGTGGGGCCGGTGCCGGTTCCTGTGGAACGAGGCCGTCCACCAGCAGAAGAATGGCCGCAAGCCGACCCTCGCGCAAACTGTCGAAGCTGCTCACCGAAGCGCGCGGCCAACATCGCGTGGCTGCGTCAGGGGTCGCAGGTCGCCCAGCAGCAGACGCTGCGCACGTACGCGACCGCCCTGGACGCCTCGTTCAAGGCGAAGGGTCGTGGCCGGCCGAAGGTCAAGAAGGCTCAAGGTCGACTCTGCCCAGCCTGGAGTACACCACCCGCGGCTTCCGTATCAAGAACGGCCGGCTGTGTCTGCCCGGGCAAGGTCACGCATCCCGGTCGTCTGGTCCCGCGCCCTGCCGTCCGACCCGACCAGTGTGCGGGTCTACCGCGACAACCTCGGCCACTGGTACGCGTCGTTCGTGGTCAAGCGCGATGCTGTCGTGCCGGCCGACGCCGGCCGAGCTGGCGATCGGCATCGACTGGGGCGTCAAGACCACCGCGACCACCACCGACGCCCGCTTCGACCTGCCGCACCTCGGCCACCGCAAGCGCTGCGCCGCCGAACGCGCCAAGGCTGCAACGCCGAATGGCACGCCGACGCCGACCCAAGGGCCGCCGCCGTCCAAGGGCTACCTGACGCGCCAAGCGGCAATCGGCCCGGTGGAGAAGAAGGCAGCCCGGCAGAACACCCACGACGCCCGCGCAATGGGCGATGCGGGTCGTCGACAACCACGCACTGATCGCGGTCGAGGACTTCAAACCGAAGTTTCTCGCCAAGATCCCGGATGGCCCGCAAAGCGCGGACGCCGCTATCGGGGCCTGCAAACGAGAACTGATCTACCGGGTACGCGGGCGGGCCGGAAGGTGGTGCTGGTGCCGCCCGCCTACACCACGATGACCTGCTCCGAGTGCGGTACGAGAACCAAGGAACGCCTCGGGCTGGGTCTCCGCAGTCTTCCGAGTGCGACAGCCTGCGGCCACACCGCATACCGCGACCTAACGCCGCGAGGACGATCCTCGCCACGGCTGAGCGTGACCGTGCCAGTGCTGACGACGTCAGACATTCGATCGCCTCCCTACGGGACGCTAGATCGGGTGCATTCCGAGCTAGGAATCCCCCGGATTCATCCGTGGGAGCCGTTAAACCAGCTCTCCATCTCTAATCAGACAATTGACCAACGGTGGTCTGCCGTGCCGACGTCGCCGAACTGCTCGACGTTGGCGGAGTCGGCGGTGGACCTCGCGTGCCGCGTACTGTCCACACAGGTCGGTGAGCTGCCTGGTGAGTTGAGTCGCCAGCCAGCCCTGTGCGCGAACGGCACCGGGCGGCAAACGTATGAAGGGTGCGGGGCGCAGCGGCGCCCGGTTGGTCGGGATATTGGGGCGCCGCGGCGGCTGCCCGACCTTGCACGAGCAGCGAGCCGCCCGCAGCGGTCAGACCGGCTGCGAGCAACCGGCGCCGGTCGACGGACATGAGGTCCTCCTGACGTCGAGGGCCGAAACGGTTTCGGTTCATGCCTTGAAGACATCGATGGTCACCTGTATAACGTTATAGAGCCCCAGTCGACCTCGTCAGTCAATGGGTATCCATCAATATCCGCGTCTCCATTGCACCGCCCGTCCCCGGGCAAGAGGAGATCAACATGAAGGCACGAAGCCGCGCCGCCGCGCGGATCGCCGTTGCCCTATTGGCCGCTGCCACGCTGGTCACGGCTTGCGCCAACCCCGAAGACGAGACCCCGGCGCCGGCCGGCAGCGGCGGCGAGCAGGTCGTCGAGACCGGCGCGCCGACCGGGTCCGGCTGCACGCTGCAGCAGTACGGCGCGCGAGAAGCTCGACCTCAAGAACGCGATCGTCGGCTTCTCGCAGTCGGAGAAGGAGGCCAACCCGTTCCGGATCGCCGAGACCCAGTCGATCCAGCGACGAGGCGGCCAAGCTCGGCGTCGAAGAAGCTCCATGGTCACCAACGCCCAGTCGCAGCTCGTCCAAGCAGATCAGCCGACATCCAGGACATGCTCGCCCAGGGCGCGCAGTTCCTCATCGTCGCGCCGCTCAACTCCGACGGCCTCGAGCCCGCGCTGCAGGCCGCCGCGGCCAAGAAGGTCCCGGTGCTGACCATCGACCGCAAGATCAACGCCACCGCCTGCAAGGACTACCTGGCCTTCCTCGGCTCGAACTTCGTCGAGCAGGGCAAGCGCGCCGCCGACGCGATGATCAAGGCGACCGGCGGCAAGGGCAAGGTGGCGATCCTGCTCGGCTCGTCCGGCAACAACGTCACCACCGACCGCACCAACGGCTTCGTCGACCAGGTCAAGGCGAAGGCGCCCGGACTGTCGAGATCGTCGCCGCAGCAGACCGGCGAGTTCGCCCGGGACAAGGGCCAGCAGGTCACCGAGCAGCTCATCTCAGAGCAACCCGGACATCACCGCGATCTACGCCGAGAACGACGAGATGGCCCTCGGCGCGGTCACCGCGCTGCACGGCCGCCGGCAAGAAGCCCGGCAAGGACGTCAAGATCGTCTCCATCGACGGCACCCGCAACGCCGTGCAGGCCATCGTGGACGGCACCATCAACGCGGTCATCGAGTCCAACCCGCGCTTCGGCCCGCTGGCGTTCAAGACCGCTGCAGGACGTTCTACGCCGGCGACCGCGATCCCGGAGAACGTGATCATCTCCGACCGACGAGTACGACGCGCGAACGCCAAGCGTCGTCGGCGACGCGTACTGAGATCGCCGGCGCCGGCGATCCGGGGCGGGTCGCGGCCGCCGGTCCGGGAGGGAGAACGATGACGCAGGCAGCGGAGCCGATCCTCGCCGTGCGCGGCGTCGCAAGCAGCTTCCCCGGCGTGCTGCGCGCTCGACGACGTGTCGCTTCACCGCTGCGCACCCGGGCGAGGTGCACGCCCTGGTCGGCGAGAACGGCGCCGGCAAGTCCACCCTGATCAAGGTGATGACCGGGCGTGTACCGGCCGGACGCCGGGGAGATGCGGCTACGCCGGCGAGCCGGTGCGCGTTCCGCCGGCCCGCTGGACGCCCAGCACGCCGGCATCTCCACGATCTACCAGGAGGTCAACCTCGATCCCGCTGATGAGCGTCGCCCGCAACCTCTTCCTGGGCCGCGAGCCGCGGAACCGGTTCGGGCTCGTCGACTTCCGGCGGATGAACCGGGACGGCCGCGCGCGCTGCTCGGCCGGTACGGCATCGACGTCGACGTCCGGCCGCCCGCTGCGCTCGCTCGGCCTGGGCGCCCAGCAGATGGTCGCGCTCGCCCGGGCCGTCGTCGGTCGACGCCAAGCGTCGTGATCATGGACGAGCCGACCTCCTCGCTGGAGCCGCGCGAGGTGCGACACGCTGTTCCGGGTGGTCGCGCGAGCTGCGCGAGCGACGGGCGTCGGGATCGTCTACGTCAGCCACCGCCTCGACGAGCTGTACCGGATCTGCGACCGGGTCACCGTGCTGCGCGACGGCCGGCGTCGTGCACACCGGCCCGCTGGCCGAGCTGGACCGGCTCGCGGCTGGTCGCGCATGATGCTCGGCCGCGACGTCGCCGAGGTGCGGCCGCACGGGCTCACCCGGTTCGGCGACGTCGCACGCGCGCCACCGACGACCGAGCCGCGTGCTGCGCGTCGACGCGGCCTGACCAAACGGCACGCAGCTGCACGACGTCTCCGTTCGACGTGCGGCCCGGCGAGGTGACCGGGCTCGGCGGCCTGCTCGGCTCCGGCCGCTCCGAGACGGCCAAGGCGATCGTCGGCGCGCTTGCCGCTGGACTCCGGCACCGTCACGGTCGGCGGCACGGCGGCTGCGCCGCCTCTCGCCCGCCGGCCGCGATCCGGGCCGGGATCAGCGCTCCTGCCCGAGGACCGCAAGGCCGAGGGCATCATCCCGGACCTGTCGGTCCGCGAGAACATCGTGCTCGCCGCGCATGCCCCGCCTGTCCCGGGCGGGCGTCGTCTCCCGGGCGCAAGCAGGACGCGATCGTCGACATCTTCATGAAGCGCCTGCGGATCAAGGCGGCGAGCCCTGACCAGAAGGTCGGCCGAGCTTTCCGGCGGCAACCAGCAGAAGGTGCTGCTGGCCCGCTGGCTCTGCCTGGAGCCCAAAGTGCTGCTGCTCGACGAGCCGACCCGCGGCATCGACGTCGGCGCCAAGGCCGAGGTGCAGGAGCTGATCGACGAGCTGGCCGCAGCAGGGCCTCGCGGTCGTGCTCATCTCCTCGGACCTGGAGGAGCTCGTCGAGGGCGCCGACCGGGTCGTCGTGCTGCGCGGCGGGCGCGGTCGTCGGCGAGCTGAGCGGCGACCGACGTCGACCGAGGCACACGATCATGGCCGACCGCGTCGGCCGGCGAGGAGGCCGCCGATGACTGACGTCGCCGTCCGGCCGTGCCGTCGCTCGACCGGGCACCGGCTCACCGGTTGGCTGCAGGACTACGGCGTCTACGCCGCCGTGGTCGTGCTGCTGCTCTTCAACGTCGTCTTCACCGACAACTTCCTGCACCGCCGGCCAACCTGCGTACGCAGCTCGTCCAGGTCGCGCCCGTCGTGCATCGTCGCCCTCGGCATGGCGCTGGTCATCGGCACCGAGGGCGTCGACCTGTCGGTCGGCTCGGTGATGGCGCTGGCCGCCGCCGTCATCCCGCTCTACCTCGGCTCCGGCATCTGGCTGCGCGATCGCGTGGCGCTGGTGGCCGGCGCCGCCGCCGGCGCGCTCAACGGCACGCTCGTCGCGGTCGTCGGCCTGCAGCCCATCGTCGCGACGCTCGGCGCTGCTGGTCGGCGGCCGGGGCATCGCGCTGGTGCTCGCCGACGGGCAGCTCAAGACAGATCCGCAACCCGGACGCTGCTCTCGCTCGGCAGCGGCGACGTGCTCGGGCATCCCGATCGTGGTGCTGGATCGCCGCCGTGCTCGCGGTCGCTGGTCGGCTTCGGTCGTGCAGCGCACCACCTTCGGGCGGCAGCTCGTCGCCGTCGGCGGCAACCGCGCCGGCCAGCGCACCTCGCCGGGCCTCCCGGTGCGCCGGGTGCTGATCATCGTCTACGTCCTCTCCGGCGTGTTCGCCGCGCTCGCCGGCGTTCTCGCCACCGCCCGGCTCGACCGCCAGCGACCCGTCCGCGATCGGCAACCTGATGGAGCTGTCCGCGATCACCGCCGTGGTGGTCGGCGGCACACCGCTGTCCGGCGGGCAGGGTCCGGGTGCTCGGCACGGTCGCCGGGGCGCTGCTCATGCAGCTCCTCCGCGCCACGCTGATCAAGCACGACCTGCCCGACTCGACCGCCCAGATCGTGCAGGCGGCGATCATCCTGGTCGCCGTCTACGTCGCCCGGGAGCGGAGCAGCCGATGACGCAGCCACGATGGCCGCGCCGGTCGCCGGCCCCCGATCGCCGGTCGCGTCGAGGGCAGCGACCAGCCCCGAGCGGATCGCCGCGCTGGTCCAGCGCCAGGGGCGCTCGCCGTGCTGATCGCGATCGCTGGTCGTCGCGCCAGCTGACCTTCCCGTCGTTCGGCAGCCGTCGACAACGCTGCGCGACATCGCGATCCAGTGCGTCGTTCCTGGCCATCGTCGCGCTCGGCATGACCTTCGTGATCATCGGCGGCGGCATCGACCTCTCGGTCGGCTCGGTCTTCGCGCTCGGCGGGGTGCTCGCCGCCTGGGCCATCGCAGTGCGGGTTCGCTGCGCCGCGCTGCTGCTGCCGCTGCGCGGTCTGCGGCGCGATCGGAGCTGCTCAACGGGCTGCTCGATCGCGCGGCACCGGCTGGCGCCGTTCATCGTCACCCTCGCGAGCCTGCTCGGCGCCCGCGGCCTGCTGCTGGCCATCACCGACGAGGGCGCGCACGACCTACCTGGTGCCCGCGACTCAGCCTTCCTCGATCTCGGGCACGGCACCGCTGCTCGGGCCTCGGCTACCCGGTGTTGGATCGCGCTGGCCGCTCTTCGCGCTCGGCGGGCTGCTGCTGCAGCGCACCCGCTTCGGGCAGGCGGTGTACGCCATCGGCGGCAGCGAGGACGCGGCGCACGCTGATGGGCCTGCCGGTCGCCCGGGTCAAGATCATCGTCTACGCTGCTGAGCGGGCTGCTCGCCGGGCTGGCCGGCGCGCTCAACGCCGCCCGCCTCGGTCTCGGGCGTCACCATCCTCGGCGTCGGCATGGAGCTCGACGCGATCGCCGCGGTCGTCATCGGCGGCACCCTGCTGGTCGGCGGCGCCGGCACGGTCAGCGGCACGCTCTGCGGCGTGCTGCTGCTCGGCGTCATCCAGAACGTGATCAACCAGATCGGCAACCTGACCTCGTCGGTCCAGTCGGTGGTCAGCGGCGCGTTCCTGGTCGTCGTCGTGGTGACACAGAGCTACCTCAGCCGATCCGAGCGGCTGCGATGAGCTCGTCCGGAGGAGTACGCACGGTGGGCGTCAGCCTCAAGGACATCGCCAGCACGGGCCGGCGTGTCGCTGTCGACCGTGTCCAATGTGGTCAACGGCTACCGGCCCGTCGGCGAGGAGACCCGCGCAGCGGGTGCAGGAGGCGATCGACGAGCTCGGGTACGCGCCCGATCTCAGCGCCCGGCATCTGCGCAGCGGCCGCACCGGCATCATCGCGCTGGCCATCCCGGAGCTCGACAACCCGTACTTCGCGGAGCTCGCCGGCGCGGCGATCCGCGAGGCCGCCGGGCTCGGGTTACACGCTGGTCATGGAGGACACCGCCGGCGATCGGGAGCAAGGAGCTCCTGGTGATCGACAGGATTCTCGGCGCGCAGATCGTCGACGGCCTGATCTTCAGCCCGGTCGCGGTCGCCGCGAGGACGTGCTGGCCCGCATCCGCCGGCCACGCCGATGGTGCTGATCGGCGAGGGCGTCTACGACGTGCCGCACGACCACATCGCGATCGACAACATCGCGGCCAGCCACGTGCGCGGTGCAGCACCTGGTGGTCGCTGGACCGCTACCGGATCGCCTTCATCGGCGCGCAGGCCGGCGACCACCGGCAGTCGGCCCACCTGCGGCTGCGCGGCTACCGCGAGGCGCTGGCCGGGGCCGGGCTGCCGCTTCGACGCCGGCGCTGGCCGCGCCGACCGACGGCGTTCGGCCGGGCCGACGGTGCTGCTGGCGATGCGCGACCTGCTCGACGCGGCGGCAGCCGCCCGACGCCGTGTTCGCCTACAACGACCTGGTCGCGATCGGGGCCATGCGGGCGGTCGCCGAGGCGGGGCTGCGGATCCCGGACGATGTCGCGGTGATCGGCATCGACGACATCGAGGAAGGGCGGTTCAGCAACCCGACGCTGACCACGATCTCCCCGGACAAGGAACACATCGGCCGGCTCGCGGTGCAGTCACTGGTCGCCCGCATCGAGGGCAAGCCCGTCCAGCCGCCGTACGACGTGCAGCCCCCATTCCGCCTGGTCACTCGGGAAAGCACGCTCGGCGGCCAGCGCCCGGTCCGCCCGTAGATCCCCGTCCTGCCGATCGATCAGCGCAGGACCAGCAGGTCCAGTGCGTCGATGACGGGACCGGTGTCGGTTCGGGCGGCTTCGTGGAGTCGTGCGAGGCCGGTGGCGTACTCGTCGTCGGTGATCAGCTTCAGCGGGGTGTGGGCCTCGCGCCGCAGGGTCGCGGCCGCCTGCCGCAGCGACGGGGCCGTGGTTTGCGGGATCTGCTCGACGGCCGTCGTGGTGAAGCCGGCGGCCGCGAACGCGGCTTCGACCTCGGCGATGCTGGGGTACGTGTCCAGCACGCGCACGGCCTCCGGGAAGTAGCGGAACAGGGTGATCGCCGCATGCCGACCGGCGAACGCCGACCGGATGAGCACGGGCGCGCCAGGCCGCAGGACCCGGCGCAGCTCGTGTGCCGCGGCGGTCAGGTCGGGTACGTGGTGGACGACGGTGGACATCCACGCGCCGTCGACGCTGCCGTCGGCGAGTGGGATGCCAGCCGCGTCGCCGGCCAGGATCGGCTCGAACATGGAGCGGGCGCGCATCGCCGCCGACGGCTCGACGGCCGTGACGTCGATGCCCGGGAACCAGGCGGTGAACGCCAGCGCCCAGCTTCCCGTGCCGGCGCCCAGGTCGAGCAGCCGCATGCCCGGCAACGGCCGCAGGTGCCGGGTCACGGCGGCACGCCACTCGGTCAGTCCGTCGTCGGTGAGGTGGCGGGTCGCCTGAAACGCCGCCGCGTCCGCGTGGTCGTATGCGATGCGGGCCATGAGATGAGCCAACTCCCCGGCGGGCCACGGAGGCAACGAGAGATTGGCGACGCCGGGCGCTCTAAAGTGGGCAAATGAGACGAATCGCACTGTCTGTGGTGGCTGTCGCCGCCCTGATGGCCGCCAGTAGCTGGGTCGGGCCGGCCCAGGCTGCCGAGGAGGCGGCCCGCTGTGTCGCTACCGCGAAGCCGCGCGGGACGGCGGCGCGGATCGTCGGCGTCGCCGAGTCGGTGCGCGAGGACCTCGATCTGAGCGCGGCCGTCGTCCGCGTGACGGTCGGCGGGCGGGAGGTGGTGACCGCCGCCGTCGGCGACTCGATGGCCAACGTTCCGGCGACCACCGACATGCGTTTCCGCGTCGGGTCGGTCGGCATCGCGTACATGAATGTCGTGCTGCTGCAGCTTGTCGACAAGGGCGTCGTGAAGCTCGACGAACCGATCTCGCGCTGGTTTCCGTCGCTTCGGCAGGCCGACAAGGTCACGCTGCGCATGCTGGGCAGCACCACGTCGGGATACCCCGACTTCGAGAGCTACCCCACATTCGTCAAGCGTTTGTACGCCGACCCGTTCCAGCACTGGACCGAGCAGGAGCTGATCGACCTCGCCCTGGAGCGGCCGTCGTGGTACCAGCCGGGCAAGAACTGGAGCTACTCGCACGCCAACTTCATCATCCTCGGCCGGATTCTCGAGCGCGTCACGCGTACGCCGCTGGAAAAGCTTCTGCGCCGCAACGTCATGAACCCACTCGGCCTGTCGGCGACCGTCAGCGAGACCGACGCGCCGATCCCTGGGCCGGTGCTGCACAGCTACACGATTGAACGCGGCTTCTTCGAGGACGCGACCTACTGGAACCCGTCCTGGAGCACCGCCGACGGCGCCGTCCTCACCTCGAACATCTGCGACCTGGCGGTCTCGGCGCGGGCGATCGGGACGGGCCGGCTCATCTCGGCCAAGTCGTTCCGCGAACTGCTCAACCCGGGCACCGTCGGCATCGGCGGGCCGACGAAGGACTGCCCGGCGACGATCTGCGTCCCGCAGACCCAGGAGCACCACTTCGGGCTCGGCGTCATCGTCCAGGACGGCTGGATCCTGCAGAAGCCGTCGTTGGCCGGGTACTCCGCCGTGCAGACCTACCTGCCCGGCAAGGACATCGCCATCGCCGTCGCCACCACCCGCGGGCGGACGACCACGGAGGTGAACTCCGCCCAGAACATCGCCGACGGGATCGCCGCGCTGCTCACCAAGGCTCCCTGACCCACATCGGGGTGCGCGGTGCCTAGCCTGGGCGCCGCGCACCCGATCATCGTGCTTGGCACCGCCTGCTACCGTGCGGCGACTTGACGCGGGAGGGTGCGCCGGATGCACGGTTCGACAGACATGCCGACTGTGGTGTTCAGCCGCATCCCACCCGCACCACCGGCCCCATCGACGCGGCGCCGCCGCCCATGGTTGATCGCCGGAGTGGTGGCGTTCCTGCTGCTCCTCGGCGCCGCCCTCTACGCCGTGGCGCCGCTGCGGTCCGCGCTGCCGGCGCCGACCGTCGAGCTGGCCCTGCCCGCGTCGATGAAGCTCCCCGGCACGGCGCCGCGGCTGTCCTGGCCCCGCTCCGGCCAGGGCATGATCAGCGTCCCCGGGGTTGGCACGCTCGGGGCCTACGGCGGCAAGAAGCCCATCCCGATCGCCAGCGTCACCAAGGTGATGACCGCGTACCTCATCCTCACCGAGCACCCGCTCGACGCCGGCGAACAGGGACCCAAGCTGACCGTCACCGCCGCACAGGCGGCCGCCTACCCGGCCGAGCGGGCCCGCGGCGAGTCACTCGTCGAGGTACGCGCGGGTGAGGTCATCACCGAGCGTCAGGCACTGCAGGCCGTCCTGCTCCCGTCGGCCAACAACATGGCGCGCATCCTGGCCGCCTGGGACGCGGGCACCGTCGACGCGTTCGTCGACAAGATGAACGCGACCGCCGACGAGCTGGGCATGACCGACACCCATTACACCGACCCCTCCGGCCTCGATCCCGATACGGTCAGCACCGCTCGCGACCAGGTGATCCTCGCCGGCAAGGCGATGGCGTTGCCGGCGTTCGCGGAGATCGTCAAACAGAAGACCGCCACCATCCCGGTCGAGGGCACGGTCAAGAACTACAACGAGCTCGTCGGCCACAACGGCGTCGTCGGCATCAAGACGGGCTCGACCGACGAAGCGGGCGGCTGCCTGGTCTTCGCCGCCGTCGTCACCGTCGCCGGCCGCAAGGTCACGGTCGTCGGTGCCGTGTTCGGCCAGCCCGGCGCCAACACCCCGGTCCAACTCGACCGCGTCTTCGCCGCGACGCGCGCGGTGCTGCGGTCGACCTCGGCCGCGCTCGGCGTGCACACCGTGGTCGAGGCCGGCCGGGACGTCGCCACGGTCGACGGCCCGCTCGGCACCGGCACCACCATCCGTACCGCCGAGAAGATCGAAGCGGTCGGCTGGCCCGGCCTCACCGTCAAGCTCGACACCCAGCTGCCGACGCCACCGGACCGGGTCGCGGCCGGCGCTGCCTACGGCCAACTCACCGTGCACGTCGGCAGCGGCGAACCGATCGCCACCACGCTGCGCGCCAGCACGGCCATGGAACCGCCGACCGTCTGGGACCGCATCCGCGAGCACCAGTAGCCGCGCACAAGGCAGGCCTGGTTCAAGCGGCCCGCCGCGTTTGAACGCGGGCCGAACAGCACCGTGTCAGGGTGATGTCAGAGCGATGGCGGGGCCGCGTCAGGGCCGGCGCCGATGGTGGAGGCACGACGGAAGACACCACTTCCGCACCGCCTCAAGGAGCGCTCACCATGACGATCACCATCTCCGACCAGGACAAGACCACCATGCGGATCGCCGCGTACGGCGCCATCACCCTGCTCTCCGCCGCCGGCGCGGCCGGCGGCTCACCGCACAAGATCGCCACCCGCGGCAGCATCGCCCTGGGCTCCGGCACCGGCCTCGTCGGGCACGTCCTCGCGACCTACCCCAAGGGCAAGGACCTCAACGGCAAGTCCGTCGCTGTGATCGCCGACCGGGTGCTGCCCGCCCTGACCGAGGCGATGAGCCTGCTGCGCGAACAGGCCCCGGAAGAGGCCGCCAACTTCCGCGGCTCGGTCCTGACCGCGATCGAGGCCGCCGTCCACGACACCAAGCCCAGCCCGGTCGTCAACGACATGATCAGCAAGATCACCAAGGCCCTCGACGCCGCCTGACCCCCGATGACAACCCACACCGCGGTGCCCGCAGGGTCCTCCCCCGGATCCTGCGGGACACCGCGGGCGACCTGGCGCTAAGAGTTTCCGTTGTTGGCGCGGCCTCGCTCCGAACGGACGAGAACGGCCAGGGATGCCATCAGCCCTGTCTCGCGCGCACCCACCAGCTCCCATGCCCGAGCCACTCCCACCAGCATGGACGCGGCCACCGCATAGGCGATGACGTTCGCCGGTGTGCCATTGCCCGGTCGCGCCAGCAGCAGCGCGCCACTGACCACTTCGGCACCGAAGATCGCCAACAGCAGTGCGACGAGAAACAGTTGCCGCCAGCGGAGGCCCCGCGTAGCGGGGTTGGTGAAGAGTGTCTTGATCGCCGCCGCGGTGAAGAGAATTCCGGTGCCGCCGAGCACGACCGCGGGATAGCCGAGGTTGCACCCCGGCACGAGGCCAAACGCCGAAATCGCCAGCGTGTTGACGAACGCCAGCAGCGCCGCGGCGGCTCGAACCTGACGGATCACCGGCGGCGTCGCGTCCGTGCGGCGTGAGTCCACCGAGAGCGCGACGAACAGCAGCCCCACGAGTGCGCCAGCGGCGGCCACCGTCGCTGCGAAGAAATCTCGAAACTCTGCGTCAAGCATTACGACCGCTTCGCGCTGGGCGCCACATTTCTTCTGCCAGCAACCATGATCACATGGTGTGACCCGGGTCACGGCGTGACACATCCGGCCGCGCTGCGTCGTCCATCGTTCGGACTAACACATGGAGAGGCAGGGCCTTGGTCGCCGCGTACGTCACGATCACCATTCTCGCTTCGGTCTTCACCGCCATCGCCGCCGCCACCTACCTGATCGGGCACGACTATCCCAAGGCGCAGATGGACATGAAGCGCCTCCCCCGCACGTGGATGCCCATGCTGGGAACGTTTCTCGCGTTGGGCTCCGTGGGACTCCTGGCCGGATTCGCCATCCCGGTGCTGGGCATCCTCGCCTCGGTCGGCCTGGTCCTCTACTTCGTCGGCGCGCTCATCGCTCACCTGCGGGTCGGCTCGCGCAAGCTCGTCGGCTGGGCCGTCTTCTTCACCACCGTGGTGGCCACCCTGGTCGTGACCCTGGCCCACCACGGGTGAACCCGTCAGGACGGAGGGCGAACCTCGGCGACCGCCGCGACCGCCATCATCCCGGTCAGCGGACGAAGTGCGTGTGTGGGCGTGGCAACAGGGTGCCGTCCAGGTGGATGTCGACCTTCTCGTTGTAGAAGGCGACCAGGTCCGCGATGGGCGTCAGCGCCCGGGTCGGGAAGGTGTACGACCACGCGACGTCCGTGTGTGTCTCGGACGATGGGTCGGCTCCGGCCAGCGACCAGTAGTCGCTCGTCACTCCCTTGTACGGACACGCGGTCACGGTCTGCGACCGCGTCAGGTTGGCGAAGCGGACATTGGCGCGGTCGATGTAGTAGCGCGTCGGCAGCCCCGTCTCGAACACCAGCACCGGCGTCGTGGTGTCGGCGAGCAGCACGCCGTCAAGCTCGACCCGCACGTGGCGGTGCGAGCGCAGGGCATCGACGCGGACGTACGGGTTGCGGGGGTGGACGAAGATCCGCTCGTCCTCCTCGTACCAGGCATCCAGCGCCTCCCAGTCGAAGCGCGCGTGGTCCGCGAGGCCGGTCAGCGCGTCCGCGCCGAAGACCCGCACGCTCGCCGGCCGCTCCTGGCCGCCGGCCCGCAGCCCGAACCGCCGCGCGGTGCCCCGCTTCAACCGCTGCTCGTGCTCCTCGTCGACGAGGAACTCGGACGCCACGTCGCGCACCGGGATGTAGTACTGCGGGTAATAGGGCCACTCCCACACGTACAGCGCCGCGCTGGTGTCGAAAATCTGTTCGCCGCCTAGTGCGGCGCGCAGCCGCCGCGGCGCCGGCTCGATCCGGTCGGTCTCGGCGGCCATCCGCGGAAAGTCGTCCATCGGTCCATCGTAAAAAGATCGAAGCGACAATCTGCCCCGTTCAGCAAAGCCATAGAGGTGTCCCGTTCAGACATCGGGCGCTCGACCGATCGCGCCGTCGTGACCGAGATCAGCGGGGTGCCGAGGTCACGCACCTTCGCGAGTACGCCGTGCAGCTCGGCCTGGTCGACAAGTGCACCGCGCAAGGTGGTGGTGCCGTCGGTTTCGCGGACGACGATCAGTCCGGCGAACCAGGCCGACCAGTGCTCGTCGAGGTGCCCCTCGACCCGTATCTCGTAGTGCGCCGCGTTCATCGCCGACGCCGTCCGCATGCGGACGGCGCGGCGAGGCGGTACGGGGGTTTCATTCGGCCCCCGCCGCCATCACCGCGCGACGGTCGTCGACCGGTGCCGGTGCGGTGATGGTGCCGGCGCGCCAGAGCGCGTAGCCCAGGCCGATCATCGCGATGCCGTTCGGGAACGCCAGGAACCGGTAGAACGCGTCCGGCAGGATCGCGAGCAGGACGGTGACCACTCCCCCGACGGCCAGCAGCACGGAGGCCCAGCGGGCGAGGACCCGCGATCGGTACAGCGCGATGCCGAAGATCACGCCGCCGGCCAGGTACGCGAAGCCCTGCACGCGAATGATGGCGCCCAGCAGGCCGATGTCGCCTTCGGCGGTGCCGTTCGTCCCTGCGGCGAGCACGTCGTTGACGTAGCCGGGGTTCGTGTCCGCGAGCGCCGGCAGTACGTACGCGGAGATGAACGCGGTGCTCAGGATGGAGAGGTAGCCGAAGGCGAGCACGAGGTAACCGACCAGGCCCAGCACGCCGATCCGGGTCACCCCGCGCAGGTACATGCCGGTGATGCCGGCCAGTGCCAGGGCGGCCATGAGCACCTTGAGCGAGTTGCGCAGGGCCCACTCGGTCGTCGCGACGGAGGTGACGTCCGAGTGCGGGTGACCGATCTGGACACCGATGAAGATCAGTCCGGCCAGGACGGCGGCGACGCCGGCCGCCCGGCTCAGGGTGGTGGGTGTGATAGTCATGTCCGAAACCTAGAAGCGGACCGGGTGACCGCGCGTCACCACATGATGTGACCGACGATGTGACCTACAGGAGCCCGCGCTCGTGGGCGCGCCGCACCGCCGCCGCCCGGGTGGTCACGTCGAGCTTGGTGAAGATGCGCTTGGTGTGGGTACGCAGGGTGTTGACCGTGACGAAGAGCTCCCGGGCGATCTCTGGTCCGGTGAGGCCGCTGTCGAGAAGCCGGAGGACCTGCAGTTCCCGGTGGCTGAACAGACCCGGCTCGACGACGGTGGTCAACCGTGAGAGCAGAGCCCGGGCGTGCTCGCTTCCACCGGCGGCGTGCCGCAGCAGCTTCTCCATCGGGGCGCCCTCGTCCAGGTACAGGCGGACCTGGCCGGCCGGCTCCGGCGTATCGAAGCTTCGTTCGAGCGCGGCGAGCGCCTCCGGCAGGTCGCCGCCGGCCTGGTGCGCCAGCGCCTGCAGCACCCGGATCTCCCGTACGCTGCCGTCCCGCCGCGCCGTTACCGCCGAGGCGTGCAATCGGTTGAGCAGAGCCAGCACAGCGGGGGTTGTCGAGGGGCGGGCGAGCAACAGCCGGGCCAGCGTCAGGTGCTCGTACTCACGCGCGTAATCGGGTTCGTCGTCCACGGTCACGGTCTGAGCCCAGCCGTCCGCTGCCAGATCACCGCCGGCGATCCGGATCCGGGCTTTCAGTGCGGGGATCGGGCGCAGGTCGGGATAGAACCCGCGCCGGTAGCGCGCCGACGCCTGGTCGAGCAGGAGCGCCGCCGCCTCGTCGTCACCGGCCGCGGCGCGGACCTGGGCCATGACGACGTACCAGCGGTGCTGGTTCTCCGTGATGGAGGCCCGTTCGGCGAGCACGCGGGCCGACTCAAGGTGCGCCTCCGCGCTCGCGAGATCGTTGCGCTCCCGGTCGAGATCGGCCAGACCGACATGAAGATCAGCGGTGGCCCGAGGGTACGGCGGTCCATCGGCGACAGCGGTCCGCAGCGCCTCCGCGTACAGCCGACGGGCCTGACCCGGCCGCCCTGCGGCGATCCACATATCGGCGAGCACCACCGTGCTGTCCAGCTCGTCGACGACGTTGCCCGCCGCGTGCAGGCTGCGGACGGCGGAGGCGAATGTGGACAGTGCCTCCTCGACGTTTCCCGACGCCCAGGCGGCCAGGCCGAGGAAGCCGTCGCCGGCGCCGCGTACGAAATGGTCGTCCGGGCCGGCCAGGCTCAGGGCGTGCCGGGCCTGTCGCACCGTGCCGTCGACATCGCCGCGGGCCTGCGCCAGCGACGCACGATAGACCGCGATGGTCGCCGGCGCCGTCCGCAGGTCCTCGGTGTCGGCCCAGGTAGTCGCGAGGTCAGGGTCGCGTGCGCCGGCCGCCAGCGCCGCCTCGGCGTCGTCGAGCCGCGACGCGAGCCCGTCGAGGTCACCGGCCATCAACCGCGACCAGCCCGAGATGATGCTCAGGACGGGGCTGCGGCGGATCATCGGCTCGGGCAGCGACCGGATCCAGGTCATCAGCAGCCCGTCCTGCCGGGCCCGGCGCAGCTCCGGCAGCGCCTGTTCGATCAACGCGGCGGCCCGGGCGAAGTCCTCCGCGGCGAGTGCGTGTCGGACCGCGTCCGCGAGCAGTCCGTGTGCGGCGAACCAGGTGCTGGCCCGCTCGTGCAGGCGCGCCAGCGGTTCGGGGCTCTCGGCGAGCAGCCGGGCGCGGAGCACGTCGGCGAACAGATGGTGGTACCGGTACCAGGAGCGGTCGTTGTCGAGCGGCACGACGAAGAGGTTGTCGCGTTCGAGGTCCGCCAAGGTCCGCGCGCCCTCGGTCCCGCCGGTTACGACGTCGCACAACGGGCCGGTGAGCCGGTCGAGCACGGCGGTCCGGAGCAGGAAGTCGCGTACCTCTGGAGGTTGGCGGGCCAACACCTCGTCGGCCAGGTAGTCGATGACGAACCGGTTGCTGCCGGTGAAGGCCGCGATGAAACCGGCGACCTCGGCCGGGTCCGCGACGCCGCGCAGGGATAGGGCGGCAAGCTGGAGGCCGGCGGCCCAACCCTCGGTGCGGTCCGCCAGGGCCGCCACGTCGGCCGCGGTGAGGTCCAGCGCCATGACCCGGTTGAGGAACTCCGCCGCTTCGGCCGCGGTGAACCGCAGGTCCGCGGCCCGCACCTCGGCGAGTTGCCCGCGGCTGCGCAGCCGGGCCAGCGGCAACGGCGGGTCGGAACGGGTCGCGATGACCAGCCGGAGCTGGTCCGGGAGGTGGTCGAGCAGGAAGGTCACCGACTCGTGGACCTCGGTCGCCACGATGCAGTGGTAGTCGTCGAGGACGACGATCCACCGCGCGTCCGGCTCGAGCGCACCGGCCCGGACGATGTCGTTGACGAGCGACGTCAGGTCGGTGATCGCCGTGCCGACGTCGAGGCCGGCCCGGGCGAGCGCGGCCAGCAGGTGCGCCCGGAAACGGGCCGGGTCGTTGTCTCCGTCGTCCAGCGAGAGCCAACCAACTAGTTGGTTTCGACCGCCGGCAAGCCAGTCGGCCAGCACCGTGGTCTTGCCGAAGCCGGCCGGCGCCGACACGAGGGTCAACCGATTGCCCGCGTCGAGCGTGGCGTCGAGTCGTTCGGTGACGCGGGGCCGGGCGACCGACCGTTCGCGCCGGGCCGGCGCGAACAGCTTGGTCGCGAGAACCACCATGTCGGGATGATAGAAGCCCGAAGATGCGACTCGGCATCGTCGCGCGGGCCGTGACAGCGTCGCCGACGACCGCTAGCGCGCACCCCGACCGGTCACCGTGGCCATCAGCAGCCGCAACTCCCCGACGTGCAGGACCGTTGCCACAGCCAGGTAGCAGGCAGCGCCAAACGCGCCCGCCACCACAATAGTGATGATCGCCCCGAACACGTCCGGCGTCGTGAAGAGCGCCGTCGCGCGCATCGCGAGCACCGCACCGCCCGCGCCGAGGGCGGTCGCGGCGATCACCCGCAGATGGGTGCGCACGAGCCGGCGACCGTCGATCCGGCCCAGCCGGCGGCGCAGCAACGACAGCAGTGGCGATGAGACCGACGGTGTACGCGGCGGTGTAGGCCGCCGGGATCCCGACGACGACGTCCGCGCGGTGGCGCGAGGCCGACGGCCGCGGCGCAGGCGGCCGGCGCCCACGACGCTGACGCCGCCGGTGACCAGTGCGGGAGTCCTGGTGTCCTGCAACGCGTAGAACCCCCGCTGCAGGATCATGTAGCCGGTGAACGGCACCAGCGCCACCCCGAACGCCGCGACGACGACGCCCAGCAGGTCGTGGACCGTCGACGAGGCGCTGTGACCATGGTCGAACAGCACGATCGCGATCTGTGGGCCGAGCACGAACATGGCCGCCGCGATCGGCGCCATGGCCACCAGGGCCACCCGCACCGCCAGCGACAGGTCACTGATGACCCGGTCGTGGTCCCGCCGCGCCGCGCTCGCGACTCAGCCGCGGCAACATGGCCGTCATCACCGTCAGCGCGATGACCGCGAACGGCACCTGGAACACCGCAAGGGCGTTCTGGTACGTGGTGACGCCGCCAGGACCGCTCAACGAGGCGGCGCGGGTGGCGGCCGCGAGGAACACCTGCGCGGCGGCGACCGACACCAGGACCCATCCGCCGAGCCGGGCGATCCGCCGGATCGCGATGCCCCGCACGTCGAGCCGCAGCCGCATCGGGAAGCCGCTGCGGTCCAGGGCCCACACCACCAGGCCCATCTGGGCGAAGACCCCGGCGCTGGTGCCGACGGCCAGCAGCGTCAGCTGCCCGCCGGTCAGGTCGACGATGCTCGTCGCGCCGCCGATGGCGAGGTAGACCACGCCGACGACGATCACCACGACGCTGTTGCACACCGGCGCCCACGTCGGCGCGCCGAACCTGCCCCGGATGTTGAGCACGGCGCCGGCCGCGGCGCTGACGCCGTAGAACAGGATCTGCGGCAGGAAATACCGGCTCAGCACGATTGCCAGATCTCGTTGCTCAGCGGTGAATCCCGGCGCGTACAGGTCGACCAGCAACGGCGCCGCGGCCAGCGCCGCGAGGGTGAGCAGGCCGAGCCCGTAGACGACCAGGGAGAGCAACCGCTGGGTGTAGAGCACTCCGGAGTCCGCCTCCGTCAGCGCCGCCCGCGCCAGCAGCGGCACCACGATGCTCGCCATCGCCCCGCCGATCACCAACTCGTAGACGGCGTTCGGGAGCGTGTTCGCGATGTTGTAGGTGTCCAGCAGGCGGGTGCCCAGCCCGAGCGCCGCCGCCAGCACCACGATGCGGAGGAACCCGGCCACCCGCGACGCCAGCGTCGCGACGGCGATGCCCCGGCCCGCACGTCCCAGCGAAGAACTCTCCATCACCTCGACGAGTGTGCCCCACGGGTTCATCTTCGGGTGGGTCGGTCGCGCTCCGCCGAGCTAACGTGGGCCGGCGATGAACGGGTGGAGGTCAATCGTGGATGTAGAGGCATATCTCGAGCGGGTCGGGCTGGGCCGGTCGGCGCCGACCCTGCCGTTCCTCCAGGCCCTGCACGAGGCGCACGTGCGTACGTTCACGTTCGACAACATCGACGTGCTGCTCGACCAGCATCCAGGTGTTGAGCTGCCGGCGGTCGAGGCCAAGTTCGTCGGACGGGGGCGGGGCGGGTACTGCTTCGAGCACGCGACGCTTTTCGCCGCCGCGCTGGAGGCTCTGGGCTACCAGGTGGAGCGTCGGCTGGGGCGGGTCGGCGACGTACGCACGGCGCCGCGCACGCATTGCGTCGTCGTCGTCTCGGTGGAGGGAGTGCGGTGGCTCGCTGACCCGGGATTCGGGCACAGCTTGTTGCGCCCCATTCTGCTCGCCGACGGCGCTCACGACGACTACCGGGGATGGCCATTCCGCCTGGTTCACCTCGACTCTCCCGACACCGGCCAGGCGTGGCAGTTGCAGCGGTTCCGCTCCGGTGACTGGGAGGTGATGCACACGGTTGACGAACTACCCGTGCACCAGGTCGACGTACGAGTGGGACACCATTTCACCAGCACGTATCCGAGCTCGCATTTCCGCAACGGCCTGATGTTGACGCGCCACCAGGTCGACCGCCACGTCTCGATCACCCACCAGACGGTGACCATCCGGCGGCCCGGTGAACCCACCGAGCACCGAACGCTCGTCCCAGGCGAGCTGGAGAAGCTGCTCGCGGACGTCGAGGCCGGGTTGACCGCCGACGAGACCGCGCGGCTGCTGGCGGCAGCCGATGTCATGATCGGATTAATGAACAGCTGGGCTCGACCACTCGACGGCACGAACGCGTTGATTCTCGGAGGCGGAGGCGAACAGGATCGGGCGCGCGATCTCGCGTGCGTTCGCCGCGGCCGGTGCGGCTGTCGCCGTCGCCGACGTTGATCTGGGCCGCGCGCGAGATGCCGTCGAGGAACTTGACGGGATCGGGCGCGCGGGCGCTCGCGCTCGCCGGTGACGTCCGGTCCCGATCAGCGGTGGACGTGCTTCGTCGACTCGACCGTCGCCGAGTTCGGCCGACTCGACACGCTCGTGACCGTCGTGGGAGGGCAGGTCGCGTTCGTGCCGGCGGTACGGCTGCACGAGATGAGCGACGACGACTGGGATCTCGCGTACGAGATGAATCTCGGCTACGTGGCCCGTGCGGCCCGCGCGGCGATCCGTGCTTTCCTCGCCCAGGGACAGGGTGGGTCCATCGTGAGCGTCGGTTCGGTGACCGGAGTCATGGCCGCGCCCATGCAGGCCAGCTACGGCGCCGGCAAAGCCGGCCTGGTGAGCCTCGCGAAGACCGTCGCCGCGGAGTACGCCGGCGACGGGATCCGCATGAACATCGTGGCGTGCGGCGCCATCGCCACGGCGGTCGCGAACTCCGGACAGCCCGCCGACGACGTCCCGGAGATCCCCATGCGCCGGCTCGGTGTTCCCGACGACGCCGCCGCGGCCGCCGTCTATCTGGCGTCACCGCTGTCGTCCTACGTGACCGGGCAGAGCGTCGTCGTCGACGGGGGCGTGACGGTGCGGGGCCCATTCTCCGCGTGACGCGAGAGCAGCCCGAAGATGCGACTTGGCAGCGTCGCGCGGGCGTGACAGCGTTCGTCCATGGACCTGAAGTACGCCGTCGGGCTGCCCACGGTCGGCCAGTTCGGCGACGTCCGGACCTTGACCGACCTGGCGATCAGCGCCGAACGGCACGGCTGGGACGGCGTGCAGCTCTGGGACCACCTGCTGTTCGAGGAGCCCGGCTGGCCGGTGGCCAGTTCCACCGTGGCGGCCGCGGTCATCGCGGCCAACACCGCGCGCATCCGGATCATTCTCACCGTCGTGGTGCCCCGGCGGCAGGTCCAGGAGGTCGCTCAGGACACCGCGGCCATCCACGCGCTCTCCGGTGGGCGGCTGACCGTGCTCGCCACCATCGGCGCGTTGGATCAGGAATACACGGACTTCGGGCTCGACCCCGACCTGCGTACGCGGGGACGGATACTCGACGAACGCCTCGACACGCTGACCCGGCTCTGGTCACAGTGGGGCGTGGACCACGTCCCGATCTGGTGCGGTGCCCGCTGGCCACGCCGGGTCGGCGTGCGGCGGGCAGCGCGGTTCGACGGTGTGCTGCCGATCTTCGAGGGCCAGCCGACCCGCGATGCCACCGTCGCGGACGTCGCCGAGGCCGTCTCGTTCGCGCGGGGGCTCGCCGGCGACCGATTCGAGGTGGCGATGGAGGGCGCGACGGATCCCGCGGCGGCGGCCGAGCGGATCGCGCCCTACGCGAGCGCCGGGCTCAGCTGGTGGGTGGAGGCGCTGGGCTGGTGGCGCGGTGACCGCACCGACGCGGCCACCCGGATCGCCCAGGGGCCACCGGCATGAAGCGGGCGAGGGCGCACGCGGCGAGTTCCACCACTGACGAGCTCACGCTCACCGGGGTCGCGTTCGGGCTGCTCCGGATCGACCCGGACTATGCGAAACGGCGCGGTTTCGACGCCGGTTTCCTCGGCGTACCGCTGCCAGTGCCCGTCGTCGACGGCCTCGACGTGGCCGTCGGACCAGGTGCGCCGGACGGGTTCCTGCACTACCACCACTTCACCGTGGTCATGAACTGTGACCGCCGACTCGCCATCTACGCCGCCGCGAACCTGGACGGGCGCCGCCGCTTCAGCCGGGTCCCGTCAAACGATCGATGGGCCGTCGACCCGCGGTTGCCGGCGGCCCAGACCGCCAACGCGCTCTACGCCGGGAACGACCTCGACCGCGGTCACCTCGCCCGCCGCGCGGACATGCTCTGGGGCGACACGCTCGAGGAGGCGGCCGCCGCGGTGGCCGACACCTATCACTTCTCCAACTGCGCGCCGCAGCATCGCGACTTCAACCAGAACGACGCGACCTGGCAGGGCCTCGAGGACTACATCCTCGCCGCCGTCGCCGACCACCGGCTGCGCGCGAATGTCTACACTGGACCTGTTTTCGATCCCGCCGATCCCGTCTATCGCGGTGTGCGCATACCGCGCGCGTACTGGAAGGTCGTCGCCGTCGCGACCGCGGAGGCCGTCCACGTCACCGCGTACCTGATCGAGCAGACCGACCTGCTCGACTCGCTCGGCCGGGAGGCTGAAGAGCCACCGCTGGGCGCCTTCCGCACTTACCAGACCCGGGTCGGCCACGTCGAGGCCCTTACTGGCATCGGATTCGGCGCGTTGAGCGGATTCGAGCCCGGCCAACCACCGGATGGGGACGGCGAAGAGCAGCAACCCATCGAACTACTCGATCTCAAAGACGTCCGTCTCTAGCCCATCGAGCTCGCTCACTCCATACTGGACGAATGTATGGAGTGATCGTTACGGCGCCCGGTGGGCCCGAGGTGTTGCAGGTGGCCGAGCTGCCCGATCCGGTGGCGCAGCCGGGGCAGGTCGTGGTCCGGGTGCAGGCCGTGTGTGTGCAGCCGGCCGACATCGCCGCCCGCGTCGGGATGATCCCCGGCGGGCCGGTGCCACCGCCTTTCCTGCCCGGCTGGGACATCGCCGGCGAGGTGGCCTCGGTGGGCCCGGACGTCACCGACCTGCGGGTGGGTGACCGCGTCGTCGGAATGATCCCCTGGTATCTGACGCGTGGCACACCCGGTGGCTACGCGGAGCTCGTCGCGGCCGACACGCAGTGGCTGGTCCCGGTGCCGGACGGGCTCGACGTCGTGTCCGCGGCCACGCTGCCGCTCAACGGGGTCACCGCGCATCAGGCGCTCGCGGCGCTGTCGCTCGAGGACGCCTCGACGGTGCTGGTCACCGGCGCCAGTGGCGGCGTCGGCGGGTTCGCCGTTCAGCTCGCCGCCCAGCGGGGCCACCATGTGCTCGGGCTCGCCAGCCACGACGACGAGGCCTGGGTTTCCGGTCTCGGCGCGGCGGAGGTTGTCCCGCGCTCAACCGATCTGACCTCGGTCGGCCCGGTGCCGGTCGTGCTCGACGCGATCCCGCTCGGCGACGCCGCGATCCCGGCTATCGAGGACGACGGCGTCGTCGTGACCACGCGGCCGACACCACCGGCCGACCCGAGCCGTGGCATCCGCCAACACCTCCAACTCATCCACCTGGACCGGGACCCGCTGGCCGACCTGGTCGCGCAGCTGGCCGCCGGCAAGCTGCGCACCCGGGTCGCCGCCACCATGCCCCTGACCGAAGCGGCCGAAGCACACCGCCTCGTCGAGGCCGGCGGCCTCCGCGGCAAGATCGTGTTGACGGCCGGATAGCTGGCCGTGACATCAGTCACGAGCTTCTGTGCGTTTGCTGTAACAGTGCTGACCTAGCTTGTCCGGATGCACAACCTCAGCAGCGGAACACACAGCTTCACCGTGAATGGGACACGGCAGGTCTACCACGTCGCCGGCAGCGGACCGGTGATGATCACGCACTCCGGCGGACCCGGCGTCGACTCCGCGTACCTGCGGTCCGAGCGCCTCGAAGAGCACTTCACCATGGTGTATCCCGAGCCCGTCGGGACCGGCGACTCCGGGCCGCTGCCCGCGGGTGCGACGTACGTGGACACCTACGTCGACTTCCTGAGCGCCCTGGTCGAGCACCTGGACGTGCCGCGGGTCCACCTGCTCGGCCACTCGCACGGCGGCTTCGTCGCACAGCGGTTCGCGATCCTGCACCCCGACCGGACCGCCGGTCTCGCCCTCTACAGCACGTCTCCGACGACCACCCCGGACTTCTGGGAGGCCGAGCAGGCCGCGGCGGCGGCGTACCCGCAGCGCCACCCCGACATCCCCGAGGCCGCCAAGGTGCTGGAGGTCATCGACAAGTTCGACACGGTGCACACCGCCGAGGAGAAGACGGCGGTCCTCAGCGCGGCCCTGCCCGTGTATTTCGCCGACTTCTGGGGCCGGCGCGCCGAGTTCAAACCGCTCCAGGACAACATCCGGGCCTGGGTGACGGAGTTCGACTCGATGACGATCGACTACCGCGCGGAACTGCCACGGATCACCGCCCGCACGGTGGTGCTGACCGGTCGCCACGACTTCATCTGCGGCCCGGTCTGGGCCGAGATGCTGCACGAGGGCATTCGCGGCTCCCGGCTGGTGATCCTCGAGAACAGCGGCCATTTCGCCCAGTACGAGGAGCCCGACGCGTACATCGAGGCGGTCACCTGGCTGCTCACCGACGCCTGAGCGCGGGCTAGCCGGACAAGGAGCGCCCGTCGGCGACGTCGTACTCGGCCACCGACGCCGAGAGCATCGCCGTGCCCTGCTCGTCGCTGGGCCCGCTGCCGCGGAACGCCTCGACGGCCGCTTGCGACTCCCACCGCTCGAAGATGTTGATGCGGCCCGGGTCGACCAGGTCGGCGCTGATCGCGAAGTCGACGCACCCGGATGCGACGCGTGCGTGTTCGACGACGCTCACGCAACCCGCCAGGTACGACTCGCGCTGCGCCGGGTCGACGATGATGTGTCCCGCGACGATGACCATGTCTGCTCCGGCTATTCGAATCGGGACGGGTCGCCGGCGCCGCGCCGCAGGATGACCGGCTCGTCGTCGCTCCAGTCGATCACCGTGGTCGGCACCGTGCCGCAGTCGCCGGAGTCGACGACCGCGTCCACCGCGTGGTCGAGGCGTTCCTTGATCTCCCAGCCCTGCGTCATCGGCTCCTCGTCGCCGGGCAGGAGCAGCGAGCTCGACACCAGCGGCTCGCCCAGCGCGGTGAGCAGCGCCTGCGCCACGACGTGGTCCGGGATGCGCACGCCGACGGTACGTTTCCGCGGGTGCTGCAACCGCCGCGGCACCTCTTTGGTCGCCGGCAGGATGAACGTGTAGCTGCCCGGCGTGGCGGCACGGACGGCCCGGAAGCGCGTGTTGTTGATGTGCACGAACTGACCGAGCTGGCTGAAGTCCTTGCACACCAGCGTGAAGTGGTGGTGGCTGTCGAGGTGGCGGATGCGGCGGATCCGGTCGACGCCCTCGACGTTCCCGAGCCGGCAGCCGAACGCGTACAGCGAGTCCGTGGGGTAAGCCACCAACCCGCCGCCGTTGACCAGATCGACCACCTGGCCGACCGCCCGCGGCGCGGGGTTCTCCGGATGCATGTCGAAGTACCTGGCCACGGCGGGAGCTTAGCGGTTTCCTAGTGCTATCGTGATCGTGGATGAACGACAGTAGCAGTGCCGGGAGTGTCGCGGCGCGTCTGCGCGGCGAGCTCGAGCGCTACGCGCCCGGCGAGAAGCTGCCGTCCAGTCGGGTTCTGGTCGAACGCTTCGGCATCAGCCCCGTCACCGTCTCCCGGGCGCTGGCCCAGCTCGCCGCCGAAGGGCTGGTCGTCACCCGGCCCGGGGCCGGCGCCTACCGGGCGCACCACGCGACCGCCGCCCGGGTCGTCGACACCTCCTGGCAACAGATCGCGCTCACCGCCGAAGACCAACAGACCGGCGAGCCCGCTCCCCGGATCGTCGACGCCTCCACCATCTTCGCCAGCCTCCAGGTGCCGCCGCCCGGCGTGATCGCCTTCAACGGCGGCTACCTGCACCCTTCCCTGCAGCCGCAGCAGGCCCTCGGCGCGGCGTTCGCCCGGGCCGCCCGCCGGCCCGGCGCCTGGGAGCAGCCCCCGCTCGAAGGACTGACCGAGCTGCGGGCCTGGTTCGCCCGCGACGTCGGCGGACCCGGCGGCGACCTCACCCCGGCCCACGTGCTCGTCACCACCGGCGGCCAGGCGGCCCTGACCACCGCCCTGCACGCGCTCGCCCCGCCGGGATCCGCGGTGCTCGTGGAGTCCCCGACCTACCCCGGCGTGCTGACCGCCGCGCGGGCCGCGGGCCTGCGCCCGGTGCCGGTGCCGATGGACGCCGACGGCGTGCGACCCGATCTGCTCGAGGATGCGTTCGCCGCCACCCGGGCCCGGGTCTTCTACTGCCAGCCGCTGTTCCACAACCCGACCGGCACGGTGCTGTCCCCCGAGCGTCGGAGCCGGATCGCCGAGATCGCCCACGCGGCCGGCGCCTTCATCATCGAGGACGACTTCGCCCGCCGTCTCGGCCACGGCGCGCCGCTCCCCCGGCCGTTGGTCGCCGACGACCCGTACGGCACCGTCGTGCACGTCAGCTCACTGACCAAACCCACCTCGCCCAACCTGCGCGTCGGCGCACTGATCGCCCGCGGCCCGGTGCTGGAGCGGCTGCGTGCCATCCAGGTCGTCGACAGCTTCTTCGTGCCCCGCCCGCTCCAGGAGGCCACCCTGGAGCTCGTCGGCAGCCCGGCCTGGCCCCGTCATCTGCGCAGCATCGCCGCCGGCCTGCGCGATCGCCGCGACACCATCCTCGGCGCGCTGCACCGCGACCTGCCCGCGCTCGCCGCCACCGTCCGGGCCCCCGCCGGCGGCTACCACCTCTGGGTCCGGCTCCCGGAGGGCACCGACGAGTCCGCGCTCACCGCCGCCTGCCTGCGCGCCGGTGTCGCCGTCTCCCCCGGCCGCCCGTACTTCGCCGCCGAGGCCCCGGCCGCGTACATCCGGATCAGCTTCGCCAACACCGCCGGCACCGACGAGATCGCCCGGGGCGTTGGCCGCATCGCCGCGGTCGTCGACGCTTAAAAACGGCTGCTACTGTCAAACGTGAGAGACCTGAGTAGCACTACTGGCCCCGAGCGAGTAGCGATACACGACTGCTATCGGCCCCAGCAGATCCTCGCCGTCCGTCCGACAGCAGGCAGGTAACAGTGACCGTTCTCCAACTCCTGCGTGACCGCATGAAACAAGGCAGCACGCCCGGGCGTCGCAGCGACGACGCCCGCCTGGTACTACTGGTTGAAGGCGGAAGTTCCCGCGGCGCGTACTCGAGCGGCATGGCGGTCGCCATCGAACATGCCGCTGGGATGAGCACCGCAGCCCTGGTCAACGCCAACCTCTGGCCAGCCGGCCGAGCTGGCCCGCCTGATCGTGGAGTTCGCACAGTAAGGGGGTTCGCCGATGCTCGCCGCCATCGCCGAAGGGGTCGACCAGCCACTCACGTTCGCCGAACGTGACGTTCCCGAGCCGGGCCAGGGTGAGGTCCTCGTCAAGATCACCGCGTGCGGCGTCTGCTACACGGACCTCGACGTGCTCCACGGTCACTGGCCCAACGCCCGCTTCCCGATGATCCCCGGCCACGAGATCACCGGTGTGGTGGCCGCCGCCGGCCCGGGCGTGTCATGGCCGGAGGTGGGCGCGTCCGTGGGCGCCCAGATCCTCGGCGACTCGGACCGGCACTGCGACTACTGCGTGCGCGGCGAGCAGATCCTCTGCCCCCACAAACGCTTCACCGGCATCGACTTCGACGGCGGGTACGCCGAGTACGCCGTTCTCCAGGCCGACTTCGTGACCCCGCTGCCGGACGGGCTCGACCCGGTCGCCGCCGCCCCGCTGATGTGCGCCGGCCTGACCGCCTTCAACGCCCTGCGGCAGGCCGGGATCACCCCCACCTCGCGCGTCGCCGTCATCGGCGCGGGCGGGTCGATGGGCACGCTGGCGATCCGCTACGCCGCTGCCATGGGGGCCCGCGTCGCCGCCGTCGGCCGGTCGGATCGCGGTGAAGCGGCGGCCCGGGACCTGGGCGCCGAGCGGTTCATCGCCACGCAGCACACCGACCCGGCCGATGCCCTCAAGACCTGGGACGGCGGCGCCACCGTCATCCTCAACGCCGCGCCGTCCACGGCGGCTGCCGCGGCGGCGTTCACGGGCCTGGCGCCCGACGGCACGCTCGTGCTGTGCGGCTACAGCCCCGAGCCGCTGAGCCTGGCCACCGAGGCGCTGGCGCTCAACCGATTGCACGTCCTGGGCAACCCGTCCGGCTCCCCGCACAACGCACGCGAGACGCTCGCGTTCTCCGCGGCCCACGGCATCCTGCCCGACTTCACCCCGATCGGCCTGCGCGACGCCAATGCGGCCCTCGACTCGATGGCCCACGGAAGCTCCGGCCGGCGGTCGATCATCACCTTCGACTCGATGGCTTGAACCAGGCGGTAGCAGGGCAAGACTGAGCGATGTTCGAAGGTTTCCAACTGGATCGCGTTGACCTGGACGATGTCACCCTGCGGTTCCGGCACGGTGGCGCCGGCGCGCCGGTCGTCCTGCTCCACGGCCATCCCCGCACCCACACCACGTGGCACGCGGTCGCACCCAGGCTGGCCGAACAGCACCTCGTGGTGACGCCCGACCTCCGCGGGTACGGCCAGTCGACGCTTCCGCCCGACGCTCCGGACCACGCGCAGTCGAGCAAACGCGCGATGGCCCGCGACGTCGCACAGCTGATGGCTCATCTCGGCCACGACCGCTTCGCCGTGGTCGGACACGATCGAGGGGCCCTCGTCGCGTTCCGCACGGCGATGGACCATCCGGAGGCGGTGTCGCACCTCGTCGTCATGGATGGCCTGCCGGTCATCGAGCACCTCGAGCGCACGGATGCCGTCTTCGCGCGCGCCTGGTGGCACTGGTGGTTCCTCGGCCAGACCGACAAGCCCGCGGAGCGCGTGATCTGCCCCGACCCGGACGGGTGGTACCGCACACCTGGCCCTGACGCGATGGGTGCGGGCAACCACGCCGACGTGTGGGCGGCCCTGCGCGATCCGGCGGTCGTACACGGAATGTGTGAGGACTACCGGGCCGGCCTCGGCATCGACCGCGACCATGACGAGGCCGACCGGGCCGCCGGGCGGCAGATCGTGTGCCCGACGCTGCTGCTGGAGTCCGCCGACGACGATCTGGACATTCAGGGAGACCCGGCGGCGATCTGGGCGCCGTGGCTCGCGAAACCGATCAGCCACCAGGTCATCGACAGCGGGCACCATCAGGCGGAGGAGGCGCCCGGCCCGGTGGCCGACGCGATCCTCGATTTCCTCTCCGGAGCTCCGAAGCTGGGCTCGGCCGGCGTCATCGGCTAGCCACCGGCGGATGCGGCGCGCGAACGGCGGGACGCAGGCTTGTCGCCTATCCGCCGTCCGGCACGGGAAGGAATCGCCATGTCTGCCAGTGAAGGCCAGAAACGGGACCATTGGGACGTTGTCGTCGTCGGCGGTGGGCAGGCCGGTGAGACGGCAGCCCAGTACGCCAGCCAGTTCTCCGGTCTCTCGACGGTGTTGGTGGAAGAGGACCTCATCGGCGGCGAGTGCGAGTACTGGGCGTGCCGGCCGAGCAAGGCGCTCCTCATGCCGGTCGAGGCGCTGAGCGTGGGCCGGGACCTTCCCGGCGTACGCGAGATGATCGCCGGCCGGTCGCTGGACGTGCCCGCTGTCCTGGCGCGACGCGACGACATCGCGTTCCACTACGCGGACCCGCAGGAGGTCGACTTCCTCAAGGCCAACAACATCGATCTGCTCCGGGGACGGGGCCGGCTGGCCGGCGAGAAGACCGTGTCCGTGACCGCCTCGGACGGATCCGTGCGGACCATCACCGCCGGACACGCGGTCATCCTCGCGACGGGCAGTTCGGCGTACGTACCGCCGACCGACGGGTTCGCCGGCGCGTTCCCGTGGACCTCCCGCGACGTCACCGCGCTGCGCGAGGTCCCGCGACGGGTCGTGGTCGTCGGCGGCGGCCCGGTCGCCTGCGAGGCGATCACCTGGCTGCACGCGTTGGGCGCCCAGGAGGCCACCCTCGTGCACCGGGGCTCGCAGCTCCTGCAAGACGATGGAGCCCTTCGCCGGCGACTTCGCCCAACGTCACCTCGCCGAGGCGGGAGTCGCCGTGCGGCTCAACACGAACGTGACGCGCGTCAGCCGGCCGGACGCGCGCGACCTGGGCGTCGGTCAGATCCACGGCGGCCCGGTGACCGTCACGCTCGACAACGGCGACAAGCTCGAGGCCGACGAAGTGGTCGTCGCCGTCGGCCGCCGCGGCGGCACCGACGACATCGGGCTCGAGACCGTCGACATCACCGCCCCACACGGCTACCTCGACGTCGACGACCAGCTCACCGTGGTCGGCACCGACTGGCTCTACGCGACCGGAGACCTGACCGGCCGCGCTCTGCTCACCCACATGGCCAAGTACCAGGCCCGGGTCGCCGGCGAGGCCATCACCGCCCGCGCGCTGGGCAAGTCTCTGACGGAGCGCCTGACCACGGCGGAGTACGACGCCGTGCCGCAGGTGGTGTTCGTCGATCCGCCAGTCAGTCAGGTCGGGCTGACCGAGGCCACGGCACGCGAACGCGGCATCGACGTGGAGACCGCGGAGTACGACATCGCCGCGATCTCAGGCGCGGCGATCTCGCGCGAGCACTACGACGGGACGGCGAAACTGGTCGTCGACGCCGCCAGCGACACGGTGGTCGGTGCGACCTTCGCCGGCAGCGAGACGACGGAACTGCTGCACTCGGCGACCGTCGCGATCGTCGGGCGGGTACCGGTCAGCAGGCTCTGGCACGCCGTCGCCAGCTTCCCGACCGTCAGCGAGATCTGGCTCCGTCTGCTGGAGACGTTGCAGCACCAACGCCGAGCGGCGATCTAGTCAGCGCGCTCCCGCACCACCAGCGCCGCACCGGGTGCCAGGACCGTGTCTCGCGTGACGGGTTCGCCGGTGAGCAGGTCGACACCGTCGGCGCGCAGGTCGTACGGAGTCTCCCCGTGGTTGATCGCGAAGAGCCAGGTCCGATCCCCCGCGACGCGCCGGACGACCTCCACACCGGCCGGTAACCGCGGGCGGACCGGTGCCACGCCGGCCCGCTCCGCTACCGCGCGCAGAAAGCCGGTGTACGCGTCGTCGGTCAACCGGGTGGAGACGTACCAGGCGTCGCCGGACCCGACCCGGTGCCGCGTGACGGCGGGGCGCCCGTCGAGCGGGCCACCGTCGTATCGGACGTTCGCGACCGCGCCGGTCAGGTGGACGGTCTCGCTCCACACACTGCCGCTCGCACCGCCGGACAGCGCGACGGACGTGGCCGCGGCCAGCGGGTGGAACTCCTCGACCCGCACACCCAGCAGCTCACGAAGCGCGCCCGGATAGCCGCCGACCCGGACGCGCGCCCGGTCGTCGGCGACGCCGGACAGGTACGTGGCGACGAGCTGACCGCCGCCGGTGACCCAGTCGGACAGGTCGGCGGCCTCCTCGTCGGTGAGCAGATACCAGCAGGGCAGCACGACGACCGCGTAGCGGGAGAGGTCGTCCAGGGCGCCGACCACGTCGCAGGTGATGCCCGCCCGGTGCAGCGCGCGGTGCGCGTGCCGGGCTTCGGCGCGGTGGTCGACGGCGGTCGAGGGCAGCGCGGTCGCGGCGAGCGCCCACGCGGACGGCTCGTGGCAGCCGACGGCGACGCGGGCCTCGACCCGCGCGGAAGCAGCCTCGGCGGTCCGGGCCAAAGTCGGGCCGAGGGTCAACGCCTCGCGGAAGACCCGGCTGTCGGTGCCGGCGTGCGGCACCAGGGCCGAGTGGAAGAGCTCGGCTCCACCGCGCGACGCCCGCCACTGGAAGAACATCGCGCCGCGCGAACCCCGGGCCACCGCCGCCAGGGCCTGGCGGGTCATCCGCCCGGGTTCCTTGGTGTGCATCCGGTCGCGGGTGTAGATGAGGTTGGGCGCGGTCTCCATCAGCAACCAGCTGCCGTCCCGGGACCAGCCGCGGGCCAGATCGGCCAGGAAGGCGGCTTCTTCCTCGGCGTCCGGTCCGGACGAGGCCGGGTAGTGGTCGACGGCGACCAGGTCGACCTCGCGTGACCAGCGGGCGTGGTCGACCGGGACCCAGTCACCGACTACGAAATTCGTGGTGACCGGGATCCCCGGCGCCGCGGCCCGGAGCACGTCACGCTGCTCGCGGTAGGCGTCGAGCAGTTCGTCGGAGGTGAAGCGGCGGAAGTCGAGCACCTGCGCGGGGTTGGCCAGGTACTGCGTCCGCCGGGGTGGCAGGACCTCGGCCCAGTCGCCGTAGCGCTGGCTCCAGAACGCCGTCGTCCACGCGTCGTTGAGCGCCGCGAGGCTGCCGTAGCGGCGGCTCAGCCAGGCCTGGAAGGCGTCGGCGGTCAGGTCGCAGTAGCAGGTGGTCCCGTACTCGTTGTGCACCCGCCACAGGGCCAGCGCGGGATGCCGACCGTAGCGCTCCCCCAGGGTGCGCGCGATGCGGCGGGCCGCGGCGCGGTACGCGGGTGCGCTGGCGCAGTAGGTGTCCCGGCTGCCGTGGCTGAGCCGCACACCGTCGGGTCCGACCGGCAGCGTCTCCGGATGTCGCCGGCTGAACCAGGGCGGCGGTGCGGCGGTGGGCGTCGCCAACGCCACCCGGACCCCGGCCTCCGCGAGCCCGTCGAGGACGGTGTCCAGCCACCCGAAGTCGTACCGGCCCGGCGCGCGTTCCAGCACCGACCAGGCGAAGACGCCGACGGTGACCAGCGTGACCCCGGCGGCCCGCATGAGCGCGGCGTCCTGGCGCCACACCGGCTCGGTCCACTGCTCGGGGTTGTAGTCGCCGCCGTAGTACACCGCCGTCAGCCCTTGATGGCGCCGAGGATCACGCCGCGCGTGAAGTGGCGTTGCACGAACGGGTAGACGGCGGCGATGGGCGCGACGGTCACGACGACCACCGCCATCTTGATCGCCAGGGTCGGCGGCAGCGCCGTGCCCACCGCCGTGCCGGAAGTCTGTGGCGTCTGGCCGGCCAAGATGAACGTCTGCAGCACCCGCTGGATCGGGAACTTCTCGTTGTCGTCGATGTAGAGCAGCGCCGAGAACCAGACGTTCCAGTAGCCGACGGCGTAGAAGAGCCCGACGACCGCGACGACCGCCTTCGACAACGGCAGCACGATCCGCCACAGGATCCGGAACTCCCCGGCGCCGTCGACCCGGGCGCTGTCGAGCAGTTCGGCGGGCAGGTTCTGGAAGAACGCCCGCACGACGACGAAGTTGAAGACGTTGAGCGCGCTGGGCAGGATCAGCGCCCAGAGGCTGTCCTTGAGACCGACACCGGTCACCACCAGGTAGCTCGGGACGAGCCCCGGATAGATCAGGAAGGTCAGCAGGAAGAAGAACAGCAGCCCGCGGTGGCCGACCGAGCCGGGACGGGACAGGCCGTACGCGGCCGGGATCGTGACCGCCAGGCTCACCAGAGTGCCGAAGACGGTCACCAGCGTGCTGATCCACAGCGCCTGGCTGATCTGGCCGCCGGAGAAGATGATCCGGTAGGCGGAGACGTCGATCCCGCGCGGCACGAGCACGAGGCCGCCGGCCGCGTTGATGGTCGCGCGCGAGGACAGGCTGGTGACCAGCGCCACCCACAGTGGGACGACCACGACCAGCACGACGGCGGTCAGCACCGTTCCCTTCGCCACTTGGCCGGCGACGCCGGGCTTCTCGTCCCAGACGGGCCTGGTGACAGTCATGAGCGCGCGTACACCCCCCGTTCCCCGATCAGGTGGGCGAACTTGTTGGCGAGCAGGATCAGCAGCAGCCCGACGGCCGCCTTGAAGAGGCCGGCCGCGGCACCGAAGCCGTAGTCGCCGGTGGTGATGGCGTGGTAGTAGACGAACGTGTCGAGCACCTCCGCCGCCTGCCGGCCCACAGCCTCACGTTGCAGCAGGAACTGCTCGAAGCCGACCGACAGGGCGTCGCCGAGCCGCAGGATCAGCAGCAGGACGATGACCGGGCGCAGCCCGGGCAGGGTGATGTGCCACAGCCGGCGCCACCGTCCGGCGCCGTCGGCCGCGGCGGCCTCGTACAGGTGCGGGTCGATGGTGGACAGTGCGGCCAGGAAGACGATGGTTCCCCAGCCGACGTCCTTCCAGACCACCTCGGCGGTGACCAGCAGCAGGAACGTGTCCGGGTTGGTCATGATCTCCGGCGGCTCGATGCCGGCCTGGCGCAGCTCCTGGGAGAGCAGTCCCGCGCCGCCGAGCATCTGCACGAAGAACGTGACGACCAGCACCCAGCTGAAGAAGTGCGGCAGGTAGACGATCGTCTGGACGAACGTGCGCACCCGCCTGGACAGGACGCTGTCGAGCAACAGTGCCAGCACGATCGGCAGCGGGAAGAAGAACACGAGCTGGAACGCGGTGATCGACAGGGTGTTCCAGAGCGCGTCCCAGAAGGCCGGCGTCGAGAACAGGGCGCGGAAGTTGTCCAGACCGATGAAGGGGCTGTTGACCAGCGCCTGCAGGGCGCTGTCGCCGAGGTACGGGTTGTAGTCCTGGAACGCGACCACGTTGCCGAGGGTCGGCACGTAGTGGAAGACGAGCAGCAGCAGCGCGCCGGGCAGGACCATCACCAGCAAGGGCCAGTCCCGGCGCAGCCGGGCCCGCCACGGCGCACGCCGCCGGGTCGAACGAACCCGGGTCATCGCCCGGAGTCGGCCAACGCTTTGCCGAGCATCTCGCGGGCCTCGTCGCCGCCGTTCGCCCGCCACTCCTTGACGACCGTGTCGAGGTCCGCCAACGGCCGGCGGCCCCGGAGGATGTCGCTGATCTGGTCTTCCGAAGGCACCAGCCCGGCCTTGTACTTCGCCGGCATCTCGAACTTGAGACCGTCCCACGGGTCCTTCTCGAGGTTGGCGACGGAGGCGTTCGCGTACGCCAGCATGTCGGGCACGTATTTCGGTGTCTGTGGCGTGGGCTGCACGACCGGGCTTCGGCCGCTGATGAAGAAGTACTGGTTCTGGATCTCCTTGAAGCCGAGGTCGTTCTTGACCGGCCCGTCCGGCCCGCGGGTGTGCTGCTTGCCCTCGGCGCCGAACTCGCGCAGGTTGAACTCGTTGGTGCCGAACGGCGCCGAGCACCAGTTGACGATCCGCAGGATCTCCTCGACCCGTTCCTTGCCGAGACCCTTCTTGACGAAGGTGTACGAGATCGGCTCGTCGTCGCCCCAGGCGAGCGGGGCGCCGCCACCGGCCGCGAACAGCGGCACGGGCGCCACCTCGAAGCCGGGCGTGACGTTCTGCTGCTCGGCCTGCATGGGCTGCCACATGCCCATGCCGTCCTGCTTGAAGAGGATCTTTCCGCTCTGCAGCAGCTGTTTGGCGTCGGCGCCCCGGCTGGCGACGACGTCCGGGTGCACCAGACCCTCGGCGTACAGCTTGGCCATGAACTCGGCGGCCTGCCGGAACTCGGCCGTCTCGTACTTGAACTCCGGCGTTCCGTCGGCACGCAACCGCCAGCCGTCCTTGCTGCCGGGTGCTTTGTGGAACATCTGGACCATCGCGAAGATGTTGTCGAAGGCCCAGACACCCTTGCGCTCGTCGGTCACCGCCTTGCCGGTCGCGTAAAGCTCGTCGATCGAGGTCGGTGCGGGCCCCTTTAGTAGATCTTTCCGGTAGAAGAGGGTGAACGGGAACGGGTTGTCGGTCGGGTTGGGCACGGCCATCAGCCGGCCGTTCCAGCACGCGTTCCGCCAGGCGCCGGTCGGCAGGGTGGCGAGCATCGGATAGGCCTTGACCGCGGCGCCCGCCAGGAACGGGGTCAGGTCTTCGAACAGCGCCTTGATCGCGTCGGAGAGGCGGGCCAGCTTCGCGACCTCCCAGCCCGGCACACAGAGCAGGTCGGGTACGTCGCGGGCGCCGAGGATCGCGCCGAGCTTCTCGGCGTAGGTGTTGCCGTCCTGGACGCTGAACTCGACCGGTGTGCCGAGCTTCGCGTTGACCGCGGTCAGGTAGCCGTTGTTCGCCCCGCTGGGTGGTGCCGGGCCCCAGGCCGGGGTCATCGCGGTGATGGTCTTGCCACCGGCGCCGGGCTGCTGCGCGACAGCGTCGATCAGTGAGCTGGGGAAGCGGGTGTAACCGTCGGCGACGGGGCGGGTGCTGATGACGTCGGGTTGCGGGATGCCCGCCGGCAGCGCGCCCTGTTCGGGCAGCACGCCGGCCAGGGCGTCCAGCTTCTGGGTGGCGCCGCCTTCGACGGCCTTGTCGCCGCACCCGCCCAGAAGTCCGGCACCGGCGCTGATCCCGACCAGGCTCAGGAAGGCCCGCCGGCTGGTGGTGGCGCGCGTGTCGACCATCACGGCGCTCCTCTCCCGATTTAGTTTGGCTTGTAGCCAAACAAAGTAGTCGACGGTCAGATCCGCCACAAGAGACGATGACGGCGCACCCGTCGGGTGCGGCATAGTTGCACCGTGACCAAGCTCCGGAAGGCGGGACGCACGTGATCGGAACGCGGGAGGCCACCGGCCCGGCCGACCTGATGGACGTGCGGGCGGCCAACCTGGCCCTCGTGCTCCGGCACGTGCGCGCGCACGCCCCCTGCTCGCGGGCCGACATCGCCACCGCGACCGGGCTCAACAAAGCGACCGTGTCCAGCCTGGTCACCGACCTGATCGACCGCCGGCTGCTGCGCGAGTCGGGCCTGCTCGGCAGCCGGATCGGCCGGCCCGCGACCATGTTGACCCTGGAGGGCAGGCCGTACGCGGCGATCGGCATCGAGATCGGAGCCGACCACATCAACGCGGTCGCGGTCGACTTCACCGGCAGCCGCCTGCTGACCTGGCGCCGGGCGGCGCCCGGGCCGGACACGCCACCCGGCCGCACCGTCGCCGCGGTCGCGGCGCTGGCCGCCCGCGTGGTCGGCAAGGTGACCGGTCAGGGCCGCACGGTGCTCGGCCTGACCCTCGGCGTACCCGATGGTGCCGTGGAGGGTCTGGCCGCACAGGTGAACCGCAGCCTGCACGACCCGGCGTTCGAGGTCACCGTCGAGTCCGCCGCCACCCTGGCCGCGCTCGCCGAACAGCGCGAAGGCGCGGGCCGCACCGACCTGGTCCACCTACACGGCGGGATCGGCGTCACCGCCGGGATCATCGCGGACGGCCGCCCGCTGCGCGGCGCGCGAGGTCTCGCCGGCGCCGTCGGCCACCTCGTGGTCGACCCCGAGGGCGCCGAGTGCGGCTGCGGCCGGCGGGGGTGCCTCGACCTCGACCTGGGTCTGCCGGGCCTGGTCCGCAACGCGCTCGGCGAGGATGATGCGCCGGCGGACTGGGGCGCCGCCGTCGAGCGGATCGTCGCCCTGGCACACACCGGTGACGCGACCGCCGTCGCCGCACTGACCAAGGCCGGCACCCGGCTCGGTGTCGCCGTCCGGATGCTCGCCGACGTGCTCGATCCCGAGGTCGTGCTGCTCGGCGGAGTCCTGCACCCGCTCGCACCGTGGCTGGTCCCCGCGGCGGCGGCGCGGCTCGACGGAGGTCCGGTCCTGGCGCCGTCCACCGTGGAGCCCAACGCCGTCGCCCTGGGCGGCGCCGCGCTCGCCCTCGCCCGACTCGAAGCCGGCGAGCTGCCGCAGCTGTCCTGATCACCGGCCGCCCCTTGACTGCGCGTGGCCGCGGTGCCAGCCTCGGAATGACTCCGTCGAGACATTCACGTGTCCGGGCCGACGGAGTTCTTTCAGCACCATTGTCGAAGCGCTTCGACCACCCGCGATGCGGCCTGCCCAAAAGCAGGCCCGTCCTGCCCCGGGAGGAGAGCACGACTCATGGCAGACCCGGCCCGTGAAACGTTCCGCGACCCAGACGTGCCGCCGGCGGCCCGGCTGGCCGACCTGGTCGCCCGGCTGACCCTGGCCGAGAAGGTGGCGCTGCTGCACCAGCACCAGGCGGCGATCCCACGGCTGGACATCGCCGCGTTCCGGACCGGCACCGAGGCGCTGCACGGCGTGGCCTGGCTCGGCATCGCGACGGTCTTTCCACAGGCCGTCGGGCTGGGCGCGACCTGGGACCCTGACCTCGTGCGCCGGGTCGGCGCGGCGGTCGGCGACGAGGTCCGTGGCATGCACCGCAAGGACCCGAGTGTCGGGCTCAACGTCTGGGCACCGGTGGTCAACCCGCTCCGCGATCCGCGCTGGGGCCGCAACGAGGAGGGCTACGCCGAGGACCCGTGGCTCACCGGGGTGCTCGGCACCGCGTACGCCTCCGGTCTGCGCGGTGACCACCCCACCTATCTGCGCACCGTCGCGACGCTCAAGCACTTCCTCGGCTACAACAACGAGACCGACCGGCACCTGACCTCCAGCGACCTTCCGCCGCGGGTGCTGCACGAGTACGAGCTACCGGCGTTCCGCGCCCCGATCGAGGCGGGTGCCGCCGGAGCGGTGATGGCCTCGTACAACCTGGTCAACGGTCGTCCCGCACACGTCAGCCCGCTGCTCGCGACGCTGCGCGGAATGGACGACCGACGACCTCCTCGTCGTCGGCGACGCCGGCGCCGCCAGCAACCTCGCCGGTGAGCAGGCGTTTCACCCCGACCATGTCACCGCCTTCGCGGCCGCGCTGCGGGCCGGCGTCGACTGCTTCACCGAGGACGGCGCCGATCCCGCGCCGACGGTCCGCCGCATCACCGAAGCACTGGAGCGCGGGTTGCTGGCGCCGGCCGACATCGACCGGGCGGCGACCCGCGTGCTGGGCGTCCGGCTCCGCCTCGGCGAGTTCGACCCGCCGGAGCGCAACCCGTACGCCGGCATCACCACCGACGTCGTCAACTGTCCCGACCACCAGAGGCTGGCCCGCGAGGCCGCCCGGCGCGCGATCGTCCTGCTGCGCAACGACGGACTGCTGCCGATCCGGGCCGGTCAGAGCGTCGCCGTCGTCGGCCCGCTCGGCGACACGGTCCTGCTCGACTGGTACAGCGGCTCGCTGCCGTACGCGGTCACCGCCGTCGCCGGGCTCGCCCAGCGCCTCGGCCCGGAAGCGGTGCGGCACGCCGAAGGCGCCGACCGCGTCGCGCTGACCACCGCGCGGGGCCCGGTCCGCACCGACGGCGGGCCGCTGCGGGTCACGGCCGAGGGCGACGTGGCGCATTTCGACGTCCTCGACTGGGGCAGCGGCACGATCACCCTGCGGGCCGTCAGCAACGGTCGCTACGTCCGCGCCGACGAGCGGGGACTGCTGGTCAACGACCGGACCGGGCCGGGTGAGTGGGTCGTCCGCGAGACCTTCGAGGCGACCACCCACCCCGACGGCACCCTGCTGCGGCTCGTCGGCGGCCGACCGCTACGTGACCGTCGGCGCCGACGGGGTTCTGCGCGCCGACGCCCCGACCGCCGACCTAGCGACACCGTTCCAGGTCAACCTGGTCAGCGACGGCATCGACGCGGCGGTGGCGGCCGCCCGCGACGTCGACGTGGTAATCGTCGCGCTCGGCAGTCATCCGATGGTCGGCGGCCGGGAGACCCAGGACCGCGCCGACCTGGCGTTGCCACCGGCCCAGGCGGCGCTGCTCCGTGCGGTCCAGGCCGCCAACCCGCGCACGGTGCTGTTGCTGGTCAGCGGCTATCCCTACGCGATCGGCCCGGCGCCGGCGGTGCTCTGGTCGGCGCACGGCGGGCAGGAGTTCGGCGCGGCCCTCGCCGACGTGCTGCTGGGCAGCACCGCCGAAGGTGAGCCCGCGGAGCCCGTCGGCCGGCTGCCGCAGACCTGGTACGCCGACGCGAGCGACCTGCCGGACCTGCTCGACTACGACATCGTCTCGGCCGACGCCACGTACCAGTACTTCCGGGGCGTGCCGCTCTACCCCTTCGGCCACGGGCTCGGCTACTCCCGTTTCGCCCACCGTGACCTGCGGTGTGGTGCGGACACCGTCGACCCGGACGGGCAGGTGGAGATCAGCGTCGACGTGCACAACATCGGTGACCGCCCTGGCGAAGAGGTGGTGCAGCTCTACACCCAGCAGCGCACCTCGCGGGTGAAACAGCCGCTGCGGCGGCTGCGCGGATTCCAGCGGGTACGGCTCGCGCCGGGCGCGTGCCAGACGGTGACGCTGACGCTGCGCGCCGAGGAGCTCGCGATCTGGGACACCCGACCCGTTGTCGAAGGGGCCGAGCACACCGTCTGGGTGGGCCGGTCGTGTCTCGACGTCACCGCGGTCACGACGCTGCGGGTGCGCGGGTCACGGCTCGCGGCCCGTGACCCGTCGCACGTGCCGTTGCGGGCCGCCGACCGGGACGCCGAGTCGGGGACGGCACTGACCGCGGAGACCCCCGAGCGCGGCGACGCGGTCCGCGCGCTGCGGACGGGTTCCTGGCTGGGCTTCCACGATGTCGAGGTCCCGGCCGCGGCCCGGCAGGTGGTCGTCCGCGTCGCGGCACCGCCCGGCGGAACCCGGATTTCGCTGCGCCTCGACGACCCGATCTCCGGGCCGGTGGCCGCCGAGCTCGACGTGCCGCCCGGCGGCTGGACCGAGGTCAGCGGGATTTTCATACCCACCGGCGCGGTGCACGACGTCTACCTCGTGCTGGGTGCGGCCGGGACCCGGGTGGCCGGGCTCGAGTTCCGCGGGGACGTCGGCTAGTGGCGGCGAAACGTCCTGACCTGGTGACGATCGCCGACGTGGCCCAGCACGCCGGCGTCGCCGTCAGCACCGTGTCGTACGTCCTGTCGGCCAAGCGCGCGATCTCGGCCGCCACCCGCGAGCGGGTCCTGGCCAGCATCGCGACGCTGGGTTTCCAGCCCAACGCGGGCGCGCGGGCGCTGGCCAGCCGGCGGGCCAACGTGATCGCGCTCGTGCTGCCCCTGCGCTCCGGCATGCACCTGCCGATCCTCATGCAGCTGATGACCGCCGTGGTCACCGGCGCCCGTGGCCACGACCACGACGTGCTGATCGTGACGGCCGACGAGGGACCGGCCGGCCTGCGCCGGATCGCCGACAGCTCCATGGTGGACGGTGTCGTGGTGATGGACGTCGAGCTGTCCGACCCGCGCGTGCCGGCGCTCCGCGAGCTACGCCGGCCGAGTGTCCTAATCGGATTCCCGGCCGACCCGACCGGGCTCACCTGCGTCGACCTGGACTTCCACCGCGCCGGCGCGCGCTGCGTCGAGGAACTCGTCGCGCTGGGCCACCGCGGCGTCGCCCTACTCGGCGCTCCGGCCGTGGTCTACGCCCGCGGGACCGGTTTCGCCCACCGCACCCGGGCCGGTTTCCTGGCGGCGGCCGAGAAGGCGGGCGTGTCCGCTGTCGCGCGGCCGTGCGAGGAGGACCAGGCCGCGGTGGGCGCGACACTCCGTGACCTGCTGCGGCGCCACCCGCACACGACCGGCCTGGTCGTGCACAACGAGGCGGCGGTCGACCATGTGATGCGGCTGCTGCCGTCGTTGCGCCGGCGGGTACCCCGGGACATGTCCGTGATCGCGATCTGCCCCGACGAGGTCGCCGAACGTACCCGGCCGGCGTTGTCGTCGGTGTCGATCCCGGCGGACGAGATCGGCAAGCAGGCGGTGACGCTGCTGATGGCGAAGCTCGCGGGCCCACCCCCGCCCGCCGCGACCCTGCTGGCCCCCGTGCTGACCACCCGATCGAGCACCGGACGGCCGTAGTCGTCACCGACGTTGGAGCAGCTCACGTCTGGTCAGGAAGGTTCGCAAGGTCTCGTCGTCCTCGGCGGACATCAAGCGGCGTGGGATCACGGTCGCCGGCATCCGGCCGACGTACACGATCCAGAACTCAGGGGTCTCCGTCACCTGGGCGACGCCCTCCCAGGCGATGCCGCCGGTCTCCGTGCCGCTGCGCATCATGATGTTCTCGTCGGTGATGTCGTAGCCGCCCTCGACGGCATAGCGATCGGAGCGGCGGCGGGCACGCCACCGCACCAACGGCGAGTACAGCATCCCCGCCACGCCGCCCACGATCATCGCGATGTACAGCGGCAGGATCTGCTCGCCCCAGTCGAACCCCTGCGAGGCGGCAAGACCGATCACACCGAGCAGGACCAGTACGGCGCCGACGTAGCCGTACTTGCGTAGCGCGACACCGCTGAGCGCGGCGGCCACGCGGCCGGGGTAGGCCGGATCGGCCGGGATGTCAAAACGGATGTGCACGTTGAAACGATAGTGCCCACCGGCCTGGCCAGCGCCCGACTCGCGCCCCCGCGCACGACAGTGCGCTGCATCCGACTACCGCACCGGGCTCAGCACATCGACGGGCCGTTGCCCCAGGCGCAGCAACTCCGCGATCTCATCACGCCTACGCAGCGCCGCACGCCATCCCACGACCTCCGCGATGACCCGCTCGCCGCTGCCCGTCGTCGCCTCCACCGTCCACGGCCGGCGGAACAACACTCGCCCCGCAACCGTCACGACCAGCAGCACCAGCACGATCATGAGGTCGAGGGCGACCAGTAGCAGCGGAAGCAGCACCCACCAGAACAGCGCCGCGGCAACGATGACCGCCAGGAAGACGACCACGACGACGATGACGGCGTCGCCAAGGTCGAAGCCGTCCGCCCTACCCCCGCCCGAACCCGACGTTGCCGCGTCGTCGATCCGCAAGGCGCCGTCGACGACATCACCGGAATCGCCACCCCGGTCCTTCTTTCGCTTACGGCGCCACCCGCCGAAGCGTCGGGCGAGCGCTCGCCAACGTGGTTCCCAGACCACCCGCACCGTCCACCGCGCGTCATCGGGCGCCGTCACCAGAACACTTCTCACGGCGACAAGGTATCTGCCCGCATCAAGGGCAACTTCTGCCCACGGCGTCATCCCTGCTACCGGACTATCGGGTCATTGTCATCGACCAGCGCGGGCACGGCCATTCCACCCGCCGTCCCAGCGACCTTTCCCGCCGCGCCTACGTCAGCGACGGTGGATCGATAGCGGTGACCAAGCGGGGTCGCCATGGCCACCGAAGTCGTCGCAGCGCAAGCACGTATAGGTCGTCCGCTACGGGGTAACGCGCAACAATGGCTGCACGTAAATCGCAATCACACGAGCTGGATGCCGACGACCGCAACGCGATGCCGGACAGCACCTTCGCGTTTCCGCGGCTGCGCAAGGAGCCCCTCAACGACGCGTCCCACGTCCGCAACGCGATCGCGCGGTTCGACCAGGTTCGCGACGTCACCGACGCCGAACGCGACGAGGCGTTCCGCCGGATCAAGCGCGCTGCGAAACGGTTCGACGTGGACGTGTCGGAGCACAGCTGGCGCGAACTCGGCAAACCGTCGGCTACCCGCAAGTCGTCGGACAAGCCCCGTACTCCCAAGAAGACGATGCGGTCAACCGAGCGATCACGGGACGAGCTGTACGCCGAGGCGAAGCGACGTGACGTCAGGGGCCGCTCGCGGATGACCAAGGCTGAGCTGCTCAGAGCCCTCGAAGGAAAGTGACGAGTGGCACGGCCACGGATCGTCATTGTCGGTGCGGGCTTCGCCGGCTATCACACCGCCCGGGCGCTGCTGCGCCGAGCCCGTGGCGCCGCCGAGGTTGTGCTGGTCAACCCGACCGACTACTTCCTGTACCTGCCGCTGTTGCCCGAGGTCGCCGGCGGCGCGCTCGACCCACGGCGCATCACCATCCCCTTGCAGGACACCCTTCCCGGAGTGCGGCTGGTCCTGGGGCAGGTCAACGCCATCGACGCGGACGCGCGCACGGTGTCCTACGTCGGGCCCGAGGGCGACCACGGCACCCTCGGCTACCACCGGCTGGTCCTCGCGGCCGGCAGCGTCACCAAGCTCCTGCCGATCCCGGGAGTCGCCGACCACGCGCACGGCTTCAGGGGAGTTCCCGAGGCCCTGTATCTGCGCGATCACCTGGTACGTCAGGTCGAGCTCGCCGATGCCGCCGAGGACCCAGGCGAACGCGCGGCCCGGATGACGTTCGTCGTCGTCGGCGCCGGATACACCGGCGCCGAGGTCGCCGCGCAGGGCCAGCTGTTGACCGCCGACATCACTGCCCGCCATCCCCGGCTCCGCGGCACCCCACCACGGTGGCTGCTGCTGGACGCGGCCGAGCAGGTGCTGCCCGGCATGGACGCTCGCATGTCCGCCGACGCGCAGCGGGTGCTCCAGCACCGCGGCGTCGAGACCCACCTGGGCACGTCCGTCCGGGAGGCCACGGCCACCGGTGTGCGGCTCACCGATGACCGGTTCGTGCCGTCGCGGACGCTCGTGTGGTGCGTCGGCGTCCGCCCGGACCCGGTCCTGGAGCAGGCCGGTCTGCCCACCGAGAAAGGCCGGTTGTGCGTGGACGAGTACCTCACCGTCGCCGGCCATCCGGACGTCTACGCCTGCGGCGACGGCGCCGCGGTACCGGACTCGCAGCACCCCGGGCAGGCCACCGCGATGACCGCGCAACACGCCGTACGGCAGGGCAAACTCGCCGCGCACAACATCGCCGCGTCGTATGGCGTCGGCACCCGGCGGCCGTACCGGCACCGAGATCTCGGATTCGTCGTCGACCTCGGCGGCTGGCAGGCCGTCGCAAACCCGCTGCACCTGCCGATGTCCGGGCCGCTCGCTCGGCTCGTGGCTCGCGGCTACCACCTCGCGGCACTGCCGACCAATCGGCTGCGCACCACCGCTGACTGGCTGTTCACCGCCACCAGCCGGCGTCAGGGGATTCAACTGGGCCTCGTCCCCGGTCCCGCCGTACCACTGGACACCGACGCACCGGAACTCACCCGCCAAGATCGGTGAACCGATCGAGATCCGCTCCGGTGCGTACGGGAGGGCCGTGTGCCGTTTCCGCCGTTTGGGTACATCTGGACGCGTGGATGGTCGTGTGGATCGGCGTGGTGGCGTGTGGAACGCCCTACCGTGGTCGCTTCGGTACGCGGGTATGGCCGCCGCGTGCGTTCTGTTGGTTACCGGGGTCGCCTACCTCGTCCTTCGACTGGCGGTGCTCGTCGCGCCGCTGACGATGGCGCTGGTGGCGGCGCTGGTGGTGACCGCGTTGCTGCAGCCGATCAGCGCCGTCCTGCGCCGCCGCCGCGTTCCGGCGGCATTGGCGGCATTCGCCGCGATCGGCGTCCTGCTCGCGGTCCTCGTGGTCCCGGCCGTATTGATGTGGCCGACGGTCGCCGACCAGGCCGCGGATCTGCCGGATCAGCTCTCGCAGGGCTGGTCGCGCACGCAAGACTGGCTCGTCGGCACGTTCGGCCTCAGCGAGTCGCAGCTGAGCTCCGCGATCGACCGGATCGGCGACCAGGCGCGCTCGACAGCGCCGGATCCGGTCGGCTCGGCAATGACGATCGTCGAGGGCCTCGGCGCCGCCCTGCTCGCGCTCGTGCTGATCTTCTTTCTGCTCAAGGACGGGCCGGCGATGGCGCAGTGGTTCGGCGATCTACTGCCGCGGCGGTCGCGGGACCGTTGGATGACAGCGGCCGGGAACGGTTGGCAGGCCCTGGCCCGCTACGCGCGCGGCACGGTGGCGGTCGCGGCCGTCGACGCGGTCGGGATCGGCGCGGCCCTGTTCGTCGTCGGCGTGCCGTTGGCCCTCCCGCTCACGATCCTGACCTTCCTGGCCGCGTTCGTACCGATCCTCGGCGCGACCGTGGCCGGCCTCGCGGCCGTCCTCGTCGCCCTCGCCGCCAACGGCCCGGCCGACGCGCTGATCGTGCTCGCCGCCGTGGTCGTCGTCCAACAGCTCGAAGGCAACCTGCTCGAACCCTTGATCATGGGCCGGGCTCTACGGCTGCACCCGGCGGTAGTGCTGATCGCGGTCACCGCCGGCGCGCTGACCGGCGGGGTCGCCGGTGCCATCGTCGCGGTTCCGCTGACAGCGGTTGTCTACCAGGTCGCTCGAACCATGAAACAGAGCCAGAGCCAGAGCGAACGTGAACCTTCCGTCGACGCTGTGGCCGACGCGGATGATGGCCAGATGAGGGAGCCTGTGCCCACGGTGCCGGACCAGCGCTAACCCGCTCGGTCGCGTTACTTCTCGCCGAGCCGGCGGGCCAGCTCGTCGCGGCCCATCTTCGAGCGGCCGGGAGCTCCCCTTCTTGGCCATCTCGTACAGCTCGGCTCGGGTCTTCGGCTCGCTGGACCCGGTCCGCTTGCGTGCCGCGACCGCCGCGCCCTGCTTACCCAACGCGGTGCGCGTCTTGGCGGGCATCTTCGAGATGGACTTCTTCGCCTTCGCACCGGCCTGCGCCTTGCGTACGTTCGAGCGGGCGGCCTTCGTCTGCTTGGTAGTAGCCATGTGTGTTGGGTACCCCGCCGGTCCCGCATTCAACATCGGTTCGCAGGCGATCCAACCAGAAAGTTGCTTCAGGCATGACCGCGTCGATCAGGTGTCGATCAGCCCTCTACCGGCTCGAGTACGACTCGCTTCACGAGCTCCCGTACCGCGTCAGCGTGCCCGGTGCCCAACCCGTGCCGGGTGACGTTGACCGCGCCCGCCGCCGCCGCGGTACGGACCGCCTCCCGCAGGTCGCCGCCGCGGGCGGGGACGGCAGCCACACCGGCAGTCATCGAGTCGCCGGCGCCGCGGTGGTCGACGACCTGCATCGTCGGGGTGATCTTCACGAACGCGACGCCACCGGCCAGCACAGCCGTGAGGCGGGCCCGCTCAATACGCAAATCCGCGCCCGCAACCCCTCGGCCAGCGCGACGCTGTAGAGCTCGTCAATGTCATGACGAACCAGTGGCTGGCCCGGTTCGGCCGCGATCTCGGCCCGCTCCCCGCCCCGGCGGTCGTGCACGTACCAACCTGTTCCCGACTCGCGGCGCGAACACCCAACGACGCGATCATGCGGGCCTGCCACACACCCTGACCCCCGGGATGGATGTGCAACTCGACCAGGTCCGCCTGCTGCTCGATCGTGACCGTGAGCTGCGGCACGGGGGCGAACACCATCACGTGGTCAGGCGATTTCGATACGGTCATCGGTTGAGCGCGTTCTCGGTGTCGCGGGCGAGCTGTAGTTCCTCGCGTGGCTGGACGACGAGCACCGGGACCGCGCCGTCGTCGGCTACGGGGCCGTCGTCGGTGCGGTTGCCGCAGGTCGGGGCGGGTACGCCGAGCAGGCGCAGGCCGGCGCAGATGTCGCGGCGGACCTCGGGCTGGTCCCAGCCGATCTCGCCGGTGAACACCATCGCGTCGAGGCGGTCGAGGCTGGTCGCCGCGGCCGCGAGTTCCGCGCCGTACCCGGTGGGTGAACACCGCCAGCGCGAGGGCGGCGGCGGGGTCGTCCGTCGCGGCGGCGACCAGGTCGCGGGTGTCCCCGGAGCGGCCGCCGGACAGGCCGAGCAGGCCGGACGCGGTGGTTGAGGCCGTCGGTCAGCTCGTCGACGGTCGAGCCCGCCGTGGTCGAGCAGCCACAGCAGCAGGCCGGGGTCGACGCGCCGGACCGCTTCGCATCACCAGGCCCCTCCAGCGGGGTGAAGCCCATGGAGGTGTCCACGCTGCGGCCGTCGCGGACGGCGCACACCGAGGAGCCGCCGCCGAGGTGGGCGAGCAGCACGCTGCAGCTCGCGGCCGGTCGGCCGAGCAGTGTCCGCGGTGCGGTCGAGCGCCCAGCGGTAGGACAGGCCGTGGAAGCCGTACCGGCGCAGGCCGAACCGCTCGCGCCACTCGCGCGGGCAGCGCGTAGGTGGCGGCGTGCGTCGGGCAGGTCGCGGTGGAACGCGGTGTCCGGGCAGAGCACGTGCGGCACGTCGGGCAGCCGCTCGCGCAGCCGGTCCAGCAGCGCGCAGCGTGGCGGGCACGTGCAGCGGCGCCAGCGTCAGCGCGGTCGCAGCGGCGGCCAGACGTCGTCGTCCACCACCGTCGGTGCCGGTCACCGGTCGGCCGCCGTGCACGAGCCGGTGGCCGACCGCGGTGATGGCGGCCGGCGCGGTCGATGCAGCTCGTCCAGCGCCGTCAGCGGCCTCGTCGAGTCCGGGCGGCTGCGCGACGCGGCGCAGTCGGCGCACCGGTTCGGTGTCGCGGGTCGACGAGGTGGGCCTTGCAGGCTGCCGGAGCCGGCGTTGACGGTCAGGATCACGCTCACGGTCCACCGCCAGCCGGTGATCTCCTCGGGTCGTCGGTGCCGTCCCGGTCGCGCCCGCGCGCAGACGGTCGTCGCGGACGCGGAGCAGGTCGTCGGCGATGTCACCGCCGCGCGACGCCCAGCCTCGGCGCCCGAGCACGGCGTCGGCGGCGAGGTCGTAGCGGCTCATCTCGTTGCTGACCAGCAGGTCGAACGGCGTGGTCGTGGTGCCCTCCTCGAGGTAGCCGTGGACGTGGAAGCGGGTCGGGTGCGGTGCGGCCGTGCAGCACCTCGTGGACCGCCGACGGGTAGCCGTGGAAGCCGAACACGACCGGCACGTCGACGCCGAAGCAGCGCGGTGAACTCCTCCTCGCTCATCCCGTGCGGATGGCGGTCGCGGGTGCGCGAGCGTGAGCAGGTCGACCACGTTGACCACGCGCACCCGCAGCTCGGGGGCCGCTGGCGCAGCAGCCACGCCGCGGCGAGCACCTCGACGGTGGGGATGCCGCCCGCGCAGGCGAGCACCACGTCCGGATCGTCCGTCGTCGGTGCCCGCCCACTCCCAGACGCCGGCGCCGGCACGGCAGTGTCGCTCGGCGGCGTCGAGGTCCAGCCACTGCGCGGTCTCGTTCTTGCCGGCGACGACCAGGTTGATCCGCCCGGTCGAGGCCAGGCAGCGGCGCAGCGTGACCAGCAGGGTGTTGGCGTCCGGTGGCAGGTAGATCGCGGCTGACCGAGGCCTTCTTGCTCAGCAGGTTGTTGATGAACCCGGGGCCCTGGTGGCTGTAGCCGTTGTGCTCCTGGCGCCAGCCCTCGCTGGTCAGCAGGTAGTTCAGGCTCGGCGACCGGCGCGCGCCACGGCACCTCGCGCGGACATCTTGAGGAACTTGGCGTACTGGTTGACCATGCCGTCCACGATGGACGCGAAGGCCTCGTAGCACGGGAAACAGGCCGTGCCGGCCGGTCAGCAGGTAGCCCTGCAGCCAGCCCTGGCACAGGTGCTCGGACAGCACCTCCATGACCCGGCCGCCGGGCGCGACGTGTTCGGCGGTGCTCGGGCACCGGCCAGGCGTACGCCCGGTCGGTCACCGACAGCACCGCGTCCAGCTTGTTCGACTCCAGCTCGTCCGGGCACACGACCCGGAAGTCGCGGCGGTCCTCGGTGGCGCGCATCAGGTCGGCGAGCCAGCCGCCCGCGGTCCCGGTCGGGCTCGCGTCCGGCGTCACCCGGTCGCGACACCTCGACCGCGAGCCGGCTCGACCGGCGGCAGCGGCAGGTCGCGCCGCAGCAGCCCGCCGTTGGCCTGCGGCACGCGGCCGAGCCGCAGCTCGCTCGCGGGGGCAGGTCGGCGAGCAGGTCGTCGTGGGGCCGGCCGTCCTCGGTGAACAGCTCCTCGGGGCGGTAGGAACGCAGCCAGTGCTCCAGCAGCTCGAGCTGCGCCGGGTCGTCGGCGACCTCCGACAGCGGCACCTGGTGGGCGCGGAAGGTGCCCGCCAGCGGCTCGCCCTCGGTCGTCCTCGCGCCGGCACGCCCCATCCCTTGGGGCTGCGCAGCAGGATCATCGGCCACACGCGGACGGTCGGGCGCGGCGCTCGCGCACCGCGCGCATCTCGGCGTGGGCGCGGTCGAGAGTCTCGGCCAGCAGCGCGTCCGGGTCGTCGGTCGCCTCGACGTCGACGACGTAGGGCGACCAGCCGGCGCCGTGGAAGTAGGCGGCCAGCTCGTCGTCGGTCATCGTGGCGTAGACGGTCGGCGAGGAGATCTTGTAGCCGTTGAGGTGCAGCACCGGCAGCACCGGCACCGGACGTGGCCGGGTCGAGGAACTTGTGGCCCTGCCAGGAGCCCGCCGTCGGCCCGGTCTCCGCCTCGCCGTCCCCGACGATGCAGGCGACCAGCAGCTCCGGGTCGTCCAGCGCGGCGCCGAACGCGGTCGCCAGCGCGTAGCCGAGCTCGCCGCCCTCGTGGATCACGCCGGGCACCTCGGGGGAGAGGTGGCTGGGGAAGCCGCCGGGCCAGGAGAACCGGCGGACGAGCTCGGCGAGCCCGCGCGCCGTCCCGGCTCAGCGCCGGGTCGTATCAGCGCGTGCGTGCCCTCGAGCCACAGGTTCGCGTGGTTGGCCGGCGCGCCGTGACCCGGGCCGGTCACCAGCAGCGTCCGCTGCCCGGTGCCGCGACACGAGCCCGTTCAGTCCGCTGTAGACGAACGTGATGCCCGGGCAGGTGCCCCAGTGCCCGAGCAGCCGCGGCTTGAGGTGCTCCGGCCGCAGCGGCTCGCGCAGCAGCACGTTGTCGCGCAGGTAGATCATCGCCGCCGCGAGGAAGTCCGCCGCGCGCCGGTAGCGGGTCAGCGCGTTCACGGGCGCCATCGTGAGAGTCACCAATTCTGGATACCCGCCGTAAGCCGCCCTATCCCTCGTGCGCCGGCCTCCGCGCTCGGGTTCGATTTCGTCGCTGAGGACGGCATAGCTGACGAGGTCACGGTTCTTGGTCTGTCCGCCTTCGCCGGTCGCGGTCCTGCCCGCTGATGATCCTCAGCGCGGTGTCGGGGATGGAAGCCCCGTCGTCGGCGGCCTGGGTGATGAGCGCGGCGTAGGCCGTTTCGGCCGTTACTGTGGTCGCGGGACATGATCATGCCTAGGGCCTGTTGGACGCGTTCCCGGACCCGGAACGCCGCGGCGATCCCGGCAGGAGTTGCATGCTGCCACTTTGCAACGGTGGAAGATCGTCATCTGCTGCGGGAGTCGTGTCGTACAGCGCCCACACGCGACGGGTCAGCTCGGTCATCGGCTCGGGATCGTGGGCGTAGAGGTTGAGTGCGGCCACAGGCCGGCCGCTTGCCGCGAACACGGGGATGGACAGTGAGGCCCGTAGGCCCATCTGCCAGGCGGTGTCACGGAATCCGGGCCAGGCCATCACGGCGCCGATGTTCGTAACCCCGATCCGGCTTGTCGGTGAACAGCGCATCAAGGCAGGGCCCGGCGCCGTCCGCGTACTGGGCTGCGTCGACGTCGATCGCGACGTGGCTGCTCGCGGCAACCGTGGTCGGTGCACCGTCGCGGACCGCGGTGACCGAAGCGAAGCCGACCGGCTCGACGACGTCGGCGGTCAGCGCAGCGATGGTGACGAGATAGCGGTCGATGTGACGAGTGTCGTCCGGCATTCCGGCGAGCATCGTCAGCGCTGTGACAAGGCCGCCGTGAACGGTTGGCATCGACCAATGGGGCGACGGGGTTGCCATCTTTTTGGGCGGGGGCTACCAGTGCTACTGAGCAGAAATTCAAGGCCGGTTATCTGGAGCACCCGTCGGGTGATCCCATGAGCACCGAGACCTCCAGCCGCGAGCCCTTCTCGGCCGCCCGCCGGCGCCCCGCCAAGAGCGCATTGATCCCGGCGGCGCTGAAGAAGGTGACGCGGCTGAGGTCGCACCGGACGCGGGGGTGGCGATCGACCGCGGTGACCAGCGCCGCATGCAGGAGCGGGGCGAGTGTCCAGGTCGACGTCACCCTCGGCTACGACCGTAGGAGGTTCGTCGCTGCCGGCGGGCTCGACGGCTAGCGTCACAGTCAGTATCGGATTGCCGGAGGGGTCCGCGACCGTCGCCGTAACCGACATCGGGTCGGCGGCCGGTTCCGTAGCGGCAGGGTCCTCGAACGGCGAAAGGCCCGGCTTCGCGGATAGCTTCGCAGGGTCAAGCATGATCCACCCCCTGAAGCGTATCTCAGGACTGGGCACATTGCTTGACCCGCCGCAATTATACGTATCCGCTGCCGCGCAAATGCCAAACCAACCACCCGCGTGGCGTCAGGAGAGCTGGATCGCTGAGCGGGAGTACCGTCGAAGGTCTGTGGCTGGCCATCGATGTCAGCGAGCCGGCGTCCAGCAGCGGGCGCGGGTCCCGGCGACGGACAACCGTCCCGATCCGTGCAGCGACCCGCGACCGCGGGCCGCCAACCCGCGTGACGTGCGACACGCCAAGCGCGCGGCCAGACCCGGCAGGATGACCACAGTCATGCAGCAGCCCCTCGACGCCACCGAGGCGTTCGGCGAACTGGGCAGGATCAAACTCAGCGACACCGACCTCAACGGCGTGCTGACCAAGATCGCCGAGCTCGCGAAGCGCACCATCCCCGGCGCGGAAGACGTGTCCGTCACCCTGGTCCGCGGCACGGGTGCGCACACCGCCGCGTTCACCGGCCAGCTCGCGCTCACTCTGGACGAATGGCAGTACAGCACGGCCGAGGCCCATGTCTCGACGCCGCCCGAGGTCGCCGCCGTCGTCTCCGTCCCAGACATCTCGACCGACGAACGCTGGCCCGAGTGGGCCGCCGCGGCCCGCGACAAGGGATCTACAGTTCGTTGTCGATCGGGTTGCCCATCCAGGAATCCGTCGTCGGGGCGCTCAACATCTACGGCAGGAACCGCAGGCCTTCGACGACGACGCGACCGCGCTCGCACGGGCATTCGCCGGATACGCCGCGGTCGCCATGGCCAACGCCCACCTGTATGACACCACCGCCTCGCTGGCGCATCACATGCAGACCGCGATGGAAACCCGCGCCGTCATCGAACAGGCCAAGGGCATCATCATGGGCGAACGCCGCTGCACCGCCGAAGAGGCTTTCGCGATTCTCGTCAAAGTCTCCCAGGACTCCAACCGCAAGCTGCGCGACGTCGCCACCGCCCTCGTCAACGAGGCCGCCCGGACTGCGGCCGTAGGTCGCCTCCACCTGGAGCCGACGCGATGAGGCGGGTGCGCTGTTGCACTGGCGCACCCTGACGGCGCGCCGCCCAGGACTTCACACGGAGCACCGGCGCTCCGCCATGATGATGCCTTTGGCCTGCTCGATGACGGCGCGGGTTTCCATCGCGGTCTGCATCTAGGCGGTCAAATCGATGGTGCGTTGGTAGAGGTAGGCGTTGGCCATGGTCACCGCGGCGTGCTCGGCGAAGGGGCGAGCGGCCAGAGGCCCGAAGGCCCTTCTGGACGTGCGCGCCGCTGCTTGACGCGAACGCCGACCCAGTAGGTCGGCGGTCGAGCAGTATGCTACCCGAGTACTCCCGGCGGCTACGTGGCCAGGACGTCTCACCACCACGGCGCCGCCAGGTGATAGCTGTTCATTTTGGCGCATGGGTTAGTCCGCGCGCGTGCGGCATCCGTTGTAGGTGCAGCCCTACGAGCAGGAGGAAGCATCATGAGCGCATCCGCCACGGGCCGGCCGTTCGCCGTCGTCACCGGCGCTTCCAGCGGCATCGGCTCGAGCTGGCGCAGGAGTTCGCCGAGCACGACTTCGACCTGATGATCGCGGCCGAGGACGCCGCATCGAGGAGGCCGCCGCCGGCTGCGCCGCGACGGCGGGCCGACGGTCGAGGCGGTCCGGGCGGACCTCGCCACCCCCGAAGGCGTCGAGGAGCTCTACCGGCGCATCGAGGGCGCCGGGCGGCCGGTGGACGCGATCGCGATCAACGCCGGGCGTCGGCGCCGGCGGCGACTTCGCCAAGACACGACCTGGGCGACGAGCTCGACATCGTCGACCTGAACGTGCGCTCGACCGTCCACCTCGCCAAGCGGGTGCGTGCCCGACATGGTCGACCGCGGCGACGGGCGGGTGCTGTTCACCTCGTCGATCGCGCCCACGATGCCCGGCTCCTTCGAGGCGGTCTACAACGGCGTCCAAGTCGTTCGTGCAGTCGTTCGCGGAGGCGCTGCGCAACGAGCTCAAGGACAGCGGCGTCACGGTCACCTCGCTGATGCCCGGCGCCGACCGACACCGAGTTCTTCGACCGCGCCGACATGGGCGACACGCAAGGTCGGCGCCGGCGAGAAGGACGATCCGGCGAAGGTCGCCCGGCAGGGCTACGAGGCGCTGATGGCCGGCGAGGACCACGTGGTCGCCGGGTCGTTCAAGAACAGGTGCAGGCCGTCGCTGCCAAGGTCATGCCGGACAGCGTCAAAGCGGAGATGCACCGCCGGATGGCCGAACCCGGCTCGGCGGACTAACTGGTCTGGGCGTCGGCCCGCACCGCGAGGCGCATGCCGCTACGCGGGCGGGTCGGCACCCGGTGCAGCGGGATGTCCAGATCCTGCGGCGGCACGGTGTAGGCCAGGCGGGCCAGCCTGATCGCGAGGTCGCTCAGGAGCGCGACGGTGTTGGGCTCGCCCGGACAGCGGTGGCCGGTCGCCCGGTCGCCGCCACCTTGCGGGATCAACGTGTACGGGTCGAGAGCGGCTCCGACATCGGCGCCCAGGAACCGGTCCGGTGTGAACACGTACGGGTCCTTCCACAGCCGCGGGTCGTGATTCTCGACCGTAGATGTCGAGCAGCACCATCGCGCCCTCGGGAATGCGGTGCCCCTCGAACTCGACATCGTGGGCGGCTCGGCCACCGACGAACGGCGCGAACGGGTAGAACCGGCGGACCTCGTGCGCGAACGCGTCGGCGAAGGCGTGATCACCGGCCGCGAGCCGCGCCCGTTGCGCGGGCCACCGATGCAGGGCGTGGGCGGCGAACGTGACGAACCAGGTGACCGCGACCGTGGGCCGCAGGACGTTGAGCAGCTCGACGGCGGCGGTGCGGGGGGTGAGGAGATGGCCGTCGTCGCTGCGATGGTGCGCCACGACATCGACCGCTGACCCGTCGGGAGTCGCCGCGCTGGCGCGCAGGCTGGTGACGATGTCGGCAAGGCGCTGCTCCTGACGCCGGCGGGCCGCCCTCGCGCGCCAATGTCGTGGACCCGCGGTCCCGAACCCGTCGACCATGGCGACGCAGTCCTCGGCGAGACCATCCGTGTCGTACCCGTCCGGCAGCCCCACCCAGCGGGCCGTGGCACCGGCCAGGACCGGGGCCACCGCGTCGAAAAGCACGACCGGGTGACCGGCCCAGCCCGGCGCCGCCGCGTCCCAGGCGGCGCCGGTCGCCGCCACGAGCGCGTCGATGCGGTCCGGGGTGAACAGGGCCAGGAACATCGCCTTGCGGTGGCGGTGGGACGGGCCGTCGAGGGTGTGGACGGCCCCGTGCCCGAACAAGGTGCTCTGCACGAACCCGGGAATCGCACCGTGGCGGCGGACGTGCCGTTCGTCGTAGAAGAACCGGACCGCCTCCGGGCCCTCGAGACCGAACGCTCGACCGCCCATGAGTCTGGTCTCCACGACCCCGTCCAGCGAGCGGCGTCGCTTGTCGGGCAGCCAACCGTAGCCTTTGAGAAGCAGCGCGGCGGAGTTGTCGAGCACCGGTCCCGGCGTGGCCTTCATGCCGGGACCGGTTCCCTCGCAGCCGGTGATCAAACCGGCTCCGCTATGGCTTGAGGACCACCTTGACGCAGCCGTCCTGCTTGTCCTTGAAGATCTCGTAGCCGTGCGGCGCCTCGTCCAACGGCAGTCGGTGGGTGGTCAGGTCCTCGGTGCCGAGCGGGTCGCCGTCGCCGGTCAGGGCCGGCATGATCTCGTCGACCCAGCGCTTGACATGCGCCTGGCCCATCCGGATCGTCACGCCCTTGTCGAACAGGTCCATCATCGGGAACGGGTTGGCCTGACCGCCGTACACGCCGATGATCGAAACCGTGCCGGCCCGGCGGACGCTGTCGAACGCGGTCGTCAACGCGGCCCATCCGGTCGACGCCGTGTGAGACGTTCGAGGTTTGGAGAAACAGACGTGCGGTTAAGAGCGGAGTCAGCTGGACCTTGGGAGTGCCGTGAGCCACGCCAACTGGCCGGAGCCGTCGACGAACGGCTATTCGCTTCTGCTCGCGGCCACCTTCGACCGCGGGTCCTTGGCCACCGTGCGGCACGAGGTCCGAGATGCGGCCGGCAGTTGCCGAATGACCGTGGACCGGCGCGACGACTTCGTTCTCGCCGTCAACGAGATCATGGCCAACGCGGTGCGTCACGGCGGCGGAACCGGCCACATCCAGCTATGGCACGACGGTGACCTCCTGTGCCAGGTCACTGACCGAGGATCAGGTTTCGACGCCGGCCCGTACCTGCGCCGCGACCGGCCACAGCCGTCGCCTTCCGGTGGTATGGGCTTATGGATCGCGCGACAGACAAGCAACAATCTGACCATCGACAGCGGTCCGGCGGGCACCACGATCGGCATCCGCGGCGTCCTCGATCCGTGAAACCGGAACACGACCCCGTCCCTTCCATCCAGACAGGAGCAGCACGGTGTTGACGATCTCCCTCAGTCAAGAACTGGCCGGCACGCTGCTGCGCTTGGCCGGAGAACTCGACATGGAGACCGCGCCACAAATGGCGGCGTGCGTGGACGAGCAGTTGACGCGTGGCGAGACCCGATTCGTCGTCGACCTGCGCGAGCTGACCTTCTGCGACTCGCGGGGCATCGCCACCCTGCTGACGGCCGCCCGGCGCTGCCAGGACGCCGGCGGATCGATCCGACTGACCGGGGCGACCGGCACGGTCGCCCGTGTCCTGACCATCACCGGAGTGGGCGAGCTCCTCGCCCACGACGCACCCTTCGAGCCGACGTTCGGGACCCTGGCACGACAGGCACCTCACGGATCGGCCACCTGAGCGACCGGGTCCGGTCTCGACCTTCGCATTATTCGCAGCTATCGGGGTATCCGGCCCTCATGAAGGTTCTCCTGGTGGGCGCCTCTGGCAACGTCGGTTCCGCGGTGCTGCGCAGACTCGCGAAGGAGCCAGCGGTCACCGAGATCGTCGGGGTGGCCAGACGCGTCCCGACCGCGAACACCCCTCCGTTCGACAGCGTCAACTGGTGGTCGATCGACGTGGCCGGCGAGGGCGCCACCGCCGCCCTGGCGGACGCGGCCCGTGGCGCCGACGCGGTGATCCACCTGGCCTGGCAGATCCAGCCCAGTCACGACCCGGCCCGGCTACGCCGCACCAACGTGCAGGGCACGGCCAACGTGGCACAGGCCGCGGTTCGCGCCGGCGTGCCCGCGCTGATCGTCGCGTCGTCGGTTGGCGCCTACGCATACGGTCCGAAGGACCGGCCGGTCGACGAGTCCTGGCCGACAACCGGGGTCCGCTGGTCCACGTACAGCCGCGACAAGGCACACGTCGAACGCCTCCTCGACGAAGTCGAGCGCCGCGCACCCCAGTTGCGGGTGGTCCGGATGCGGCCGGGGCTCACCTTTCAACGTGCCGCCGCGTCGGAGATCGCCCGGCTGTTCATCGGGCCACTCGCCCCGCTCGGCCTGCTCGACCGTGGCCGGCTCCCGCTCGTGCCCGGCGGACCCAGGCTGCGGATCCAGGGTGTGCACGCCGACGACGTGGCCGACGCGTACGTCCGTGCCGTCCGTCTCCGATGTCACCGGCGCGTTCAACCTCGCAGCCGATCCGGTCCTCGACGGCCCCGCACTGGCACGGCGCTACCAGGGCCGGGTCGTGCCGATGCCGGTGCCCCTCCTGCGCGCCGCCGCCGCGGTCACCTGGCGAGCGAGGCTGCACCCGGTCGAGCCCGGTTGGATCGACCTGGCCGCCGGCGTCCCGCTGTTGTCCTCCGCGCGGGCAGCGGCGGAACTGGGTTGGACGCCCCGGGTCGACGCGCTCGAGGCCGTCGACGAGCTGTTCACCGGAATGGCCCAGCACGCCGGTGCCCCGTCCCCGGCCCTGCGGGAACGACCGCCGGCACTGGCCCGGCTGGCGGCGATGGCCACCGGCCGACTGCCCGGACACGGCGACCCGTACTAGTGGGCCGTTTGAGGTCCCTGGTTACGGGGAAACCGGGCTGCCACTGAACATCTCTGGTCAAAATGACCCTATGGAAGGGACACCGTGGACGGCATAGTGCTGCTGAAAGATGATCACAAGACGGTCAACGGTCTGTTCAAGGAGTTCGAGAAGACGCACGACACGGCGACCCCGTCGGCGAAACGCGCTCTCGTCAACAAGATCATCAAAGAGCTGGTGACGCACGCGTACATCGAAGAGACGATCTTCTACCCGGCCGCCCGCGCCGGTGCCCCGGACACCACCGAACACGTGCTGGAGTCCGTCGAGGAGCACCATGTGGTCGCGTGGCTGCTCTCCGAGCTCAGCACCGCCGACCCGCGCGACGAGACCTTCGACGCCAAGGTGACCGTCCTGATCGAGAACGTGCGCCACCACGTCGAGGAAGAAGAGAAAGACTGGTTCCCCGAGGTACGCAAGGCGCTGGGCCGCAACCGCCTCGTCGAGCTCGGCGAGCAGATGGCCGCGGCCAAAGCCGACGCGCCCAGCGACCCGCTCAAGCTGACGTCGGCGGCGAAATGAGCCAGCCAATGCGCGCCGTCGTACTCGGTTGCTCGCTCAAGGCCTCCGGCGAGGAGTCCAGCAGTGAACTGCTCGGCCAACAGGTCCTGACCGCACTGGCGAAGCACGGCGTCGACGGCGAGGTGATCCGGGTCGCGGACCGCGACGTCAAGTTCGGGGTCACCACCGACGAAGGGGACGGCGACGGTTGGCCGGCGATCCGCTCCCGGATCATGGCGGCGCAGATCCTCGTCATCGCCACCCCGATCTGGATGGGCCAACCCTCCAGCGTGGCCAAGATGGTCCTCGAGCGGCTCGACGCCGAGCTCAGCGAGCAGGACGACCAGGGCCGGATGCTCACCCTCGGCAAGGTCGCCGCCGTCGCCGTCGTCGGCAACGAGGACGGCGCCCACCACGTCTGCGCCGAAGTGTTCCAGGCCCTCAACGACGTCGGCTTCACGATCCCCGCCTCGGCCGGCACCTACTGGGTCGGCGAGGCGATGGAAAAGACCGATTACAAGGACGCCGGCCCGAAGCCGGACACCACCGGAGCGGCGACCGCCACCCTGGCGGCCAACGTCGCCCACCTCGCCCGGCTGCTCGCCGCCGACCCGTACCCACCGTCATGACCAGGAGGCACCGCCGATGACCGACGCCCAGGAGAATGAGCCACAGCAGCAGCCGCCCGGCACCCTGACCGCGATGCGGCTCAAGCCCGACCACGGCGAAGACAGCTACCGCGGATCGGGACGGCTGGCCGGGAAGAAGGCGGTCATCACCGGCGGCGACAGCGGCATCGGCCGGGCCGTCGCGATCGCGTTCGCCCGCGAAGGCGCCGACGTCCTCATCGCCTACCTCAACGAGGACGACGACGCCCGCGACACCGCCGAGTGGGTCGAGAAGGCCGGCCGCAAAGCCGTCCTCGTCTCCGGCGACCTCGCCGACCGTGACCACTGCCAAGCGGTCGTCGACCGGGCTGTCGACGAGCTCGGCGGCATCGACATCCTGGTCAACAACGCCGCCTTCCAGATGACACACGAGAGCATCGAAGAGGTCACCGACGACGAGTGGCTACACACTTTCGACATCAACATCACCGCGATGTTCCGGCTCGTCCAGGCCGCGATGCCGCACCTGGGCGCCGGCGCGTCGATCATCAACACCAGCTCGATCAACTACGACGCGCCCAAACCGACCCTGCTGCCGTACGCGACGACCAAAGGCGCGATCGCGAACTTCACCGCCGGGCTGGCGCAGATGCTCGGTGACCGCGGCATCCGCGTCAACGCCGTGGCTCCCGGTCCGATCTGGACACCGTTGATCCCGTCCACCATGCCACCGGAGCAGGTCGCCGAGTTCGGGAAGAACACGCCGCTGGGCCGACCCGGTCAGCCCAAGGAGGTGGCACCCGCCTACGTCCTGCTCGCCTCCGACGAAGCCAGCTTCATCTCCGGCGCCGTCATCCCCGTCACCGGCGGCAAACCCATCCTCTAACCGACCGACAGGAGGACACCATGCCCGCAGGAGCGAGTCCCAAGAGGGAACGCCAGTACAAGCACATCAAGGCCAGCGCGAAGAAACGTGGCGAGTCCAGCGGCCGCGCGGAAGAGATCGCGGCCCGGACCGTCAATAAGGAACGCGCCCGCGCCGGCGGCTCTACAACGAAGCCAAGAAGCGCAACATTAAAGGCCGCTCCAGCATGACCAAATCCCAACTCGAGCAGGCCCTATCGCATTGATCGCCAGCACGGGCTGTCGTTGCCGTCTTCCCCGGCGGCTGGTCGGCTCCCGGTCTCGTCGTGGGTGCCTGCACGAACTGGGGTTTCCCGGCGCACCGCAACGCCCCGATCACCCCGTTGATGCCGTCGCCCGAGTAGCCGAACACCCGGTCGACTCCCCCCTGGGCGAGCCGTTCGACCAGTCGGAGACCGTACGATCGGCTATGTTGGATTTTCTCTCGAACGCGGTGCTACCGCGGCGCGCTATTCCCCCGGGATGCCTGGACCGATCTCGCCCTGCTTCAAGCCCTGTTCGTTGCGCTCGGCTTCGCTGTCGGCGTTCTCCATCGCAGTGCCGGGGTCCGTGGTCTGATGTCCTTCGGCGTCCTGAAAGACCTGGCCGGTCTCAAGGGCGTCCTCACGCTGGTGTCGTTCTTGGCCCTGCTCCGGTGTCGTCGTCACAACATTGGCCTACCCGACATCGTGTGCAGCAAACTATTCGTGAACCGCCACGTGTTATGGGATCGATGGCGCTTACGTCGGGGCAGCGGCGGGTAGCGATGCCCGCATGGCGTCTACCGCACGCGGCGATCGTCGATCGGCGTTCCCGCCGTTGTTGGCCAGCGTGCTGCTCCTGGGGATCGCCGACTCGGTGATCGGGCCCTACCTGGTGCTCTTCGCCGCGGACGAGGGCCGCTTGTCGCCGTTACAGGTTGGCGTCTTCCTCTCGCTCATTTCCGTGAGCGGGCTGGTCGTGAGCACCTGGCTTGGTCGTCGGTATGACCGCTCGGCGAGCCGGTGGCCCGCCCTCGTCGCCGTAGCGGCCCCGGCTGCCGGCTACCTGGCGCTGACGGCCACCACGAACTACCCGACGTTGCTACTCATCGGCGTCGGGCTGTTAGGCGCCGGACTGGCGGCGTTCCCGCAGCTGTTCACCTTGGCTCGGACGCACCTGGACCGCATCGGCACATCCACTGCACGCCGCGGCACGCCGGCACTGCGCTCGGTGTGGTCGCTGGCGTGGGCCGTCGGCCCGGTGATCGGCGCCGCAGTGCTCTCCCGCCAGGGGTACGACGGCCTGCTGCTCTTGACCGCCGGCGCGTTCGCGCTGGTCGCCCTGCCACTGCTGCTGATCGGCGGGACGCCGCCTGTGGCGCGACCGACGGCCACCAACCGGGACGGAAACAAAGTCAGCCGGCGCATGTTTCTGGCCGCGGTGAGCTTCACCCTGTTCCACACCGCGATGTTGTCCGGCTCGGTGGTACTGCCGCTGTACGTCACCAGGACTTTGCAACAGGGTGACGGCGACGTCGGCCTGCTGTTCAGCGTATGTGCGCTGGTGGAGATTCCAGCCGCGCTGGCGACCATGCTGCTGCCCGCACGATTCCCCAAACGACCGGTGATTCTGATCGGCATGCTGCTACTCGGCACCTACTTTCTCCTCGCCTCCATGAGTTCCACGATGACGATGCTCATAGCTACCCAACTCGCACGCGGTGTCGCCATCGCCGCGGTCGGAACGCTGGGTATCACCTTCGTGCAGGACCTCGCGCCACACGCCACGGGACGTGCGACCACGCTGTTCGCGAACACGCTCACGATCGGATCGCTCATCTCCGGTGTCCTCGCCGGCGCCACCGCCCAAGCGCTCGGCTACCGGTCCGCCCTCTTGATCTGCGGGCTCTTCGCCACGCTCGGATTCATCGTCCTGGCAACCGCCAACTCCAGCCACACCAACGCCCGTCGACTATCTCCCGCGACGCCAGCGCCCGCCGAAAGGCCGCCAGACCAGCGAACCCGGAGGACAGAACAATGGAATCGGAGACGACCGTGCCAGTGGCGCGGCGGTCGACGCACGGCTGGCCCGTTGCCCTCGTGCTCGCTGGCGCCATGTTCCTGGTTCTGTTCGACAGCCTGGCCGTTGCCACAGCGCTGCCCGTCATCGGCGCCGAGTTCGGCATCTCGGCCGGCCAGTTGCAATGGGTGGTCACCCTCTACTCCCTGAGCATCGGGGGTTTCCTGGTCCTCGGCGGCAGGGTCTGCGACATGTGGGGCCGTCGCCGACTGATCATCGCGAGCCTGACCCTGACCGCCGGAGGGCTGGTGTTGTCCGGCATCGCACCGTCGTTGGTGCCGTTGCTTGCTGGCCGGGTGTTGCAGGGCATCGGTGCCGCGTTCGCCATCCCGGCCGCTCTGGCGTCCGCGGCCACGCTGTTTCCCGACGAGCCTTGGCACAGTCGAGTGTTTTCGGTGGTGGCGGCCGCGGCGAACACCGCCGGCATCGCGGGAGCGGTCTGTGGTGGCTTGATCACGTCGTACCTCGGCTGGCGCTGGCTATTCCTCATCGTCGTGCCAGTCGCCGCGCTCACCGCCGTGGCTGGGCTGCTGTTGCTGCCCCCCGACGGACCGGCACGTCAACAACGTGAACGGCTCGACCTCACCGGAGCGGTGCTGGTCACCACCGGCCTCCTCGCGTTGATCTACGGTGCCAGCCTCATCGGCGAGCACGGGCTGCGGCCGATCACGGTGCTGCCGGTCGCGGCGGGTCTGCTGATGCTGGCAGCCGTGACGCGGTACGAGCGACGCGTCGCAAACCCCCTGATCAAGCCGGCCGTTCTCCGGTCGCCGCGGCTGGTGGCCAGCTGCATTGCTTTCGGCGCCCATTCGGCCGGCTATGCCGCCGTCGTGGTCGTGGGCAGTCTTCAGTTGCAGGACATATACGGGCTCTCTGCGGCGCAAGCCGGCAGTGTGCTCGCCCCGGTGCTGCTCGGCGCCGTCATCAGCGCCGCGCCAGCCGGCCGCCTCCTACGGCGCTACGGTTCGGCGCGGGTCGTCGCCCTGGCGCTGCTGCTGTGCTCGATTGCCCTTGCCCTGGTGGCATTCAGCTCGCGGGGTTCCTTGCCCCTGCTCGTGATCTCTCTGATCGCTTGGGGCCTGAGCGCCGGACCCATCTACGTCGGACTCACCCGGGAGTGCATCGGCGACGCCGAACCCGAGGACCGCGGAATCGCATCCGCACTGTTCGAGTCGACCAGCCACGTCGGCGGCGCGATCTCAGTCGCCATCTACCTGACCATGATCGGCGCGGGAGAGGACTACAGCACGACCCAGTTGATCGGCGCTGCCTTCGTCGCCATGGCGGTGTTCACGACGCTGCGCATCATGCCCAGGACTCCGGCGCGGACATCTAAGGCGGCGCCTTCGGACACCAAACGCCGCGGCGAACAAGTGCCGGCGTCCCGGTGAGCGAGCCCACCTCACGCAGCGGGCGGCAGCGGGCCGATCCCCTACCGTCGCCGAAGCTGCTGAAGCTGTCGGCGGCTTGAGCCGCCTGTCCCGCCTGTTGAGTAGCTTGTCAATTGCCGCGTCGTCGCATTGATTTGTACAGCAGCCACAGTGCGAGCGCGACCGGCGTCAGGAGAGCCGCGAACAGGATTCCTGCGAACACTCCGTAGCCGTGCGGATCGGAGGACAAGCCGGTGGCGCTGAACACCGCCTGGCCAACGAGCACCACGATCAATATGGCGGTGCAGGCAAACGCGCCGAGTACGAGGCGGCGGAGCGCCGTCCGTAGGGCGCCTGCGCGGGTAGCGCTGTTCGGCGTGTTCATGTTCGGCTCCGCGGGGTGGATTGTGCCGCGATCACTGCGGGTCGGGAGTGCAGACTGTCAGGAACGACTTGTGTGTTCTCGCGCTGAACGTCCGACGCTTCCATCCAGCCGCGCTGGCCGAACAGGTAGCTTCCGGACGGGTGTTGGGCCGACTCGCGCAGCACCTGGGCGATGTCGATCCTGGCACCGAACGCCTTCGGGCCGTCAACGGAGAACGTCGGTCGAGCCTGCCTTGGTCCAGTCGTAGTCCGCGGGCAGCGGTTTCTGGACCTGGAGGGGTCCACCGGTGTCCGGTGAGGATCCCCCGGCGGTGCTCAGCAGGTCCATGCGCTCCACCAGCACTCCCGGCTGCGGCGCGGTCCACACCTGCTCCGTGCTCTTCTGGGTGCCGGAGTCGAAGATCAACCTCAGGCCGGTGACGCCAGAGCACGGGGTGCCCGTCCACAGTTTCAGGACGCCGTCGTCGACGCGGAACCCGGCCGCCACCGGCAGCGACGGCGCGAACTGCGCTTCGGTGTCACACGCCGCGGTCACCGTCGCCACGAGTAGGGCGGCGCAGGCGACGCGCAGCCATCTAGCGATATCCGCCATCGGAAAGTCCCGCGTCTTCCTCTGTCTCGTTGCCGCCGGTGAGCTGCTCCCACCCGTAGGAGGCGAGGAAGCCCGCGTAGCCCTCGTTCGCCCATTGCTGGGAGTGGCGCTCCTCGTGGTGCAGCAGTCGGTCCATGTCGAGATCACCGCGATAGGGGCCGCCGTCGCCTTCGTACCAGGCGTGGCCCGACGTCGCCACCTCTCGAAGCTGTTGCGCTGGATCCTGCGGGTCGTCGACGTTCAGCATGAACGTGTCGCCCCACGTCGTACCGCCGCGCTGGCTGAACTGGTCCTGGATGAGGTTCCCGCCCAAGCCCATCATCATGCCGTTCGGAGTGGTCACCAACCGTCCGCCGTTGTCGTGGACAAATCCCACATCTTCGTCGTAGCTCCAGGAGTTCTCCTGTTGCCGGTCGGTGATTCGCCGCAGTTCCTCGGATCCGTACGGGGTCGGCGTGAAGTCGGTCGCGTCGCCTTCGGTGCCGTAGTCGGTGCCCGCGTTCAGGATGTAGGTCATCCGCACCGCCTTGGCCGCGTCGTCCCCGCTGATGTCGGACGGCATCAGGAAGTACGACTTGAAGATCCCGTTGCCGTCCTCGTCCTCGCGGATCTCTTCCATCCGGTCGAGGATCGTGAAGTCCTCCGGCGTGATGTGGTGCTCGGCGGCGATCTTCGTGATCGTGTCGATCGACACGCCCCGGCGCACGGCGTTCTCCAGCCACTGTCGGTAGTGGCCGGACGCGGGCGGCCCGGTCAACAGCCCGGCGTCGCGCAGCGCCTGCTCCATCTCGGCCACCTGGGCGTCGATCTCCCCGCCCTTCCTGGCGTCCGCCAGGGTGGTCGCCTCGTGGTCGCTGATCTTGCGGTCCTGCGCCAGTTGCATCACGCGGGCGAGCGCGGCGTCGATGTTGTCCGCCGCGGTGAGGATCGCCTTGGTTTCCTGCTCCAGCTGCTTGGCGATCGTCAGGCGGTACCGCTGGGCCTCGGCACGCTCTTCGGCCTCGAACCGCGACCCCGGCGGAGGGTCGGCCGGCTTGATGTCCACGATCGTGCCGTCGGCAGCGATGCGGAACTGATAGGTCTGCGCGAGGGAGTCGTTGTTGGCGACTTGTCCCTTGAGGACGGTCACGTCGTCCGACGCGCTTCGCAGGGCCCGTTCGACGGCAGACAGCTCCGCGACCAGGAGCTCGGCGTTATTGCGCGTAACCCCCAGCGAGCTGCGTGCACCCTCACCCGCGGCGCCGTGCCAGTCGGGCAATCTCCGGGCGTCGTCGAGCTCGTCCTGCAACCCGACGAGCTTGTCCCGCCGGCCACGCAGCTCGGTGGCCAACGTATCGACCGCCCCAGCGTCCCACTTGCGGACGTCGTCGTAGCCGACAGTCATCCGCCGAAAGCCTTCGTCGCCGCGTCCTCATTCTCGGAGTACGCGTTCGCGGCCGAAGTGACCGATGCGCTCCACTTGTCGATCTCGCCTGCCCAGCCCGCCGCGCGCTCGTTGAACGTCGACGCCAGCGCGGGCGCGCTCCTTGCCGCAACCCCACCAGGCAAAGCTGTCGCGATCGCATCCAGACCGGTGCCCGGGTGCACCACCTTGGCCTGTTCCGCGGCAGATCCCGCCGCCTTGGCCGCATTCCGCAGCTGACCGATCTGAACCTCGAACCCGCTCACAGGCCGTGACCCCCACCTTCTGCGTCGGTCATCATCCGGCACCGTAGTAAAAGTTCGCAAGCGTCGGTCGACCGTCTAGCCCCCCTCGCCGCCTTCGACCCCGCGAGCGGCGAACCGCGCTGGTCCGTCCGGGTCGGACACAACGTGTCCCGCATCGCGCTCGCCGACGGCACCGCGTACGTCGGTGGCGAGGGTGGTGGCATGCTCACCGCGGTCGACCTGGACGCGCGACGGGTCGCCTGGTCCTACGACACGGGCGGGGACCGCCTCGTCACGCCCGCCGTCGACGGCGGCACCGTCTACGTGGCCGGCGTCGCCGCCGCGGCCCTGCCCGGCCGCGGCACGCGGCTGCATGCGCTCGACGCGCGCACCGGACAGCCCAGGTGGGTCTTCGCGCCTCCGGGCGACCCACCGATGTCGTCCTTCGCGGTCGGTGAGCGCGCCGTCTTCATCGGCACGGACGTGACCCCGGGCCGCCTGTACGCGGTCGCCCGCGACACCGGCGAGATCGACTGGGAACGCCCCGTTCCGGGTCCGGTGGACCGGCCGGCACTGGCCGGTGACACGGTGTACGTCGCCTCCGGCGCGGGCGGCCTGCTCGCCCTCGACACGGAGAACGGCCATGTGCGCTGGGCGCACGCCGTCGGCGGCTATGCCGAGGGCGTCGTGCTGACCGGCGGGACAGCGCTGGTAGCCAGTCGCGACGACGAGGACGCCGCGGGCGCGGTGACCGCATTCCGTTGACGACCGTCGCGGCCCCGCTGGCTGGAGCGAGGTTGTCCTACCCCTCTGCTCTAATCCCGCCATGCATATCGTCGTCTGTGGCGCGCTGGTGGAAAACGGCGCGGTCCTGCTGGTACACCGCAGCCCGACCCGCCCGGCATACCCGGATCTCTGGGATCTGCCCGGGGGGCACGTCGACGCGGGCGAGTCGGAACTAGAGGCCCTCGCGCGTGAGATGCACGAAGAGCTAGGGGTTCACATTGTGGCGGAGTCCTCGTCACGGTTGGGCGACTGGCATGCCGGCAGTGGCGAGGACGCCGTCCACGTGAGCGTCTGGCACATCAGAGACTGGGTCGGCTCTCCCACCAACCGTGCACCTGTGGAGCATGACACCATCGCATGGGTCGAGATCAACGAGCTCGGCGGCCTTCCCCTCGTGTTTGACGCCCTGCCGGCATTGCTCGAAGCACGGACAACCTCATCGCCGAGCGGCCCGTAGATCCATCGCCGCTCGGCGCCGGATGGGCGTGGCGACACCCGGGCAATCGACGCTCACCAGCGCGGCGGCGGCAAGCACGTCTGGAGGTACCAGACGTGGAAGCGGGCTCCCCCGTCGCCCGCGGACCGTGCGATCCCCGCGTAGCAACTGACAGCCCGCATCTCCTTCAGCGGTCGCGGGGCGCGACCAGGCCGGATTCGTAGGCGAGGACGACGAGTTGGGCGCGGTCGCGGGCGTGGAGCTTGGCCATGGCACGGTTGATGTGCGTCTTCGCGGTCGTGGGGCTGATTACCATGCGTTCGGCGATCTGGACGTTGGACAGCCCCCGCGCTACCAGGGCGACTGTCTCGCGCTCGCGATTGGTGAGCCCCTCCAGGCCCGCGTCGACCCGGGTGTGCAGCGGCGCGGTGACGTACTGGTTGATCAGCTTGCGAGTGATCGCTGGCGCGAGCAGCGCGTCACCGCGGGCGGCCACGCGTACGGCATGCAGCAGGTCTTCCGGCACGATGTCTTTGACGAGGAAGCCGGCGGCGCCGGCACGCAACGCGTCGAAGACGTACTCGTCCAGGCCGTAGTTGGTCAGGATGACGACATGCACCCGGGCGAGCGCCGGGTCTCCGGCGATCCGCCGGGTCGCCTCGATGCCATCCATGACGGGCATCTGGATGTCGATGAGCACGATGTCCGGCAGGTGTTCCCGGGCGAGCGCCAAGGCTTGCTTCCCGTCGGCGGCCTCGGCCACCACTTCGATGTCGTCCTCGACGTCCAGGAGCGCACGGAATCCGCTGCGGATCAGCGGCTGGTCGTCGACCACCAGCACACGGATCATGACGTGCGGCCGACCGGAAGCTCGGCCTGGACGCTGAAGCCACCCTCGTCGCGCGGTTCCGCGCGCAGGTGCCCGCCCAGCGCGGTGACCCGTTCGCGCATTCCGAGCAGCCCGACGCCCGGCATCGGCGGGGTCGACAGGGTGGCCTTGCCGTCGTCGTCGACCTGGATCGCGAGGGTGTCGAGGCGATAGCCGATCCGGACCGACGCCGTCGCGGCGGCGGCGTGCCGGGCGACGTTGGTGAGGGACTCCTGGACGATCCGGTAGGCGGTCCGTTCGACGGCGGCGGGCACGTCGTGCCGGTCTCCTTCGATCGTGAGCGTGGCGTCAAGGCCGGTCGCGCAGGCCCGGTCGACCAGTTCCGGGAGGTGGTCGAGCCCCCGCGGCGGCGCCTTGTCGTCGTCGCGCAGCGCCTCCAGGGTCGCGCGTAGCTCCCGGGTCGCTTCACGACCGGCGTCCCGGATCGCCAGTAGGGCGTCCGGGACCTGTTCGCCGCGTTTACGGGCGAGGTGTACGGCGACCTCTGCCTGAATCTTGATGATCGAGATCTGGTGGGTCAGCGAATCGTGCAGCTCCCGGGCGATGTGCAGCCGCTCCTCGTCGGCGCGGCGCCGCGCGGTCTCCTCGCGGGTGCGCTCGGCTTCGTCAGCCCGCCGCTCGGCCTGCCGCAGCGCTTCGCCCGCGGCGCCAGCGGCGACGAGCCAGGCAATTTCGAGGACGCTTCGGGCCTGCGCGAGCGCCTCGCCCAAGCCCCCGTCCTGCGTTGAGACCAGCGCCGCGAGTGGGAGAGCGAGCAGCATGGCCACCGACGCGGCGACGGTGACGAGGCGGTGTCCTGCCCGGACGGCGGCGTACACCGCGAACAGGTAGGCGACGGCGGGCACGTCGAAGCCGACCGCCTGGTAGCCCACCGCGCACAAGCCGGTGGCGGCCAGGACGGCGATCGGCGCCCGGCGGCGCGCGGCCAGTGCGAGCCCACCGGCCGCCAACAGCAGGTAGCCGAGCGGGTCGAGATCGCTGGCGGGGCGGTCCCCGGACACGCCGGCGACCAGCGTTACCGCCGCTACGCAGACGGCGATCGCCGGGTCTGCGACAGCGGCCCACGCTGTGGACCGTCCGGTGCTCATGGGCGCACCTTAGCCGGATGCCGCCAGGAGCGACTCCTGCTGGCGGACGAGCGGCCGGCTACCGCGTACGCGGTACTTCCGGCGGTGCCTGCCGCGTACGCGGTAGCCGGCTACGCCATCGGAAGCAGCGCGAAAGTGTCCGCGCCAGCAGGACGACGCGCGGTGCGTGCGGCGACATGCTCAGGCCACATCGAAACGATCGAGGGGATGAGGATGCCGACCGAGACCCGCCCGACGGACGGAGCCCTGGCGAGGTTGGCCCGGTTCTGTTACCGGCGCCGCCGCCTGGTCCTGCTGAGCTGGATCGTCGGCGTGGTCGCCGTGTCGGTCCTCGGCTTCGGCCTCGGCGCCGCACCCGACAACGACTACGCCGGTGGAGACTCGGGGTCCGCCAAGGCGCAGGCGCTGATCGAGAAGCATTTCCCGGAGCAACGCGGGGACACGCTGACGCTCGCCTTCAAAGCGGAGCAGGGTATCGACAGCCCCCTCGCCCGACAGAAGATCGAGAAGGTGATCGCCGATCTGGACGCCTCACCCGTCACCGGGCCACTGATCTCGCCGTTTCAGGACGAGGACCTGGTGACGGCGGACCGCCGGATCGCCCGCACGACCATCCCACTGACCGACGTGGACGTGGACAAGGCGGCGGTCAGGTCCCTTGTGGACATCGTCGGGGACGCTTCCGGCGGGGACGTGACGATGGGCCTGGGCGGCGACAAGGCCGAGAAGGCCGAGACACCTCCGCAGGGCTCGGCCGAGAGCGTGGGCATCCTGGCGGCAGCGGTGATCCTGTTCATCGCGTTCGGGTCACTCGTGGCGATGGGCCTGCCGATCGTGACCGGGCTGATGGCGGTCCTCGGCGGTATCGCCCTGATGAAGCTCGTCGGGCATCTGGTCCCCTCCCCTGACTTCACGGTGCTCGTCGCGGCGTTGATCGGGCTCGGCGTCGGCATCGACTACGCGCTGTTCATCCTGACGCGCTACAAGGACAGCCTGCGGGAGGGCGACGATCCCGAGAGCGCCACGGTCAAGGCCATCACCACGGCTGGCCACGCGGTCCTGTTCGCCGGTACGACCGTCGTCATCGCCCTGCTGGGCCTGATCGTCATGGGACAGACGATGATGACCGGCGTCGCCATCGGCGCGGCCGTGACCGTGCTGGTGACGATGGTCGCCGCGGTGACCCTGGTGCCCGCGCTCCTGGGCTTTGCCGGCCACCGGATCAACTCGCTGCGCCTGCCCCGGCGCACCTCGCGCCGGAAGCGGACCAGCGGAGTGGAGCGTCGCACTGCCGCCGAGCGGTGGGCCGCCGTGGTCCAGCGCAGGCCGCTGGTCGCCGCATTGCTGGCCGGCGCGTTCCTGCTGGTATTGGCCGCTCCGGCACTGTCGATGCGGCTGAGCCTGCCCGACGCCAGCGTCCAGCCCCACGACAGGAGCAGCTACACCTCACACCGCATAATCTCCGAGGGCTTCGGTCCCGGCTACGGCGCGCCCCTGATCTTCGCCACCGAGAACCTCGAGTTGGGTCCCGTCATCGAAGCGGTGCGGCAGACCGACGGCATCGCGTACGCCACCCAGCCCCGGATCAGCGCGGACGGGCAGGCCGCGATGTTCATGGCCTTCCCCAGGACCGGATACCAGGACGAGGCGACCGCGGACCTGGTGCACGAGCTCCGTGACCAGGTGCTGCCCACGGTCGCCGGCGTCGCCGAGGTCCACGTCGGTGGCCCGAACGCCGGCGCGATCGACTTCGCCGAGGACACCAGCTCGCGCCTGCCCCTGATGATCGCGGTCGTCATCGCGTTGTCCCTGGTGCTGCTGATCGCACTTGTCCGGTCGGTCACGATCGCGCTGCAGGCCGCCGTGCTGAACCTGCTGTCGATCGGCGCCGCGTACGGCGTGCTGGTCGCGATCGTCCAATGGGGATGGTTCGGGGCGGCGCTCGGTTTCCCGACCGACATGCCGATCACGACCTGGGTGCCGATGATGATGTTCCCGCTGCTGTTCGGCCTGTCCATGGACTACGAAGTCTTCCTGGTCTCACGGATCCGCGAGGAGTACGCACGCACCGGCGACACCCGCACCGCCGTCACCCGCGGGCTGGCGCGGACCGCCAAGGTCATCACAGCCGCGGCCGCGATCATGATCGCCATCTTCATGACCGCCGTGCTCGGTCCCGATGTCTCGGTGAAGCAGATCGGTCTGGGCATGGCCGTGGCGGTGCTCGTCGATGCCACCGTCATCCGGATGATCCTCGTACCCGCCGTGATGGAGCTCTGTGGCAAGGCCAACTGGTGGATGCCGGGACGCCGCGCACCAGAGGCGGCCTCGGCCGCGCAGACCCGGGTCGGCGAGGAGGCCCGGGTCTGACCGCCGTGTGCGACCAGCCCGGTCAGGGTGCGGCCGGGCGGCGGGCGGGTTCGAAGAGCTCGATGAGGTTGCCGGCCGGGTCGGTGAGCAGGATCTGTCGCCCGCCCGGCCCGGCGACCACGTCGCTGCGGAAAGACGAGTCCGGCGCCGTGCAGCCTTTCGACCTCGGCATCGAGGTCGTCGACGGTCAGGTGGATGCGGTTGCGCCCGGCGGCGGTGGCATCGTCGGGGGTGGCGCGGGCGCCCGAGCTGGCGGGTCCGGACAGCAGCAGCCGGAGTGGGCCGCGGACCACGTCGGCGAAGGCGGGGGCGGCGCTGGTGTTCACGGTGAAGCCAAGATGGCCGGTGTAGAAGTCGATGGCCGCCTGGACGTCGTCGACGAGGTAGCGGACGCTGGCGTACCGGTCGGGTGTGGTCATGGCTTGAACTCCCTTCACGCGCCGTGGTCGGCGAGCACGGGCAGCAGGTGCCTGATCCGGGTGTCGATGTCGGCCGCGGTGTGCTGGAAGGCGGGATAGCCGGCCTCGGTCCGCGTGGCGGGGTCGGGCATGCTCCAGTGCATTCGCCGCGGCTGGTCCGGGAAGTCCGGGCAGGCCTCCCGGGCCTTGTCGCACAGGCTGATCACGTAGTCGAACCGGCGGCCGGCCACAGTGTCCAGGTGCCGGGGGGACTGGCCGCTGACGTCGATGCCGAACTCGTCGCGCAGCACGCGTACGGCGTCGGGGTGCAGGCTCGGTTTGGGCCGGGTGCCGGCGCTGATCGCGTCGACGTGTGCGCCGGCACGGTGACGCAGCAGGGCCTCGGCGACCGGCGAGCGGGCGCTGTTGCCGGTGCACACGAACAGCACGCGCGACGCCGGCTGGCGACGTCGCGGACCGTGGCGCGCGTCGCCGGCGCAGCGCCGGGTGCAGCGCGGCGCCGACACCGGCCAGCAGCTCCCCGCAACGATCGAGGTCCAGGTGGTAGTAGCTGTCGCGGCCGTCGAAGCTGCTGCGGGTGGCGGTGAGCAGCCCTCCGTCGCGCAGCAGCCGCAGATGGTAGGAGACCAGGTTCTGCGGCTCACCCGTCAGCGTCACCAACTCGCGGACCCGCTAGTCGCTGCTCGCGAGCTCGCCCAGCAACCGCCAGCGCAGCGGATGGGCGGCCAAGCGCAAGAACGCCGGGGCGGACTTGATCCAACGACCGCATACATCACCGATGATACATCAAAGTGGGCTTGATGGACGTCTCTCGAACGCATCGACGGCTGGGCACCGGCGCGGCGGCTGGGCACCGGCGACGCCGTGGTCATCGGGCTCGGGTCGATGATCGGAGCCGGCGTGTTCGCCGCGTTCGGCCCCGCGGCCCGCGCGGCCGGCACCGGCCTGCTCATCGGGCTGCTGATCGCGGCGGTCATCGCCTACTGCAACGCGGTGGCCTCCGCACAACTGGCGGCGGTCTATCCGACCTCCGGCGGCACCTACGTCTACGGGCGGGAACGGCTCGGGCACTGGTGGGGATTCACCGCCGGCTGGGGCTTCGTGGTCGGCAAGACCGCCTCGTGCGCGGCGATCGCCCTCACGTTCGCCTCCTACGCGATACCGGGGCCGTGGTGGGCGCAGCGCGCGGCGGCGGTAGCCGCGGTGGTGGGTCTGGCCGCGCTCAACTACCGGGGCGTGACCAAGACCGCGTTGCTGACCCGCGTCCTGGTGGCCACGAGCCTGGCCGCGCTGGCCGTCGTGGTGGTCGGCGATCGCGCGTCGGGCGGCCAGGCCGGCACGGCGAACCTGGGCGGCTGGTCCGCCCTCGGCGGCGGCGGCGCCTACGGCATCCTCCAGGCCGCCGGCCTGTTGTTCTTCGCCTTCGCCGGATACGCCCGCATCGCCACCATGGGTGAGGAGGTTCGCGACCCGCAGCGCACCATTCCCCGCGCCATCCCCATCGCCCTGTTCATCACCGTCGCCGTCTACCTGGTCGTCGGGTCGCCGCGCTGCTGGCCGCCGGCCCCGACCGGCTCGCCAGCCGCCGTCGCCCCGCTGACCACGGCCGTGCACGCCGCCGGTGCCGGCTGCCGTGGCGCCCGTCGTGCGCGTCGGCGGCGCACTCGCCGCCCTCGGCTCGCTGCTGGCGCTGATCGCCGGCATCGGCCGCACGAGCCTGGCCATGGCCCGCCACCGCGACCTACCCCGCTGGCTGGCCGCCGTCCACCCTCGCTACCGCGTCCCGCACCACGCCGAGATCGCGGTCGCGGTGGTGGTCAGCGCCCTGGTCCTCACCGTCGACCTGCGCGGGGTGATCGGCTTCTCGTCCTTCGGCGTGCTGCATCTACTACGCCATCGCCAACGCCTCCGCGTTCACCCAGCCCGCCGACCAACGGCGGTGGCCCCGCTGGCTCAACCTGCTCGGCATCGCCGGCTGCCTGACCCTGGTCGCCACCCTGCCGTGGCAGTCCGTGCTGGCCGGCGCCCTCGTGTTCGCGATCGGCCTCGTCGGACGCTGGGCCATCCTCCGGCACCGCACGGCGAGTTGATCAGCGGCGGCGGCCGAACTCGTCGGCGAGGACCTCTCTCGTGACCGCTTCGCCGAGGCGGTCACCGTGCACGGTCGCGCCGCGATAATGCACTCCGGCCCAGATCCGCGCCTCCATCAGTTCGGCCCGGGCCGAGGAGAGGCTGTCGAAGTGCCGGGTGGTCCCGGATTCGGCGCTGTAGGCGCTGAACGACAGGTTGTCGCGGCCGAAGAACGTCCGCAGAGCGGTCATGATCGCGGACGTGTAGCAGGCGTGCCCGGAAGGCCACTCCGGCGACGGCGCGGTGGTGCGCAGCGGCGCCCAGGCCGGGTCGGCGACAGTGGCCGGGTTGCCGTCGGTGTCCGCCAGCGGGATCGCGGTCACCGGCCGCCAGAAACTCCAATGCCGCTTCTGCTGGTAACACGAGACCATCGCATCAACCGTGGAAACGTCGACCATCGCCAGCATGCGCGCCGTCTGCAGCGTGCTCAGTCGGTGGTCACTCGCGAGGCCGCGTTTGATGTGCCACTCCACCTGGCGGTAGTCGTCCCACCAGGTCGCCGATTCCGTCTGATCCTGCGTGCGGATGGCGCTGGTGGCCGAACCGAGCGACTTGACCTCGTTGAGCTGGCGGGCGTAGGAGGCACTGGTCAGCGCCGGCGGCGCCGGAACGCGGTAGTCGGCCGGGTTGTCGACGACGAAGGGCCTCAGGAACGGGAACCAGCCACCGGCCTGGACGAATCCGGGCGGGGTAAGGCGGTACTCGCCGGGAGCGGTGCCGACCGGCCACGTCGCGTCGCCGAACGCGCCGTCGCCGCGCCGGTCCTCCACCATGGCCCCGGCCGCGGCCTCGCCGACTCTTACCCCGCCGCGCTTCGCCGGGCCGTCGGGGACCATGGCGAGGGCTTCGTCATACTGCGCGGCCAGCGCGTCGGCCTGAGCCGGGAAGAGTGAAAGGAGTACGCGGTGGGCCGCGGTCGCCACGGCTGCGGGAGTCGAGTCACCGCGGTGGGCACGGGGCGCGATCAGGTACGGCTTGTACGGGGTGCCGGCGATCGCGTTGACCGCGTCGTACACGGCGCCCTGCACCATGGCGAAGCTGCGGGTGCCCGCCGTCGGCGACTGCCGGCCGACCTCGTAGATGGCGGTCTGGGCGTGGATGTTCCAGGTCAGGACGGCGTTGGATGGGGCCGCCCGCTGTGCCGACACCGCGGTGGGCGTGAGAACGGTCAGGCCGAGTGCGGCGACGACCGCCGCACCGAGCAGTCTGCTGAAACGAACACGATGTGCCATGGAATCCCCCGTCGGCAGAATCGAGCATCGGTTCACACGCGGTCTAGAATCGACCGATAACGATGCCGAAAGCAACCTTCTGACGAAGTTCGACTGTGTCAGATCCGATGTGCAGCGCCACGACCTCCTGATCCCGATCCAGCGCCGCGGCGGGAGCAGCACGAAGGACGCTGACCGGAACCGTGCACTGGTGCCGCGCCGGGCCGGGCGCAAAAGAATGAGTCTCGCGGGCGCCAGCATTTGACGATTGGTCATGTTGCGCGCGTTTATTCCGTTTAGCCTGGAGCTGGCGATCCGGCCGGAGGAGTAGCCGTGAGGGGGCCTGGCTGTGTCGAACGCCGGCGAGACGACTTTTCCGTTCGACGATGAGCGCGATTTCGCCGCCGCCTCCCGCGGGTTGGTGGCACGGCCCGACTCGGCAGTGGTCAGAAACAGCCAGGGCGACGTGGTGTGGGACGGCGATTCCTACGCGTTCCTGTCCGGCGCGAACCCGAAGACGGTCCATCCGAGCCTGTGGCGGCAGTCCTCGCTGGTTGCTCCTGCGGGGCTGTTCGAGGTGACCGACGGCATCTACCAGGTGCGCGGCCTGGACCTGTCCAACGTGTCGTTCGTCGAGGGTGACACAGGGGTCATCGTGATCGACCCGCTGATCTCGGTGGAGACGGCCCGGACGGCGATCGAGCTTTACCGCTCCGAGCGGGGCGACCGTCCGGTCACCGGCGTGATCTACACGCACAGCCACGCCGACCACTTCGGCGGGGTGAAAGGTGTCGTGTCCCAGCAGGACGTGGACGCCGGCCGGGTGCCGGTGATCGCACCGGAGGGCTTCGTCGAGCACGCCATCTCGGAGAACGTCTACGCCGGTACGGCCATGGCCCGCCGGGCCGGCTACATGTACGGCGCCGCGCTCGATCGCGACCCGCGCGGCAGCGTCGGCGCCGGCCTCGGACAGACGACCTCGACAGGTACGGTCAGCCTGATCCCGCCCACCGTGACGATCTCACGCACCGGACACGAACTGACCGTGGACGGCGTCCGCCTGGTGTTCCAGATGGCTCCCGGCACCGAGGCCCCCGCGGAGATGCACTTCCTGTTCCCGGACCGGCGGGCGCTGTGCATGGCCGAGAACGCCACCCACACGCTGCACAACCTGCTCACGCTGCGCGGTGCGCTGGTACGGGACCCCAACGCCTGGGCGCGGTACCTGACCGAGGCGATCGACATGTTCGCGGGCAAGGCCGACGTCGTGTTCGCCTCGCACCACTGGCCGACCTGGGGCGCCGACGAGATCGCCGACTTCCTGTCCCTGCAACGCGACCTCTACGCCTACCAGCACGACCAGACCCTGCGCCTGCTCAACAAGGGCTTCACCGGCACCGAGATCGCCGAACAGATCGAGCTCCCGCCGGCGTTGGCGAAGGCCTGGCACACCCACGGCTACTACGGATCCGTCAGCCACAACGTCAAGGCCATCTACCAGCGCTACATGGGCTGGTACGACGGCAACCCGGCCCGGCTCTGGCCGCACCCACCCGCGGAGTCGGCACGCCGCTACGTCGACTTCATGGGCGGAGCGGACGAGGTCGTACGCAAGGCGAAGCAGTCCGCCGACGACGGCGACCTGCGCTGGGCGGCCCAGGTCCTCGACCACTTGGTGTTCGCCGAACCGACCCATCAGGACGGCCGGAAGGCGCTCGCGGACGTCCTCGAGCGGCTCGGCTTCGGATGCGAGAACGGCGACCTGGCGCAACGCGTACCTGTCCGGGGCGGCGGAGCTGCGCACGGGCAACTTCGGCACCCCGGCCGTGACCGCCTCGGCGGACATGCTCGCGCAGCTACCACCGCCGATGTTCTTCGACGCCCTAGCCGTCCAGGTCGACGGACCGGAGGCATGGGACCTCGACCTGGCCATCCGATGGGAGTTCCCCGACCGCGGCGAGACCTACCGGACCACCTTGCGCAACGGAGTCTTCACCCACCTGCTCGACGGCGCCGGCACCACCGCGCTCACCGTCACCGTGCCCCGCCCGGCCCTCGCCCACCTCGCCGCCAACGACCTCGACGCGGCCAAGGAGGCCGGCCTGGTCCTCGACGGCGACACCGGAGCGATCGCGCAGCTCATGGGCGTCCTCGATCCGGGCGACCCGAACTTCAACATCATCGAGCCCTGACCCAGCGGCGCTCGGTGCGGTCCATCGACGGCGCCACCATCCGGCGGATGATGGCCAGCCTCTACATCCAGAAGCCATGGAACAGCCCCGGATCCACCCGGTTCTGGATCCTGCTCGTGCTGGCCGCCGTCATCGCCACCGCCGGCGTGATCGCCGACTCCACGGCGACAGTGATCGGCGCGATGATCGTCGCACCACTGATGACCCCGATCCTCGGCAGCGCCCTGGCCATCGTGCTCGCCGACCGATCCCACCTGGTCCGCAGCGTATTCCTGATCATCGCCGGCGCCGCCGCCGTCGTCCTCGTCGGCTACCTGATGGGTCTGATCGCCGCACCACCGGACGCCTTCACCAACAACGACCAGGTCTCCGCCCGGATCAGCCCCCGACTCATCGACCTCATCGCCGCCCTGGCGACAGGAACCGTCGGGGCGTTCGCGCTGATCCGATCGGACATCTCCGACGCGCTACCCGGCGTGGCCGTCGCGATCTCCCTCGTACCCCCGCTGACCGTCACCGGGCTGCTCCTGCGCGTCCACCGTTACCACGACGCCGGCCAGTCCGCCCTGCTGTTCGCCACCAATGTCACCGCCATCATCGCCACCGGCACCTTCGTCTTCCTGCTCTATCGCATCCGTGCTACCGCGCGGACCGCCGGAATGACCGTCGGCGAACTCCGCGGACCCACCCTCGTCGCCGTCGCCGCCCTCGTCGTGGTCGTCGCCGCCCCACTCACCGTCGGCTCTCTGTCGGTCGCCCGCGACGAACGCCTCGCCGCCACCGCCGAACCACTGGCCAGAAACTGGGCCCGCCCCGTCCACTGGCAGATCGCCGATGTCCGTGCCCGCGCCGGGACGGTCACCGTCATCGCCGTTGGGCAACGCCCACCGCCGGACCCGGCCGAACTCCGCCACGCCTTCAACACCGCAGGGCTCGCGGACGCGGGACTTCGCGTAGAACTCATCGACGGAGATGAACGCTCATGCCCGGCTCGGCAGTCCCAGTGCCTGACTGCCAACTGACCGGCGCTGCGCGAGATCAGTGCTGGCGCGGAGGGAACGGAGGGGCGCCTTGGCCACGTGGTCCGACGACTGATCGATCCAGATCTCGTCCTCGGCGACCTGGGTGACGGCCTCGACCGGAAACTCGATGCGTCCCTTGGCCTACCCGTCCCACCCGATGCGAAAACAGGGCGGCGCCTCGTCGTCGGGCGTATCGGTTGCGTCAAGACCCTGGCGGAGTTGCCACGGACACGGTGATATGGAAGGTGGCTAATCCCCCAGCCTCGAAGCCCTAGGAACGGTCCAATGTCCACCGAAGAGACCCAACGCGTTTCGATCGTCCCGGCCGCCGTCGGCGGCTGTGTCCTGGTGGCCGCCGCCGGACTCGGTGCCACCGTCGTGGCGCCGACGGCCGTCGGGCGGCTGCTCGTGCTGTCCGTTACGGTCGCAGTCCTTTCCGCGCTGCTGCCCGACCGGCGTGCGTGGCTGGCGGTGACGGCGACCGGAGCGCTGACCTTCTTGTTGGCTATCGACGACGGCGAGAACGGCTGGCCCTACCTGGTGTTCCTCGGGCTCGCCGCAGTGCTCGGTCGCGGGCAGTGGTGGATGCGAAACGCGGCGCGGCCGACGATGCGATCGTCCACCGTCGATCGCTGAGCGGGGGTCGTCCCAGCCGGTGCCGTAGAATCGTCCCGAGGAGCGCCGGGAAGCCTGGTCGGCATCATTTTCGTCGACCCCGAAAGGCTCCGCTTTATGGCGAAATCACCACCAGTGCGGCTTTTTCGGCGGGGGAGCTGGGCCGAGACCAGCCGCATCGCCGACATTCTTCGCACCGAGACCGCGGGCGGCCTTCTCCTGCTGGCTGCTGCGGTGGTCGCGCTGGTCTGGGCGAACTCGCCCTGGTCCGCCGGATACCGCTCGTTGTCGGGTATCGAGTTGGGGCCGGCCGCCTGGCACCTGGATCTGTCGTTGGCGCAATGGGCGGCCGACGGTCTGCTGGCCATCTTCTTCTTCGTCGCCGGGCTCGAGCTCAAACGGGAGTTCGTCGCCGGTGACCTGCGGGATCGCAGCCGGGCAGCGCTTCCCGTCGCGGCCGCGCTCGGCGGCGTCGCCGTGCCAGCCGTGATCTACGTCGTGGTCAACAAGCTCGGCAGTGGGGGCGCGCCGGTGGGGTGGGCGGTGCCGACCGCGACCGACATCGCCTTCGCCCTGGCCGTCCTCGGCCTGATCAGCACCCACCTGCCAGCAGCCCTGCGCACGTTCCTGCTCACGCTCGCCGTCGTCGACGACCTGCTGGCGATCGTCATCATCGCGATCTTCTACACCAGTTCCCTGGCCTGGGCGCCGCTGCTGCTCGCGCTGATCCCGCTGGCCGGCTTCGCCGTGCTCGTGCAGCGGCGGGTCCGCACGTGGTGGCTGCTGCTCCCGCTCGCCGCCGCCACCTGGATCCTCGTGCACGCCTCCGGCGTACACGCCACCGTCGCCGGCGTCCTGCTCGCCTTCGCCGTCCCGGTCATCCGCCGCTCCCCCGGCGAAGGCCCGGGCCTCGCAGAACACTTCGAACACCGGTGGCGTCCGCTGTCCGCCGGCGTCGCCGTGCCCCTGTTCGCGTTCTTCGCCGCCGGTGTCTCTCTGTCCGGTGCCGGCGGGCTCTCAGGTGCCCTCCGCGATCCCGTCACCATCGGCATCGTGCTCGGACTGGTCGTCGGCAAGACAATCGGCATCTCCGGCGCGGCCTGGCTCGTCCAACGGTTCACCCGCGCCCAACTCGCCGACGGAATCTCGTGGTGGGACGTCCTCGGCCTGGCGATGCTGGGCGGAGTCGGGTTCACCGTCTCCTTACTCATCAGCGATCTGGCATTTGGCAGCGGCACACCCCGCGACGACCACGCGAAGGTCGGCATCCTGCTCGGCTCGGTCATCGCCGCAGCGCTCGCCGCCGCTGTCCTCCGCGCCCGCAACCGCCACTACCGCCGCCTATGCGCCGAAGAGGAACAGGACTGGGACGCCGACGGCATACCCGACGCCTACCAGGAAGACACGTCGCGGTCGTAATCTCCCGCGGCCGAAATCCACGCGTACGGTGTTCCCGCCGTACGGCCGCGGAAACTTCATCGTGCGCTATACCGACGATCGCTGATATGGTCCGGGCCGGGTGTGCCGGGAAGTCTGGTCGGCGATGTCATTGTGCTGGCCAACCGCGGCGGAGGAAGCCCCATGCGTGCACGAGATCTCGCGTCGCCGTTCCCCACGGTCGCTCTCGACACCCCGGCCATCGAGGCGGCCCGGCTGTTAGCGGGACAGGATCTGCCCGGTCTGATCGTCCTGGACGAACGCGGCTACCCGTCCACGATTCTGGCCGGCACGCAGGTGCTGCGGATGGCGATCCCGCAGTACTGCCTGGACGACCCCACCCTCACCCGGGTCATCGACGAGGCGGCGGCGGACCTGTTCCTGCGCGAGCTCGGTGACCGCACCGTCGCACAGGCCCTCCCGCGGCAGACCCCCGACCTGGCCGTGGTCGCACCCGACGCCACCGCGCTGGAGATCGCCGCGCTGATGGCGCGCACGCGTACGCCGCTGGTCGCCGTCGTCGACAAGGACAAGACGATGCTCGGCGCGATCACGCTCGACGCGTTGCTCGACCGGATGCTCACCGCGTGAGCGTGACCGCCTGGGCGGCGATCGCCATCTTCGCCACCGCGTACGCCCTGATCGCCACCGAGAAGATCCACCGCGTCGCCGCAGCCCTCGGCGGCGCCGTCCTCATGCTGCTCATCGGCGCCACCGACGCCGAACACGCGTTCTTCTCCGAAGAATCCGGCATCGACTGGAACGTCATCTTCCTGCTCCTCGGCATGATGCTCATCGTCTCGGTCCTCAAGCGCACCGGCGCCTTCGAGTACCTGGCGATCTGGTCGGTCAAACGCGCCCACGGCCGACCCTTCCGTGTCATGGTCATCCTCGTCTTGGTCACGGCGTTCGCCTCGGCGCTGCTCGACAACGTCACCACCGTCCTGCTGATCGCACCCGTGACATTCCTTGTCTGCGAGCGGCTCGACGTTCCCGTGGCGCCGTTCCTGATCGCCGAGGCCTTGGCGAGCAACATCGGCGGCACCGCCACGCTGGTCGGCGACCCACCCAACATCATCATCGCCAGCCGCGGCGGCCTGACGTACACCGATTTCCTCGTCCACCTCGCACCCATCGTGGTCCTGCTGATGGTCGTCTTCGTGCTGCTGTGCCGGGTGCTGTTCCGCAGCGCGTTCCGATATGACCCGACCCGCGTCGACCAGGTCATGGCCCTCAACGAACGCGACGCCATCCGCGACAAGCGCCTACTGATCATCAGCACCGCCGTGCTCACCCTCGTCACCGCCGCGTTCGTCCTGCACACCGTCCTACATCTCGAACCGTCCGTGGTCGCCATGGTCGGCGGTCTGGGCCTGCTCGCCTTCTCCCGCCTCGACGCCCAAGAGGTCGCCAAAGACGTCGAATGGCCCACCCTCGCGTTCTTCGCCGGCCTGTTCATCATGGTCGGCGCCCTGGTCAACACCGGCGTCATCGGCAACCTCTCCGACGCGATCGCCGACGCCGTCGAAGGCAAACTCCTGCTCGCCAGCATCGTCCTGCTCTGGGGCTCCGCCGTCCTGTCGGCCATCGTCGACAACATCCCCTACGTCGCCACCATGAGCCCCGTCGTCGCCGACCTCGTCAACGCCAACGGCAACACCGACCAGTCACACGTGCTCTGGTGGTCACTCGCCCTCGGCGCCGACCTCGGCGGCAACGCCACCGCCGTCGGCGCCTCCGCCAACGTGGTCATCCTCGGCCTCGCCGAACGCGCCGGCAAACGCATCAGCTTCTGGGAGTTCACCAAGTACGGACTCATCGTCGCCTTCATCACCGTCGCCATCTCCATGCCCTACCTCTGGCTCCGCTACTTCGTCTTCAGTTAGTCCGGCCCGGGGGACCTACGTACGGCAGGAGGCCACATGGCGGAGCCAGCGATCCAGGCCGACCGGCTGACCAAGCGCTTCGGGACGCTGACCGCGGTCGACGAACTCGATCTGCGCGTCGAAGCCGGCGAGATCTTCGGCTGCCTCGGACCCAACGGCGCCGGCAAAACCACCACGATCCGCATGTTGCTGGGATTCCTGCGACCCACCGCGGGAACGGCGACGGTGCTCGGCGGCTCCGGAGGCGACATCGCGGTCCGTGCACAACTGGGCTACCTGCCCGCCGAGCTCGCCGTCGACCCGCGGTGGACGCCGCAGGATCTGCTCGACTTCTACGGCGCCCTGCGCGGCGGCCACGACCGCGCGTGGGTGGCCGGCCTCCTGCGCCGCTTCGACCTCGACGCGAGACGGCCGGTCGGTGAGCTCTCCACCGGCAACCGACGCAAGGTCGGCATCGTCCAGGCGGTCGCGCACCGTCCTCGCCTGCTCATCCTCGACGAGCCAACCTCCGGCCTGGATCCGCTGCTGCAGCATCAGTTCCAGCTGCTGCTCCGCGAGCTCGTCGCCGATGGGGCGACCGTGCTGCTGTCCAGCCATGTGCTCCCCGAGGTGGAGGCCCTCGCGGATCGGGTCGCGATCATGAGGCGTGGACGCCTGGTCGCCCTGTCCACGATCGACGGGCTGCGGCTGGCCGCGCGTACCCGCATCGGCCTGCGCCTACCGCGCCCTGCGACGACAGCCGACCTGCGACTGTTCGCCGGCATCGCCGAGGCGACCCACGCCGGGACCACGATCCACCTGATCGTGGACGGTCCCGTCGACACAGTCATCAAGGCCGCCGCCCACCTCCCCGTCCAGGCCATCACCACCCACGACGCGAACCTCGAGGACGTCTTCCTCAGCTACTACGCCGACGACGCCGAGGAGGCCCGATGATCGTCGCCGTCCGGATGCTGCGAGACCGGGCCCGCCCCACCGGATGGTGGCTGCTCGGCGTCCTGGTCCTCGTCGTCTTCACCGTCGGCCTCTATCCGTCGGTGAAGGACCAGCCCGAGATCCAGGATCTGATCAAGAACCTGCCCGCGGCGTTCCAGTCCGTCGTCGGATACGACGCGGCGGTTCCGTTGACGTCTCCCGCCGGCTACCTCCACGCCCGCCTGTTCTCCACTATCGCGCCGCTGCTGCTCGTCGTCTTCGGCATCGGCCTTGGCGCACAGGCGATCGGCGGGCTCGAAGAGTCCGGCCGACTCGAACCGTTGCTGGCCAACCCCGTCAGCCGCACCCGCGTCGCGCTCGAGCGCTACCTCGCCGCCGCCGCCCTGCTGACCACGCTCGCCGCCGTGCTCGCCGCGACGACGCTCGCATCGGCGGCGACCGTCGGCGCTCTCGGCGGCTTGCGGCTCACCGGACTCGTCGGAGCGTGTGCCGGCGCCGCCGCCTTGGGCCTGCTGCACCTGTCGCTGGCCTTCACCATCGGCGCCGCCACCGGACGACGAGCCCCCGCCGTCGGCATCCCCGCCGCCATCGCCGTAGCCGGATACCTCCTACACAGCCTGCTCTCCCTGGTGACCGAGCTAGCTCCGCTGCGCTATGTCACACCGTGGTACTGGTACCTGCAACGCAACATGCTCGCCGACGGCGTGCCCCTCGCGGCGCTCGTGCTGCCCGTCCTGCTCTCCGGGCTCCTCGTCGCCGTCGGCGTGGCCTGGTTCCGGCGCCGGGACCTTCGCTAGCGCTGCTGTGGGAAGGGCGGGTAAACGTGCCCCGGACCGGAACGGGAGATAGCCGTAGTACCCGTACCAGGCTGTGGTAGAGGTCGCGATGGTCGGCGAGAGTCGGCGCGGACCGCGGCGCACCGATGATCCGCGTGCACGTCTGTTCGATGTGGACCACCTCGCCACTACGCCGAAGACAGGCGCTCCGTGTTCACGCGTACGCCCGGCCCACCGCGAAGGCGGTCGCGCCGGCAATGGTTCCGGCGATCCGCCGGGCCAATCGGGAGGACCTGATGAACGAACCTCAAACGGATCTTGGAAGTCGGCGGGCTAACCGCGGTTACCGGCAAGGAGGCGTCGAATGGGACAGTGGGCGCATGCGGCAGCCGCACCACGTTTATCGATCTTGGCTGGCTGACGAGGGCCGGACCCTGGCAGCCGCCCTCGACGGAGACCGGACAGCGCCGGTGCCCAGCTGCCCCGGCTGGTCGATCATGGATCTGGTGGCACATGTCGGCAGCTATCACCGCTGGGCCGCGGACTTGCTCCAGGACACCAGTCAGGAGCCCCGCGCACCCTACTCCCTGAACCCGGATCCCGATGTCACGCTTACCGACTGGTACCTGGACAGCCTCGAACTCCTCCTGATGGCAGTCGACACGACCGACCCGGATACTCCGATGTGGACCGTCACCGTCGACCAGAGGGCCGGCGACTGGTGCCGGCGGCAGGCCCATGACCTAGCCGTGCACCGCTGGGATGCCCAGCACGCAATCGGCCAAGCCCAACCAGTCGACCCCGAACGCGCCGTCGACTTCATCGACGAGCTGTTTGAGGCGACGCTGCCATACACGCTGCCATTCCTCGGCCGAGCCGTCCCCAAAGCCAGCCTCGCACTGCAGTCGGCGGACGGCACCTACTACCGACGTCTCGATGGGACGAGCGAACGACCACGCCTATCGCGCACGCCACGCCCGGCCGACGCAACCCTAACTGGCAACCCCTCCGAGCTGCTGCTCACACTCTGGCGGCGCACCACCACCACCCTCAGCGGCAACCGGACCGCGCTGACGGCCTGGCAAAAGGCCATCGACGGATAGGCCCAACCGACCCTGTTCGGGAGCTCCGGGCTGAAACCCGGCCCGGGCCGCAAGCCGGTGCCACCGTGCGCCGACTACGCATGGCTACTGCGTCCACCCCTGAGGTTGTGTCTACTTTCTCGCTCAAACATCGCCTCCGCGTGCAGATTCGAGCGGCCGACCACGGTAGGCCCTTCCAGCGCGTGCTCTGCGTCGCCGCACTAGCCGACGACATGCGGTACGGCACATCCGCTGCCGTCGCCCGAAGGACTGACGAAACGTCAGCTCCCGGCGACGGCGGCCGGGCTCGCCGGGGTCTGGCCTGGCGCCTTCTCGGGCAGGCCGAACACCGGGAACAGGTCCGGGTCGGGAAACCCGGTGATGGTCGCGATCCGACCGCCGCGCAGCGTGAGCACCATGATCCCGTAACCCCGGCAGTCGCCCGCGGTCGCGTCGGGAAGGTAGGCGGCCAGCGCCGGGTGACCGTTGGCCCGGGTGACGACGAGGTGGATCAGGTCGAGGCGACCGTCGGCCGGGACCGTGGCGAAGAAGGCCGCCACCGCCTCGCGACCGACGATTCGGATCGCCTGCGGCGGCATGGACAAGGTGACGTCGTCGCGCAACACCGCCGCGAGCGCGGCGACGTCGCAGGCTCGCCAGGCGCGGAGGAACGCGTCGAGCACGCGGCGCTGGCCGTCGTCGAGCGGCCCGTCGACCCTGGCCGGGGTCGCCGCGGCGACCGTCGCGCGAGCTCGCTGGAGTGCACTGTTGACGCCGGCGACGGTCGTCTCGAGCAGGTCGGCGACGTCGCGGGCCGGCCAGTCGAGCACCTCGCGCAGGATCAGCACCGCCCGCTGGGTCGCCGGCAGCAGTTGGAGCGCGGCGACGAACGCCAGCGCGACGCTCTCGCGTTGCTCGATGATGCCGGCCGGGTCTGCGGCGGGGTCCGTGAGCTCGTCGAGCAGCGTGTCGGGATAGGGCTGTAGCCAGGAGACGGCGACGGTGTCGGCGAGGGGGTCACGACGCCGTTGGTTGATCATCTTCAGGCAGGTCGTCGTGGTGATCCGGTAGAGCCAGTGCCGGAGCGGGCCGGTGCCGCGGTAGCCGCCGAGCCCGCGCCAGGCCCGCACCGTGGCCTCCTGCATGGCGTCCTCGGCGTCGGCATATGAGCCGAGCATGCGGTAGCAGTGCAGGTGCAGGAGCCGCCGGTGCGGTGCCATCAGATCCCGGAAGGCGTCGGCGTCGCCGGCACGGGCGGCGGCCAGTGCGGCGTCCACATCGATGCTCGCCGCGAGCCGTGCCGATCTGGTCACCGACTCACCGTAATGCCTGAGTGGGACAAGACCGATGAGTCGGCCGCCTGAGCGGGATCAGACCAGATGGAAGGGGCCGACCGGCCCCCGTAGTCGCGAAAGGAAGTACGAGGACATGGGTGCACCGTTCGTGTGGTTCGACGTGACCGCTGGCGCCGGCGACGAGGTCGGCGGTTTCTACACCGGACTGTTCGGCTGGGCCGCCGTCGAAGGCGCCGGCAACTATCAGAGCTGGTTCGCCGACGGTGGTCAGCCGTGGGCGGGCGTGTTGCCGGCCGCCGCGGCGATCGCGGGGCGATGGGTTCCGTTCGTCGTCGTAGCCGACCTCGACGCGGCCGCCAAGCGGGCGACAGCGCTCGGCGGCAGCGTCCTACGGGAGAAGACCACCGGCCCGGCGGGCACCTCGGTGCTGGTCGCCGACCCTGGCGGGGCGGTCATCGGGCTGTTCGTCCCGGCCGCCGACTAGGGACCGGTCACCGGCCGTTGCGCGCGACCGGAAGAAATCATGGCGGAAGATGTCGAGTGTGGGGGTGGCTGCTCCGACCGAAGGCCAGCGCCCAGGAGCGGGCGCCGGACGAAAGGGACCACATGAAGTACATGATCATGATGTTCGGTGGGTTGGGTGCGTCGCTGGCCGGCCGGAGCCCGGAGTGGATCGCGGACATGCAGGCCATGATGATGCGGATGGACCATGAGTTGCGTGTGTCCGGCGAGGTGGTGGACAGCCAACACCTGATGGACCCCACCCAGGCAACCACGGTCCGGTTTCACAACGGCGCGGCGATAGCGACCGACGGGCCGTTCGCGGAGATCAAAGAGTCGCTCGCCGGATACTGGATCATCGAGGGCAGTCACCAACGGGCGATCGAGATCGCCTCACAGGTGGTCGCCGTCACCGAATACCCGATGGAGATCCGACGGATCATGGACGAGTCGGCCCAGGAATGACCGAACGGTGCGAGCTGGGCCGGTGAACTCCGGCCCCACGATCGAGGGCCTGCTGCGCGATCTGGCGCCGCAGGTCCTCGGCGCGCTCGTTCGCCGGCACGGGCAGTTCGACGCGTGCGAGGACGCAGTGCAGGAGGCGCTGCTCGCCGCGGCAGTCCAATGGCCGGCGCAGGGGGTACCTGACAGCCCCGCTCCTGGCTGTCGACCGTGGCAACCCGTGCCCTGGTCGACCATTGGCGCTCGGACAGCGCCCGCCGCCGCAGCGAGGCGACCGCCGCACTCGACCGGACCACCGCCGTCGACCCCCACACAGCCGACGATGAGCTCGTGCTGCTGTTTCTGTGCTGTCACCCCGCCCTGTCCCCGCCCTCGCAGCTCGCGCTCACGCTGCGGGCGGTGGGTGGCCTGACGACCGCGCAGATCGCCGCCGCGTTCCTGGTGCCGGAGGCCACCATGGCCCAGCGGATCGCCGGGCCAAGCGGCGCATCCGCGACGCCGGCGCCCAGTTCGTGCTCCCGCCACCGGCTGATCGGGCCGAGCGGTCGTCTCCTCTCTACCTGATCTTCAACCCCCCCCCCCCTCCACCTCCCTCGCCGGGTCGATCGTGCCGCTGGCCGAGCAACGAGGCGACCTGTGGGACGCGTCGGCGATCGCCGACGGGCAGGCACTGTTGTCCCGGACGCTCGGCACCGGACCCGTCGGCCCGTACCAGATCCAGGCGGCGATCGCCGCCCTCCACGACGAGGCCCCGGTCGCCGAACAGACCGACTGGCCACAGATCCTCGCGCTGTACGACGTCCTCGCCCAAGTGGCACCCGGACCGGTGGTGACCCTCAGCCGCGCCGTCGCCCTAGCCATGGTGCACGGCCCGACAGCCGGTCTCGCTCCGCTCGGCACCCTGGATGCCGACGACCGGATCGCGCACCACCATCGACTCGAAGCGGTCCGCGCCCACCTGCTTGAACAGTCCGGCGACCCGCGGCCCCGAGTCCTACCTTCGCGCCGCCCGAATGACCGCCAGCCGGCCCGAACAGCGCTACCTCACCCGCCGTGCGGCACTGCTGCGCGCCCAGTCGTCAGTGGCCGATGCGCCCGGCCACGTCGAATCTGAGGATCGCGTCGACCACCGCTCCCAGGTCGGCGCCTTCGATGTCGGCTCGGTCACCGCTCGGGCGCAGCACCATCCCTGGCCGGCGCACGAACGCCGCCCGGCAGCCGGCGGCCAGGGCGCCCGAGATGTCCCAGTGGTGGGCGGCGACGAGCCGGATTTCGCCAATCTCGACTCCGCACTGTTCGGCAACGAAGTGGTATGGCCGCGCAGCGGGCTTCAAGGCCCTTACGGTGTCGGCTGAGTACACCGCGTCAAAATGGTCGCGCAGCCCAGCACCGGCCAACTGCTCCTCAATCACATCGTGTGCCGAATTGCCCAACGCCACAATCGTCAGCGGCGACTGGCGTAGCCGTATCAAGGCCTCGCGCACCTCGGGGTGCGCCGGCAGTCTCCGCATCCGTTCGGCCATGGCCGCAGCGTCGTCGGCAGTCGCCGGAACCCCGGCAACCCCGGCGACCATGAGGTAAGCGTCCCGCTGCGCCGTGGCGAAGTCCACATAGCGTCCGGTCAGGCCGCCGATGAAGGCGAGCTGCAGCATCTGCGCGAACCACTGGCGGCGGAATGCCGCACTGCCAAGCGTCTCCTCGAACGGACGGTCGAGCACGCTGAGGTCGAGCAGAGTCTCGTTAACGTCGAATGCGATCACTTGAGTCGCCATCGAGTACTCCATTCAGCTGCATGGTCCGTGCCAGGTACCCCGTTACGGCGTGCCCGCTCAGATCGGTCAACGGCGCACCGGGTAGCGCAGGTGAAGCACCCGGTTGCTCTGAATCACCACGTCAGGATCCTCCAACAGGTGCTGGGCGTCGACCGACCCGAAGTAGCGCTTGCCGGACCCGAACACGACGGGTACGACGTCCATGCGCACCTCGTCGACCAGGCCCGCGGCAAGCGCCTGTCCACCGACGTCGCCAGCGGCGACCTCGACCACGCGGTCACCCGCGAACTCCTGCGCCTTGGCCATGGCTGCCTCGACGCCGTCGACGAAGTGAAACGGCGCTTCGGGGTCCCAGCCCTCGGGCGCCGGCCGGTGCGTTACGACGACCACGTGGTCGATCCCGGCCGGAGGCTTCCCGTCCCAGCCGTCCGTCAGGTCGAAGACGTGGCGGCCGGCGATTGTCACCCCGATCTCGTCCCAGTACGGCCGGGTGTAGTCGTAGGACGTCTGCGACACCTTCAACGCGCCGCTCTCGTCCAACGGGACGTCACCGCTGGACAACCAGTCGAACAGCGGTCCGGGCTGGTCGTTCTCGTCCGCGATGAAGCCGTCCACCGACACCGTGCTGTACATGACCACCTTGCCCACGGGCTCTCCTCTGCTTGGGTTGCCCCCAAATTAGCGGGTCGTGAGCTGTCGCTCTTGTACGAAATCAATCGGCCGGCAGCGGCCAGCCCGTCTATCGCGTGGCCGGGATGTTCGCGCAGGAACCGCCGCCGGACTTCGACGTACCGGGTCGGCGTGAGCCCGGTGAACTCCCGGAACTCGTGGCCGAAGTGGGCCTGGTCGAAGTAGCCCGCGCCACCCGCGAGGTCGCCCCAGTCGATCGGTTCGGCGGGATTGATCGAGAGCACGGTGGCGGTGAAGCGCTGGGTGCGGGCCAGCCGCTTCGGCGTGACGCCGATGAGCTCCTTGAATCGCTGTGCCAGATGAGTGCTGCTGACACCGGCTGCCACGCTCAGGTCGCCGATCGCCACCGCACCGCTGGTCGCCGCGATGACGCTGCTCGTATGGCGGACCAGCCCCAGGCCGGCGGTCTCGCACAGCCGTCGCATGAGCTCCTCCTCGAGCAGCGTCAGCATCTCGTGCGGTCCGTCCGCCGTGGCCAGCCGGTCGCGCAGCTCAGCAACGGCGGGCCGGCCCCAAACCTGCTCTACCGTCACCGGCCGGTCACACAGCTCGGCCGCGGGCATCGGCAGGAACGGCGCCAGCCCCCACGGCTTGAAGTGCACGCCGACGGACCGGGTCCGGAGTGGGTAGCCGAACTCCCACGCGCGGGTGGGCATGGTGACCACGCAGCCGTCGGCGTACTCGGCCGTCTCGATGTCGGTGCCGGCGCGGATGCGGAACGGCGCCCCGAGGTTGACGATGAGCAGCGCCGACGGCGCCGGCGGCAGCGTCAGCCGGGCGTACGGCGACGCACCCTCCAGGTAGTAAAGGTCGTCGATCAGCCCGTCCAGCGGCGGTCGCGGCACTCTGGACACGTACTCCACGCCCACAGCATCACCGACGCCCCGCCGACGTCACGCGCCGGGATGGTCCATCCGCGCACGCGGTGCCGACTGGCGCGGGCGGGACGGATGCGGGAAGCTGTCTCGATGCCTGCTGAGTACGCCCAGAGTGACCAGTTCCGTGGTGCCCGCATCCACCTGTGCGACCTTGCCGGCCTCGAGATTCGCGATTGCGACGTCAGCGGCCTGAAGATCGTGGACTGCTATGGGGGCGACGTCTACCTCGGTGGCGACTTCGAGCGTCTCGTTGTCAACGACGTCGACGTGACCGCCTACGTCGAGGCCGAGCTCGACCGGCGGCATCCCAACGCGGGTGCTGGCGCGTGACGCCGCGTCCTCCGTCGACTACCGGGCCGCTTGGGATGCCATCGAGACGCAATGGGAGGCGACGCTCGACCGCGCCAGGCTCCTGCCCGAGGCGAAGCTGCACGAGCAGGTCGACGGCGAGTGGTCGTTCGTCGAGACCCAACGGCACCTGCTGATGGCCGGCGATGCCTGGATCGGCAATGCCGTGCTCGAGGAGGACGCGCCGTACCACCCGTTGGGCCTTCCTGCACGGCGGGATGCCGGCCGACGCATCGGCGAAGCTCGGGCTCACCCTCGAAGCCACCCCGACGCTCGACGAGGTACTCGCGCCGCGGCTCGCTCGCATGGCCACGATGCGGCGGGTCGTCGACGGGCTCACCGAGGCCGAGCTCGACCGGGTGTGTGGTCGCAAGCCGGCGGACCCCTACCCGGACCAGGAGTACGTCGTGCGCCGCTGCCTCAAGGTGGTGCTCAAGGAAGAGGCCGAGCATCACCGTTATGCGGTACGCGACCTCGCCGTGCTCGAGGCCGGTACCTGAACCCGGGGCTACGAGACGCTGGGGCCTAGCGGCGCGTCGACGGTCGGCGCGTACGTCGGCTGCGGCTCTTTCAGTTCGATGAAGACGCAGTGCGACCCGCTGTCGCCGATGTTCTCCCCGACGTGCTCCTGCGCGCCCACCCAACGGGCCTCGCCGGCACGCAGTTCGACGTCGACACTGCGATCGCCGGCGGTGACGCGCCGCCGGAAGGCGCTGAGCGTCACCATCACGCTGTCCGGGTGCCGGTGCGAGTGGGTGCGGTCACCTGGTTCATCTCGGTACTGCAGGACCCGCACCCGCTCGTTCTCGAAGATGACCTTGTAAAGCGTCGGGGTCGGTGACGGTCGGATCGTCGTGGCTCATCGCTGACTCTCCCGGTGCAGTCATATGGGACTGCGAGTCCCATGATGGGATCACGGTACCATGATGATGTGACGATGCCCTACGAGTCGACCGGCCGGACCGCGCAGAAGTCACGAACGCGACTGGCGCTCGTCGCCGCCACCCGGGAGCTTCTCGCCGCCGGACTCACCCCGACGGTCGAGGACGCCGCCGAGCGCGCCGACATCTCCCGGACCACGGCCTACCGCTACTTCCCCAACCAACGCAGCCTGCTCGCTGGCCGCTCACCCCACCATCGCGCCCGAGACGCTGTTGCCTGCTGATGCGCCCGCTGACCCCAAGGCCCGCCTCGACATGTTCATGACGGCGTTCACTCGAGTACAACTTCAGGTGGGAGCCTCAGCTGCGTACCGCGCTCCGGCTGTCCCTGGACCCTGCCGCCGATCAGCCGGCGCTACGCCAAGGTCGCGCGATCGGCTGGATCGTGGAAGCGCTGACGCCGCTGCGGCAGACCCATCCCCGCGTCGACATCCAGCGGCTCGGGATCGCGATCCGCTCCGCGACCGGCATCGAGGCGCTGATCTGGCTCATCGACATCGCCGGTTACACCCGGGAACAGGCCGCCGCCACCGTCAAGATCACCGCCCACGCCCTGCTGGACGCCGCGGTCATTTCCTAGAGTGGTCGGCGCGCTACCTCATCGTCAGCAAGGAGCCCACGCCGATGTCGTCCACAGCAGGCGAGCTCGTGTCCGAAGTGCTGGACTACGACGGCGGACGTCAGGTCACCGCCTACGTCCCGGCGGCCGCGCCCGAGGCGATCGTCTTTGCCGGAGACGGCCAGCTGATCACGTCGTGGGGAGTAGCTCTGGAGGCCGCCGAACTACCGCCCACAATGATCATCGGCGCGCACCGACCGGAAGACGAGACGCTGCGACTGCAGGAGTACTCACCGGGCCGCGACACGGACGCGTTCGCCTTCGACCCGCAACGGTTCGCGGCACACGAGAAATTCTTCGTCGAGGACGTACGCCGATGGGCGGCGACCCGCCTGGGCGCCAAGCTGCCGGCCGACCGAACCGCGGCGCTCGGCGTCTCCGCCAGCGCAGAACTCGCACTGGCCATGGGACTTCGCCACCCCGACATCTACGGCACGGTCTTCTGCGCCTCGCCCGGTGCGGGATACCAGCCACCAGCCGTGCTGCCCCGCAGACTCCCCCGCACCTACCTCGTCGCCGGCACCGAAGAGCCGTTCTTCCGCGACAACGCGACCCGGTGGGCGAACGCGCTGCGCGACGCGGGCGGTGCCGTGGTCCAGACCGAACGGACCGGCTCGCACGGCGGCGCGTTCTGGAAACAAGAGTTCCCGTTGATGGTGGCATGGGCGTTCGGACACTGAAGACCTCCCAGCTCAAAGCGTGCGTCTCGATGCGCGTAGGGACGCGCCTCGGCCCATCGAGGTGGGGCTCGAACCTGCGCACGACGAATCGACAAAGCGATGGCCGCGGGCCTCCCCCACCACCCACGACCGCCGCAATCACCTAGGGCGGTCCGTCCGCAGCTGCCGGGGTCCGCTGTCGCGTCCCGCGCGAAGGAACCGGTCACGTAGCATGTGACGCCCCCTGACGTTGATCACTGGAGAGCGACATGGCCCGTGCCTGGGCGGCATCGAGCGTTGGCGTCGTACTTCTGCTGTCCGCGTGTGGCGGCGGCCAACCATCCGCATCGCCGACGCCCGCCCGGCAACTCGCGTCGCCGACGGCTGCCGCGTCCGTCGTGCCCACGGTGACGGCGGCGCCGACCCCGGACTCCGCGGCCATGCAACGCATGGCCACGGCTGCGGCGATCCCGAAGGGCGGGCTCGTGGCGATCGACGGACCCGGCAGGCCAAAGACGGAGGCGAAGGGAGCCCACGACGCCAGTGACGTATGCGGGGCGCCCATTCCCGCGGACTCCGACCCCACGCGACGCGGCCAGCTACGGGAGTGGAGCGGCAGCGGTTGGTGGGTGCGCAACATGACCCACGTGTACGGCCGCGAGAAGGGCACCGCGGTGATCGAGCAGATCAGGAAGGCCGCTGGCAGCTGCAAGAAGTATCGATCCCACGGCGAGGACGCCACGTTGCTCGGCGCCGTGACGCCACCGTCCTATCGAGGCGTCACGGCGCGCGTTGGTTACTGCTACCAGACATTCGCCGGGGACACCGAATACATCGCCTGTGAGGCGCACTTCGCCAAAGGACCCGTCGTCTCGACGATCACGGTGGTCCATGGTCGTAGCCTGCAGTCAGCCAAGGACGGCCTGCGCTCCGTCGGGTACCTGGCCGCCAAGGCCCTGGACAAAGCGGCCTAGGGGAAGGCAAGAGCCACCGGACTGATCCAGCCATGCGAGAACTACGCGGCACGCGGCGATCTGGACGCGCGGGCGTCGCTAGCCTGACGAGATGAATCATGACCCACGCTCGCTGGTCGGCTTCTTCGCCAGTGAGGTTGGCGTCCGTCAGGCTTGGCCCTTCATCACCTTTGGCCAGTAGCAGCGGAACCATGACAACGGATCGCTGGACCGCAGGTGCGGCGACTTCCCGTCGGTCATGGTCCGCGAGGAACACCGCAACCGCGGGCCGGGCCTCGCATTCCGCGCACCTACGACATCGCTTCGAATTAAGGCCGGACCGGGCCTCCGCCTCACGCTGCTTCGAATGGAGCCAAACGACGACCACCTGGGACACGGGGGACCTCGCCGACGAGGAGATCGAGTAATCCGGCACGCGGGATGCGCGCGCAGCCCTACGCTGGACCGATGGAAGGCGAGACGTACCGCGTCGACCTCACGTTCGAGGTGCCGCCGCCAACCGACCCCGCTCTTCTCGCGAAGGCGGCCCAGAAGCTCAGCGAGCTTCTACCCCCCGGCTCACAGACCATCCGCATCGACTCGGGCACCGACCCATCGGGCGTGGGCAGGGTAGCCGCGAGGGTGCCCGCGAACGGCCCAGCGCACGCATTGCGTTCCGTGGCCTGGGCAGTGGAAATCATCGCGGCCGAGTCTGACCAACTGGACGACCTCGGCCCGATGCGGCGCGCGGTTGTCGAGTACGTCGGCGACTAGCTTCAGCCCTGCCAGCGCCCAACCGGTCGGATCGCCGGGCGAGGCGGGGTCGGCGTCGATCGCCAGCGTGGGCCAGAGCTTCGACGAAGACAGACCTGCCGGTCCCAGTCGGTCCGGGCACCACGAGGTTCTCGTGCCGCCGATGCTGGATCAGTGTCGGCCTCGTACCGGGCCTGGAGTCGCTCAGATAGAAGCGCGGTTGCTGCGGCGGCTAGCCGAGCGCGATGGCCAGTGCGCCGAGGGCGGGTACCGCTTCGCGGATGCGTCACGTGCCCGGCGGTGGACCGCTAACGCGCCGATGTCTCACGTTCTACGCACACCAGTGCGGCTGGACACTTGCACGTGCGCACGCTCGTTCGGGGGATCCCATTGCACTGGCCGCCTACCTCGGTACGAGGCGGTCCGCTCCGGGCGACTCGAGGCGGTCGAAGGTGTCTGAACCCCAAAACGACGGACCGCAGTTGGCGGCTAGCAGCACGGTACATGCTCGGCGCGGCGAACCAAGGCGTGCCGTCAGCACGCAGCAGATCGACCCGAATGGGCTCCTAGGAACCTTGCATCACATCACCTCAAACGGCGAGCGGCGGCCGTGGTCAGGACTGATGAGACTGAGGGATCAGCTCATTCGTGGTCGATCGCGAGGCCGTACCTTCGCATCCACGCCGGTCCGACTCTGATGGCGGACGCATCTTCACTATCCACGAAGGACTCTCGCGGTACTGCATACCGCGAAGAGCGGTCCGGGGGGTGCCAACGTGCGCCACGGCTTCCCTTCCACCGCCACTTCAGCCATACAGTCAACGCCGACCCGGTACCGTGGGTATGTGCAGGGTGACCGGGGCGGAGCAAGCCAGACCGCTGCGCGGTCCCTCCAGATGGTCGGGCGCACTCGTCGTCATTACTGACGATGACTGGTTCGTTTGCTGTGGTGACGCACGTGCCCGGCTCTATCGCGGATAGCGGAAGCCGGCGGACTGTCCTGCGCGCCCCCACCGGTCATGGAATCGACCGGCGCAGGTGATGCCTGCTCTGACGTGGATGCCGGAGTGCGACCCGGACGTTCGGCACGAGAAGCATGAACGTCGGCCGACGCGGCGGTCGCTGGCATCGACGGCGCAGACCGGCAGCCAGGAGGAATCATGGAATTCACCGGACAACTCGACGCGCTGCAATCGCGCGTCGCGACGGCCAAGACCGACGTGCAGGCGGCCGCCATCGAGTCCCGCGAACAGCTCAAGAAGCGAGTCGACCAGGTCGGGCTCGACCTCGACCAGGCAGTCACGAAGGCACAGCAGCAGGCCGACCAGGCCAGCGCCGGCGCTCGCAGCAAGTGGGAGCAGATGAGGGCCGACGCCACCGCCAAGAGGGAGGACATCAAAGCCAAGATCGACAAGCGTAACCGGGAGATGGATGCGGAGGACGCGGCCATGGATGCGAACTGGGCCGAGGCAGACGCGGCCGACGCCATCAACTTTGCCGGGCGGGCGGTGGAAAGCGCGGAGGTGGCCATTCTTGACGCCATCTCGGCTCGCGCCTACGCCGCCGAGCGGGCCACGGCGGCGGGCTCCTGACCGGCCGGCAGGGCACGTTGACCATCGACTGGCCTGGTGTGCAGCGATGCAGAGGTGATCGCGATGGCGAACGCCCGATGACCACCTGCCCGCCGTCGGGGCGGTGCTGGTGATGAATCCGCGCTCCGGTGGCGGGAAGGTGGCCCGCTTCCGGCTGGTGGAGCAGGCCCGGCGGCAGGCGCACAGGTCAGGCTGACCGCACCAGAGCAGGACGCGGCGTCACTGGCCAGGGCTGCCGTCGCCGAAGGGGTAAGCGTTCTCGGCGTCGCCGGCGGCGACGGCACGGTGGCCGCGGTGGCCGCGGTGGCCGCCGAGGCGCGACGGCCGCTCGTGGTGATCCCCGCTGGAACCCGTAACCACTTCGCCCGGGATCTAGGCCTGGACATCACGAACCCGGCGTCGGCGGTGACCGCGTTGTCGGTGGCGGATCCGGTGTTGGTCGATCTGGGGCAGGTCGGCGCGCGGGTGTTCGTCAACAACGTCTCGTTCGGCGTGTACGCGGACGCCCTGTTGACATCCGGGTACCGGGAGGCGAAGGCCCGCACGCTGGTCAAGAACGCGCCCGGCTATCTCGGCGGGCAACAGTGGATCGACGCCACCGTGGACACACCACAAGGCCCGGTCGAATCTCCCCAAATGGTCCTCATGTCCAACAACCCGTACCACATCTCGACCCCGCAACACCTCGGCCGCCGCTTCGCACTCGACACCGGCCACCTCGGTGGCATCGTGCTCAAGCATCCCGCCAGCCCCCCACCGCCGGACCTGCTCCCACGCCTTCGCCGCGAGCTGCAGCGGCAGGGCCAGGCGGGGCCGCCCGGTGAAGGAGTCATCACCTGGACGGCCACCCGCATCACACTGCACGGCACGGTGGCGCGACTGCCAGCCGGCATCGACGGTGAAGCCGTGCTGCTGGAACTCCCGATCGTGTGCGAGATTCGCCCCCGCGGCCTACAGGTGCTGCTGCCACACCAGCGGCCGGGGATCCCGATGCAGCCCGCCGTCCCGACCTCAAGGCCAGCTGGAGCACCGACCGACAGCTAGGGCCCGCCGAGATGACGCAGTCCACAGCGCGCGGGTCGGGCTAGGTGTGCGGTCCAGGACATCGGCGAGGCAGTGCATCCGGACGCCCGCAACCGCCTGCCGGAGGTCCTCGCCGAACTCGGTCACGGCCTCAGGACCGCGGCTGGCGCGCGGTTCCCTTCCTACGGGTGGCGGATCCGGTCGCATGCCGCTGTGACCATCGCTGCTGTTCCCGCTCCGATGATGGAGCCGAACACCACATCGCCCGGATAGTGCACGCCGAGGTGGACCCGCGAGTAGGCGACTCCGCCGGCCAGCAACCGGATCGGCACTGCGAATCCGGGCAAGTGCCGGCCGACGGCGTAGGCGAACGCGAACGCCGTCGCGGCATGCCCAGAGGGGAACGAGGTGGATTCCGGCATCCGCACGTTCCGCGCCGGGAACCGGCCCGGACCAGCACCATCTGGACGCCGCCGTCGGGCAAGAGTTTTCACGCCGAGATTGACCGTCGCTGAGGTCACCCCGATCGACAGGACGCCCTCCAGGGCGGCCCGGCGTCCCCGTTCACCGGCGAGCAAGGCGATCGCCCCGGCGATGCCCAGCCAAAGGCGTGAGTAGTCGGCGGACGTGCGAAAGACGACGGATGGGGCCGTCCAGCACTTCGGTGGGGGTACGGGCCACCGCCTCATACACTGCGCCGTCGACCGTGCCCAGCTCCCGCAACGCCTCGACCCATACCGAGGTCGGACCACGCCGCGCTTGGAACCGTCGCGCCAGCGCGTCCCCGACCGTCTCCTGTCGCTTGTCAGTCGGCTGCGCCATCCCAAAATCGTAGGCCGGAAGCCGGGACCTTGGCGTGACGGCGGTGAACATCGCCCGCAGGGTCAGCGCAACCGTCGCCCCTCGCCGCGGTCGTTGCTGTAGTCGCGGTGACCGTAGTGAGCCCTCACCGCCGCCGGCTGGCGACCTCACACGTGAATCTTGGACAGTTACCGCTCGTGCGGAACGGTAACTGTCCAAGATCTCGACACGAATCAGGCGGTGCAGGCGACGCCGTTGAGGGTGAAGCTGGTCGGCTTCGGGTTGCTGCCCGTGTGGGTGCCGTTGAAGCCGATGCCGGTCGACGCCCCCGGTGCCAGCGCACCGTTGTAGGACAGGCTCGTCGCGGTGACCGCCGCGCCGGTCTGGGTGAACGTCGCCGACCAGCCCTGGCCGACCTTCTGCCCGGTGTGCGGGAAGGTGAAGCCGAGGCTCCAGCCGTTGATCGTGGTCGTCCCGGTGTTGCTGATCGTGATGTTCGCGGTGAACCCGCTGCCCCAGTCGTTTGTCGCGTACGCCACCGTGCAGGCACCGGCGGCGGGCGGCGCCGACGTGGTCACGGTGACCGACGCGGACGCCGGGGAGGTGTTGCCGGCCGCGTCGACGGCCACCACGTAGAAGGTGTACGCGGTGGCCGCGGTCAGCCCGGTCACCGCGAGCGTGGTGCCGGTGGGCGAGCCGACGAGCAGGTCCGTCGCGCCGTTCTCCCGGTAGAGCCGGTAGCCGGTGACGCCGACGTTGTCGGTCGACGCCGCCCAGCTCAGGGTCACCCCGCCCGTGGTGATCGTGGACGCGGTCGGCTGGCCGGGCGCCGTCGGCGCGACGGCGTCCGGCGCGGGCGGGTCGGTGGTGGTGACGGAGACCGGTGCGGACGCGGCGGAGCGGTTGCCCGCGGCGTCCTTGGCCACCACGTAGAACGCGTAGGAGGTGGAGGCGGTCAGCCCGGTCACCGCGAACGTGGCGGCGGTGGGCGAGCCGACGAGGACGTCGGTGGCGCCGGCCTCGCGGTAGACGTCGTACCCGGTGACGCCCACGTTGTCGGTCGACGCCGCCCAGCTCAGGGTCGCGCCGGTCGCGGTGACCGCCGACGCGGTCGGCCGGCCGGGCGCCGTCGGCGCGGTGGTGTCCGGAGTGGGCGCGCCGGGCTCGACGCCCCAGACCCGCCGACCACCGGCGTAGAGCGGCACGTTGCGGTTGGGCCCGGCGACGGTGCTGTACGACGGGTCGTTGGTCGGGTCCCAGGTGCCACCCTCCGGTACGCCGACCTTGAACTGCACCTCCATCCGGTGCTGCGACTGCCCGGCCGGGGCGATGGTGTGCCCGGTGCAGTCGACCTCGACGTACCAGAGGTCGCCGGAGACCTGGCGGGCCGTGGACGGCGACGGGCAGCCCTGGGTGTAGCCGGGGGTGACCACGACGGGCGTCGCGCCCTCGGCGCGGAAGTAGTAGCGGAACTTCGCGTCGGTCAGGGCGCGGGCCGGGTACGCGGAGCGGTTGTAGATGATCGCCTTGAGCCCGGTGCCCCGCTGCTCGGCCTGCATCACCGTGGTCTCCACGGTCAACTCGTCGCGGTCCGGGGTCTCGGCGACCGGGAAGTTCGCCAGCGGGGTGCCGCCGTGCTTGGTCACCAGCGCGGCGAGCGCGGAGGTGAAGCCGGCGTTGTAGTCGGTGGCGACCTCGTTCATCACGTAGTCCGACCGGGTGTCGCTGTACGCGTCGTTCGGCCGACGAGGGCCCACCCACCAGCGCGCCGTAGAGCACATGCCGGGTCTCCTCGGGCACGGTCTGGCTGTCCCACCAGGAGCCGTGCGCGGTGCGGTGGTGCGGGTTCTTCGGCGAGTTGGCGCCGAACCCGATGACGTAGCTGGAGTTGCGCGGGTTGTCGCCGAGCGCGTAGTTGATCTGCCGCAGCGCGAAGTCCTGGTACCGGGCCTTGCGGGTGGCGTCGGTGAGGTGGTCACCGTGCAGCAGGGCGACGAAGCTGGTGTTCGACGCGTAGCGCAGCGCGCCCCACGAGTCGAGCACCGCCATGCCACCCGGCGAGTACGGCACCCGTTGCCCGTTCACGCCGACGGTCCAGTAGTCGAGCCACCGGTTGGCGTCGTCCAGGTACTTCTGCTTGCCGGTCAGGCGGGCCAGCAGCACGTACGCGCCGTACTGCTTGTTGTCCCAGGCGATCGTCCACTTGTAGGACTTGGTGGTGGTCTGGTTCTCGTTGCCGAGCAGGTCGTACTCGCTCTCGGCCTTGGCGAGGTAGCTGGCGTCGCCGGTGGCCCGGTACAGCCAGATCGCACCCCAGACCAGCTCGTCCTGGTAGCCGCTCCACGACCGGTAGAAGCTGGTCGCGTCGGTGATGCACTCGTGGTAGCTCTTCCGCACCGTGTCGGCGAACGTGTAGAGCTGCTTCGCGTGACCGAGCAGCCTGTCCGCGTAGGCGGCGTCGGTGGGTCGGAAGACCATGGACGACGCGGCCATCGCCGCCGCCGTCTCCCCGGCCAGGTCCGCGCCGCCACAGCTCGCATCGATCTTGTACGAGGGACGCGCCATCGGCATCACCTCGGCCGGACCCCACCACTTGTGGTCGGCGTCGCCGTTGCCAATCTGTCCATAGAGGACGTTCGGTGACGGGTGCGCCTTGACGAAGTAGTCGTTGACGAAGCGCAGGTTGTTGAGCAGGTGCGGGAGCTGCCCGGAGGCCACGTAGCCGTCCCGGTACTCGACCGCGCCCCAGGCGAGCATCGTGGCGCTGAACGCCATCGGGAAGCCGAACTTGACGTGGTCGCCGGCGTCGAACCAACCGCCGGTCAGGTCGAGCCCGACGTTGGCGCCGTCGGTCAACGCGGAGTCTCCGCGCCAGGAGACGCGGTTCCAGGAGGGCTTGGGGCCGGACTGCTGGGCCTCGTAGAAGAGGAGGGACTTCTGCAATGCCTCGGCGTAGTTGAAGGCGGCCGCGGCGGCCTGCACGCCGGTCGTGGCGGGGACGGCCGCGGACGCGGGACCGGGGACGGCGCCGAGGGTGAGCCCGGTGACCAGGGCCGCACCGGCGGCGAGGACACGGCGTGGCCACGGCTGGTCGGACCGCGCCCGCCGGAGGCGTCTGACGTGGTGCATGACGGTTTACTCCTGTCGGAGGGCGGTAGGGCAGGTCCAGGGCTCGGGAGCGCTCCCATGGATAGACGACAATGTAACGGGGACGTCATCAGTTTGTGAAGGGCGGTCACCCTCATCGGCATGAGCGGATGCGGCGCTTGACAGTCTGATTTCCCGCCCGGGACTACCTGCCATGATCCACATTTCACGCCGACATGCGGCAACGTCGGACGCGCATGCGAGTGCTCCAATCAGGGCCCCGTGCCTCCCCTTCTGGACGCCGGCGCCCGATTGATGTCAGGTGATATTTTGTGGAGGAAGTTGGTTGCGCATCTGGCGTGGTGGGTGGCCAGATTGGCAGCCTTTCCGCCGCGTCCTGGGAGAGATTCGATGACGAGCAACGACACGCCCCCCGGCGGCGTAGGTCTCGGGATCTGGGCAAATCTCGGGGTCTGGATCGCATTTGGCTCTCTCGCCGGCGTCGTCGTCGGGAGTTTTCTTGACAACCTCGCTCTTGGTATCGCGCTCGGTTCGGCCCTGGGTGTGGTCGCCGGCGTCGTCTTCATCGCGCGAAGGAATACCGGCGGCGATTCCTGAACGTCGCGCCCGAGTATGGGCAGGAAGCAACGCCACGGCAGGTGATGGTGGCCGCGTCAGGCGTTGGTCAGATCCAGCAACCCGACTGCACCGTCTGGAGGTCGACTCCCAGAGCGGGCCGACGGTCGTGGGGATCTGCGCCGGGTATCAGGCCGCGGACGAGGCATGACCGCAATCGCGCGAACACGTAACACTGAACGCGTCCGTGCCCTTCGGCCTGTGAGTCGTCGGTCGAGGCCGAGGACCGCGGTCGTCGGCAGAGGCCCGCGATCGTCGGCCGTGTCGGGGCGGGCAGTGCCACGCATGCGCCCCCACCCCCGCCGTTGAGCGGGCCCTCCCGTGTCACCCGTAGCGGGCGGCGGCGAAAGCGCCGTTCCCCGCAAACGCCAGCTTTCCGAAACGCTCACCCATGAGGCGATGCGCGGCAGCATCCGGATGCAACCGGTCAGGCAGCGGCAGCTCCGCGAAGTCCGCCTCGCCATAGAGCTCGAGCCCATCCAGGTAGTACAAGTGGGGATCACGAACAGCGCGCTCGGCCACGATCCGGGCGAGCTCGTCACGGATCATCCGCAGCGTCAGCTTCCCGGCGGCCCGGTCGGCAGGGTCGCCGGTCGCGACGAACTTGACCTGCCCCTCACGCATGGCCTCGAGGTCGAAGGCGCCGGGCCCAGGAGTGTCCTCATGGATCGGGCAGTAGATCGGCGAGACCACGAGCAGCGGCGTGGCAGGGTGCCCGTCCCGGATCGTGTCGAGGAAGCCATGCACGGCCGGGGTGAACGCCCGCATCCTCATCAGATCGGCGTTCACCAGATTGATGCCGATCTTGACGCTGATCAGGTCAGCGGCCGTGTCCCGCATGGTACGGGCGGTGAACGGGTCGAGCAGCGCACTGCCACCCAGACCCAGGTTGAGCAGTTCCACACCGCCCTGCGCCGCCGCCAGCGCCGGCCAGGTGGTGGAAGGGCTGCCGGCGTTCGAGCCGTGGCTGATCGAGCTGCCGTGGTGCAGCCATACCGGACGGTCACCTCCCGTGACCGGCATGACCGGGGCGTCGGTACGCAGAGCGACCAGGTCGGTGATCTCTTTGTGCGGCAACCAGATCTCGACGTTCTTCTCGGTGCCCGGCAGGCCGGTGAACGACACGGTGCCGGCCGGCCCGGTCCGGTGTTCAGCCTTCCCGGTGCTCATGTCGATGGTCACGATGTTGCCGCCGGGCACGCTGCTCTGCCCGGCCAGGCTGCCGTCGATGAGCAGGTCGTAGACGGCCGGGCGGCTGGGCCGGCAGACCTGTGTAGACCCGCCGGGTGGCCACGGCGTCGAGCTCGATCGCGGTCGCGGCGGTCCGGAAGCAGACCCGTACCCCGGACGGTTGGGCCTCGACCATCTGCAGTTGCGGGTCGGGGCTCTGCGCGCGGGCCCAGCCTGGCAGCCGGTGCGGCCGCAGGCCGTGCTCGGTGCGTTCCCACTCGGCGGCGCCGCGGAGGAGATCGGTGGTGATCGGTGTGGTGATCCAGGTGCTCATGACGCCACCTCAGGGGGCGGGGTGTGAGTTGTCGGGGCGGGCCAGTTGCGCAGCAGGGCGTCGAGGGCGTCCATGATCCGTTCCCAGGATTCCTGCGAGTCGGGCTCGCTGTGGTCGAAGCCGCCGGCCAGTTCGAGGCTGATGTAGCCGTGGAAGGTGCTGCCAATCAGCCTGACGGCGTGGACCTGGTCGGCCCCCTCCAGGCGGTAACCGAGCAGGATCGCCCGCATCAGCTGCGAGTGCCGCGGCCCTGCACTGCTGGCGGCGGTCTGCGGGTCGAGGCGCAGCCGGGCCGCGGCGTACCGGCCGGGATGCTCGCGGGCATAGTCGCGGTAGACGGTGCCGAGGGCGATCAGCGCGTCCCGTCCGGCCCGGCCGGCTAGCGCCGCTGCGCTGCGGTCGGCCAGCTCGGCCAGGGCGTACAGGGTGATCCGGGTCTTGAGGTCGCGAGAGTTCCGCACGTGCGAGTACAGGCTCGGCACCTTGACGTCAAACCGCCGAGCGAGTGCGGAGACGGTGACGCCGTCGAAGCCGACCTCGTCGGCCAGTTCCGCGCCGGCCTGCACCAGACGCTCCGGCGTCACACCCGCTCGGGCCACGCTCACCACCCCGCTTCCTAAGACAACTATGCAACAGCCTAATGGGTTTAGGCAAATGGGCGTTGACCGACCCTGGCCGCAACCCGGGGCGCAGGCCCGGCTGCATCGCCTCGAGCGATGACGAGCCTCGCACCGCGCGGCCCGTGGTGGGCCTTGATACCGATGCTGCTGCTGGGGCCCGTGGTGGTCGTTTGACGTTGGCGGCGGAGACACGTGCGGGCGCCACGGCGGGCCAGGCACGTCCGGCACCGGCCGGCAGTTGTTGCACAGATACGGCGTGTTTTGCCCGGAGGACATCTTCGAAGCCACCGCCGATCGCCCACCCGGCGGTGAGTTCACGCAGCATCAGCGGTGGTGCGAATGCCGTCGCCGCGTCCGGCACTGTCGATCCAACAGCAGAGGCCTGGCCTGGCACGGGGTGCCAGCAGCTGCCTGCTCCACGCGCATCGCTGTACCGCCGGCCCGGTCGCGGACCAGTACCAGGAGGTCGGCCGTGACACGTCCGAGCGCGCACGTCTAGGCCAGGGGTTGTTTGTCCAGACGTTGGCTGGTGCTTCCTGAGCCGGGATCGGCAGCGCTGAGGTCGCGGTACCAGAAAGGGCTCCCGCCTCCTACTTCCAGGAACTGGGCAGATCGCATAACCCGAATGCCATCAGGGCTCACCGGCCGGGCGATCACGCAGCTCACGCCAAGCTGGTCGACAAAGGACTCCAAACTACTGAGCGCCCACGCTCTTCCGGCTGAGGTGGAACCGGCAACCCCGCCGATGTACACACCACGCGGTCGGCGCCAGGTTCGAGGGACACACCGGTCGAGTAGACCAGCGTTGAGCGCCAGAATCGCGCGCGCCTTGAAGTCCGCCACACCTCGTTTGTTCAGCGGTGCCACGACGTACATGCCAACGATTTCCACGCGCCCGCCGCGCTTGCTCTCGATCAACCGGATGGAGTGCGGCGTATGCGCGAACAATGCCAACATCAAGTCGCGCGATGGCGGATCACGCGGAATCAGCGTTGCGAAGAACTCGTGCGCGTCAGCAACATCTCGCTGGGACTCCGCCCAGCGTTGGGAGTGAACCCCAACTTGCAAGCTCATCGAGCGGCTACCCAGCGGCAGGCGGCGGATCAGCGACAAGGTTCGTACGAGCGATGTGATGAAGAACAGGAAGGCAGCGGCACCGAGGGCAAGGCTCAAGACTGTGAGGAGAGAAGCTTGACTACGGTTGCTGACCGATACCGCGATCCCCACGATCCCGAGGGTCGTGGAGAAGCACCATCCCGCAACCGTCAGCTGCCAGTTCGTCGGCGGCGCAGACCCCACTCGTCGCACAAGTCTTCCAATCTAAGAGCCTGGTTCAGGCTGACCCTACTGAGCCATCACATCGACCGCTATCCACCGATACGAGCGATTCGGTGACCCCGAGGTGAGAAGCTTTACCCGATCCGACGGCACCGCCCTACTCGCTAAAACGCGAGCGTTCGCCACCTTGCGCACCGATTAGGTTTTCGCGCCGCGCCCGTCTGTACGTACGTATGTGATCGACTCACGGGAGGCTGACGCCATGCGGAAACTGACCTTTGCCATGAATGTGACGCTGGACGGCTACATCGCCGCGCCCGGCGACGACCTCGGCTGGAGTGGGGGTGACGGACCGGACTCGTCGCCGAGCGACGAGTTCTTCCAGTGGTGGTCCGACCGGGTGGCGGCGACGGGCCTGGCGCTGTATGGGCGCAAGCTGTGGGAAGTGATGAGTTCCCACTGGCCGACCGCCGACCAGCAGCCCGGCGCCACACCGGCGGAGATCGAGTTCGCCCGCCGCTGGCGGGACATGCCGAAGGCGGTGTTCTCCTCGACGATCGACAAGGTCGACTGGAACACCCGCCTGGTCACCGGCGACGCGGTCACCGAGATCACCCGGCTCAAGGCCGAGGACGCCGGCCCGATGGACATCAGCGGCGCGACGCTCGCCGGGGCGGCCATGCGGGCCGGGCTGATCGACGAGTACGTGCTGGTCACCGCGCCGGTCCTGGTGGGTGGCGGCACGCCGTTCTTCACCGCGCTGGACAGCTGGGTGAACCTGAACCTGGTGGAGACCCGGACGTTTCCCGGCGGCCTGCTGCTGACCCGATACGAGACGAGGCGATGAGCACGGGCGACGATATTCTCCGAGGCATGAAGAGGCCCCGCCGGCAACGCCGGCGGGGCTGTGGGGTTCGCGTGATCACAGTGTCGGGGGCAGGTCCAACCATGGTTTGTCGGTGGCGTCGAATCCGGTGAGCTCGGCGATCTTCCCGTCGACGATGTCCAGGACCGCGATGGCGAACAGCCGGTACTCCGGGTCGTCGGTGGTGCGCAGGTACAGCACGGCGGCGGGCATGCGGTTGACCATTGTGGTGATACAGCGCCAGTCGTCGTGGCCGGGCTGGAAGAGCCCGCCGGAGACCCAGCCGTCCACCGCGTCCTTGGCCGTGCTGACCGAGGTGCCCGCCTCGGGCAGCATCACGAAGCGCAGGTCGTCGCGCAGCAGGGAGATCAGCCCGTCGAGGTCGTTGCGCTCATGGGCGTCGATGTAGGACTTCACCACGCCGCGCTCGTCATTCGACAGCTCGTGGTTGGCGGGGCTCCGCCAGTCGAGGCGGCGGTCGGGCAGCTGCTCGCGCATCGTCACCCGCGCCCGCTGCAGTGCGCTGGTCACCGATGCGACGGTCAGCTCGAGGGCGTCGGCGGCCTTCGACGCCGGCCAGCCGAGGACGTCGCGCAGGATGAACACCGCCCGCTGCCGCGGCGGCAGGTGCTGGACGGCGACGATGAACGCCAGCTCGATCGTCTCCCGCGCCACCACCGATTCCTGCGGGTCCTCGGGAAGCATCCGGTCGGGGTACGGCTGCAGGTACAGCACCTCGGAGCCGGAGTCCGACAGCCCGGACGGTACGGGTGTGCGGTCGTTGCGCTTCTCCAGGAAGTCGAGGCAGACGTTCGTCGCGATCCGGTACAGCCAGGTCCGCAGCGCGGCGTGGCCCTTGAACGACTCCCGCTTGTTCCACGCTCGCAGGAACGTCTCCTGCGTCATGTCCTGGGCGTCCTCGTAGTGCGCGAGCATCCGGTAGCAGTGCACCTGCAGCTCACGCCGGTGGCGCTCCGTCATGAGCGCGAACCGCGCCGTATCGCCTGAGCGAACCACCGCGATGAACGTGGCCTCATCGGCGCCCAGCGGTCTAGCGTCGGTCATGGTCAGCAATCCTTCCACCGGTACGAGGGGCTACCAGAACTGACGACGCGGCGGAGGATTTCTGATCGGTGAAGCCGTTTGTTCAGCCCCCGCTGCCGTACGGGCGGGTGATGATCTCGAGGAAGTGCCCGCTGGGATCTTCCCAGTACACGCCGCGCCCGCCGTCATTAGTGTTGATCTCGCTGGGGCGACGTCGCCCCGGGTCGGCCCAGTGGGCCAGACCCCGAGCGCGGATTCGGCCGACGATCTGGTCGAACTCCGCCTCGCTCACCAGGAACGCGTAATGCTGTGGGTGCACCGGCCCGTGGTCGTCGGCGAAGTCGAGCGAAACCTCGTTGTCGACCTGTACGACCAGGAAGGGCCCGAACGGCTCGGGCTCAGCCAACCCCAGGATCTCGGCGACGAACATGGCCGACTGCCGCTTGTCGCGGACCCGCACGATGGTGTGATTCAGCTGGACAACCATCCCTCAACTCTGCCGCGAGCCAAGCAGTTGTGCGAGCGCGACCTCTGGTCCGGACACATCCTCGCGAGCGGGGTGTAGGCGGACTGCTCCTTCGTCGAATTCGACTGTTGGCTGTGGGTGAGCCCGATTGGGGGTGCTTCCTCCAGCAAAGTGGAACCTGAGCGATTCTCTCCTTCTGTCCAGGATGCCCGTTGGCCGCAAGTACGGTGAGGCTCAGGCGATCAAAGGAAGGAATCCATCGCGGCACCGGACCCGCCGCCGCAGGCCCGCGTGCCGCTCGGTGCTGCTCCCGACCGGTTGCAGCTTCGGCTGGCTCGCGTTGGCGGTCATACCCAACTGCCCGCGTTCGAAGACCTCTGACCAACGAGGGAGAGAGACATGCTCGGCATCTCGCTACGTCGGCCGAAGATCATCGCCGCAACGCTCCTCGCCGCAACGCTCGTTACGGCGCTCAGCTCAGCCACCCCGCGCGCGCTCGCGGACGGTGGTCCGCGACCAACCCCCGCCGAGGGGAATGAGACCAAGCCAACCATCGTGCTGGTGCATGGCGCCTGGGCTGACGGCTCGAGTTGGAGTCAGGAAGTCCAGAACCTCCAAGCACGCGGGTACGAGGTCCAGGTCGCGCCGCAACCCAACCGGGGGCCGTCGATCGACACCGGCTACCTGACGGATTTTCTGTCCACCATCGAAGGTCCGATCGTGATCGCGGCCCACTCGTACGGCGGCTTCGTGGCAAGCAACGCCGCGACCGGCAACAGCAATGTCAAGGCGCTCGTGTTCGTCGACGCCTTCGCCCCGGACGAAGGGGAAACCCTGGTGCAGCTCACCGCCGGCTCCGGCTCGGTGCTCGAGCCGGCCTTGACCGACCCCACGAGCGTCTTCAAGCTGGTGCCGTTCCCTGGCGCCCCGCAGGGTGCGGCCGACTCGTACGTCCTGCCGGAGGTGTTCATCCCCGGCTTCGCCAACGACCTGCCTCAGCAGCAGGCGGCAGTGCTTGCCGTATCCCAGAGCGCCCTGGCCACCAACGCCCTGATGGAGCCGGCCACGGCGCCGGCGTGGAAGACGATCCCCTCGTGGGCGGTAATCGGTACCGAGGACCGGGTTATCCCGCCGGCCGGCCAGGAGGCGATGATGACCCGGGCGGGGGCCACGATCACCCGGATCGACGCCTCTCACCTGTCGCTGATCTCGCATCCCGACGACGTCACCGCGGTCATCCTCGAGGCGGCCCGGGCGACCGCCTGACGGGGCCTCTGACATCGACAACGGCCGTGGCCGCGTGGGCAGAACTGGCCCACGCGGCCACCGTCGTGTCAGTCGGTCGCCTTGGCAGCCGCCTCGATCTGGTTGGTGACGGCGCCCGGGTCGGTGACCAGGGACAGGTGAGGAGCGTTGATCTCGACGGTGTGCGCCTTGGCCCGCTTGGACATCGCGATCTGCTCCGCCGCGGGGATGATGGCGTCCTTCTTGCCGACCACCGACCACGAGGGAATGGTGTGCCAGGCCGGCTCGCCGGACGCCTCGTTCAGGACGTTCGACGCCAGCGGGCGCTGCCGGGCGGCCAGCACCGCCACGTCATTGGCGGAAATGGTCTTGTCGGCGAACGCCTTGCCGAAGACCGACGGCTTCACGTAGAGGTTGGCGGCTTGTGCGTCAGTGGGAATCCCGACCTGGTCGAACAGGGTGGACGGATCGGCCGCGAAGACCGAGCCCGGCACGGCCGCGGTCAGCGACATCACGGTGTCAGCCTTGTCCGGGATGTACGCGTCGACGTACACCAGGGCCTTGACCTGCTTGTTGCCCAGAGCGGCGTTCGTGATGACCATGCCGCCGTACGAGTGTCCGACGAGGACGACCGGTCCGGTGATGGTGTTCAGGTATGCGCGAAGGTTGTCGGCGTCCTTGGCCACCCCCGTCAGCAGGGTCGGCGGCGCGACCACCCGGTAGCCGTCGTTTTGGAGCTTGGCCGTCACCTTGTCCCAACTGGACCCGTCCGCCCAGGCACCGTGCACGAGCACGACGGTCGGTTTCGCCGATACGGGGTGCGAATGGTGGGCGTCCACGGCGTGATTCGTCGAGGCCTGCGCGGTGCCGATGCCGACACCACCCAGGGTGAGGGCACCGATGGCCACGCCTAGGTAGATGAGGCGGCGCCGGGAGAACAATTTCACGGTGGTTCCTTTCACTGCTGAAAAAAGTCGAGCAGGGCGGCGTTGACCTGATCGGTGTGGGTCCAGGCGATGGCGTGCGGCCCGCCCTCGATGACGAGCAGACGCATGTCGCCGATGAAGGCGGACAGCCGCTGGCCGGTCACCCCGATGGGTAGGACCCGGTCCTGGTCGCCCTGGATCACGAGTACCGGCACGTCAATCGTGGACAGGTCAGCACGGAAGTCGGTGAGCCAGGTCGGGATACAGGCCACCGCGGCGACGGGAGATCCGGCCACGGCCACGTTCCAACTGGCCCGGAACGCCTCGTCGCTGACCAGCGAGCCGCCGTAGACGTCGAAGTTGTAGAAGTTCTCCAGGAACTGCTTGAGCCACACGTACCGGTCCGCCTGCGCGGCGTGGACGAACCCGTCGAACAACGACTGCGGTGCGCCTTCGGGATTGTCGTCCGTCCGCAGGAGAAACGGCGGGATCGGCGACATCAGAACGGCCTTCGCGGCCCTTCCGGTGCCATAGCGACCCAGGTACCGCACAACGTCGCCAGTTCCCATCGAATGACCCACGAGAATGGCGTCGCGCACGTCCAGTTTCGTGAGCAGCGCGTTCAGATCGCCGGCGAACGTGTCGTAGTCGTAGCCAGTGGCGGGCTGGCTGGAATTGCCCCAACCCCGCCGGTCATAAGCGATGACGCGATAACCGGCCGCGAGCAGCGCCGAGACCTGCTTCTCCCAGGCCCGCCCGCTGAGCGGGTAGCCGTGACTGAGCACCACCGGCGTACCGGTGCCGTGATCTTCGTAATAGATCTCGATCGGATTGGCTCCCGCGCCCACCGGACGCTCCCCGGCCCGCGCAGCTGCCACCGCCGGTCGCGGGCTTCGTCAGACGAAACGGCGTGGCCGCCGCACTCGACGACCAACTGTCCGACGCGTTCAGCGATGCGACCATCGTGATCACCGCGCTCGGCGGCATGGGTGGCATCGGCAAGACCGCCCTCGCCGTGCACTGGGCCCACCAGATCGCCAACAAGTTTCCCGACGGCCAGTTGTTCCTGAACCTGAGAGGCCTGGATCCGGACGGACGCGTCATGTCACCGGAGGACGCGCTCGCCACGTTGCTCGCGTCACTCGGCGAGCCGGCGGTCTCGTCACCGCAGGAGAACGTCGACGCGCAGGCGGCCCGTTACCGCAGCCGCCTGGCCGGTCGTCGCATCCTGGTTCTCCTGGACAACGCACGCGACGCCGACCAGGTCCGTCCGCTGCTGCCAGCCTCCCAAGGCTGTCTGGTCATCGTGACGAGCCGCAACCGGATGACGAGCCTGGTCACCCGGGAGGGCGCACGTTACCTGCAGGTCGATCGGCTGACCGAGGCCGAGTCCAGACAGCTTCTGGTCAACCGCCTCGGCACCCGCCGCGCCACCATGGACCCGGAGGCGTTGGACAAGGTCATCGCGCTCTGCTCCGGGCTGCCGCTCGCACTGGCGATCGTCGCGGCCCGCGTGGCCCTCAATCCGGCCCTGTCATTGAGCGCGGTCGTCAGCGACGTCTCGGCGCCGTCCGCCAGACTGGACGCGTTGTCCAGCGCGGACGCGTCCGACGATGTCCGGTCGGTGTTCTCGTGGTCGTACCACTCCCTCGATCAGTCGACGGCGCGGGTGTTTCGTGCCCTCGCCGCCCATCCGGGTCCAGGGATCTCGCTGGAGTCGGTGGCCAGCGTCGCCGGGGTCGGTCGCGCCCAGGCGCGCAAACCGCTCACGGAACTGGTGACCGCGAACCTGCTCGACGAGTCGCACCCTGGGCGGTACGCCCTGCACGACCTGTTGCGGGCCTACGCGGGTGAGCTTCTCGACGAGAATCGAGAACGACCGGAGTGTGAGCGGCGTCTCGTCATGCATTACCTGCACTCCGCGCGCGCCGCGTACGCGAGGCACCACCGGCAGCCGGTCGGCACCGTCGACGAACCGCCGCCGGAGGTGACGCCTGAGTCGTTCGACACCGTGCCACAAGCTGCCGCCTGGTACGCACGGGAACGCACCGCGCTGTGGGCGACGATCGATCTGGCCCTGGCACATGGCCTGCGGCGCGACGCGGCGGCCATGGTCCTGGCCGCCTCCGCACCGGGCAGCAACTCCATACCCGCTGGCCGGACACAGACCGTACTCGCGATCCTCGATATGGTCGGCGAGCTCGGCGAGCCGCTGATGGAGGCCGAGCTTCTTCGCACCGTCGGTGAGGTCTTCGCCCCGCTGCCACAGGCCGACGAATATCTGCGTCGAGCCTTGTCCATCGTCGAAGGCGCCGGAGAGCTCGCCGGACAGGCCGACGTCCTGCGGAACCTCGCCGTGCTTTCACTGTCGCGTGGCGACCACGACGCCGCCAACGCGTACGGTGAACGCTCGGTGAGTCTCGCCCGGCAGACGGGGCGCCAGGAACTGCTCGCGGTTTCGCTGTTGACACTCGCGAGCGCGCGCCTGGGTTCCGACCGGCTGGAGGCTGGCACCCGGGTCGCGGACGAAGGGCTGGCCATCGCGGTGGCCGAGCACCTCGACCACCTGAAGATCTACTACGCACAGCTCATCGCTGAGTCCTCCTGGAAACTCGGCCGGCTCGAACGAGCGGTGGAGGTGTCGGAGTGGGGATTGACGGAAGGCGTCTCCGAGTCGAACGCTCCGCGGTGTGCCGTCGCGGCGATCCTCGCGCGGGCCGCATTCGATCTGGGCGACCAGGTTCGCGCGGAACGGGGCTGCCAGCAGTTCGAGAACCTCATCGCCGACAACGGCTTCCGCGAACTTGTCGAGGTCGCCGGCATCGAGAAGGCCGAGGAGTACCGCGACATGGTCGCGTATGTCCGGGCCCGGCTGAGCTTGCTGAGCGGCGCGTCGTGAGCGGGTAGGGCGCGCACTCAGTCTGCACTCGTCGTGCACCGCGGCGCGGTCGGATGGTCGTCGAGACCCCGAACCCTCGCCCGAGGAGCACCATGCACTGCGCCGTAGCCGAGCCTGCCCCACCCCTTCCCCGTGCGGTGTTGACCCCACGACAGGAACAGATCGCCTTGCTGGTGGCGGCCGGCTCCACCAACGTCGAGGTCGCGAAGCACCTGGTCATCAGCACCCATACGGTCAAACATCACCTACGCGGCGTGTTCCACCGGCTGGGCGTCGCATCCCGGCGAGAACTGCGCAGCACGCTGGCCTGCCGCGACACGACCGACCGCTTCGCCCAGAGCTGCTGCCTGACCAGCCAGGAGCGTGACATCGCTTGCCGGGTCTCGAAAGGCGCGTCCAACCGCGAGGTGGCGGCACAACTCTTCATCAGCCCGAGCACGGTGGACTATCACCTGCGCAAGATTTTTCGCAAGCTCGACATCACCTCACGCCGAGAACTGACGAGAACTGGTTCAGGCTGGGCGGACCGGAATCCCGCCATTGACGACCATCGCTGGTAGCGGATCCCGCGCTGGTCCGTGCCGGACCTGCTCCGCAGGTGCGCGTCAGGAGATGTGTTCCCGGACGCGGCCGGGTTCGTCGCGGGCCGTCGGCGCGTCAGGCGGTTCGGTCGACAGGGTGCCACCGGTCTCGTCCAGTCCGAAGCGTGCGTGCAGACGTCGGGCCCACGCTGGTGCCCACCAGTTGGCCGCCCCGGCGAGTTTCATCAGCGCCGGTACGAGGGTCGCTCGGACGATGAAGGCGTCGATCAGTACGGCGATGCCCAGGCCCAGGCCGAACATTTTCATGAAGGTGATCCCGCTGGTGGCGAAGGCGAAGAAGGTGATGGAGAGCACGAGTGCCGCGGCGGTGACGATCCGTCCGGTCTTGGCGAGCCCGGTGACGATCGAGGCGTGGTTGTCGCCGGTGCGGTCGTACTCTTCCTTCATTCGGGCGAGCAGGAAGACTTCGTAGTCCATCGACAGGCCGAAGGCGACCACGAACATCAGCAGCGGCATCTGGATGTCGGTGAGGCCCGTGGCGGTGAACCCCAGGAGGCCGGAGAGGTTCCCGTCCTGGAAGATCCAGACCATGACGCCGAGCATGGCGGTCAGGTTGAGGGTGTTGAGCACGATCGCCTTCAGCGGCACGAGGAAGCTGCCGAACATGAGGAACAGCAGGACGAACGTGGCCAAGGCGATCCACAGCGCGGCCCATGGAGCGACGGAGAAGATCGCCGTCCTGGTGTCGACGAGTCGGGCGGTGCTGCCGCCGACGAGCGCTTCGAATGGTGGGTCGAGGTCCCGGAGGTCGTGCAGGAGATCCTCGGACTGCGGTGACATCGGCAGCACCGAAGGCACGACCTCGAACCACTGCCCGGCGCCGGCGGCATAGCGCCCCGAGTCCGCGGCGGGGCCGCCGATCCGTTGCCCGTCGGCCCAGGTGCCGCGAGCGGTGACGACCTCGGCGACGTGTTCGACCCGGGACGCGGCCACGACGTACGCCTCGACGTCGGCCGGGTTCGCCGCCCCCCTGATCACGACCGGGAGGGCCTCGGCGGCGAAACCGAAGTCGCGCTGCGCCTTCTCGGTCGCCTGCCGCGCGGCCACGTCCGCCGGAAGTACGCGCGCGTCGGGGTTGCCGAACCGGGTGTTGAGGATGGGGAGGCTCAGCAGCACCAGCAGCGCGATCACCGCGCCGGTGACCAGGCCGGGCCGGCGAAGCACCCGTTCGGTGGTGGCCGCCCATCGGCGCGACTCGCTCTCCCCGCCCCGCCGCATGCCCGGCAGCCGCCATGCGTTGATCCGGTGGCCCAGCACCATCAGCAGCGCGGGAAGGGTGATCACCGCGGCGAGTACGGCGACCAGTACGACACCGACGCCGGCGTAGGCGAACGAGCGCAGGAAGTAGACCGGGAAGGCGGCGAGCGCCAGCAGCGCCACAGCCACGGTCACCCCGGAGAACACGACCGTCCGGCCGGCGGACTCCACGGTGCGGACCGTGGCCAGGCCGACGCTGTGCCCGGCGTCCAGTTCCTCACGGAACCGGGAGACCATGAGCAGTGAATAGTCGATGGCCAGGCCGAGACCCAGCGCCGTAATCAGGTTGATCGAGTGCACCGAGACGTCGGTGAACTGGGCGATCCCCCACAGCACGAAGAACGCGCCGAAGGTCGCCGCGCCACCGACGACGATCGGCAGCAGCGCCGCGACGACGCCACGGAAGACCAGCAGCAGCAGGAGCAGAGTCAGCGGGATCGCGATCAGCTCGGCGCGCACGAGGTCCTGCTCCAGACCGTGGCCGAGGGCTTCGCCAATGGCCGCGGCGCCGCCGATCTCGACGGTGAGCGCGCCACGGTCTCCGTCGAGCCGTTCCCGTACCCGTCGAACCGTCGCCTCCGCGTCCGAGTCCTCGCCGCCCGCCCGGGCCAGGATCAGAGCCGACGTGCCGTCGTCGGAGCGCAGTGCGGGCGGGGAGCCGGAGTGCCAGTACGACGTCACCTCCTCGACGCCCCCCACGGCGGCGAGCTCCGTGGAGAGCACCTGGCCGGTGGTGACCGCGTCCGCACCGTCGACGTCGCCCGCGTCCGCCGTCACCACCAGCAGGATGTTGGGCGTGCCGGCGCCGAAGCCCTCCAGCAGCTTGCTCACCTGGGCGGAATCCGAGCTCGGATCGTCGAAACCGCCTGACGACAGGACACTGAAGACCCCGCCGCCGAGGATGACCGTCAGCACGAACACCACCAGCGAACCGAACAGGGTCAACCGAGCACGTCGGACGACCAGCCTCCCGAGCGCAGTGAACATGACGACCTCCCCAAGCCCGGTCGGTCCGGACACCTGCCGATGAAGTCTGGAGCCGGCAGGCATTGGAGTCGTCGGAGTCGGGTGCCGTTACCCACCCTCCCCGGGCCGGGAAAGACCGCGGTCCGCTCCTACCTCAGTAGGAGAGCCCAGGCACCGCAGTCGGAACCGACGGCGCCGGTACTGACCTATATTCCTGGCATGCCCGCCCTGCTGCGCGACCGCGACGAGTTCGTGATCGGGGCGGCCGTCCTCGGCACAGGCCCTGGGGTTCCTCAGCCTCCACTACACGTCGGACTGGGGCTGGATCCCCGCGCTGCTGATGCTTCCGGCACTGATCGTGCGGGCGGTCTGGCGGTCCATGCCGGGCTGGCTGCTGCTGTCGTGGGTCACGATCCCGACACTCGTCGGCGACGCGGCGGCCGTCACCCAGAGCGCCTACCTCGTGGTCGTCACCGCACTGGCCGTCGTCGCGGCCGGCCGCCCACGACGGCTCGACACCGTCGTCATGGTCCTCTGCCTGGTGTCACCGTTCCTGATCTGGCTACTGGAGACCAACAACTGGCACCGGGGGCTCGGTGCATGGCTCTGGTTCGGCGGCCTGCTGATCGGATGGGGTTTCGGACACGTCGTCCGCCGGCAGTTCGCGCTCATCGACGAGTTGGAACGTACCCGCACCAGGCTGGCCGAGACCGCCGTGGCCGAGGACCGGCAACGCATCGCCCGGGACCTGCACGACCTGGTCGGGCACAGCTTCACCGTTGTCCTGCTCCACCTCTCCGGGGCGCGGATGATCCTCACCTCCGCCCCGGCGGAGGCGGCGGAGGCGCTGCGGCAGGCGGAGATCATGGGCCGCAAGGGCATGGACGAACTGCGCCAGGCGCTGATGCTCATGCACCAGGGTTCCCACGGTCTCGCGCCCCTCGAACCCAGCGAACTCGAACACCTGCTCGATAGGTACCGCGACGCCGGGATGCGCATCGACATCGACGTCGCCGGAGACGTCGACGCCGTGTCGGCGGCGCCCCGCATCGTCCTGCACGACGTGCTCCGGGAGGCCCTCACCAACGTCGCCAAACATGCCCACCCCGCGGAGGCGACGATCCGGATCGGCGTGGACCGCGATCGGGTCGACGTACGGGTCCAGTGCCCCCTCGGTCCGGGTGGCCCGTCTGGTGGCAGCGGCATGGGACTGGCAGGGCTCGAACACCGCGTGGCCGCCATCGACGGAACCTTCCAGGCCCGAACAGACCAGGAACACTGGGTGGTCCAGGCACAGCTGCCCCGCCGCCTCGCCGGAGCGTCCACGTGATCCGCGTACTCCTGGTCGACGACCAACAGATGGTCCGCGCCGGACTCGGACTGATCCTGCGCAGCCAACCCGACATCCAGGTCGTCGGAGAATGCGACGACGGCGGCGACGTCGTCCACACCGTCGCCGAGTGCGCTCCCGACCTCGTCTGCATGGACGTACGCATGCCGCGCGTGGACGGAGTCGAGGCAACCCGCCGGCTACGCGCGGCCGACGGACCACCGGTCTGCATCCTCACCACCTTCGGCGACGAAGAGGTGCTCTGGTCCGCGGTCGACGCCGGCGCGGCGGGATCGAACTGAAGTCCGCCACCCCCGAGAACCTCATCGAAGCGGTCCGCACGGTCGCCTCGGGCGGCACCTGGATCGACGGCACTCTCCTCGGCCCGATCCTCGACTCCTACCGACAGGAGACGCGGTCGAGAACCCTGCACAGGCAGCGGCTCGACGCACTCACCGACCGCGAGCTCGAGGTCCTCCGCCTGATGGCACGCGGTGCCTCCAACCGGGAAATCGCCGAACAGCTGTTCCTGGCGGAAACCACGGTCAAGACCCACGTCAGCTCCCTGTTCAACAAGCTCGCTGCCCGCGACCGAGCCGCAGCCATCGTCTTCGCCTACGACGCAGGACTCGTCAAACCACAACGATGAGCGACCGTGATGTCTATTAGTTCAGGCACTCCCTGAGCTTCTCCGACCGACGCCTCCGGCTTCAAGCTAATCAGCCGTGGGCAGAGGGGCAGCGGAGCCAGCGACGACTACGCTCCCGCGCATGACGGCCTATGTCCGCGGCTCGGCGTGGCAGGAGCTTGCTGCGGATTACGAGCGGGCGCGCGTTCGGGAAGACTCACTGGACCGGCTGGTCGAGTGGCCAGCCGAGCGAGACATTCTCGGTGATGTCACCGGACGCTCAATCCTGGACCTGGGCTGCGGCAACGGTGGCAAGCTCGCGGAGCTCGTCCGCGATGGCGCGGTCGCCTCCGCCGGTGTCGACATCAGCGGAAAGTTCATTACCTCCCCGCCGACCGGTGTCGAGCTGATCCAGGGTGACTTGTCCGATCCGGACTCATTGCCGGAGCTGAATGGCCGCACGTTCGACCGGATCTTGTTCCTGCAGTCGTTCGGCTACGCCAAGGACCCGGTGCACACCTTGCGGGCCGCACGAGGGATGTTGAACCAGGACGGATTCATTCTGCTCACGAGGACTCAGCCGATCCGGTACGCGCTGGAACGCGCCCAGCAGAACGGGACCACCTTGGGTGAAGAGTATTTTTCCACGGCCGACTACCTATCGCACCGGCTGGACGAACACATCGCGCTGACAAAGCGCACCTACACGATGTCCGACCTGCTCAACGTGATCAGCGGGGCAGGACTGTGGATCGAGACTACGATCGAGCCCCAACTTACCGAGGAGCCGCGCGCCGCTATCCGCACAAGCAGGCGTGGATGAACACGTACCTGGGCATCCTGATCTTCAAGCTGCGCCCCCTGGCCTCGCGCTGAGGCGACGCTCGCCTGTGCATCACGGCGCCTGCGGTGTGTTCGGTGCCTATGGCACAGTCCTGTGTGTGCCGTTGGACGAGCTGCCGGACTGGTTGCCGGTTTGGTGTCTTGACCATCTGGGCGGCGAGCCCGCCGACGTGCTGTTCCAGTCGCGACAGGTCTCGATGGTGTTCGGCCTGCGGTTGGCCGGCGGCAGGGCCGTCGTGGTCAAGGCGCGCGCCGACGATGGTCGGGCCGCGTCGTGTGTCGCGGCGCAGGCCCAGTTTGGCCGAGCGCGGGTTTCCGTGTGCTCGGCCGCTTACGCCGGTGGTCGGTGTCGGGGCGCTGGCCGTGCACGCCGAGGAGTTCCGGCCCGGCGGCGAGGTGTTGCACGGGGACTCGCCGGAGATGGCCGTGCGCTGTGCGGCGTTGTTCGCGCGACTGATGGCCGAGCTTGCCGACGTGACCGTCGCGCCGCCGCTGCCGAATCCGCCCTGGGTCCGCTGGGATCACACTGATTCTGGGGTGTGGCCAGCGATCGACTCTCTCGACCGCCGGGACCAGAGCGTCGCGTCCGAGCACATTGTTCAGACGGCTGCGCGGGCCCGGGGGCGGCTGCTGGGGAGCTGACTTGCCGTGCGTCCTCGGCCACGCCGACTTCGAGGCGCAGAACCTGCGGTGGCAGGGCTGGCAGGTGTGGGCGGTCCACGACTGGGACAGCCTGGCGTGGCAGCCGGAGGCGGCGCTGGTGGGAGCGGCGAGCGGGTCGTTCGCCAGTGCTGGGCCGCCCACGCTGGCGCCGATCGCAAGCTCCGAGGCGTTCCTGGCGGCTTATCAAGACAGGCGAGGGCGCTTGTTCACCGTCGAGGAGCTGGAGATCGCCTGGGCGGCCAGCTTGTGGATGGCTGCGTACAACGCCCGGGAGATGGCGCTGTGCGGTGGCAGCCCGGCGGGCGGCGAAGCATTGCGGGCGCAGGCCCCCGAACGCCTCCGCCGGGCTAATGCATAACTGACGTAACTCGCTCCGCTCACCGAGGTTGGTCGGCGTGTTCGGTCGAGGCGAACAGGGTCTCCGCGGCGTCCAGCGCACGGGCCAACGCCGCCGGCTCCGGCCGAAGCCCGGCCACGATCCTGTCGAGGTCACGTAGGCCCGCCCGCTGCAGCAGCCGCTTCTCATTGGTCGTCCACGCACCGTGGGCGGCGAGGACGGCGTGGCCGGTCTGCATGGCGGCGGTAGCCAGGGTGCCGGCGACCTCGGCGGCCTGGCCCCGTGGCGCGTAGGAGGCCCGGGCGTAGCCGAGCGTCATGGCGGCCCGCTGCCGCCACACCGGCGGCGCCGCGACCCGCAGCGCCGGCGGATCGTCCGGGCGTGGCAGCGTGCCGCGCAGCACCCGGTTGACGGCGAGCTCGGCGACCAGCAGATAACTCGGGATCCCGGCGAGGTGGAACATCAGCGGCTCCCAGTGGAACCGGCCCGCCCGCGCCTCGGCCAGCTCGTGCTCGACCACGTCGAGGTCGCGGTAGTGCACGTCGACGCGGCGCCCGTCGATGGTGAGCCAGGCCCCGCCGTTGAAGACCCCACCGCCCCAGCCGCCGATCTGGGCCACCTCGCCGGCCCGCCCACCGCGCGCAGGTCCGCCGGATCGAACGCGCCCCGGTAGTAGACGGCCAGATCCCAGTCGCTGTCGGGGGTGTGGGTGCCTTCAGCGCGGGACCCGCCGAGGGTCACGGCCTCGACGGCGGGCAACGCGGCGAGCCGATCAGCCAGAGCGCCGGGGACGTGTCGTCGCTGATCGACATACATCCCAACGTCAAGGCCTGCGCTTGTTCCGCTATTTCTCGGCAGAGTCGTTCTGCTTACGCTGCCCGTAGTTGACCAGCACGAGTAGCGCCAGTGCGGCTAAGTGTGATCTCTGCGGGTGCGTACACCGTAGAGAAGGGACGCTCGACGGCAGATCCTCGACTGACGCTGAATCAGGGATAGGGTCCCCGTCCATGGACATGCTGAAGGGCGAACAGATCGCTGAGGCCAGCCTGGACCGACTGGCGCAAGCTGGCCCAGGGACTGCATGCACGCTACGTGGTTGACGACTTCGGCACCGCCGCACGGTTCGTGGCCGCGGTCGGCGAGGCGGGCGACGCGCTCGGCCACTATCCGCGCGTGTCGATCGGCAAGGGGTACGTCGACCTCAAGTTGGTCAGCGACGACGCCATCTACCGCGACGGCGAAGGCACCGCACACGTTGTCGAATGGGTGACCCAGCAGGACGTCGACCTCGCGCGACGGATCACCGAGATCGCCGCCGAGCACAAGGCCGACGCCGACCCGGCCTCGGTCAGCGACATCGAGCTGGGCCTCGACACGGCGCGCTCCGCGACCATCGCCCCGGTGTGGGCCGCCCTACTGACCGGGAGCGCCGAAGCCCAGGGCCGCGAGGGGCCCGGCGACGAGATCCGGGACGCCACGGGACGGGTGCCGAACCTGTCGTTCGGGGACGCCGACGAGCACGGGGCCCCGGGTCAGCGGTTCCACATCGAGGTGTACGTGGCGCCCGAGGTGGCCGAGCAGCGGGTCGCCGCTGCCGTCGCCGCGGGTGGGACCGTCGTCGATGACAGCAACGCGCCCGCGCTCACCGTGATCGCCGACCAGGACGGCAACAAGGGAATCGTCTGTGTCGACGCGTCCGCTGCGAAGAAGTGAACGGCATGGCTCTGAGACTTGGTCCGCCTTCGATGCGCTGGTGCAGCGGCATAACGGGATCTTCGGGGGGTGCTGGTGCATCTGGTTTCACCCTGACGGACTCGAGCGCGGTCAGGGCGCGGAGGCCAACCGCGCGTTGGAGAAGGCCTACGTCGAGCTGGGCAAGGCGCACGC
>CAWIXO010000018.1:0-23020 GCA_963840005.1 uncultured Actinomycetota bacterium | reverse complement strand
ACAAGGTCCAGACCTCGGGCTCGGGCGGCACCATCCAGATCGGCGTCGCCTCGGCGATCGCCAACACGTGAACATCGCCGAGGCCTCGATCGGCGACGGCGCGGTGGTCACCGCAACGCCGGCGACATCTAGGTCAAGGCGCTGGCCGAGGACAACCACCAGGTCTCCGCGTCCGGCAGCGCCAGCGGGGCCGGCCACGCCGGCGCCGGCGGCGCCATGACGTTCATCGGCCACGCCAACGAGGCCAACGCGTTCATCGGCGATGCCGACGTCGACGCCACCGGCACCACGCTGGTGCGCGCCAACGCGCGCGTCCCGAACCAGATCACGGCCTTCTCCGGCGGCTCTCTGGGGCGCGGACGCCGACCGACCGACGACGGCCCGATCCAGCTCGGCGGCGACCCGGACTCCCAGCCGGACGCCGACCGCGTCAAGGAGGAATACGACGACGCCACCGACGGCTTCGACCCGTCACGGTCCTCCTGTCGGCTTCTTCCTGTTCCTCTCGACCGGATCGTTCATCGGCGACGGCATCGCGACGACGCTCGTCTACTCCGGCGGGTCGACCAACGGCAACCCGACTCGGTCGGGATCGCGGGCGGCGTCAACCTCTACGACCTCCAGAACGCGAGCAACGCGTGGATCGCCCCGCGGCGCGCGCGTCAACCAGACCCTGACCGGCGCGGCGCAGGACGTCGTCGTCGAGGCGCTCTCGAGCGTCGAGACCGTCGACATCGCGGGCCAGTTCACGGTCCTCGGCGTCACCGACGTGGGCGCCGGCGCCGTGGCGGGCGCCGTCGCGCTCGGCGGCAACTTCCAGCAACTCGACAAGCTCAACCGCGCGAAGGCGTGGATCGACGACGGCGCGCGCGTGTCGGCGGGCCGCGACGTCGCGGTCAACGCGAAGGGCTTCACCTGGGCGCTGGTCGTCACGCAGTCCGGCGGCAAGGCGAACAAGTTCGCGCTCGACGGCTCGATCAACCTCTACGACGCCGACATCGTCGCCCAGGCCTGGATCGAAGACGGCGCGGTGATCACCGCGGGCGACGACGTCACGGTGTTCGCCGACAGCCAGGTGATCACGATCGACGCGGTCCTGCTCGTCATCACCGCCGCGCAGGTCGGCATCGGCGCCTCGATCTCGATCACCGACATCTCCAACACCGTCCACGCGTTCATCGGCGACGGCAACGGCACGGCCGGCACCATCGGCTCAGTCACCGCGGGCGGCACGTCGCGTGCTGGCCAACGACCCGGACCCGCGTCGGCGCGAACGTCACGATGTGGGGCATCTCCGATGTCCGGCGTCACCGACGCGGGCGAGGTCAAGGACAGAGAGAACGAGGGCTCCCGGCAGCGGCAAGGCCGAGAACCCGTCCAACGGCAACAACAACCAGGGCAACCAGAGCGAGTTCGGCTTCGGGATCTCCGGCGACGTCGGCGTCAACTACGTCACCGAGGACATCAACGCCTGGATCGGGCTGCCTCCCCGCGCACCGGCGTCGCACCACGGTCACCGCGGGCGACGACGTCCGGTCGCCGCGCGCAGCGAGGCGCTGTTGGTCAGCGGCATCGGCGCGCTCGCCGCCAACAACAACGGCGGCATCGCGGGCGCGTTCGCGCTCAACGAGATCCACCAGACCGTCACGGCGTTCGTCGCGGGTCGACGATCAACACGCCGGGCGCGCTGCGCGTCACCGCCTCCGGCAAGGACCGTCGATCTCGGTCGCGCTCGGCGGCAGCGGCCAGCGCGACACGAGCCAGAGCGGCTTCACCGTCGCCGGCTCGGTCACCGTCGGCCGGCTCACACACGAGATCAAGGCCTACCTGGGCGCCGGCGCGATCGTGATGACCGACGACGTGGTCGTGAGGCCGTGCAGGACCCGCTCCTGATCTCATCGCGGGCGTGTTCTCGGTCGGGGGCAAGGCGGCGATCGGCCTCTCGTTCGACTCGGCCTGATCGACACCACCGTCCATGCCTGGGTCGACGCCGGCGCGGCTGTCACCGCCGCCGGCGACGTGACGGTCAGCGCATGCGACGTGGCGGAGGTCCTCTCGATCGCCGCGTCGCTCTCGATCGCGACCGGCTAGAGCGGCATCGGCGCCAGCGGCGCGGCGACGACTACAGCGTCACGCACGACGTCCCGGCGTGGATCGGGGTGGGGGAGCCCCGACGTCAGCGCGACCGGCAGCGTCTACGTCGACGCGCGCGACGACTTCGCTCGTCCAGATCGCCGGCCAGGGCGCGGGCGGCGGCAGCGCCGGCTTCGGCCTCTCCGCCTCGATCGCGCTCCTGGACCGCACGCGAAGGCCTACCTCGCCGCGACGCGAAGGTCCCGCGCTCGGCCAGGGCGCCGGCATCCTCGATCCGGGCTGCAGCGGCCGGCGGGCGCGGCCTGACGGTCGACGCCACGCAGCGAGACGACGATGGTCTTCGCGGCGGCCGGCGAGGGCGGCGAGAACTTCGGCGGGGCGGGCTCGCCGACCCCGCGTCGACCTCGACCTGACCGAGGCCTCCATCGGCAACGGCGCGCAGGTCAACGCCGACAACACCGGCGCCGCGCGCTGCAGGACGTCAAGGTCCGGGCCACGGCGAGTCGTTCATGCTCGGGCTGGCCGGCGCGGTTGGCGCGGCGAGCTCGGTCGGCCTCGGCCTCGCCGCCGACATCGAGTTCCTGACGAGACCGTGCGGGCATCCATCGGCGAGGGCGCCAGGTCCTCGCCCGCGACGACATCAACGTCCCGGCCGCCGCCCGGAGGACGTCTCTCGATCGCGATCGGGGGCGGCTTCAGCGGCTCGTCGGCCGCCGGCTCGGTCACGTCGTGACCCTGACCGTCGCACGAAGGCCTGGGCGGCCGCAACGCGACGGTCCACGCGGGCGGCGACATGACCATCGCGGCGTCCGACGCCGACCCGGCGTCGACCTCTTCACCGGCGGGCTCGCCTTCGGCAGCAGCGCGGGCATCGGCGCGTCGGCCGCGTCCTCGTCAACGCCACGGTCAAGGCGTTCGCTCAGAACGGCGTCGGCGACGACACGAGCATGGAGGCCAAGGGCGCGACCGGCCTCGCGTCACCGCGACCCAGGCGCGGCAGCATCATGGTCTCGATCGGCGGCGGCGGGTCGACCGCGGGCATCGCCGGCTCGGTCTCGGTCAACGACCTCGACACGTACCTGGGCCTCGTGGCGGCGCGACGACCGTCAACACCGATAACGCGGGCGCCGCGTCGACCCAGGGCGTCGCCGTCGCGCCACCGACACGCGACGGCGTACCGCGGCCGGCGCGCTCGCGATCGGCGGCACGGCGGGCATCGGCTCGGCGTCGACATCATCGTCCTCGACAAGCACACGCAGGCGTGGATCGGCGACTCGGCCGCTGACCGTGCGCGGCAACGTCTCCGTAAACGCGACCTCCAGCGAGAACATCGCTGCTGTCGATCTCCGCCGGATCGGCGGCGGCGGGAGCGCGGCGATCACGGTCAACGCGGGCATCTCGGTGATCGACGTCACGACGTCACTCGCGCGTTCCGCGCGCCGGGCGCGACGATCGACGCCGACGGCAGCGTCAAAGTCGCCGCCAGCGAGACGATGGGCCTCGACGTCATCGCGGGCATCCACCGAGGTCGACCTCGAGGGCCGGTCCATCGGCGGGGGCGGTGCGATCGACCCGGGCGGCCTGACGTGGGTGATGACCGGCGACGAGGAGTCCATTTTGGACTCGGTGGACACGGTCTGCCAGGACACGCTGGATCGGCTCGAGGGGAACGAGCCGATCGGCATGCTCACGTTCAGCTGTGCCGCGCTGCGCGCCGTGCTGGGCGACGACGGCATCCGGCGCGAGAGCGAACGCCTGCAGCGGTGGGCCGGCACGATGCCGTTCGCCGGCTTCTACACGTACGGCGAGATCGCCCGCAACCACGGGATCGACGGGTTCCACAACCAGACGCTCGCTGTGCTGGCATTGAGCTGACATGGCCGGGCCCGCGGAGTCGCTCTACATCCAGCAGCTGGTGGAGCTGCTGGCCGTGGTGTCCTCCTCCACCGACGAGGCCTCCGCCGTCCAGAACGCGGTCGAGCGCTCGGCGCAGGCGCTGGAAGCGGAGGTCGCCGCCGCGGTCATCGACGGGAAAGTGGTGGCGTCGATCGGGTTTCCGCCCGGCGCCGTTCCGCACGAGGAGATCGTCGCGATGACCCGGCAGCAGCACTCCGAACTGGACGTTCCTGGGCTGGGCGGCTGCCCCGCGGTGACCGCGTCCTGGGCCGGCAGCCACCCGGGGCACCTGGTGCTGGCCCGCTGGGGCGCGCCGTTTCAGGTCGAGGAGCAGAACCTTGTCCGCGGTATGGCCCGGGTGCTGGAGCTGACCCTGACGATGCTGCGGACGCTGGTCGCCGAGCACGCCATCCGCGAGTCATTGCAGGAACGGCAGCGGCTGCTGGAGCATTTGTTCGCGATCCAGCGCGCGATCTCCCACCGCGAGGACCTCCAGCACATCCTCGACACCATCACCGACGGTGCACGCGATCTGCTCGGCGACGAGATCGGGCTGCTGTGGGTACGCGACGAGCCCGACTCGGGCCGGGCCCGGTTGGCGGCCGCAGCCGGCACGCGGCCCGTCGACCCGGCTGACCGGCCCGTGGTCGACCTCACCGCCGCATCGCTGGCGGGCGAGGCGATGGTCACCGACCGGGTGGCGGTGCGGCACGGCCAGGAGGTCCAGTCGCGGATGCTCAAACTGCTCGGCCCCAGCACGGTCCACGCGTCGATGGCCGCCCCCGTGCACGACAGCGGTGTGCTGACCGGCGCCCTGGTCGTGGCGTCCTGCGACACGAATCGCAGGTACACCCCCGCCGACGAGCAGACCCTGCGCGCCTTCGCGGAGAACGTCAGCCTGGCCCTCACCGACGCCAACACGCTGGTGCGCATGCGCCAGGCGCACCACGACCCGCTGACCGGCCTGGCCAGCCGCGGGCTGTTCCTCGAGCAGCTGTCCCAGCAGCTGGCGATCGCGGATGCGGACGGCCGGACGCTGGCGGTGCTGTTCCTGGACCTGGACCGGTTCAAGGACATCAACGACTCACTCGGGCACGCCGCCGGCGACCAGCTGCTCACCGTGACCGCGGGCCGGATCACCGCGCAACTGCGCGGAGGCGACACGGCATCGCGCTTCGGCGGCGACGAGTTCGCGGTGATGCTGGCCCGGGTCGACGGGCCGCAGGACGCCGCCGCCGTGGCACGGCGCATCGTGACCGCGCTGGCCGAGCCGATGCGCGTGGCCCAGCATTGGCTGCGGGTCCGCGTCAGCGTCGGCGTCGCGCTGAGCAGCACCGACGGAAACGAACCCGCCGAACTCGTCGCCCGCGCCGACCTCGCCATGTATGAGGCCAAACACCGCGGCACCGGCGGGTACGCCCTCTACCGCGAAACCGTCCCGGGCGACTGAACCTGCCCGCGAACGACGCGACCGGACCGGATCGTCAGGCCGTCGCCTCGAGCAACACATAGCCCCGGATGCGTGCCGGCCGCATGACCGTGCGCGCCCAGGCCGGCATCAGTGGCGCGCCGGCCGCGGCGTCGAGCTGGCGGACCTGGCTCACCTGATGTCGCTGACCCCCGCGGGTCAGGGCGACTCCCCCGGGTCCCCGCACGTTCTGCAGCCACTGGACGTCGTCGCCGTAGACGAGCGCGACCACCCAGCCACCGGGAGTCGGGAAGGCCAGGACCGGAGTCTCGTACGACCGGCCGGATCGGCGGCCCACGTGGTGGATGACCGCCAGCGGCCGCACACGTCGGGCCATCGGGACGATGAACGGGTTGACCGTCCGGCCAACCTTGCGGAGTGGGCGTGGCACCGGCACGGGAAGGAGCCTCCAACACGAAGCGACGGCGGCTTTCCTGAACGCTATCGTGCCCAGCGCCCGAACGCGGCCGCGTCTAGGCGACCCTGCGGTCCCGTTCCTCCGCCGGAGCCTGCGCCTGGACGGCCACGCGCGTCCGTGCCAAGGACCGGGCTCGCCGCGACGGTGTGGCAGGGCGCGCGTCGACCTGCGGGAAGACCCACCTGCGGTACGCCCACAGCCGGAACACCATCGCCAGCAAGGTGCCGAGGATCATGCCGCAGAGGAAGTCGGAGATCTCCTGGGCGGTGCCCGAGATGTGCGGGGTCTGGAGGCCGAACGCGTAGCGCGCGAGGTAGAGCGGCGCCGAGTTGAGGGCGATGCCGATGCCGTTGATGACGATGTAGAGGGCCAGTTCGTGGTGGGCTCGGCGGCCGCCCCGGGTGCGGAAGGTCCACTCGCGGTTGAGGGCGTACGAGACGAACGCGGCGATGACCGTGGCGACGGTCAGCGCGGTGACCGGCCTGGTCTCGAACACCGTCACCTTGAGCGCGTAGTTGATCACTGCGGTCAGCACCCAGCAGAAGCCGCCGACGGCGAGGAACTTTACCGCTTCCCGGCGCCGGAACACCTGCTTGCGCAGCGGTGCGGGCAGAGCTTGCAGCAGTCGGCTGGTCATGCGCACCGGCGCACTCTAGCGGTTCTGCCTGGGCTCGCGGGGACCTCAACGCGGTCGCGCCCGGCATCACCCGATGGAGCTGGCGGAGCGCGACCGCGAGCCGGCGCACCCACCGCAGGGGTGCGCCGGCTCGGCCCTACGCCGCTTCCGCGTCGGACCGGTACTCGGCGACCCGCCGGCCCAGGTCGCGCTCGACGCCGTCCGGGGTCAGGAGTCCGCGCTCGATCAGGGCGGCGATGCGGGCGGCGGCCTCGGGGCGCCCGGCGGTCGCGAAGTAGGCGGCGAGCCCGGCCGCGAACACCGAGTCGTCCGGCAGCGTCGCGTCGTCGACGAACGTCTTCGTGCCCGCGACCGCGTACTTCTCGAAGCCGGCGATCCGCCGCGCGAAGGCGTCCACGTAGGCGTCGAGCTCGGCGTCCGGGACCGTGCGGTTCACGTACCCCATCCGTTCGGCGTCCGCGGCGGGGATGTCGTCGCCTCCCAGCGTGATCTCGATCGCGCGGGCCCGGCCGACCAGGTGGGCCAGGCGGGTCATCGCCCCGCCGCCGGCCACCGCGCCGACGCCCACCTCGAACTGGCCGAGGACGGCTTTGTCGCCGGCGAAGCGGATGTCCGTCGCGAGCGCGAACTCGCTGCCGGCGCCCCGGGCCCGGCCGCGGATGGCGGAGATCGTGACCGCGGGTACGCGGCTCAGGCGCGCGAAGTTGTCGATGTAGGGGTGCAGTCCCGTCGGGCCCGGCGGCATCGCGCCCACCCGCGCGTTGTCGGCGCGGACGTCCCAGTGGGCGATGAAGTAGTCCGGGTTGGCGCTGTCGAACACGACGACCTTGAGGTCGGGTGCCTGCTCGATCGCCGTGACCAGGTCGGCGAGCTCGTCGATGGTGTCGGCGTCCATCAGGTTGATGTCGCCGTTGGCGAAGGTGATCCGCCAGTAGGAGCTGCTGATCCGCGTGGTCGTGAACTGGCCTGTCATGGTCATACCTCTGCTCATTCGAGAACGATCGGTGCGGAAAACAAGGAAAAAAAAGATCAGTCGAGCATCGCCAGCATGTCCTCCACCATCCGCACCAGCTGTTCGCGCGGCACGCCGGTGCGGACCCTGACCCGCAGACCGACCCAGGCGTTGAACAGCGACAGCGCCAGGCCGCGCGGCTCGTGCGTCGTGGCGATCTGGCCCGCGGCCTGGCCGCGCCGGACCAGGTCGAGGACGAGCTGCTGCTGGATCGCGAAGCTCTTCTCCACCCGGGCCGCCGCGTCGGGGTCCCGCAGGGCGAGCTCGGTGGCGGAGTTCACCGACAGGCAGCCGGCGGGCCGGCGCCCCGGTTCGGGCACCGCCGACGAGAACAGCCCGCGCAGGGCGGCCCGGGCGTCGGTGTCGAGCTCGGCGGCCTCGCGGCTGGTCCGCTCCACCGTGTCGGCGTAGCGGTCGAGCGCCTTGAGGAAGAGCGCCCGTTTGTCGCCGAACGTGTCGTACATGCTGCGCTTGTGAATGCCCATCCGGGCGACGAGCTCCTGCATCGAGGTCTTCTCGTAGCCCTGCTCCCAGAACAGGGTCATCGCACGATCGAGGACGACGTCCGGGTCGAACTCCTTCTGGCGAGCCACGATCAACCTCCTCTTTTGGGAACGCTCGGTACGGTACTCCGCCCGCCCGACAGTGGCAATAGATGAGATCTCTCATCTATAGTCGGAGCAGGAGGTGGAACGTGGGACGGGTATCGCAGGCGCAGGCGCAGGAGAACCGCAAGCAGGTCGTCGCGGCGGCCTCGCGGCTGTTCCGCGAGCGCGGCGTGCAGGCGGTCAGTGTCGCTGATCTCATGGCGGAGGTCGGGCTCACCCACGGCGGCTTCTACAAGCAGTTCGCCTCCAAGGAGGCGCTGCTCACCGAGGCCACCGTCCAGGCGTTCGCCGATCTCTGGGTGCTGTTGGCGGAGTTCGACGCCCGGCATCCGGGCGACCACGGGTCCGCCCGCCAGGACCTGGTCGACTACTACCTGTCGACCGAGCACCGCGACGACCGGCGGCGCGGGCTGCCCGGCCACCGGCCTCGCGTCGGACTGGCCGCCGACGACGCCGACCCCGCGGCCCGACCCGCGTACGCCGAGGGTGTCGGACCTGTTCGCCCGCTGGCTCTCCACCAACGACGACGCCGACCTCGCCACCCTCTCGACCCTCGTCGGCGCGCTGACCCTCGCCCGCGCCACCGCCGGCACCGACCTTTCGGAGCGGATCCTGGCCGCGGCACGCAGGTCGCTGCCGGACACGAAGACCCAAGCCTGATTCCCCCCATAACAGGCGCCCGTCGGTTGATCCGGCGGGCGCCTGTTCATGCCGCAGTGCTCCCGATGACCGTTTTCAGATTAGATGATGGGCATAATCTAATGGAGCGGAGCCCGTCGGCCACCGCTTCCGATCTTCGAAGGATTCGCTTCCATGTCTGACACGAACACGCCGGGCCTCGCCGTCGTCACCGGAGCCTCGACCGGAATGGGCGCGGTGTACGCCGACCGGCTCGCCCGCCGCGGCTACGACCTGCTGCTGGTCGCCCGCAACAAGAGCCGGCTCGACGCCGTCGCGGCTCAGATCGTCGCGGACACCGGCCGAAGCGTCGAGGTGCTGGCCGCCGACCTCGCCGACCCCACCGGCCTCGCGACCGTGGAGGACCGGCTGCGTACCGACGAATCCATCTCCCTGCTCGTCAACAACGCCGGCGGGACCCTTTTCGGCCCCCTCGCCCAGGCCGACCCGGCCCCGCTGCAGGACCTGATCGCGCTGAACGTGACCGCGCTGACCCGCCTGACCACCGCCGCGCTGGCCGGCTTCACCCGCCGCGGCGGCGGCACGCTGGTCAACCTGTCGTCCGCGCTGGCGTTCAACGTGCTGCCGGTCAGCGCCGTCTACAGCGGCACGAAGAGCTACGTGGTGGCGTTCACCCAGGCGCTGCAGCAGGAGCTCGCCGAGTCCGCGATCCGGGTGCAGGCGGTCTTCCCCGGTGCGGTGCGCACCGAGTTCTGGGACGGTTCGGGCATCGACGTCTCGGCGTTCCCGCCAGAGTGGGTCATGTCCGCCGAGGACGCGGTCGACGCCGCCCTCGCCGGCCTGGACGCGGGCGAGCCGATGACCCTGCTCTCCCTGCCGGACATCGCGCACTGGGACCAGTTCGACGCCGCCCGCCAGGCGATGATCCCGAACCTGAGCCGGTCGGTGCCGGCCGACCGCTACCGCGCCAACTGAGAGACCCCGTGCCGGCCGGCCCCCGTCGGCCGGCACGGACCCCCGCTACGCGGAATGGACCACGACGGCGCCCTGACCGGCGTACGCTTCCGCTTCGTTCTCGGCGATCAGGGTGTACGGGGGTACGAAGTGGCCGGTGAAGTGGTCGTTGTCGGGGCCGGGGTCAGCGGGCTGACCACCGCCGTCGTGCTGGCCGAGCGCGGCGTGCCGACCCGCGTCCTGTCCGCCGAGCCTCCACAGGAGACGACCTCCGTGGCCGCCGGCGCGCTGTGGGGCCCTTCGTTCCAGCAGCCGTACGACAAGACGCTGGAATGGACCGCCCGGTCGCTCGAGGACTTCCAGAACCTCGCGGCCGAGCCGGGGACCGGCGTGCGGATCGCCGACGTGCTCACCGTCGGAGGCGGCGAACTGCCCGCCGAGCTTCCGCCGCAGGTCGCGCTGATCCCCGGCCTGCGGGCGGCCACCACGACGAGCTGCCGACGGGGTACGACACCGGATCGTGGGGGCGGATGCCGGTCGTCGACATGCCGACCTACCTCGACTACCTGACGAAGCGGCTCGCGGCGGCCGGCACCCGGATCGAGCAGCACCGCGTCACTGACCTCGCGGGCCTGGGGCCGAAGGTCGTCAACTGCACCGGCGTCGGCGCCCGGGAGCTGGCCGGCGACGACACGGTCCGGCCGGTCTTCGGCCAGCACGTCATCCTGACCAACCCCGGGCTGACCAACGCCTTCATGGAGCTCGGCCGCGACGGCGAGTGGACCAGCTTCATGCCCCATCCGACCAGGGTGGTCTGCGGCGGCGTACGGATCGAGGACCGCTCCGACCGCACGCCGGACGACGAGATCACCGCACGGATTCTGCGGCGGTGCCGCGCGCTCGAGCCCCGGCTTCAGCACGCGACCGTGATCGGCACCGCGACCGGGCTGCGGCCCGAGCGTCCGGTCGTGCGGGTCGCCGTGGAGTGGCGGGACCGGACGCTCGTCGTGCACAACTACGGGCACGGCAGCACCGGGGTCAGCCTGTCCTGGGGCTGCGCCCGGGAAGCCGCCCGGCTAGTCGTCGGCTAGCAGCAGGGCGCTGATCGTTCTGGTCATCGCGGCTTCCGCCTCGGTCGGTGACAGGGCCAGGCCCTCGCTGAGCATCGACCACGCGGGCCACATCGACGCGGCGATCACCGCGTCGCGCAGGGTCGAACCCCCGGACGCGGCGAACTCCGCGGCGAAGAGCACGTCGACCTCCTCGCGCAGGCGCTCGATGTGCTTCTGGCGGTTGCGGCGCAGCTGCGGCGAGAACGGCTCGCGCATCGCCGCCGCCCGGGCCGGTGCGGAGATCAGCTGGAGCAGCCGGGCGCGCTGCCGGCAGTAGCGGGCCACCCGCTCGGCCCGCGGCAGGTCCGCCGGCACGGGCACGAAGGCCGCGTCGTACTCCGCGAGCACCCGTGCGCCGCTCGCCTCGAACAGCGTCTCCATGTCCTTGAAGTTCGTCCACAGTGCCCGCAGCGACACCCCGGCCCGCTCGGCGATCCGCTCCCCCGTCGGCCGCAGGTCACCCTCGCCGATCAGCGCGAGGTGCGCGTCGACAATGGCGGCCCGGGTGCGCTCCGCCCGCGCCGTCCGGCCATCCACCCGCTCCTCGGGTGCCGGGGCCGTCATGCCGCCGCCCCGCTTCGCGCCGCGGAGCAAGACAGCCGGCCACCGAGCCGACTACGTTCGCTTCGCTCCACTCATGCCGCCGCCCCGCTTCGCGCCGCGGAGCAAGACAGCCGGCCACCGAGCCGACTACGTTCGCTTCGCTCACTCATGCCGCCACCCGTCGGCCGCTGAGCTTGTTCACGCGCCCCGTCCCGTCAGTGTCACGCCGCCGTCGATGACCAGGGTCTGGCCGGTGATCCAGGCTGCCTCGTCCGAGGCCAGGAAGGCCACCGCGGCCGCCACGTCGTCGGGGACGCCCAGGCGGGCCAGCGGGTAGGCGGACGGCGACCTCGTCCTCGCGGCCCTCGTACAGCAGGGTCGCGAACTTGGTCTTCACCACCGCCGGCGCGACCGCGTTGACCCGCACGTGCGGGGCCAGCTCGACCGCCAGGCAGCGGGTCAGGTGCTCCAGCGCCGCCTTGGTCACCCCGTAGAACGAGATGCCCGGCGGCGGGACGCGGCCGCCGACCGACGACACGTTGACGACGACGCCGGGGCGCGGGTCGCCGGCGTACACCGTCTGGACCCAGCCCAGCGCGGACAGCAGGTTGACCTCGAAGATCTTCCGTGCGGCGCCGAGGTCCATGTCCAGCAACGGCCCGAAGACCGGGTTGATCCCGGTGTTGTTGACCAGGATGTCGATCGGCCCGAACGCCTCGACCGTGGCCGCGACCGCCGCGGCCCGGTGCTCCGGGTCGTCGGCGCGGCCGGCCACTCCGAGCGCGACATCGGGGCCGCCCAGCTCCGCGACGGCGGAGGCCAGCGGGTCCGGCTTGCGCGCGGTCACGCAGACGCGGGCGCCCGCACCGGCCAGCCGGGCCGCGATCGCCAGGCCGATGCCCCGGCTCGCGCCGGTGACCAGGGCCACCCGGCCGGACAGGGATGCGGTCACGACGCCTCCAGCGGTAGGTCGACGAGGGTGGCCAGCCGGGCGCGGTGCCGGTCGGGGGAACCGTACGCGACCGAGGTCGCCTTGGCCCGCTTGAGGTAGAGGTGCGCGGGGTGCTCCCAGGTGAAGCCGATCCCGCCGTGCATCTGCACGCACTCCTCCGCCGCCCGCACCGCGACCTCCGACCCGACGATCTTGGCCAGCGAGGCCGCGACCGAGCGCGTCCTCACCGCCGGCGGCGAGGTCGGCGACCGCGTAGGCGACCACCGCGCGGGCCTGGGTGAGCTCGACCCACAGGTCCGCGAGCCGGTGCTTGAGCGCCTGGAACGAGCCGACCGGACGGCCGAACTGGTAGCGCTGCTTGAGGTAGCCCACCGTCTCGTCGAGGCACCAGCCGGCCAGGCCGACCTGCTCGGCGGCGACGATGGTGGCCGCGTTGCGCAGCGCGCACGGCACGGCACCCAGCGGTGCGACGAGCCGGGCCGGTGCCGCGGCGAACTCCAGGTCGCAGAGCGGCCGGGTCTCGTCGAGCGACACGATCCGGGTGCGCCGGACGGCCGTGCCCTCGACGGCGTAGAGGCCGTCGTCGCACGGGACCAGCAGCACGCCGGCGCCGAGCGCGTCGGCGACACCGCGGACCGTGCCGGTCACCGCGCCGTCCCGTGCCGACAGCAGCGCGGGTGCGGACCACAGCCCGTACGGCACCGCCAGCGCGGCGGTCAGCTCACCCGCGGCGAGCGCCTCGAGCAGCGCGGCCTCGGCGGACGAGCCGAGGGCCGTGGTCGCGACCACCGCGCTGGTCAGGAACGGCACCGGCGCGACGGCCCGGCCCAGCTCCTCGGCCACGACGGCGGCGGCCCGCCACTGCGCGCCCGCGCCACCCTGCGCCTCGGGCACCAGCAGACCGGCCAGGCCCATCCCGGTGGCCAGGGTCCGCCACAGCTTCGGCTCGTACGGGTCGGCCGAGCCGGACACGAACGACAGCACCGACTGCCCGGAGCACTCGGCCGCCAGCATGTCGCGTACGCCGGCCCGCAGATCCCGCTCGTCCGGCGACTCCAGCAGCTCCAGCTGATCGGTCATCGCGGCAGGTCCTTCCACGCGACGCGGGTGTCGACCCGCGGCTCGGCCGGCAGGCCGAGCACCCGCTCGGCGATGATGTTGCGGAGCACCTCGGAGGTGCCGCCCTCGATCGAGTTGCCCTTGGCCCGCAGGTAGCGGTAGCCGGCGTCGCGTCCGGTGAAGTCGACCTCGTCGGGTCGGCCCATCGCCCACGAGTCGCGGCGCAGGCCCTCGTCGCCGAGCAGGTCGAGCTCGGCCGCGGAGATCAGTTGGCTGAGCGTGGCGAAGGACAGCTTCACCGCCGAGCCGTCCGGCCCCGGCGCGCCCGAGGCGAGCTGCTGGCGGACCCGCGTGGCGGTCAGCCGGGCCGCCTCGGCCCGGACCCACAGCCGCATGACGGTGTCGTGCATGCCCGGGGAGTGCGCGGCCGGGTTGGACCGCCACGCCGCCGCCAGCACGCCGATCATGCCGCCTTCGCGGGGCAGGGCCCCGCCGCCGATCGAGACCCGCTCGTTCATCAGCGTGGTCTGCGCGACCTTCCAGCCCGCGCCGACGTCGCCGAGCCGTTGGGTGTCGGGGATGCGGGCGCCGGTCAGGTAGACCTCGTTGAACTCGGCCTCACCGGTGAGCTGGCGCAGCGGCCGCACCTCGACGCCGGGCGCGGTCATGTCGAGCACGAAGTACGTCAGACCGGCGTGCTTGGGCACGTCGGGGTCGGTGCGGGCGAGCAGGATGGCCCAGCGTGCGACGTGTGCCATCGACGTCCACACCTTCTGGCCGTCGAGCACCCAGTGCTCGCCCTCGCGGCGGGCGCGGGTGGCCAGGCCGGCGAGGTCGGAGCCGGCGCCGGGCTCGCTGAACAGCTGGCACCACACCTCCTCGCCTGTCCACAACGGACGCAGGAGGCGTTCGCGCTGCTCCGGCGTGCCGTGCGCGAGGATGGTGGGTGCGGCCATGCCCAGACCGATGCCGATGCGGCCGGGCCGGTTGTCGGGCGCTCCAACCGCGGCGAACGCGTCGTCGGCGACCGGTTGCAGCGACCGCCCGGCGCCGAGCCCGCCCAGCCCGGCGGGAAAGTGGACCCAGGCGAGGCCCGCGTCGAACCGCGCGCGCAGGAACGCCAACCGGTCCGCGTCGTCACCGCCGGCCGCCGCGGCCGGATCGTGTTCGGCCAGGAAAGCCGAGATCCGCGCCCGCAGGTCGGCTTCGGTCATCACCGACGCCATCGCGCCCCCTCCTCAGGAGAGACGAAGAATTTGCACTCGCACTGCAATCTACGGGCCGACCGGCGCCGACGCCATCCACCGCCGACGTGACGTCGGACGCGCGGGGCGTGTCGCGGGGATTCGGTGTCGCCGAGCGGGGGCAGGATGGTGGTGACAAACGCGTACCAAATGATCGTGAATGGACAGGGGCCCATGCGACTCAGCATCCGCAACCAGCTCGACGGCACGATCCTGTCGGTCTCCCGTGGCGAGGCGATGGCCGCCGTGAAGGCCCAACTGAGCAGCGGCCAGCAGCTGACCGCCGCGATCACCCGGGAGAGCGCCGACGAGCTGGAGCTGATCGCGGGCCAGCCGGTGACGATGCTGGTCAAGGCGACCGACGTCGCGCTGGCCACCGGCACGGTCGGCGACGTGAGCATCCGCAACCAGCTGCCGGGCCGGATCACCTCGCTGACCGGCGGCGCGGCGATGACCACGCTGAAGGTGGCGGTCGACGGCGGCGGCGCACTGACCGCGGTGGTCACCAACGACGCTGTCGACGACCTCGACCTCAGCGAGGGCGACGAGGTCCTGGCCCTGGTCAAGGCGACCGAGGTCAGCGTCGCGATCAATTGACGTAGGCTCCGGCACATGCATCGCGCTGCCTATCTCGACGCGGCGGCGATCGCCGTCGACCTGCTCGCCGACCCGGCCGTGCCCGACCGCTGGGAGCGGCCGAGCGCGTTGGCCGAGCTGAGCGTCGGCGGGCTCGCCGGCCATCTCGGGCGCCAGATCCACATGGTCGTCGAGCTGCTCGACGGGCCCGCGGCCGACCAGCCGCCGCGCGACCTGATGGCGCACTACGGCGATTCGGCCTGGCTCGGCAAGGACGTCGACAACCCGGCCAACGTCGGGATCCGGGCGCAGAGCGTCGCGTTCGCCGAGGCCGGCCACGCGGGGATCGTCGAGACGCTGCGCGCCGACCTCGGCCCGATCCGGGCCACGCTGCCGAACGTGCCGACCGACCGGGCGGTGCTGCTGCCCTGGACGGGCTGGGCGCTGAGCCTCGACGACCTGCTGCTGACCCGGATGATGGAGATCGTCGTCCACAGTGACGACCTGGCGGTCAGCGTCGACGTGCCGACCCCGACCTTTCCGCCGCGGGTGCTGCGGCCGGTGCTCGGGCTGCTGACCGACCTGGCGGTGGCGCGGCACGGCCAGACCGCGATCGTGCGGGCGCTCAGCCGCCGGGAGCGCGCGCCGGAGACGATCTCGGCACTCTGAGGTTACGGCTCCTTCGGGTGCGATGACCGGCCTGACGGCCGTCACCCAGGCGGTGTACGAGTGCCCGCCACACACTGTCGGCCGTCGTTATGGTCGCCCGGTGACCGCTCGGGAAGAGGACTGGGTCGGCCCGCCGCGCTACCACACCGCGACCGCCGCGCCGCCCGCACCAGCACGAGCCGCACCACCGACACGAGTAACGGCGCGAGCCGCGGTGCCGGCACCCGCCGGAAGCCGGGACCGCTGGTTCGACCTGCTGCGCGCCGCGGCGATCGCGCGGGTCGTGGTCCACCACATGTTCCCGGTCACCTGGCTGGCCCTGGCCTTCCCGTCGATGGGCGTGATGTTCGCGCTCGGCGGCTCGCTGATGGCCCGGTCGGTCGACCGCTCGGCGACCCGCGCCGTGCGGGGCCGGATACGCCGGCTGCTGCCGGCGCTGTGGGTGCTCGCCGCGGTGCTCGTACCCGCGATGCTGGTGATCGGCTGGGACGACCGTCCGGAGTGGCCGGCGCTGCTGCTGTGGCTGCTGCCGATCGCCGAGCCACCCGCCGCCGAGTGGGCCGAACCGGTCAGCGGCGTGCTCTGGTATCTGGTCACGTACCTCTGGCTGGTGCTGCTCTCGCCGGCGCTGCTCGCGCTCTACCGCCGCGCCCGCCTGCTCACCGTGCTCGCCCCGCTGGCGCTGTTGCCGCTGTTCCAGTTCGTGCCGTGGCCGTTCGGCGACCGGTCCGCCTCCGTGGTCGAGGACGTCCTGACCTTCGCCGCCTGCTGGATCCTCGGGTACGCGCACCGCGACGGAGACCTGCGCCGGCTGCGGTTCGCCACGGTCCTCGCGATCTCGGTCGTCACCACGGCCGGCGGAATGGCCTGGGTGCTCGTACACCACATCGACCTGCCCGACAGCCCCGTGGCGTACTCCTTCTACTCGATCGGTTTCGTGCTGGTGCTGTTGCGCGTGGCGCCGCGGCTGGACTGGCTGGCCCGGCACCGCCGCGCCGACGCCGCGGTCACCCTGCTCAACTCGCGCGCGGTGACCGTCTACCTGTGGCACAACGCGGCGATCACGGCCGCTTTTCCGCTGGGCGACCTGCTGCACCTGTGGCGGTTCGACGGGACGGTAGCCGGGATCGGCTACGCGGTGGTCGCGTGCTGGCTGCTGGCCATGGTGGTCATCCACGTCGGCTGGGTCGAGGACCTCTCCGCGCGCCGCCGCGCCCGCCTGCTCCCCCTCTAGCGGCAATGCCGGGTAGTTAAGGTTCTGCTGCGGTTGTCAAGGTCGGTCTGGTGAGGATGTTGATGGCCAGGGTTGTTTGGTAGGTGCGTCGGTCGATGTTGGGTCCGCGGGCGTTGTATTTGGAGATGGCTCGTTTGACGGTGCGGGCGTTGATGCGTAGGCGGCGGGCGGGCATGAGGTTGGCCAGGACGCGTTGGCCGATGGTGCCGACGAGGTCGATGGTGGTGTCGGTGATGATGCCGGCGGCGTGGATGACCTGGTCGCGGGCGGCGTTTAGGGCCGTGCTGAAGCTGGCGCGGTCGGGGTCCAGGGTGGGGTCGCTGTTGGTGGCGTCGGTCATCGCGGTGCGCAGGATCTGGTAGGTGACGAGCAGGGCGTAGATTTCCTGCTCGATGCCGGTGGGGGTGCGGGCGCGTAGGACCCGGCCGCCCAGGATGCTGGATTTCAGTTCCAGATAGGCCGTCTCGATTTCCCACCGCTCGTGGTAGAGCCGGATCAGAGCGTGTGCGGGATGGTGGTGCTCGTCAAGCAGGGTGGTGATCAGCCGGTAGACGCTGGTGTGGGTGCCGGCGCTGGTGGTGACGGCGATCTCGGCGTCGATGATCCGGACCGGTGTGCCGGCGAACGCGCTGCGGTAGGAGCCGTCGGTCAGGCGGTGCAGGATGGGTAGCTTCGGCCCGCTGGAGCTGGTTTTGGCGCGCACGATCAGCTCCGCGCCGGTCTGCGCGATGGCGGTGAACAGCGTGCCGGCCGCGAAGTTGCGGTCGGCCAGCACGAGCATGCCCGAACCGAATGTGGGCAGCAGCGCCCGGGCGTAGCTGGTCTCCCCGCTGCTGGCCGGTCCGAAGACCGCGTCGATGACGGTGCGGGTGCCGCAGGCCAGAACGGTCACGCGGCTTCGGTGACCGAGGGCAGGTCCAGGCCGGCCAGGCCTGCGGTCAACCGCTGCCACACCTGCCGATAGCCCAGTTCAGCGAACAGGCACCCGGCCAGCAGCAGATAGACCACGACCCGCGCCGGCAGCGCCCGGACCCGGCGCTGCACGGTCCCGGTCTCGGACAGGACCGCATCGACCATTTCGAACGGCACCTGCTGGGTCAACTCACCCAGATGACCCAGCGCGAACCGGCCCGCCGCAACGGTCACGGTCCGAGTGATGGCAGACTCATCCAACGGCGGGGCTCCCGATTCAAGGCTGTCTTGGAGTGACAAACCTTGATATCGAGACCCCGCCGCCTTCGTCCCACGACACGCTTGACACCAACCGCCAGACCTTAACTACCCGGCATTGCCTCTAGCGGTTGTCGATGATCCGGCGCATCTTGCCCATCGACCGCTCCACGCCGGCCGGGTCCAGCACCTCGACCGCGATGGTGACGCCGATCGGTTCTTCACCGAGGCGGCCAGGCCCGTGGCGGCCGCGGCGGCGTCGGCGGGCGAGGCCTCGGGCCGCCGCTCGACCCGGACGGTCAGCTCGTCGAGCCGGCCGTCCCGGCTGAGCACGCACTGGAAGTGCGGCGACAGCTCGGCGGTGCCGAGGATCAGCTCCTCGATCTGGGTCGGGAACAGGTTGACGCCGCGCACGATCATCATGTCGTCGGTGCGTCCGGTGATCTTCGCCATCCGGCGCATCGGGCGGGCGGTGCCGGGCAGCAGCCGGGTCAGGTCGCGGGTGCGGTAGCGGACCACCGGCATCGCCTGCTTGGTCAGCGAGGTGAACACCAGTTCGCCGAACGAGCCGTCGGGCAGCACGGCGCCGGTCACCGGGTCGATGATCTCCGGGTAGAAGTGGTCCTCCCAGATGTGCAGGCCGTCCTTGGTCTCCACGCACTCGTTGGCCACGCCGGGACCCATCACCTCGGACAGGCCGTAGATGTCGACGGCGTGATGCCGAGCCGCTCCTCGATCTCGCGGCGCATGTCCTCGGTCCACGGCTCGGCGCCGAAGATGCCGATCCTTCAGCGAGGTGCCGCGCGGGTCGACGCCCTGCTGCTCCATCTCGTCGACGATCGCGAGCATGTAGCTGGGCGTCACCATGATGATCGTCGGGCTGGAAGTCCTGGATCAGCATGCACCTGCCGCTCGGTCATGCCACCCGACACCGGCACCACCGTGCAGCCCAGCTCCTCGGCGCCGTAGTGCGCGCCGAGGCCGCCGGTGAACAGGCCGTACCCGTACGCGACGTGCACGACGTCACCCGGCGTTTCCGCCGGACGCGCGGATCGACCGCGCCATCAGCGCGAGCCCAGGTGCGCGATGTCCTCGCGTGTGTAGCCGACCACGGTCGGCCGGCCGGTGGTGCCCGACGACGCGTGCACCCGGACCACCTGCTCGCGCGGCACGGCGAACATCCCGAACGGGTAGTTGGCCCGCAGGTCGTCCTTGCTGGTCGAACGGGAACGCGGGCGAGGTCGTCGAGGGTCTGCAGGTCGTCGGGGTGTACGCCGGCCGCGTCGAACGCCGACCGGTAGTGCGGGACGTTGTCGTAGGCGTGCCGCAGCGACCAGCGCAGCCGGTCCAGCTGGAGGTCGCGCAGCTGGTCGACCGAGGCCCGCTCGATGGGTTCAAGCGACATGCCGCGACTATGCCGGCCGGCTCGCCTTCCCGTCCAGCCAGAGCAGGTCGGACGCGTCGCCGTGCGAGCCGGCGCGGCCGACGTGCTTCGACGAGATCTGCGGGCCCTTCTTGATGACGTGGACCATCGCCATCGCATGGCCACGCCCGATCCCGTAGTCGTCGCGCAGCCACTCGACGATGGTGGTCGCCTTGACGGTGGGCGCGTCGAAGCCCTTGGCGCGGGCCTCGTCGACCAGCTCGCGGGGGGTCTTGCCGGTCTTGTCCTCCACCGCGTCGAGGTAGGCCTGGAACGACATGTCGGTCTCCTTGCGTGCGTGCCGCCCGCGGCGCGCGGGCGGTCCTCATCAGTGCTGCGAACGGGCCGGCCCGGTTTCGACATCCGGCCGGAAGATTTTTTCGGGCGCCCGGCCCGGACAGTCCACGATAGACTTCGTCCGGATTCGCGGGGTTTTAACGGCATTCGCCATTGTAAATGGGATTCGGCCATTCGGATCTTGACCATGGGAAATGCCAGGTCATAGGCTCGTTTCGCCTTTCACTCCACCTTTCCGGGAAGGGAAGCGGGTTTAATGCGACTACCGAACCGCGCAAAACGGCTGGCGGGTGCAGCGACCGCGCTGCTGCTCGCCGGCACGCTGCCGATGCTCAACGGCGTCCCCGCGGGCGCCGTGTTGGAGCCGGTCGTGCATCTTCCTCAGCTCGGCGACCTTGCCGTGCAGCTGACTGAGGAGGGTTGGAGCGGTGACCATGGCAGACGGGCGTTAGTCCCGCCGGGCGGCTTGGAACAGCTCGGCGACACCTTCGGCGATCAGGTAGCCCCGGCCGGGCGGGAAGCGGCGGTTTGGCCCGGGGGAACCTGGTGTCCAGAGGTTGCCGTCCTGGTCGTCGGGCTTGAGGGCCAGGCCCTGGCGGGAGCTGCGCACCTTGGCCGTCCAGTGCACGTAGTTGCCCCGGATCGGGTCGGGCCGGCCGGCCACGACGAGGTGCAGGTCGGCCCGGCGGTGGCCACCAGGCTGGCCAGCGTCGCCCTCGGGTCGTCTTCGAGGGCGTCGGCGTCGTCGACCAGGACCAGCTGGGGGCGGCCGTGTCGGCCTTGATCCGGTCCACGGCCTCCTGGATCTCCTCGGCGTCTGGGCACGAGCCGTTTGATCTCCTTGGCTCCGTGGAGCGGTGAGCGCCGCAGGGCGATGGCGGTGATGACGACGTCGGGCCGCAGCCGCCCCGACCATGGCGGCGATGGCGTCGAGCACCGTCGACTTGCCGCGACCGGGGCGGGCCGATGACGAAGGCGTGCTCGCCCTCCAGCAGGCGCAGCCCGGCCGGGGCCAGGGTGGCGTCGCCGATGCCGAGCGGGAGGTACCACTCCGTCGCTCGTCGATGCGCAGCGCGTCCTGCACGAGCTGCGGCGGGGACCTCGTCGGGCAGCGTGCCGATGGCCGGCGGGCGGCTGGCGCGTCGACCGTCGCCGGGCGGCGGCGGTGGCCTCGGCCACCGCCGGCGGCCAGGCCGTCGGCGTGGGGCACGGCCACCTGGATCTCGAGCTTGGTGGCGGCGTCGATCCCCGGCCACGCCGAGCTTGCCGACCTCGCGGGGGTTGAGGCCGAAGAAGCGACAGGTCGCTGGGCTCGGCCAGGCGCAGGGCGATCTTGTTGGGCGTGACCGAGCCGACGTTGCCGGGCAGCGCCGAGCGGCCGGTCGGCGGAGATGGCGGCCACCACGCCGAGGCCGGGGCCGTCGGCGATGGTGCGGACCAGCAGGTCGCGCAGCGGCCATGCCGGCGGCGTCCTCCCAGGCGGACTGCAGCGCGCCGTAGTTGTCGATGAGTACGACGATGGTCGGGAACGGCGAGTTGGGGTCGCCCGGGTCGATGCTGACCGCGCCGGACGGCGGCGATGTGGCGGCGGCGGCGCTCCAGTTCGTCGGCCAGGAAGCGGACGAGCCGGAACTGCCGATCCCGGTCGGCGGAGCCGACGATCCCCCCGCAGTGGGGGAGCCCGGCCAGGCGGAGCCAGGGCCTGGGTGCCGAAGTCGAGGCCGTAGAACCACAGCTTCTCGGGCCGGTACGTCTTGGCCAGGGAGATGGCGATGGTGGCCAGCGTGTTGGTGGCGCCGGAGCCGGACACGCCGCAGACGAACAGGTTGCCGCTGGTCGGTGCCCAGGAGAACAGGGCCCGGCGCTGGCGGTCGGGCTCGTCGGCCAGGGCGAAGGGAGCGCCGGCGCCGACTCACGGCGGCGGTCTCGCCGCCGGCCTCGGCCAGCTCGTCCAGCGTCGACCAGCTCGGGCAGCTCTCGGGCCAGGGCCGGCGGGGTTCGGCCAGCCCGGCGAGCTGGGCCGCTTCGGCCGCGGCGGCGACCAGCCGCTCGAGGTCGGATGGACCTCTCGGGCCCGGCGGCGCCTTGGCCGCGGCCGCGGCAGCTCGTCGCGGGCGAGCGGTTCGGGCCCGAAGACGAAGCGGGCCACCCCGACCGACGTGTCTCGTCCTTGCGGGTCACGCCGGTGACCAGCGCCGCCTGGAAGGGGAAGACCTCGGAGGCGCCGAGGCGGACGTAGCCCCGTCCGGCCTGGCGGCGGCCGATCTGGGCGGCCAGGGGCGAGCCGATGATGTCGGACGACTCCGCCGCCTCCTGGACCCGCAGGCTGATCCGCAGGTTGGTGTTGGCCCGGATGTTGTCGTTGACCGCGCCGCCCGGCCGTTGGGTGGCCAGGATCATGTGCACGCCGAGGCTCCGGCCCCGCTGGGCGATGCCGACCAGGGAGTCGATGAAGTCGGGCAGCTCGGCGGCCATGGTGGCGAACTCGTCGATGATCACGAGCAGGCGGGGGAGCGGCTCGGGGTGGCCCGTCCTGAGGTACTCCTTCAGGTCGGAGGCGCCGGCGTCGCGTAGCCGCGTCTCCCGGTAGTGAAGCTCGGCCTCCAGGCAGCGCAGCGCCCGGGCGCCGAGGTGCTCGTCGAGGTCGGTGACCATGCCGACGGTGTGGGGCAGGTCGGCGCACTGGGCGAAGGCCGAGCCGCCCTTGTAGTCGATGAGGACGAAGTTGAGGTGCTCGGAGTCGACCGTGGCGGCCATGCCGGCCACGACGCTGCGCAGCATCTCCGACTTGCCCGCGCCGGTGGTGCCGGCGATGAGGGCGTGGGGGCCGTCGGACACGAGGTCCAGCTCGAGCGGCCCGTCGCCGTAGACGCCCATGGGGGCGGCGAGGCTCGGGACCTTCCCGGCTGCCTTCCAGCGCTTGGCCAGGGCGTCGGCGGTCACGTCCCCGCCGATCAGGTCGACCAGGGCCACGCCGTTGGGCAGGTCGGCGCCGATGTCGGCCACCTCGGGGTC
>CAWIXO010000017.1:0-98265 GCA_963840005.1 uncultured Actinomycetota bacterium | reverse complement strand
ATACGTCGCCGACGGCGCCCTGGCCGTCAGTGGCCCCTCCGCGATCAGTCTCAACGTGGCACTCGTTAGGTCAGCGACCACGATCTCGACGCCGCCGACAATGGCCTGCTCCCGGCCCAACCGCAGCGGATCCGCCACGAAACCGCCGCCATTGAAGTCGTCCCGCCTCGCCCTGATTCCCAGCCAACACCGATCCGTCCGGCTTGACCAGCACGGCGCTCGTGAGGACCTCGCGGCTGTCGAGCGTCAACGGCATTCCCGCCCGTCCGGGCCGGCACGCAGGGCAGCGGTCGTCACCGAGCCGTAATCGACGACCCAGCTGAACGTCCTCGCGATCCACAACTCACTAGCCGCCCTTGACTGCGGGTCCGCCGCAACGCAGGTCCCGGATCGTCATCCCGTACTGCCGGGCTGAGCCGCGACCCACGTCGGTGAGCGTCGACTCTTCCTGTTCGCCGTCGGTTCCGGCTGTAGGGGAGCCCGCGTCCCGAACCTTCGGTGTGCAGTGTCCTGGCTCACTCGATGTCACAGACACCGGCCGCGAGATGTCTTGATGCCGCATGGCCTTCGGAGACACCTGGGCCACCTGGACAACGCAGGGAGCGCCCCATGAACATCGCCCTCTGGATCGCCGCCGGACTGCTCGCCCTGCTGCCCTCGGCAGCGGGATCAGCAAGACCTTCTTGCCCAGGAGAGCTGCTGGCGCAACCCGGTGGGGAATGGACCCAGGGCGTCAGCGCTGGCTTTCTCAAGACCCTCGGTTGCCTAGAGCTGTTGTCCGTCGTCGGCCTGATCCTGCCCGCCGTGCTAGACATCGCACCTGTCATGGTCCCGACCATGGCTCCGTCCGCCGTGTTCTCCCCTTCACCGGAGCGCTGATCACCCTGGTGGCTGCCTTGTAGATCAAACTCGCGGCCGGCGACGCCGCCGTACCTCGCCATCGCCGCCTTCGTCGCCTACGGCCGATTCGCCGTCGAGCCGTTACTCTTTGAACTGCCCAGAATCCGTGAACCAGCTCCGGAAGCAGGGCCTCGATCAGAGCAAATCACACCGTCGCCAGCCTTCCGCATGGTCACCAGCGAACACAATGGACCGTGTCACCACCGTTTCTGCGCCAGAGCCGTTCGTTACATACCCCCAGCGGTCACTGGTGCTCGCCGCTATCGCGCACGAGCAACGCTCCGGAGCCGACCGACTCGGTGGTGTGACGGCCGGGCTTCGTGGCGCTGCCACCAGCCGTGGGCTTCGATCTATGCAGTTCGAAGATCGTTTCGTCGGGAGCCTCCCGAACGCGTTTGACTTCCGTGTCCAGCAGGGAGTTCAAACCGGAGCCGGGCGTCGGCGAGGACCGGCGAAGCGGTTTCACCTCGTTGGAAGGAGCGGACTGTGAGATTGGTACCCACCAGCGTCGCGCTCGCCGTGGCCGCGACGGCCGGCATCCTCGGCACCGGCACGCCCGCTGCGGCGGAACCGTGGCCGTCCGGCTGTTCCTGGGGCATCTCGGGGCGGTACACGACCTACGCCGACTGCACCGGCGGATCGTGGCCCACGGCGGTTACGGAGGTGAGGTACGCGTCGCCCTGGGCGACATCGACGGCGACGGCCGCACCGACGCGGCCCTGGCCACGCGCGCCGGCGTCGCCCTGTTCTATCAACGCTCGGGGGCGCTGTCGGCGCCGGTTCTCGCCGCTGGCGGGAGGACCGCCGCGGACGTGGCGCTGGCAGACGTGAACGCGGATCGCCGCACCGATCTTGTCGTTTCGGTCGTCCCGGGCGCGGTCGCGATCCGCCTGCAGACGTCGGCCGGTGTGTTCGCCGCGCCGGTCACTATCACCGGTCCGGCCGACACGGGCGTACCGCGCGAGCAGGTGTTCGCCGCCGACGTCAACGGCGACAGACGGCTCGACATCGCCCAGTTCTACGGCAAGGGCACCTGGGTCCGACTGCAGCAGGCCAACGGCAGTTTCGCCCCGGCCTCCACCCACCTTGTGGCCGTCGACGAAGGCGGCTACCGGTGGCCGAGCGACGCCGCGGCCGTCGGCGACATCACCGGCGATGGTCGCGCCGACCTGGTCATGTCGGCCGACGCGAACGTCCCGAACAGCACGGTCAACGTCTTCGCGGGTAGCGCCGGCGGGCCGCCGACCGTTCCGACCGTGTACCCCAGGCCGAACCTTCTTGCGGGTTTTCTCGACGTTCGGTCTGGTCTTCGCGATTGTGCTTACAGCGCAAGGCACATGGTCGGTCGCAGACTAGATTCTGGGATCAGCCATCGTTGCCTACGTTGCGTGGCGCCCACCCCGACCGAAGCTCCCACTCCGATATGCGGGCATGCCGCAGCTGCCGATCAGCGCATCGGTGTCGTGGTCGTAGCGCATCCCAGCACAATCCGAGCTCTTCGTGGGTGTTGATGCGGTGGTGAGTCCACTGTTCCGTCTGGGACAAGGAGGTGAACGGCAGCGGGAGGGTGATGAAGGCGGTGGAGGCGGCGCGCGGCCGGACGGAGTGAGTATTTGCGACACCGGCCTGAGTGAGGTCTCGCCTAGCGGGCCGACTGGCCGCCGCGGGCGCCCCCGGAGCGCGCCCCCTGGTCGCTGTGCGCGGCCCACGTCGCCGGGAACCGGTTCGCGCGGGTGGCGGCTCCTGCGCCTCGGGCGGGGGCAATCAGGCTTCCGGAACGGGATTCGCCGGGCGGGCGCCAGCTCCACCACCGTGCGTGTCGACGGCAGACGGAAAGCGCGGGGCGGCACATCGACGGCTATTCGAAACCAATCCCGAACATACCCAGTATCCCGGCCACGAGGAGTCCGGAAGCAACGAGGACGATGAATACTCGCCCTGCTGTCTTCTCGAACCCACTCATCGAAGGCCTGCTGGCCGCCGCGCCGTCGGCGATCCGACCACTAAACAGTATGAACGCGAGGCCGCCGATCGATATGGACAGATTAATCAGGAAACCCATACCCGCCTTTCCGATTGCGTCCCATCGGTCTGCCAGGGTCAAGACTTGACCTTGCTCAACCGAAGAGGTCAGCCTACTGACGTGTTTTCGCGGTTGGCCGGCGTTGCCGCCCGCCGAGTGGCTAACTGGGTGACGATCGGCAGTGACCCCGCCGGATGTTCATGGACGCCTTAGGGACCGTCGCCGCTGGCCAGCCTTGCAGCCTGAGGTCATCGGACGCTGTTGGTTGTCTGCGAATCAAGGTCAGGCCGCCTCCAGCTCATCAGAGTGCACGTAGGCCCGGGCGTCGATGATTTGGGCTGATCGAGCGCGGCGAGCCGGCTGAGGATACCGATGGCGTGGGCCAAGTCGTGCCACAGCACCACCGGATGGTCAGCCTCGCCCGCAAGCACGTTCCGCAGCGACTGCAGGTCATCGGCCAGCTGCCCGACGGTCGGTTCGGGTGCCCCGCCTGAATCAAACCGGAACGCCTCGCCTGGGCCGACCGTCCAGTAGTAGTCGGCGCCGACGTCGACGGTCTGCCCGTGCTTGCACTCAAGCTCATCAAGAAGAAGAGTCAGGCGCTGCCGAAGGTCTACCAGGGACAACAGAGCCTCACTGGCCATCGAAACAGCTTGCCGCACGGACCCGGGTCCCGCGCCGACGTCCTCTCCTGCCGCTATGCGCGCTAACCATGGCATGGGCACTGGGCGTCTGCCAGAGTGACGGCACAGGAGGTGGCTCGTGGACGAGGAGAAGACGGCTGCAGAGGCCGTTGGTTCGGCGTCTGCTCGCGTTTCCTCGATTGTCGAGCACAGGTCGGAAACCTCGTTCGTGCTGCTTCTCGAGGTGGCCGACCGCTACTTTGCTGATCCAGAATTCGAGGGGGCGCTCGCTCGAAGTCTTCGCGAGAACGTCGCCTGGGTCGAGCTCTGGGAGACCTGGAGCGCGGATCAGCGCTGGACTCCGAGCCCGTATGTGGAGGGGTTCGAGGTCGGGTGGTTCGACGGAGCGCGTCGGAACGTGCGGATACATCCTGATCGTGGTGCTGCGGTAGCTGACTTCATTCGGCGGTTGGCTGCCTGGCGGTCCAGAGGAGAAGTACTCGAGGTCGAGGCTCAGCTGCAGAGACGCGCACACTGATGCCGCCGACAAGTGTGTCGGCCCGCTCATCTCTCGAGGCGCTGCTTGGTCCTCGGCTCCCTGCGGCGGCCAGCTGCCAACAGTTTGAGCAGTCTTCGACCGTGCAGTGCATCCGGCCGCCGCAAAGGGTCAGGCTCGCAGAGCGGATGCTCACTACTCTTCTCAGGCGGGGGCATACTGTCATGCCGCGATCCGCGATCCGCGCGCCGGCAACGCGGCAACGTCGCGGCTACCTCAGCTCAAGCACGATGCCGTCCTCAGGCTCGTCCCCGCCGACAGTGCTGACGAATGACCTCGACGATCTGGTCGAAGACCCCGTCAGGTCGCTCCGGGTCAAGCTCCGGCAGGGTCGCGCATTTTCGAGCTGGGTAATGCACGATAGATCGCTGCTCACCGCAGCCTTGGTGTTGCTGCGCTTCGCCCGCCGGAGAAGAAGGGCACCGATCGCACCATAAGGACTCATATGCGCCGGCTGATCAACAAACTCGACGTGGCTCGGGCGGCGGCCCGCCGCACCAGCTCGCCATGGGGACGCGTGCGTTCGCCGTCATGCGGCCGTCGAACGATCTCGGTGAAGACGCGGTTTACGGTGCCATCCACTCGGTTGCGGTCCGGGTCGTCGGGCAGACTTCGGGCCGTTTCGAAGTCGTACAGGGCCATGGACAGTAGGACCTTCCCGATCGGTGTCGCCGGGCCGGCCTCGCCGGCCGGCACCGACGCAGCGTTACTGCGCATCTCGTCCAGAAACCTGCGGAAGCGCAACCGTTGGATGCTGAGCGAGGGCGCTTTCCTCAGCACGCGCCGAGTCCGAAGCTCGGCTCCCTCGATCAGATCAACCGCAGTATGGCCCGAGAACCGGTGCTCTCGGGCCATGCCAAGTGCGATGACGAACACCATGTCCTGGTGGCGCAGCGGCAGCCGGACCGGCGCGTCGCCGACAGGCACGAGCGAGCGGTCAACTCCGTGCCGAGATCGATCCGGACGTCGGACGCGGATCCCGCGTTGGTCAGCAGCTGGCCGACCATGGCGCGCACATCTCTCATATCTGGATCATCGGCGAACCTTCGCCGCACCATGATCGTCAGGGCTTGTGCGGCCACCTGGCCGCTCACCGCGGAGTGACGCAGCAGCACGCGGATGGCGAAAAACCACGCAGCGGGTTCGCCACCGCGCGTACCGGCACCCATGGACTAGCACCGCAAGTAGCGGACGTCGGTTGGGACATTCTGCCGGTCATCGTGGGCCCTCTCTGATTGCGATTGCCGGAACCAGTCCGACGCTAGCGAGAGATGTTGCAGCGCTTGGCGCAAGGTCGCCGCTGCCTACTGACCGCCGCGCGGCCACAGCATTCCCCGTGGTTGCCGGGCAAACGCCGGCAAACACGGCTTAGCGCTGCGGCTTGCGGTGGTGGTTCGGCGATGTCGAGTAGCCTGGCTGAAGGGCAGTCATTGCCCGCGACCGTAGAGGCGCCGTACCGCGGATTCGGTGAGCGCGCCTACAGAACGCTTTCCACAGGACGGTGATCACCGCGATCACCGATTTCTGGCCTGTGGATGGAGCAGGCTCTGCGGAGTCCGGGCGTGCCGAGCCTACGGAGGCAACTGATGACCGTGGTCGAGCCGGCGGGAACCAAGCGGGACCGCGATGAGGTTTTCGTGGAGTACACCAAATCGATCTGCCCGGTATGCAAGGTGGTGGTCGACGGCCAGGTGAACATCCGCGACAACAAGGTGTACCTGCGTAAACGTTGCAAAGAGCACGGTTGGTTCGAGGCAGTGGTCTACGGCGACGCGCAGATGTACCTCGACACGCGCGGTTCAACAAGCCCGGCACCATCCCACTCGCCTTCCAGACCGAGGTCAAGGATGGTTGCCCGGCGGACTGCGGGCTGTGTCCGGAACACAAGCAGCACGCCTGCCTGGGCATTATCGAGGTGAACACCGGCTGCAACCTGGACTGCCCGATCTGCTTCGCCGACTCCGGCCACCAACCGGACGGGTACTCGATCACGGTCGAGCAGTGCGCGGCGATGCTGGACGCGTTCGTCGCCGCCGAGGGCGAGCCTGAGGTGGTGATGTTCTCCGGCGGCGAACCGACGATCCACAAGCACCTGCTCGACTTCGTGGACCTGGCGCAGGCGCGGCCGATCAAGGCAGTCAACGTCAACACCAACGGCATCCGCCTCGCCTCCGACCGGCAGTTCGCCGCCGCCCTGGGAGAACGGAACCAGCCCGGCCGCATCGTGAACATCTACTTGCAGTTCGACGGGTTCGACGAGCGCACCCACAACGAGATCCGTGGCCGGGACCTGCGCGCCATCAAGCAGAAGGCCCTCGACAACTGCGCCGACGCAGGGCTGACTGTCACGCTGGTGGCCGCGGTCGAGCGCGGTCTCAATGACCACGAGCTCGGCGCCATCATCGAGTTCGGGCTGTCGCATCCGGCGGTGCGGTCGGTGTCGTTCCAGCCGGTCACCCACTCCGGCCGGCACGTCGAGTTCGACCCACTCACGAGACTGACCAACTCCGACATCATCCACGGCATCGCAGCGCAGCGACCGCAATGGTTCCAGGCGTCGGACTTCTTCCCGGTGCCCTGCTGCTTCCCAACCTGCCGGTCGATTACCTACCTGCTCACCGAAGGCAGACCCGCACAGTCCGACTTCGGGCTCGTCCCGATCCCACGGCTGCTGAACGTGGAGGACTATCTGGACTACGTGTCCAACCGGGTCGTCCCCGACCTGGCGGTGCGCGAGGCCCTGGAGAAGTTGTGGTCGGCGTCGGCGTTCATGGGCACCGACACCACCTCCTCGCGCTTGGAGCAGGCCGCGGCCGCACTGGACTGCGCCGACGCGTGCGGGGTCAACCTGCCCGAGGCGATCGCGAACCTCACCGACCGGGCCTTCATGATCGTGATCCAGGACTTCCAGGACCCGTACACGTTGAACGTCAGGCAGTTGATGAAGTGCTGTGTGGAGGAGATCACCCCGGACGGGCGGCTGATCCCGTTCTGCGCCTACAACACCGTCGGCTACCGCGAACAGGTCCGCGAGCAGATGTCCGGCGTGCCCGTCGCGGACGTGGTGCCCAACGCCACGCCCCTGCAACCGATCCTGGTCGACTCGCCGTACGGGTCGAAGGCGATCGGGCTGAACGGCCACCGTCCTGATCGGGCGATCGCCCCCGACTCGACGAACCGGGGCAGAGGGCTGCGGTGACTACCAGCGAGGAGATCAAGTCGTGCTGCGCGGCGGCCTACGGCTCCGATGTGGTGGCCATGCTGCTCGGCGATGCCTACCATCCGGGTGGGCTCACCCTGACGCGCCGCCTGGCCCGCCTGCTCGAGCTGGCGGCGGGCCGGCGGGTGCTGGACGTGGCTTCCGGCCGCGGGACCACCGCCCTGCTCCTCGCCCAGGAATACCGCGTCCGGGTGGACGGGGTGGACCTGTCCGCCGCAAATGTCGCGCTCGCCCAGGCGCGCCGGCGGCACCGGCCTGGACGGCCAGGTGACGTTCTCGGCTGGCGACGCCGAACGCCTGCCCTACCCGGATGGGATCTTCGACGCGGTGGTGTGCGAGTGCGCGTTCTGCACCTTCCCTGACAAGCGCACCGCCGCTACAGAACTGGCGCGCGTTCTGAAACCCGGTGGCAGGGTCGGGATCACCGACGTCACCGCCGATCCCACCAGACTTCCACCCGAATTGACCTCGCTGGCCGCGTGGGTCGCCTGCGTCGCCGACGCGCAACCCGTGCACACCTACGCCGACCTGCTCGCTGCCGCTGGGCTACACGTCACCCACGCCGAACCGCACGACGCCGCGCTGCTGCGCATGATCGACCAGATCGAGGCCCGCCTCACGGTCGTACGGATGACCGCCAGCGCCGCCGCCGAGGCCCCGGGCGTGGACTTCGACAAGGCATCCGGAGCGCTCGCGGCGGCCCGCGCGGCGATCGTCGACGGCGCACTCGGCTACACCCTGCTGGCCGCGAAGAAGCCGCGATAAGCATCCCGGGAGGATTGACCACTGTGGACTACGAGCTGATGGTGATCGGCGGTGGCGCCGCCGGCCTAGGTGCCGCCCGGCAGGCGGTCCAGCAGGGGGCCCGCACACTTCTGATCTCCGACGGCCAGCCGGGCGGCGAGTGCACCTTCTCCGGCTGCGTACCATCCAAGACACTCATCGAATCCGCCAAGGCCGGCCTGGCGTACCCGGCGGCCACGCAGCGGGTCAAAGACGCGGTCGCGCAGATCGCCGCCACCGAAGACACGACCGCGCTACGCCGCGAGGGAATCGATGTCCAGCTGGGCCGGGCCACCTTCACCGCACCGGGCCGCATCGTGGTGGACGGGCGGACGCTGACCGTGCGCCGGTTCGTGATCGCCACCGGCTCCGCGCCGACCGTGCCGACGATCCCCGGCCTGAGCGAGGCGCCCTACCTGACCAACGAAACCGTCTTCGACCTGCCCACCCTGCCTGCCACCCTTATCGTGCTCGGTGGCGGCGCGATCGGTTGCGAACTGGCCCAGGCGTTCGCCCGGCTCGGCAGCAAGGTCACCGTCGTCGAGGCCGCCGACCGGCTGCTCCCCCGCGAGGACCCCGACGCCTCCCGCGTAATCGCCAACGTATTCGGTCGCGACGGCATCGACGTACGCACCAGCACCCGCGTCGACCGCGTCACCACCAAAGCCGACACGCCCGCCACCCTGCACCTGGCCGACGGGACGACCGTCACCGCCGAACACCTGCTCGTGGCGGTCGGCCGCACCCCCATCACCGACGACCTCGACCCCGACGCGGCGGGCATCCGCCTGGACGAACGCGGCCACATCGTCACCGACGACCGGTTGGCCACGACCGCACCCGGCGTCTACGCCGCCGGCGACGTGACCGGCCGCATGCTGTTCACCCATGCCGCGTTCGAAATGGGCCGCATCGCCACCGGCAACGCCCTCACCCGCGGCCGGCGGCGACGGTACCGGCCGGACGCCACGCCACGGGTCACGTTCACCGACCCCGAGGTCGCCAGCGTCGGCGTCACCGAAGGTGCGGCCGCCGCCGGCGGCGCCGGCGTCGCCTACCTGCCGATGGCCGAGATGGACCGGGCGATCACTGCCGACGCCCCCGACGGGTTCATCAAGCTCATCGCCGGCCCGCGCCCCGTGTTGCGCAACCTCGGTGGCGGACGGATCGTGGGTGCCACCATCGTCGCCGCCCGCGCCGGCGAACTGATCCACGAACCTGCCCTGGCGATGGCCACCCGCATGTTCACCGGCCGGCTCGCCGCCACCACCCACGCCTACCCCACCTGGTCCTACGGCGTCCAACTCGCCGCCGCGCAGTTCTTCCAGACCGTCGCCGGCCGCCGCGCTCGCCAAGCCACCACAGACGACCGGCCTTAACGTCCGTCCCACGGCTCGCGGTCGGGCGCACGCACCCACCCGCACCCGGGTAACGAGCAGGTCCAGGCGATGTGGTCGTGGTCGGCGCTGTGCCGTCGCCCAGTTTCCCGCCTACGGCGAAGACACCTTGGAGCCGCCGAGCAACTCGACCTCTAATCTGCCTGGCGCCTGGCAAGGTGAAGTGTGTGGACCCAGCCATGTGGACGCAGTATCTGACCGGCTTCCACACCGACCGGCCCGGCGTCACCGAACTGGTCCTGGGCCGGGCCCTGACGCCGACCGGCAACGCGTACGACTGGCTGGCCGCCGCCGTGCCGGCACGCGGCCGAGTGCTGGACGTCGCCTGCGGCAGCGCACCACTGCAATCCGCGCTACCCGGCCGGACGTACCTGGGCGTCGACATCGCAGCCGCAGAACTGGCTGCCGCCCGCGCCCGGGGCGCCACCGTGGTGCGCGCCAGCGTGACCGCGCTGCCGGTGGCCGACGCCAGCGTCGACGCGGTGACCTGCTCGATGAGCCTGCAAGTGGTCACCCCGCTGCCGGCCGTGCTGGCCCAAACCCGTCGCGTGCTGGTGCCGGGTGGCTTCTTGGTCGCTACCGTGCCCGACCGCAGCCCGCTGCAGACACGGGACGCGCCGGTGCTGGCCGCCCTCCTCGCCGCACTCGGCCGCCGCCTGTCCTATCCCAACGACGAGCCGCTGCGCCGACTGCCCCACCTGCTCGCCGCTGCCGGCCTGCAACCGATCACCGACCAGCGGCGCCGATACGCGTACCCGCTGCGCACGAGCGCCGACGCGGACCTGTTTCTGGACTCGCTTTACCTACCCGAGCTGCCGCCCGCCCGGTACCGGGCAGCGCGCACCGTCCTGCACAACCTCGCCCGCACGCGCGCTGTTGTGCCGGTGCCGATCCGCCGCGTCGTCGCGACCGCCGCGGCCGTCGGCGCCGACGGCCACCGTGGGCCATGATCCACCAGCTGCGCCCGGTGCCGCACGAGTTCCAAGGCCGCGTCGGCTTTCGAAGCTGGCGGCGAGTTCGGGCCGTAGCCGGTAGCCGAACAGGTCGGCGATTCGGTGCCAGGCGCGGGCGACGAGCGCGACGTGGCCGGCCTCGGCGTGCGCGAGCGCCGCCTGGACTTGATCGCGTAGCTCCCCGTCGGTGAGACCCGAGAACGTGGAGTACAGGGCGAGGTAGGTCCGCCAGCCGGGCGAGGCGAGGATGCTCTGGAAGTCCAGCAGGGCGAACTGGCGGATCAGTTCCAGGATCAGGCCGTGGCGCAGTTGCGGTGTTTCCAGCCAGGCCGGGTGCTCGCTCAGAACCTGCTTGATGAGTGAGATCTCGTCGGCGATGATCGCCGGGCTGGCGCTGCGGGTCAGTTCCTTGACCTGACCGGCCAGGACGGACGCCCGGTGTCCATAATGGTGCGGTGCGCCGGAGGACGACTGCGGTGGACGGCGTGACCTACCGCTGGTCGGTCCGGCGCAGACCCGCCTACTGCCAGGCCAACGGCTGGTCACCGCTGGCCGTTGTCGTCGAGCACGTGGAGCCGCCAGGCTCCGGCCTGGTGGCATCGATGCCTTGGGCTCATCCCGGAAACTGGGTCGGGCTACCGAGCCGTCCGGTGCTGCCAGGCACGGTCGCGTCATGCGTTCGCCAAGCCGTGGTCGCCGGTTGGCGGCCCTGCCGGCCAGGGCAGGCCTTCAAGGTGATCCTGCGCAACTCGTCGCTCGACCGCTGATGTCAACGACGCGCCGTCATGTGCGGATCGCGGCGTGAGAGTGCATGCGCGCCGCTCCTACCATCGACGCTATGAGCGAGGCGTTATGGATCGCGGTCGTTTGTACGACGGTGGTTCTCGCGACCCTTGGGTTGGTAGCGCTGTTTCGACGCGTCGGATTCAGATCCGGCGGCTCGCCGTCGCCGCCGCGGACAGGGGTACGGCGGGACGACAGCCGGGCCATCGAGTCAAGCTTCACCGGCGACAGCGGCGGCACGCCATGACCGCATCCGTTGGCCGCGTCTTACGCGCGGCACGCTAGTTGGCCGACCTCGCGACATTACGATCCCCGATGATTCCAGCGGAAGACCGATGATAGAGGAATTGGATATCGCCATGATCGGATGCATGCACATCGAAGAGATCGCGTGGGCGGTCAGGATATCAGGATGCGATTGAGAGGCGCAGGTCCTCTACCGTCTCCCAAAGCTGTCGTTCACGATCGGGGTCGTAGGACTCCTTGGACGAGGAGACTTCTCGTGTGCGGTCGATGTAGGAACCGGAAGGTGCCGGGATGCGCCCGAGCGCGACGTCGGCGAGGTGTTGGCCGGCGCTCTTCCGGCTCGAGGCTATCGGGGTCAGCGTCATCAGCGGCATGATCCGTCGCCCCACGAACCGGACGGCTGCGCCTGCTTCGCGGCTCAGGCCGGTGCCGGGCACGAACCCGGGGTTGTAGGCGACAATGTCGACGCCCTGTGGCAAACGTCGTGCGTACTCGTGGATGAGGTAGATCGCGGCGAGCTTGCTGGTGGAGTATGCGGTCCCTCCCGCTGTGACGGTGTTCGGCTTCGGGAACGCGCGGATGCGGGCCAGGCTGGCCGGGTCTTGCCATGACGGCGCGGGCATCATTCCCGCGTTGTGGCGAAAGTCGCCGAAGTGAGCGTCGCTGACGGTGAGAACGATCCGTGACGGCGCCTTAAATCGGTCCTGTAGAAGGCGGAGAAGGACGTGATTGGCGAGGACGTTGACGGCGAATGTCGCCTCGAACCCGTCCGGGCTCTCCGTGACGTTGTTCGTGTAGAGCAGGCCGGCGTTGCCGACGAATCCACGCAGCGGTGGCAGATCTCCCGTATCGAGCCGTTGGATCAGCTCGTCAGCCGCCGCACGGACGCTGCCCAGCGATAACAGGTCCGTCGGGATTGATGTCACGGCGCGTCCGCCTTGGCCGAGATGAGCGGCAAGGTCAGTTCCCGCGGCGCCACGGGCTAGGAGCACGAGATGCGCCTCAGGATCGCCTTCGAGAATGCGCTCGACGGCGACGCGGCCGAACCCCCGAGTTGCGCCGGTCATGACAATGGTGTGGGTCACAGAATTCTCCCTTGTTGAGCCCGACGGGCTGCCGGTGATGGGGCGGTCCGTGCCCTGCTCACCCAAATAACTATGTCACGTAAATTTACTGTGTATAGCTACGGTAGCGCTCCTTTGCTCGGTCGTCAACGGTGCCCTTTACGAGATAAAGTAAGCCGCATGTCACCCCGACCCCCCGCCTCCGAACGACTCGACCGCGACGAGGTCCTGTCCACCGCCCTCGCCCTCGCCGACGCCGACGGACTCGACGCCGTCACGCTGCGCCGCGTCGCTGCCGCCTGGAACGTCACACCCATGGCGCTGTACTGGCACTTCAAGGACAAGGACGCCCTGCTCGACGCGCTGGTCGAACGGATCCTCGGCGAGGTGGACCTGACCGCCAGCGGCAAGGCCGACCTGCGGACCGTGATGACGGCTCTGCTGCGCGTCCTGCGCGCGCACCCCGCCCTCGCCGAGATCACGCCGACGCGCTTCATGCGCACGGACGCCGGCATCGATCTGGCCGAGCGGGTCATCGCACTGCTGCGCGCCGAGGGGCACTCGCCGGTGGCCGCCGCCCAGCTAAGCATCTTCCTGCTCAACGGGCTGATCGGGTTGGTGATCCGCCAGCCGGGTGACCCCGCCGCCGCCGATCCGGCCCTGCGGGAGTCCCTGCTCACCGCCAAGCGCGCGCGACTGAAGTCACTCTCCCCGCAGGACTACCCCCACCTGACCGAAACCGCCGACTTCTTCCTCGGCCTGCCCGACGAGCAGGAGTACTACGAGCGAGGTCTGACCATGCTCCTCGACGGGGTACGTCTCACCTGACCAGCCGAGCACAAGGGACTCTGCGAAATTCCCGCAACGTCGACGGCTGGTGCCTGTCGTTGAGGTCGCGGTCTGGGCGCAGTAGGACTTCGGCGAACGCCAAGCGCTGGGGGATGCGCCGGGATATGGCCGAGCTGAACCGAGACGAGGACGAGGCGCCGCGGCTGTGGGACGAGTGGGAGGCCGAGGAAGTGCCATTCCTCCAGGACGATCAGCCGGGGCATCGGGCGCATTCGTCGTCGGCACGGCCTCGTCGTTGCCCCACGACCAGCAGACCGAAGTCGTCAGTTCTCCGCCGCTGACGCAGTAAAGCTGTTCAACGACGCGACCGGCCGACGTGACCCTACCGCTCAGGATTCACCAGATGGAGAGCGTCTATGCTGCCCGAGTCTGTCGAAGTCGTTCGATCCGAAAAGGAGGATGCGCACATGTCGGACGAGCAGAATCCCCCCGCGCTGGACACCTCGACCCCGCACACCGCACGGATCTGGAACTACCTGCTGGGTGGTAAGGACAACTTCGCCGCGGATCGGGAGGTCGGGAAGCAGATTCTCGTCGGCCAGCCGCAGCTCGCCGAGAACGCCCGCCTCAGCCGCGCCTTCCTCAACCGCGCGGTGCGCTACTTGGCAGCCGAGGGCGGCGTGCGCCAGTTCCTGGACATCGGGACAGGCCTGCCCACCGCCAGCAACACGCACGAGGTGGCCCAGTCCGTCGCGCCCGAGAGCCGCATCGTCTACGTCGACAACGACCCGCTTGTGCTCACCCACGCCCGCGCGCTGCTCACCAGCCGACCCGAGGGTGCCACCAGCTACGTCGACGCCGACATGTACGACATCGACCTGGTCCTGCGAGAGGCCGCTCGTACCCTCGATTTCTCCCACCCGGTCGCGGTTCTGTTCATGGGCGTGCTCGGCCACGTCGAGGAGGACGCTGTCGCGCAGGGCATGGTCCGGAAACTGGTGGACGCTGTGCCGTCTGGCAGCTACCTCGCCTTGTACGACAGCGCCCCGGTCTCGCCCGAGGTGGTCGAGGCGGCTCGCATCTGGAACGAGTCCGCGGCGTTGCCATATCACCTGCGTAGCTCGGCCCGCCTCGCCCAATTCTTCGAGGGCCTGGAACTCGTCGAGCCCGGCCTGGTCCCAGTGACCCGATGGCGGCCGGACACCGAGGCACGCGAGGTCGAGCAGTACGGCGCCGTCGGACGCAAGCCGTAACACCAGCGCACACGGGTAGCGAACAGGTCATCAGGTAGGCGGCTTGGAAATAGCATCACGAGCATGCCTCAACCGACAGCGCGAGCGGCTCTGGGCCCGGCAATAGCCGAGGCCACGCAGCCTCCGCGACCTTGCTGCGATCGCCAGACTTTCACAGATGCACGCCGCCATCGCCGGCCGCTTACGGATCGGGCAGCTGCGGATTCGTGCCCGCGCGGGGGCGGCCATGAGTAGCCGGCCCGCATAACAGTCCTTATGTTGTCGCCAGCGCTGATCCGACGCAGCCACGACAAGAACCCCGGTCCGTCCATCGCAAGCCAGCGGCACGGGACGGGTCGACAGACCGGTGGCGGGGCCCTCGCAGGGCAACAGGCTTCATGTTAGGCCAATCACAGGTCGGCAGATCTCGTTGGTCGCGTCGTCCGCTTCAGCTCCCATCGGGTGCGGTCCAGTCCAGAAAGTGCTTGTTCCAAGGGTGTCCGGCCGGCAGGCCGACTCTTGCTGCCTCGGCGCGGCACCGGAGCCACATCGGAAGTGCAACAGCGCATCGAGCGCGTCGATGATGCGATCCCAGCTCACTTCTGCGCCGGGAGCACTGTGGCTGAGGCTGCCGCTCAACGGCCCGGATCCGTGCGAAACTGCTGGGCACGGCTCTCCTTCGCGGTCGACGTTACTCATGACGGTCGGTCTCAGCGCAGTTGGCGGAAGAACTCGGTGATGTCGTCGGCGAGCAGCTCGGGCTCTTCGTGGGCGGCGAAGTGTCCGCCGCGTGGCATCGACGTGTACCGGGTGATGTTGTAGGTGCGTTCGGCCCAGGAGCGCGGGGGCTGGGTGAGGTCGGCGGGGAAGACAGCGACGGCGGTGGGCACTTCGACCCTTTCGACGCGCCGGGTCAGGCCGCGGGCGTACTCGTAGTAGGGCCGGAACGACGTCGAGATCGTGCCCGTGAACCAGTACAGCGACGCCTGGGCGAGGACGAAGTCGTCGGTGAACCGGGACGACAGGTCGCCGCCCGAGTCGCTCCAGGCGCGGTACTTCTCGACGATCCAGGCCAGCAGGCCGGTCGGAGAGTCGGACAGAGCGTGGGCCAGGGTGAGCGGGCGGGTGTTCTGCTGGTGCTGGTAGCCGCCCTCCTCCGCGCTCCAAGTGGCGACCTGGTCGAGGTAGGCCTGTTCGTCCCGGGTGAGGCTCGCGGCGTCGTACTCCGGGGGTGCGGCGACGGCGAGCAAGTGGATGCCGGCCAGCGACTCCGGGTAGGCCTCACCCAGACGCGAGGTGATCCCCGCGCCCAGGTCTCCGCCGTGGGCGGCATACCGGTCGAAGCCGAGCTCGTCCCGCATGAGCCGGTGCCATATCTGGTGAGTCTGGAGCGTCGGCGGGAGGGCCAGGCGTTGCGGCGAGAATGCGTAGCCGGGCAGCGAGGGGACGACGACCGTGAACGCGTCGGACGCGTCGCCGCCGTGCTTCGACGGCTCCGCGAGACGCCGGGCGAGGTCGGTGAGCTCCAGGAAGGTGCTGGGCCACCCGTGGGTCAGGACGATCGGCAGGGCGCCGGGCTGCTCGCTGTCGAACCGGAGGTAATGGACGGGCGTGCCGCCGATAGCGGCCGTGTGGTGCGGCAGTGCGTTGATCCGCGCCTCGTGGGTGGGCCAGTCATAGCCGGTGGCCCAGTACTCCGCCAGGCGGCGCACCTCCGCGGTGTCGGCGCCCGCTTCCCAGCCATCGACGGGCCACCGGGTAGGCCACCGGGTGGCGCGCAGCCGCGCGCGCAGGTCTTCGAGTTCTGCATCAGTCACCGCGATCAGCGGCCGGTGGCCGGTCATGTGCCCCTCCTGGTCGTGCTCACGTGCTGGTCGTGCTCACGCGCGGTGCGACAGCGTCATACCGCGGCCCGCGCCAACTTGCGGTTACCGCGATGCGGTGGCCGGTGCCGCGCGGATGGCGTCCCCGCCTACTTGCTGGCCCTTCTCGTTTGACACCGGCCCGTACGCGGTCCCCACACGGGCGTGCCCGTCGCCTGCCGCCAGCTATCGGCCAGCGGTCCCGCGTCCACCACGCCGTACCCGATGGATGCGATGAACTCGGTAACCGCCGCCTTCGCCGACGCGGAGTCCCCGGCGATCGACAGGTACGAGCGGTCCGCCGCCCCAGCCGGACGGGCGAGTGACAGCAGGTGCTTGAAGTAGATGTTGTTGAACGCCTTCACGACCATGGCGTCCGGGACGTACCGCAGCAGCAGCTCGCTCGGGGTGACCGACTTGCTCTCGAGCTCGGGGATGTGCCCGTCACGCTCGGGGCCGTAGTTGCACGTGTCGATGACCGTATTTCCGGCCAGTGGCGCGGCGGGCAGGTAGGGGATGGCCTTGACCGGCACCGTGACCATGACGATGTCACCGGCCGCCGCGGCTTCCTCGCTCGTCGCCGCGGTCGCCCGCGGCCCGAGTTCAGCGACCGTGTCCGCAAGCGTCTCGGGACCGCGCGAGTTGCTGAGCACGACCTGGTGGCCGGCCTCGGCGGCGAGCCGCGCGACTGTGCTGCCGATGGATCCGCTTTCGATGAATCCCACAGTTGTCATGTTCTCGAACGTCCCTTCAGAAGAGCCTTGTCCTCGCCATGGGCTGGACCCGTTGCAATGTGGTCCCTGCCCTCAGATGGCGGGGACGTCAGCTGACGGGAAGTAGTGGCCGTTGTCCAGATCGGCGAGCAGGCCGGGCTGAACGGGTTCCCAGCCGAGGGATCGGCGGGTGATGCGGTTGGACGCCGGGTAGCTCTGCGTGACGACGTTCGCGAGGAACCCGAAGTGCCCCGGCAGCATCAGCTCATCCAGGGGAACGCTCATGGCGGGCAGGCCCAGACGGTTACCGATGGCCTCGGCGATCTCGCGGACCGGGATGGCCCCGTCCCCCACCGCGTGCCAGTACCTGCCGGCCGAGCCCTTCTCCAGCGCCAGGCGGAACAAGGAGCCGACGTCGCGGGCGTGCACGGCGTTCCACAGGTTCGCGCCGTCTCCGGGGTAGCCGGCGAAGCCCTTCTCCTTCGCGAGCGCGATCAGCGTAGGGAGGAAGCCTGCGTGATCGGTCGTGCTGTGCGCGATGTTGGCGATCCGCACGACGGAAGACCGCACTCCCCGCTCGGCGAGGCCGATCACGGCGGTCTCCACGACGTTACGAGCCCGCAGGGTGCCCCGGTGCTCGTCGCCGACGGGAAGGGCCGGGTCGTCCTCGGTGGCCGGGCGAGCCAGGTTCCCTCCCTCATTCCCGGGTGAGCCGATGCTCCCCGCCGCGACCAACGGCTTGCCGGTTCCCGCGAGCGCCTCGCTGTACGCGAGCATGATCGGGACCTCCGCGGCGGCCACGGCGTCGATCCCGCCGGAGGGGAGCAGGTCCTGCCGGTGCGCGACGTGGATGACGCCGTCGGAGTCCGAGGCCGCCTCCTTGAGCCCGTTGAGGTCCTGGAGGTCGCCGCGGCGTACCTTCGCCCCTTGCGCGGACAGCGCCGCCGCGGCCGTGTCCGACCGGGCCAGGCCGGTGACCTCGTGGCCAGCGGCGATGAGCTCGGGGATGATGTACGAACCGGAATGGCCGGTCCCGCCAGTGACGAAGACGTGCACGTTAATGCTCCTTGTCAGTGATGCGGCGTCGGCGATGTGGCGTGAGCGATATGGCGGAAGAATGGTGGTGCGGGGTGCGCTCAGCCGCGGAGGTCGACGCCGAGGGCGACGTCGAAGGTCCCCGCGCCGTGGCGCGCCAGGCCCATCAGCAGCGGACCGACCCCTTCCAGCCAGCGGGCCATCTCCAGTCCGCCGACATCGAACGGGCGCAGTCCGAGGCTCTCGATGAACGCCGACACGCTCGCCTTGGCCCGCGCGTCATCTCCGGCGAAGAACACGTCCAGCGGACGCTCCTGCACCAGGACGTGGCCGAACACGGTGTTGAACGCCTTCACGACGTGCGCGCTCGCCGGGGCGGCCTTGGCGATCTCCTGCGCACCGGACGTGCCATCAGGGACGACAAGCCCGGTGGCGTCGGCGTCGAAGGTGTTGGAGATGTCGATGATGACCTTGCCTGCCAGGGCATCCCCATACTGGGCGACGACCGGCACCGCGCTGGCGTACGGCACGGCCAGGACGACGACGTCCCCAGCGGGGACGGTGCCGAATGTCCCCACCGTGGCCCCGACGCCGAGCTCGGCAGCCAGGCCACTGGCCTTGGCCGGGTCGCGGCCGATGAGTTCGACCGAGTTGCCGCCCGCGACCGCGCGTGCGGCGATGGCGTGGGCCATGCCACCCAGTCCGATGACACTGATGCTGCTCATGATTGTGCTCTCCTGCTCTGGTCTGAGATGAAGGGCGTGCCCGCCCCGTCATGCCTGTCTATGCTTTCCGTGGCAGCCGGTTCGTTCGGTCCATCGGTGGTCACGACCGGCCGGTACGCGCAATCAGCTGACGAGCCCAGCGGCCACGTCCACCCGGGCCGAGCGGCGGACGGGCACCACGTGACCACGCCGGTGTGCCAGCCACATGAACATGACGGTGGCCACCACACCGAACACCACGGCGAACACACTGCCCTCCGGTCCGAAGTCACCGCCCGTGACCAGCGCCGGACCCGACATCGTCGCGTCCAGCAAGCCCTGCGGGGTGTTGCTGCCGGACACCTTGGTGCTGAAGATGGCGCTCGCGGCGATGTTCCAGCCGAAGTGCAGACCGATCGGCAACCACAGCTTGCGGGTGGCGACGTACGCGGCGGTCAGCATCCCGCCTGCCTCGATGGCGATAGCGATGGCGCCCCACAGGGTGGCGTTCGCGTTGAGCAGGTGGATCAGGCCGAACAGCGAGGCGGTCAGGACGAGCGCGATCCAGGTCCCGGTCCAGCGCTCGACGTTTCGGAACAGGACACCGCGGAAAACGAGCTCCTCGGTCACCGCGGCGCCCGCCATGATGCCGAGCAGGGCGACGGCGCCCGCCGGGGTGCCAAGGCCGTTGATCGTGTAGTCGCCGAAGAAGGCGATGTTCGCGATGACTGCCCCGAACAACGCGACACCGAGCAGCGTGCCCCAGCCGACTCCGGCACCTGCTCCCTTCACCGACACCTCGACGGGGGCCCGGTGCTCGGTTCGCCGCACCACCCAGCCGTAGACCAGGACCGCGACGACCGCCGTCAGCAGGCCGGCGACGAGCGCCAGCCAGGGGTTGTCCTTCACCGCCGCCGTGGCCAGACCGCCGAGGATCCAGACCGCCACAACCGCCAAGAGCTGCCATACCGGACGCACGATGACTCCTTGGTGAGAAGAGGAACGAACAAACCGAGCTTCATTGCGACTCAGCTGGCGAACTCGTCGACGCCGAGGGCAAAGTCCCCGTGGCCGATCCCGTTGCCCGCGAGGCCTACCGTGAGCACACCCGCTCCTTCCAGCCAATGCGCCATCTTCAGGCCGCCGACGTCCAGCGGGCGCAGTCCGAGGCTCTCGATGAATGCCGCCACGTCCGCCTTGGCCGGCGCATCGTCGCCGGCGACGAAGACGTCGGGCCGGCCGTTCTCCAGGACGCCACGGAAGATCGTGTTGAAGGCCTTGAACACGCTGGCGCTGGGCGGGGCCACCTTGGCGACCTCCTGCGCTATCGATGTCGGCTCGCTGTGGGCCAGTCCGTCGAACGCGGCGTTGAAGGGGTTGCTGATGTCGACGATGATCTTGCCCGCGAGGGCGTCTCCGTACGCGGCGACGGTCGGAACGACACCGGCGTACAAGCAGGGCCGTGATGACGATGTCCCCGGCCGGGACGGCGCCCCACTTACCTGTCGTGGTACCGCCGCCCAGAACCTTGGCGAGGGCATCGGCCTTGGACTGATCGCGCGCCATGATCTCGACGGTGTTGCCGCCCGCTACCGCAAGTGTTCCTATCGTGCGGGCCATGTTCCCCGCACCGATGAAGGTGATGCTGCTCATGAGTTGTGCCTCTTTCTGTTCCCGAGGCGCCTGTTTTAGACGCCGCTCTGACTCGTTCGTGTGTGGATCAGGTGGCGTGGCTCAGATGGCGGTCGTGCCGCCGTCGGCGACCAGTTCCAGTCCGTTGACGTAGCTGGAGTCGTTGGAGGCGAGGAACAGGGCGATGCTGGCGATTTCTTCGGGGCGGCCCATCTTTCCGCGGGGGATGAGGGACTCGAATGCGGCCCTGGTTGCCTCGTCGAACAGTTCTTCCTGTTTGGCGGTGGCGACCTGGCCGGGGGTCAGGACGTTGACCCGGATCTTGCGGTCGCGCAGTTCGTTGAGCCAGACGCGGGCCCAGGCCTGGTGGACGGCTTTGCTTCCCGCGTAGAGGCTCCAGCCGGGGAAGGCGCCGAGGGAGGCGTTGGATCCGGTCATGAAGATCGAGCCGTGGTCGTTGATCAGCGGCAGGGCCTTCTGCACGGTGAACAGGGTGCCGCGCGCGTTGAGCGAGAAGGAGCGTTCGAACTGTTCCTCGGTGATCTCGCCGAGGACGGCAGGTTCACCCATCCCGGCGCTGGCCCACAGCACGTCGATCGAGCCCTTGTCCCGCTTGACCGTGTCGTACAAGCGGTCCAGGTCGTCCAGGTCGGCCGCGTCGCCCTGGACGGCGGTGACGTTGCGGCCGATCACCTTGACGGCGTCGTCCAGCGCTTCCTGCCGCCGGGCCTGGATGAAGACATACGCTCCTTCCTCGACGAACAGTTTGGCTCCGGCCAGTGCCATTCCGGTGGATCCACCGGTGATCACCACGACCTTGCCATCGAGCTTTCCCACGGTCACTCCTTTGAATTGTTGGGTTTCCAAAACAGGAACGGAAGAAGCCCGATTTTTAATGTGCTCATCCGGTTCTGGGCCGCCGCTATCAAGTGCCGAGCCCGAATTCTTGTATCGAGTTCTCTCGGCCCAATGAACGATGCCACCGGCCTGAATGGGTGTCCAAGACCTGTTTCAGCCGCGGTGATACCGTCGAGGCATTGCCGGACCGGGAGGCCCCATGGATCTGGACCTGCGCAAGCTGCGCTACTTCGTCGCCGTCGCCGACAGGCTGCACTTCGGCCGCGCCGCCGATGAGCTGCACATCGCCCAGCCAGCGCTCAGTCGGCAGATCCGCGCGCTGGAACAGGATCTCGGCGCTTCCCTGTTCACCAGGGACAGCCACGGCGTCGCGCTGACCGATGCAGGTCGACAGCTGCTGGACGACGCCGGTCCGCTGCTCGCCTCCGCGCACGCGGTCCGGCGCCGGGTGTCCGTAGCCGCCCGCGGCGGCCGGCGGCTGGTGGTCGGCTTTCGCGCCGGCATCCCGGTCATCCCGGCAGCGCGGGTGTTCGAGGGCGAGCATCCGGAGGTGGTCGTGGACGTGCAGCGCATGGAGTGGGACGACCAGGCTCCGATGCTGCTCGACGGCCGCGTCGACGTCGGCTACGTGCGGCTGCCCATCGACGAGACCGGCCTGCGCCTGACCCCGCTCTACACCGAGCCGCTCATGGTGGTGCTGCCCGCCGATCACCCGCTGGCAGGCAAGGAGGAGGTCACCCAGGCGGACCTGGCCGGTGAACCGCTGGTCTGGCATGGCGACGCGAGCACGCAGCTCACCAGGCGCCCGCACCCGGACTCCGGACTCCGGGTGCGCGGGGTGGAGGAGAAGCTCGAGCACGTCGCGGCCGGCCGGGGTATCTCGTTCGTGGGGCGTTCGGAGACCGTGTTCTACTCACGTCCGGACATCCGCTACGTGCCCGTCCCGGACCTGGCGCCCGACCAGGTATTCGTCGCGATGGCGGCGTCGCGCACCTCGCCGCTGGCCGACGACTTTTTCGCCGCGGCTCAGGCGACTGCTGAGGTCACGGCAGAATGCGGGAACTATGAGATGTGGCAGCTTGCGACCGACGCCGCTTCAAAGCGCGGTTGAGCAGCTCGGCGACAATAGCCGGACCCGACCTCCAGCCTCCCCGGTCAGAGGGAATTGGGTTCATTGAGGGTGGTAGAGGAAAGGTGCGCCCGAAGTGCAAGGATGTGAGTGACTAGATCATATCCATTGTGGAATCGGATGCACCCTTTCTGGTGAGCAAGAGTTCGGGATGGGCTGCGCGGTTGCGGGTAGCCGTGGGTGGGAAGGGACTGGTGGGGCAGGTGGTGCGGCCCTGCTGCGGCAGTGCGCGGACCGGGCCGGCCCTGCGCGGCGGCTCGTACCTATGCCACGACTCCTATTGCAACCGCTACCGAAACGCGGCCCGCTCGGCCAACACCCCCGACTCATCGATGGGCAATGCGGGGTTCCGCACCGTCGCGGCGACCTGAGCCGGCGGCCCGGTCACCAATGCGCGCGTAACGTCCATTATGGTGTTACCTCGACGCATCGGCGAAGAACTGTGGTCGGTCCGCCAGTTTGACGCGGGTTGGGGCAGCGCACACGGACCACGGCAGATCCGTTCGTGCATGAGCGGGTGGCGAGACGCTTGGCGCGGTAGCCGGCCGCGGACTCGTGCCACCGCGGGTCGTTGGGCCGTACCGACGCGCTCGTGGCTCGTAGGACTCCGCCGCGCCCTATCGACACGGCGACGCCGCGGTCATCGCAGATAACGGCCGCCCCGTGTCGATCTTCGGCGTCGAACTGCATGTCAGTGACGCCATCGAAGGTGAGCTGCAGCGGCGCATGTGGCCACGGTTTGCGGGAACCGTCCTGCGCCACGCGGCCAGTGCTGGGAATGAACCGCCGCGGCGCGGCGAGCGTCACAGTGACCCGAAGGCCCGTGTCACTCGGTTCGGCTGCCAGTGAGCGCACGCTGGCGCCGGCCAGGTCGTAGTCGGTGAGGAGCTCGGCAACCCTCTCCTCGGTCATCGGGAATGGTCCTGGCCGGACCTGTGCCCGGTAGTCCCGATGCACGAGACGCTCGGGGCCGGCGGCGGGCAGGACGTCTGTCTAGCGACGGATCCAAATCGAGCATCGGCGCCCGCCGTTCGGTCCCGAGGCCGGACATCCACCGCAGACCGGCTCGAGCCCGCCTGGCCCGCAGTAGGGGATGGGCGCATGCCGCACTCACCAGCGGGTCGGTGTTGTCGTCCGAGACATCCGCGACGCGGCCGATACGGGAAGCCTCGAAGGTACGGGCATCCGCGGCCAGGGTGGCGATCTGCTGGACCGACCGGACCAGGAGCCCGACGAACGTCTCGAGCAGCGCACTCAAGGCGCCAACTATGCCGTACCTGTCGGCACTCGGGCCCAGATCCGGACGTCTGCGCGTCCCCTTTGGCTGGAGCGAGGTTGTCCTAATCCCTGTGCTCCAACCCCGCCATGCACGTCGTCGTCTGCGGCGCACTCGTGGAGAACGGCACGGTCCTGCTAAAACACCGCAGCCCGACGCGCCCAGGGGCACCTGGACGCGCCACGATCAGCAGCTACCGACAGTGACGGGCATGCCGGTGCTGCCGCGCACCCTGCCCTGCGGCAGATGAGTAGATGGCAAACACGGCTGTATTGCGAGATCCTTCGAGCGTGTCCGACACAGGAAACAGCGTCACCCTCCGGCTAACCTCAGACGAGGCTCTGGTGCTCTTCGACTGGCTGCATCGATGCGAAGATGAGGGCCATGTGGTGCAGCTTGCGCACGCGGGCGAGAGGACAGCCTTCTTTAACCTTTCTGCGTTGCTTGAACGCGAACTTGTGGAGCCATTCCAGCAAAATTACTCAGAGCTAGTCGATCAGGCGCGCGTTCGTCTTGCCGGTGAAGATTAAAACCGTGCCAAGTCCCGCATGCATAAGCGATTTGGTGCACTCATCTCGGCTACCGGACGCCCCACGGCATCGCTCGCGGCGCTCGTGAGACTGACCTCGGCCGGACTATCGACAGCCGTGCGCACTGGTCGAAGTTGAGCGCAATCTCGACTTGCGAGAGGACCCGGCAGGACGCACGCGGACGCGCCCTGACCAGGACATACGTCGACAGACCATGAACACGCGAGACGTCTAGGAGCGCCTCAGGTCCACGATGGATGATCCAAGATACCGTTTTGGCTGGTCAATGCGCTGCACTTCCGGACGACCCTGTGGGTTAAAAGCCCACGGGTCTGTCGGTGGTGGTAGCGGGCTTGCACAGCTGCTCGGAATGGGTGGCGTCGACGTTGTGTGGCGACCTGGCGGCGGCGTTCAGCCCGACTCGGGGTCCTGGCCCTGGGCTGCGCGGCCGCCGTCGACCGGAGGATCGCGCCGGTGATCAGGCTGGCGCCGGGGGACAGGAGGAAGGCGACCGCCTCCGCCACCTCGTCGGCCCGGCCTACCCGGCCGATCGGATGTAGGCGGGCCATCTCGTCCGAGACCTGCGCCACCGCCGTCGCCGGCAGCCCCGCCAGATAGCCCGCGTAGCGGTCCGTGTCGATCGAGCCCAGCGCCACCGCGTTAGCGCGGATGCCCGACGGCCCGTAGTCGACCGCCAACGACCGGGTCAGGCCCTCGACCGCCGCCTTCGCGGTCGCGTAGGGCAGCGCGCCGCGGACCGCGCGTTGGGCCTGGTGCGACGAGACGTTGACGATCGCGCCGCCCGTGCCAGCCGCCAGGAACGCGGCGGACGGCCACCGCGGATCCGACCACCGACGGCGCCAGGTTGAGGGCGATCAGCGCGACCACCTCAGCAGCCGGCGCGGTATCCAACGAGAGATCACGGAAGACCGCCGCGTTGTTGACCCAGCCCGCCAGCGGCGCCGCCGCCGAAGCCTGGTCGGCCGCCGCCGACACCGCCGCCTCGTCCGTGGCGTCGCCGGTCAGCGCCAGCATGCGCGGGTGCGACCAGGTCACCGGGGCCAGGTCCAGGACCACCACGGTGGCTGCCCTCGTCCGTGAGCAGGCGCGAGGCGATCGCCCGCCCGACTCCGCCCGCGCCGCCGGTGACCACATAGGACGCCGTCATGGCGCCGCGTCGCCTCGGTCGCGTTCCTGGTCGCGGACCGCGCCCAGGTCGTCCAGCCGGTCCAGTTGGCGCATCGCCTGGCCCAGGCGGGCGTTGCCCGAGCAGCCGGCCTCGGTTGCGGTCCAGGAAGGACCAATAGCCCGCGGTGTACGGGCACGCGTTGACCCCCAGCCGCGACCGCGGGTCATAACGGCAGCCGCGGCAGTAGTCGCTCATCCGGTTGATGTACGCACCGCCGGCCGCGTACGGCTTGGTGGTCATCGCTCCCAGGTCGGCGTACTGGCTCATGCCGATGACGTTCGCCGTCATCACCCACTCGTAGCCGTCGACGAAGCTGCGGTGGAACCAGTCGACGATCTCCGCCGGGCGCCAGCCGCGCTGCAGGGCGTAGTTGCCGAGCACCATCAGGCGGGGGATGTGGTGCACCCAGCCGCGGTCGCGCACGCCGGCCAGGACGTCGGACAGGCAGCGGGCCTCGACGTGCGTCGGCGTCCAGGTCCCGGAACCACGACGGGACCGGGCGGGTCGCGCGCAGGCCGTCGGCGGCGCGGTAGCCGGCGCCGAAGTACCAGTAGAGGTGCCAGATGTAGTCGCGCCAGCCGATCAGCTGCCGGACGAAGCCCTCCACGCTGGACAGCGGCGCCGGCCCCGCTGCGGTAGGCGGCCTCGGCCCGGTGCACCGCGTCCAGCGGGTCGATCAGGCCGAGGTTGAGCGGCGCCGACAGCAGGCTGTGGGCCATCCACGGGTCGTCGGCGAGCATCGCGTCCTCGTACGGGCCGAACGCCGGCAGTCGGTGTGTCGACGAAGTGCCGCAGCCGGGCCAGCGCCTCGGCGCGGGTCGCCGGGAACAGCCGCGGGCCGTCCTGCGCCGACGAAGCGGATGCCTTCGCGTTCCCAACGGTCCAGGTCCGCGCGTACGCCTTCGTCGATCTCGTCCTCGACCGGCATCGGTGGGGCCGGCACCTCGATGCCGGCGCCCGGCGGTGGCTGGCGGTTCTCGGTGTCCAGGTTCCACTTGCCGCCGGCCGGTGCGTCGCCGTCCATCAGGACGTCCAGGCGGCGGCGGGCGTCGCGGTAGAAGTCCTCCATCCGCAGGCGGCCGTGCCGGCCGTCGGCCCAGGCGACGAACTCGGCCGGGTCGGTGGTGAAGCCGCGCGGTGGCAGGACCGTCAGCCCGTCGAGCGCTCTGGACGAAGTCGTGGGCCCGGCGAGAGGTCGGATGGCATACGTCGAGTGGCTCGCCGCTGACCTTGCGTAGCGCCTCGCCGTAGGTTTCCGTGCGCAGGAAGATCGCCTGGTCGCCGAGTTCGGCCGCGCGGTGCCGAAGTGCGGAAAGCACGAGGTGGGCCTTTTGCCGGTGGAACGCGCGGCGGCGGAACACCGCCTTCGACTCGACCAGCAGCACGGGTTGCCGGGGCGCGTCGAGGAAGTGCGGGCCCAATTGATCGGCGAACAGCCACCGACGGATCATCCGATCATTGTGCCCCTCTATCGGGTAGTTCAACCGTTCGATCTGCGCGTCACGATCGTGTCGCGTAGCTGACTGAGCCGGGCGTTGCTGTCGTCGATGCCGAGCCGGGTGAAGACGCCGGTGCCGAGGCTGCCGTGGTCGACCCAGGAACAGACCACGACGTCCGCGCCGTTGTCGGTGCCGACACCGCAGCGCCGGGCCTCGCCGCGTTCGGTCGCCGTCGACCGTGCGGACGTCGCGCAGCTTGTAGGTGCCGGTGCACGCGCCCGATCTCGTCGACCACGTCACCGTCGGGGGACATGTGGAAGCCGGTCGTGCCGAAGACCGTGGCGCGCTTGTTGTCGTCGTCCACGTAGACGCCGGCGAACGTCGACTCGCGCCACACGTACGCCTTGTTCAGCTCGTCCTTGAGCCGGTCCGCGGCCCGCCGGCTCTGCGCGTCGTCCCGCAGGGTCAGGCCGCCGACCACGCTGGGCGTCAACGAGTCGGCGGGGTACTGCGCCAACAGCGGCTGGCCGAACCACGCCGGGCAGCCGCAGCAGCAGAGCAGCGAGAGCAGCGCGAACCACGGCCAGCGACGCCGTCGGCGGACCGGGACCGCCACGTAACCGGGCGGCGGGCGCCAGCCCGGCGGCGGCCCGGCCGGCTCGGGCCGCTTCACCTTGCGCGGCTTGCGCACCTCAAGGGGCGCAGGCGCCGGAACCGGCGGCGGCGTGTGCGAAACAGGCGGCGGAACCGGCGGCGGCGGGGGAGGAGGCGGCGGCGCGACCGGCTCCAGCCGGGTCGGCGGATACGAGATCTCCACGGGGTACGACGGCAGCGGGTCGGCGTCGGCCCACGGGTCGACGGGAGTATCGGGTTCGAACGTCGTCGGCAGGCTCAGCGTGGGATCGCGCCGCTCGCCGGGAGGCGGGGGCGGCGGTGGTGGCGGGAAGACCGACTCGTCCTCGAGCCACCGCTTCCGCTTGGGCGTAGGCGGCGGTACGGGTGCGGCACCGCTCCACTTCGGCTCGACCGGGTCGACCGGTGTGGCCGGCTCGGTCGCGCCGCCGTGGCGCTCCCGTTCCTCCTCCGCCATCGCGGCGCTCCTCTCCCAGCCCGACCCGAGGTTAGACGAGTCGGGCTAGTCTTCCGCCCCATGCACATCGAACTTGCGGCGGTAGTCGTCGACGACTACGACGAGGCGATCGGCTTCTTCGTCGACGCCCTCGGTTTCGACCTGGTGGAGGACAGCCCCGCGGCCACGAACGACGGCCGGCCGAAGCGCTGGGTGGTGGTCCGCCCGCCGGGCGCGGCGACCGGCCTGCTGCTGGCCCAGGCCGACGGCGAAGACCAGACGGAAATCGTCGGCAACCAGCTGGCCGGCCGGGTCGGCTTCTTCCTGCGGGTCGACGACTTCGACGCGGCGTACGCCCGGATGCGCGAAGCGGGTGTGACCTTCCACGGCGAGCCGCGGCACGAGCCCTACGGCAGCGTCGTGGTTTTCGAGGACGTCGCCGGCAACAAGTGGGACCTCCTCGGGCCACGGCCGTGAAGGAAGGGCCCCTTACTAACGCTATGCGTTAACAAGGGGCCCTTCCTTCAGCGGACAGCCCGCCACACCGCCCAGGCGGCCAGGCCGAGGATCAGCAGGCCGCCGGCCCGCCGGGTGTGGATGAACGCCAGCGGTGCCCACCACAGTGGCCAGACCGGGTTGTTCGGCGGCGGGTCGACCGGCTTCGGCTCGCGGAACCGCCGCCACACCCAGACCAGCGTCGGCAGCCCGCCCAGCGTGAGCAGCGCCGGCCAGGGCAGTTCGCCGACGACGACCAGCGCCACCACGCCGACGTAGTAGAGCAGCATCATGCCGACCGTGGCCGCCTTGGCGAGCGGCTCACCGAGGACGACCGGCAGCGTGCGGGTACCGCTGCGGGCGTCGTACGGCAGCTTGTCGATGTGTTTGCCCATCAGCACCGTGGTCGGCAGCAGCGCGTAGACGAACGCGGCGACCACGACCGGCCAGGGCAGCGTGCCGGTGCCGGCGTAGTAGACCCCGCCGACCATCAGCGGACCCCAGGTGACCAGCACGTCCAGCTCGCCCAGGCCGATCTTCTTCAGCCGCAGCGGCGGCGCGGTGTAGGCCCAGGAGAGGAACAGCCCGCCGAGCGCGAACGCGGCGACCCACCAGTCCTGCCGGACGATCAGCGTGATCATGATGGCCAGGTCGATCACCTGGCAGAGCAGGATGCCGGCGATCAGCTGCCGGCGGGTGACCAGGCCGGCCAGGATCGGGTGCGGCGCGTAGAGCGCGCGCGGGTAGTCGGCGGTGTCGTTGCCGACCTCGGTGTCGGTCAGGTCGTTCATCAGGTTGTTGGCCAGGTGGGCGACGACGATCCCGACGACGGCGAGCGCGACGTTGAGCCAGTCGACCGACACGGCGGCGACGGCCGCGCAGCAGCACGGCGATCAGACCCGACGTCAACGTCATCGGGAGTACGCCGGCGCGGGTCACGACCAGCCAGCGGGTGACCCCGTCGACGACGCCCTGCTCGGGCGGGTTGGTGGTGGCGAACGCGTATCGCCAGGCCGACAGCCGGTCGGCAACGCTGAGGCTGGTCACGGCATCGATGCTACGCCGTTCTTGAACCCGTTCAAGACGGGCCGGGCGCGCGGACGGCGCGCCGGACCACGCCGCGTACCCTGGTTGGTTGGACCGAAGGAGGCGGTCAATGACCGTCGCAACCGTGTGGCCGCAGCTCGAAGAGCCTGCTGCCGCAGGTCAGCAAGCCGATCCAGTACGTCGGCGGCGAGCTGGGCGCGGTGCGTCAAGGACTGGGACGCCGCCACCGTGCGCTGGGCGCTGATGTACCCCGACGCGTACGAGGTCGGCCTGCCCAACCAGGGCGTGCAGATCCTCTACGAGGTGCTCAACGAGCAGCCCGACGTGCTGGCCGAGCGCACCTACGCGGTCTGGCCGGACCTCGAGGCGCTGATGCGCGAGCACGGCGTGCCGCAGTTCACCGTCGACGCGCACCGCCCGGTGCGGGCCTTCGACGTGTTCGGCATCTCGTTCGCCACCGAGCTCGGCTACACCAACATGCTCACCGCGCTCGACCTGGCCGGCATCCCGCTGCTGCGCCGCCGACCGCACCGACGACGACCCGATCGTGCTCGCCGGCGGGCACGCCGCGTTCAACCCGGAGCCGATCGCCGACTTCATCGACGCCGCCGTGCTCGGCGACGGCGAGGAGGCGGTCCTCGAGATCACCGACGATCGTCCGGGCCTGGAAGGCCGAGGGCTCGCCCGGGCGGCCGCGACGAGCTGCTGCTGCGGCTGGCCCGGACCGAGAGCGTCTACGTGCCGCGCTTCTACGACGTCGACTACCTGCCCGACGGCCGGATCCAGCGGGTCGTGCCGAACCGGGCCGGACGTGCCGTTCCGGGTCGCACAAGCGCACGACGATGGACCTCGACGCAGTGGCCGTACCCGAAGAAGCCGCTGGTGCCGCTGGCCGAGACGGTGCACGAGCGGTACGCGGTGGAGATCTTCCGGGGCTGCACCCGGGGCTGCCGGTTCTGCCAGGCCGGCATGATCACCCGGCCGGTCCGGGAGCGGTCGATCACCACGGTCGGCGCAGATGGTGCACGACGGCCTGGAGTTCTCCGGCTTCTCCGAGGTCGGCCTGCTCTCGCTGTCCAGCGCCGACCACTCCGAGATCGGCGACATGTGCTCCGGCCTGGCCGAGCAGTACGCAGGGCACCAACGTCTCGCTGTCGCTGCCGTCCACCCGGGTCGACGCGTTCAACATCGACGCTGGCCCAGGAGCTGTCCCGCAACGGCCGGCGGACCGGCCTGACCTTCGCGCCCGGAGGGCGGCTCGGAGCGGATCCGCCGGGTGATCAACAAGATGGTGTCGGAGGAGGACCTCATCCGCACCGTGGTCACCGCGTACACCAACGGCTGGCGGCAGGTGAAGCTGTACTTCATGTGCGGCCTGCCCACCGAGACCGACGAGGACGTGCTGCAGATCGCCCGGCTCGCGCACGAGGTGATCAAGGCCGGCCGGGCGGCCACCGGCTCCAAGGACATCCGCTGCACGGTCTCCATCGGCGGGTTCGTGCCCAAGCCGCACACCCCGTTCCAGTGGGCCGTCGATGGCGACGCCCGGAGGTCATCGACCACCGGCTCAAGCTGCTCAAGCAGGCGATCAACGGCGACCGGTCGCTGGGCCGGGCGATCGGCTTCCGCTACCACGACGGCGAGCCGTCGCTGATCGAAGGACTGCTGTCCCGCGGTGACCGCCGGGTCGGCGCCGTGATCCGGCGGGTGTGGGAAGACGGCCAGCGCTTCGACGGCTGGAGCGAGCACTTCTCGTACCAGCGCTGGGTCGACGCGGCCGGCGCGGCGCTGCCCGGCTTCGGCGCTCGACCTCGACTGGTTCACCACCCGCGAGCGCGACGAGCTCGAGGTGCTGCCCTGGGACCACCTCGACTCCGGGCTGGACAAGGACTGGCTCTGGCAGGACTGGCAGGACTCGACTGAGCGAGTTCGAGCAGGACGACTGCCGCTGGACGCCCGTGCTTCGACTGCGGCGTCTGCCCGTCGATGGACACCGAGATCCAGATCGGCCCGACCGGCCGCAAGCTGCTGCCGCTCACCCCGGTCGGCAGCGGGAGTGACTGACCTCCGGTTCGTCGCGCCCGCTGACGAGGCGGCGCTGGCGACTGGCGGCTGATCCACAACACGGTCGTCCCGCCCTGGCCGCTCTCGCTCGACGACACGCGGGAGCGGGCCGGGCCGGAACCGGCTGGAGCTCGCCTACGCTGGGCGAGGTGGCGGTCGGCAACTCGACCGTGCGCGCCGGTCGACGCCGACGGCGTCGCCACCGTCATCGCCCGGGTGCTCCCGGAGCACCGGGGCCGCCGGGTTCGGCACGCTGATCCACGAGCGCGCGCTGGCCTCGCGCCCGGGCCCTCGACCCGCGGCGATCGAGACCCTGGTGCTCGCGGCCAACGTCGACGGGCTGCGCTTCGCACAGCGACACGGGTACGTCGAGGACGAGCGCTACGCCGTCAACGGCGCTCACGAGGTCAGGCTGCGCCTGCGGTAGACGGCCAGCGCGAGCGGCGCGAAGACCGCCGTGAAGCCGGCCATCCAGGCCAGCGTGATCAGCACCGGTCCGGCGACCGGGCCGCCGAGCATCAGCCCGCGCAGCGCCTCCATCAGGTGCCCCACCGGGTTGGCCTCGGCGAACGCGCCAGCCAGCCGGGCATCGTCTCGGTCGGCACGAAGATGTTGCTGGCGAACGAGAGCGGGAAGATGATCACCGCGCCGAGGCCCTGCACCGCCTGCGCGTTGGGCAGGACCAGGCCCAGCAGCACCCACACCCAGGACAGCGCGAGCGCGAAGCCGAGCGCCAGCGCGCAGGCCGCGAGCACCGGCAGGGGACCGGTGCTGAACCGGAACCCGAGCGCGAGGCCGAAGCCGAGCAACGCGGCGATCGCGACGACCTGGCGGACGATGTCGCCGCCGATCGCGCCGACCAGCGGGGCGATCCGCAGGGTGGGCAGGCTGCGGATCCGGTCGAAGATGCCCTTCTCGATGTCCTGGTTGAGCGCGACGCCGACGCCCATGGTGGCCAGCAGGGTCATCAGGCCGAGCATGCCGGGCAGCACGAACTGCAGGTATTCGCGGGTGCTGCCGGAGATCGCACCGCCGAAGACGTAGACGAACAGGACCAGGAAGATGGCCGGCCCGAAGATGACGTCGGCCAGCGTGGCCGGGTGCCGGCGGATCTTCACGATGCCGCGCCAGGCCAGGGTCGCGCACTGGGTGAGGGCAAGCGCGGCGGTCATGCGCGTGCCCTTCTTCGAGCGGCCCTTCTCGCTTCGCTCGTTCACGCCGCCACGCTCGCTTCGGTCGTGGTGAGCGCCCGGAACACGTCGTCCAGGCTGGGCAGGTGCAGGGCGATCTCGGCGATCTCGACGCCGGCCTCGTCGAGCCGGCGGACGACGGCCGGCATCATCGCGCCGTCGACGACCGGCACGCTCAGCCGCTCGCCGACCCGCGCGGGCACGGCACCGACCACGGTGGCCACCAGCGCGGCCGCGTCGTCGACCCGGGCCGGGTCGGCCAGTCGCAGGTCGAGCGTCTGGGTGCCGAGCCGGCTGTTTGAGCGCGGTCGGCGTGCCCCGGGCGGCCACCCGGCCGTGGTCGACGAGCACGATCTCGTCGGCCAGCGCGTCGGCCTCTTCCAGGTATTGAGTGGTCAGCAGCACGGTGGTGCCGGCGGCGACCAGCGCGCGGATGCGGTCCCAGAGCGCGCCGCGGGCGACCGGGTCGAGGCCGGTGGTCGGCTCGTCGAGGAACACCACGCGCGGGTGGTTGACCAGGCTGGCGGCGAGGTCGATGCGCCGGCGCATGCCGCCCGAGTAGGTCTTCACCGGTCGGTCGCCGGCGTCGGCGAGGCCGAACTCGTCGAGCAGCGTGGCGGCGCGGGCCGCGGTGTCCCGGCGGGACAGGCCCAGCAGGCGGCCGACCAGGTGCAGGTTGTGCCGGCCGGTCAGGTCCTCGTCGACCGAGGCGTGCTGGCCGGCCAGGCCGATGAGTTGGCGCACCCGGTGGCCGTCGCGGGTCACGTCGTGGCCGAGCACCGTCGCCGACCCGGCGTCGGGCCGGGTCAGGGTGGCCAGGACGCGCACCGCCGTGGTCTTGCCGGCGCCGTTGGGGCCGAGCAGCCCGAGCACGGTGCCGGCCTCGACGGTGAGGTCGACGCCGTCGAGTGCGGTGACGTCGCCGTAGCGCTTGACCAGCCCGTACGCCTCGATCGCAAGATTTCGCATCACGACTGTAATGTAAAACGCGGCGACGGTCCGTGTCAATACGACCGCAATGTGAAAGCATGGTCCGCATGCCGAAACGGGTCGACCCCACCGAGCGGCGCACGCAGATCGCCGACGCGCTGATGCGGGTCGCGGCGGAGCGCGGGCTGGAGGCGGTGAGCCTGCGCCACGTGGCCGCCGAGGCCGGCGCGACCACGGCTCTGGTGCAGCACTACTTCCGCACCAAGGACGAGATGATGCTGTTCGCGCTCGAGGTGGTCGGCGGGCACATCGAGGAGCGGATTGACGCGGCGGTCGAGCGCGCTCGGCCCGGAGCCGGCCCCGCGCGACCTGGTCCGCGCGATGGTCCCCCGCTCCTGCCGCTCGACGACGAACGGCGGGCCGACGGCGAAGGTCGCGTTGGCCTTCTTCGCGTACGCGGCCACCCGGCCCGCAGGTCGCCGAGGTGCAGCGGCGAGGCTCGCGTCGGGCTGCGCGACTACCTCGCCACCCTGATGCCGGAACCCGCCGCGACCACCCTGCTGGCGCTGGTCGAGGGCCTGGCGCTCTACATGATCACCGACACCTATCCCGCCGACCGCGGCTCGCGGGTGCTCGACGACTTCCTGGACGCGGTGTTCAGCCCGGCCGGCGGGCGACCGTGAGCCGCATGCCGGTCTCCATCCGGTAGCCGCCGTCGGGCTGCCGCAGGTGCTGGTCGAGCACCTTCGCCGATCGCCGCCCGGGCCGCCGGCTCGCGCTGCGGCGGGCACCCGCTCCAGCTGGCGGCGCGAGCCGACCGACAGCCACCAGGCCCAGTACGCGTCGATGGTGGGGTAGAAGCTGCGCACGGTCGATCTCGGTCATCGTCACGTCGATCAGGTCGGCGCCGGTCGAACAGCGCCGGCCACCCACTCCGGCCGCGGTGCCGTGGTTCTGCGTGTCCTCGCTCCGCTCGCGGGTCGGGCAGTCTGGAACGGCAGCCAGCGCGGCGGTGCGGTCCCGGTAGAACGCCTCGGCGGCCGGGGTCGCCTCCGCGAACGTGCTCAGCGCCAGCCGGCCGCCGGGGCGCAGCAGGCGGGCCCAGCGGGCGACGGCGGCGGGCGGGTCGGGGAGCAGGAAGACCATGAAGCCGGCGGTGACCGCGTCGAAGGAGCCGGCCGGGAAGTCGGGGTGGTCGGCGTCGCCGGCGGTCACCCGTACCCACGGAAGGTCCTTCGCGGCGTGCGTGGTGGCGGCGATCATCGCTCGGCGCGAAGTCGACGCCGACCACCTGCGCCGGTCGGGCCGACCGCGGCGGCGGCGGGGAGGAGCACGTTGCCGCGGCCGCAGCCGAGGTCGAGGACGCGCTGCCCCGGGCCGATGCCGGCCCGGCGCGACCAGCTCGCGGCCCGGCGGGGCGAAGAACTCGACGCCGGTCTGCTCGTAGGTGGGCGCGGCCCGGTCGAAAATGCCCGCGATGCGCGCCTTGGGGTCGACGTCCGTCATGGCCGGAGGCTAGCCGCCGCGAGCGGTGGGAGGATGGTTCTCGACGGTCCGAACAGGCGAGGAGCACAGCGATCAGCAGAAAGCCACAGCCGGAGGGTGGCGCAGGCGCCCGTCGTCCAGCGCATCCGGATCCGGTACGCCAAGCGGGGGCCGCTGCGGTTCACCTCGCACCGTGACTTCGCGCGCGCTTCGAGCGGGCGGTGAAGCCGGGCCGGCGTGCCCATCGCGTTCTCCCAGGGCTTCACGCCGCACCCGAAGATTTCCTACGCGAGCGCCGCGCCGACCGGCACCGGCGAGCGAGGCGGAATACCTGGAGATCGGCCTGCAGGCGGTCGTCGACCCGGCAGGGTGCGTCACCGCGCTGGACGCCGCGCTCTCGCCCGGGCTCGACGTGCTGGACGCGGTGGCGGCGAGCGGGGAGAGCCTGGCGGACCGGATCGACGCCTCGCGCTGGCGCATGGAGTTGCCGGGGTCTGACCGACGCCGCTGCAGCCGACGCTGTCACGAAATTCGGGACGCGGCCGAAGTGCTGGTCGAGCGGCAGACCAAGCAGGGCCGACGCACCTTCGACACGCCGGGCCGCGGTCGCCTCGATCGAGGTCATCAATTCCGGTCCGGCGGCTTCCGGAGCCCCCGACGTGCCGTGTGCGATACTCGACGTAGTCGTGCGGCAGGTCACCCCGTCCGTACGACCCGATGACGTCCTTGCCGGCCTCCGCGTGGTGGCCGACCTGGAGCCGCCGGTCCCGCCAAGGGCCACCCGGCTGGCACAGGGCACGCTGACCGCGCAGGGGGCGATCGCGGATCCGTTGGAGGCGGACCGCGACGGGGCTGTCGTCGGTGAACTCTGACCGCGGTGACGTGATCGGCGTTTAGCCCGCCAGACTTCGGTCTGCCCGCCGCATCCACGGCGCGGCATGGCCGGAAACACTTTGCGGCGACCCTGCGTGGCAGCGCTCACCCGCGCCCGGGGTTGCCAGAACTGGAGAACGTCCATGCTCGAGAACGAGCCAACGGGCGGCGAGGTGCAGGGCGATGAGCCCACCGCCGAGGCCCCGGCCACACCTGTGAAGCGCACCCGCGCCCGCAAGTCGACCGCCGCGGCGGCCGCTCCAGAGCCGCCCGCCGAGGCGTCCGGAGAAGAACCAGCCCCGACCCGACGCCGGCGTAAAGCCACAACGGCCACCAAACCCGACACCGAGGGCGAGTCCCCGGCAGAGGGTACGAACGAGGCACCCGTCAAGCGGACCCGGCGGCGCAAGGCCGCGACCGAGGACGCCGCACCGGCGGCCCGGGCCACCGACGCCGTGGTCGCCGAAGAGTCCGACGACCCGGCCGCCATCCCGGCCGCCGGTCTGGGCGACGTCGAGCCCGCCCCGGCCCGCCGCCGGTCCAGCCGGCGCGTGATCGCCGCCGAGCTCGACGACCCCGCCGCCGAGCCGATCGCCGGTGTCGGCGACGTCGAGCCCGGCGCCGCTGTCGCCGGCCCGCGCGACGCCGACCCCGGCCTGGTCGAGAGCCAGACGCCGGGCGTGCCCGGCGAGCCGGCCGACGACGAAGAAGACGCCGAGGCCACCACCGAGCCGCTCGACACCGCACCGAGCCGGCGCCGGCGTGCCGTCGCCGGCCCCACTGCTGTTCATGGCACCGCAGCCCGACGACGAGCCGGCCGCGGCACCCGCCCGGCGCACCCGGCGTACCCGCGGCGCGGCCGCCGAGCCCGCCGCCGCCGAGGCAGTCGAGACGCCGGCCGAGGCGGCCGAGCTTCCCGAGGCCGAGACCACCGACACCGCGGAGACCACCAGCCGGCGGCGCCGGCGCGGGCGGCGCACCGGTGAGGAACCGGCCGTGGTCGAGGTGGAAGAGACCGAAGAGGCCGAGCCGACCGCGACCGACGAGTCGGACGACGACGACGAGCTCGACGAGAACGGCCGCCGCCGGCGTCGCCGCGGCCGCCGCGGCCGGGGCCGCGGCAAGGGCCCGATCGACGAGGCCGACGAGAGCCGAGGAGCCGCGCGGCCGCCGCCGACGGACGACGAGACGGCCGAGGACGACGACGGCGACGGCGTGACCCGCCGCCGGCGGCGTCGCCGCCGCAAGGGCGACACCGACACGGGCAGCGACGACGGCGTGCACACCGTCGTCCGGATCCGCGAGCCGCGCGCGCACCGCCGACGAGGTGCAGGGCGTCTCCGGCTCGACCCGGCTGGAGGCCAAGCGGCAGCGCCGGCGCGACGGTCGCGAGCAGCGCCGCACCCGGCCGCCGATCCTGAGCGAGTCCGAGTTCCTGGCCCGCCGCGAGGCCGTCGACCGGGTGATGGTCGGTCCGGCAGCGCGGCGACCGCACCCAGATCGCGGTGCTCGAAGACGACGTGCTGGTCGAGCACTACGTGACCCGGGCGTCGTCCGGCGCGATGGCCGGCAACGTCTACCTCGGCAAGGTGCAGAACGTGCTGCCCAGCATGGAGGCGGCGTTCGTCGACGTCGGCCGGGGCCGCAACGCGGTGCTCTACGCCGGCGAGGTCAACTGGGACGCCTCCGGCCTGGAGGGCCGGGCCCGCTCCATCGAGCAGGCGCTGCGCTCCGGCGACTCGGTGCTGGTGCAGGTCACCAAGGACCCGATCGGCCACAAGGGCGCCCGGCTGACCAGCCACATCGCGCTCTCCGGCCGGCACCTGGTCTACGTGCCCGGACGGCAACGCGTCCGGCATCAGCCGCAAGCTGCCCGACACCGAGCGCAAGCGGCTGCGCGACGTCCTGAAGAAGCTGGTCCCCGACGGCGCCGGCGTGATCGTCCGCACCGCGGCCGAGGGCGCCGTCCGAGGACGAGCTCGCCCGCGACGTCAAGCGGCTGCAGGCGCAGTGGGAGGACATCCAGGCCAAGGCGGCCGACGGTGGCGCGCCGGCGCTGCTCTACGAGGAGCCCGACCTGGTCATCCGGGTCGTCCGCGACCTGTTCAACGAGGACTTCCGCGAGCTCGTCGTCGCAGGGCGAGCGAGGCGTACGAGATGGTCGAGCCCTACCTCGGCGCACGTCTCGCCCGACCTGGTGCCGCGGTTGCGCCGGCACACCGGCGACGGTCGACGTGTTCGCCGAGTAGCGGATCGACGAGCAGATCCTCAAGGGCCTCGACCGCAAGGTCTTCCTGCCCTCCGGCGGCTCACCTGGTGATCGACCGCACCGAGGCGATGACCGTGGTCGACGTCAACACCGGCAAGTACACCGGCGCCGGCGGCAACCTCGAGGAGACGGTCACCCGCAACAACCTGGAGGCGGCCGAGGAGATCGTCCGCCAGCTCCGGCTGCGCGACATCGGCGGCATCGTCGTCATCGACTTCATCGACATGGTGCTGGAGACCAACCGCGAGCTGGTGCTGCGCCGGCTCACCGAGTGCCTCGGCCGGGACCGCACCAAGCACCAGGTCACCGAGATCACCTCGCTCGGCCTGGTGCAGATGACCCGCAAGCGGATCGGCGCGGGCCTGCTGGAGGCGTTCAGCGAGACCTGCGAGACCTGCAAGGGCCGCGGCGTGATCATCCACACCGAGCCGGTGCCCGTGAAGGGCGCCGTGGCCGGCGGGGGCGGCGGACACACGCACGGCGCCAACGGCTCGTCCGGTGCCGGCGGCGAGAAGGTCAAGGCGGTCGCCTCCGCGTCGGCGGCGCCCACCACGGCGTCCGCGCGGCGGCGCGCCCGCAAGGCGGCACCCGCGCAGGCCGGGCCGGACACGGTCGAGCCCACGGTGGTCCAGAGCGACGAGGACACCATGGGGTACGACCTGTCCCGCTACGACGACGTCGGGCTGGACCCGGTCGACGAGGCCGAGGCGCCGACCGACATCGCTCCGGGCGCCAACGGCCGGCTGGCCGGCAACGACGACCCGGACGCGGCCGGCGACGAAGAGGACGGCGAGCTGGCCGAGGCCAGCACCAGCCGCCGGCGTGGTCGCCGAGGCGGCACCCGCCGCCGCACCAGGCCGTAGTTTTCTCGTTACGCCGCTGCCCGGCCCACCTTTGTGGAGGCCGGGCAGCGTCGTGTCCGGGGCCGGCCGAGCAGCGTTCGTGAATGCGCGTTAGGGTCGCGGCATCGTTCCGCCGCCACCCCCGGAGGACACCCCCGATGCGCCTGCGCCGTCAGCTCGTCGTGCTCGCCGTAACCGCCGCCCTCGCGGCGGCCGCCGGTTGTTCCGCGGATGTCGAAGGCCGCGGTGGCCCGACCGGCACCCCGGGCGTCCCGTCGGCTTCCGGCGCCGCGCCGTCGACCTCGAGCGCCGCGACCCCCGGCGCGTCGGCCGCGCCCGGGCTGTCGCTGGGCCCGGTGCCGACCGCGCCCGCCGGCGGCAACGCGACGCAGGCCTGTGCCGATGCCAAGAAGGCCACCGAGAAGGGCACGACGGCGTACGTGCAGCAGCTGACCGCCGTCCTCGAGGCGCAGGGCAAGAACGACAAGGGCGCCGAGCAGGCGGCGGAGAAGCGGCTCGGCGCGGTCCTCGACTCCTGGGCCGTCGAACTGCGCAAGACGTCCTCGGCCGCGACGGACCAGCAGCTCAAGTCGACGCTGTCGCAGCTGGCCGGTCAGATCGACGGCATGACCTCCAACGTGGCGACCATCGACGACGGCGCCCTGGGCGCCCTCCAGGACCGCCTCGACGCCCTCTGCCCGTCCTAGCCGGACGCGCGGGGCGCGACCGCGCCGTCGACCGTGCGGACCAGTAGCTCCAGGACCTCGTGCCGGGAGGCGCCCTGCTGGGTGACGTAGCTCCAGCCGGCGTAGAGCTGCGACCACATCAGGCTGGACAGCCACGGCGCCGGCAGGCCGGTGTCGATCGTGCCGTCGTGGTGGCCGCGCTCGATCATCGCGGAGAAGCGGTCGTCGCAGCCGTCGTCCAGGATCGGCGTGGCACCACCCAGGCAGTCCGGGTCGGTGAAGATCAGCGACAGCAGGCTGCCCAGGTCGAAGTATTCGCGGCAGAGGCGCAGCAGCGCGTCGGCACCCGTGCCCTCGTCGAGCCGGGCGCTCGCGGTGGCCCGGTCGAGGCGGGCGGAACCCTCGGCGGCCACGGCCCGGAGCAGGTCGGACCGCTCGGCGAAGTAGCGGTGCAGCGTCGTGCGGCCGACCTCGGCCGCTGCGGCGATCTCGCCCAGCGCGGCCGCGGGGTTCTGGCCCAGCACGTCGATCGCGGCAGACAGGATCGCCTGCCGGGTGCGGGCCCGCGCGCCACGTTCATTTTCCGGCACGTCGTGAGGTTAGCAGTCTCAAATAGGATTAGCACTTGACTCTTGTGGAACATCTCAGTTCCACTAGAGCGCATGACTGACCCGGCTCCGCGATTCGTCCGGCTCCGCACGCTCATCACCTTCATCGCGCCGCACCGGCGGGTGCTGATCGCGGGATTTCTGCTGGGTCTGGTGGGCAGCGCTGTCGGGCTGGCCCTGCCCCTGGTCACCAAATGGGTGATCGACACGCTGGGCCCCGCCAACACGTCGCTGTGGCGGCCGGTCGGGGTGCTGCTGGCGCTGGTCGTGGTCGGTGCCGCCATCTCGATGTGGCAGTGGGTCATCATGGGCACGGTCTCCGAGAAGGTGGTGCTCGACGCCCGGGTGTCGATGATCCGCCGCTACTTCGCCGCGCGGGTCCGGGAGATCACCGGTCGGTCGAGCGGCGAGCTCGTCACCCGCGTGACCTCGGATGCCGGGTTGCTGCACAACGCCTCGGCCAGCATCGTGGGGTTGCTCAACAGCGTTCTCGCGCTGGTCGCCACGCTGATCCTGATGGGCGTGCTCGACCTGGTCCTGCTCGGCCTCACCCTCGCCTCGGTGGTGGTGATCGCCGCCGTCATGACCGCGCTGATGCCGGCGATCGCCCGCGCGCAGGAGGCCGCCCAGGAGTCGGTCGGCCGGCTCGGCGGCGCGCTCGAGGGCACCCTGCGCGCGATCCGCACGGTCAAGGCGAGCCGCGCCGAGCAGCGGCAGACCGAACGGATCGTCGCCGACGCCCGCGACTCCGCGGCGCACGCGATCCGCGCCGCCCGGCGCACCGCGACGGTGTGGACCATCTCGTGGACCGGCATCCAGCTCGCGATCATCGTGATCCTCGGCGTCGGCGCCTGGCGCGCCGACCGCGGGCTGATCGAGGTGTCGAGCCTGATCGCCTTCCTGCTGTACGCGTTCCAGCTGATGGGCCCGATCACCGAGCTGACCCAGAACGTCACCAACCTGCAGGCCGGGATGGCCGCCGCCGCCCGGATCCGGCAGGTCGACGCCATGGAGATCGAGCCACTCGCGCCGGCCGTGCCGACGCCCACGGCGGACTGGCCTTCCTCGGCACCGGTTCTCGAGTTCCGCGCGGTGACTGCCCGCTACGCGCCCGGCACCGAGCCGGCGGTGCGCGGCATCGACCTGCGCGTGCCGCGCCGCGGCCACACGGCGATCGTCGGCCCGTCCGGCGCCGGCAAGACCACGATGTTCTCGCTGATCCTGCGGTTCCTCGAGCCCGAGAGCGGGGAGTTGCTGCTCGACGGGCGGCCCTACCACTCCTTCACGCACGACGAGGTGCGGTCCAAGCTGGCGTACGTCGAGCAGGAGACCCCGGTCGTGCCCGGCACGATCCGCGACAACCTGCTGTTCACCCACCCGGACGCGACCGAGGCCGAGGTGCTCTCCGTGCTCAGGGCGGTCCGGCTCGACGACAAGATCGACTCGTTGGCCGAGGGGCTCGACACGTCGCTGACCGAGAACGAGGTGAGCGGTGGCCAACGGCAGCGGATCGCGCTGGCCCGGGCCATCCTGCGTACGCCGGAGGTCCTGCTCCTCGACGAGGCCACCGCACAGGTCGACGGCCTGACCGAGGCGGCGCTGCAGGACTGCATCCGGGACCGGGCCGCGTCCGGCGCCGTCGTGACGATCGCGCACCGGCTGTCCACGGTCCTCGACGCCGACACCATCGTGGTGCTGGACGAGGGCCGGATCCGGGCCCGCGGCACACACGCCGAGCTGCTCGCCACCGACTCCCTCTACCGCAGGCTGGTCGAGGCCCTCCGCATCGCCGAGGCCAAACCCAGCCCGGAGCCGATCGGCGCCGCCTGAGCGCGGTGGAGCAGGCCAGGACCACCGCGTGGGTTGGTCGTGCGGGCCGGGCTTGGCCGGCGGGTTGCGGGTGGTGTCTGTCGGGACGGCCGCGTGGGTTGGTCGTGCGGGCCGGGCTTGGCCGGCAGGTTGCCGTGGCGTGTGTGACGTCTGTCGCCGTTCGGGGCCGGCGAGGCAGGTCATAGTCTTCGGGGTGTGGGTGAGCGGATCGAGCGTCGACTGGCCGAACTCGGGTTGCGACTTCCGGAGCCGATGCGGTTGCCGCCGGGTGTGACGTTGCCGTTCCCATGGGTGCGGGTGCACGGCGGCCGGGCATTCGTCTCCGGGCACGGGCCGCTGTTGCCGGACGGCTCGTTGGCCGGGCCGTTCGGCAAGGTCGGCGACCAGGTGACGCCCGAGCAGGCCTACGAGGCGGCCCGGTTGACCGCCCTGGCCGTCCTGGCCAGCCTGCGGCGGGAGCTGGGTGATCTTGACCGCGTGACGGCCTGGCTGCGGGTCTTCGGCATGGTCAACACCGCGCCGGGCTTCACTGGCACGCCGATGGTGGTCAATGGCTTCTCCGACCTCGTCCTGTCGGTGTGGGGTGAGCAGGCCGGGAGCCATGCCCGCTCGGCCGTGGGCCTGGCCGAGCTTCCGTTCGGCATCCCGGTCGAGATCGAGGCCGAGGTGGCCATCGACGGCTGACCGCCCGGCCCGTCGCTAGGCTTGGTGGGGCCGCCCCGATGGGGTGAGCTGGGCCGCGGGGCCTGGTTTGGGGCGTGGGCGCGCGATGCCGTACGCTTGCCTGTGGCGCACTCCCGTGCGTCGCGTTCACGTGTGCCCGCCGATAACCACCCGGCGCCGCGTGCAACCACCGCCACCTACGACAGGAGTCCGCGTCCCATGTACGCGATCGTCAAGACCGGCGGCAAGCAGTACAAGGTCGCCGAGGGTGACGTCATCGAGGTCGAGAAGCTCGTCGGCGAGCCCGGCGACGCGGTATCGCTCGCCGCGGTGCTCCTCGTTGACGGTTCCGACCTGGTGACCGACGCGGCGCAGCTTGCCAAGGTCTCGGTGTCCGGCGAGATCGCCGCGCACACCAAGGGCCCCAAGATCCGGATCCACAAGTTCAAGAACAAGACCGGCTACCACAAGCGCCAGGGTCACCGTCAGAAGCTGACCCAGGTCAAGGTCACCGGCATCACGAGCGGGAAGTAGGCGTTTAGGCGATGGCTCACAAAAAGGGTGCGTCCAGTTCGCGCAACGGTCGCGACTCCGCGGCTCAGCGCCTGGGCGTCAAGCGTTTCGGTGGCCAGAAGGTCCTCGCGGGCGAGATCCTGATCCGCCAGCGTGGCACCAAGTTCCACCCGGGTGACCTGGTCGGCCGCGGCGGCGACGACACGCTGTTCGCGCTCGCGCCGGGTGCGGTCCTGTTCGGCACCAAGCGCGGTCGCAAGACCGTCAGCATCGTGCCGAGCGAGCACTGAGCGGGGCAACCCCACACCAGCAGTCGCCGAAGCGGGCCGCGGACCAGGTGTCCCGGCCCGCTTCGCGTTTGCTGTGGCGGCGCGGCTGGAGACGGACGGACTGACCGACGTCACGTCCATGGCGGGCCCCGGACGTCCGTTTCGGGCTGCCGGCGCGGTCACAATGGAAGAGGTTCAGTGACCAACGGCGGACCTGGCAGCGAAGCGGAGCGAGCGCTCCCTGGCGGGAGCGACGGTCGTGCACACGGCGGGCCCGAGCAATGGGCTTGGGCCTGCGCATTTGAGATGAACGGAATGGTGAGTCGTGGCGACGTTCGTTGACCGGGTCGTCCTGCATCTGCGGGCCGGCGACGGCGGGCACGGCTGCGTGTCGATCCATCGCGAGAAGTTCAAGCCGCTCGGCGGCCCCGACGGCGGCAACGGCGGGCACGGCGGCGGCGTCTCGTTCACCGTCGACCCGCAGGTCCACACGCTGCTCGACTTCCACTTCCGGCCGCACGTGAAGGCGGCCAACGGCGTTGGCGGCGCCGGCTCGAACCGGGACGGCGCCCAAGGCAGCGACCTGGTGCTGAAGGTCCCGGACGGCACCGTGGTGCTCAGCCCCGACGGCGAGGTGCTGGCCGACCTGGTCGGCGCCGGCACGACCGTCGAGGTGGCCCGCGGCGGCCGCGGCGGCCGGGGCAACGCGTCGCTGGCCAACTCGCGGCGCAAGGCGCCCGGCTTCGCCGAGCTCGGCGAGCCGGGGGAGCAGCTCGACGTGGTGCTCGAGCTCAAGAGCGTCGCGGACGTCGGGCTGGTGGGTTTCCCGTCGGCCGGCAAGTCGTCGCTGATCTCGGTGCTGTCCGCGGCCAAGCCGAAGATCGCCGACTACCCGTTCACCACCCTGGTGCCGAACCTGGGCGTGGTGCGGCTCGACGAGCACACGTTCACGATCGCCGACGTGCCGGGCCTGATCCCGGGCGCGGCCACCGGCAAGGGGCTCGGGCTGGAGTTCCTCCGGCACATCGAGCGGACCGCCGTGCTGGTGCACGTGGTCGACGCGGCGACGCTGGAGCCCGGGCGCGACCCGGTCTCCGACATCGACGCGATCGAGGCCGAGCTGAGCGCGTACGGCGGTCTCGAGGACCGGCCGCGGCTCGTCGCGATCAACAAGATCGACGTGCCGGACGGGCGGGACCTCGCCGAGATCGTCCGCCCGGACCTGGAGGAGCGCGGCTACAAGGTGTTCGAGGTCAGCGCCGCTACCCGGGAAGGGTTGCGCGAGCTCACCTACGCGATGGCCGAGCTCGTCAGGGAGATGCGGGTGACCGCGCCGGATCCCGAGGCGACCCGGATCATCCTGCGGCCGCGGGCGGTCGACGACGCCGGCTTCACGATCGAGGAGACGCCGGACGGCGCGTTCGTCGTCAGCGGCGCGCAGCCCGAGCGCTGGGTCCGCCAGACCAACTTCGACAACGACGAGGCCGTGGGTTACCTGGCCGACCGGCTCAACCGGCTGGGCGTCGAGGAGAAGCTCGCCAAGGCGGGCGCCGTGCAGGGCAGCCTGGTGCGGATCGGCGACCGCGAGTTCGACTGGGAGCCGACGCTGGGCGACGGCATCGACCCGACCGCCGGCCTGCGTGGCACCGACCCGCGGATCACCGAGCGCTCGACCCGGCCCCGCGCGTCGGACCGCCTCGCCGCCCGCAAGGCGCGCCGCGTGCCGACACCCGACCTGCCCGACTACGGCAGCGACTTCGACACGGACGAGGCCGACGAGTCGTAACAGGCCGGAAACCGGTCCTCGCTAGCGTTCGGTCGGTGAAGGTCGAAAGCCGGCGGGGCGACGAGCCGGACCTGGTCGCGCTGGTCACCGCCCAACAGGAAGAGCTGCGGGCCGCGGAGCAGGCCAGCGACGCTATCGACGGCTCGTTTCCGCTGCACGACGACATCCGCTATCTCGTGGTCGTCGTCGACGAGGCGGTGGTCGCCTGCGGTGCGCTGCAGGCGATCGACGCGAACGCCGTCGAGATCAAGCGCATGTACGTGCGCCCCGACCGCCGCGGCGACGGCTTCGGCCGGACGATGCTCGCCGTGCTGGAGGAGCGCGCGGCGGCGGACGGTTTCACGGTCGCCCGGCTGGAGACCGGCAGCTACCTGCCGGCGGCGCTGGGCCTCTACCGCAAGGCCGGCTACCGCTCGATCCCCACTTACGGCGAGTACGTCACCAACCCGTACAGCCGCTGCTTCGAGAAACCCCTCAAAGCTCCCGCCCGAGCCTGAGCCCGGCGCCGTCCTGAGCCCCCGACCTCGGGCCCAGGGCGGCGCCGGGACCTGGTGCTCGTGACGCGACGTCAGGCGGCCTGGGCCGGCTCCTCCGCGGGCTGCTCCTCGGCCGGGGGAGCGGTCTCGGTTGGGCGCGTGCGGATGAACAGGCAGCTCAGCGCCGCGACGGCCAGCACGATCAGCGGTAGCAGCAGGGTCGTCTTCATCGCGCCCGTGAAACCCTCGTGGAACGTGCGGTTGGCGATGTCGGTCAACGCCTGCCGGTATTGGTCGGGCACTCCCGCGGGCAGGACCGCTCCCGACTGCCCGGCGCCGACGTGCAGGCTGCCGCCGGTCGCGCCGGCGACCGCGTCGACGAACGGCTGCCGGACGTCTGGTGGCAGCTCGGCGGCGTTGGACCGGGCCGCGGCGGTCAGCTTGTCGGCGAGCTGCGCCTGCAGCAACGCGCCCACCGCCGCCGACCCGATGACCGCGCCGAGCTGCCGGGTCGTGTTGATCAGCCCGGACGCGGCGCCGGCCTGGCGCGGCGGCACGTTGCGCATCGCGATCGTCTGCAGTGGAGCGAAGACCATCCCGAGGCCGGCGCCGGCGATCAGCAGGCCGGGCAACAGCCCCCACTGCCCGGTGTCGACGTCGGCCAGCCCGACGACCGTCGCCATGCCCGCACACCAGAGGGCGAGCCCCGCGGTCAGCACCCACTTGCCCGCCGCGCGGTCGGCGACCCGGCCGGCGAACGGTGCGATCACCATCGACATCAGCGACAGCGGCGCGACCGCGATGCCGGCCTGCAGCGCGGTCAGGCCCAGCACCGACTGTAGGTAGATCACCAGGGGTAGGAACAGGCCCAGCATGCCGAACGCGATCGCCGCGCTGACCCAGCTCATCACCGCGAAGTTGCGGTCCTTGAAGATGGTGAACGGGACCAGCGGCTCGCCGGCCCGGTTCACGTATTGGTGGTAGAGGAAGACGCCCAGCACCAGCACGCCCGCACCGATCACCTCGACGATCGTGATCGGACCCCAGACCCGGCCCCAGTCGTGCGGCTCGCCCTCGATCAGGCCGTAGACCAGCAGGAACAGGCCGACGGTGGCGAGGCCGGTGCCGGTCCAGTCGAGCCGGTGCCGGCGGTTGAGCCGCAGGTCGGGCATCGCGACGAGGGCGAGCACGACGGTCAGCACGCCGACCGGGACGTTGACGAAGAAGATCCACTCCCAGCCGAAGTCGGTGACCAGGTAGCCGCCCAGGGTCGGGCCGGCGACCGTGGCGACCCCGGCCACCGAACCCCACACGCCGAACGCGACGCCCCGCTTGTCGGGCGGGAAGATCACCGTGATCGTGGACAGCGTCTGCGGCGTGAGCAGCGCGCCGCCGACACCCTGGATGACCCGGAACACGATGAGCTGCTCGGGCGTGCTGGCCAGGCCGCACGCGGCCGACGCGACGGTGAAGACCACCAGCCCGAGCACGAACAGCCGCTTGGGCCCGAACAGGTCACCCAGCCGGCCGGCGGTGATCAGCAGGACCGCGTAGACCAGCACGTACGCGTTGATGATCCAGAGGATCTGGTCGAGCGACGCGTCGAGGCTCGTGCTCATGTCGGGTATCGCGATATTCACGATCGTCGTATCCAGCAGGATCATGAAGAAGCCGAGGCAGAGCGTCGTCAGCACCAGCCACGGCTTGGCGGGGCGTTCCTGCGCGGTCGGTGCGGTCATCACATGACCCCCTCGGACGTGGATGGGCGTCCATAGGTCTAACACGCGCGTACGACACAGTGGTCACGTGAGTACCCCGATCGCGCGCTTCGCCCGGAAGACCGTGTCGGCGGTCCGGGCCCGCGCCCGCTCGGCACCCTCGGCCAGCAGGCCGCGCACGTAACCGGGATCCCGGGCGAGCGTCTCGTAGCGCGACTGCAACGGCCGCAGCAGCCCCAGCACCGCCTCGGTGGTGGCGCGCTTGAGCTCCCCGTACCCCCGCAGATCCGCTCCGACCTCGGCCGGCGACCCGCCGACGCAGGTCGCCAGGATCTCCAGCAGGTTGCTGACACCGGGCCGGACCGCCGGGTCGTACGCGATGATCCCGTCCGAGTCGGTGACCGCCCGGTTTACCTTGCGGGTGACCAGTTCCGGCGGGTCGAGCAGGCCGATCGCGCCGGACGCCGACGACGTCGTCTTGCCCATCTTGACCCCCGGGTTGGCCAGGTCCATGACCCGTGCGGCGAACGGCGGCGTGACCACCTCCGGCACGACGAACGTCGGGCCGTAGCGGTGGTTGAACCGGATCGCGATGTCCCGGGTCAGCTCGACGTGCTGGCGCTGGTCGTCGCCGACGGGCACCTCCGTCGCGTCGTGCAACAGGATGTCGGACGCCTGCATCACCGGGTACGTGAGCAGGCTCAACCGGACGTTCTGCTGGTCGCCGCCCTTCTCCTTGAACTGGATCATCCGATGCGCCTCGCCGTACGCCGTCGTGCATTCCAGCAGGTAATGCAGTTCGGCGTGGTCGGAAACCTGCGACTGCACGTAGAACAGCGTGCGGTCCGGATCGAGACCGGCCGCGAGCAGCACGGTCGCCTGGCGCATGCGTGGTCTCGCGCAGCGTGCGGGGCTCGTGCGCGACGGTCAGCGCGTGCAGGTCGGCGAGGAACACGGTCGAGTCGCTCGTGTACTGGTCGCGGACCATCGGCGCGATGGCGCCGAGCAGGTTGCCCAGATGCAGCTCACCGGTGGGCTTGAGGCCGGTGAGCCGACGGGTCGCGACGGTGGTGGTCATGGCTGCCTCCATTGGCGAAGAGGAGCCGCGCGAGCCGGGTGAGGCCACAAAGAAACGGCCACCCGAACTCGGGCGGCCGTTGACGTGGGCACGCGGATGCGGGGCCGCCCTTAGGGCGACCACCAGCCGAGGAAACTCAGCGTCCGCATCCATCCAACATAGCAGCCGGTACGCGACCGGCGGTACTGCCGAGGCGTGGTCGCTGGCCCCCTCCGCTGGCTCCTCCCCGGGAGCCGGATGACGGCCAGAGTCGACCACGAGCGGGTGCACGGGGCGCCCGGCGGGGGAGGCGGCGATGCGGGTCCAACACTTCCTACTGGTGGTCGACCGGGCACCCGAGTCTCACCCAACGCCGCGGGCTGGCCACGTTGCCCGCGCCACCGCGGCCCCAGGCCGGCGACGACGGCACGCACCGGCTGGCCTTCGACCGCCCGGCCGCCGCGCTGGCCGACGCCATCGCGACCGCGATACACCAGGTCGAGACCAGGACCGACCTGCACGTCGTACGCGTGGCCGACCGCGACTGGCTGACCCTGGCCGAGATCGGTGCGCGGATCGGCCGCTCGCGCGAGATCGTCCGGCTGTGGGCGCTCGGTCGCCGTGGCCCGGGCGGGTTCCCGGCGCCGCTCGAACCCGACCGTGACACCAGCTACTACAGCTGGGCGCAGGTGTCGCCGTGGCTGCGCGAGCGGATGGGCTACGACCTGCCCGAAGACGAGCCGATCCTGGCGGCCACCAACCTGGCGTTGCAACTGCGCGCGCTGGCTCCACGGATCCGGCACATGCAGCTCATCCGCGACCTGTTGGCGGCGGCATGACCGAGCCCGGGCGGTCGTCAGGCGAGGTCGAACTCGCCGTCGCGGGCGCCGGCCACGAACGCGTCCCACTCGGCCTGGGTGAAGACCAGCACCGCGCCCTGCGGGTCGGCCGAGTTGCGCAACCCGATCAGGTCGTCGACGAACGCGACCTCGACCGCGCCGTGCTCCGCCGGGGTCGTCGCCGACCCGCTGCCAGTCGGCTCGCGCCAGGTCGAAGTCTCCCTTGGGATGATGTGCCATCGCGCTGCTCCTCGGATGCTCGGGCCGCGGGGGCGGACCGTCAGGCTATACCGCATCAGGGTGGGGTCGCCCGCTCCGCACGAGTTCGTGCACGATAGTCGGATGCGCAGCCTGACCCAACAGGAGGCGGCCGACCGGGCTGCCGCGATCGTCGTCGAGTCCTACCAGATCGACCTCGACGTGACGACCGACGACCACTTCCGGTCGACCACGACGGTGCGGTTCCGCGCGGCGGAACCCGGCTCCGCCACCTTCGCCGAGCTCAAGCCCATTCGCCTGCACGGTGCGACGCTCAACGGAGTGCCGCTGCGACCACGGCCGCCCTCGACGGCAACCGGCTGGCCCTGACCGGGCTGCGCGCCGACAACGTGCTCACGGTCGAGGCCGACATGGCGTACTCCAACAGCTCCGAGGGGTTGCACCGGTTCGTCGACCCGGCCGACGGTGGCGTCTACCTGCACGCGACGTCCTTTCTCGACGAGGCGCAGCGCATCTTCGCCTGCTTCGACCAGCCCGACCTCAAGGCGCCGGTGGACCATGCGGGTCACGGCGCCGACGGGCTGGACGGTCGCCGCCAACGCCGCGGTCGCGTCGTCGGCGCCGGCGGGTTCGACCACCACCTGGGAGTTCGCCACCACCAAGCCGCTGGCCACCTACTTCGTCACGCTGATCGCCGGCCCGTACCACGTGGTCCGGTCCACACACGACGGCATCCCGCTGGCGCTCTACTGCAAGGCATCGGCTGGCGGAGCACCTCGACAAGGACGCCGACGAGATCTTCGAGATCACCCGGCAGTGTCTCGACAGGTTCCACGAGCTGTTCGGCTTCCGCTACCCGTTCGGCAAATACGACCAGGCGTTCGTGCCCGAGTTCAACGCGGGCGCGATGGAGAACCCGGGTCTCGTGGTGATCCGCGACGAATACGTCTTCCGGTCGGCGGTCACCGACTCCGAGCGCGAGCGGCGGGCCACCACGATCGCGCACGAGATGGCACACATGTGGTTCGGCGACCTGGTCACCATGCGCTGGTGGGACGACCTGTGGCTCAACGAGTCGTTCGCGGAGTACATGGGCACCCGGGTGACCGCCGAGGCGACCCGGTTCAGCAACGCGTGGACCACGTTCGGCATGCGGCGCAAGGCTTGGGGCTACGCAGACCGACCAGCGGCCGTCGACGCATCCGGTCGCGCCGACGAGCGTGCCGAACTCCGCCGACGGGCTGCTCAACTTCGACGGCATCTCGTACGCGAAGGGCGCCTCGCGCCCTGCGCCAGCTCGTCGCGTGGGTGGGCGACGAGGCGTTCCTGGCCGGCCTCCGTGCGCACTTCGCAGGCGCACGCGTTCGGCAACGCGACGCTGGCCGACCTGCTGGGCGCGCTGACCTCGGCGAGCGGGCGCGACCTGTCGAGGTGGGCCGAGCTGTGGCTGCGCCAGGCCGGTGTCAACACGCTGCGGGTCGAAGCGCCGCGCCGGCGGCCGAACCGTGGCGGTGCTGCAGTCCGGTGCGAGTGCCACGCCCGCACCGGGTCGCGCTCGGCCTCTACGACCGCGATGCGGGCGGTGCGATCACGTTGCGCCGCCGGGTCGAGGTCGACGTCGACGGTGCCGCGCACCGAGGTGCCGGCGCTGCGCGGCGAACCGGCCGCCGACCTGTTGCTGCTCAACGACGGTGACCTGACCTTCGCCAAGGTCCGCCTCGACGAGGCGTCCGCCGCGGCGGTGCCCGCCGTGCTGCCCGGGCTGCGCGACCCGCTCAGCCGCGCGCGTCGTCTGGACCTCCACGATCGACGCGGTACGCGACGCGGAGCGCCCCGTCACCGACCTGGTCGACCTGCTGGTCGCCGCCCTGCCGGCGGAGACCGAGGTGATCGTGGTGGAGGACGCGCTGTTACAGGGCCGCAGCCTGATCGACCGCTACCTGCCGGCGGACGAACGCGCCGCCGCGCTGGCCCGGGTCGCGGTCGTCTGCGAGGCGCTGGTCGCCACGCCGGACGGTGGTGCGTCGCGGCGGCTGGCCGCGATGCGTGCGCTGGTCGACGCGAGCGACGACGCGGCCAGGCTGCTCGGCTGGCTCGACGGCTCGGATGTGCCCGACGCCATCGAGATCGACGCGGACCTGCGCTGGCGGATCGCTCCACCGGCTGGCGGTGCTCGGCGCCGTTGACGCCGACCGGATCGCCGCGGAGCTCGCCGCGGACCGCAGCGCTTCGGGCGGTGAGTGGGCGACGCAGGCGCTCGGCGGCGCGTCCCGACCCGGCGGCGAAGGAGGCCGCGTGGGAGGCGGTGATCAACGACGACCGTGCTCTCCAACCGGATGTTGGAGGCCAACGGTCGGGGGCTGTTCCGGCCCGAGCAGGTCGAGCTGACCGCGCCGTACGTCGAGCGCTACTTCGCTGGAGATGCCGGCGGCGGCCCTGCGGCGCACCCCGTACGCCGCCGAACGCCTCGCGGACCTGGTCTTTCCCCGGTACGCGGTCGCACACCGCACCCGCGAGCTCGCCGCGGCGATGCTCACGCGCGACGACCTACCGCCGGCGCTGCGCCGGATAGTGATCGACAACGATGATGACCTTCGTCTCGCACTGGCTGCTCGGGCGATCTGACGGGCATACGATCCGGTGATGAGCGGTGACGACGATCTCGGCGTCCGTCGGGTCGGGATCATGGGTGGCACGTTCGACCCCATCCACCACGGGCACCTCGTCGCGGCGAGCGAGGTCGCGGACAATTTCGCGCTCGACGAGGTGGTCTTCGTCCCGACCGGGAACCCCTGGCAGAAGGACACGGCGAGCCGTCTCGCCGGCCGAAGACCGCTATCTGATGACGGTGATCGCGACGGCGTCCAACCCGCGGTTCCACGTCAGCCGCGTCGACATCGACCGCGACGGCCCCACCTACACCGTCGACACCTTGCGCGACATCCGCGCCATGTACGGGCCGAAGACGCAGCTGTTCTTCATCACCGGCGCCGACGCGCTGCAGCGCATCCTGTCGTGGAAAGACACCGACCAGATGTTCGAGCTGGCGCATTTCGTCGCGGTCACCCGGCCGGGCTTCACCCTCAGCGACGACCACCTGCCGGACGACGCGATCTCGATGATCCAGGTCCCGGCGATGGCGATCTCCTCGACCGACTGCCGCACCCGCGTAGCCGCCGGCAAGCCCGTCTGGTACCTCGTACCGGACGGAGTCGTCCAATACATCGCAAAGCGCCACCTGTACCGCGAGTAGCGCCCGAACCGGGTGCGGGTGGGGCGAGGCCGGTGGTCGCGAGGGTGACCCGGGACGCACGCCACCCTGCCTGGGGTGCGGCTCAGTGCGTGGGCGCTGGCGGCTGGTGGTGGCCATGTGACGGTTTGGGGCGCGTGCTGGCCTGCCGGTAGGCGTGGCGGAGCGCGGCTGCGCCACGGCCGAGGACGCTTCGGTGGACGACGGTGAGGCATGTGAGAGGCTTGACGGGAATGCCGTCGACACACAGAGGAGCACGGTGACCGCTTCCGACCGCACGCGCGAGCTGGCGCTCGCCGCCGCGCAGGCCGCTGCCGACAAGAAGGCGCAAGACATCGTCATCATCGACGTCGCCGACCAGCTGGTGATCACCGATGCCTTCCTGATCGCTTCCGCGCCCAACGAGCGCCAAGTCCTCGCCATCGTGGACGCGATCGAAGAGCGGTTGGCCACCCTGCCCGAGAAGGCCAAGCCCGTCCGCCGCGAAGGCGAGCGCGCCGGGCGCTGGGTGCTGCTCGACTACGTCGACATGGTGGTGCACGTCCAGCACACCGAGGAGCGCGAGTTCTACTCGCTCGACCGGTTGTGGAAGGACTGCCCGACCATCCCGTTCGTCGACCGCGATCTGGTGCCGGCCGCCCCCGCCGCCGCTACCGGCGACGAGGCGAGCCCGGCCGAATGACCAGACTGTTCGTCTGGCGGCACGGCAACACCGACTACAACGCGGGCGGCCGCGTTCAAGGCCAGACCGACGCGCCCTTGAACGCGCGCGGCCGTGACCAGGCCGCCGCGGCCGCCGCCCTGCTGGCCTCCGTCCATCCCGATGTCCTGGTCAGCAGCGACCTGTCCCGTGCGCACGACACGGCGTCGGCGCTCGCGTCGCTGACCGGCCTGTCGATCACGCCCGGACCCCCGCCTGCGCGAACGCCATTTCGGCGAGTGGCAGGGCGCGCTGCTGACCGACATCGAGGCCAAGCACCCCGCCGAGTACGCCCGCTGGCGCGCCGGCGACCCGTCACCCGGCTGCGGCATCGAGAGCCTGGACGACCTGGCCAAGCGGGTCGTCGAGGCGCTGCAGGACGCCGCCGACCTGCGCGCCCGGCGGCACGGTCGTGGTGACCACCCACGGCGGTGCGGCCCGGCAGGGCTGCGGAGCCCTGCTCGGCTGGCCCAACGAGGCGACGCGGACGCTGGGGTCGCTGCACAACTGCCACTGGACCGAGTTGACTGACCGCTCGCCGCCGCGTGGGCGGCACGGGTTGGCAGTTGACGGCCCACAACGTCGGCGTCCTGAGCCAGAGCTGACCGCTGGCGCGGCCGCCCGCACAGGCGGTTAGGTCCGGGGTGGTTGACCTTTGTCGTATTCGTCTTCGCCCGTCGAGGAACCTTCTTCCCGGCATCGTCCGCGTGGATGGCTGATCTCGGCTACCGTGCCGGCATGTCCGTAGCGGTCGTCACCGACTCCACCGCCTACCTGCCGCCCTCTGTGAAGGCGGCGTTGTCGGTGGTGCCGTTGACCGTCGTGATCAACGGCGTCGAGGGTTCGGAAGGCGTGGACGTCACCCCCGCCGAGGTGGCACGCGCCCTCGGCGGCCGCCGCGTCTCGGTCAGCACCTCCCGCCCGTCACCGGCCGCCTTCGCGGCCGTGTATCGACGCCTGCTCGACGACGGCGCGTCCGCCGTGGTCTCCGTGCACCTGTCGGCGCACCTGTCCGGCACGATCGAGGCAGCCAGGCTGGCCGCGACCGAGATCGGCCCCGCCGTCTCGGTCGTCGACGCCAAGTCGACCGGGATGGGCCTGGGCTTTCCCGGCCCTGGCGGCGAGCGCGGCGGCCGACGCCGGTGCCACTGCGGAGGACGTCTGCCGCGCCGCCGTCGAAGCCGCGGACCGCACCGCGACGCTGTTCTACGTCGACACCCTGGAGTTCCTCCGCCGCGGCGGCCGCATCAACGCCGCGTCGGCACTGCTCGGCACCGCCCTGTCGGTCAAACCGATCCTCAACATGGTCGACGGCAGCATCGTGCTCCGCGACAAGGTGCGCACCGCGAGCCGCGGCCTCGCCCGCCTGGTGGACCTGGCCATGGAGGCGGCGGGTGACGCCGATGTGGACCTGGCCGTCCACCACCTCGACCGTGCCGAGCGCGCCGAACACCTCGCCTCGACCCTGACGGAGCGGCTCGGCGACCGCCTGCACGACTGTTACGTGACGGAGGTCGGCGCCGCCGTGGCCGCGCACGTCGGACCCGGCCTGGCCTCGGTCGTCGTACACCGTCGCCCGTAGCCCCCACCTCGTGGGCGCCGGTCCGCCGGTCCGGTGGCATTGATCGAGATCATGTCCTGGCTCCTTCCGTGCGTCGTGCCGGAGGCCCAGTGTCGACGACGCCGGCCAAGATTTTCTGGTTGTCCACAGGACGGAGTTATCCACAGGCTGCGATGGATGGCACACGCCGGGTGACTCGTTCGGCCTAGCGTCGCCCGCGTGTCCGATGACGAGACGCTCGTGCGCCAACGGTTGGCCCGGCTGCGTGCCGAGCCGAACCCCGCTGACCCCTACACGGCGCTGACCCGCCCGCTACGGTCGCCGTTCGAGGGCCTTGACGACCCGGCGACGTTCGCGACCACGTTCCCGCATCCGGCGCCGCCGGCGGGTTTCGAGCCAGATCCCGAGCCTCCACGGGTGCTCGGCGGACCTGGGCCGTTCGACCCCGGCCGGCGCGGGATCAAGGCCTTGGCGGCGGTGGCCGCGGTGGTGGTGCTGGTCGCCGCCTTCTTCGCGTACCGGGCGCGCCCGAAGGTGGAGCCCGTCGCACCCGTGTCGGCACCGCCGGCGGCGAAGCCGTCGCCCCGGCGACCAGTGGCGGGGAGATCGTGGTCTCCGTGGCGGGCAAGGTCAGAAAGCCGGGCCTGGTCCGCCTACCCGCCGGAGCGAGGGTGGCCGACGCGGTGGAAGCGGCCGGCGGCACGGTGCCCGGCACCGACCTGGCGTCCGTCAACCTCGCCCGGCGACTCACCGATGGCGAGCTGGTCCTGATCGGCGTCACGCCGCCACCCGGTGTGGTCGGCGGCTCGCCAGCCATCGGCGCCGGTCCCGACACAGCAGCCGGAGGCAAGATCAACCTCAACACGGCGACGCTGGCGGAACTGGACGGCCTCCCCGGCGTGGGCCCGGTCCTGGCCCAACGCATCCTCGACCACCGCACAGCCAAGGGCGGCTTCACCTCCGTCGGCGACCTCCGCAACGTCGACGGCATCGGCGCCAGCCGCTACGAGGAACTGAAGGACCTGGTGACGGTATGACCACCGGCCGCCAGAGCAGGACTGCGGCCTCCGCGGTGGACGCGGGCCTCGCCGAGGGCGACCCGGTCGCCGGTGTGGACAACGCGTCGCCCGCGCCCGACCGGCCGCCACCGGATCTGCGCCTGGCCGGCATGGCCCTGGGCACCTGGCTGACGGCCCTGGCCGCGCTATACCTGAGCGCCCGCACCGGAGCCCTACTCGCGGCCGCGGCGGCCGCACTCGCCACGCTGTTGCTACTGACCCGCCGAGGCTTCTACCGCCCGCATCTTCCGCCGCGGCCTGACGATCGTCGACCCACCGCGCCCAGGGCCGGTCGAGCGTCTGCTTGTCGCGGCCGGGATGCCGGCACGAGGTGTCGATGGCCGCGGTGTCGCCAGGGTGGGACCGGGTCATGTCCGGCTGCGCGACGGCGCTGGCTCTTCGAATCGGGCGGATGGTCTGGATGTCGGCGGTGCTCGCGGCCCCGCAAGGGAGCACACGAGGGCCCGGGCGTCGGTGGATGGCATTGGCGCCGCCAGCGTTGAGAGGCGCCTGAAGGCCGCCGGCGCTGGTGAGAGGAGTTGGCGACGAAGGGTCGCGTCGCTCTCGAGGTCGAGAAAGCACAGTGGCTGGCGTGGGCGTCTGCTGCGTGGGCTGCGTAGTGCGGGCGACGGGCCGGTGCGGCGTCGGATCGCTGTCGCGGTTCTGCTCGGGGCCGTCTGTGGGGCCGGCGCGACCGCGGCCCGCGTCGCGGTGCGCGATGCGCCGGCCCTCACCGCGCTCGCCGACGAGCGGACGTCGGTCGTGGCCGAGGTCGTCGTCCGCGACGATCCCCGGCTCGTCGGGGGCGCCAACCGGCCGATGTACGTCGTCGCAGCCGACCTGCGCTGGCTGCGGCCGGTCGCCGCCGACCAGCTCCGGGTCGAGGTCCGGGCCCGCGTGCTCGTGCTCGCCACCCATTCGGCCTGGGGCGCGCCGTTGCCGGGTCAGCGGGTACGCGTCGAGGGCAGGCTCGACCGCCCGCGCGGCGGCGACCTGACCGCCGCTGTCATCTCCTCCGGTGCCGCACCCGAGTTGGTCGGGCGAACCGTCGTGGGCGCAGCGCGCCGCGGGTTCCCTGCGGGCCGGTCTCCAACGCGCCTGCGCGACCCTGCCACCCGAGGCGGGCGGCCTCCTACCCGGCCTCGTCCTCGGCGACACCAGCCGGCTCGACCCGGCGGTGGCCGACGACTTCCAGACCACCGGTCTGACCCACCTGACCGCCGTCTCGGGCGCCAACGTGGCGATCATCATCGGCTTCGTACTGCTCGTCACCCGTTGGTGCCGCGCCGGCCGGTGGACCTCCGCGATCCTTTGTGGAATCGCGCTGGTCGGCTTCGTGATCCTGGTCCGTCCGTCGCCGAGCGTGGTGCGGGCGGCGACCATGGGCGCGATCGGGCTGATGGCGCTGGCGAGCGGGCGGTCCCGGGCCGCCGCTGCCGGCGCTGGCGGCCGCGATCGTCGTGCTGGTTCGTGGTCGACCCCGACCTGGCCGGCGACGCCGGCTTCGCGCTGTCGGTCCTCGCGACCGGCGGGCTGCTCCTGCTGGCGCCGAAGATGCGCGACTGGCTGCGCCGCCGCCGCGTGCCGCCGGGACTGGCGGAAGCGCTCGCCATCCCGGCCGCCGCCCAGGTGACCTGCGGCCCGGTCGTCGCCGGCCTCTCCGGTGCGGTGAGTCTGGTGTCGATCCCGGCCAACCTGCTCGCCGCCCCGGCCGTCGCACCGGCGACCGTCCTCGGCGTCTTCGCCACGATCGTCTCGGCGGTCTGGCCGGCCGGTGCCGGTTTCCTCGCCTGGGTCGCGCACTGGCCGGCGCGCTGGCTCGTGTTGATCGCCGGGCACGGCGCGAACACCCCGATGGGCAGCCTGCCGTGGCCGGGCGGGGTCGGCGGCGGGCTGCTGCTCGGCGCGCTGACCGTCGTCCTGCTGATCGCCCTGCGGCGCCGGCTGGCCCGGCGGCTGGTCGCCGTCGTGGTGGTCGCGGCGGTCGTCGGCGCCCTGCCGGTGCGGGTGCTGACCAGCACCTGGCCGCCCGCCGGCTGGGTGGTCGTGGCGTGCGACGTCGGCCAGGGCGACATGGCGGTGCTGGCCGCCGGCGCGGCCACGGCCGTCGTGATCGACGCCGGGCCCGAACCCGGCGCCCGCCGACGGCTGCCTCGACCGGCTCGGCGTCCGCACCGTGCGCCTGCTCGTGGTCAGCCACTTCCACGCCGACCACGTGGGCGGTGTCGAGGGCGTCGGCCGGGGCCGCCGGATCGAGGCCGTCGCCACGCCGCGACATGCGGAGCCGGCCGCCGGCCGGGACCAGGTCGTCACGCGCGGCTACCGAAGCCGGTGCGGCCGTCCTGACGGTCGACGCGGGGTGGCGACTCATCCGCCGGCGCGGTCGACCTCGTCGCGTTCGGGCCGCCGGTGGAGATGGCCGGAACACGATCCGACCCCAACAACAACTCACTCGTTCTCCGGGCGACCGTCGACGGGGTGGGAGTCATGCTTCCCGGCGACGCCGAAGAGGAGGAGCAGCGGGCGACCGTCGACCGTTTCGGCGCAGCCGCGTTGCGGGCGCAGGTGCTCAAGGTCGCCCACCACGGCTCCGCTTACCAGGAGCCGGACTTCCTCGACGCGGTCGATCCGGTGGTGGCGCTGGTGTCGGTCGGCGTCGACAACGGTTACGGCCATCCGAACCCCGCGCTGCTGGCTCGGCTGAGTCGCGACGGCGCTCGGGTACTGCGTACCGACCTGGACGGTGACCTGGCAGTGGTGCGGAGGGGAGGTGGTCTCGCGGTCGTGGCCTCGGGCGGGCCCCGCGGTGCACGCGCATGATCCCGTGCACGGGATGATCGACGCATCGCGGCACAGCTCGTGGCGGCACAGTAATTTGTCGGGATTTGCGGTTGATGAGTGATCGACAACTCATATGGGTGAGGACGTTCGGTCCGTCAGGGGCGCGTGCGAGTATGGCCCGGTGACCGGCGGCCTTCCCTCAACTCAACTCGTGCTCGGCGACGAGGAACTGCTGGTGACGCGCGCCGTCGAGAAGGCGATCGAAGCCGCCGAGGCGGCCGACCCGTCCACCGACGTCCGGCATTACGAGGCCAGCGCGCTCGCTGCCGGTGAGCTGGCCGAGATGATCAGCCCGTCGCTGTTCGGCGGTCGTCGCCTGCTGGTCGTCGCGCAACGGTCAGGACGCCCGCAAGGACGTCGTGGCGGCGCTGCTCGACTACGCGAAGCACCCCGACCCGGACGTCATGCTGGTCGTCACGCACACGGGCGGCGGCCGGGCGAAGGCGCTCGCCGACGGCCTCCGCACCGCCGGTGCCGACGTGGTGACCGCCGCGAAGCTCAAGTCGCATCGTGACCGGGTCGCGTTCGTCCGCGGAGGAGCTCCGGCGCGGCAGCACGCGCGGCTCCGAAGAGGCGGCCGAGGCACTGCTCGCCGCCGTCGGCAACGACCTGCGCGACCTGTCGGCCGCCTGCTCGCAGCTGCTGGCCGACGTCGAGGGCCGGATCGACGCCGCGACGGTGGCCCGCTACTACCGCGGGCGGGCCGAGGTGAGCGGCTTCACGGTGGCCGACGCCGCGATGGTCGGCGACGTGCCCGGCGCGCTCGAGGCGCTGCGCTGGGCGCTGCACGTCGGCGTCGACCCGGTTCCGATCGCCGACGCCATCGCCGACGGTGTCCGCACTGTCGCGCGGGTCGCGTCGGCCGGGCGGGGCAACGCCTACCAGATGGCGAGCACGCTGGGCATGCCGGCGTGGAAGATCGAGCGTGCGCAGCGCCAGGGCCGCGGCTGGACGCCGGAAGGCCTCGTCGCCGCGATGCGGGCCGCCGCCGACTGCAACGCCGCGGTCAAGGGCGGCGCCGACGACCGGGGTTACGCCCTGGAGCGCGCCGTCTTCGCCGTCGTGGCCGCGCGGTCCGGCGAGGGCGGCAGCGGCTCCGGGTTCGACGCGACCGGTGGCCCCGTCCGCCGGCCCGACCCGTCAGGTCGGTCCGGCGGCGACGACGCCGGCTCCGGGCGACCGATCGACGGCCGCGCCGCCGCACGCGCGGCGGCCGCGGGCCGGGGTGGTTCCGCGGCGGGCGCCAGGCGACCGGGCGGTGGCCGATGACGGCTCGACGGCTCGCTGCCCAGTTCGCACCCGCCGGCCATGCCAGCGGGCGCCCGTTCTACGCCCGCGTGCTGCGCCTGCGGCACCTCAACCCGAGTTCCACGGTGTGCTTCGTGTTCCTGGAGGGCGCGACCGCGTTCGCGATCATCCTGGCGCTGGCGGAGCTGATCCCCATGTGGGGCGTCGTCCTCCTGCCGGCCTGCATCGCCGCGATGGTCAAAATGAACGACCTGGTCGCCGGCGCCGCGGTCCGCGCCGCCTCGACCCGCCCCGCCGGTGCGTCCACCCGCCGACCGATGCGGCCCTTCCGCACGATCGGCCGCGCCAGCGTCCCGGGCGGCGCCGGCACCGACAACGTCGGCCGGGTCTACCGCTCCACCACACCGGAGGTCGCCACCACCCCGGACCCGGCAACCGCGGACACCGAGAGCCACCGCCGCGCTGCCGCCTACGACCTCGACGCCTGGGGCGACGACGACGAACCCGAGCCCGTCGAACCCCACCGTGCGTCGCACGGTGGCGGCATCCCGCTGGCCCGCAACGCCAACCCGGCGGCGGCCGTCAACGCACCACCCGTCGACCTCGACCACAGCAAAGCAGCCCGCACCACCACGACCCGCGACTGGGCGGCCGACGTCTTCGACACCCCAACCCAACGCGCCCGCCACTCCGCGACCCGCCGCTACGAATAGTCGGGCTGGGCGGTCGAGGTTCGACCTGGTGCGTCCGCTGGTCTGCGGCCCGCCGCTGCGGGTGGGGTGGCTGGGCGGCCGACGTCTTCGACACCAACCCATAGCGGGCGGCACTCCGCGACCCACCGGTACGAACAGCCCAGGTGGGTGGTCGAGGTTCGGTGTATCAACTGGATGCGTGCGCCGGTCCGCGACCTGCCGCTGCGGGTGGGTGGTTGCGCGGCCATCTCGTCGGCGTCGCGGGCCTTGCCAGGGTCTTCCGCGGTGCGCAGGTCGCTGATCCACGTCTCGTGGTCGGCGCGGCCGGCCTCTTGGACACCCCAACCCAGCGCGCCCGGCACTCTGCGACCCGCCGCTACGAGCAGCCCGGCTAGGCGGTCGAGGGTATTTAAACCGGCCGCATCCGTTGGTCCGCGACCCGCCGCCGCGGGTGAGGCCGCCGGGCGGCCGGCGTTTCGACCTGACCCAACGTGCCCTCGGCTCGGCTACGTGCCGCCCGGAGTAACGTGGCCGCCCGGCCGACGCTCTGACACGTCAGCCGAGCACTCCGCGACGCGTCGCCACGCATGACGCGGCCGGCGGAACAGGTCGCTGTTCAGCCCTTCATCGCCCCAGCAGCCAGCCCGCTCACCATGCGGCGCTGGACCACGAGGAAGAAGATCAGCACAGGGATGGTCAGGATCGTCGACGCGGCCATCACCGGACCCCAGGCCGTGTCGTCGCGGCCGAAGAAGAAGGTCATCGCGACCGGCAACGTGTACCGGGTCTGGTCATTGAGGAACGTCAGCGCGAAGATCAACTCGTTCCAGGCCACGATGAACGAGAAGATGCTCGTCGCGGCCAGCCCAGGCGCGACCAGCGGCAGCAAAATCCGACGGAAGATCTGCGCCCGGCTCGCGCCGTCGATCGCCGCGGCCTCTTCCAGCTCCACCGGCACCGCGGCCACGAACCCCCGCAGCATCCAGATCGCGAACGGGAGCGAGAAGCCCACATAGGTCAGCACCAGGCTGGCCAGCGTGTCGTAGAGGCCCAGCCGCTGGATCATCAGGAACAGCGGGATGACCAGCGCCTCGAGCGGGATCATCTGCACGATCAGCAGCATCACCAGGATGCTGGTCCGGCCCTTGAACCGGAACCGGGCCACCGCCATCGCGGCCAGCAGGGCGATCAGGCCGCTGATGATCACCGTGGCCGCGGCTACCACGACGCTGTTGCGGAAGAAGTCGACGAAGGTCACGCCGGGGATCAGGTCGCCGGTCAGGATCGTCTTGTAGTGGACCAGGGTCGGGTGCCGCGGGAACGGCACCGGGCCGCCGGAGAAGATTTCCGGGGTCGACTTGAACGAGGTCGCGACCATCCAGATGACCGGGAAGACGGCGAAGGCCGCTACCAGCAAGCCGAGCAGGTTGACCGCGGACCGCTTCACAGCTCCTCCTGCTTGACCAGGGAACGCACGTACACGCCGGTGACGATCAACAGGATCACCGTGAGTACGACCGCGATCGTCGCGCCCAGGCCGTACTTGGGCGGTGGCGAGAACGCGGTGGCGTACGAGTAGATGGAGAGCATGAAGGTCGGCCGGTCCTGCGTACCCCCGGCCAGCACGTACTGCTGGGTGAAGACCTTGAAGTCCCAGATCGTGGAGAGCACCACCAGGATCCCGAACACCGGCCGCAGCAGCGGGAACGTGATCGACCAGAACGAGCGCCACGGGCCGGCGCCGTCCACCCGCGCGGCCTCGAGCAGTTCTGTCGGCAGGCTCTTCAGGCCGGCCAGCACCGACACGGCGATGAACGGGAACGAGTGCCAGACGATCACCAGGGTCAGGATCGAGAAGAACGACAACGGCGCGTTGAACCAGCCGTACCCGGTCCAGTCGGCCCGGCCGAACAGCGCGGTCGACAGCCCGTCCGGCAAAGCGTTAAAGAGCCACGTGACCAGCCCGTTGGTGTCGTCGAAGATCCACTTCCAGGTGATCGTGCCGGTCAGGGCCGGCGTGGCCCAGGCGAGCAGCACGCAGCCGCCGACGAACGCCGCCATCCGGCGCCCGAGGCGGTGCAGCAGCAGGCCGACCAGCGTCCCGAGCACCATGGTCAGCACCACGTTGGCGAACGCGAACAGCACCGTGTTGCGCAGCACCGTGTGGAAGAACGGGTCCGTCAGGATCTCGCGGTAGTTCGCGAGCCCCGCGAACGGCCACGGGCGGTCGCCGCGCACCTGGCGGACGCTGTCCAGGTCGTAGAGCGACATCACCACGATCTGCCCGAGCGGCCAGAGCAGCAACGCGGCGATGACCACGAGGCAGGGCAGCAGCAAGAGGTACGGGAGCCGGCCCGCCCCCCGGCGGAAGGAGCGAGCCGGGGGAGCGGGCCGGGCCGGTGCGTCAGGGGCGACGCGGGTCGACGTCGTCACTTGGCGTTGAGGATGCTCTCGATCTCGGCGGCCGCGTCGGTCGTCGCTTGGTCGACCGTCTTCTGGCCCTTCATGATCGCGCTGTTCATCGCCTGTGTCACCGTCTTGGTGCGGCTGACCTCGACCCACTTCGGCGTCATCGGGGTGAGCTTGGTGCTCTTCATGCTCGCCGCGAAGGCCGCCATGATCTTGTCGTCGTTGTAGCCGCTGGCGATCAGGTCGGAGTAGACCGGGAAGAACTTCAGGCTGTCGGCGTACTTCTTGTTGTTCTGCTTGTCGAGCAGCACCGTCATGTAGTCCCAGGCCGCGTCCTTGGCCTTGCTGTCTTCCCAGATCGCGATGTCCGACCCGCCGGCGAACGCGGGCGACTCACCGCCGGTCGGCCCGGGTACCGGGAACGTGCCCCAGACCTTGTCGAGGTTGGGGTCGGCTTCCAGCATCGCCGCCTGCTGCCAACTGCCCCCGAACGCCATCGCCGCCTTGCCGGTGGCGAACTGGGTACGCGCGTCGACCTCGTTCCAGGCCGCCGCCGCGGGCGGTGCGACCTTGTGCACGGTGACCAGGTCGGTCCAGAACTTGACCGCCTGGCGCGACTCCGCCGAGGTGTAGCCGGACTTCCAGGTGCCGCCGTTGTCGGTGGCGATCTCGCCGCCCGCGCCCCAGAGGAACGAGTAGAACGGCAGTTCGGAGTTGCCCGGTACGGCGATGCCGTAGGTGCCCGGCTTCTTCGCCTGGACGGCCTTGGCCACCGTCACGAGCTCGTCCCAGGTCTTCGGCGGCTGCACGCCCGCCGCCTGGAACCAGTCGGTGCGGTAGTAGATCGCGCGTACGCCGGCGTACCAGGGGATGCCGTACTGCTTGCCGTCGAGCTGCGCGTTCTTCACCAGGTCGGGCAGGATGTCCTTGCCCGGTGCCCAGCCGCCGAGCCGGTCGGTCAGGTCGGAGAGCGCCTCCTGCTGTGCCCAGCCCTGTGTTTCGGTGTTGCCCAGCTCGGTGACGTCGGGGCCTTCGCCGCCGGCGAGCGCCGCCTGGAACTTCTTCGGCGCCTCGAGCCACGGGATGTACTGCACGACCACGTCGGTGTTCGGGTGCTTCTGCTTGAACTCCTGCTCGACGCCGTCGAGGAAGGTGTTCTGTGCGTCGCCGCCCTCACCCATCATCCAGACGGTGAGCTTGGCCGGGTCTGCCGCCTTTTCCTCATTGCCGCTATCGTCGCTGCCGCAAGCGCTGGCGAGCATCGCGGCCGTCAGGATCACCGTGACAACCTGGAATGGTTTCCGCCTCGTCTTCACGACGCATTCCCTTCCGCGATGGGGGTTCGGGGTTTGTAGGTAACCTTCTTCGCGGCAGACTAGTACGAAAATTTCTTTTACGACAGACTCTCGCGCCGGTCCTTGGATTACACATGGGAAACGGGCGCCCCGAAGGGCGCCCGTTTCCGGAGTTAGGTCGTTACCGTGCGTCAGTAGCGGCTGACCCGGCGACGGCCACGGCCGTACATGCTCACGGTCAGCAGCACACCGACGGCGGCGAGAGCGATCTGCAGGAGCAGCTCGCGCCAGTCGATGAAGCCTCCGGTGTCCGCGAAGCCGCCGGCGCGGGCGATGGCGGAGCCCAGCAGCGCGGCGACGACACCGATGACCAGCGTCAGCCAGATCGGGATGTTCTGGCGGCCGGGCACGACCAGTCGGCCCAGTGCACCGATGATCAGACCGACGATGATTGCGGTGATGATTCCACCTGGGGTCATGGCCCTTCCTCCTCCTCGGGGGGTATGTGACAGCCGCTAAATTCCCGAGGCGGTGGAGCGCCAAACCGGATCTTTCATCCGGATGGCAGGTTTATTTCGCTGACGGCAACGATTCGCGCGCGGACAGCTGCCGGGCCGCGTCGACCAGCGCGGAGTCCATTGTCGAGAACGCCATCTTCGGCGGGTTGGCCAGGTCGAACCAGGTCATGTCGGTCGCCTCGGCCGGGTCGAGCCGGATCGCCGCCGGGTCCAGGGTCGCGAAGTAGAAGCAGTCCAACACCGGCAGGTGCTCGTTCTGGAACTCGTACGAGCCGACGTACATCCCGATGAAGTCGGTGATCCGGACCTCGACGCCGAGCTCCTCGCGGCCCTCGCGGACCGCGGCGTCGCGCGGGTGCTCGAAGCCGTCGCAGAACCCGCCGGGCACCTCCCAGAGCCCGGCCATCGGGTCGATCGCCCGGCGCAGCGCCAGGAACCGGCCCCGGTCGTCGACCACGATCAGGCTCGCCGTCGGTCGCGCGTTGACGTAGAGCTGGTAACCGCACGACGGGCACGCGGTCGGCGGCCGTCCGGCCAACGCCGCCCCACAACGCGCACAGAAACCAGCGGACGGCCCGGACGCGAGCGGCGCGGGCGCCGACGCCGGGCCGGTCGTACCAGTGGTCACTTCTTCGCGGCCTTGATCTCGGCGGGTGAGTCCGAGGTGGACAGGGCGGCGATGAACGCCTCCTGCGGCACCTCGACCCGGCCGACCATCTTCATCCGCTTCTTGCCTTCCTTCTGCTTCTCCAGCAGCTTGCGCTTACGGGTGATGTCACCGCCGTAGCACTTGGCCAGCACGTCCTTGCGGATCGCCCGGATGGTCTCGCGGGCGATCACCCGGCTGCCGATCGCCGCCTGGATCGGCACCTCGAACTGCTGGCGGGGGATCAGCTTCTGCAGCTTCGCCGCGATGGTGACGCCGTAGTTGTAGGCCTTGTCCTTGTGCACGATCGCGCTGAACGCGTCGACCGGCTCGCCGTGCAGCAGGATGTCGACCTTGACCAGGTCGGACTGCTGCTCGCCGGAGGGCTCGTAGTCGAGGCTGGCGTAGCCCTTGGTGCGGCTCTTCAGCTGGTCGAAGAAGTCGTAGATGATCTCGGCGAGCGGCAGCGTGTAGCGCAGCTCGACCCGGTCGGCCGACAGGTAGTCCATGCCGAGCAGCGAGCCGCGCCGGCCCTGGCACAGCTCCATCACCGCGCCGACGTAGTCGTTGGGCGTCAGCACCGTGGCCCGCACCACCGGCTCGTAGACCTCGGCGACCTTGCCGACCGGGAACTCGCTCGGGTTGGTCACCGTCAGCTCGGCGCCGTCGTCCATGGTCACCCGGTAGACCACGTTGGGCGCGGTCGAGATCAGGTCGAGGTCGAACTCGCGCTCCAGCCGCTCCCGGATGATCTCCAGGTGGAGCAGGCCGAGGAAGCCGAAGCGGAAGCCGAAGCCGAGCGCGGCGCTGGTCTCCGGCTCGTAGACCAGCGCGGCGTCGTTGAGCTTGAGCTTGTCGAGCGCGTCGCGCAGCGCCGGGTAGTCGGAGCCGTCGATCGGGTAGAGGCCCGAGTAGACCATCGGCTTCGGGTCCTTGTAGCCGCCGAGCGCCTCGGTGGCCGGCCGGCCGTTGATCGTGACGGTGTCGCCGACCCGGGACTGCCGGACGTCCTTCACGCCGGTGATCAGGTAGCCGACCTCGCCGACGCCGAGTGCCGGCGACTTGACCATCTCGGGCGAGATGACGCCGATCTCCAGCAGCTCGTGCACCGCGCCGGTGGACATCATCTTGATCCGGTCGCGGGCCTCGATCCGCCCGTCGATCACCCGGACGTAGGTGACGACGCCGCGGTAGATGTCGTACACCGAGTCGAAGATCATCGCCCGGGCGGGCGCCGCCGCGTCGCCGACCGGCGGCGTGAACTGCCGGACGATCTCGTCGAGCAGGTGCGCCACGCCCTCGCCGGTCTTGCCGGAGACCCGCAGGCAGTCGCTCGGGGTCGGCCGCCGATCAGGTGGGCCAGCTCCTCGGCGTACTTCTCCGGCTGCGCCGCCGGCAGGTCGATCTTGTTGAGCACCGGGATGACGTGCAGGTCGTTCTCCAGCGCCAGGTAGAGGTTGGCCAGGGTCTGCGCCTCGATGCCCTGCGCGGCGTCGACCAGCAGCACGGCGCCCTCGCAGGCGGCCAGGCTGCGCGACACCTCGTAGGTGAAGTCGACGTGCCCCGGGGTGTCGATCATGTTGAGGACGGCCTGCTCGCCGGTCTGCTCACCCTCGCGCACGGTCCACGGCATCCGGACGGCCTGGCGCTTGATCGTGATGCCGCGCTCGCGCTCGATGTCCATCCGGTCCAGGTACTGGGCGCGCATCTGCCGCGGGTCGACCACCCCCGTGAGCTGCAGCATCCGGTCGGCCAGCGTCGACTTGCCGTGGTCGATGTGGGCGATGATGCAGAAGTTGCGGATGCGCGCCGGGTCGGTGGCGCCGGGCTTGTTGGCGCCGGGGTCGAGCGTCGGTGGCACGGTGGTCCGTTCTGGTCGGCGTCGGTCAAGGTCGCTCTCTATGCTCCCATGCCCAATTGGGTACGCCGGCAGGGCGCGGTCCGGCAGGATGGCCGCCATGCTCGCGCCACCTCCGTTCACGTACGACGCGACCGCTACCCGACCGTCGTGGGACTCGCTCGCGACCGACCTCCGGGCCGCGATTCGAGACCCGGCTCGGCGCCCCCGTGGTCGCCGCGCGGACCGCCGGCGCCGGCTTCACCAGCGGCTTCGCCGGACTGCTGGAGACCGCCGCCGGGGACCGGGTGTTCGTCAAAGCCGCGCGCTCCGCGGACCAGCGCCACCTCTGCGACTGGTACGCGCACGAAGCCCTGGTCACCGCCGTCCTCCCGGCCGAGGTCCGGGCGCCGCGGCCGCTCTGGACCCTGGCCACGCCTGACTGGTTCGTCCTGTGCGCCGAGGCGGTCGACGGCCGGACCCCGCCGCTGCCGTGGCAGCCGGCGGAGCTGACCGCGACCCTGACCGCCTGGGCCGACGCGGCGGCCGCCCTGGCCGATCCGCCGCAGGCACTGCTCGATCTGAAGCTGCCCGCGCTGGCCCCGATGCTCGCCGAAGAGTTCGGTGGTTGGCGCTGGATGGCGGCCGGGACGGTGCCGGCACCGCCGTCGGCCGCTCCCGGGCTGGACCACCTGGCCGATCTGGTCGCTCTCGAGGAGTCGGCGCCCGCCCTGGTCACCACGTCCGGCCCCGAGCTGATGCACTGCGACCTGCGCCTGGACAACGTCATGATCGACGCCGCCGGCCGGGCCTGGATCTGCGACTGGAACTGGCTCTGCCACGGCCCGGCGTGGTTCGACACCGCGATCCTGCTGATCACCGCCTACGCGGGCGGGCTCGACGCCGACCAGCTGTGGGCGACCCACCCGACGGCGGCCGACGCCCCGTCGGGCGCTCTCGACGCGACCCTGGCCGCGATGGCCGGCTACTACCTGACCCGCGGTGCCGCACCGCCCACCGACGCCGCGCCCCTCGTCCGCGCCCACCAGACCTGGCATGGTGAAGTGGCGCTCGCCTGGCTCTCGGCCCGCCAGGGCTGGAGCTGAAGAGCCAAGCAGAGCAGAACCCGGACTCGGGTCCGTCGGGGGCACGACCGTCGCTCCCGCCAGACACCGCTCGCTCCGCTCGCTGCCGGGTCCGCGGAACAAGGACCACCAGCCGGTTTGACCTTGACACGGTGACAAGCCCTGCACTGTGTCGAGGAGGTGGTCCCGATGGAGGCGGAGACGGCGCGCGCACGGCGGGCGTTGGAGCATGACAGTTCGTCGGTGCGGTTGCGGGCGGCGATGGCGGTGGGTACGAGGCCGGATCCGCGGCTGGTCGACACGCTCGTCCAACGGTGCGGTGTCGAGCCGGACTTCTCCGTGCGGGAGATGCTCACCTGGGCGCTCACCCGGCACGACGCGTCGGTGACGGTTCCGAAGCTCGTCGCCGAGCTTCGGTCGGAGCGGGCGCGGGCCCGGAGCCAGGCGTTGCACACGCTATCCAAGATCGGGGATCGGCGGGCGTGGCCGGCGATCACCCGGGCGCTGCTCACCGACGCCGACGACGAGGTGGCGCGCAGCGCGTGGCGGGCGGCGGTCGTGCTGGTGCCCGGCGGCGCCGAGGCCGAGTTGGGGCGGGTGCTGGCGACGCAGCTGGGCCGCGGCGGCCGGGAGACCCGGTTGAGTCTCAGCCGGGCGCTGATCGCCCTCGGCGCGGAGCTCGCCGTTCGCGCCGCGATGACGGACGCCGACCCGCGGGTGCGCCAGCACGCGATCGCGACGGAGCGGCTGTCGCGTGACCCGGACGCCGAATTCGAGTTGGCGATCGAGGAGGCGAAGCGGATCGTGGCACTCGGCAGCACGAGCCAGCAGGGACCGTAGGCGGTGTCCCGACGATCGTCGCGACGGGCCCAGGCGCCGCCTGGCGGCACCTGGTCAGCACGGCGATCCCGTGCCGAAGGCTCGGCTCACCACGATCGGCAGGACGGGGGGCTAAGCGTTGTCCCGGGAGCACGGCGATCCCGTGCCAGGTGCGGTGGCGCAGGCTCGGCGCACCATGGTCGGGATGACAGGGGGTCTAGGCGGTGCCCTGGGAGCACGGCGATCCCGTGCCACGTGCGGTGACGCAGGCTTGGCTCACCACGATCGGCAGGACGGGGGTCTTGGGCGGTGTTGATCGGTGATGTGGCGCGGCGGTCCGGGGTCAGTGCCCGGATGCTCAGGCATTACGACTCGCTCGGGCTGGTGCGGCCGACCGGGCGCACCGTTGCCGGCTACCGGGAGTACTCGAGCGCGGACATCCGCCGGATCTTCCATGTCGAGAGCCTGCGGTCGTTGGGGCTGTCGCTGCGGGACGTCGGGCGCGCGCTGGACGACCCCGGTTTCACGCCCGCGGGCCTCGTCGAGCAGCTCATCCGCCAGACGCGGGAACGGATCGCGGCGCAGACGGATCTGCTCACCCGGCTCCGCCGGATCGGTGAGGCGGAACCCGCCGACTGGACGGACGTCCTCCAGACCGTCGCGCTGCTGCAGGCGCTCGGGTCGGAGAGCGCCGGCCGGCGCCAGCGGGCGGCGCTGACCTCGAGCGAAGAGGTGCCGGTGGAGGCCCTGGTCGAGGCGGCGCTGGGCGAGGCGGACCCGAACGTGGCCGGCGCCCTCAGCTGGGCGCTGGCGCGGTCGGGCGATGCCGCCCTGCCCCTGCTGGCGCAAGGCCTTGGCGCGCCCGCGGCCGAGGTGCGGGAACGGGCCGTCAGGTGCGTCGCCGAGATTCCCGGCCCCGTGGCGACCGACCTGCTGCGGGGCGCCCTCACGAACTCCGCGGTCGTCGTCCGCCGGAATGCCGCTCTCGCGCTCGGCGCGCGTGGCGTGGCGGACGCGATCCCGTTGCTCATCGACATGATCGTCGATGGGCGGGACGACGCCGACGCGGCCGACGCCCTCAGCGCGCTGGCGGCCGATCCGGCGCTGGCCGACCGGATCGCGACCGGCCTGAGGGACGGCCTCGCCGGCGATGTCCACGAACCGGCAGCCCGCCGCCGGCTGACGCAGGCGCTCGCGGACGTCCCGGGGAGCACGGCGTCGCGCGCCCTCGAAGCGCTGTCACACGATCGGGACCGGGTGGTCGCCGCCACCGCGACCTACACTCTCGAGCTACGTGCCGCGCGCTGATGGATCTTGGGCGGGCCGGGGGCGTTTTGGCCCGTCAATGGGATGCTGGTAGTCTGGTTTTTCGCGTGTGGCGACGTTCGCCTGCGCCCCATTCAATCTCACAGGAGCAGGACGAGGCTGTCGCGTGGCGAACATCAAGTCCCAGATCAAGCGCAACCGGCAGAACGAGAAGCGCCGGCTGCGTAACAAGTCGGTCAAGTCGTCGCTGAAGACGGCGATCCGCAAGTTCCACGAGGCGACCGCGGCCGGCGACACCGAGAAGGCCGCCGTGCTGATGCGCGACGCAACGCGCAAGCTGGACAAGGCCGTCAGCAAGGGCGTCATCCACAAGAACCAGGCGGCGAACCGCAAGTCGGCCATCGCCAAGAAGGTCAGCGCGCCCGTCGCCTGATCCTGCCGGATCTTTTCGCCGAGGGTCGGCCGCGGACTACCGCGGTCCGGCCCTCGCGGCGTCTCCAGAGCCAACCGCCAACCCGCCGGACTGCCGCGAACCTGCGCCGAGTGTGCGCCTGTGCCGGTGCAGCCTGCGCGGCGGTGGCCCACGCCGGGCCCACGGCAAACGCGTTGACCGGCAACGTAGCGTTGAGCGCATGACAGGGCGCGTTCTCTCGGTCAACATCGGCAGCCGCAAGATCACGGAATATGCCGACGGGCCGGGTGGCCAGACCGGCATCGACAAGACCCCGACCACCGACCGGGTCACGGTTTCGCCCGAGGGGGTCGACGGCGACTACATCGGCAACCGGCGCGTGCATGGCGGTGCCGACCAGGCGGTCTACGCCTACGCCGTCGAGGACGCACACTGGTGGGCCGACGAGCTCGGCCGCGAGATCGGTGCCGGCGCGTTCGGCGAGAACGTGACCACTCTGGGAGTCGACGTCACCGGCGCCCTGATCGGCGAACGCTGGGCGATCGGCTCCGCGCTCCTCCAGGTGACCAAGCCCCGCGAGCCCTGCATGACGTTCGCCGGCTTCTGGGGCGTCCCGGACCTCATCAAGCGGTTCACCAACCACGGCGTCCCAGGCGCCTACCTGCGGGTGCTGACCCCAGGCCAGATCGGCGCCGACGACGCCATCGAGGTAGTCCACCGCCCCGACCACGGCGTAACCATCGGCGAGATGTTCCGCGCCTTCAACGGCCACCCAGAGCTGCTCCCGAACCTGCTCGCAGCCACCGACCTGCCCGAACCACTCCTAGCCAAGATCCGCCGCCGCGTAGGGGTGTAAACCCACCGCGAACCTGGCAGGGACAGGCCCCCAAGGGCCTGGCCCGGTCTCCGGCGGGAGCGACGGTCGTGCCCCCGGCGGATCCGGGCCCGGTTGATGATTTTGGCTCAAGACGCGGCCTGGCCCGGTCTCCGGCGGGAGCGACGGTCGCGCCCCCGACGGATCCGGGCCAGGTCAAAGATCTTGAAGTTGGCTCAGCGGAGCCAAGGGACATTGCGGTCGAGGAGACCGCGCGTCTTGAGCTCCTTGCGCAGCGGAATCTCGTCGTCGATGTAGCCGTCCCAGTTGATGCCCCAGTAGTTCGCGGTGTGGGTGCCCTCGCCCAGCAGCTGACGCTGCACCGGGGTGCGGTTCTGCCACCACTGCGAGGCCAGGTCGGGGTGCAGCTCGTCGAGCGGGCGGATCCACCGGTACGTGTAGCCGACGAACAGCATCTTGCGCGTGATGTTCGACAGGTTCGTCGAGCGCGAGTGCCACTGGCGGCGGTCGAAGATGAACGCGTCGCCGGGGTTCGCGGTGATCTCGACGGCGCCCTCGGGGTCCGGGTTCTGCACCGTCAGGTCGGCCGGGCGGGGCAGCGAGTTCAACAGGTGGCTGCCCGGGATGACCTTGGTCGCGCCGCGGCCGTTCTCCGAGAGGTCGGAGAGGACGTACGCCACCTTCAGCGAGAACATCGGCCGCGGCAGGTTCGGGTCCATCGTCTCCGGGTCGGAGTTCTGGCGGTACCCGTCCTGGTGCCAGCCCCAGTACGGCTTCTCCGGCTCCAGCGCCGGCGGGGTGACGTCGAGGTGGTTGTGGTGCGTGTAGATGTTCCAGCCGGCGAGGCCCCACATGTACGGGAAGGCGATCGGGTGCGTGAGCAGCTCGCCGAACAGCTCGTCGCGGTCGAGGAAGCCGAGCAGGTGGAGGGTGCCGTCCTTGGTGGTCTTGCCGGCGGCCTTCTCCTCCGCGTAGACCCGGTCGACGGCCGCTTCGAGTGCGGCCCGGTGGTCCTCGGTCAGGACGTTGCGCAGCAGCATGAAGCCCTGCTCGTGGAACTCCTTCCGCTCGACCTCGCTGATCGGCTCGTAGCCGGTGCGGCCTCCGTAGTCGAACACGTGATTTCCTCCTCGTGACGTCGCTGGGGCCGTCACTCGACCGTCGTTCGGGCCTTCGCGGCCCCTGTCACCGGCGCCAAATCTGAAGGGATTTCGCGCACCCCGGCGATGCTAGAGGCCTTTGTCGCGCCGGAAAGACTCTGTTCGGCCGAAGATCGACGGCGATCGGCGGATCGGCACGATATGGAGGTGTATCGCTACCGGCAGGCGATATTAGGTCGCCCTAAATCTGTGCAAAATGGACGCAAGATCGCACGGAAAGTGAGATTTAACTCAGTGTGCTCGTGGTGCGAGGAAGGGTCCGCCTACGAGTGCGCGATGAGTACTCGCGTGCCTACGCGCAGGCGTCACCGTGCGGTAGCATCGTGGTTATCTAGATAGGTCGGCCCGTCCGCGGACAGGCCGGAAGTGGAGCCGAGGATTCCCGGGGCAGACCGGGGCCTCGGCTCGGCGCATTTCTGGGCACGAATTAAGTCAACTCGATGACGTGTTCGGTCACCACGTGCCGCAGCGCGGTCAGATACTGCGGGTGCTTGTCGCCCCGCGCCGCGCTGACGGCGCCCGCCACGATGTCCGGCAACCACAGCAAGGGTTCGCCATGGGGACCGTACGGTCGCCCGAAGTCGATTCGCAGCGCTGCTGGGAGTTCGCCTCGAGCGCGCCACGCTGCCACCGCCGCGAGGTCCGCTCGATCCAGCGCCGCTGTCCTGGCCTCGAGCGTGGCATGTGTGACGCCGAGGTTGTTGCCTTCCCATAGGAGGCGGCGCAGGCAGTGTCGGCGACCACGTTCTTGTCGGACCCGCTCCAGTCGCGTGCCAACGACCACGACGTGGACGGCATCCAGCGAGCCGACCGAATGCACGAGTTTGTGCCGCTCGGAATCGTCGGCGTCGCGCCAATGCACGCGCGGTCGCCGACTGCCGGCTAGCATTCGCACGTCTTCGCGAATTGAATTCACGTCAGCTTCGGAAATGATCGCTGCGGCCAGCGTGTAGATGGCGGTGCCGTTGGACCGATAGCGCATCGACTCATCGATCCAGGCCGAGAAGGCCACGGGTGCACCGCCTTGCTGAGGGCTGTTGTCTCAGATCGGGCGAACATGGCACCGACGACATGACCCTTCCATAGACCAATAGAAGATCGCAACCCGACTCCGGTTAGTCACTCCAACGTGGAGACCCTCTCACGTTTCTTTGGTTCGAGATTCCATTTCGGTATATTGATGGCGTGTCTGATGGTGCCGACCGGTCATTGCCGGAGGCGATGCTGGCCGAACAGGTCAGGATCAAACGCAACGAGCGTGGCTGGTCCCAGCAGGAGTTGGCCGCGCACCTGACTGTGGAGTACGGGTTCCGTTGGCATCAGACCACCGTCGCGAAGATTGAGAATGGTTCGCGACCGATAGGGCTCAACGAAGCGGTCGTTCTGGCGATCGTCTTCGAGATAACCGGTGCTCAGCTGATGGAGCCGGCGAAGCGCCGCCGCGAAGATCTGCAGCGGATAACGGCGCGGAGGCAGCGGTTGGAAGACCAGCTCGCTCGGCTCTCCGCCGAGCTCGAAATCAGTCTTCGAGAAGCCGAGGCCGCGGCTCGGACGGCCGACTCCGCCGAAATGGCACGCACAACGTTGGCCGCGGCGGTGACAGCTGCAGTCGTGGAAGCGGAACAGGCGCGTAGCAATGTGACTGCCACTCGCGATCGGCTGGCGCGGGCCGACGCCGAGTTCCACGTTTCGAAGGGCGCAATGCTGGCCGCCGAGTCGCGGATCAGAGCGATTCGGCTTGAACGGGAGCGACTCGCGGTGGATCTTGCCGATCTGCGGCGGTTAGGTGATGCCGTGTTCGACGAGACCCCTGATCACCGCGAGACGTGAACGCCAGGCGCGGTCAGGCGTCGGCGAAGACCTCGGCCTGGACCTGGCTCCCGCCGGCACCGTCGACCGAGGACCAGCGCCCGCCGTCGGCGGACCATTCCATGCCGGCGAACCGGACCGTCTTGACCCCGTGGTCGGTGGCGTGCGAGACCAGCCAGTGCGCGTAGCGCCAGCCCGCGGTCGCGTCGGCCGCGGCCACCGAGAATCCGGCGCCGGCCGGCACGGTCTCGACCGTGCCCCAGTCGAGGTTGAGCACCTTGGTCAGCGACGTCGCGGCGAGCACGCCGCGCATCACCGGCTCGCCGGGCACCGTGCAGGCGACCGCGCCGGTGGCCTTGCCGAGCAGCGCCGCCGCCAGCACGCCGGCCTCGTCGGACCACTTCTGGTAGGCCTCCGGGTACGCCGACCGCTGCACCGCCTGCGCCGCGTCCGTGACCCGCATGTCCTGCCAGCCCCGCACCTTCTTGAGACCGGTGTAGAACTTCCCGGCCGCGTAGCGCGGGTCGCGGATCTGCTCCGGCTTGCCCCAGCCCTGGCTCGGCCGTTGCTGGAACAGCCCGAGCGAGTCGCGGTCACCGCCCGGCAGATTCTCCAGCTTCGACTCCTGCAGCGCCGTCGCCAGGGCCACCACGACGCCGAACTCCGGGACCTTCCGGCGTACGCCGACCGCGGTGATCGTGGCGGCGTTGGCCATCTGGGCGGCGTCGAGGGTGACCGGCGGGCTGTCGTCGCCGGCGCGCACCGTGCAGTCGCGCGAGGGTGCCGGGAGCGTGATGTTGGGCGCCTTGAAGTCCTGCCCGCTCAGCCAGACCGCGAACGACGCGATCAGGAAGATGGCGACGATCCCGACAATGACGCCACGACCTCGCACGGGCACCTCCCACACCGACCGGCGCAAAATCGCCCGCGACTGTTGTGGCACAGGTTACGACGACAACGCGAAAGCCGGAAACGACGACGCGGCGATGTGGCGTCAACCAGGGATTAACCAGGAAGCCAGGCCGGGTCGCGCTTCTCCCGGAAGGCGGCCACCCCTTCGCGGCCCTCCGCAGAGAGGAAGTAGCCGACCGAGCGGGCGCCGAGCTCGGCGGCGTCGTCCCGGACCGAGGCCAGGGGAGCGCGGGTGAGCAGCTCCTTCGTGCCGGCCAGGGCCGCCGGCGCGCCGCGCACCAGGGCCGCGCAGTACGAGCGCACGGTCGCGTCCAGCTCCCCGCCGCCCACCGCGCTGGTGACCAGGCCGATCTCGGCCGCCCGGACCCCGTCGAACAGCTCGCCGGTCAGGTACAGCTCCTGCGCCTGGCGGGGTGCCAGCCGCCGCAGCACGGTCGACGAGATCACCGCCGGGATCACCCCGAGCCGGACCTCGGTGAACGCGAACGTCGCCTCGGTCGCGCAGATCGCGATGTCGGCCGCGGCGACCAGCCCGAGCCCGCCGGCCCGGGCGGGGCCGCCGATCCGGGCGATGACCGGCTTCGGGCACTCGACCACGGCGGCCAGCACGTCGCCGAGCATGCCGACCGGGACCTGTCCGCGACGCGTACGCCGCGGCGGTCTCCTTGAGGTCGGCTCCCGAGCAGAACACCGGCCCGGTGTGCGACAGCACCACCACCCGCACCGCGGGGTCGGCGGCGGCCGCCGCCAGGGCGTCCAGCAGCTCGGTCATCAACGGCGTGGAGAGCGCGTTGCGGTTGTGCGGGCTGTCGAGGGTGAGGGTGGTTACCCCACGGTCGGTGTCGACCCGGACGAGAGTCATGTGGCGCACACTAGTGGAATGCCCGGTCCACTTCCCGACGGCGAACCGGTGCCGTCCGACGGCACGCTGCCCGATTCCGCGCTGCGCGCGGTCGGCGCGCGCGGCTTCGGCGTCTACGTGCACGTCCCGTTCTGCGCCTGCGGTGCGGCTACTGCGACTTCAACACGTACGCGCCGGGTGACCTGCCGGGCTGGCGCACCGAGGGCTACGCCGACTCCGTGCTGGCCGAGCTCGAGCTCGCGGCGCGGACCCTGGAGGGCGCACCGGCGGTCGACACGGTCTTCGTCGGCGGCGGCACGCCCACCCTGCTGCCCGCCGACGACCTGGGCCGGATCCTGGCCGCCGTCGACAAGACCTGGGGGCTCGCCCCCGACGCCGAGGTGACCACCGAGGCCAACCCGGAGTCGGTCACGCCGGAGAGCCTGCGCGCGCTGCGGGCCGCCGGCTACACCCGGATCTCGCTGGGCATGCAGTCGGTCGCGCCCGGCGTGCTGCGCGTCCTCGACCGCAAGCACACGCCGGGGCGGGCGGCCCAGGCCGCGACCGAGGCCCGGGAGGCCGGCTTCGCGCACGTCAACCTGGACCTGATCTACGGGACGCCGGGTGAGACCGCCGACGACTTCGCCGCCTCGCTGGCCACCGCGATCGACGCCGGTGTCGACCACGTCAGCGCGTACGCCCTGATCGTGGAGGACGGCACCCGGCTGGCCGCCCGGATCCGCCGCGGCGAGCTGCCGCAGCCGTCCGACGACGTGGCCGCGGACCGCTACCTGGCCGCGGAGGCGGCGCTGACGGCCGCCGGGTTCGGCTGGTACGAGGTCTCGAACTGGGCCACCACGGCGGCCGGGCGATGCCGGCACAACCTGCTCTACTGGACCGGCGGCGACTGGTGGGGCGTCGGCCCCGGCGCGCACAGCCACGTCGGCGGCGTGCGGTGGTGGAACGTCAAACATCCCGCCGGGTACGCGCAGCGCCTGGCCGAGGGCCGTTCACCCGGCGCCGGCCGGGAGATCCTGACCGCCGACGACCAGCACACCGAAGACGTCATGCTGCGGCTGCGGCTGGCCACGGGCCTGCCGCTGGACGTGCTCGACCCGGCCGGCCGGGTCGCCGCGGAGCGGGCCAGGGCCGACGGGCTGCTGGAGATCGCACGACGGCGTCGCGGTGCTGACCCTGCGCGGCCGCCTGCTGGCCGACGCCGTGGTCCGCGATCTCCTGCCCTAGGCGGCCGCGAGCAACTAGCCCGCGGCCACCAGGGCAGTCGGTTACTTGATGATGTTGATGCTCATCGGGTAGCGGTAGAGCTGCCCCTCGTTGGCCTTGACTCCGGCGATGATGCCGAAGATCACCTCGATCAGGATGGCGATCGGGAAGATGATGAAGCCGATGAAGAGGCAGGCCGTCGCCCAACCGATGATCGCGACGACCGACCAGACGATCTGGAAGTTGAGCGCCGCGACGGCGTGTGCGCGGACCGCGGGCGAGGTGTTGCCCTTGGCCAGCAGGGCGACGAGCGGCGGGATCCAGCCGAGCGTGCCCGTGCTGAAGAACCCGAGCGCCGCGCCGCCGAAGTGCGCGACCAGTGCCCAGGTCTTCTCTTCGGTGTTGGCGAAGCCCGCCGGGGCCGCGCCACCGTAGTAGCCGCCCTGCTGCGGCGGGTAGCCACCGCCCTGGGGCGGGTAGCCGCCCTGCTGCGGCGGATAGCCACCGCCCGGGGGCGGGTAGCCGCCGGCGGGCGGGTAGGCGCCGCCACCCGAGCTGGGTGGCGGGTAGGCGCCGCCGCCCGAGCTGGGCGGCGGTGCGGCGTTGGGGTCCGGGTAACCGTCACCGGGCGGCCGGGGTGGCTCAGTCATGCCCGACACCGTAGGGGTATCGATCAAACCGCGCCAGATGCGAGTTCTGACTTGTTCAGGACAGCTTGGCCACGGCAAACAGCGATCATCGCCAGGTGGACCGGTGCGTCGTAGACTGGCACTCGCTACAGTCGAGTGCCAAAGGGCTGGAGGGGGTGACGCATGGCTCTCGATGACCGCAAGCTCGACGTGCTGCGAGCGATCGTCGAGGACTACGTCGAAACCCAGGAACCGGTCGGCAGCAAGTCCCTGGTCGAGCGACACCAGCTGGGCGTTTCCCCCGCCACGGTGCGCAACGACATGGCGGTGCTCGAGGAAGAGGGCTACATCCGGCAGCCGCACACCAGTGCCGGCCGGGTGCCCACCGACCGCGGCTACCGGCTGTTCGTCGACCGGCTGTCCACGGTCAAGCCGCTGAGCCCGGCCGAGCGCCGGGCCATCGAGCGGTTCCTGGTCGGCGCGGTCGATCTCGACGACGTGGTGCACCGCACGGTGCGGCTGCTCGCGCAGCTCACCCGCCAGGTCGCCGTCGTGCAATATCCGAGCCTGGCCCGGTCGACGGTCCGCCACCTGGAGCTGGTGCCGATCTCGACCACCCGGCTCATGGTGGTCATGATCGCCGACACCGGCCGGGTCGAGCAGCGCCTGGTCGAGCTGCCGGCGGCGATCGACGAGACGAAGGTCACCACGCTGCGCCGGCTGACCAACGAGAAGCTCTGCGGCAGCAAGCTTTCCGACACGCCGCCGCTGGTGCAGGCCCTGGTCGACGAAGCTCCGCCGGAGCTGCGCGGTGCCACCGTCGCGCTGTCCACGGTGCTGCTGGAGACGCTGGTCGAGCGGCACGAGGAGCGGGTGGCGCTGGCCGGCACGGCCAACCTGACCCGCGGTGGGCTGCTCGACTTCCAGGGTTCGCTGCGCCCGATCCTCGAGGCGCTGGAGGAGGAGGTCATCCTGCTCAAGCTGATCGGCGAGGTCGAGCCGATCACCCGGGTCCGGATCGGCGACGAGAACGAGATCGACAACCTGCGTGCGACCTCGATCGTCAGCACGGGTTACGGCCCCGGTGTCACCATCGTCGGTGGTCTGGGCGTGCTCGGACCCACCCGGATGGACTACCCCGGCACCATCGCGACCGTGCGCGCCGTGGCACGCTACGTAGGCGAGATGCTCGGCCAGAACTGACACCACCCCCACCTGATCATCGGCGGCCGGCACAAGCGAGACGACATGAGGACTCAGAACACAGTGGCCAGGGATTACTACGGGATTCTCGGCGTGGCCCGAGACGCCAGTGACGACGAGATCAAGCGCGCCTACCGCAAGTTGGCGCGTCAGTTCCACCCGGACGTCAACCCGGATCCCGCGGCGGCCGGAGAAGTTCAAGGAGATCAACGCGGCCTACGAGGTCCTCTCCGACGACCAGAAGCGGCAGATCGTCGACCTCGGCGGCGACCCGCTCGCGCCCGGTGGCGGTGGCCCGGGCGGTGCCGGCGGGAGCGGGCCCGTTCGTCGGCTTCCAGGACATCATGGACGCGTTCTTCGGCGCGGCGCCGGCGGTGGCGCGCGTGGCCCGCGCCCGCGCACCCGGCCCGGCGCCGACGCGATCCTGCGGCTCGAGCTCGACCTGCAGGAGACCGCGTTCGGCGTCGAGGCGCCGATCACCGTCGACACCGCCGTGCTCTGCACCACCTGCGCCGGCGCCGGCACCGCGGCCGGCACCCACCTGGCCACCTGCGAGACCTGTGGCGGCCGGGGCGAGGTGCAGTCGGTCCAGCGCACCTTCCTCGGCCAGGTCGTCTCGTCCCGCCCGTGCACGGTCTGCCAGGGCTACGGCACGGTCATCCCGCACCCGTGCCCGACCTGCGCCGGCGACGGCCGGGTCCGCACCCGCCGCTCGCTGACCGTGAAGATCCCGGCCGGCGTCGAAGACGGCATGCGGATCCGGCTGGCCCAGCAGGGCGAGGTCGGCCCCGGCGGTGGCACGGCCGGCGACCTCTACGTGGAGATCCACGAGCGGCCGCACGACGTCTACTCCCGCAAGGGCGACGACCTGCACTGCCGGGTGACGGTGCCGATGACGGCGGCGGCGCTCGGCACCCGGCTGACCATCAAGACCCTCGACAGCGAGGAGACGGTCGACGTCAAGCCGGGCACCCAGCCCAACTCGACGCTGCGGCTGCGCGCCCGGGGTGTGCCGCACCTGCGCGGCGCCGGGCGCGGTGACCTCTACGTGCACCTCGACGTGCGCACGCCCGCCAAGCTGACCGGCGAGCAGGAGCGCGTCCTGCGCGAGTTCTCCCGGTCCCGGGGCGAGGAGGTGGCCGAGCTGACCAAGCAGGGCGGCTTCTTCTCCCGGATGCGCGACGCGTTCAACGGGCACTGAGGGCTTGAGCCGACCACTCTTCCTCGTCGACGCGCTCCCCGCGGGCGACGAGTTCGTGCTCGACGGCCCGGAGGGGCGGCACGCCGCCACCGTGCAACGGCTCGGCCCCGGCGAGGAACTGCTCCTCGCCGACGGCCGGGGCAGCACGGCGGACGCGGTCGTCACCGCCGCCGGGCAAGAACGCGCTGACCCTGGCCATCCGATCCCGGGCGTACGAGCCGGCGCCCGACCCGCGGCTCGTCGTGGTGCAGGGCATCGCCAAGGGCGACCGGGGCGAGCTGGCCGTGCAGGCGATGACCGAGGTCGGCGTCGACGAGATCGTGCCCTGGGCCGCGACCCGCTCGGTCAGCCGCTGGCGCGCCGAGCGCGGTGGCAAGGCCCGGGACCGCTGGGTGGCGACCGCCCGGGAGGCGGCCAAGCAGTCCCGGCGCGCGTGGTGCCCGCCGTCGGCGGCGACCCGGACGAGTCGACGGCGACGGTGGCCAAGCGCCTCGATGCCGCGGCGGCCGCGTTCGTGCTGCACGAGGAGGCCGCCGCGCCGCTGGCCACCGTGGACCTGCCGGCGCGCGGCGACGTGCTGCTGGTGGTCGGCCCGGAGGGCGGCATCACGCCGGACGAGCTGGCGGCGTTCGCGCAGGCCGGGGCGGTGGCGGTGCGGCTCGGGCCGACCGTGCTGCGCACCTCGACGGCGGGTGTGGCCGCGCTGTCGGTGTTGAGCGCCCGGCTCGGTCGCTGGGGCTCCACAGCAGACCGGGCATAGATACAAGTGACGGCCGGCACCCACGGGGGAAGGCGCCGGCCGTCCCATATACGAGACCACATCACCCGGTCTTCAGCAAGTCCGCCTTCCCCGATCGGGCGAACGACGAACGTGCGCCATTTGCCGACCTGGGCAAGATCGACGTTCGGTCACACATCGACCGTGGCAGTCAGTTTCGGATCGGTCACCGCGGTCGACGCCTCGACCCGGTAGGCGCCCGGAACGGTGCGCCAGCCGCCGTCGTCCCAGACCTGGAAGGTCCGCTCCGGCAACGGGATCCGCACGGTCACCGACTCGCCCGGTGCGGCGGTCACACCGGCGAAACCAGCGAGCCAGCGGGCCGGCCGGACCGGACCGCCCTCGGTGGTCGGGCCCACGTACACCTGGACCACCTCGCGACCGGGCCGCGCGCCCGTGTTGCGGACCGTCACCACCGCGGCGCCGTCCTCGATCGTCAGCGACTCGTACGCCCACGTGGTGTAGCCCAGCCCGTGGCCGAACGGGAACAGGGGTTCGCGGCGTCCAGCCGCGGTAGCCGATCAGCACGTCCTCGGCGTAGGTCAGCGTGCCGTCGGTCGGCGTGGTGGACAGCACCGGCAGGTCGGCCGTCGCGCGCGGCCAGGTGGTCGGCAGCCGGCCGCCCGGCTCGGCCACCCCGAGCAGCACGTCGGCCAGCGCGGCGCCGGCCTCCTGGCCCGGGAACCAGGTGAGCAGCACCGCGGCCACGTCGTCGACCCAGGGCATCAGCACCGGCGAACCGGAGTTGACCACGACCACCGTGCGCGGGTTCGCCGCCGCGACCCGGGCGACCAGCTCGTCCTGGCGGCCGGGCAGGGCCAGCGTGGTGCGGTCGAAGCCCTCGGACTCGACCTCCTCCGTGGTGCCGACGACCACGACGGCGACATCGGCCGCCGCCGCGACCCGGGCCGCCTCGGTCAGCAGGGTCTCGTCGTCGGCGACCGGCCGGCCGTGGCCGAGGGTCAGCGTGACGAACCCGTGCCGGCCCGGGTAGATCTGGTGCGTGAGCACGACCTCGACCGGCTTGCCGGCCACCGCCTCGACCGGGAAGCGCGTCTCGACCGGGGTGAGGAACGCCGTGGTCACCGGGTCGTCGCCGGGCGCGTAGATCGGCTCCTCGAACAGTGTCTCGCCGCCGACGCGGAGCACCAGGTTGCCGAAGCCGTTGGCGGCCAGGTGGTGGGTGCCGGTGACCGACGGGGTGAAGGTCGCCGCGATCTCGACGGTGGTGGCCGCGGCCGGGTCGACGCCCTCCGGCAGCTCGCCCATCCAGCGCACGTCGGCGGCGTCGATCGACGACTCGTAGAGCGCGTTGCCACCCGCGTCGCGCAGCGTCGTGGTGATCGGGGTCCACTCCAGACCGGTGGCGGCGGCGAGCTCCGGGCGCGGGTCGGCGCCGACGGCGTAGACCACCTCGGTGCCGGGCAGCGCGGCGGTCAGGCCGGCCAGCGGCGAGATGATGTGCCGCGGCAGCACCCGGGCCGAGCCGCCGCCCTGGATCCGGGCGTCGTCGGCGAGCGCGCCGAGCACGGCGACCGAGCGCAGCGCACCGGCGTCCAGCGGGAGCAGGTCGTCGTTGCGGGCCAGCACGAACGAGCGGGTGGCGATCTCCCGGGCGGCGGCGTCGACGTCGAGGCCGGTGGTGGCCGCCGACGCCGGCACCGCGGGCTCCACCCGGTCCCAGGCGCCGACCCGGCCGGCGAGCAGCAGGATCCGGCGCACCTTGTCGTCGATCACGTCCTCGGCGACGTCGCCGGCGCGGACGGCGGCGAGCAGCTTGTCGCCCCACGGCGCGGCGAACGCGGGCATCACCACGTCGAGGCCGCCGTTCGCGCTCGGCACTGTGGTGCGGGCCGCGGTCCAGTCGGAGACGACCGCGCCGTCGAAGCCCCACTCGCCCTTGAGCAACCCGTTGACCAGCTCGTCCTGCTCGGTCATGGGTGCGCCGTTGACGCCGTTGTAGGCGGCCATCAGGCTCCACACGCCGGCCTCGACGATCCGCTCGAACGGCACCAGGTAGAGCTCGCGCAGTGCACGCTGCGAGACCCGGACGTCGACGGTGAACCGCTCGGTCTCGGAGTCGTTGGCGACGTAGTGCTTGACCTGCGCGCCGACGCCCTGCTCCTGGAGCCCGGTCACGTAGCCGATGCCGATCTCGGCGGTCAGCAGCGGGTCCTCGGAATAGCACTCGAAGTGCCGGCCGGCCAGCGGGCTGCGGTGCAGGTTGACGGTCGGCGCGAGCAGGATGTGGATGCCCCGCGCGCGGCACTCCTGGCCGAGCACCCGGCCGGCGAGCCGGGACAGGTCGGGATCCCAGGTCGCGGCGAGCGCGGTCGGGCTGGGCAGCGCGACCGACGGGTGGTCGGGCGACCAGCGCACGCCACGTACGCCGATGGGCCCGTCCGACATGGTGAGATTGGCCAGGCCGATCTCGGGTACGGCAGGCAGTCGCCAATAGTCCTGACCAGTGAGAAGCCGGACTTTGGTCTCGAGGTCCAGGCTCGCGAGAGCGCTCTCTATCGCGGCCTGATGCGCTGTGTCCACCACGCCGGACATCATGCCCTATGACCGGAGGGCACGGGGCTGCGTCAGCAGCCACGTGGCCGAGGACCCAAACCCGACGTTCGCGCCCTACGATCGCCCTCGTGACTGACTGCCTCTTCTGCCGCATCGTGGCCGGTGACATCCCCGCGACCGTGGTCCGCGAGACCGACACCACCCTGGCCTTCCGCGACATCGACCCGAAGGCCGCGGTGCACGTGCTCGTCGTGACCAAGGAGCACTTCGTCGACATCGCCACCCTGGCGCAGGCCGATCCGGGCCTGACCAGCGAGCTGATGGAGACGGCGGCGATCGTCGCCGAGACCGAGGGTCTGCTCGCCGACGGCTTCCGGCTGATCTTCAACACCGGCGCGTACGGCGGTCAGGAGGTCGACCACGTGCACGCGCACGTCCTCGGCGGCGAGCCGCTCGGTCCCATGGTCTGTAAGTGAAGGCGCTCGACCGGCTGGTCCGGCTGGCCCAGGCGCAGGGGCGCATCCCGGCGCTGTCCGCCGCCGTGCACCGCGCCGACCGTCCGCTGTGGACCCTCGCGGTCGGCGGCGCCGAGCCCGGGGCCGCGTTCCGGATCGGGTCGGTCACCAAGACCTTCACCGCGGTGCTGGTCATGCGGGCCCGGGACGACGGCCTGCTCGACCTCGACGACCCGATCGGCCGGCACCTCGACGTGCCCGCGCACGGCGACCTGACCGTCCGCCGGCTGCTCTCGCACACCAGTGGCATCCAGCGCGAGCCGTACGGCGACGTCTGGGACACCCTGGTCGCGCCGGACGCCGGCCAGCTCGTCGCCGACCTGGAGCGGGTCGAGCGGGTGCTGCCGCCGGCCCGCCGCTACCACTACTCCAACCTGGGCGTCGCCCTGCTCGGCCTGACCGTGGCCCGGCTGCGCGGCGGCACCTGGGGCGAGGTGCTCGCCGACGAGGTGCTGCGGCCGCTCGGCCTGTCCGGCACCTCGGTCGCCCGGCCGGTCGGCGCGACCACGGGCTACCTGGTCGACGCGTACTCCGACGCGGCCCGGCCGGAGCCGCCGCTGGACTTCGGCGCGGTCGGCCCGGCGGCGCAGCTCTGGAGCACCGCCGCCGACATGGCCAAGTGGGCGGCGTTCCTGGCCGACCCGGGTGCCGTCGACCCGGCGGGCGCGGTGCTGCGGCCGGCGACCGTCGACGAGATGCGCTGGCCGGTGACCACCACCGACCAGGGGCTCTGGTCGGTCGGTTTCGGGCTCGGGCTCATCCTGGTCCCGCGCGGTGAGCGGGTGGTGCACGTCGGGCACGACGGCGCGATGCCCGGTTTCCTGGCCGGCGTCTACGGGCGTCCCCGGGCCCTGACCGGCCAGCCCGGCCCGGCCGGCTTCGGCGCGGCGGTGCTGGGTGCGTCGGGCACGGCGCTGGAGACGGTGGACCTGCCGCACGAACTGCTGACCGCGGCCGCCGACGGCGACCCGGCGGAGATCGAGCCGTGGGCGCCGGGGGAGCCGGCCCCGGAGGAGTACCGCTCGGTGCTCGGCCGGTGGTGGAGCGAGGGCTTCGAGCACGTGTTCAGCTGGCGCGGCGGCACGCTCCGGGCCCGCGGTGCCGGGGACCCGGTGGGCCGGCCGCCGGCGGTGTTCCGCCCGTCGCCGGATAATCCGGACATTCTTCGTACCGTGACCGGTCGTGAGGTCGGGGAGTTGCTCCGGTTGACCCGCGACGCCGATGGGCGGGTGGTCCGGATGCACTGGGCCACCTACCGGTTCACCCGGGACCAACAGACGTTCGAGGGGCAGTCGTTCACGGTGTGATCTGACGCGCGAGCTGTGACCCACAGAAATGCGCGCGGTGAGCACACCGATGAACCGATACGATTGACGCCTAACGACCGCGCGAGATGAGAGCAGGTGGCGCAGGGCCTACGGGTCCGACTTATGACCGGCACCCCACCCCCCGGGCAGCCCCGGGTGCAGACCAAGATCACGGTGCCCGACCCGCAGATCATGGTCAACCTCCTTGGCGCAGGAGACGAAATCCTGCGACTCGTCGAGCGCTCGGTCGCCAGCGACGTCCACGTGCGTGGCAACGAGATCACGATCACCGGCGCCCCGGCGGAGAACGCGCAGGCCGAGCGCCTGTTCACCGAGCTTCTCGAGCTGATCCAGAAGGGCGAGACGCTGACCACCGACGCCGTCCGCCGCACGGTCGGCATGCTCGAGCAGGGCACCGTCGAGCGCCCCGCCGACGTGCTCACCCTCAACATCCTGTCCCGGCGCGGGCGCACCATCCGCCCCAAGACGCTGGGCCAGCGACGCTATGTCGACTCGATCGACGAGAACACCATCGTCTTCGGCATCGGCCCCGCCGGCACCGGCAAGACCTACCTGGCCATGGCCAAGGCGGTCCAGGCGCTGCAGGCCAAGCAGGTCAGCCGGATCATCCTGACCCGGCCGGCGGTCGAGGCCGGCGAGCGGCTGGGCTTCCTGCCCGGCACGCTCTACGAGAAGATCGACCCCTACCTGCGCCCGCTGTACGACGCGCTGCACGACATGCTCGACCCGGAGTCGATCCCGAAGCTGATGGCGGCGGGCACGATCGAGGTCGCGCCGCTGGCCTACATGCGCGGCCGCACGCTCAACGACGCGTTCATCATCCTCGACGAGGCGCAGAACACGACGCCCGAGCAGATGAAGATGTTCCTGACCCGGCTCGGGTTCGGTTCCAAGGTGGTCGTCACGGGCGACATCACCCAGGTCGACCTGCCCGGCGGCACGACCAGCGGGCTCCGCCTGGTGCGGGAGATCCTCGACGGGCTCGACGACATCCACTTCGCGCTGCTGACCAGCAGCGACGTGGTTCGGCACCGGCTGGTGGGCGAGATCGTCGACGCCTACGGCAAGTGGGACGAAGAGCGCGAGGCCCGCCAGGCCCAGGGTGTGCACGCGGTGCCGGGACGTGGTGCCGCACAGGCGACCGGCGGCCGAGCCGGCCGGCGCCGATAGCTTTTCTTCCGAAAGAGGCAGTGTTGTCCATCGAGATCGCCAACGAGTCCGGCGTCGCCGTCGACACCGACGCGGTGCTGGCCGTCGCCCGCCACGCCCTCGACGAGATGGGTGTCAACCCGCTCGCCGAGCTGTCCGTGCTGCTCGTCGACGTCGACTACATGACCGAGCTCAACCATCGGTGGATGGGCGGCGACGGTCCCACCGACGTGCTCGCCTTCCCCATGGACGAGGGCAGCGTCGACCACGGGCCGGGTGAGGTCAACGGCTCCGAGCCCGCGCTGCTCGGCGACATCGTGCTGTGCCCGGAGGTGGCGACCAAGCAGGCGGCCACCGCCGGCCACACGCCGGCCGACGAGCTGCACCTGCTCACCGTGCACGGAGTTCTCCATCTGCTGGGCTATGACCACGCTGAGCCCGACGAGGAGCGGGAGATGTTCGAGCTGCAGGCGCGGCTCCTGACGGGCTGGCGGGCGGCGCGGGCACGGTGATCCACTTAGCCGCCACCGCCGCCGCGATCCAACCGGGGCTGCCCGACATCCAGCTACTCCTGATCGCCGCGGGGCTCGTCGTCCTCGGCGGGTTCTTCGCGATGACCGACGCCGCGCTCGGCGCGGTGTCCCCGGCGCGCGCCGGCGAGCTGGCCCGCGAGGGCGTCCGCGGGGCACGCACCCTGCAGATCGTCGCGTCGGACGCGGTCCGGCACATCAACCTGCTGCTGCTCCTGCGGCTGATCTGCGAGCTGACCGCCACCACACTGGCCGCGCTGGTCGCGGTCGACACCTGGGGTGCCGGCTGGCGGGCCGCGTTGGTCACCGCCAGCGCGATGACGGTGGTCAGCTTCGTCGTCGTCGGGGTGGCGCCGCGGACCATCGGGCGGCAGAACGCGTACGCCGTCGGGCGGGCCACCGCGCCCCTCGTGCGCTGGCTGGGCCGGGCGCTCAACCCGCTGGCCTCGCTGCTGATCCTGATCGGCAACGCGGTGACGCCGGGGCGCGGCTTCCGCGAGGGTCCGTTCGCGACCCAGGTCGAGCTGCGCGAGCTGGTCGACCTGGCCGAGCAGCGCGGCGTCGTGGAGAGCGGCGAGCGGCAGATGATCCACTCGGTGTTCGCGCTCGGCGACACCATCGCCCGCGAGGTGATGGTGCCGCGCACCGACATGGTGTGGATAGAGGGCACCAAGACGCTGCGTCAGGCGCTGGGGCTGTTCCTGCGCTCCGGCTTCTCGCGCATCCCGGTGATCGGCGAGAACGTCGACGACGTGCTCGGCATCCTCTATCTCAAGGACGTGATCCGCCGCATCGAGAGCGACTTCGACGGCGACGAGGAGGTGCCGGTCGCCGACGTGATGCGCGACGCCACCTTCGTGCCCGAGTCCAAGCCGGTCGACGACCTGCTCTCCGAGATGCAGGCCGCGCGTACCCACCTCGTGGTGGTGGTCGACGAGTACGGCGGCACCGCCGGCCTGGTCACCATCGAAGACATCCTGGAAGAGATCGTCGGCGAGATCACCGACGAGTACGACAACGAGCGCCCGCCGATCGAGCACCTCGACAACGGCGCGGTGCGTGTCGCCGCCCGGGTCCCGGTCGAGGACCTCAGCGAGCTGTTCGACGTCGACCTGCCCACCGACGAGGTGGAGACGGTCGGCGGCCTGCTGGCCCAGGCACTCGGCCGCGTGCCGATCCCGGGCGCCGAGGCGACCGTCGACGGCCTGCACATGGTGGCCGAGGGCGTGGTCGGCCGGCGCAACCGGATCGACACCGTCCTGGTACGCCGGGCCGACCGTGACAACGATTCCCAGAACGACGACAGTGACGAGAGGCAACACGCGGATGTATGAGTCGCCCGAGCTTGGGCCACCCGCCCACCTCGATGCCGAGGACACCAAGCTGGTCACGCTGGCGCGTGGTGCCCGGGCCCGGGTCGGTGCGGTGGAGGGCGCCGCGGTGCGTGACCAGGACGGTCGCACGTACGCCGCCGCGACCGTGGCCCTGCCGTCGCTGACCATGACCGCGCTCCAGCTCGCCGTCGCCTCGGCGGCCGCCGCCGGAGCCACCAAGCTCGAGGCGGCCGCGGTGGTCACCGAGGCCAGCACCCTGGACGGCCCCGGCCACGCGGTGGTCCGCGACCTGTCCGCCGACGCGCCGATCCACCTGGCCGCACCGGACGGCACTGTGCTGGGCACGGTGGCCGCATGAGCCCCGTTTACCGCGCGGGGTTCGGCTGCTTCGTCGGCCGGCCCAACGCCGGCAAGTCGACGCTGACCAACGCGATCGTCGGGCAGAAGATCGCCATCACGTCGAGCAAGCCGCAGACCACCCGGCACGTGATCCGGGCCGTGCTGCACCGTCCCGAGTCCCAGCTCGTCCTGGTCGACACCCCCGGCCTGCACCGGCCGCGGACGCTGCTCGGCGAGCGCCTCAACGACCTGGTCCGGTCGACCTGGAGCGAGGTCGACGTGATCGGCCTGTGCATCCCGGCCAACGAGGAGGTCGGCCGCGGCGACCGGTTCATCAGCGGCGAGCTCGCCGAGCTCAAGGCCACCGTGCTGGCCGTGGTCACCAAGACCGACCTGGTCGACAAGGCCACCCTGGCCAGGCAGCTGGCCGCGGTCGGCGAGCTGGCCGACTTCGCCGAGGTCGTGCCGTGCAGCGCCACCACCGGAAACCAGATCGACACCCTGGTCGACGTGATGACCGGCTTCCTGCCGGAGTCGCCGCAGCTCTACCCCGACGACATGATCACCGACGAGCCGGAGGCGATCCTGATCGCCGAGCTGGTCCGCGAGGCGGCCCTGGAGGGCGTCCGCGACGAACTGCCGCACTCGATCGCCGTCGTGGTCGAGGAGATGTTCGACGAGGGTTCGCTGACCAAGATCTACGCCGACGTCTACGTCGAGCGCCAGAGCCAGAAAGCTATCGTGATCGGGGCGCAGGCGAGCCGGCTCAAGGAGATCGGCACCCGCTCGCGCCAGGAGATCGAGGCACTCCTGGGTCGCCGGGTCTACCTCGACCTGCATGTCCGCGTCGCCAAGGAATGGCAGCGCGACCCCAAGCAGCTACGCAAGCTGGGGTTCTGAGCCGGGAGGTCGACCGATGCGGCGGGTGCTGATCACGGGAGGCGCCGGCCGGATCGGGAGCCTCGTCGGCGCCCGGCTGGCCGGCGACTACGCGGTGTGTTCCTTCGACGTCGCGCCGCAGGAGCCGGTGGCCGGTGTCGAGGTGGTCCGCGGCGTGATCGGTGACCTCGACGCGCTGGTCGAGGCGTGCGCCGGGGTCGACGTGCTGATCCACCTGGCCGGCATCCCGAGCGAGGCGCTCTGGGAGGACCTGGTCCGGGTCAACCTCGACGGGACGCGCACCGTGCTCGAGGCGGCGCGGTTGGCCGGCGTACCCAAGGTGGTCCTGGCTTCGTCCATCCACGCCTCCGGCTTCCAGACCCGGACGGCGACCCCGCTGCCGGCGTCGTCCGCCGCGCGGCCGGACACGTACTACGGCTGGACGAAGGCGGCCATGGAGTCGCTGGGCAGCCTCTACAGCGACCGCTTCGGCATGACCGTGTTCGCGGTGCGGATCGGCGCGTTCCAGGAGACGCCGTGGTCGCAGGTGGACGTGCCGATCTGGCTGTCACCGGACGACTGCGTACGGTTGTTCCGCGCCCTGGTCGACACGCCCGTCACCGGCTTCCGGGTGATCTGGGGCGTCAGCGCCAACTCCGCCGGTTGGTTGGAGCTCGACGGCGAGGTCGGCTACGCGCCGGCGGACGACTCCGCGACCGTCGCCCACCTGGCCGCACCCAGCGACGATGCCGCGCACGCGCACCTCGGTGGGGTGTTCTGCGCCGTCCCGCTCGGCAAGCCTCTCTGGTGATGTGGGATTGCTCACCGGTGCCTGAGGTTTGATCGTGAAAGGCACTGGGGTACGGCTTGACCCGATGCGGAACCGTTACATAGACCTCCTGCGCGCGGTGGCCATCGCGCGGGTCGTCGTCTACCACACCTCGGGCTGGACCCTCCTCTCCTTCCTGCCCGCGATGTCGCTGATGTTCGCGCTCGGCGGCTCGCTGATGGCGTCCTCACTGGACCGTTCGGGCGTACGCGCGGTCGGTCGCCGCCTCCGCCGCCTGCTGCCGTCGCTGTGGGTGGTGTCCGCCATCTTCGTACCCGCGATGTGGCTGACCGGCCTGGACGCGCACTGGAAGCTGCTGCTGTGGGTGGTGCCGCTGGCCGACCCGCCGGCCAACCACTGGGGCGCGCTGGCGCTGAGCACGATCTGGTACCTGCGCGACTACCTGTGGTTCGTGCTGGTCTCCCCACTCGCGCTGTGGCTGTTCCGCCGCTACCCGGTGCCGATGCTGGTCGCGCCGTACCTGCTGCTGGTCGTCTTCGAACTGGGGCTGCTGTCCGGCCCGCCGGTGCTGCGCGACTTCGGCCTGTACCTGGGCGCCTGGATGCTCGGTTTCGCACACCACGACGGCCTGCTGCGCCGCTGGTCCCGCCGCGCCCTGACGATCGTCGCGGCGGTGCTGTGCGCCACCGGCCTGGCCTGGATCCTGACCCACCCCGGTTTCCGCGGCTTCGACCTCAACGACATCCCACTCGGCAACGCCCTGTGGTCGGCGGGCGTGATCCTGCTCGCGCTGGGCTTCATGCCCGCCCGGGCCGCCTGGATCACCCGCTGGGGCTGGTTCGACCGATCCGTCACGCTGCTCAACTCGCGCGCGCTGACCATCTACCTGTGGCACATGCCGGTCGTCATCCTGGTCGCCGCGGTCGCGGCGCCGCTGGGCTACGAGGGCCTGCAGGCAGACCGGGCGGCCGTGCGGCTGGTCTTCGTCACGCTGCTGGTGGCCGCCGCGGTAGCGCTGTTCGGCTGGGTCGAGGACCTCGCCGCGCGGCGCCGGCCAGTGCTGCTGCCCGGCGCCCGCCGCCGGCCCCCGATGCCGATCCCGGTCTCACCGGCGCCCGCTCAGGCCGCCGCCGCACCCGTGGACCCCGACCGCCCGATCCTGTTGTGGCGGTGGGACCAGGCCGGCGCGGCCGCGCACCTCGAGGAGCAGCGGCACGTGGCGGTGGTCTCCCGCTGGACAGCCGCGCCGGGCTCCCGGTCGTGAGGTTTGCCGGCTAGCAGGGATGCCGGCGGGCCATGGGCGGGGCCATGGTGGTGAGGTGAACCTGCGGTGCCTCATCGTCGACGACAGCGAGCGGTTCGTCCGGTCCGCCCGGCGGCTGCTGGAGCGCGAGGGCGCGACCGTGGTCGCGACCGCGACGACCGGCGCCGAGGCGATCGCCGCGGCCGCCACGCTGGAGGTCGACGTCTCGCTGGTCGACGTCCAACTCGGCGCGGAGAGCGGCGCCCGGGTCGCCGACGCACTGGCCAGGCGCGGCCTGGGCGGGCGGATCCTGCTCATCTCCACCCGCGGCGCCGACGACCTGGCCGACCTGCTGGCCGGATCGGCAGCGGTCGGCTTTGTGCCGAAGTCGGACCTGTCGGTGGCCGCGATCCGCGCTCAAGCCTGGAGGTAGCGGACCACGGCCAGCACCCGCCGGTGGTCGGCCTCGGTCTCCGGCAGCTCGAGCTTGGTCAGGATGCTGCGCACGTGCTTCTCCACCGTGCCCTCGGCCAGCCAGAGTCGCTGCGCGATGCCGGCGTTGGACCGACCCTCGGCCATCAGCCCCAGCACCTCGCGCTCACGCGGGCTCAGCGGCGCCAGCGGGTCGACCCGGCGCCGGGTGTTGACCAACTCACGAACCAGGTCCGGGTCGACGACCGAACCGCCGGCGGCCACCCGCTGCACGGCCTCGACGAAGCTCGCCACGTCGGTGACCCGGTTCTTGAGCAGATAGCCGACGCCGCCCTCGGCGCTGAGCAGTTGGAGGGCGTGCTCGACGGCGACGTGCGCCGACAGCACGAGGACGCCGGTGCCCGGGTGTTGTGCGCGGATCGTCTCGGCCGCGGTGAGCCCGGCGGTGCGGTCGGGCGGCATCCGGACGTCGAGAATGGCGATGTCGGGTGCGGTCTCGGCCACCAGCTTCACGGCGCCGGGCGCGTCACCGGCCGTGCCGGCGACCTCGATGCCCGCCCGCTCCAGGAGCCCGGCGAGCCCTTCGCGGAGCAGCACGTCGTCGTCGGCGAGCACCGCCCGGATCGCCATCATTGCCCCTGTCGTCGGACCGCGTACAGGCCGCACCATGGTACGCGTGCGGATGGGGCTGCTCGGGCGGGTGCTGGTGGGCGCCGGTGTGCCCACACTGGTCGCGGCGGCGGCGTTCGCGACGATGCTCGGCTCGATCGACGCGGTACGCGACGCGCAGAGCCGGGTCGCCACCTCCCAGGAGGCGGTGATCGCGGCCGAAGGGCTGTCCCGGGCGGTCGGCGACGTCGCACTGGCCCAACGCGGCCGCCTGCTCGGCGTCGACGACAGCGCGGCCGCGGAACTGGCCGCGGCCGACCGGGTCCGGGCGCAGGCGACCGCCCTTGCCGATCTCGACCTCGCGGGGCCGGGGGAGCAGAGCCGGGTCGCCGACCTGACCGCCGCGTCCGACGCGTACCTCCGCCGCTCACAGCGCGGCGCTGACCCGGCGGCGGTCCTGCTCGCCGCCGTCGACCACCGGCTCGACGCGTTCCTGGCCCAGGAGCGGACCGTCGCCGCCGAACAGGAACGGGCGGCCTCGGCCGCGACCACCCGCGCCATCACGGCGGCCGGCATCGGGCTGGCGGCGTCGCTGGTCGCGCTGGTGCTGGTCGGCATCTACCTGACCCGTACCGTCTCGCTGCCGATCCGCCGGGCCGGCGCGGTGGCCGGCCGGTTCGCGGGCGGCGACCTCGACGCCCGGCTCCGCGTGACCGGTGTCGGCGAGGTCGGCGACCTCCAGCGCGCGCTCAACGCGATGGCCACCGGGCTCGCGTCGGCCCGGGCGGAGCTGACCGCCTCCCGGGCCCGGATCGTCGCCGCCGATTTCCGGGCCCGCCGGTCGATCGAGCGCGACCTGCACGACGGCCTCCAACAGCGACTCGTCTCGCTGGCGCTGGACCTGCGGGCGCTGCGCGCCGACGCGCCGCCGGAGCTGCACGAGCAGGTCGACGAGGTGGCCTCGGGAATCGTCGAGGCGACCGAGGAACTGCGGGACTTCGTGCACGGCATCCAGCCCGCCGCGCTCACCGACAGCGGGTTGGGCGCGGCGCTGCGGACCCTCGCCCGGCGGGCCGCGCTGCCGGTCGAGGTCCACTCGGATCTGCCCGGCCGCCTGCCGCCGGACGTGGAGTCGGCCGCCTACTACTTCGTCTCGGAGGCGCTGACCAACGCGACCAAGCACGCCCGGGCCTCGTACGTCTCGGTGACCGCGACGGTCGAGGACGCTGTGCTGACCGTCGTGGTCGTCGACGACGGGGTGGGTGGCGCCGACCGGTCGGCCGGCACCGGGCTCGTCGGCCTGGGCGACCGGATCGAGGCCCTCGGCGGGCGGATGACGCTGGTCGAGCGCGCCGGGCGCGGGCACCACCTTGACCGCGACGATGCCTCGTGCCTGGCAGCAGGGTGAGCACAGTACCGGCTAGCCGGTAGCGCGGATGGTGGCTGGCCGCGCAGCGCGGACGGGCCGCTCGGCGGGAGGCTTCTCGCATGACGGTCCACACGCGACTCAAGGAGCCCACGATGGCGACGCAGACGCTCCCGTACCCCGTCAGTCCAGCAGCGGCCGGCGGTGGCCCGGCGCCACCGTCAGGTGCCGCCGTGGGCCCGAATCCTGCTCGGCGGCGGCGCGCTGTGGCTGGCGACTGTGGTCATCACGTTCGTCACCGGCAACGTCGACCTGGTGCCGACCATCATCCTGGTCGGCGCGTTCCTGGTCCCGGTCGCGTTCGTCGCCTGGGCCTTCAACCGCGCGCGACGCGTCCTGACCCCACAGAAGATCTTGACCGCCTTCCTGTACGGCGGCGTGCTGGGCGTACTCGGCGCCTCGGTCCTGGAAGCGGCCTTCGTGCACAACACCTCGATGACCGGCTTCCTGGGTGTGGGCCTCATCGAAGAGGGCGTCAAGGTGGCGGTGCTGTTCTTGATGGCCCGCCGGCTGGGCCGCTGGACGATGCGCGACGGCCTGGTCCTCGGTGCAACGGTCGGCTTCGGCTTCGCCGCCTTCGAGAGCGCCGGGTACGCATTCCAGGCGCTGTTCAACGGCCAGAACGGCCTGTCCCTGCTCGGCGTCGTCGAAACGGAGCTCCTGCGCGGCATCCTGACCCCGTTCGGCCACGGCCTGTGGACGGCGATCGCGGGGGCGGCCCTGTTCGCGGTCGCCGCCCGCCGGGGCCGCGCGACGTTGTGGGCGCGCCCGGTCGCGGTCGCCTACGTGGCGGTCACCGCCCTGCACGCGCTGTGGGACGCGGCCGGTCTGGCCGCCGCATGGCTCACCCTCCACCTGACGGGCACGCCGCAGCAGTGGACCGAGGCCCGCAAGGGCATCGCGGTAGCCGCGACCCCGACCCAACTCCACCTCGACGCGGTGCTCAGCTTCGCCCTCCCGGCCGCCGACGCCCTGATCGGCCTGGCCCTGGTGATCGTGCTGGCCCTCCGCGTCCGCCGCCAGGAACGGGCTCTGTTCTGACCGGCTTTGCTCTGCACACGCATACGCATCACCCCGCGGCGGGGGTGGTGCGTATGGGCGCTCTCTTCACTACGTCCAGTCGTAGACGAGCACCTGGTAGTCGTAGCTGCCGGTGTCATCGTGCGGTCCACGACTCCCGCCAAGGGTCGAGGGGCACGCGCTGTAGGCCTTCCACGGGGCGAAGAAGAGGCCGTGACACAAACGGCAGTAGGCCCAGCCGCTCTGGTCCTGGAGTCTGATCCATAGTAGACCTGGTAGTTGTAGCTGCCGTAGCTGTCGTGCTGTTCAACGCCGTTCCCGCTGGCGCAGATGCCGTTCATCCGGTACTTGTCGGCCCAGAACATGCTGTTGCACTTGCGGCAGTACTTCCAGTCCGACTGGCATGCCAGGATGTCGGGTCTGTCGTAGACGAACCAGTAGTCCCAGCTGGCGGAGCCGTCGTGCGTGTAGTACCGGCGGTCGGCACACTGGCCGTTCTGCCTGCCGTAGACCATGGTCGCGCAGTTGTAACAAGCGTGCCAATGGGCCTGCGAGCCCGCGAGCGCCGGCGTGGCCGTCACCGCGCTGGCAGCCAGGAGCGCCCCCGCCCCGATTCCCACGACCGCGGATTTGCGTAGCAGATCTCGGCGCGTGATCGTCCGCGGCGTGGTCAAACGACTGTCCGGCTCCATCGTTTCTCCCCGTTCGTAGAGAGGACTGGTTCGTGGCCGCCTCGGCCAAGCATGTTCATGGTCCTGCCTCGGTGGGGAGATCCGATTGGCATCGGGCGCACGATGCTTGACCCTGCGTGCACGGCTCAACCAGTCAGCACCCGATGTGAAGCTGGCGGTATTCCCCTGGCGGCATGCCGAAGGCTTGTTTGAACGTGCGGCTGAACACGCTCGCGTCGGGAAATCCCCAACGGGCGCCCACGGTGGAAACGGGCTGGCGTGCCAGTTCTGGGTTGCGCAGGTCGCGACGGCACCGGTCCAGCCGGCGTTCGCGGATCCACGCGGCGGCCGTCAGCCCTTGGCGTTGGAACAGCAGATGCAGGTATCGCAGTGAGATGTTGTGCGCGGTGGCGATGACGAACGGCGACAACCCGGGATCCGCCAGGCGCTTTTCGATGAAGTCGAGGACCTTGAGTTGCAGAAGCCGCTGATCGGCGTCGCGCGCGGCGGCGACTTCGCGGATTGACTCGGCCAACAACGACGCCACCAGGTCGACCAGCACGAGCCCCAGTCGTTTACCGTCTGCCGGGGCGAACCGGTCGCCCGAGCCGATGATGTGTCGCGCGACCGTGAGCAGCAGGCTGCCCACTCCTTCACCAACTGGGAAGGCCCGCGCGAGCAAGGGCGGGACAGTGGCGGGCCGCATCGGGATCTCGGTACGGGGAATCTGGATGATCAGCTGGGCAACGGGCTCGCGATTGGACACCACGCCCGGCCGGGATGTGTCGATCAACGTGAACGTGCCCGACCCGACAGATGACTCGCGGTCGACATGGTTGACCGTCAACTCACCCCGCACAGGCACGGTCAGGTAGAGAAGGTCAGGATTCGACTGCCGGATGTGCCGGGTCGACCGGGTGGCACGCAACGGTGGATAACTGATCTTGGACAGTTGCACGCTGCCGAGGTCGACGATCTCGACCGACGCGTCGAAGTCCTCGACGCGAACGGCGGTGACGGTTGTGCTGATCAGAGCAGATGACGTCAGCTCATGCCACGCCGCGAAGCGAAGCTCCTCCGGCACCTCAGCCGTGGCAAACCGGGCTACGAACAATGCCGCGTCTCCTCGCGCCGGGGGGAACCTTCATCGATCCCCGTACCCCCTTGACCCGCGGGGACCCGCCACGGTTGCGCCCGGCCCACCTGATCCCAAGGCGTGGTGAGCGGCTAGCTCACCAGGCGAGGGCGCCCCGGCGGTTGCGGAAGGTGCCGGTCGGTCCGTCGCGGCCGATGGTGGCGAGCTCGACGATCGCGTCCGTCCCCTCGGTCACCGTCTGCGGGCCGCTGTGGCCGTTGAAGTCGGTTGCCGTGTAGCCCGGGTCCGCCATGC
>CAWIXO010000016.1:0-94358 GCA_963840005.1 uncultured Actinomycetota bacterium | reverse complement strand
CCAGACACCCAGCTGCGCATAGAGCAGCAGGGTGAGACGGTCGTGGACAAGGCGCGGCACGACCTCACGGTACGCGGAGAACGCGCTCTCACAGACCTCGGAAAATCGCGGGTGGCACAGGTCTCAACCGCCGCGGCGATGGTGCCCGCGACCCCGTGGCCCTCGGCACCGTCCTCTCCCCCCGGAGTCAGCGCACGCTGCGGGCGAACTCGCGTGCGGCCCACCAGACCGACAGCACGGTCAGGACCGAGACGATCAATAGGCCCTGCCAGACCCGGTCGTTGCCGACGTCGCCCGCGAACAGGGCGCGGGTGCCGTCGACCGCCCAGGAGAACGGGTTCCACTTGGCGACGTCTTCCAGCCAGCCCGGTGCGAACTGGAGCGGCAGCAGGATGCCCGAGAGTAGGAGCACGGGCTGGGCGACCGTGTTCATCAGCGGGGCCAGGGCGTCTTCGCTCTTCACCGCGAGCGCTACGCCATAGGAGACCGCCGAGGTCATCAGGGCGATCAGGGCCAGCATCAGGTAGGCCAGCAGCAGGTCGCCGATGAAGACCCGAAGGTCGAAGAAGAGCGCCAGGATCGTGATGATGCCGGCCTGGGCGATCAGGGAGACCACGTCGCGGAGCGATCGGCCCAGGAGCAGCGCGAAGCGGCTCACCGGGGTCACCCGGGACCGCTCGATCACCCCGGCCCGCAGCTCGGCGATCAGGCCGAAGCCCTGGAACAGGCCGCCGAAGATGGCCAGCAAGACGAGCAAGCCGGGCACGAAGACCTGGTAGGCCTCGGCGTCGCTGGTTACGCCGAGCGGCGACAGGGCCGGCTTGAGGAGGGGCGCGAAAAGGAGCAGGTACATCACCGGCTGGAAGACGCCGACGAAGACCCAGATCGGGTTGCGGAGCAGGAGTTGGATCTGGCGCTGGAAGATCAGCCAGGTGTCTCGAAGGAACTTCATCGTCACTTCTCCCGCAGCGAACGGCCGGTCTTGGTCAGGAAGACGTCGTCGAGGCTCGGGCGGTGCAGCTCGATCGACTTGAGGGTGACGCCGTTGCGCTCGAGCTCGCGGAGCACCTGCGGCATGGCCGTGGCGCCGTCGTCGACGAACAGGCGCAGGCCCTCGCCGGTGTCGAGTTTTTCCAGCCGGGCCACGAACACGGCCGAGTCGAGCACCGCGGCCGCCTCGGCGGTCGCGCCGTTGAGGCCCACCGTGATGACGTCGTGGGAGATCTCGCGCTTGAGCGCGGCCGGGGTGCCCTCGGCGACGACCTCGCCGTTGTCCATGATCGCGATGCGGTCACAGAGCGCGTCGGCCTCTTCGAGGTAGTGGGTGGTGATGAAGACGGTCATGCCGTCGGAGCGCAGCCGGCGGATCTCGTCCCACATGTGTGCGCGGCTCTGCGGGTCGAGGCCCGTGGTCGGCTCGTCGAGGAAGACGACGCGTGGCTCGTGGATGATGCCCAGCGCGATGTCGACCCGGCGCCGCTGGCCACCGGAGTAGGTCTTGCACTTGCGGTCCGCGTATTCGGACAGCTGGAAAGCATCCAACGCGCGCGAAGCCCGCTCCAGCGCGGCGGCCTTGCCGATGCCGTAGAGGCGCGCCTGGAGCACCAGCTCCTCGCGCGCGGTCGAGTCATCCCACGTGCTGCCGCCCTGGGCCACGTAGCCGATGCGACGGCGCACCTCACCCGGATCGCGCATCAGGTCGGCGCCCGCGACCGTGGCGGCGCCGCCGTCGGGGACGATCAGCGTCGCGAGCATGCGCAGCGTGGTGGTCTTGCCCGCGCCGTTAGGGCCGAGGAACCCGAAGATCTCGCCCTCGTCGACGCGCAGGTCGACGCCGCGCACGGCCTCGACCGTCTTCTTCTCGCCCTGGCGGGAGCGGAAGGACTTCCGCAGCCCGCTGGTCTCGATGATCACGAAGCACCCCCGGATCGACTGATGTCACCCGGGACTCTAACGAGATATAACTCGACTGGTCAAGGTTGAGTATTGCTTGACCTTTCGAGATATTCGCGGAACTCGGGAGACTCCTTAGGCTAGGGGGGAGGTATGACACTCCTGAGTCGATCAACTCCGCGATCCGCTCGCACCAGGCGACCTCGCCCTCCATCCGGGCGATGCTGAGCTCGAACATCCAGGCCACGTGGGTCGGCTTGAGCTCGCTGATCCAGCGCGAGTCGAGCGACGCGCGCATGCCGTCGACCGAGGCCTGCAGGACGGTCGCCCGGTTGCGCAACGCGGCCGACGCCTCCTCGCGCGGCAGCGCGGTAAGGAAGGAGAAGGCGGCGAAGAACGGGTCGGTCGGCGGGGTGACATTCCACCATAGGTTCCGCAAAAGCGTCTCGAACTCGGCCTCGCCCTTGTCCGTGATCTCGTACGACGTGCGGGCCGGTCGCCCACCGACCTGGTCGGTGCCGACCTCGCGCAGCATCTCCTCCTCGGCGAGCTTGCGCAGGCCGTGATAGATAGATCCAGGTTGTACGTTGGCCCACCGGTCAGCACCCCAACTGAGCAGCTCACGCCGCACGTCGTAGCCGTGGACCGGCTGCATCAAGCGCACCGCGCCGAGGATCATCATCCGGGTTGCCGACACGCCATAAGCGTTGCACATCCCACAGCTACTCCTAGGTAAGTTGATCATCCGCGCCGATACACTCCCGAATATGCGCAAGGTTCTGATCGCCAACCGCGGCGAGATCGCGGTGCGGGTCATCCGCGCCTGTCGGGACGCCGGACTGGGCAGCGTGGCCGTCTACGCCGACTCCGACCGGGACGCTCCGCACGCGGTGCTCGCCGACGAGGCGTACGCGCTGGATGGCGAGACCGCCACCGATACCTACCTGCGCATCGACAAGCTGATCGACATCGCGAACCGGTCCGGCGCGGACGCCGTACACCCTGGTTATGGCTTCCTGTCGGAAAACGCCGACTTCGCGACCGCGGTGACCGAGGCCGGCCTGATCTGGATCGGACCCTCCCCCCAGGCGATCCGCGACCTCGGCGACAAGGTCACCGCGCGACACATCGCCCAGCGCGCGGGCGCACCCCTGGTCCCCGGCACTCCCGACCCGGTCAAGGGCCCGGACGAGGTCGTCGACTTCGCCAACAAGCACGGCCTCCCGGTCGCGATCAAGGCGGCCTTCGGCGGCGGCGGCCGCGGCCTCAAGGTGGCCCGGACGATCGAGGAGATCCCGGCGCTGTTCGAGAGCGCCACCCGCGAAGCGGTCGCGGCGTTCGGGCGCGGCGAGTGCTTCGTCGAGCGCTACCTGGACCAGCCCCGGCACGTCGAGGCACAGGTGCTCGCCGACAAGCACGGCAACGTGATCGTGGTCGGCACCCGGGACTGCTCGCTCCAGCGCCGCCACCAGAAGTTGGTCGAGGAGGCGCCCGCGCCATTCCTGACCGACGACCAGCGCAAGCAGATCCACGAGAGTGCCAAGGCGATCTGCCGCGAGGCGGCGTACGAGGGTGCCGGCACCGTGGAATACCTGGTCGGCGCCGACGGCACCATCTCGTTCCTCGAGGTCAACACCCGGCTGCAGGTCGAGCACCCGGTGTCCGAGGAGACCTCCGGCATCGACCTGGTCCGCGAGCAGTTCCGGATCGCCGACGGCGAGCCCCTGCGGCACAGCGAGGACCCGACGCCGCGCGGCCACTCGTTCGAGTTCCGGATCAACGGCGAGGACCCGGGCCGCGGCTTCCTGCCCGCACCGGGCGTGGTGACCAGGCTGCGGATGCCGAGCGGCCCGGGCGTCCGGGTCGACGCGGGCATCTCCGAGGGTGACGTCATCGGCGGCAACTTCGACTCGCTGCTGGCCAAGGTCATCATCACCGGCGAGACGCGGGCCGAGGCGCTCGAGCGGTCCCGGCGCGCGCTCGACGAGATGGTGGTCGAGGGGATGGCCACCGCACTGACGTTCCATCGCCTCGTGGTCCGCGATCCCGCGTTCACCGACGAGCCGTTCCGCGTGCACACCCGGTGGATCGAGACGCAGTGGTCCAACACCGTGGAGCCCTTCGCCGCGACAGCGGCACCGCACGCCTCCGGCGGAACGCGAGACCGTCGTGGTCGAGGTCGGCGGAAAGCGGCTCGAGGTGCGTCTTCCCGCCGGGTTTTCCCAGGGTACGGGCGCCAACTCGGGCGACGTTCCAAATGTGCGCTCCGGTCGGCGGGCGGGTGCCCGCGGTGGCCAGGGTGCGGCGGGCGGCGACACGCTCACCTCGCCGATGCAGGGCACCATCGTCAAGGTCGCCGTCGCCGACGGTGACGAGGTAGCCGAGGGCGACCTGATCGTGGTGCTCGAGGCGATGAAGATGGAGCAGCCGATCAACGCGCACAAGGCCGGCACCGTGTCCGGGCTCGAAGCGGCCGTCGGCGCGACCGTGACCGCCGGCGCACCGATCTGCACGATCGCTTAGCGACCCCTCGTACCCACAGGAATGATGTTCGGGTGAACTTTCTCGACGGCAACGTGCCCAGCCACGACCTGACGTACAGCGACGTCTTCATGACGCCCAACCGGTCGGAGCTGGTTTCCCGCCTCGATGTGGATCTGTCCACAACCGACGGCACCGGCACCACGATCCCGCTGGTGGTGGCCAACATGACCGCGGTCGCCGGTCGCCGGATGGCCGAGACGGTGTCCCGGCGCGGCGGCATGGTGGTGATTCCACAGGACATTCCGTTCGACGTGGTCGCCGATGTGGTCAGCTGGGTCAAGCAGCGGCACCTGGTGCACGACACCGCGATCACGCTCGGCCCGACCGACACCGTCGGCGACGCCATCCACCTGCTGCCCAAGCGGGCGCACGGCGCGGTCGTGGTGGTCGACGCCGGGCAGCGCCCGGTCGGCGTGGTCACCGAGGCGGACCTGGTCGGCGTCGACCGGTTCGCGCAGGTGCGGCACGTGATGTCGACCGAGTTGCTGACCGTGCCGGCCGAGGCCGACCCGCGCCGCGGCTTCGACGCGCTCCACACGGGCCGGCGCCGGATCGCGCCGGTGGTCGACGTCGAGGGCCGGCTGGTCGGCGTGCTCACCCGGGCCGCGGCATTGCGGGCCACGCTCTATCGGCCGGCGCTGGACGCCAAGGGCCGGCTGCGGGTCGCGGCCGCGATCGGGATCAACGGCGACGTGGCCGGCAAGGCGGCGGCGCTGCTGGAGGCCGGGGTCGACACGCTGGTGGTGGACACCGCGCACGGACACCAGGAGCGGATGCTGACCGCGCTGCGGTCCGTACGCGCGCTCGACCCGGCCGTGCCGATCGTCGCCGGCAACGTGGTGACCGCGGCCGGCGTGCGGGACCTGGTCGACGCGGGCGCCGACATCATCAAGGTCGGCGTCGGGCCGGGCGCGATGTGCACCACCCGGATGATGACCGGAGTCGGCCGACCGCAGTTCTCCGCGGTGCTCGACTGCTCGACCGCGGCCCGCGCACTCGGGCGGCACGTGTGGGCCGACGGCGGCGTACGCCATCCGCGCGACGTGGCGCTGGCACTGGCCGCGGGCGCCGCCAACGTGATGATCGGTTCGTGGTTCGCCGGCACCTACGAGTCGCCCGGCGACCTCTACACCGACCCGGACGGGCGCCGCTACAAGGAGAGCTTCGGCATGGCGTCGGCCCGGGCGGTCAGTGCCCGCACCGCCGAGGACAGCCCGTTCGACCGGGCCCGCAAGGCGGTGTTCGAGGAGGGCATCTCCTCCGCCCGGATGTACCTGGACCCGGAGCGGCCCGGCGTCGAGGACCTGATCGACGAGATCGTGGCCGGCGTGCGTAGCGCGTTCACCTACGCCGGCGCGGCGTCGATCCCCGAGTTCCACGAGCGGGCCGTGGTCGGCGTCCAGTCGGCGGCCGGGTACGCGGAAGGCAAGCCCTCGCCGACGAGCTGGTAGCTCAGCCCCGGGCGAAGAGCGGGCGGATCACCCGGCGGGCCGCGGCTTCCGGGTCATCGCCCAGGTCCGGCGGTAGTGCGCCGCTGACCCACAGCGTGGCGAAGCCGTGCACGATCGACCAGGCGGACAGCCCGGCGGTCCGGGTGTCGGCACCGCGCCGGTCGGGCTCCTGAACCGTGGCGACCGCGCTGCCCAGCGCGCCCGAGGCCCGGTCCTTCGCGGAGCGCAGCTCGGGATCCGAGCTGTTGAGCAGCTCGGGTTGGAACATCACCGCGAAGTGGGCGCGGTGCCCGACGGCGAACCGCACGTAGCCGACGCCGGCCTCCAGCACCCCGCCGCCGGCCGCGCGGGTCCGGTCGAGCTCGTCGGCCAGCAGGGTGAACCCCTCGGCGGCGAGCGCGGTGAGCAACCCGGCCTTGTCGCCGAAGTGGTGTGCCGGCGCGGCGTGCGAGACACCGGCCCGGCGGGCCAGGTCGCGCAGGCTCAGCGCGGCCGGGCCGCTCTCGGTGATCGCCTCGGCCGCCGCGGCCAACAGGGTCCGTCGCAGGTCGCCGTGGTGGTACGGCCGGATGTCTCTCATGGCCCCACTCTAACTTGCCACTGACAAGTTTCGCTGCTAACTTGACACCGACAAGATTGGAGAGTCGCCATGGCGCCCCTCGTTTTCCTCGCCGTCGGTTTCGTTCTCGCCCGCCTGGCCGGCCTCGCCGGCATCGACGCCCTCGACGGGTGGCAGCCCGCGCTCCGGGTCGGGCTCGCCCTCATGTTCGTCGTCACCGGCCTGGCCCACTTCGCACCGCGGATGCGGGCCGGCATGATCGCGATGGTCCCGCCCCGCCTGCCCCGACCCGACCTGCTGGTCACCGTGACCGGCGTGCTGGAGCTGGCCGGCGCGGTCGGCCTGCTGATCCCGGCGACGGCCCGGCTGGCCGCGGCCGGGCTGGCGCTGCTGATGATCGCGATGTTCCCGGCCAACGTGTCCGCGGCCCGGCGCAAGCTGTCCCTCGGCGGCCGTCCGGTCGAGCCGATCGGTCGCCGCACCGCCCTCCAAGTGCTCTGGGTCGGCCTGGCGGCCGCCCTCGTCTTCGCCGCGTGACGGCGGCTGCCCGCCCGAGCCCTCGACTCACCTAGCGGCACGCGCAGGGAACATTTTTTCCGCTCAGACCCGGTTGAAGCCGAGAACAATATGGTGGTGAGTGCGGCAGATGCCCCTCGGCGGCTGTCCTTGGCGCGAGCCGCTGACGAGTTCGTGCTCACCGCCGTTCTGCTCTTTCTCGCGGTGACGGTTGTCCGGTGGTTGCGCGGCCCCGACTCCCCGCTCTACATCGCTGACCTGGCCGTCGCACTCGCCGTCATCGGGGTCCTCAGCGGGGCCATCCTCTGCGGGCTGATCTTTACCCCGCCGGGTAGACGCAGTGGGGGCCACATGAACCCCGCCGTGACGGTCACGGTGTGGCTGGTCGGCGTCTTTCCCGGTCGCAGCGTCTTGCCCTACGTGCTCGCTCAACTTGCGGGTTCAGTGGCGGGCACGGCTCTCGCACGGCTGGTGTGGGGGCGCGCGGTCTCCGTCCCGTTAGTCGACTACGCAGCGATCAAGCACGCGCTGACGTGGGGACCGGCCTCGGTCTTTCTCGCCGAGGCCGGGGGCATGACCGTCCTGATTCTCGTCGTCGGGTTCTTCCTGGGTTATCCCCGTCTCGCCCGGCTGCTGCCCTTCCTCATCGGCCTGTACGTGGCCTTGGTGATCGCTCTGCTTGGCCCGCGCACCGGTGGCTCGCTCAATCCCGCGCGGCAACTGGGCCCCGCGTCGCTCGCCGGGCGGGTCGACGATCTGTGGATCTATCTGGTCGCGCCGATGCTGGGAGCGGTGCTCGGGGCAGCACTCCATCACGTACTCGTCCGGCAGTTCCACATGCGCCCGCCCCTGACGTACAAAATGCGGGAGTGACGGGTAATACCCGGCGAACTGGCGGCCTCGGTAAACTGATCACTCAGGGCATGCCGGGAAGTCTGGTCGGCGATCCAATGCCGCCTGTCCCGGAGGTGCCGGTCGTGACTGACAAGAACCGCCTCTTCGGGCGCGGCAGCTTCGTCGAGACCACTCGCGTCGCCGAGATCCTGCGCACCGAGACCGCCGGTGGGCTGCTGCTGGTCGGCGCCGCTCTGATCGCCGTCGTCTGGGCCAACACGCCGTGGTCCGGCACCTACGAGACGATCTCCGACGCCACGTTCGGGCCGGCCGCGCTGCATCTTGACCTGTCCGTGGCGGAATGGGCGGCCGACGGGCTGCTAGCGATCTTCTTCTTCGTCGCCGGGCTGGAGCTCAAGCGCGAGTTCGTCGCCGGTGACCTGCGTGACCCCAGGCGGGCCGCCCTGCCGGTCGCGGCCGCGGTCGGCGGGATGATCGCGCCGGCGGTCATCTACGTCGCCGTCAACGCCAGCATGGCCGGTGGTGCGCCGCGCGGCTGGGCGATACCGACCGCGACCGACATCGCCTTCGCGCTCGCCGTGCTCGGGCTGATCAACACCCACCTGCCGTCCGCCCTGCGTACCTTCCTGCTGACCCTCGCCGTGGTCGACGACCTGCTGGCGATCACCATCATCGCCGCGTTCTACACGACCAGCCTGCACGCGGTGCTGCTATTGCTGGCCCTGCTCCCGATCGCGGCCTTCGGAGTGCTCGTGCAGCGCCGGGTCCGCTCCTGGTGGCTGCTGCTCCCCCTTGCCGTCACCGCCTGGGCGCTGGTGCACGCGTCCGGGTGTGCACGCGACCGTCGCCGGTGTGCTGCTCGCCTTCACCGTGCCGGTGCGCCGCAGACAGGGCGACGGTCCCGGGCTGGCCGAGCACTTCGAGCACCGCTGGCGCCCGGTGTCCGCGGGCATCGCGGTGCCGCTGTTCGCCTTCTTCGCCGCCGGCGTCACGGTGGCCGACGCCGACATCTGGGCGCCCGTGAGCATCGGCGTCATCGCCGGTCTCGTCGCCGGCAAGACGATCGGCGTGCTCGGCTCGACCTGGCTCGTGCAGCGGTTCACCCGGGCCGAGCTGGCCAAGGGCATCTCCTGGTGGGACGTGCTGGGCCTGGCGATGCTGGCCGGCGTCGGCTTCACGGTCTCGCTGCTGATCGGCGAGCTCGCCTTCGGCGCCGGCACCGACCGGGATGCCGACGCCAAGCTCGGCATCCTGGTCGGCTCGGTGCTCGCCGCGGCGGCGGCGACCGTGCTGCTGCGGGCCCGCAACCGCCACTACCGCACCCTCGTCGAGGACGAGCAACGCGACGCGGACGCGGACGGCATCCCCGACGTCTACCAGCGCGGGGACTGACGGGCGTTAGGAAGGGACCCTTCCTATGCGGAAAGCGTTAACAAGGGCCCCTTCCTTCGGCTGCGGCGTCGGCGATCAGGCGGAGGGCGTCCGCGACCGGCATCGGCGGCAACTCGCGGCCGCCGCGTTCGCGCAGCGCCACCTGGCCCGCCGCGGCCTCGCGCGAGCCGATCACCGCCACGTACGGCACCCGCAGCGCGGCGGCCTCGCGTACGCGGGCCGAAAGCGAGCCGCCGTCGACATCGAGATCGGCCCGCAGCCCGGACGAGACCGCGGCGGCCACGAACGACCCGGCCGCTTCGGCGGAGTCCGCGGACACCGGCAGCACCCGGAGTTGCAGCGGTGCGTACCAGGCCGGGAACGCGCCCTCATGTGCCTCGATCAGGTAGCCGAACAGCCGCTCCATGCTCCCGACCAGGCTGCGATGGATCAGTACCGGCCGCTCGCGCGCACCACCGGCATCCACGTAGGACAAGTCGAACCGCGCGGGCTTGTCGAAGTCGAGCTGCACGGTCGACAGGGTCCATTCCCGCCCGGCCGCGTCCGACACCTGAATGTCGATCTTCGGCCCGTAGAACGCGGCCTCGCCCGGCGCCTCGACATACGAACGGTCGCCCAGCGCCGAGCGCAGCAACGACTCCGCCAGCTCCCACGACTCGGCTGAGCCGATGTACTTCGAACCCGGCCCGCGCAGCGCCAGCCGCAGCCCGCTGACCCGCACGCCGAGAGCCGCATGGGCCACCTCGACCAGACGCAGCACCGACGCCACCTCGGCGCCGACGTCGGCCAGTGCGCAGAAGATGTGCGCGTCGTTGAGGTGGATCGCGCGGACCCGGCTCAGCCCGCCCAGCACACCGGACCGCTCGCTGCGGTACATGCCGCCGATCTCCGCGACCCGCAACGGCAGCTCCCGGTACGAGCGACCGCGCGCGAGGTAGACCAGGCAGTGGTGCGGACACAGCGCCGGCCGCAGCAGCAGTTCGTCGTCCTCGGAGACGCGCATCGGCGGGAACATGTCGTCTTCGAAATAGTCGAGGTGCCCGGACAGCTCGAACAGCTCGCGCCGGCCCAACGGTGGTGAGTAGACATGCTGGTAGCCGTTGCGCTGCTCCAGGTCACGCAGGTATTCCTCGACGGCGTGCCGGGCGTTGGCGCCGGCCGGCAGCCAGATCGGGAGGCCGGCGCCGGAGCGCGGGTCGGAGTGGAAGATCCCGAGCTCACGCCCGAGCTTGCGATGGTCGATCATTGTCGGCTCCTGACAGGTGCGGTGGCGACCCCGTCGGCGAGCAGCACAAAGCCCCGAGCGGAGTCGCCCGGGGCTGGATCGATGACGGTAGGGTCAGCGCAGCACGCCGGGACATCCCGGCGTCGTCGTGCGTGCAGGCCCAACCATGCCGCCAGGCTAGCGAGCCGGCCGCCCGGGACGCACGCGAATATCAGCCGACCCCCCGAGGACCCCTGATGCGTACGAAGCCGGAGCTGACCGCGGCGATCCACGAAGTCCGCCGGGCCGTGCTTCTGGTCAACGCCCACTCCCGCCGCGGCCGCCGGCTCTATCCAGAGGTGCTGCGCCGGGCTCGACGGCGGCCGGCTTCGACCTGCTCGGCCGCGTTCCCCGTCGACGGCCCGCGCGAGCTGGCGGACCATGCCTGGAGGCGGCCACCGAGCTCGGCCCCGACCTGCTGATCGTCGGCGGCGGCGACGGCACGATCAGCGCCGCCGCCCGGCAGCTGGCCCACCGCGACGTCGCGCTCGGGCTGCTGCCGCTGGGCACGACCAACAACTTCGCCCGTACGCTCGGCATCCCGCTCGACCTCGACGCCGCGGTGGCGATCCTGACCGGCGGCAAGGTGATCGACGTCGACCTCGGGCTGGCCGGCGACATGCCGTTCGCCAACCACGTCGGCATGGGCCTGTCGGCGGATGATCCTCGCGACGGCGCCGCCCCGGCTGAAGAGGGTGGTCGGCCGGCTCGCTTACCCGGCGACCGCGCTGGCGCTGCTGACCCGGCACCGGCCGATGCGGGTCACCGTGCGGGCCGACGGCCGCGCGCACGAGTTCCGTGACCCACCAGCTCTACGTCGCCAACGGCGGTTTCCACGCCGGCCGCCCGATCACCGCCGACGCCGACGCCGACGACCGGCTGCTGGTCGCCTACCCGGTCGGTGACGCCGGCCGGGTGCGGCTGCTGCGGGAGACGGCGCGCAACGCGGCGACCGGCCACCGGCGCTCGCATCGGCGAGGAGCCGTTCCTGGCCACCGACGAGATCCTGGTGGAGACCGACCGCCCGGCGCCGGTCGAGGTCGACGGCGAGCCGCGCGGCTACACGCCGCTGCGGATCGGCCTGGCCGCCAACGCGCTGCGGGTGATGGCCGCGCAGGACGCCGTCGACCGCTAGCTAGCGCCGCCGGGTGATCTTGACTTCGACTCCCTGGCCGGTGTTCGGCGGGCCGGCGTAGACGCCCTTGAGCGGCGGCACGTCGCCGTACTCGCGGCCGCGGCCGACGACCACGTGCCGCTCGCCGATCGGCACGCCGTTGGTCGGGTCGAAGCCGGTCCAGCCGCCGGCCCACCACTCGACCCAGGCGTGGCTCTGCCCGGCCACGGTCTCGCCGATCGGCGCGTCGGCCGTCGGGTGCAGGTAGCCGGAGACGTAGCGGGCCGGCATGCCCATCGCCCGCAGCAGGCCGACGGTGAGGTGGCTGAGGTCCTGGCAGACCCCGCTGCGCTGGCGCCAGGCCTGCACGGCGTCGGTCTGCACGCCGGTCGAGCCCGGCCACGTACGCGACCTCGGCGCGGACCCGTTCGCAGACCGCGAGCGCGGCGGCGTGCGGGCGTGCGGTGGCCGCCGCGGATCTCGTCGGCGAGCGCGGTCAGCTCCTCGTCGAGGGCGGTGCGCGGGGTCGGCAGCAGCAGCTCGTGCCAGCGGTCGACGGCGTCCGGCTCGCGCGAGGTCGGCCCAGCGACGCCGGCGGCCAGCGGTCGCCCGGCGGCAGCGTCTCCACGGTGGCCGAGGCGGTGACCGCCAGCCGCTCGTGCGGGGTGTGCACGTCGAACGCGGTGACCACGGTGCCCCAGTAGTCCCCGTACCGGTGGGTGCGTGGCCGCCGGCCACACCTCGACCCGGCGTCGAGCACCGCCTGGTGCGGCTCGTCGCGCGGCGTCATCCGGGCCTCGTTGTAGGACGCGCCGACCTGTCCGTCGTAGCTGAAGCCGGTCCGTGCCGGATCTCCAGCCGCCAGCCTGTCATCACGCGACCGCCTCCGACGACCCAGGTGACCGCGGAGGTCTGCCGGAAGTAGCGGCGGGACACCGCCTCGTTGACCTGCGAGCAGGTGCGTTCCAGCCCGGCCAGGACGTCGGCCAGGTCGTCGAGCAGCTCGTCGGCGCCGCGGAACTCCAGGTTCGGTGCGCGCCCGGCCGACGATCCGCTGCGCCTCGGTCGGCGACGCCGGCGCCGGCCCGGATCCGGCGCGAGCTCCGCCAGGCACGACTCGGCGGTCGACAGCGCGGCGAACACCGAGCGCGGGAACAGCCGGTCCAGCAGCAGGAACTCGGCCGCGTGCCGGTCGTCGAGCGAGCCGCGGTAGGTGCGCAGGAACGTCTCCCAGGCGCCGCAGGAGCGCAGCAGGGTCAGCCAGGACGGGATCGAGCCGCCGGCCCGGGCGTGGGTGGACAGCAGCCGGGCCGTCATGTCGACCCGTTCGAGCTGCGGCCCGAGCACCAGGAACCGCCAGCCCTCGTCGCGGCTCATCGTCGCGTCGGCCAGCCCGGCCAGCACGGCGCAGCGTTCCCGCACCCAGCCGAAGAACGCGTGCACGCCCTGCTGCTCGACCCGGACCCGGGCGTCCGGCAGGCCGAGCCAGGTGGCGTTGAGGCACTCCCACATCTCCGAGGAGACCGTCTCGCGGGCGCCGCGCGCGTTCTCCCGGGCGGCGGCCAGCGCGCCGACGACCGAGCTGGGGTTGCGGCCGTCGAGCCCGAGCAGCGTCGACGACCCGCGCGGCGGACAGCGGCGTCGGCCTCGCCGGTGCGGCGCGCCCATCACCGCGAGCAGCGACCGGCAGGCGGCGTCCTCGGCGATCCACGGGTCGGCCAGCATCTGGTGCAGGTGCACGTCGAGGATGCGCGCGGTGTCCTCGGCCCGCTCGACGTAGCGGCCGATCCAGTACAGCGACTCGGCGATCCGGCTCAGCATCGCGTACCACCGTCCATCGTGGCTGTTGCTGCTGTTGTTGCTGCTGCGCTGACGCGGTCGCCGGGCCGGGGTCCGGGCGCGGTGCCGGGTCCGGCCGCCGGCGCGGGCCGGCGCACCGGCGCGGGCTCGGCCGGTGCCGGCCGGGTCGGCGGCGAGCACCCAGGTGTCCTTGGAGCCGCCGCCCTGGCTGGAGTTGACGACCAGCTCGCCCTCCGGCAGCGCGACCCGGGTCAGCCCGCCGGGCAGCACCCAGACCGGGTGCCGTCGTTGACCGCGAACGGCCGCAGGTCGACGTGCCGCGGCCGCGAGCCGGTCGCCGATCAGCGTCGGCACCGTCGACAGCTTCACCTCGCGCTGCGCGATCCAGCCGCGCGGGTCGCGGCAGCAGCCGGCCGCGCAGCTCGGCCAGCTCCGCGTCGGTGGCCTGCGAGCCGATCACGATGCCCTTGCCGCCGGAGCCGTCGACCGGCTTGAGCACCAGCTCGTCGAGCCGGTCGAGGACGTGCTCGAGCACGTCGGGGTCGTCCAGCCGGTAGGTCTCGACGTTGGGCAGCAGCGGCTCCTCGCCCAGGTAGTAGCGGATCAGGTCGGGCACGTAGGTGTAGAGCAGCTTGTCGTCGGCGACGCCGTTGCCGACCGCGTTGGCGATCGTGACCTGCCCGGCCCGGGCGGCGTTGAGCAGCCCGGCCACGCCGAGCATCGAGTCGGCGCGGAACTGCACCGGGTCGAGGAACTCGTCGTCGATCCGCCGGTAGATCACGTCGACCGGCTGCTCGCCGGCGGTGGTGCGCATGCACGACCCGGTTGCCGGCGCAGATCAGGTCGCGCCCCTCGACCAGCTCGACGCCCATCTCCCGGGCCAGCAGCGCGTGCTCGAAGTAGGCCGAGTTGTACACGCCCGGGGTGAGCACCACCACGGTCGGGTCGCCGGTCACCCCGGCCGGCGCCGCGGCCCGCAGCGCGCCGCAGCAGCTGGCTCGGGTACGACTCGACCGGGCGGATCCGGGTCGCGGCGAACACCTCCGGCAGCACGTGGCTCATCGCCCGCCGGTTCTCCATCACGTAGCTGACCCCGGACGGCACCCGCACGTTGTCCTCCAGCACCCGGAAGGCGCCGGCCTCGTCGCGGACCAGGTCGACGCCGGCGACGTGCACGCGCACGCCGTTGGGCGGGACGATCCCGGCCGCCTCGCGGTGGAAGTGCGCGCTGGTCACCACGACCGCCGCGGCACGACGCCGTCGGCGAGCACCTCGCCGGCGCCGTAGACGTCGGCGAGGAACGCCTCCAGCGCCCGGACCCGTTGCGCGACACCGGCTTCCACCACCGCCCACTCGGCGGCCGTCGATGATCCGCGGGACGATGTCGAGCGGGAACGGCCGCTCGACGCCCTTGAGCGCGAAGGTGATGCCCTGGTCGAGAAAGGCCCGGGCCAGCACGTCGGCCCGGACACCGAGGTCGGCGCTGGACAGCGGCTGCAGGGTGGCGTGCAGCGACTCGTAGGTCTCCCGAGGCATGCCCGCCGTGGCGAACATCTCGTCCCAGCCCGGGCCCAGCCGATAGTCCTCGAACAGGTCCGCCATGGGCGCACGCTACGCCGCACTCGTTGCGTGCTCGTAACACGTGCAGGGGCCGTCGGCACGGGACCTGCCGACGGCCCAGAAGTGGCGGCCCGGCACACCAGGAACGGGGGACCCGACGTGCCGGACCGCACATTTCCACGGTACGCCGCCCGCACCGTGACGTCTGTAGGGTCAAATGCGATACAGCGGTGGGGGACCGCTGGTCAAGTGCCCCCCATCAGGGCTTTCCGGAAACTATCCTGAGCCCGGCGGGGATGGAGGTTGGCGCGGATGGCCGACGTGCTAGGCACGGTGACCTCACCCGTGTCCGCCTACTTGTTGCTGCTCGGCCTGCTGATCGTCGACGCCTTCGTGCCTGTCATACCCACGCAGGCCATCATGATCACGGGCGGAGCGCTGACCGCTTACGGCCACCTGAGCCTACCGACCACCATCGCGGTGGGAGCGGTAGGCGTCATCATCGGCGACTGGGCTTGTTACCTGCTGGGCCGGTCCACCCACCATCGCACCGGGCCGATCGCGCGGCTGCGCAAGCGGTGCGGCTTGCAGACCGACGGCGTCGCGAAGTCGGCCGAGGCGCGCACCGGCCGGGCCCGGCGGGCCGCCCGCAAGCTGACCCGCGGTCTGCGCGAGCCCGGCCCCGTGGTCATCCTGATCTGCCGGTTCGTCCCGGGTGGGCGGATGGCCGCGTGCTTCTCCGCCGGCCGCGCCCAGTACCCCTACAAGCAGTTCCTGCTCTACCAGGCGCTGGCCGCGGTGGGTTGGGCCACGTACGGCACCCTGGTCGGCCACCTCGGCGGCTCGGCGCTCACCTCGTCGGGCTGGCGCCTGATCGTGGTGGCCGTCATCGCGGCGGCGGTGTTCGCCGGCGCCGGCTGGGGCCTGGCGCTGTGGGGGCCGGCCGCTTTCCGCGGCGCCGGCTCGACCGAACCGGCGCCGCTCGCGACGGCCGCGCGCTGCCGCGCCGTGGAGCGACGCGCCGTTGGACACTCACTCCAGTGCGTGCAGCATCAGCTGACGCGCCGCCTCAGTGATCGATCCCGACAGCGACGGATAGATCGTGATGGTGTGCGCGAGCTGGTCGACGGTCATGTTGTTCTCCACCGCCAGCGTGATCGGCAGGATCAGCTCCGACGCCTTCGGCGCCACCACGACACCGCCCACCACCTGACCGCTGGCCGGCCGGCAGAACAGCTTGACGAAGCCGTCGCCCAGGTCGGCCATCTTGGCGCGGGCGTTGCCGGCGAGCGTCAGCATCACCTCGCGGGCCGGCACCCGGCCCGCGTCGACGTCGTTCTGGCTGACCCCGACGGTCGCCAGCTCCGGGTCGGTGAACACGTTGGCGGCCACCGTGCGCAGCCGCAGCGGCTGGACGGCCTCGCCGAGCGCGTGCCACATCGCGATCCGGCCCTGCATCGCCGCGACGCTGGCCAGCGGCAGCACGCCGGTGCAGTCGCCGGCCGCGTAGATGCCGGGGACGTTGGTGCGGGAGACCCGGTCGACGGTCAGGTAGCCGCCCTTCGCGACGGCCACGCCGTATTCCTCGAGGCCCAGCCCGTCGGTGTTGGGCACCGAGCCGACCGCGATCAGGGCGTGCGAGCCGGTGACGGTGCCGCCGTCGGAGAGCTCCACCTCGACGCCGTCGGCGGTGCGGCGGACCGCGTTGCCCCGGGCGTTGTTGAGGATGGTCATCCCCCGCGAGCGGAACACCCGCTCGATCGCCTGTGCGGCGTCGGCGTCCTCGTGCGGCATCACCCGGTCGCGGCTGGAGACCAGGGTCACCGGCACGCCCATCGCCAGGTAGGCGCTGGCGAACTCGGCGCCGGTCACGCCGGAGCCGATCACGATCAGGTGCTCGGGCAGCTCCGGCAGGTCGTAGAGCTGACGCCAGTCGAGGATCCGCTCGCCGTCCGGCACGGCGGTCGGCAGCACCCGCGGCGTGGCCCCGGTGGCGATCAGCACCGTGCTCGCATCGACCGAGTACGGCGTGTCACCGCTCGCGGGGGTGATCTCCACCCGGTGGGTGTGACCCAACGTGTCATCACCCAGCCGGGCGGTGCCGGCGACGAAGTCGACGCCGGCCTTGAGGAGCTTGTCGTGGATGTCGTTCGACTGGGCCAGCGCGAGACTCTTCACCCGCTCGTTGACGGCCCGGGCATCGACGGTGACCGCTTCGAGACCACCGGAGTGCACGCCGAAGCGGTCCGGTGTCGCGGTAGCCCGTCACCACGTCTGAGCTGGCAATGAAGGTCTTTGAGGGTACGCAGTCGGAGAGCACGCAGGCGCCGCCGGCGCCCTCCGCCTCGACCACCGTCACGTCGGCGTCGAGCTGCGCGGCGACCAGTGCCGCCTCGTAACCGGCCGGCCCGCCACCCACGATCACGATTCGGGTCACGTGTCGTATTCTCCACCACCGGCCAGCCGGGCTATCGTCATCGCCGTGCGTCATTACGCCGCGTACGGCTCAAACCTCGACCCCGCCCGAATGCGTGCCTACTGTCCGCATTCGCCGATGGTGGGCACCGGCTGGCTGGAAGGCTGGCGGCTCACCTTCGCGGGCGAAGACGTGATCGGCTGGGAGGGCGCGGTCACCACGATCGTCGAATCACCCGGCGATCGGGTCTTCGTCGCGCTCTACGACGTGCACCCGTGGGACGCCGCCCAGCTCGACGAGGTCGAGGGTGCCGCCGGGGAGACCTACCGCAAGCTGCACATGCGGGCGGTCACCCTGGACGGCGAGGAGACCGCCTGGGTCTACGTCTTCAACGGCTACGAGGGCGGCCTGCCGACCGCGTGGTATCTCTCCGAGATCGCCAACGCGGCCGAGAAGGCCGGCGCCCCGGACGACTACGTGACCGAGCTGCGCGGCCGCCCGACCGAAGACCTCGTCGCCCGAGGTCTAAGCCGCTTTGACCGTCTGCTCGGAAGATGTCCGCCTCGTAGATCGCGGTCATCCCGGCGGCGAGGTAGACGTTGGCGGCCCCGGTCGGGCTGGTCAGGTCGACGCCGAGGCCGGCGTGGGCGCCGCCCCTTGGCGGCGTAGACGGTGAACGCGTGCCGCAGCAGCGCGCCGCCGACGCCGCGCCTGCGGAACTCGCGCAGCACCGCCAGGTTCTTGACCCAGCCCTCGTTGCTGCTCGAGCAGCTGGTCGGCCGACATCAGCACGCCGGCCGGCACGCCGTCGACCTCGGCGACGAACCACTCGTCCCAGGCGACCGAGGTCAGCCCGGCGACGTAGGCCCGCCAGGTGTCGTAGTCGCGCGGCTGGTAGTCGTAGGCGTCGCGGAAGCCGGTGTCGTAGATCCGGTGGAACAGCCGCAGGTCCTCGTCGTCGTCGGGCCGGACCAGCCGGATCGTCACGCCCGCCGGCAGCGGCGCCGGAGCGACGCCGTCGAGCGCGCGGCGCATGCGGGCGTAGCGCTTGACGAACGCGAAGCCGGCCGCCTGCGATGCTCGGCGATGTAGTCGGTCTCCGCCGGCAGCGCGCCGGCCTTGGCGGTCACCTCGGCGAACCCGCGCTCGGTGGCCCGCTCGGCGACCCGGCGCAGCAGCAGGTCGAGCAGCGGGCGCCCGGCTCGGCGCACCGACCTCGGGGTGGACGTAGACCTCGACGAACTCGTGGTCGCCGCCGTTCTCGTTGTCGATGTAGGCCCAGCCGCCGAGCCGGCCGTCCGGCGTGTAGGCCAGCCAGCGAGTCGCGCGCCGGGTCGACGTGCGGCGAGGTCAGCGCCGCCTTGATGTCGTCGGCGCTGGTCTCGGGCTCGCCCGTGGCGGCGATGTCGCTGGCCCGCATCAGGTCGAGGATCGCCGGCAGGTCGTCGAGGGTGGGCCGGCGCATGCGTCCAGCCGTCAGGTAACGCCACGCGGAGTTTGTCTCACACGCCGGCGGCGTCGATGCCAACGAATTTAGCGAGGTGATCGCCCGGCGTCGGCATCCGGGCTCCGGTCGCCGGTCGGGTTCGCTGCCCGGCGGGCGCAGACGCCCTTGCGCGCGCTGTCCAGCAGTCCGAGCAGCTCGATCCGCTCGGTCGAGGCTGAGCGCCGCGTACGCCGACGCGGCGATCCGGTCGGTCACCGCCTCCGCCCACACCCGGCGGCGCAGCAGCGGCCCGACGCCCGGGTACGGCGGCTGCCAGCCCCAGGCCACCGCGCCCGCCTCGCCCTCCGGCCCGGCGAGGATCGCCTCCAGCGGGCTCAGCCCGCTGGCCCGCACGGCCAGCAGGTGCGCGCCGGCCGCGGTGCTCGCGCAGCAGATGCAGCAGCACGGCCGCCTGGGCGCCCAGGTGCGTCGTCGGGCACCGGCATGGCCCGCCAGGCGGCGAACAGCGGCAGCGCGGACGCGTCGGCGGCGATCACCACCCGCTGGGTCAGCTCGACCAGCCGCTCCACCCGGGGAAAGCCGCCGAGCTGCTCGACGCCCCACCGGCAGCACTCGGCCAGGTGCACGGCGGCCACCTCGGCGGGCGGCAGCACCCGCCGGGCGCCGTCCCAGCCGTCGGCGACCGCCTCCGGGGCGATGAAGCCGAGCGCGGCGGCCACCGTGTCGGACCGCACGTCGCCCAGCGCGCCGCCCCGCCCGGCGACGTAGAACGCCCAGCCGGACAGGCCGAGCTGCCGGGCCCGACGCAGCGTCCGCGGACATTCGGCGTACGCGCCACCCAACTCCAGCACCGCGTCCCGAGACGCCTGCGCGGTCTGCTCCGGCGTCATGACCGCGCCCCGCTTCGCGAGGCACGGCATGACCGCTGGCGTGCTGAGCCGGCTGGTTCACTCGCTGCGCTCGCTCACGAGTCCTCGTCCATCGCCCTCGATGGCCGCCTCGACCTCGCCGACCCGGCGGCGGGCCTGTGACGGCGGCGCGTTCGGCGGCCTTGCGGGCCACCCGCAGCCGGCCCAGCGCGGCGTCGGCGTCGGCCCGGCGGCGCTCCGCCTCCTGCGAGCGCGGCCTCCGCCTCCTCGACCGCCGCCGCGCCGTCGGCCTCCGCCTTGGTGGCCTTGTCGAGGTCCGTCTGCGGCCGCCTTCTCGGCTCGCCCGGGCGGTGGTCAGCTCCCGGTCGGCGGCCCGGCGCCGGGCGGCGCGCTCGCGCCTCGGCCGCCCGCTTCGAGCCGCGGTCGTCCGGTCTCCTCGCCGGCGCCGGCTCGGGCTGCTCGTCGGTGACCAGCCGCAGCTGCGGGCGCGGCACCTCGCCGAACCCGGCGTAGCTGGCCGCCCGCACCAGCCGGCCGGAGCGCACCTGCTCGGCCACCTCGGCGTCGGAGACGGCGGCGGTCAGGGTCGCCTCCACCTCGGCCACCGGCAGCTTGCCGCGGTTGCGCGGGTCGGCCTTCGTGGCCAGCTCGACGCGCCTCCTTGACCAGCGCGCCGACCGCCTCCCGGCGCTGCTTGGTCAGCTCGCGCAGCGCGTCGCCCTTGAGCTCGCGCTGCGCCGACCGCAGCGCGGCGGACAGCTCGACCAGCTGGTCGACCAGCTCCGGCCGGCGGATCGCGAGCAGGTTGACCACCCAGGCGGCCACGGTCGGCTTGCGCAGCTTGCCGAGCTGCTTGGCGCGGTCGGTCTGGCCGGCGGCCTTGGCCTCGGCCACCAGCTCGTCGCGGGCGGCGACGAACCCGTCCGGTGGTGCGGTGTAGAGCTCGGCGACCGGGTCAGGCATCGACGCTCGTACCCGGGCGCCAGGCGCTGGTAGTCGACCTTGAGCAGGCGGCCGAGGACGCCGTCGACCAGCGTTGCCGCCGGCGTCGTTGATGATGCCGTCGTGCAGCGCGAACGCCCGGCGCGGCGCGACCGCCCGGACGAAGTCGACCGACTCGCTGATCTTCAGCCAGGGCGCCGACACCGGCACGAAGAGCGTCTCGACCCGGGCGCCCTCGGGCACGTCGAACGAGTCGCCCGGGTGGTAGACGGACTCGTTGACCAGGAAGCCGAGGTTGGCGATCCGCGGGATGTCGGGGTGGATCTCGGCGTGCACGCCGCCGAACGCGCGCGACCGGCATGCCCGGCGGCCGTAAAGGACTGTCCAGTCGCGACGGCGGTGACCACGTCGCCCAACGCGTCAGCTTGGCCGGCGACGTCGGCGTGCGTGTGCACGGTGACGTCGGGCCGCTTGGCGAGCGCGTCGGTCAGCGCGTCGACGTCGAGGTGGTCGGGGTGCTCGTGGGTGATCAGCACCGCGTCGACGCCGTCCAGCGCCGCCCGCTCGCTGAACGCTTCCCGGATCGATGACCAGCACGGCACCGTCGTGCTCGACCCGTACACAGGAGTGGCCAAACTTGGTCAGCCGCATCTCGTGACCCCCTTGGCTGCCGAATCGTGATGTCCCCTGGCGAGTCTGCCGGAACCGGCGTGCGCACGCGTGCGCGTCTGACCGACGAACTCGCACACGATTCGGAGGGGACTGATATGGGCAGCGTACGACGGGGGCGGGCGGTGGCCGCGCTGGCGGCCGGCGGGCTCGCGGCCGGGCTGGCGCTGGCCGGTTGCGGCAGCGCGGACGACTCGGGCACCACCAGCGGCGCGCGCCGATGAGTGCCGCCGGCGGCGACGCGGCGCAGGATCGGCGCAGGCCGGGCGGCGACAGCAGCGCGCCGGACGCGCAGAAGGCCGCCGAGGGCGCGCCGAACGCGGCGCCGCAGGCGCACGACGGGCCCAGGGCGGCGCCGGCGGCGTGAACCTCGCGGTCGACCAGCGGCCGATCATCTACACCGGATCGATCAGGGTCCGGGTGGAGAACGTCGAGCGGACCGCCGCCGAGGTCACCTCGCTGGCCACCGGCGCCGGCGGCTTCGTCGGCGGCGACAAGCGCACCGACGACGGCGGCCGCTCCGAGGCGGTGCTCACCCTGCGGGTGCCGGCCGACCGGTTCACCGCCGTGGTCGACGAGATCGCCGGCAAGGGCACCGACGACCGGCGGGAGATCAGCACCCAGGACGTGACCGAGGACGTGGTCGACCTCGACGCCCGGATCACCACGCAGCGGGCCCGGGTGGAGAGCGCCCGCCGGCTGCTGGCCCAGGCCAAGACGATCAACGACCTGGTCTCGCTGGAGAACGAGCTCGGCCGGCGGGAGGCCGACCTGGCCTCGCTGGAGGGCAAGAAGCGGCGGCTCGCCGACCTGACCGCGCTCTCCACGATCACCGCGACCCTGCTCGGTCCGGAGGCGCAGGCGCCGGCACCGCCGCCGGACGAGGACGACACCGGCTTCCTGGCCGGCCTGAAGGGCGGCTGGAACGCGTTCACCGCCACGGTGGGCGTCCTGCTGACCGTGCTGGGCGCGCTGGTGCCGTGGCTGGTCCTGGCCGGGCTGGGGCTGCTGGTGTTCGTCTACGTGCGCCGGCTGCGCCGCGCCGGCCGGCGGTCGCGCTGGCCGGGCCGGCGATACCGAGCCCAGCCGGCGCGCGGCCGACGAGCCGGTGCGGGAAGAGAAGGTCTAGAAGGTGCCGGCGGCCAGTGCGGCGCAGCGCGGTGTGCACCATGACGCGCACGCCGTAGCCGATGGCCCGCTCGTCGACGTCGAACGTCGACTGGTGGATGTCGGGCTTGACGTCCGCGCCCTGCGGCGTGGTGCCGAGCCGGATCATCGCGCCGGGCACCTGCTCGAGGTAGAAGGCGAAGTCTTCGCCGCCCATGCTGATCTCGGCCTCGACCACCCGGTCGGGGCCGAGCGCGGCACCGGCGGCGCCGGCCACCACGGCGGTGGCCATCCGGTCGTTGATCACCGGCGGCACGCCGCGGGTGTATTTCACCTCGACCTCGGCGCCGGTCGCGGCGACCACGTCGCGGACCAGCTGGGTGACCAGCTCGGGGGCCTCGCGCCAGGCGTCGCGGTTGAGGATCCGGACGGTGCCCTTGAGGTTGGCCTCGGACGGGATCGCGTTGTAGGCCTCGCCCGCGTGCGCCCGGCCCCAGACCATCGAGACACCGGCGCGCGGCGTCGACCCGGCGGTCGAGCAGCGACGGCACGTCGATGATCACCCGGCCCAGCGCGTGCACCAGGTCGGCGGTCAGGTGCGGGCGGGCGGTGTGGCCGCCCTTGCCGCGCAGGTTGACCTCGATCGTGTCGGCGGCCGCGGTGAACGGGCCGGAGCGCACGCCGACCAGGCCGACCGGCAGCTGCGGCGCGCAGTGCAGCGCGAAGATCGCGCGCGACGTCCTTCAGGCCACCGGCCGCGATGACCTCGGGCGCGCCGGACGGGATGCACTCCTCGCCGGGCTGGAACAGCAGCCGGACCCGGCCGGGCAGCTCGTCGCGCTCGGCGAGCTGGGCCAGCGCCAGGCCGGCGCCGAGCAGGATCGTGGTGTGCACGTCGTGGCCGCAGGCGTGGCGACGCCGTCGACGGTGGACCGGTAGGGCACGTCCTTGGCGTCCGGCAGCGGCAGCGCGTCGAGGTCGGCGCGCAGCGCGATCACCCGGTCGCCCTCGCCGACGTCGCAGATCACGCCGTTGCCCTTGGGCAGCAGGCGCGGGCGTCAGCCCGGCGACGGCCAGCTCCCGGGCGACCAGCGAGGCCGTCTCGAACTCCTGGTGGGAGAGCTCCGGGTGGGCGTGGATGTGACGGCGTACGGCTACGAGCTCGGCACCCCGGGCGGCCAGCCAGCGGTCCAGCTGACCGGGAAGGGGGTCGGCGCCGGGCGGTGTCTCCGGCCAGGACGACGCCAGCGGGCTGCTGTTGGGCAGCGTCAACGCACTCGTCACGTGAAATCTCGATCACTCTGGGCGGAATGGGACGTTGGCTAGCCTAGACCTCCGACGGTGACGCTGCGCAACATCATTACGGTGATGATCAGATCGCGCAGGGTCACGTATGCCCTGGTAGGAGCCCTCGTCGAGTGGCGGGGATGCGTCAGCGGTCGCACTTGAAACCTGCCATCTGCCCCACACCTCCTACAACGCGTGACGGTGGCGGCGGACACGGCCACGCCGCCGGATCACGCTGGAAATCCGGTTATCTGGTCGTCAATCTACCCGGCGGATGGTCACCTTGCCGGGTGAGGCGACTTACGCTGACACGCTCCGGGTACTCAACGCCGCACAGCGGGTGCGCCGGATCTTGGTAGCTCGAGCGTAACCGATGCAGCTGTCCCGTGACGACGTTTAACGCACCGTAACAACGGGCTCGGCGTCAGAACCGCTCGACCGGGTCGGTAGACGCCCCATACCTCGCGAAGGGCGTTGCAAACCTCGCCGACGGTGGCCCACGCCCGCAGCGCCTCCCGCATCGGGTACAGCACGTTGTCGGTGCCCGCGGCGGCGTCGCGCAGCGCGGCCAGCGCCGCGTCACCGCCGCGTCGTCCCGCGGACGCCGCGGATCGCGGCCAGCCGCTCGGCCTGGGCCGCCTCGATCGCCGGGTCGACCCGCAGCGGCTCGTACGGCTCCTCCTCGTCCACGGTGAACCGGTTGAGCCCGACCACCACCCGCTCGCCGCTGTCGATCTCCTGGGCCACCCGGTACGCGGACGTCTCGATCTCGCGCTTCTGGAACCCGGCCTCGATCGCGTCGACCGCCGAGCCGTAGGACGCGACCCGCTCCATCAGCGCGACCGCCTCGGCCTCGATCTCGTCGGTCATCGCCTCGACCACGTACGAGCCGGCGAACGGGTCGACGGTGGCGGTCAGGTCGGTCTCGTAGGCGAGCACCTGCTGGGTGCGCAGCGCCAGCCGGGCCGCCTTCTCGGTGGGCAGCGCGATCGCCTCGTCGTAGCGAGTTGGTGTGCAGCGACTGCGTGCCGCCGAGCACCGCGCCCAGGCCCTGCACCGCCACCCGGACCAGGTTGACCTCGGGCTGCTGCGCGGTGAGCTGCACGCCGGCGGTCTGGGTGTGGAACCGCAGCATCATCGACTTCGGGTCCTGCGCGCCGAACTCGTCGCGCATCAGCCGGGCCCAGATCCGCCGGGCGGCGCGGAACTTCGCGACCTCCTCGAGCAGCGTGGTGCGGGCGACGAAGAAGAACGACAGCCGGGGCGCGAAGTCGTCGACGGCGAGCCCGGCGGCGAGCGCCGCGCGCACGTAGTCGACGCCGTTGGCCAGCGTGAACGCGATCTCCTGCACGGGCGTCGCGCCGGCCTCGGCCATGTGGTAGCCGGAGATGGAGATGGTGTTCCACTTCGGCACCTCGGCGCGGCAGTACGCGAAGGTGTCGGCGACCAGCCGCAGCGACGGCTTCGGCGGGAAGATGTAGGTGCCCCGGGCGATGTACTCCTTGAGGATGTCGTTCTGGATCGTGCCGTTCAGCGCGCTGGCCGGGATGCCGGCCTCTTCCGCGACGAGCTGGTAGAGCAGCAGCAGCACCGAGCCGGGCGCGTTGATCGTCATCGAGGTCGACACCTTGTCGAGCGGGATGCCGTCGAACAGCGTCCGCATGTCGTCCAGCGAGTCGATCGCCACGCCCACCTTGCCGACCTCGCCGTGCGCGACCGGGTCGTCGGAGTCGTAGCCCATCTGGGTCGGCAGGTCGAACGCCACCGACAGGCCCATCGTGCCGTGCTCGAGCAGCTGGTGATAGCGCGCGTTGGACTCGGTGGCGGTGCCGAAGCCGGCGTACTGGCGCATCGTCCACGGCCGCGAGGTGTACATCGTCGGGTAGACGCCGCGGGTGTACGGGTACTCGCCCGGACGGCCCGACCCGCTTGTCGATATCGCCGGGGAGATCCGACTGGTCGTAGACCGGCTTGACCGGAAAACCCGACTCCGTCTTTCGCTGCGCCATTAACGGATCCTAAGGCTCGCCGGGACCCGCCATCGTGAGGCATTGGGCACAGACGGTTCGGGTCGTTCGTACCCAACGTCGATGATCCATCACAACAGGTGATGCGGTTTCCCTTATCGGGCCGGCTCCCCCAAGATAGGGAGGTTGGTAACTGGCCCTCGACCCCCCGGCGGCTTTTCAGTGACTCAGATTCCGACGTGGAGCGGCTCCGCCACCTCCGGATCCAACAACTCGGCACCGGGCAGCGCCCCTTCGGGGACCGCGGTCTCCGGCAGCCGTGCGGCCCCCGGCGCCACGATCGGCGGCCGCTACTCCCTGCGCACCGCGGTCGGCCACGGCGGCATGGGCACGGTCTGGCGCGCCAACGACGTCCTGCTGCGCCGCGACGTCGCGGTCAAGGAGGTCGTGCTGCCGCCGGGCCTGGCGCCCAGCGACCGCGACTCCATGTACGAGCGCACCCTGCGCGAGGCGCGCGCCGCCGCGGCCCTCCAGCACCCGTCGGTCGTGCAGGTCTACGACGTCGTCCAGGAGAACGGTCGACCGTGGATCGTCATGGAGCTGCTCGACGCCCGCAGCCTCGCCGACATGGTCATCGAAGACGGCCCGGTCGCGGCGCGCGCCGTCGCGAAGATCGGCATCGCGCTGCTCGGCGCGCTCGAGATCGCCCACGCCAACGGCGTGCTGCACCGTGACGTCAAGCCGGCCAACGTGCTGATCTGCGCCGACGGGCGGTGCGTGCTCACCGACTTCGGTGTCGCCCGCATGCCCACCGACGTGCAGCTGACCACGCCCGGCATGGTGCTCGGCTCGCCGCACTTCATCTCGCCCGAGCGCGCCATGGGCCAGGACTTCGGCCCGCCCAGCGACCTGTTCTCGCTCGGCGTCACGCTCTACACCGCCGTCGAGGGCCGCCCGCCGTTCGACAAGGGCGACCCGATCGAGACCATGCACGCGGTCGTCGAGGACCCGCCCGCGCCGACCAGCCGGGCCGGTGTGCTCAACGACGTGCTGATGGGCCTGCTGGAGAAGGACCCGGCCCGCCGGTACGACGTGACCACCGCCCGCGCCATGCTGCGCGAGCTGCTGGCCGGCCCGCTGGCCAGCAAGGCGCCGCCGCACATGATGACCGACCCGTACGCGGTCGTGCCGGCGCAGCGCTCACCCTGGCAGCCGGTCGCGCCGCCGCCGGAGCGCCCGACCGGCCAGATCGGCGGCCGGGCGATGCTCGCGCCGGGCGAGTCGCTGACCGACCGGCTCAGCACCGCGCCGGGCGGGCCGATCCCGGTGTCCAACGCGCCGTTGCAGGCGCCGACCGGGCAGATGCCGACGCACAACCTGGGGCCCGCCGCCAGAAGCCACCGTCCGGCGGCTCGCTGGACGGCCTCAAGCGCCGCGGCGGCGACCTGGTCGACACGGTCAAGGGCTGGCCGCGCCGGCTGCAGCTCGGTGTCGCCGGCGGCCTCGCCGTCGTGCTGATCCTGATCGGCTTCTTCGCCTTCAGCGGCGGCGACGAGCCGGCCGGCACCACGCCGGTCGCAGGCCGGCGGGCCGACCGGGGCACCGGCCGCGGCCGACTTCCCCACCCAGAAGCACGCCGAGCGCGGCGTCCCGGTCAACGTGCCCAAGGGCTGGAAGAAGGCCGGCGGCGGGAAGTCGGTCTACTTCGACTACATCGACCCGGACGACTCCGGCCGCAAGGTGCGCATCCTCGTCGAAACGGTCAGCTCCAAGGCCACGCCGACCGGCTTCCTGCAGGCCGCGGAACGCGGGCTCAAGGGCAACACGCAAGTCCTGCCCGAAGCCCTACAGCCGGGTCGACCTGCGCGACGGTGAGATCGGCGGCCGGGTCTCCGGCGAGCTGGAATACACCTGCGGCGGCGACGCGCAGCGGCACGGCGTCTGGGGCGCGGTGGTCAAGGACGGGAAGGCGTACTCGTTCTTCCTGACCAGCACCGAGGACCAACTTCGCCGCCAGCAAGCCGATCTTCGACGAGATGGTCCGGTCGTTCCAGCTCACGTCCAGCTGATCCCGTCGGTGCCGCCCGGCGCGACACGTGCTATCAAAACGGGATGACTGAGCTCGACGACCTGGAGGCCCGCGCGCGGGCGTGGCTGGCCGACGACCCCGACGAGGCGAGCCGGGCCGAACTGGCCCGGGTGCTCGACGGGCTGCCCGGCACCGCCGCCGATCTGGCCGACCGGTTCGCCGGGCCACTGACCTTCGGCACCGCCGGCCTGCGCGGGCCGCTGCGGGCCGGACCGAACGGAATGAACCTCGCCGTGGTCACCCAGGCGGCGGCCGGCCTGGTCGGCTGGCTCGCCGCCAGCGGTGCGACCGGTCCGCTGGTGATCGGGTACGACGCGCGGCACGGCTCGCGGGAGTTCGCGGAGCGCACCGCCCGGGTCGCGACCGGCGCCGGGCGGGAGGCGCTGCTGCTGCCGCATCCGCTGCCGACCCCGGTGCTGGCGTACGCGGTGCGCAAGCTCGCGGCGGCCGCCGGCGTGATGGTGACCGCCAGCCACAACCCGCCGCAGGACAACGGCTACAAGGTCTACCTGGGCGCGGAGCTGGGCGGGGAGCTCGGCGCCGGCGCCCAGATCGTGCCACCGGCCGACGTCGAGATCTCGGCCGCCATCGCCGCCGTCGGGCGCGCTGCCGTCCGTACCCCTGGGTGTCGCTCGGTGTGGTCCTCGACGAGGACATCGTGGAGTCCTATGTGGAGGAGGCGGCGCGGGTGGTCGACCCGGACGGGCCGCGCGACCTGGCGGTGGCCTACACGCCGCTGCACGGGGTGGGCGCGCGGGTGCTCGCGGCGGCGTTCGCGCGGGCCGGTTTCGCCCGGCCGCACGAGGTGACCGAGCAGGCCGAGCCGGACCCGACGTTTCCCACCGTGGCGTTCCCGAACCCGGAGGAGCCCGGCGCGATCGACCGGGTGATCGAGCTGGCCACGGTGACCGGCGCGGACATCGCGATCGCCAACGACCCCGACGCCGACCGGTGCGCGGTGGCGATCCCCGGGCCGAACGGGTGGCGGATGCTGCGCGGCGACGAGGTGGGCGTGCTGCTCGCCGACCACCTGCAGCGGCGCGGGGTGACCGGGCGCTACGCCACCACGATCGTGTCGTCTTCGCTGCTGTCGCAGCTCTGTGCGCGGCGCGGGACTGCCCTACGGCGCGACGCTGACCGGCTTCAAGTGGATCGTGCGGGCCGGAGCGGACCTGGCCTTCGGCTACGAGGAGGCGCTGGGCTACTGCGTCGCGCCGGACCTGGTCCGCGACAAGGACGGCATCACGGCGGCGCTGCTGGTCGCCGAGCTCGCGGCGGGGCTGAAGGCGTCGCTGCGCACGATCGCCGACCGGCTCGACGAGATCGCGGCCGAGTTCGGCGTGTACGCCACCGACCAGCTCTCCGTCCGGGTCGACGACCTGTCGGAGATCGACAAGACGATGACCTACATCCGCACCAAGACGCCCGGCTCGCTGCTCGACGACCCGGTGGTCGCGGTCGAGGACCTGCCGCCCGAGAACGACGTGCTGATCCTGCGCACCGAGTCCGCCCGGGTGGTGGTCCGGCCGTCCGGCACGGAGCCGAAGCTCAAGGCGTACCTGGAGGTGGTCGAACCGGTCGTGGACGGCGACGTGGCCGCGGCCCGCGAGCGGGCCTCGGCGTCGGTCCGGGCCCTGCGCACCGAGACGGCCGCGGCGCTCGGCATCTGGTGAGCTAGCTCGATCCGCCAGACCCAGGCGCCGCCGACGTCGTCCGGGATCTCGCCGGTCAGCTCGACCACCAGGATTCGAAGCTGGCCGGCGTTGGCCTCGGTCTGCGGCAGCACCAGCGCGTCGGCGCGCCAGAACGCGCAGGTCGTCTTCGAACTTGGCGCGCGTCTCGTCGTTGACCGTCGGCAGGTCGCCGGTGCGGCTGGTCTGGTCGAAGAGGGCGCCGGTGAACCGGGTCGGCGCGTTGAAGATGGCGCGGTTGTCGCTGCCCTCGGTGGCCGGGCCCAGGAAGTAGCCGCCGGCGATGGCGAAGCCGATCTGCGCCTGCGCGGACCAGCGCATGCCGTCGAGGTAGATGTTGTCGGTGACCGGCACGAAGACCAGGCTCCGGCCGTCGGCGGCGTAGTCGCGCCAGAGGCCGGCGGTGACGAACGCCGGGGTCGGCCGGCACGTCGTCGATCGGGATCTGTTTCGGTGCCAGCGGGACCAGTGCGCCCAGGACGAGCACAGCGGTGACGACCCGGATCGCGATCGCCACCGGCGGGCGTCCGCCCGCGGGCCGCCTTGAGCGCGCGGTCCGCGCCGAGGGCGAGCAGCGCGGCGGCGACGGGCACCACGATCAGCGAGAGCCGGGTCGGCACGACCGAGTTGAAGACCGGCAGGTTCTCCAGCCAGCGCCACGGGCCGTCGACGCCGGTGTCGTCCTGGTCGATCATGATCTGCGGCCCGAGGGACAGGGCGCCGAAGACGAACGCGGTCACCACCAGGGCCCAGGTGACCTTGCGGCGCCAGGTGAGCGACGACGGCGATCAGACGCAGACGATCAGCAGCGGCCAGCCGAGGAAGCTGTTCTCCTCGGCCGGGCCCTGGGTCGAGTCGCTCGGCGCCGGCGGTGCTGCCGGCGATGGAGAGCCGGGCGAACGCGGGGTACGCGGCGAGGTCGGTGCTGACGTCCTTCACCGCGGTGGGCACGCCCCGGTAGCTCTGCGGCCCGAAGAACTGCACCCAGAGCGGGTAGGCGAGCAGCGCGACGGCGACCGCGATCGCGACGCGCCAGGCCGACGAGGAAGCTCGGGATCCGCTCTTGGACGGCGCGCGGGTTGAACAGGATGTAGCAGAGCGACGAAGACGAACAGGCCGAGCGCCGTGTAGAGCAGCACCTCCTCGTTGACGAAGGCCTGGTAGGTGACCAGCAGCCCGAGCCAGATCCCGCGCCGGATCGCGTGCCCGGGCCGGCTGAGCCGGAGGACCGCGACGACGAGCCAGGGCACGACGAACTGGGCGGTCCAGTTGACGTGGCCCTGGGCGTGGCTGATCAGGCCCGGCGCGAACCCGCAGAGCGCACCGGCGGCGAACGCGACGAGGCGGTTGTCGACCAGGTGCCGGCTGAAGACCCAGTACCAGCCGAAGGCGGTGCCGGCGAGCCCGATCACCAGGAGCACCGCGAACGCCGTCTGCGGACCCCAGAGCAGGGTGATCGGCGACATCGGGATGCCGAGGCCGAGCACGAGGTGTTGGCCATCAGGTTGACGCCGTCGGGCATGTTGAGCGACTTGGTGGTGAAGGGGTAGATCCCGTGCTCGGCCACCTGCGCACCGTGGGCCAGCACCCACTGGAAGAAGACGTGGTCCTGCGGGTTGACGGCCGGGGTGGCCGTGCTCAGGTCGACCCAGAACCGCCCGGTCACGGCGAAGGCGGCGCCGAGGTAGAGCAGGACCACGCCCGACCGTTACCGCAGGGCCGAGCCACGTTGGCTGCGCTACCCGCTGCGCCCCGGCCGGCGGCCCAGTCGGATCACTGACGGCGGAGGCCACGATTTCACAGCGTAGTGCCGCGATCGCGCTCCGAGGTCGCCTTCGCTCCCGCGCACAGCGAGTTGGCAGGCTCCCGTGTCTAGTGGGTGACCGGCCGCGGGGTGCCGAGGGCGGCCTGGATGGCCTTGCCGAGGGCGATGACGACCAGCGCGACCGACGGGCGGACCGTCGACTGGTCGAGGCTGACGCTGCCGGAGAAGCCGGCGCCGCTGGCGATGCTCTCGAGCCGCGTGGTGTGCGGTCGCGGCCTCGTCGCCGGTGAGGCCCAGGGCGGCCTCCATGCGGGCGGCGACGATCAGCGTCGCGAGGGCGGCGGTGCGCTCGTCCGGGGCGCCCTCGCCGGCCAGGGCGGCGGCGAGGCGGCCGCGCGTCTCGTTCTCGACCGTGGCGTCGACCGACGGGTAGCGGTGGACGTGGATGAACTCGAGCTCGACCTCGTCGACGTCCCGGATCACACCCCGGCCGACCAGGTCGGACAGGACGCGGTCGCGCAGGCCGTGGCGGAGCCGCTGGACCCACGAGGCCGGGGTGTGCGGCACGTTCGACTCGATCTTGGCGAGTACCTCGTCGGCCACGGGCACGCCGGTTGGTGTTGTGTCGACCACCACGATGTTGCCGTCCGCGTACGCGATCCGGCCCGCGAGGGCCAACTCGACCAGCACTGCGGCGGCCATGCCGAGGTCGAGCCCGATGCGCGACCCGGTCGCCTTCCCGGACTCGTTGTCGTACGCGAGCAGCAGAAGCTCCTCGGCGATCGGAACACTGGTCATGGCCCGGAACGGTAGCCGCTTCGCGCCCGCGTCGCACTCACCGGTCGCCCATGCGTCAAAAACGGGGCATGCCGCCGAACTGGCGGTCGCCGGCGTCACCCAGGCCGGGAACGATGTACATCTTGTCGTTGAGCTCCTCGTCGATCGATGCCGTCACCAGGCGCAGCGGCAGCCCGGAGCGCTCCAGCCGGGCGATGCCCTCCGGCGCGGCGAGCACGCAGATCACCGTGATGTCGGTGCAGCCGCGGTCGGCCAGCAGCCGGCAGCAGTGCTCCAGCGAGCCGCCGGTGGCCAGCATCGGGTCGAGCACCAGCACCGGGATGCCGGCTCAGGTCGGCGGGCAGCGACTCCAGGTAGGCCCGCGGCTCGAAGGTCTCCTCGTCGCGGGCCAGGCCGACGAAGCCCATCGACGACTCGGGCAGCAGCGCCAGCGCGGAGTCGGCCATGCCCAGCCCGGCCCGCAGGACCGGCACCAGCAGCGGCGGGTTGGCCAGCCGGGTGCCCTCGGTCGGTGCGACCGGGGTCTCGATCGGCGTAACGCTCGATCGGGAAGGCGCGGGCCGCCTCGTACACCAGCATGGTGGTGAGTTCGTGCAGCGCGGCCCGGAAGCTGCCGGGCTCGGTGCCCGCTTCCCGCATCGCGGTCAGGCGGGTCTGGGCGAGCGGGTGGTCGACCACTTGTACGTCCACGGTTCGTCAAGCTACCGGTAGCGCGTGATCTGTGTGCGGGCCTGTGGACAGCAGCCGACCTGTGGACAACTGAGCGACCCCGCCCGGCACCCGTACACTCGTCCGCATGACAGCGACGACGACGTCGGGCCTGTCGGAAGTCACAAGCTCCGACGCGGCCCTTCGGGCATTTCTGCACGGCCTGCCCGGGGTCGACCAGGTCGGCGCGGAGCAGCGGGCCGCGATGCTCGGCACCCGGTCGATCAAGACCACCGCCAAGGCCTGGGCGATCGACCTGGCGATCCGCATGGTCGACCTGACCACGCTGGAAGGCGCCGACACCCCCGGCAAGGTCCGCGCGCTGTGCGCGAAGGCCCGGCGTCCCGACCCGGCCGACCCGACCTGCCCGCCGGTGGCCGCGATCTGCGTCTACCCGGCGATGGTCCCGGTGGCCGTCGAGGCGCTGTCCGGCTCCGGCATCCACATGGCGAGCGTCGCGACGGCGTTCCCGTCCGGCCAGGCGCCGCTGGAGGTCAAGCTCGCCGACACCCGGGCCGCCGTCGCGGCCGGCGCCGACGAGATCGACATGGTGATCAACCGGGGCGCCTTCCTGTCCGGCCGCTACCTCGAGGTCTACGAGGAGATCGCCGCGGTCAAGGAGGCCTGCGGCGACGCCCACCTCAAGGTCATCCTGGAGACCGGCGAGCTGGCGACCTACGACAACGTCCGCCGCGCCTCCTGGCTCGGCATGCTGGCCGGCGGCGACTTCATCAAGACCTCCACCGGCAAGGTCCCGGTCGCGGCGACGCTGCCGGTGACGCTGGTGATGCTCGAGGCGGTGCGCGACTTCCGCGACCTGACCGGGCGCCAGGTCGGCGTCAAGCCGGCCGGCGGCATCCGCACCACCAAGGACGCGATCAAATACCTGGTGCTGGTCAACGAGACCGCCGGCGACGACTGGCTCGACCCCGACTGGTTCCGGTTCGGCGCGTCCACGCTGCTCAACGACCTGCTGATGCAGCGCACCAAGCTGACGACCGGCGTCTACTCCGGTCCCGACTACTTCACCCTGGACTGATCGATGTTCGAATACGCCCCCGCCCCCGAGTCCCGCGCGGTCGTCGACATCAAGCCGTCCTACGGCCTGTTCATCGACGGCGCGTTCGTCGACCCGCCGACGGCGCCTACTTCAAGACGATCAACCCCGCCTCCGAAGAGGTGCTCGCCGAGGTCGCCGAGGCCGGCCCCGCCGACGTCGACCGCGCGGTCGCGGCGGCCCGCAAGGCCTACGACAAGGTCTGGTCCCGATGCCGGGTCGCGACCGGGCGAAGTACCTCTACCGGATCGCCCGGCATCATCCAGGAGCGCGGCCGCGAGCTGGCCGTGCTGGAGTCGCTCGACAACGGCAAGCCGATCCGCGAGTCCCGCGACGTCGACATCCCGCTGGTCGCCGCGCACTTCTTCTACTACGCCGGCTGGGCCGACAAGCTCGCGCACGCCGGCTTCGGCCCGGCGCCGCGCCCGCTCGGCGTCGCCGCCCAGGTCATCCCGTGGAACTTCCCGCTGCTCATGCTGGCGTGGAAGATCGCGCCGGCGCTCGCGGCCGGCAACACGGTGGTGCTCAAGCCGGCCGAGACCACCCCGCTGACCGCGCTGCTGTTCGCCGAGATCTGCCAGCAGGCCGACCTGCCGCCGGGCGTGGTCAACATCGTCACCGGCGCCGGCGAGACCGGCCGCGCGCTGGTCGAGCACGCCGGCGTCGACAAGGTCGCGTTCACCGGCTCGACCGACGTGGGCAAGGCGATCGCCCGCTCGGTCGCCGGCACGCGCAAGAAGGTCACGCTCGAGCTCGGCGGCAAGGCCGCCAACATCGTCTTCGACGACGCGCCGATCGACCAGGCGGTCGAGGGCATCGTCAACGGCATCTTCTTCAACCAGGGCCACGTCTGCTGCGCCGGCTCGCGGCTGCTGGTCCAGGAGTCGGTCGACGAGCCGGTGCTCGCCTCGCTGAAGCGGCGGATGGCGCAGCTGCGGGTCGGCGACCCGCTCGACAAGAACACCGACGTCGGCGCGATCAACTCGGCCGCGCAGCTCGACCGGATCCGCAAGCTGTCCGACATCGGCGGCGAAGAGGGCGCCGAGCGCTGGTCGCCGCCGTGCGACCTGCCCGACCGCGGCTTCTGGTTCGCGCCGACCATCTTCACCGGCGTCACCCAGGCCCACCGCATCGCCCGCGAGGAGATCTTCGGGCCCGGTGCTGTCGGTGCTGACCTTCCGCACGCCCGCCGAGGCGGTCGAGAAGGCCAACAACACGCCGTACGGCCTGTCGGCCGGCGTCTGGACCGACAAGGGCTCCCGGATCCTGTGGATGGCCGACCGGCTGCGCGCCGGCGTGGTCTGGGCCAACACGTTCAACAAGTTCGACCCGACGTCGCCGTTCGGCGGCTACAAGGAGTCCGGCTACGGTCGCGAGGGCGGCCGCCACGGGCTGGAGGCATACCTCGATGTCTGACGCACGCGTGGCGGTCCGCAAGACCTACAAGCTCTTCATCGGCGGCAAGTTCCCGCGCAGCGAGTCGGGCCGGTCGTACATCGCGCAGGACGCCAACGTGGCCCTGGCTTCCCGCAAGGACGTCCGCGACGCGGTCGTCGCCGCCCGCGCCGCCGTGAAGGGCTGGTCCGGCGCGACCGCCTACAACCGGGCGCAGATCCTCTACCGCGTGGCCGAGATGCTCGAAGGCCGCCGCGACCAGTTCGTCGGCCTGGGCCTGCCCGCCGCCGAGGTGGACGAGGCGATCGACCGCTGGGTCTGGTACGCCGGCTGGTCCGACAAGATCAGCCAGGTCTACGGCGGCGCCAACCCGGTCGCCGGCCCGTACTTCAACCTCTCGGCGCCCGAGCCGACCGGCGTGGTCGGCCGTGGTCGCCCCGCCGTCGCTCCTCGGCCTGGTCAGCGTCGTCGCGCCCGGCGATCGTCACCGGCAACACGGTGGTCGCCCTGACGGCGAAAGACGCACCCTTGGCGGCGGTGACCCTCGCCGAGGTGCTGGCCACCTCCGACCTGCCCGGCGGCGTGGTCAACATCCTGACCGGCGACCCGGCCGAAACCGCGCCGTGGCTGGCCGCGCACATGGACGTCAACGCCATCGACCTGGCCGGCGTAACCGACCCGGCCCTGGCCACGTCGCTGGAAGAGGCCGCCGCCGGCAACCTCAAGCGGGTCGTCCGCCCACCCGCGTCGGCGCCCAACTGGTCCGACGACCCGGGCCTGACCCGCATGAACGCCTTCCTGGAGACCAAGACCGTCTGGCACCCCAAGGGCATCTGACGTCGGCGATCTCGGTGGTGGTCGCCGCACGCTAGCGACCGCCACTGGCAGAGAGCGCGCGGGCGGCGTTGATCTGGGGTGCGTGCTCCACGGCCCACTCGCCGATCGCGATGACCAGCGGCAGCAGGGAGCGGCCCAGGTCGGTCAGGGCGTACTCGACGCGGTGGGTCGTCTCGCGGCGGCTCACCAGGCCGTCGCTCTCCAGGGTCCGCAGTGTGCGGGTCAGGATCCGCCGGCTGAGGCCGACGATGGCGCGGTCCAGCTCGTTGAATCCGTACGGGCGCTCGTGCAGCAGCGCCAGGACCAGCACGCTCCATTTCTCGCCGACGCGGCGCAGCACGTCCGTCGCGGCGCAGCCGGCGCGGTCGGTCGCGGTGACGGGGAGCGGGAGTACCGGTGACATGGATGTGCCTTCTTTCCGCCGGACCGGGCGCGGGCTCAGGATCGAGTATGCGCACAGTGGTGATAGCGGGCGGGACACGTGGCATCGGCGGAGCTCTGGCCGCCCGGCTGCGGGCGGCGGGCGACCGGGTGATCGCGCTCGGCAGCGCCGACGCGGACCTCACGTCGGTGCGGGAGACAGCGGACCTGGTCGGCCGGCTCCCGGACCGGATCGACGCCCTGGTGCTCGCCGCCGGGCGCTTCGATATGCGGCGGGTGGTGACCGCCGAAGGCCTGGAGCAGACCTTCGCGATCGGCGTGGTGAGCCGCTATCTGCTGGCCGAACGGCTGCGCCCGGCACTCGCGGCGGCCGCGGCGCCGGTGGTCCTGAACCTCAGCGGTACGGGCGGCATCAAGGCCGGCCGGATCCACTGGGACGACCCGCAGCTCACCCGCGGCTACACGATGTTCAAAGCGACCATGCAGGGCGCCCGGGCCAATGATCTGCTCGGAGTCGCCTTCGCGGCCCGCGAGAGCCGCGTCCGGTACATCCTCTACAACCCGCTGCTCGTCAACAGCGGCATGCACCGCCAGTTCCGGCAGCCGATGCGCTCCCTCGTCGGCGCGGCCGCGGCCCTCGCGGGCGCCACAGTGGACGGTGCCGCGAAACCCTTGGTGACGCTGCTCGACAACCCGCCGGACGCACCGCTGACCGCGCTGCGCCGCGGGAAGCCGGTGTCGCTGTCCCGCCCCGAGTTCGACACCGCGACGGCCACCCGCTTCGAGGCCCTCCTCCAGGAGGTGATCGCCGCGGTGTAGCTTTCCCCGCGCGACAGGGAAGGCGGAAACATGGAAATCACCGAGGCGTTGGCCACCGACGCGGGATTGTTCGGGCTGTGGTCGCCCACGTCGTTCCACGACATCGTCGACTACGAAACCTGGGAGGACGCGCTGCTGGACGACGAGGACATCGTCCGACACGTCGTCTCCGGCGGGCTCGTTCCGATCAACATCGGCGGTGACGGTGCGTACCAGTTCCTCGCCCGGGTCGGCTCCGCGTCGGCGCCGGCCGGGTTGAGCGAGCGCGAGCGCCCGTATCTCGCCGTGGCCTCGGACCCGTATCTCTTCGTGGCCACCGCCGGCGCGGTCATCAGCGGCATCGAACACGTCGGTGACGACCCGGACATCGGCCTGCGCGTGCCGCTGGAGCCGGGTCGCTGGCAGGTCACCGTCGCCCTGATCGACTGGACGGCCGAGCCGGGTCAGCAGGACGAGGACGGCGCACCCAAGCCGGGAGCCCTGCCGGACTTCGTGGTGCTGATCAACCCCGAGACCGGTGCTGGCCGGGGCTATCGGACGAAGATCGAGACTTTCGATCCACCGGCCGCCGATCAACCTCAGGTGAGCTCCGCGGCCCAGCCCGCGAACTGATCGACGTTCGTAGGATGGCCCGCGTGACCGTTCGGAGGTCGAGGCGGCCGCGGCGGATGGTCGGCGTCGCGGTCGCGATCCTGCTCGCCGCCGGCGGCCTCGTCGCCTACGGGGTCGACGGTGCGCTCGGGCTGACCTACGCCGACGCCGACATCCCCGTCGAGAACGCCCGCCCCGCTGGCCAGCCACGGGAAGTCGTTCCGCCGCCCGCGATCGACGCGATCGAGGTGCCCGACGACAGGTTGGTCGCCCGCGCCGCGGGCGTCGTCGCGGACGCCCTGGCGGCACGCGGCCGGCAACGACCCGCGATCGGCCCGGAGGGCAGCCGGCCGGCACAGCTGACGGCGCGGATCGCCCTCGTGCCCGGCGTCGAGTCACCCGAGACCTACCGCCTGACCCGGGACGCCGACGGCATCACCGTCACGGGCGTGAGCGCGGCCGCCACCGCCGCCGGGTTGTACGCGGTCGCGGACCGCATCCGCTCCGGTGCCGAGATAGCCGGCGACACGATCGCGGCACCGCGGCTCGGTCTGCGGCTCACCGACGCCGGCTCGGTCGGCCGGGAGGCCGAACCCGACGCGACCGACTACTCGCTCAACACCGACATCGTCGGCTCCGCCCTGCTGCCGGACGCACCCTGGGTGGACGCCGCGGCGGTGCGGCGGATCGACACCCAGTTCCGGCAGTTCGTCGACCACTCGCTGAGCCAGGGCTACAACGGCATCGTCATACCGGGCTTCCTGGAGTACGTGACGTTCGAGGGCCTCGACGTCTACACCGAAACGGATGACCACATCGGACGGACGCGGGCGCTGGTCGCGGCCTTCGCACCGATCTTCCGGTACGCCGCCGACAGCGGCATGAAGGTCTACCTGCTCACCGACATGCTCGCCCTGTCCCCGCCACTGGAGCGGTTCCTGCACAGGACCACCGGCGGGCTCGACGTCACCGACCCGGGCCTCTGGGCCGTCTACCAGGCCGGGCTGGCCGAGCTGTTCGAGCAGATGCCGTACGCCAGCGGTCTGATGATCCGGATCGGCGAGGGCGGGGCGGTCTACCGGCAGCGGGGCTGGGACTACGAGTCGCGGCTCGCGGTCACCACACCCGCGGCGGTGCGGGCCATGCTGACCGCGCTGCTCGCGACCGCGGGCCAGGGTGGGCGCGACATCATCTTCCGGAGCTGGACGGTCGGCGTCGGCGCCGTCGGGGACCTGCACACCAACCCGGCCTCGTACGACGAGGTGCTCGGCTCGATCGACGATCCGCATCTGATCGTCTCCACCAAGTACACCGCCGGCGACTTCTACAGCCATCTGCCGCTGAACCCCACCCTCGAGCAGGGCGGGCAACGCCGGATCGTCGAGTTCCAGTCGCGCCGCGAGTTCGAGGGCTTCGGGTCCCTGCCCAACGACCTGACCGGGCTCCACCAGCAGGCGCTCCAGGCGTTCCTGAAACAGAACCCCGACGTCGAGGGGATCTGGACCTGGACCCAGGACGGCGGTCCGCTGCGGGCCGGGCCGGCCTCGCTCTACCTGCGCCACGGCTTCTGGCAGCTCTACGACCTCAACACCTACGCGGCCGCCCGGCTCGCCTGGCGGCCGGACACCCCGCCCGAGGAGATCACCCGGGACTGGGTGCGGCAGACCTTCAGCACCGACCCGGCCACCGAGCGCGCGATCACCGACATGTTCGCGCTGTCCCGTGCGGCGATCACCACGGGCCTCTACATCGGGCCGTACGCCGACAAGCAGGTCAAGGCCCTCGGCCTGGAACCGCCGCCGATGATGTGGATCTTCGAGTGGGACATCGTGACGGGCGACTCGGCCGCGCTCGACAGCATCTACGCCGTCAGCCGGGACCGGCTCGACGAGGCGATCGCCGGCGGAGACCGGGCCGTCGCACTGGCCACGCGGATGCGCGACCTGGTCGCCGGCACGGATCCGGCCACGTTCAGCGACCCCGCGCTACGGCAACGGCTGACCGACACCCTCGACTACCAGGTCGACCTCTTCGAGACGCTGGCCGCCTACCGGACCACCGCCCTGCGGCACGCGCAGTGGCTCGACACCGGCAGCGCCACGGCCCGCGAGCAGTGGCGGGCGGCGCAGGCCGGTTACGAGACCCGCAAGGCCCGGCATCTGGCCCGCTACGCCGACGACCCCGACCTGCCCGCCTACCAGTTCACCGCCGCCGACCTCGGCACCGAGCGGGCCGACCGGGACCCCGCGATGGCCTGGCTCGCCCGCGTCCTGCTCGCCCTGGTGCTGCTCGTCCTGATCGCCGGCGCCACCAACCGCAACGCCGCCTGCCACGCCCTCTGGATCGGCGCGACCAGACCGTGGCGGCTGCCTGAGGGCAAACCCGGCGGCTGGGTCATCGTGATCCCCGCCGTCGCGCTCGTGATCAGCCGGCTCGTCTACACCTGGTTCGCCGCGCCGGCCCACCTGATCCTCGTGCTGACGGCCTGGGTCGTCTTCGCGCTGACCGCCCGCCTGCTGACCGACGCCAGGCATCTGGGCCGCGATCGGCGGCGTCGTGCTGCTCCGCACCGTCCTGCTGCTGGCCGTCCTGGCCGTCCGTGGTCCCGGCCACTACTGGTTCCAGTTCTGGACCGCGCCCACGGCCCGCGCGGCCTATCTCACCCTGGCGTTCGCCGCGTTCGGTTGGCTCTTCGTCGCCATCACCCTGGCCCAGCGCGCCACCCGCCGGCGGGCGATCGGCAACACCGTCGCGGCCGCCGGCGTCACCCTGGCCGTCGTCGCCGCGGGCATCGCCGCGTTGGGCCTCGAACGTGCCCTCACGATCTGGAACGACCAGCTCGCCCTGCTCCCCTGGGGCCTGTCGCGGATCCTCGGCATCACGGTCTACCTCGGCATACCGACCAACCTGCCGCAGATCGCCCTCGCCGTCGGCCTGGTCGCCGCCGTCGCCGGCACAGCCGCCCGATGGCGGGCTACTACGCAGGGTAGGATCGACGCGTGACACGGTTGGGAGATCTCGAGCGGGCGGTGATGGACGTCCTCTGGGATCGTTCCGGCCCGGCCACGGTCCGCGAAGTCGTCGATGCGCTCGACGGGCGTGACCTGGCTTACACGACCGTGATGACGGTGCTCGACCGGCTCGCCGGCAAGGAGATGGTCGAGCGCGAGCGCACCGGGCGGGCCTGGAGCTACCAGCCGATCGCCGGCCGCGACGCGTACATCGCGCAGCTCATGCTCGACGCCCTTGATCTCGCCGGCGAGCGGGACGCGGCCCTCGTGCGGTTCGCCCGGTCGGTGACCGGCGACGAGGCCGAGGTGCTGCGCGCCGCCCTGGACAAAGACAAGGCTTGACCGATGCTCTACACCGCACACTTCGGCGCGGCGGTGCTGGGCTGTTATCTCGTGGCCTGGGTGATGTTCCGGTCCCGCTGGCCGGCCACCAGCCCGACCATCGCCATCCTCTGCTGGCAGGGCATCGGCCTCGCGGTCGGCCTGTCCGCGATCGGCATTCCGATCTCGATGGGCCTCGCCCCCTACGGCCGGCCGCCCGGCACCGCCGTCCGGCTCCTCGCCGGCGACCTGGCCGGCGGCCGCCTCCCGGCCGAGCTCGGCGTCGGCCATCTCGCGCTGATCAGCGTCGGCCTTGGCATCGGTGTCGTGCTGTTCTGGTCGACCGGCTCCAGCCTCCGGCACGCCGCCCGGGCCCGGCAACGCCAGCGTGACCTGCTCGCGCTGGTCGCCCGGGCCGACCCGGCCGCACCCGGCGCGCTGGTGCTCGACCACCCCAGTGCCGCCGCCTACTGCGTGCCGGGGCTGCGCCCGCGCGTGGTGATCAGCGCCGGCGCGCTCAGCCTGCTGCCCAGAGACGAGCTCGCCGCCGTGCTCAGCCACGAGCACGCGCACGCCAAGGAACGGCACGACCTCGTGCTGCTCCCGTTCTCCGCGCTGGTCCGCGCGCTGCCCGGGGTGAGCTGGGTCGTTCGCGCCCTGGCCGCCGTCGCACTGCTGGTCGAGATGCGCGCCGACGACCGGGCCCGCCGCCTGCACACCGACGAGCTGCTGGCCGCCGCGCTGGCCCGGTTCGCCACCGCGCCCTCGCGCGTCACCCCGGCGGGCGTGCTCGCCGCCGCCGACCACGACATCGTCGCCCGGGTGCGCCGGCTCCGCGCACCGCTGGGCCCCACCCCGCTCGCAGCCCTGGTCGCCCTGGCCACCACCACCGGGCTGACCGCGCTGCCGATCGCGCTCTTCCTCTCCTAGAACCAATCTACGACGCCTTGTAGTACAGTCATGTTCATGACTACTACAGGTCGTAGGATTCATAGGTAGTGTTGCTACGTGTAGAGTCGCTACAACAAGCGATCAACACTATCCCCTCGGAAGGGTGGCCATGGACCCCTTGCCGCTCGCCCGCCTGCAGTTCGCCACGACGACCTCGATCCACTTCCTGTTCGTCCTCGTGACGCTCGGACTGGTGACGCTGCTCGTCTATCTGCAGACCGCCGCCTTCGTCACCCGCAAGCCCGTCTACGAGCGGCATGATCCGCTTCTGGGGCACGATCTACTTGATCAACTACGTGCTCGGCATCGCGACCGGCATCGTGATGGAGTTCCAGTTCGGGCTGAACTGGAGCGGCCTGTCGCGCTTACACCGGCAACGTCTTCGGGGCGCCGATCGCGATGGAGACGCTGCTCGCGTTCTTCCTCGAGTCGACCCTGCTCGGCATGTGGATCTTCGGCTGGCACCGGCTCCGCCGCGGCGCGCACCTGGCGCTGCTCTACGGGGTCGCGATCACCGCGTACCTCTCGGCGTTCTTCATCATGGTCGCCAACGCCTGGCTGCAGCACCCGGTCGGCTACGAGGTCCGCGACGGCGTCGCCCACCTCACCGACTTCACCGCGCTGCTGACCAACCCGACCTTCACGATGGCGCTCGGCCACGTCATCGTCGGCCGCGCTGCTCACCGGCGGGATGGTGCTCGCCGGCATCAGCGCCTGGCTGCTGCTGCGCCGCACCCCCGACTACGAGTTGCTGCGCAAGTCGCTGTGGATCGGCCTGGTCACCGTGACCATCGCCGGCGTGCCCCTGCTGGGCTTCGGCTTCGCCCAGTTCGGCGCCGTCGGCGCGGTGCAGCCGACGAAGTTCGGCGACGACGCGGCCAAGGCGGCGGCGGTCGCCGACTTCACCGCCCGGTTCGGACCCGGCGACTACCTGCCGCCGGTGTACGCCAACGTCAGCCTCGGCTTCATGATCCTGATCGGCTTCACGCTCGCCTGGGCCTTCGTCGCTGCTGCCCCTCTTCTACCGTGACTGGATCGTCCGGCTGAAGCTTCCCGCTCGTCATCGTCGTGCTCTCACTGCCGCTGCCGTTCATCGCCGCCATCCTCGGCTGGCTCACCCGCGAGGGCGGCCGGCAACCCTGGGCGGCGTACGGGCTGCTCCAGGTCGACGACGCGGTCAGCCCGATCAGCGGCGGCGTGATGCTCGCGTCGCTTCCTCGGCTTCACCGCGCTGCTGCTGACCCTCGCCGTGACCAACTGGGTGCTGATCGCCAAGCGGGCCGCCCGCGGCACCGCCGACCCCGCCCTCGGCCGCTCGCTGGCCGACGTCACCGACGACGACGAGCGCCGGCCCGAGCCGGCCCTGGCCCGATAAGGACTCCGCCATGGACATCGCCTGGTACGCCGCTGCTCGGCCTCTTCTTCGCCGGCTACCTGGTGCTCGGCGGCTACGACTACGGCGTCGGCCTGCTGCTCGCCGGCACCCGCGGAGACACCGAGCGACGGGCCACCCTCACCGCCCTCGGCCCGTTCTTCCTCGGCAACGAGGTCTGGCTGGTGGCCGCCCTCGGCATCCTGTTCGGCGCGTTCCCGTTGCTGGAGGGTGAGCTGCTCTCCGGCTACTACCCCGCGGTGGTCGCGGCGCTGGTCGGCGTGCTCCTGGTGACCGTCGCCGTGCAACTGCGCGGCCGGCCGGCTCACCTGGCCGCCCGGGCCCGCTGGGACCAGGTGGTGGTGGCCGGCAGCACGCTCGCCGCGCTCGGCTGGGGTGCGGTGCTCGGCGGTCTGCTCCAGGGCGCTGCCGCTGGACGCCGCCGGGCACGTCGCCGGGATCGGCCATCTGGCGACCCCGTTCGTCGCCGCGACGGCGATCACACTGGTCACCCTCGTCGCAGTGCAGGGCGCCGCTTTCCTGCTGCTGCGGATGCCGGCGGGGCAGGCGACGGCCCGGGCGGGCCTGGTCCGGCGGCTCGTGCCGGTCGCACTCGGCGCCGTCGGCGCTGGCCACCGTGCTCGGCTTGCTCTCGGCCGACGTCCGGGCGGCGGTGCACGCGCGGGCCCTCGTACCGCTGCTGGTGCTGGTCTTTGCCCTGCTGGCGGCGGGTCGACTGGCCGCTCGTCGGCCGGGCTGGGCGTTCGCCGCCAGCTCGCTGGCCCTCGTGGCGACGGTGCTGCTGGTCGGGCGGGCCGCTACCCGGCCGCGCTGGTGTCCACGATCGACCCGGCCGCCACGCTGACCGTGCCGGACGCGGCCGCCGCACCTGCGACATTGCGGCTGCTCGGCTGGGTGGCGGTGCCGCTCGTTCCGGTGCTTATAGGCTTCCAGGCGATGTCCTGGTGGGTGTTCCGAGGTCGGATCGACGGCAAGGCCCCGGTTTACTGGTGAGCCGCCGCCGACCGTTCGACCCGCGACTGTTGCGCCGGGTGCCTGCCACCCGGCGCCACTTCGCCGTGCTCGGACTGTGCGGCGTGGCGACGGCGGTCGTCGTCGTGCTCCAGGCCACCGCGCTCGCGGCGGTGCTGGCCGCGGCCGCCGGCGGCCGGCTCGACCGCACGGCGCTGGCCCTCTTCGTCGCTTTCGTCGCCGGCCCGCGCCGGCCTGGCCTGGGCGCAGGGCGCGGTCGCCGCGTGGAGCGCCGCCGCCGTCAAGGCAGGCGCTCCGGGTCGACCTGCTCGGCGCGGTCAGCCGGCGCGACCCGGCCTGGCTCGCCGGTCAACGCGGCGGCTCGCTGGCCACCCTGGCCGGGCCGCGGCCTCGACGCGCTGGACGCGTACTTCACCGGCTACCTGCCGCAGCTCGTGCTCGGCGTGACGGTCCCGATCGCCGTGCTGGCCCGGCTGGTGTTCGCCGACTGGACCTCGGCGGTGATCGTCGCGGTGACCCTGCCGCTGATCCCGGTCTTCGGCGCGCTGGTCGGCTGGCAGGCGCAGGCCGCCACCGAGCGGCAGTGGCGGCGGCTGTCCCGGCTCGGCGGCCACTTCCTCGACATGCTCAGCGGCCTGCCCACGCTGCGCGCGTTCGGCCGGGCCCAGGCGCAGGTCGACGTGGTCCGCCGGATGGCCGACGCGCACCGCGCCGCCACCATGAAGACGCTGCGGATCGCGTTCCTGTCGGCGCTGGTGCTGGAGCTGGTCGCGACGCTCTCGGTGGCGCTGGTCGCGGTGCCGGTCGGGTTGCGGCTGCTCGCCGGCGGGCTGACCCTCCAGGTCGCGCTGCTCGTGCTGCTGCTCACCCCGGAGGCGTACCTGCCGCTGCGCGCCGCCGGCAGCCAGTTCCACGCCAGCCTCGAAGGACTGACCGCGCTCGACGAGGCGCTCACCGCGCTGCCCGCCGAGCCCGCGGCCCGCGGTGGGCGCGGCCGTGCCGCGACCCGGCCCGATCGTCCTGTCCGAGGGTGACCGTCGCGTACGAGCGGACCACCGCCCTGCGCGACGTCACCCTGACCATCCAGCCGGGCGAACGGGTGGCCATCGTCGGCCCGTGCGGCGCCGGCAAGAGCACGCTGCTCGGCCTGCTGCTCGGCTTCGTGCACGCCGACCGCCGGCCAGGTGCTGGTCTCCGGTGTCGACCTGGCCGCCGCCGACCTCGACGCCTGGCGCCGGACGGTCGCCTGGGTGCCGCAGCGGGCGCACCTGTTCGCCGGCACCGTCGCCGACAACGTCCGCCTCGGCGCGCCGGCCGACGCCGACGCTCGCCAAGGCGCGCCGCCGCCGCCGCGCTCGACGAGGTGGTCGCCGCCCTGCCCGAGGGCTGGAGACCCGGCTCGGCGAGCGGGGCCACGGGCTGTCCAGCGGCCAGCGGCAGCGGATCGCGCTGGCCCGGGCGTTCCTGCGCGACCAGGCCCCGCTGGTGCTGCTCGACGAGCCGACCGCCCGGCTCGACGCGGCGTCCGAGGCGGCCGTGGTCGAGGCGACGATCAGGCTGCTCGCCGGACGCACCGGCGTCTTCGTCGCACACCGGCCGGCGCTGCTCGCCGTCGCCGACCGGGTGCTGCGGGTCGACGACGGCGTGGTGACCGAGATGCACTCTCCCCGCGCCCGCCCTGCCCACCGCGGTCGGTGGGTGACGTGACCGCCGCCGAACGCGTCGTGCTGCGGATCGCCCGGCCCTGGCTGGGCCGCCTGCTCGGCGCCGGGCTGCTGGCCGCCGGCACCGAACTCGCCGGGCTGGCCCTGATGGCCACCGCCACCTGGCTGCTGATCACCGCCGCCGGGCAACCACCGGTCGCCGCGCTGACCGTCGCGATCGTCGCGGTCCGGACGCTGGCGATCGCGCGCGGCGTGCTGCGCTACACCGAGCGCCTGGCCGGCCACGACGCGGTGCTGCGGATCATCACCGACGTCCGGGCCCGGATCTTCGCGACCCTGTCGACCCGCCCGGCGCGGGCCACCGACCGCTCCGGCGACGCGCTCAGCCGGCTGGTCTCCGATGTCGACGCGGTGCAGGACCTGCTGCTCCGCGTGCTCGTACCGGGCGCCGCCGCCGGCCTGGTGGCGGTGCTGTCCGTGCTCGGCGCCGGGCTGCTCAGCCCGCTGGCCGCGCTGCCCGCTGGCCGCCGGGCTGCTGCTGGCCGGCGTCGCGCTGCCCTGGGTGGCCTCGGCGCTGACCCGGCGCACGGCCGCCGAGGTGGCGCCGCTGCGCGGCGCGCTGGCGGTCGACGCGATCGACCTGACCGCCGGCGCCGCCGACCTGGCCGCGTTCGGCGCGACCTGCCGGGGCGCTGGCGGCAGCCGCCGGGCGCGCCGCCACGCTGGCCCGGCTGGAGCGGCGGCTGGCCCTGATCGGCTGGGCCGTCGACGGGGCCGGCGTGCTGCTCGCCGGCGCCACCGCGGCCGGGGTGGTGCTCACCGCGCTGCACGCCGGCACCTCGGGCACGCTGGTCGGCGTGCTCGCCGTCGGCACCATCGCCGCCGTCGAGTCGGCCCTGGCGTTGGTCGGCGCCGCCCGCCAGCGGACCCAGCTCGGCACGGCCCTGTCCCGGGTGGCCGCGCTGCTCGCTGCCCCCGTCCGACGCGTCTGTCGCGGTCGCCGACGGTGTGCCGGGCGTCGACCAGGTGTCGGTCACCTACCGGGCGGGTGCCGCGCCCGCGCTGAGCGACGTCAGCCTGCTGTCTGCCGCCCGGCCGGCGGGTGGCCGTGGTCGGGCCGAGCGGCGCCGGCAAGAGCACGCTGCTGGCCGTGCTGGCCGGCACGGTCCGGCCCGACGCCGGGCAGGTCGTCGGCGCCGGCGACCCGCACCGGGTGGGCGGGCTGTTCGCCGACGCGCACGTCTTCCACGCCACCGGTCCGCGACAACCTGCTGCTGGCCCGCCCCGACGCGACCGACGACGATCTGGCGGCCGCCGCCGCCACCGCCGGCTTCCTCGACTGGGTGCGCGAGCAGCCCGCCGGCTGGGACACCGAGGTCGGCGAGGACGGCGGCCAGCTCTCCGGCGGCCAGCGGCAGCGGCTGGCGCTGGCCCGCGCGCTGCTGCTCCGCCCCGACGTGCTGGTGCTCGACGAGCCGACCGAGGGCCTCGACCCCGGCCGCCGCCGACGCGGTGCTGGCCGCCGTGCTCGCCGCCACACCGGGTGCGATCGTGCTGGTCACCCACCGGCTGAGCGGGCTCGACGAGCTTCGACGAGATCCTGGTGCTGGACGCGCGGCCGGGTCGTCCAGCGCGGCCGGCACGCCGACCTGGTCGCGCGGCCGGGCTGGTACCGGGACCAGTGGCCCACCCAGCAGGCCGACGAACAGGGCTACCTGGCAATCGCGACCTAGACCTTAAGGGCAACCACCGGAGGTGGTTGAGGGTCGTGGCGTGGGAAGGTCGTGCCATGCGCTCCGGCTCCGTCAGCCTCTGTCGACCAGCACATCCAGCGGCTCGACCGGGCTTTGTCCGGGCCCGGCGGGCTCAAGCGGCGGATGCTGGCCGAGGCCCGCGACGGCCTCGACGACGCGGTGCGCGACCTGCGCGAGGCCAGGCCAGCCCCGGACCTGGCCGCGCGACCAGGCGATCGCCGAGTTCGGCACGGTCGACGAGGTGGCGCCCGCGTTCCAGACAGAGCTCGCTGCCTCGGCCGCCCGGGTGTTCGGGTTGCGGGTGATCGCCGTGTTCGCCGTGTCGGCCATCTGCGGCGACCTGATGTGGCAGGGCGCGCCCTGGACCGGGCCCGCAGCCGCCGGCCGCCTACCTTCTGCTGTCCGACAGCAGTCGACTGGCTCGGCCGGATCGCGATCGGCGTCGGCCCTGCTCGGCAGCCTCGCGCTGTGGCTGGCCACCCGCCGCGGCTACCAGGTGCCAGCCCGTCTGCTGCGCCGCGTCGATGGCCGGCCTGGTCGGGGTGCTCATCGTGGTCGCGGCCGGCGGGCTGGCGTTGTGCGGCTGGTCCGCCGAGATGTGGAACGGCGCCCTGACCTGGCCTCCGATGATCATCGGCGGCGTCGCGATGTCAGTCGCGGCCACCTGGATCGGCCGCGCGGCCGCGACCGGCCTCACCGCAGCCAACCCGGTTCGCCGCGCTGAGCCCGAGCAGGCAGCGGACGAAACAGAACCCGAACGTCGAAGGCTTGGGTTTTGGGTTGGGCGCGACCGGACGCGGAGGTGGCAGCGCAGCGAAGCGGAGCGGTCTCTGGCGGAAGCGACGGTCGCGCGCCAGACGAGCCCGAGTCAGCGCATGTGGCCGGTCGGTCAGGCCTAGGAGGTTTCTGCGCCGAGGAAGCGGCCGACGGTTGAGCTGAACTCGGTCCAGCTGTCTCGCTCGCCGGCCAGTGCGCGGCGGCCCGAGCCGGTCAGTTCGTAGGTGCGGCGCTCGCGGCCGTTGACCGTGCTCCAGGTGCTGTCGACGTAACCCGCCCGCTCGAGCCGGCGCAGCGCCGGATAGACGGTGCCGGTGGGCAGGTTGAGCGAGCCGCCGCTGCGGGCCTTGAGCGCCTCGATGACGGCGTATCCGTGCAGTGGGCCGCCTTCTAGGACCGATAGCAGCAGCGCGTCGAGGTGGCCGTGCAGCGCCTGCGCCTTCATAGGTAGGAAGCCTACTCGTAAGGGCCCGGCGACGCCAGGATCGCCACCCGGGGTGCGGGCACCTGATCGCGGCGGGCGCACACTAGGGTGTTCGTGCGCGAAGTCACCATCGCACGCCCGAAACACACCACTCCCGGAGGTCAGCGTGGCGCGCCAGTCCAACCGGTCCAAGGCCAAGTCGCCGTCCCAGGACGAGCCAGTGGCCAAGGTCGAGGAGACCACGGCCGGCAGCGACGCGGCCGAGGCGCCCGAGCCCGCTGCGACCCCCGAGCCGGTTGAGTCCGCCGAGGTCATCGACGAGCCCACCGACACGTCCGTCGATGAGACGGACGAAGAGGCGGCCGAAGAGGCCGACGAGGCCGGCGTCGACCCGGCCGACCAGCGCGCCTTCTGGGAAGAGCTGCGGATCGACCCGGTCGAGATCGCGCTGCCCGGTGGCACCGGCTTCACCCTGCGCGCCTACCGGATGTCCAACGAGCTGACGCCGACCGACACCTCCGACCGCGACGAGGACGACCCGTTCTCCGCCCGCGCCCGTCAGGAAGAAGAGGACGAGGCAGACCTCTTCACCGACGAGGAGCTCGCCGAGCAGGCCGAGGCGGCGGGCCGCGAAGAGCGCCGCAAGGCCCGCGAAGGTGACACCGACGAGGACGACGACGCGGACGCGACCGACGAGGACGCGACCGACGACGAAACCGCCGCGCACGCCGAAGACGAAGACGTGGAAGAGGAGGAGGAAGAAGAGGAGACCGAGGAGGTTCCCGTCTTCCTCACCCACCGGGGCAAGCTGCTGATCTTCCGCAGCGCCGAGGGCCTCGTCAGCTTCATCCGCTCGGGCGCGCCGCACGACATGGCCCAGATCGACACCTGGACGACCCTGGCCGACCGGGTCGAGCCGGTCAACGTGGCCCCGCTCGACGAGGACTCCTACGAGCTCGACCTCGTGGTGGAGAACCTGCGTGGCGGCCACGACAGCTGGGACCCGCCGCTGATCATCGAGGCCGGCGAGGTCGCCCGCGACCTGTCCTACGCGTTGCGGCTTGCCCGCCGTACTCGACATGCTGTCACCTGGCAACAGCCTCGATGACCTCGACGAAGCCCTGCGTGGCGTGGTCAACGGCGGGATCGGCGGCTTCATGGCACGCCGACGACTCCGGAAAATCGGGGCACAAACCGCAAGTTTGGGCTGGCGCACGATTATCGGCAAGATCTCTGCCGCTGTGGACTGGCGCGACTGACCCCCAACCAGGGAACATCAGTCCTTGGCACACGAGATGTGCCCGGGGAGGAGGACGACACCGTGGCGCTCGTGCGGGTGTACTGCGGTCTCGCATCGGCGGAACCGACGGGTCGGCCGGCGAGTGCCGGCACAGGTCTGACGGCCGCTGTTGTCGACGACGCCGGGCGGTTGCTCGACGTCTGCGAGATCACCGACGACCCGGCGGGTTACGCCCAGCTTGGCGCCATGCTCGCCGAGCGGGCCAACGGCCCCGGTTCCGCCGCCATCGCCGCCGACAGCGACGACCACGAGGTGACCTCGCTGCTCAGCGCGGCCGGCCGCCCACTGGCCATCGCCGACGACGACGCGGTCGACGACTTCGCCGAGCGGTTCGCCGACGACGAGTCGCTCGAAGAGATGGAGTCCCCCGCCGGCCGAGCGCCGCGCGGTCGGGCTCGCCCGTGCTTTGCAGGCTGGCGCCATCTTCGCCGTCGGCCTGCCGGTGCCCCGCGACCTCGTGCCCTACCGGCCGATCCTCGCCGCGCACTCCGCCCTCGCCGGCGGCCGGCACTCCGCCGCCGCGACACTGCGCGAGGTGCTTCGCGAGCTTTACCCGGCGGCGCTGCGTGCCTACTCCGACCCGGCCGAGCCGTTGACCCTCGCGGTCCTCGACGCGCTTCCCGAGCCCGGCATGGTCTCCGGCACCGCCGCCCGCGGCCGTGACCTGCCGCCGGCCGCCGAGGCGGTCGCCGCGCGGCTCACCGCCGACGGCGTCGCCGACGCCTCGACCGTCGCGCGAGGCGATCACCGCGCTGCGGGTCGCCATCGCCGAGACGCCGCGTCGCGGCACCGTCAACAGGGCGCTCGCCAGCGCGTCGGCCGACGCCGTGCGCCAGGCCGTCGCCGCCGTGCGCTCCTGCGACGAGGGCTGCGCCGCGCTGGTGGCCACGCTGGCCGCCCGCACGACGCCGCTGACCGCCGCGCCCGCGCCGCGGCGGGTCGCGCCGTGCCGCCGCGCCGTCCGAGCCGACCGAGCCCGCCGCGACGACGACGCCGGCCGGGCTGCACGCGCTGCCGTTGCCGCTGCCGACGCGACCGCGGCGCCACCGGCCGCCGACACCGTCCGGAGCCGGCCACCGCGGCCACCGCTCCGCGTGCCCTGACCACCCCGCCGGTCGCACCGGCCCCCGTGGCACCGCCACCGACGGCGCCGACTCCGCTCGCCACCACAGCGTCCGCGCCGTTCGCCGAGCCGTCCCGGGTCGCTCAGCCGTCCCGGTCCGCTGCAGTCGTCCCGGTCCGCTGAGCCGTCCCGGTCCGCTGAGCCGTCCCGGTCCGCTGAGCCGTCCCGGTCCGCTGAGCCGTCCGGCCGCTGAGCCGTCTCGGACCGCTGAACCGCAGCGGGCCGCCGGCCTGTCGCGGCCTCCGAACGCGCCGCGCCACCCGGCCGCACCACGCAGCAGCCGTTCGGCCGAGTCGCGTACATCCGGCCGGTCGCCCGAAACCCGTTCGGCGCAGCAGCCCGCGGTCCCGTCTGCGCTCTCCGAGCCGACCCCCGCCGGCGGCACGCCGATGCCCTCCCGCAACCCGGGCCACGCCTGGTCCACCGGGTTCGACGGCACCAGCAGCTACGAGCGCCCGGCCGCTCACCCGGCCGCACCGCACCTGCCGGCCGCACCGCACCTGCCCGCCGCGCCGACCCCGGCCATGCTGCAACCGCCGGCCCCGGCGCCGTTCCAGCCGCCGGCCCCGTTCCAGGCACCCGCGCCGGCCACGTTCCAGCCGCCGGCCCCGCTGCCGACCGCGCCGCAGTCGCCGGCCGCGCCCGCCGCCCGGATGCCGCTGCCAGGTCGGCCGGTCTCGGCCAGCCCGGTCAACAAGCCAATCTCCGTGCCGCCCCCGCCGCCGGGCATGACGCCGATACCGGCGCAGCGGCCGACGGTGCCGCCGGCCGAGGCCGGTGAGCCGTTCCGGGCCACGCTGACCAACGCGGCGATCAACTCGGCCCGGGCCGAGCGCAAGCGCCCGACCGTGATCCCGCCGCGGGCCAACGGCCGCCCGGTCGCCACCCCGCCGCCACCGCCCGAGCCGCCGGTGACCGGCTTCCAGGCAACGGACCTGAGCATCCCCGTGCCGGCGCCGCGTCCGGAGCCAGGTGCGCGCGCCAACTGGCCGCTGGTCGACAACACCGCCGACGACCGGGCCAACGGCGAGTCGCGCTTCCCGGATCTGAGCGAGCTGCCGCCGAGCGAGCTCGACCGGCCGACCTACTCGCCGGTCGGCGACGACCGCGTGCCGCCGCCGTGGCTGGCTGACGACATGCCGCCGGAGCCGCCGATCCTGCGCCTGGTCGAGCCGCCGCCGCTGGCCGACCGCGCGTTGCGCGACGACAGCCTGCGGGACAACCGCCCGCTGCGCGACGACAGCCCGCGGGACAACCGGCCGCCGCGCGACGACAGCCCGCGCGAGAACCGGTCGCGCGTTCGGGACGACCGACGCAACCGCGACGACTACGCCGCACGCTACGAGACGCCGCCGTTGCGGCTGGTGGACACCTCGATGGACACCGGGAGCCACCAGCTCCCGATCGGCATCAGCGCACCGCCGGTCTCCAACGACGAGGGCGACGAAGGTCTGTTGATCTTCGCTGCGGCCCGGTCCGCCTGGTTCACCGGCCACCCCGATGACGAGGCTGAAGACCTCGCCTGGGCGTCGGTCGCCGACAACGGCTGGCGCGCGGCCGAAAAGGCTTCCTCGCCCGCGGTGGGCCTCGAGACCCAGTCCGGCCTGCCTAAGCGCGTCCCGCAGGCCAACCTGGTGCCCGGCTCGCCGTTGCGCGACGAGCGGCCACTTCGGATCGTGCGGGACGCCGCGAGCATCGCGGCGCACACCACCGGCTACTTCCGCGGTTGGCGCCGCGGCCAGGAGATCGGCGGCTACGCGGTGGGCGGTCGCCCCGGTCGTGAGGCCGCCGGTGGCTGGGACTTCAGCCGTGACCACGGTGGACGCGACGAGAGCCAGGAATACGAGTACCGGTCGGCGAGGTCGTGACCCTGCGGGGTGCCTCGGACGGGTATGACCGCGATTTGACGGCGGGCCTGCCGGCCCGGGAGCATACCCGCGTGGTATCTGGCGACGGGCGTCGCCGGGCTGTGGAAGGGCGGCACCAGATGGCGATCGGCCGGACCCAGATGACCCGACGAGGCGTTCTCGTCGCGGCCGCCGGGACCCTCTTCACCGCCGCCTGCGGTACCGACGACACCAACAGCCCGGGCCCCACCACGAGAGGCTCCGAAGAGCTCATCATCGGCGCCAGCCTGGAGCTCACCGGCTCCGGCGCCGCGCACGGCGTGCTTCAGGAGCGGGCCTTGCGGATCACCGTCGACACGCTCAACGAAGAGGGCGTGCCGGTCGGCAACCTGCGCCGCCGAGTCAAGATGATCTATCGCGACAACGGCAGCCAGCCCGACACGGCCGCGCAGCAGGCGACCGAGCTGATCCAGAAAGAGAACGTCCACGCGTTGATCGGCGGCGTGCTGGCCGAGACCTCGCTGGCGATGGTCAACGTGGCGCAGACCGAGCAGGTGCCGTTCATCTCGCTCGGCTCGTCCGACGGCATCACCACGCCGCTGACGGCCGCGCACCTACATCTACAAGCTCCAGCCCAACCCCGAAGACATCGCCGAGATGATGGCAGACCCTGGTCAACGACCTGGGGCTGAGCAAGGTCGGTGTCGTCTACTCCAACGGCAGCTACGGCAAGTCAGGGCTCGCCGCACTGCGCAGCCGGTTCGGCGAAGCCGTCATCGTCGAATCCGAGCTTCCGACCACGGGCACCACCGTGGACGAGGCCATCGCCAAGGTGGTCGACAAGAAGCCGCAGGTCGTCATCGTGTGGGCGCAGGCGCCTGACTCCGGTGCGGCCGCCACCGCGCTCCGGAACGCGAAGTTCCCCGGCGAGATCGTCTTCGACCCGGGTGGCGTCGCCGACGACACGCTCTCGGACGCCAACAAGGAACAGGCCGAGCTCGCGTACGCGGTGCACCCGGCGTCCCTGGCCGGCACGTCGCTGACCGACACGACGATGGCGGACCTGGACCGCCGAGACTTCATCTACCGCTACATCCAGAAGCACGGCGCCTTCCGCGGCTTCGCGCCCTACAGCTCCGACGCGGTGCGGCTGATCGCCAACGCGGCCCGGCTGGGCCGAAGCGTCGACCGAGGCCGGATCCGGGTCTACCTGGAGAACCTGACCACCGAGGGCATCGCCGGCTCCTACGACTTCCAGCCGATCAGTCACGGCGGCATGAGCGACGACTCGCTGGCCATCTTCCAGGTCACCAGCGGCGCCTGGACCCGGATCAGCTGAAACGGGCCCGGCCTACACAGACACGCGAAAAGCCCCACCGCCTCGGCGGTGGGGCTTTCTGCTGCTGTGGGTGGGTGCGGAGCCGGCCCGGTCAGGCCGGGGCGACCGCGCGCGACCGGCGCATGGTGAGCACGTACTCGACCAGGGAGATCAGCACCTGCTTGGTCGACTCCCGGTTACGGGCGTCGCAGGCCACCACCGGGACGTCGCTCGAGATCGCGAGGGCATCCCGGACGTCCTGCGGGTCGTGGTACTGCACGCCGTCGAAGCAGTTGATCGCCACCAGGTAGGGCAGGCGGCGATGTTCGAAGAAGTCGATCGCCGCGAAGCAGTCGGCTAGCCGGCGGGTGTCGACCAGGACGACCGCGCCGATCGCACCTCGCACCAGCTCGTCCCACATGAACCAGAACCGCGTCTGGCCGGGCGTACCGAACAGGTACAGGATCAGGTCACGGTCGATCGTGATCCGGCCGAAGTCCATCGCGACGGTCGTCGTCGTCTTGCCCGGCACCTGCCGGGTGTCGTCGACGCCAACGCCGGCCGAGGTCATGATCGCCTCGGTGGTCAGCGGCGTGATCTCCGACACCGACCCGACCAGCGTCGTCTTGCCGACGCCGAATCCGCCGGCGATGACGATCTTCGCCGACGTCACCCGGCCAGCGCTCGGGCGGTGCGTCATGTCAGAGCCTGCGAAGTCCACTCAGCACCCTCTCCAGCAGTTCAGTGCCCACCGCATCGTTGTGTCTTCCAGTGAGGTCGGCTCGTAGACCGCGACCAGGCCGTCGGCGGCCATGTCGGCGATGAGGACCCGGGCCACACCCAGCGGGAGCTGCATCCGGGCCGCGATCTCCGCGAGCGACTGCAACCGGCCGTCGCACAGCGCGGCGATGTACTGGTGCTCGCGGCCTCCCCCACCCTTGGTGGAGTTGGCGGTTCGGCCGCGCACCGTCGTCTCGACGAGCGCCTCGAGGGCGATGTCGAGCCGCGGCCGGGTGCGGCCGCGGGTCACGGCGTACGGCCGTACCAGCGCGCCGGTTGGCTCGTCCCGGTCGGTCATCGCCGCTCACCTCCTTCGCATCCGTGCCGCGGGCCCGATCGATCGGGGCCCGTCGTATATGTGTGTCGTTGTCGTGCACCGTTCCGTTGCCGGAACGACTAGCCGAGCATGCCCGCGGCGGTGCGCGGCGCCGGAGTCAGCGCGTCACCGACCCGGTCGACCAGCAACGCCATCTCGTAGCCGACCTGGCCGACGTCGCAGGTGCGGGCGGCCAGCACCGCGAACGAGGAGCCGTCGGAGATCGACATCAGGAACAGGAACCCGTTGTCCATCTCGACGACGGTCTGCAGCACCGCACCGCCCTCGAAGCAGCGCGCCGCGCCCTGGGTCAGGCTGACCAGGCCGGACGAGATCGCGGCCAGCTGGTCGGCCCGGTCGCGCGGCAGGTCCCGCGACGAAGCGAGGAGCAGGCCGTCGGCGGAAACCGCGACCGCGTGGGCGACACCCGGCACGCGGTCGGCGAAGTTGGCCAGCAGCCAACCGAGATCCTGCGTAGTTGTCATCCTTCGTGCTCCTTCTGACCGCTCCCGGCACCCGGACCGTGGCCAGCTTGGGAGGGCTGCCCGGCCGGAGTCGTCTCCGAGTTTCGTCCTTGGGCTGGGTGCGACCGCGCTGCACACCCCGGTGGTACGCGGAGAGCAGCCCGCGGACCGCTTCCGGTGTGCGCTTCTGCACCGAGGTTGCCGACTTCTCGACCCCACCCGGCACGAGCTGCGCCATCGGCACCCGCTTGGGCAGGCCGGCCTGCGTGGTCTCGTTCACTTCCGTCTCCGAGATGGCGGATGCCGCCCGCCATCCGTCGTCGGCGGCCGTCTGCCAGGACTCCTGCGGCTCGGGCCGACGGGCGGCACCGTTGCCGTTGCCGTCCCGTTGTCCGGAGAGCCGACCGTGTCGCTGCGGAGCCGGCCCACGTCGGTGCCGTGGGGCGCGACGGCAGACCGCCGGACGGCGGCACCGCGCGCCGAGCGGGCTCGCCGGTGGTCCGGCGCCGTGCGCGACTGCGGTGAGCTGGTGAGCCGCTGGCTGGCCTCGACGGTGGCGAACTGCTGCGTCGGTGCCGCCGTGGCCGCACGGGCACCCGGGTGTCGGCGGCCGATGGCGCCGCGGTGGCCGCGGGGGCGGCTGCCGCCGCGGTCGGCGTCGGCGTGAGTGCGCTCTCCTCCGCGGCGGCCGGCGGGTGCGGAACCACGCCGACTCCAGCTCGCGGAAGATCGGCAGTTCCATCGTCTCGTCGGCGAACCGGGCCTTGTTGGCGGCCGGGATGATCGGCGGGACGGCGGGCTGCTGCTGCTGGTGCCGTGCGCCGGAGCCGCTGCCGGGCGCTCGACCCGGGGCAGCTCGGCGGTCATGTCGATGGCGGCCGTGAGGTGGTCGACGGCCGGCGCCGGCTCGGCAGCGACCGGCGGCCACGCCGGCGGCGCGCTGGCCACGGCGCTGGCGCGCCCATCCCGGCACCCGCGAAACCACCGGCCGTACGGCGCTGCCGGGCTGGCCGGCTGCGGCGCGGCGGCGGGCTGGCCGGAACGGCCGCGGGCGGCTGACTGAACGGGACGCTCGGACCGGCCGGCTGCACCGGGCTGACGGCCGGGCAGGCCGCTGGACCGGCCGGGAACCACCGGACTGTCGGGCAACCCGATCGGCGGACCGGCCGGCGCACTCGGCGGCAGCGTCGGGCCGCCCTGCTCCCACGGCTCGGGCTGGCGCGGCGCGGCCGCGGACCCGGGCGACGAGGGCGGCACGGAGATGACCGGCGGCACCGAGATGACCGGCGGCGCGGAGAACACCGGGGGACGTGCCGTTGTCGCGCGGCGTGCTGGCGCGGGATCGGCGACTGCGGACCAGCCGCGGTCACCTCGCCCTCCATCGCCCAGCCGTCGGTCGAACGGCGCTGCGGCAGCTGCCGGGTCGTTGCCGCGGCGGGCGCGAGCCGAACGGGTCGCTCGGGACGGTTGCCCTGCGGGCCCGGCACCGGTCAGGTCGGACCAGGCCGGCATCGGGCCGGAGCGGCCGTTGCCGTTGCGCGTTGGCACCGTTGCGCACCGCCGAAGCCGGTGGACGGCGCGTCACCGGGGCGGCCACCGAACGCACTGGCGAGCGCCGCCGCTCGCGCCCGGCGAGCTCGCGGTCGGACCGGGTCATCGGCCCGCTCTCCAGCGCCAGCGGCGCGGCGAACGGCGAACGGCGACTGCTGCGGCGGCTGCTGCGACTGGCTGACCGGCGGCGGCAGCTCGCACGCGCCACCCGGCGCTGCTGCCGGCCGGCGAGCGCCCGGGGCACCAGCACCGAGGTCGGCAGCGTGACGTCGGCGACGGTGCCGCGGTCGGGGCCGGGCCGCAGCTCGACCTTGACGCCGTGCCGGGCGGCCAGCCGGGCGACCACGACCAGGCCCATCATCCGGGAGACGGCCACGTCGACCAGCGGCGGCGTGGCGAGCCGCTCGTTGAGGTCGCTGCAGCTGGTCGGGCGATGATGCCGATGCCGCGGTCCTCGACGTAGCAGCACGGCGCGGTCGCCGACCCGGCGGGCCTCGACCATGACGCTGCGAGTCCGGCGGCGAGAACGCGGTGGCGTTGTCGAACAGCTCGGCGACGAGGTGCACCAGGTCGTTGACCGCGTGCGCGGCGACCTCGATGTCGCGGTCGATGATGCCGAACTCGATGCGGGTGTAGTGCTCGACCTCGGACTGGGCGGCGCGCAGCACGTCGATCAGGGCGGCCGGCTCGCGCTGGACACGGGTCGAGTCGGCACCGGCGAGCACCAGCAGGTTCTCGTCGTTGCGGCGCATCCGGGTGGCCAGGTGGTCGAGCTGGAACAGCTCGGCCAGCCGGTCCGGGTCCTCCTCGCCGCGCTCCAGCCGGTCGAGGTGACCGATCAGCCGGTCGACCAGGATCTGCGAACGGCGGGCCAGGTTGACGAACATCGTCGCGACGGAGGCCCGCAGCGCGGCCTGCTCGGCGGCGGTGCGGACGGCTTCCAGGTGGACCGCGTTGAACGCCTCGGTCACCTGGCCGAACTCGTCCTTGCTGCGGACCGGCAGCGGCTCGGCGATCTGCGTTGGCGACCTGCGCCGGCGACGACTGGGTGGACAGCGCCGGGTCACGCAGCCGGGCCACCGCCTGCGGCAGGCCGTACTGGGCGACCGCGAGCGCGCCGTGCCGCAGTTCGCGCAGCGAGCGGGCCATCGAGCGGGCCACCAGCCAGGCGAACAGGATGGCCAGCAGCAGCATGCTGAGCAGCAGGCCGGTCTCGACGAGCACCTGGCGCTGCACGTCGTCGCGCAGGTCGGTCGCGGCGCTGCGACCACGGCGTGGTCGAGCTCGACGCTCGACGCTGCGGATCAGGCCGGCCGTGGCCGAGCATCGCGGCTGTCCCAGTCGTCGGCGTTGAACGGCGCCGGCCGGGTCTGCCGTCGACGGCCGTGACGCCGGTGATCCAGCCCGCGTAGCGGTCGACGACCGCGCAGGTCGGAGCCGGCCACGGTCTGGTTGTAGCAGCTCTTGCTCGGTCCCGGCTGGCGACCGCGTTGAAGTCTCGGCAGGCCTGCAGCTGGCCGGTCTGCGTGGCGATGTAACTCGTTCCTGAGCGTTCGGGGTTCATCGCGCGTCGGCGCTGTAGGCCTGCAGCACGACGAGGCGCTCCTGCGACAGGAACTCCTTCTGCCGTCGCGACGGCGGCGCGCCGCCCGCATCCGGTCGCTCAGCGTCGTGTCGGCGGCCAGCTGCGAGGCGAGTCACGGATGTCCAGCAGGTCGTCGATGAGGGCGTTGTACGCTGGGCGGCGTCGGTGAGGCGAAGCTTGCTGGCTGATCACCTGGCTGCGCACGCCCGGCAGGCTCGGCGAGGCCGTCGTCGATCCGGCCGAGCAGGGTCGTCGAAGTTGGCCGGCAGCGTCGTTGAGCGAGGCGCGCTCGGCGTCGCCGTAGCTCGTCGACCGCGCCGGTCGACCGTCTGCTGCGAGCTGCTCGAAGGCCGTCTTGTAGCTTCGCGCGGCTCGTTGTCGTCGGCGCCGAGCAGCAGCGCCGCCGCGGCCCGCTCGTTCTGCAGGTCGTGGACCAGATCGCCCGGACGCCTCCGGACGAGCACGGCCAGGGTCCGTGCCCGGTCGGCGTCGTCCGGCGTGTCGATGTGGTCGACCAGGCCGGTGGTGCCGACCACGATCGTCGCGATGGTCGGCACGATCATGATCAGGCCGAGCTTCGACCAGATCGGCAGGTCGCGAAGCCGGCCGCCGGCCGGCGGAGACGCGACAGAACGGAGCCCGCCGTCTTTGGCCGCTTGCTCACGTCACCGCCCTCCGATTCAGCGCCGTCACGGCGATTGCGCACGGGCACCGCCGATCGGCCGACCCGGGCGGGTCGGACCCCCGAGATTCCATCATGTCGCGCCGGCCAAGAGAAAGCCCACCCTGTCCGCGATCGTCGTACTGATGCGATGTTCAGTCCGTTTGATCAGCACCGTGTTCGCCCCACGTCACCCTAGGTGAGCGTCGATCTCCCATGGCCCGTACTTCTTTCGGCGCAGGCGCGCCAGCCCGACCACAGTGCAATGCCCCGTATAGGGGAAGCACGCGGTGGATTAGTACGACGAGCCGATGAGAAAAAGCCGTTAAGTCTGGATTGGACTTCCGAATCGCCGGAATGTGCACGTGGCGAAGACGGCGTCACGCCAATTTGGCGTACGCGGGCTTGATCACCTCATTGATCAATGCCGAGCCGCTCGTCGAACGGGATGAACGCGCTCTTCATCGCGTTGATCGTGAACCACTGCAGCTCGGCCCAGCCGTAGCCGAACGCCTCGACCAGCAGCGCCATCTCGCGCGACATCGAGGTGCCGCTCATCAGCCGGTTGTCGGTGTTGACGGTGACCCGGAAGCGCAGGTCGCGCAGCAGCCCGATCGGGTGCTCGCGCGATCGACGGCGCCGCGCCGGTCTGCACGTTGGACGACGGGCACAGCTCCAGCGGGATCCGCTTGTCCCGCACGTACGCGGCCAGCCGGCCCAGCACCGGATCGCCACCGGGCGTGATGTCGTCGACGATGCGCACGCCGTGCCCGAGCCGGTCGGCGCCGCACCACTGGATCGCCTGCCAGATCGACGGCAGCCCGAACGCCTCGCCGGCGTGGATGGTGAAGTGGAAGTTCTCCCGCTGCAGGTACTCGAACGCGTCCAGGTGCCGGGTGGGCGGGAAGCCCGCCTCGGCGCCGGCGATGTCGAAGCCGACCACGCCGGCGTCGCGGTACCGCACCGCCAGCTCGGCGATCTCCTGCGACCGGGCGGCGTGCCGCATCGCGGTGAGCAGCGTGCCGACCCGGATCGGCTGCCCCTGGCCGCGCGCCTGCGTCGGTGCCCGCGGCGAACCCGGCCAGCACCGCCTCGACCACCTCGGTCAGCGCAGAGCCCGCGCTCCAGGTGCTGCTCGGGCGCGAACCGGACCTCGGCGTAGACCACGCCGTCGGCGGCCAGGTCGAGCGCGCACTCGGCGGCGACCCGGTGCAGCGCCTCGGCGCGTCTGCATCACCGCCGACGGTGTGGGCGAACGTCTCCAGGTAGCGCTCCAGCGAGCCGGAGTCGGCCGCCTGCGACGAACCAGCTGCCCGAGCTCTTCGGGGTCGGTGGTCGGCAGGTCGTGGCCGACCTCGGCGGCCAGCTCGACGATCGTCGCCGGGCGCAGCCCGCCGTCGAGGTGGTCGTGCAGCAGCGCCTTCGGGGCCTTGACGATCTCTTCCATGCCGATTGCGACCATGGAAAGACTTTAGTGGCAGAGGATGGATGAACCGCGACGTTGTGGCGCACCTGCGGTGCCCGGTGTGCCGCGGAACACTCGACGGTGCGGGAGCGGACGCTGAGCTGCCCGCGGGGGCACAGCTTCGACCTCGCCCGGCAGGGGTACGCCGACCTGAGCGCGGGCCGCTCGCCGCACACCGGCGACACGCCGGAGATGGTCGCGGCGCGCGACGCGTTCCTCGCCGCGGGCACTACGCGTTCGTCTCGACCGCCCTCGCCGAGGCGGCCGGCGGTGCGAGCGGGCTCGCCGTCGACGTCGGCGCGGGCACCGGGCAGCACCTGGCGGCCGTGCTCGACGGAAACCCGGCGCTGCGGGGGCTGGCGCTGGACGTGTCGAAGCCGGCGCTGCGCCGGGCGGCCCGGGTGCACGAGCGGGCCGGCGCGGTCCGCGCCGACGCGTGGCGCCGGCTGCCGCTGGCCGACCACGACACCGCCGTGTTGCTCGACGTCTTCGCGCCCCGCAACGGCGCGGAGTTCCACCGGGTGCTGCGCCCCGACGGCCGGCTGCTGGTGGTCACGCCGGAGCCGGACCACCTGGCCGAGCTCGTCGACGCGCTCGGCCTGCTCGAGCGTCGACCCGGCCAAGGAGGACCGGCTGGCGGCCAGCCTGGACGCACACTTCACGCTGGCCCGGCGGCGCTCGCTGCGGTCGACCCTGCGGCTGGACCACGACGAGGTCGCCACGGTGGTCGGGATGGGCCCGAGCGCCTGGCACCGCGACCCGGCCACGATCGACATCGCCACCCCCGTCGACGTGACGGCGGCGGTCCGGCTGGACGAGTACGAGCCGCGAGCTAGGTAGAGAGATCGACCTCTTCCCAGCCGCCGGGCGGGTCGTGGTACGGGCCCTTGAAGACCACCGCCCACTCCAGTGCCCAGCGCCGCTGCCCGATCGCGTTGGCGTCGATCACCCCCGGCAGGCCCATCCCCCGGCGCTCCGCCTCGAGGTAGCTCCAGTCGAGGCAGTAGTAGAAGTCGAGCATCGCGGCGGCCTCGGCGGCGTCCCGCGGCGCGGCCAGGATCCGCGAACGCCACGCCCGGAATGTCTCGCCTTCCGGCAGGTGCGGCAACGCCTCCATCAGCCGCTCGTCGGTCGGCGCCGTCGGGTCCAGGTGTTTGCTGCATCCCGAGCAGCCAGGCCAGCGCGAAGATCGCGTCGTGGTGCAGCACGAACGACCGCCGGTCGCCGCGTTCGGCCACCACGAACTGCCACTCCGGCGGGGTGACCAGCTCGACCAGGTGCGAGTTGAGCAGCCAGCTCATCGCCGCCTGTGGCGGCATGCCGAAACAGCGGGCCAGCACGAGGTGCAGGATCGCGGTGCGCGCCTCGATCTCGCCGGTGGGCCGCAGCTCGACCTCGTCGCCGGGTTCCCACACCAACGGGAAGCCGGCCGGCGGCGTGGGCAGCCGGAGCCGGCGCAGCTCATCGACACTGGCGGCCCGGATGGGCCGTGGGTCGGGAGCAGACACGGACACGGCGTTTCGTTCCTCTGGCGTCGGTGATCCCCCTGGCCAGCGAGGATAGCCCTTCCGGGCGCCCAGCGGAATGTCAGGCGAGCCGATCGATGACCAAGCGGCACCGCGGCGGGCGGTTCGGCCGCGACCGACACCGCTCCGGCGGCCGCCTCCAGCGCGGCACCGAACCGGGCCGGATCGTCGGTGCGCAGCTCGTAGAGCGGCTCGCCGGCGCGCACCGGATCGCCGGGCCGGCGGTGCAGCAGCACGCCCGCCGCCGCGGAGACCGGATCCTCCTTGCGGGCCCGGCCGGCGCCGAGCCGCCAGGCCGCGACGCCGATCGCGTACGCGTCGACCGCGGCGACGAAGCCGTCCGCCTCGGCGGTGACCGTGTGCGTCTCGCGGGCGGTCGGCAAGCGCCGCGTCGGGGTCGCCGCCCTGCGCCCGGACCATCGCCCGCCACGCGTCCATCGCGCGGCCGTCGGCGAGCGCCGCGGCCGGGTCGGCGTCCGGCCGGCCCGGCCGCGTCGAGCATCTCCCGGGCCAGCGCGAGGGTCAGCTCGACCACGTCGGCCGGCCCGCCGCCGGCGAGCACCTCGACCGACTCCGTCACCTCGACGGCGTTGCCGACCGCCAGGCCCGAGCGGGGTGGACATGTCGGTGAGCAGGGCGACCGTGCGTACGCCGTGCGCGTTGCCCAGGTCGACCATCGTGCGGGCCAGCTCGCGGGCGTCGTCGAGCGACTTCATGAACGCGCCCGGAGCCGACCTTGACGTCGAGCACCAGCGCGCCGGTGCCCTCGGCGATCTTCTTGCTCATGATCGAGCTGGCGATCAGCGGGATCGCCTCGACCGTGCCGGTGACGTCGCGCAGCGCGTACAGCTTGCGGTCGGCGGGCGCCAGCCCCTCGCCGGCCGCGCAGATCACCGCGCCGACGTCGCGGAGCTGCGCGATGAACTCGGCGTTGTCGAGGCGGGCCCGCCAGCCCGGGATCGACTCCAGCTTGTCCAGGGTGCCGCCGGTGTGGCCGAGGCCGCGGCCGGACAGCTGCGGCACGGCGACGCCGCAGGCGGCGACCAGCGGGGTCGAGCGGCAGCGTGATCTTGTCGCCGACGCCGCCGGTGGAGTGCTTGTCGACGGTCGGCCGGTCGACCGCGGACAGGTCCAGCCGCTCGCCGCTGGCGATCATCGCGGCGGTCCACCGGGCGATCTCGGCCGGCGTCATGCCGCGCAGCAGGATCGCCATCGCGAGCGCCGACATCTGCTCGTCGGCGACCACGCCCTTGGTGTAGGCGTCGACCACCCAGTCGATCGCGGCGTCGGAGAGCACCGCCACCGTCGCGCTTGGTCCGGATGACGTCGACCGCGGCGAAACTCACGCTTCCCACCGCTTTCCGATCTCAGCGGGCGGCTCGCCTTCGCCGGCCCACCAGGTGTCACCGGCCTCGTCGACGACCACGATGCGGGCCGTGCGGGCCCGGCGCCCACTCGATGCCCGCGCCGGGTCGGGCCAGGTCGGCGCCTCTTCGAGGATGCCCTTCTCCTCGCCCTCGCCGGCCGACGCGCTCCCAGTAGCCGGTCCAGACCAGCGCGCCGCCGGCGCTGTCGGTGTGCACGAAGACCGTGCCCCGGCCGCGCCACCGGGCCAGCCGCTCGGGCACCTCGGGGATCGCGGCCCGGCCCGTTGTCGAGGTTGGCCGGGCCGAACGCGTGCGGCAGCAGGTCGCCCACCCGCAGCGGCTCGGGCAGCGCCTCGACCAGGCACTCCGGGCCGCCGTGCTCGAACAGCAGCTGGCGGCAGCGGCCGCACGGCATCAGCGGCTGGCCGGCGCCGTCGACGCACGAGACCGCGACCAGCCGGCCGCCGCCCGAGGCGTGCAGGGCCGAGACCATGCCGCACTCGGCGCACAGGGTCACCCCGTAGGACGCGTTCTCCACGTTGCAGCCGACCACGATCCGGCCGTCGTCGACGAGCCCCGCGACGCCGACCGGAAAGTCCGAGTACGGCGCGTACGCGTGGCCCATCACCTCGACGGCGGCCGCTCGCAGCGCCACCCAGTCGATCTCCATGAGCAGACCCTAACCCTTGATATAGGGCGTTCCGTCCGCGGCGGGCGCGCGCACCCGGCCGACCAGACCGGCGACCGCGACGATCGTGGCGATGTAGGGCAGCATGTTGAGGAACCCGCTCGGGATCGGGCTGTTGATCGAGCCGAGGCTGACCGCCAGCGCGCTGCAGAAGCCGAAGAACAGCGCCGCCAGCATCGAGCCGATCGGGCTCCACCGGCCGAAGATCAACGCGGCCAGCGCCACGAAGCCGAGCCGGACGTCATGTTCTTGTTGAAGTTGGTGGTCGACAGCAGCGTGAAGTACGCGCCGCCGAAGCCGGCCACCATGCCGCCGATCAGCACGTTGCGGTAGCGCAGGCCGAGCACCTTCACGCCGAGCGTGTCGGCCGCGGCCGGGTGCTCGCCGACCGCGCGGGTGCGCAGGCCCCAGCGGGTGTAGAACAGCCCGACGTGGATCACGATCACCAGCACGATCGCGCCGTACAGGAAGATGTTGCCCTTGAACAGCGCCGGGCCGAGCAGCGGGATCTTGGACAGCCCCGGGATGTCCCACTCGGGCACGAACGTCGGCTGGTTGAACCGCGACTGGTCCTTGGCCATCAGCTGCTCGTAGAGGAAGCCGGTCAGGCCCAGCGCGAACACGTTGAGCACGACGCCGAGCACCACCTGGTCGACCAGGAAGCGGATCGCGAGCACGGCGAGCAGCAGCCCGATGATCAGGCCGCCGACGCCGGCGGCCAGGATGCCGATCCAGACGCTGCCGGCCAGCGTCGCGAACATCGCCGCGGCGAACGCGCCCATCAGGAACTGGCCCTCGATGGCCACGTTGATCACCGCGGACCGCTCGCAGAGCACGCCGGCCAGCGCACCGAAGATCAGCGGCAGGGCCAGCGTCACCGAACTGCGCGCGACGCTGCCGAGCGGGATGGTGTTGAGGTTGTCCGGCGCCTGGGAGAGCTGCCAGCAGAGGAACGAGACCAGCGTGGCCACGATGCCGAGCCCGAGCAGCCAGCCGAACGCAGCGGCGCGCCGGCGACCAGCATGGCGCCGCCGGCCAGCGCGGCGATCGCACCGAACACGATCGCGCCGACCCGGCCGTTGATCCCGACCGCGCTGCCGCTGATCGTCTCGGCCGAGCGTGAACTCGGCCTGCTGCGCGGACGCGAGCGCGCCGAACAGCACGGCGGCGACCAGGCCGACGGCCGCCAGGCCCACGCCGACCTTGCGCTGCCGGGTCCAGTAGCGGACCGGTTCGCGACCGCCGGGGCCGTCTCGACGGTGCTGGCCGTCACGGTCTCACCATCCCTTGGACATGCCGGTTCCGAGCCCGCTGACCTTGGCCGGCTTGAGCCGGAACACGGTCTTCACCAGCGCGGGCGCGGCAACGAAGATCACTATCAGCGCCTGGATCACGCCGACCAGCTCGAGCGAGATCCCGGAGAACGACTGCATGCGGTTGCCGCCGGCCTGCAGCGCGCCGAACAGCAGCGCCGCGAAGAAGCACACCCCACGGCTTGGCCCGGCCGAGCAGGCCGACCAGCAGGCCGTCGAAGCCGACGCTGCCGATCACGGCCGCCGGTCAGGCTGACCGCGGTGCCCATCACGATGGTCGCGCCGCCCAGCCCGGCCAGCGCGCCGGCCAGCGGTCATCACCAGCGCGTACGGTCGAGCCGACGCCGATGCCGGCGGTGCGCGACGCCTCCGGGTTGAGGCCGACCGCGCGCAGCTCGAAGCCGAACGTCGAGCGGCTGCAGCAGCCAGGCGACCGCGGCCGACGACCAGCACCGCGACCACGATGCCGAGGTTGACCCGCAGGCTCGGGCCGACGAAGCCGAGCAGGTGCGTCAGCTGGGCCGAGTCGTCGACCGGCTTGCTGATCGCGTCGCTGCGCTCCGGGTCCTGGATGCCCTTCTGGACGATCAGCCAGCCCAGGAAGAACAGCGCGACGTAGTTGAGCATGATGGTCGTGATGACCTCGTGCGCGCCGGTGCGGGCCTTGAGGATGCCGGGCACGAAGCCCCAGGCACCACCGAACGCGGCGCCGACGACCAGCGCGACGACCAGGTGGATGCCGACCGGCAGCGGCAGCAGGAAGCCGGCGAGGGCGGCGCCGACGGCACCCATGATCGCCTGGCCCTGCACGCCGATGTTGAACAGGCCGCCGCGGAAGGCCAGCGCGAACGCCAGACCGGTCAACGCCAGCGGCGCCGCGTAGGTCAGCGTCTCCGAGATCGGGAAGAACACCCGCTCCCACGTGCCGGTGCCGTTGGCCGCCGCCTGCACGGCGGCCGGGTCGACGATCGAGCCCTTGAACAGCTGGGCGTACGCGTCGCTGACCTTGTCCCACGACAGGCTGAAGAAGTCGGAGGGGCGGCTGAAGAAGTACGAGACGCTGGCCCGCACGTTCTCGTCGGAGATCGCGATCAGGATGCCGCCGATGACCAGCGCCAGCAGCACGGCGAGCACGGTCACGGTGACCGTGTTGGCGGTCCACATCGCGCGCAGGTAGCGCCCGGCGAACGTCTTCGGCGGCGGGAGCTGGTCGGCACCGGCCGCGGCGAGGTCCTCCGCGGTCGCCGTCGTCTGCTCAGTCATCGGGTGTGCCCGTCCTTCGCGGCGCCGGCGTCCGCCGTCGTGACGCCCGCCATCAGCAGACCGATCTCCTCGCGTGGCGTGTCCGGCGACACCACCGCGATCACCCGGCCCCGGTACATCACCGCGATCCGGTCGGACAGCGCCAGCACCTCGTCGAGCTCGCTGGAGACCAGCAGCACGGCCGTGCCCTCGTCGCGCTCGTGGACGATCCGGCGGTGGATGAACTCGATCGAGCCGACGTCGACGCCGCGGGTCGGCTGGGAGGCGATGAAGAGCTTGAGCGGCCGGGAGAACTCCCGGGCGACGATCACCTTCTGCTGGTTGCCGCCGGAGAGCGTGCCGACCGCGGCTCGACCGGAGGCGTCGGTGCGCACGTCGAACTGCTCGACCCGCTCGCCGGCCGACTCGGCGATCGCGTCCGGCCGGATCACCCAGCGGGTGCCGAAGGGCTCGGTGTTGTAGATGTCGAGCACCAGGTTCTCGGCGACGGTGAAGTCCTTGACCAGGCCGTCGACGCTGCGGTCCTCGGGCACGTAGCCGACGCCGGCTCCGGAGGATGTCGCGGGTCGAGAGCCCCAGCGTCGGGCGGCCCTCGATCGTGGTGCTGCCGGCGACCACCGGGCGCAGGCCCATGATCGCCTCGATCAGCTCGGTCTGGCCGTTGCCCTGCACGCCCGCGACGCCGAGCACCTCGCCGGCGTGCACGGTCAGGTCGACGCCGTCGACGGCGCGGTGGCCGCGGTCGTCGTTGACGGCCAGGCCGGCCACCTCGAGCACGGCCGCGCCGGGCTGGGCCGCGCCCTTGTCGACCCGGAGCAGCACCGAGCGGCCGACCATCAGCGAGGCGAGTTCCTCTTCGCTGGTGTCGGGGGCGGCGGTGCCGACCGTGCGGCCGCGCCGGATCACGGTGATCCGGTCGGCGATCGCCTGGACCTCTTTGAGCTTGTGGGTGATGAAGACGATCGACTTGCCGGCGGCCTTGAGCGTCCGCATGATCTCGAGCAGGTCCTGCGGTCTCCTGCGGGGTCAGCACGGCGGTCGGCTCGTCGAGGATCAGCAGGTCGACGTCGCGGGTCAGCGCCTTGACGATCTCGACCCGCTGCTGCACGCCGACCGGCAGGTCTTCGACCGTGCGGTCGGGGTCGACGGCCAGCCGGTAGCGGTCGGAGACCTCGCGGACCAGCTTGCGGGCGCGCCGCCGGTCGAGGAAGCCGACCGGGCCGCCGGTGGTCTGCTCGGCGCCGAGCATCACGTTCTCGGCGACGGTGAACACCGGCACGAGCATGAAGTGCTGGTGCACCATGCCGATGCCGGCCGCGATCGCGTCGCGCGGACCGCGGATCTGCACCGGCTTGTCGTCGACCAGGATCTCGCCCTCGTCGGGCTGGAGCAGCCCGTAGAGGACGTTCATCAGCGTCGACTTGCCGGCGCCGTTCTCGCCGAGCAGGGCATGGATCTCGCCGGGCTCGACGGTCAGGGATATGTCGTCGTTGGCCACGAGGTCGCCGAAGCGCTTGGTGATGCCGCGCAGTTCGAGTCTCAGCGTGACCTCCCTCAGACGGTGTGGTGCGGAGAATTGTTCACGATCGGGCCCGGCCGGGGAACAGCCGGTCCCACCGGAGTGGGACCGGCTGTTCGGCCGGACTTAGTTCACTTCGGCTGGGCCGGCGAGGTCACCTTGACGGTGCCCGCGATGATGTCGGCCTTCAGCTTGTCGACCTCGCCCTTGAGCTCGGGGCTCACCTTGCTGTCGAAGTCGTGGTACGGCGCGATGGAGACGCCGTTGTTCTCGAGCGTGCCCAGGTAGGAGCCGGTCAGCATGCCGGTGCTGTCGGCACCCTTGACCGCCGCCTCCTTGACCGCCTCGGGGATGTTCTTGACGACGGTGGTCAGGAACGACGGAGCAGTACTGCTGCGCGCTCTCGCAACCGTCGACGTCGACCCAGACGACCGAGTATTTGCTGCCCGCGTTGGCCGCGGTGCCCAGGCCCGTGCCGCCGGCGACCGGCATGATCACGTCAGCGCCCTGCGCCACGAAACCGTCCGAGAGCGCCTTGCCCTTGCTCTGGTCGGTGAAGCTCTCGGCGAACTGGCCCTTCTGCGAGGCCTTGTCCCAGCCGAGCACCTGGACCTTGTCGTTCTTCTGCTGGTTCCAGTAGGCGACGCCGTCGGCGAACCCGTCCATGAAGATCGTGACCGGGGGAATCGGGAGGCCGCCGTAGGTGGCCACCTTCTTGGTCTTCGAGTAACCCGCGGACAGGTAGCCGGCGAGGAACGCGGCCTGCGCGGTGTCGAACTGCATCGGGTAGACGTTCGTCGCACCCGGGATCGCCGCGTCGACGATCGCGAACTGCTTGTTGGCGTTGGCCGCCGCGACCTGCTTGGTCGCGTCGCCCATCAGACCGCCGACCGCGAGGACGAAGTTGCAGTCCTGCTGCGCGAACTGCGTCAGGTTGGGCACGTAGTCGGCCTCGGCCTTGGACGAGACGTTCTTGGGCGTGGCCAGCTTGTCGCTGTCGGCCTTGGCGTCCTGGAGACCCTTCCACGCCGACGCGTTGAACGACCGGTCGTCGATGCCACCGATGTCGGTGACCATGCACGACTTATAGGTGCCAGCGGCCGGGGCGGCACTGCTGTCGCCGGTGCCGGTGCTGCTGCTTTCCGGAGCGTCACCACACGCGGCAAGGCCCGCCATAAGGCCACCCACCGCAAGTATCCCGACGATCCGCATCCCACGCACTGAGCGCAAGACGGTCTCCCTTCCCATTACACACCGCAAGGGATGCGCGGTGAGTTCACGTTGTTCGGGAGCGTACGCCCAGCTACCGCGCGGAACGAAAATCCAGACTCGACTGTTGGATGGCCGTTACGCAGGCGTGACTTCGCGAGTGAACGAAATCGCCCGGGCAGTAATGAAGGGCCCCTTCCCAGCGGTTTCCGCATAGGAAGGGACCCTTGTTAACCGATGTCGCTCAGACCGCAGCCGCCACGCGTTCCGCCGGCTCCGTCGGCGGGAGCCGCCCGGCGGGTGCGGACGCCACCGGCCAGGGCGAGCGAGCAGGCCGGCGACGGCGTACGCGGCGAGCACCCAGGCCGGGCCCGCGGCGCCGGCGCCATCGAAGAACGCCGTTGAGCGCAGCAGCGAACCGCCGGCACCGATCGGCAGGAACTGGCCGAGCGTGCCCCACGGCTGCGGCAGCAACTCCGGTGCCGCGCTGACGCGCCGACAGCGGGTTGCCGACCAGGAACACGGTGAGCGCCGCCGAGCGCGATGCCCGGCCGGCCGACGATCGCGCCGAGCCCGGTCACGGTGCCGGCGACCGCGGTCGCGAACAGCCCGATCGCGGCGGCGTTGAGCAGGTAGTCGCCGGTCAGCACGCCGAGCCACTGCTGCAGCACCAGCGGGCCGACCAGCGCCGGCCAGCACGCCGAAGACGAGCACGCCGGTGAACCGGGCCCAGTGGCCGGGACCAGCAGGGCGAGCGCCGCGCCGGCGGCCAGCGCGGTGAGCGCGAGCGGCAGGAAGCCGGACGCGAAGCCGGCGCCGCGCGGGTCGTCCGGCGAGCCGGGCACGACGTCGGTGACCTGGCGCGTTCATCGCGGCCGCGGCCTGGCCGACGAGTTGGGCGACGGTGGGGCTGGCGCCGCTGGCGGTGTGCACGGCCGGGCCGGTCGGGCCGACGACGAACGCCGCGTACGCCTGGTGGTCGCGCAGCAGCGCGTCGGCCGCGGCGGCGTCCGGCGCCCGGGTGATCTCGAACGCGTCCGGCTCGCGCTGCGCAAGCTGGGCGGCCAGCGCGTCGGCGGCGGGCGCCGGGCCCGGCGACGATCGACCGGCAGGTCGCGCGGGCCGAGGTTGGCGGCGGGCGCCGCGAAGAGCGGGACGAGCAGAGCCTGCGCGACCACGATGCCGACCCGATCAGGACGGCGATCAGGAGCGGCTGGCGAGCCTGGCGAGGCATGACCATCTCCTTAAAACGAATGCTCGTTCTTTTATGATGCCACGAGCATCCCATCGACGGCCATGGCCGGTCAAGAACGAACGTTCGTTTTACTATGTGTGCCATGCCACGCGTATCCGAAGCCCACCTCGCCGCCCGCCGCCAGCAGATCCTCGAGGCAGCGCAGCGGTGCTTCACCGAGCAGGGCTTCCACGACACCACGATGCAGTGACGTGATCGACGAGGCCGGCCTGTCGGTCGGTGCGGTCTACCGCTACTTCAAGAGCAAGAACGAGCTGATCACCGCGATCGCCGAGTCCGTGATCAACGAGGCGTCGGCGATGTTCGAGGAGCTCGCCGACGGCCGAGCCACCGCTGTCGCCGACCGAGGCGGTCGAGCGCGCGATCGGGTTCGTCGACCGGCAGACCGGCCCCGACGGGCTGATGCGGATCGCCCTACAGGTATGGGCCGAGGCGATGCGCGACGATGCGCTGGCCGAGTTCGTCGCCAGTGCCTACAGCCGGATGCGGGGCCACTTCGTGGTGCTCGCCACCCGCGCCCGCGACGCCGGCAAGCTGCCCGCCGACGCCGACGTGGAGGCGGTCGGCGCGGTTCTCTTCGGCATGGTGCCGGGCTACGCCCTGCAACGCATCCTCTCGGCCGGCCCCGACCCGGGCGTGTACCTCGACGGCGTACGCGCGCTCGTACGGTAGGCGAGTTTGTTTCGAGTTTGTTGCCAGACAGCAAGGGCTTGCCGAAAGACGCGAAAGACCAGCGGATATCGTGCAGCCATGCGTGCCCGCCTGTCCGACATCGCGCTCCGGGCGCGGGTCAGTGAGGCGACCGTCTCCCGGGTGCTCAACGACAAGCCGGGCGTCTCCCCGGACACCCGGGAATCCGTCCTCGCGGCCCTCGACGCGCTCGGTCTCGAGCGCCCCGCCCGGCTGCGCAAACGCAGCGCGGGGCTGGTCGGGCTGGTGGTGCCGGAGCTGAACAACCCGATCTTCCCGGAGTTCGCGCAGACCATCGAGTCGGCGCTGGCCCAACGCGGCTACACGCTGGTGCTCTGCACCCAGACCCCCGGCGGGGCGACCGAGGACGAGTACGTCGAGATCCTGCTCGACCGCCAGGTCAGCGGGATCGTCTTCGTCTCCGGCCTGCACGCCGACGCCACCGGCGACCCCGAGCGCTACCGCCGGCTGGTCGCCCGCGACCTGCCGATCGTGCTGGTCAACGGCTTCGTCGAGGGCCTGGCGGCACCGTTCGTCTCGCCCGACGAGCAGGCCGCCGCCGAGCTGGCGGTGTCCTATCTCACCAGCCTCGGCCACCGGCGGATCGGGCTGATCAGCGGACCGGACCGGTTCCTGCCGGTGCGCCGCAAGATCGCCGGCTACCGGGCCGCCATGCGCACCCTGCTCGGCCTCGCCGACAGCGACCTCGACGGGCTGATCTCGCTGTCCCTGTTCGGCGTCGAGGGCGGCGAGGCGGCCACCCACCGGCTGCTGGACGCCGGTGTCACCGGCATCGTCTGCGGCTCGGACATGATGGCGCTCGGCGCGATCCGCAGCGCCCGTCGCCGCGGGTTGCGGGTTCCCGACGACGTGTCGGTGGTCGGCTACGACGGTTCGCCGCTGATGGCCTTCACCGACCCGCCGCTGACCACGGTCCGCCAGCCGGTCGAGGCGATGGCGGTCGCGGCGGTGCGGGCGCTGGTCGACGAGATCGAAGGGCACGCCGCACCCCATTCGGAGTACCTGTTCCGTCCGGAGCTGGTCGTCCGGTCGTCGACCGCGATCGCCAAAGCGGGCTGAATCCCTCGCCTTGCGAAGCTTGCGCAAGGTCTGACGGGTCCTTGCAGAGGCGGCTCTTGATCCGGCATGCTTCTTCGGTGCCAAACGAACGGGGTCAATTCGCGATCAATGCGGATGAAACAGGCGCTGGCTGGTGGCGCTACGCAGTGGTCTACCAGGTCTACGTGCGCAGCTTCGCCGACGCGAACGGCGACGGCATCGGCGACCTGGCCGGCCTTCGGGACCGTCTGCCCTACCTCCGCGACCTCGGCGTCGACGCGATCTGGCTGACGCCGTTCTACCGGTCGCCGATGGTCGACGGCGGTTACGACGTGACCGACTACCGCGAGGTCGACCCGATGTTCGGCAACCTCGCCGACTTCGACGCGATGCTGGCCGACGCACACGCGTACGGCCTGCGGGTGATCATCGACGTGGTGCCCAACCACACCTCGAGCGCGCACCGCTGGTTCACCGCGGCGCTCGCCGCGGCGCCCGGCTCGCCTGAGCGGGAGCGCTACATCTTCCGCGACGGCCGTGGCCCCGACGGCGCCGAGCCGCCCAACGACTGGGAGTCCATCTTCGGCGGTGACGCCTGGACCCGGCTCCCGGACGGCCAGTGGTACCTGCACATCTTCGACCCCGAGCAGCCCGACCTGAACTGGGAGCTGCCCGAGGTACGGGCCGAGTTCGAAGAGATCCTGCGGTTCTGGCTCGACCGTGGTGTCGACGGCTTCCGGGTCGACGTCGCGCACGGCAACGTCAAGGCGCCCGGGCTCCCCGACGTCGGCTTCAGCAGCAAGACGGGCCGCAACCAGCGGCAGAGCCGGCTGCTCGAAGGGGCCAAGCTGCCGTACTTCGACCAGGACGGCGTGCACGAGATCTACCGGGCGTGGCGGCAGATCCTGGACAGCTACCCGGGCGGCCGGATGGCGGTCGCCGAGGCCTGGGCGTCCAGCCCCGAACGACTGGCCCGCTACGTCGGCCCGGACGAGTTGCACCAGGTCTTCAACTTCGACTTCCTGCACGCGACCTGGTCCGTCGACTCGTTCCGCAAGGTGATCGACACCGCGCTGGCCGAGGCGCGGTCCGTCGGTGCGCCCACCACGTGGGTCCTGTCCAACCACGACAAGCCCCGGCACGTCACCCGGTACGGCGGCGGCGCGCTCGGCCTGCGCCGGGCCCGCGCCGCGGCGCTGCTGATGCTCGCGCTGCCCGGCGTCGCCTACCTCTACCAGGGCGAGGAACTCGGCCTGGACGAGGTCGTCGACCTACCCGACGAGCTGCGCCAGGACCCGGCGTTCCGGCGCACCGGCGAGAGCCGGGACGGCTGCCGGGTGCCGCTGCCCTGGGCCGGCGACGCGGCACCTTTCGGGTTCGGCCCGGGCGGCGCCTGGCTGCCGGCACCGGCCACCTGGAGCGCGCACACCGTGGCCGCCCAGGACGGCGAGCCCGGCTCGACGCTTGAGCTCTACCGGGCCGCCCTGCGGCTGCGCCGCGCCGAGTCGGCGCTGCGCGACGAGGAGCTGACCTGGGTCGAGGCCGAACCGGGCGTGCTGGCGTTCCGCCGGGGCGACCTGACCTGCGTGGTCAACATCGGCAGCGAGTCGGTCGACGTACGCCGCTACGGCACGCCGATCGTGGCGAGCGCCGCCCTCGACGGCGATTTCCTGCCGGTCGACGCGGGCGCGTGGTTGAAACCGATGCCGCTGGGGTAACCCAGTACCCACGAGGCCCCTGTGGTGGGGGTGTGGTGGGTACGGTGCCCCGGTGTCGACGTCACGTCCGCCGGGGCACCACCGCGTTCAGGAGTTGTCGGCCCGGGGAGCGGTGAGCTTGGCGGCGATCCGGCCCCAGCCGGCCATCACCTCCGGCGGGCTCGGCGGCGCGGCGGCGTAGCCCTCTTCGTCCTCGGCGAAGGTCTCACCGTCGTCGCCCTCCAGGTCGAGGTCGTCCAGCGAGCCGTCGGCCGGGCGCTCGTCGCGGAACGCCGAGATCCGGGCCGCCTCGATCTCACCGCGGATCTCGGCGGCCGAGATGTGCGGCATGCACGGCTCCACGACCGCCATCAGCTCCTCGTCGGCGACCACCGACTGGGCCAGCGCGAGCGCGTGTGGGCGCTCGTACGGCCCGCTCACTACCGGCTCCCACTCCTCGTCCTCACCCAGTGGGCCGAACGTGATGATCCATGGCAGCTCGTGTAGCGGCGAGTCGTCGGGCAGCCGCAAGGTCACCAGTGCACCCATCCGACCATCATGCGCTGCCGGGGCCGCCCTGGGAGCCGTTCCCCTGGTCATCTTCGTCATGGTCGACGGGCGAGACGGTGTGTGGGGGTGGCGGAGCGGGCGGAGCGGCGCCCAGATCGCGCACCGTGCCGTGGTGGTCGGTGGCGGCCACGGCGGCCGCCCAGATCAGGATCTGGTTGTAGAGGTACAGGTAGATCAACAAGCCGACCGGGCCGATCAGCGCGTACGCCGCGTTGTCGCGCACCCAGTTGACGTAGAGCCGACCGACCGAGTTGAGCACGGTCAGGCCGCCGCCGACCATGATCAGCGGGATCACCAGGCGGCGCGGGCTCATCCGGATCCGCGGGATGGCGCACAGCAGGGCGAACGCGATCACCAGGTTGACCACGACGGTGAGGAAGTACGTGAGCGCCATCAGCCAGGCGCCACCGTCCCCGATCGCCCAGACCAGCAGGGTCTTGAGCCCGTCGACGGCGCCGACCGAGACGATCAGCATGATCAGCACGATCAACAGGACACCGATGTCGATGATCCGGCGGATGACCAGGTTGCCGGGTTGCTGCTGGAAGCCGTGCACCAGGCGCTGTGACGACCGGATCGCCTCGACCCAGCCGATGCCCGTGAAGACCAGGCCGACCAGGCCGACGATGCCGATCGGGCGGCCGGTGGTCTGCACACCGGAGACCGCGTCCTCGACGTTCTTGATGTCGAGGAACGGCAGGTTGTCGGTGAGGAAGGTGACGACCGCCTCGTTGACCTGGCCGTTGTTCAGCACGAAGCCGAAGACCGCGTAGCCGACCAGGGCGAACGCGAAGATCGCGAAGAAGCCGTAGTACGCGATCGCGGCGGCCAGCCGGCCGCCCAGCACGAAGCCGAACCGGTCGGCGGTGCGGTAGAAGTGGTCGAACGCGCCGGACCGGGCCCGCGCACGGTCGAGGCCCCGGTTGATACCGGCCTCGAGCCGCGCGAAGACGTTCACACGGGACATTCTTGCGGATCTACGGGATCCGCGTTGGCGGGCGTCAGGCGCCGCGGCTGGGGAAGAAGCCCACCCGCTCGTAGACCGTGGTCAGCGTCGCCGAGGCCACCGTGCGGGCCTTGTCGGCGCCCATCGCGAGCAGCTTGTCGAGCTGGGCCGGGTCGTCCAGGTAGGCCCGGGTGCGCTCCTGGATCGGCTTGACGAACTCGGAGACCACCTCGGCGAGCTCCTTCTTCAGGTCGCCGTAGCCCCGGCCCTCGAACGCCGTGACCAGGTCCTCGATCGACCGGCCGGCCAGCACCGAGTAGATGGTGAGCAGGTTCGACACGCCGGGCTTGTTGGCCGGGTCGTAGATGATCTCGCGGCCGGTGTCGGTGACCGCCGAGCGGATCTTCTTCGCCGACCTGGCCGGGTCGTCGAGCAGCTCGATGATGCCGGCCGGCGAGGACGACGACTTCGACATCTTCGCGGTCGGCTCCTGCAGGTCGGTGATCTTCGCGGTGTCGCGCACGATGAACGGCGCCGGCAGCGTGAAGGTCTTACCGAACTGGGTGTTGAACCGCCCGGCCAGGTCGCGGGTCAGCTCCAGGTGCTGGCGCTGGTCCTCGCCGACCGGCACCGCGTCGGCCTGGTAGAGCAGGATGTCGGCGGCCTGCAGGATCGGGTACGTGAACAGGCCGACGCTGGCCCGGTCGGCGCCCTGCTTGGCCGACTTGTCCTTGAACTGCACCATGCGGCTGGCCTCGCCGAAGCCGGTGATGCAGCTCAGCACCCAGGACAGCATCGGGTGCTCGGGCACCTGCGACTGCACGAACAGGGTGCAGCGCTCCGGGTCTAGCCCGAGCGCGAGGAGCTGGGCGGCGGAGGCCCGGGTGCGCGCCCGCAGCGCTGCCGGGTCGTGGCCCGCCGTGATCGCGTGCAGGTCGACGACGCAGTAGAAGGCGTCGTGCGTGTCCTGCAACGCCACCCACTGCCGGATCGCGCCGAGGTAGTTCCCCATGTGGAAGGAGTCGGCGGTCGGCTGGATCCCGGAGAGGACCCGGGGCCGGGCGGTGGGAGCGTCGTCGGGCATGCGGGCAATTCTGCCAGCACTCTCCGGGAACCCCAGCAGCCCCTCGGAACTCGTACGGTGTGGCCAGGACCGGAAGGACGGCGATTGGCGCACGACAAAGGTGCACGGGTGACTCGCGAGCAGGGTCGGGGCGATCGGGCGATGGAAGAGATCTACCACGCCTGCTATCGCCGCCTGGTCGCGCAGGTCTACGCGTTCACCACCGACCTGACGGAGGCACAGGACGTGGTGCAGGAGGCGTTCGCCCGGGCGCTCGCCCGGCCGCGGGGTCTCGCCGACGTGGACAACCCGGAGGCGTGGCTGCGCACGGTCGCGGTCAACGTGGTCCGCCGCCGGTGGCGCCGGCGCAAGCTGCTCGACGCGATCCTGCTGCGCGACCGCCCGATCACGCGGACGGTCGAGCCGGCACCCGGCCCCGAGCGGGCCGACCTGCGCGACGCCCTGGCCGCGCTGCCGCCCACCTTCCGCGAGGTGGTGGTCCTGCACTACTACGCCGACCTGCCCGTCGACGAGGTGGCCGCGGTGCTCGGCGTGCCGGTCGGCACGGTCAAGTCGCGACTGTCCCGGGCCCGCGCCGCGCTGGCCGGCCGGCTGGACGGCTACCGGACGGAGGTGACCCGTGCCCGATCTTGAAACCCGGCTCGCCCGGTCCCGCTCGGCACTGCTCGACGAGATCGAGCAGCCACCGCTGGCTTTGGTCCGCCGGCGCGCCAACCGGATCCGCCGCCGCCGGGCCGCGGCCGCGGGTGCCACCGCGCTCGCGGTGCTCGGTGTCATCGCCCTCGGCGCCCGGCCCTGGCAGCAGGACACGACGCCCAGCGTCACCGCGACCAGCCAGCCGACGAACGCGCCGGTCTACCGGGGCGGGGGCATCGAAATCGTCGGGCTGGCGCCGGATCCGGTCTTCGACCTCGACGGCGAGATCGCCGACGTGGAGTTCACCGACCCCACCCACGGCGTGGTGGCCGCCGGCTGCGACCAGCGCTGCCCACCGCTGGCCAGCACCAGCGACGGCGGGCTCAGTTGGCAGACCGTGGCCGGGTCACCGACCAACGACGGCCTGCCCGACCTGGTGGCGTTCCCGGACGGTCGCTTGCTGCTGGTCGCCGACGGCGCTTACTGGTCGGCGGGCACCGGCACCTCGTGGCGGCGAGTCAGCCCGCCCGAGCCGGCCACCCGTGCCCGGATCGGACCGGGCGAGGTGCCCCGGCTGGAAGACCCCAGCGACGGGGTGGTCGTCTGGAGTCCGGACCAGGGCCCGCTCGGGCCGCTCGCCACGCAGCCCCCGCTCACCGTCCGCTGGGTGGCGCCGGCACCGGCCGGCGACGGCGCCTGGTGGGTGGGCGGCGTGGCCGGCAATCTGCCGGCGGTCGCGGTCAGCCACGACGCGGGCGTCGGGTGGAAGAAGACGGTCCTGGCCGAGCCGGCCGGCGAGGTGAGCACGGTGGCGATCGGCACGCTCGGCACCGAGGTCTACGCGGTGGCCCGCGGCGAGATCGGCGAGCTGCGCGGTATCTACCGATCCACCGACAGCGGGGCCACCTTCACCGCCGACCTATCTGGGCGGCCGGGCGGCCGCGGACCGCACGGTCCCCGCGACGGTTTCCGGCGACCCGGTGCCGTTGCTGGACGGCCGATTGCTGCTCGTGGAACCGAGCGGCACCCGCGGCTCGTGGTGGGTCAGCGACGACGACGGGAGCACCTTCACCCCGGTCGAGGGTCTCCCGGCGGCGGGCGAGATCCGCCGCACGTACGCGGGCTACGTCGTCTACGGCCTCTTCGACAGCACCTGGACGGCCTTCTCCCCCGACGGCACCAACTGGCAGAAGCTGCAGATCTACTAGTCGCGGGCGGTCGCGGTCTCGGTGGCCGGCTCGCGGCGGGTGGGTAGCGCCGGCATCGGGATCGTCGCGATCACCTGGGCCGGCTCGGCGGCCGGAGGTGGTGGTGGGTCGACCGTGCGGATGCCGACCCGGGCGACCCGGCGGCCGTCGAGCTCGAGCACCCGCAGCACCCAGCCCTCGTCGCGGGTGCTGCCGGGCACGCGGGCCTCGTCGCCGACCCGGGGCACCCGGCCGAGGCTGGCCATCACGTAACCGCCGACCGTCTCGTACGGGCCGGGTGGCAGGTCGAAGCCGGCGCGCTCGGCGAAGTCCGCGAGGTTGAGCCGGCCGTCCAGGTCGGTCGGGCGGCCCGGCATCGGGTCCGGCTCGACGTCGTACTCGTCGTGGATCTCCCCGACCACCTCTTCGATGAGGTCCTCGAGGGTGACGATGCCGGCGGTGCCGCCGTACTCGTCGATCACCACGGCCAGGTGGTGGCGCTCGCGGCGCATCTCGGTGAGCGCGACCAGGACCCGTTTGCTCGCCGGGATCCGCTTGACGTCGCGGGTCAGGTCGCCGATCGTCAGCCGACCGTCGTTCTCCGGGCGGATCAGCAGGTCGCGCAGGTGCACGAAGCCGACCACGTCGTCGTGGGTGCCGTCGATCACCGGATAGCGGGTGTGGGTCTGCTCGCGTACCCGTTCGGCGGCCTGCGCCAGAGTGAGCCCCGCGGCCAGGAACATCACCTCGGTACGCGGTCGCATCACCTCGCGGACCGAGGTGTCGCGGGCCACCAGCACCTCGTCGATGATCCGGCGTTCGACCGGGTCGAGGCGGGTGTTCGCGGCCACCAGCTCGCGCAGGTCGGCCTCGCTGATCTGCTCACGCCCGGCCGACGGATCGGCGCCGAGTGCGGCGGTCAGCCCGTCGGCGGTGCGCACGACGAGGCGGGCCAGGCGACTGGCTACCGGGCCGGGGTTGCGCTCGGGACGCCCCGGCGGAAATCTCCGTCGGGGCCCGGCTGTGGGAGGTTGGCTTGCAGCGGGCCCTGCCTGCATGCAGCGATCGTAGACACGTCCCGCACCAACCGCCGAACCCTTGTGATGGGATGCAGGCCATGACGCGACGTCCCCTCCCGCGCCGCCGCGGGCTTCTCATCCGCTTTCGGCGCCGAATCGGCCGGGCTGTGGGCCGCCCCAGGCCGGGTCAACCTCATCGGTGAGCACACCGATTACAACGACGGGTACGTGCTCCCGTTCGCGCTGCCCGCACCGCGTGGTGGTCGCGGCGGCCGCTGTCGCCGAACCCCGGTGGCGGGTGTGGTCGGAGCAGACCGGCGAGACGGTCGAGTTCGGCGTGACAGAGGCCGACGATCCCGGGCGTGTCGAAGGCTGGGCCGGCTACGTCGCGGGCGTGGTGTGGACCCTGCGGTCCAAGGGGCACGAGGTGCCGGGCGCCGATCTGGCCGTCGCCTCCGACGTGCCGGCCGGCGCGGGGCTCTCCTCGTCGGCGGCGCTCGAGTCGGCCGTGCTGACGGCCCTCGCCGACCTGGGCGGCCTCGACGTGCCGGTGGAGGACCGGCCGGCGCTGGCGCAGCGGGCGGAGAACGACTACGTCGGCATGCCCTGCGGGATCATGGACCAGTCCGCGTCGATCCGTGCCGAGGCCGGCCACGCGCTGTTCCTCGACTGCCGCTCGCTGGAGATCGAGCAGATCCCGTTCGACGTCACCGACTCCGGCCTGGCCGTGCTGGTGGTCGACACCCGGGCGCCGCACCGGCACGCCGGCGGCGAGTACGCCTCCCGCCGGCGCGCGTGCGAGGAGGCGGCCGCGCTGCTCGGCGTTCCCGCGCTGCGCGACGTCGACGACCTCGACGCGGCGCTGGCCGCGCTGCCCGACGACGTGATGCGCCGCCGGGTCCGGCATGTGGTGACCGAGAACCAGCGCGTACTGGACACCGTCGAGCTGCTGCGCGCCGGCCGGGTCCGTGAGATCGGCCCGCTGCTGACCGCCTCACACGCCTCGATGCGCGACGACTTCGAGATCACCGTCCCGGAGGTCGACCTCGCGGTGTCGACGGCGCTGTCCGCGGGTGCCTATGGCGCCCGGATGACCGGCGGCGGCTTCGGCGGCTGCGTGCTGGCGCTGGTCGACGCGGCGGACACCGAACGCGTGGCGGCCGCGGTCGCCACCGCCTACGCCGACCGGGGCTTCACCGAGCCGATGTGGTTCGCGGCCCGCCCGGGCGCCGGCGCGGAGCGCATCGAGTGACCGTCGCGCGGCGGATCCCGCTCACCTTGGCCGTCTTCGCGGTCACGGCGGTGCCCAGCCTGCTGCAGTTCGCCTTCCCGGCGGTGCTGACCTCGCTGCAGCGCACCCCCGCGATCCGCGACGGCCAGGTGTGGCGGCTGATCACGTCGCTGCTGGTGCAGGACGGCGGCTGGTTCGGCACGATCTCGAACCTGTTCTTCCTGCTGCTGATCGGCGCGCTCGCCGAGCTGACGATCCGCCGCTGGCTCTGGGCCACCTGCTACCTGGGCTGCGGCCTGGCCGCCGAAGGCATCGCGGTCGCCTGGCAACCGACCGGCGGCGGCAACTCCATCGCCATCTGCGGCCTGGCCGGCGCCCTCACTGTCGCGCTGCTCGCCCGCCCGCTGCGGCCAAGCGCCGCGTGGCGGCCAGACGCCACCGGGGACGCACTGCACCCGCGCCACCTCTGGCTGCCGGCCGGTGTGGCCTGGTGGTCGGTCGCCATCCTCGGCACCGTGTCGGAACTGGCCCTCTACATCGGAGCGGCAGGCGGCGCGGCCGTGCAGATCGCCTTGGTCGCAGGCGGCGAACAGGGCCGCGGCAACCGCACGCTCGGCCGGATCGTCGCCGTCGGCGCGCTGCTGGTGGGCGTCGCACTCAGCGCGCTGCGCAACATCCACGGCCCGCCATTGCTACTCGGCGCCGCCATTTGCTCTGCTTCCATATACGCATCGACGCGTATATGGAAGCAGAGGCAAACGTGAGCGCTAGCCCGCCGCGGACCCGGGTAAATGATTCTTAGTTGGCTTCGACGATCATGCCGGCGGCAACGGTCCGGTTACTGGATTCATCAATAAGGATGAATCCCCCGGTCGTGCGGTTGCGGCGGTATTCGTCGGCGAGCAACGGCTGGGTCGTGCGCAGCTTGAGCCGCCCGATCTCGTTGAGCCGCAACTCCACCGCTTCTTCGTCGCGGTGCAGGGAGTTGACGTCGAGCCGGTAGTGCAGGTCGCGGACCACCGCCCGGACGGACCGCGTCGTGTGCTTGAGCGCGTACTTCCCACCGACCCGCAGCGGCCGGCTCTCGTCGAGCCAGCAGACCATCGCCTCGATGTCCTGGGCCACCGCCGGCGCGTTGTTGGGTCGGCAGATCAGGTCGCCGCGCGAGATGTCGATCTCGTCTTCCAGGCGCACGGTCACCGACATGGGCGGGAACGCCTCGGCGACCGGTCCGTCGGCGGTGTCGATCGCGGCGATCCGGCTGGTGAGTCCGGACGGCAGCACCATCACCTCGTCGCCGGGCTTGAGCACGCCCGAGGCGACCTGGCCGGCGTAACCGCGGTAGTCGGTCACCGTGGTCGACTGCGGCCGGATCACGTACTGCACCGGGAAACGCACGTCGACCAGGTTGCGGTCGGAGGCGATGTGCACGCGCTCCAGGTGGTGCAGCAGCGACGGGCCCTCGTACCAGGGCATGTTCTCGGAACGCGAGGCGATGTTGTCGCCCTTGAGCGCGGAGATCGGGATCACCGAGAGGTCGGGTGCCTCGAGCTTGGCGGCGAACGCGGTGAACTCGTCGGCGATCTGCTCGTAGACCTCCTGCGACCAGTCGACGAGGTCCATCTTGTTGACGCAGAGCACCAGGTGCGGCACCCGCAGCAGCGAGCAGAGGAACGCGTGCCGGCGGGACTGCTCGACCAGGCCCTTGCGGGCGTCGACCAGGATCAGCGCCAGGTCGGCGGTGGACGCGCCGGTCACCATGTTGCGGGTGTACTGGGTGTGCCCGGGCGTGTCGGCGATGATGAACTTCCGCCGCGGCGTCGCGAAGTAGCGGTAGGCGACGTCGATCGTGATGCCCTGCTCGCGCTCGGCCCGCAGTCCGTCGGTGAGCAGCGCCAGGTTGGTGTATTCGTCGCCGCGGGCCGCGCTGACCGCCTCGACGGCGGCGAGCTGGTCGGTGAACAGCGACTTGGTGTCGTAGAGCAGCCGGCCGATCAGGGTCGACTTGCCGTCGTCGACGCTGCCCGCGGTGGCGAACCGGAGCAGGTCCATCGCGCGCTGCTCGGAAGCAGGAAGGGTCGGCGCCGACATCAGAAGTAGCCCTCTTTCTTGCGGTCTTCCATGGCCGCCTCGCTCACCCGGTCGTCGCCGCGGGTGGCGCCCCGCTCGGTGATCCGGGTCGCGGCGACCTCCTCGATCACCTTGTCGACCGTGTCCGCGCCGGACTCGACGGCCGCCGTGCACGACGCGTCGCCGACCGTGCGGTAGCGCACCTTGGCGGTGAAGGGCTGCTCGCCGGCGCGGGGGCGGATGAACTCGTTGACGGCGTACAACATCCCGTCGCGGGAGATCACCGAGCGCTCGTGCGCGTAGTAGATCGCGGGCAGGTCGAGCCGCTCCTGCGCGATGTAGTGCCAGACGTCGAGCTCGGTCCAGTTGGACAGCGGGAACACCCGGATCGACTCGCCCGCGTGGTGCCGGCCGTTGTAGAGCGACCACAGCTCGGGCCGCTGGTTCTTGGGGTCCCACTGGCCGAACTCGTCGCGGAAGCTGAACACCCGCTCCTTGGCGCGGGCCTTCTCCTCGTCGCGCCGGGCGCCGCCGAAGAGCGCGTCGAAGCGGTACTTCTCGACCGCGTCGAGCAGCACCGGCGTCTGGATCCGGTTGCGCGTGCCGTCGCCCGGCTCGACCACGAGACCCGTCTCGAGCGCCTCCGGCACGCTGGCGACCACCAGCTGCAGCCCGAGCTCGGCGACCCGGCGGTCGCGGAACGTCAGCACCTCGGGGAAGTTGTGGCCCGTGTCGACGTGCATGACCGGGAACGGGATGCGCGCCGGGGCGAAGGCCTTCTCGGCGAGCCGGAGCATCACGATCGAGTCCTTGCCGCCGGAGAAGAGCAGCACGGGGCGCTCCAACTCGGCGACGACCTCGCGCATGACGAAGATGCTCTCCGCCTCGAGCGCCGCGAGGTGGGAGACCCGGTAAGCCGGCGGCATGGAACCCCTTCGGATTGTCTAGTGGACCACTAGGTTTTTCCCGAGCGAGCCTACCCCGGGATGTGCTGCCGCAGCGCCGCGAGCAACCGTGGTGCGAGATCCTTCCGACAGACCACCAGATCGGGGAGTCGGGGATCGGTCTCGTTGTATTTCAGCGCAGATCCGTCGATCCGGGAAGCGTGCAGACCGGTGGCCGTCGCCACAGCGACCGGCGCGGCGGAGTCCCACTCGTACTGCCCGCCCGCGTGCACGTAGGCGTCCACCTCGCCACCGACCACCGCGGCGATCTTCACGCCGGCGGAGCCCATCGGCACCATTTCGGCGTCCAGGTCCGCGGCCAGGTCGGCCAGGAAGGCCGGCGGGCGGCTCCGGCTCGCGGCCAGCCGCAGCCGCGAGTGGGGGCCCATGGGCGGGTACGCCGGCGGAAAGTCGGTGGCCAGCGTCCGGTGCTGTGCCGGGATCGCGACCGCGCCGGCGAGCAGCTTGTGCGGGCTCGTGCCGTGCCGACCCCAGAGCGCGACGTGCACCGCCCAGTCGTCGCGGCCCTCCTCGGAGAACTCCCGGGTCCCGTCGAGCGGGTCGACGATCCACACCCGCTCGGCCGCGAGCCGGTCGGTGCCGGCCGCCCGGGCGCCCTGGTCCTCCTCGGAGAGCACCGCGTCGGCCGGCCGCCAGCGGGCTAACTCGGTCCGCATCAGCTCGTGTGACAGCTTGTCACCGGCCGCCTTCAACACGTGGGGGTCGGCGAAGCCGACCTCTTCCCGGGTGCGCAGCAACAGGTCCCCGGCGCGTCCCGCCAACCAGCGGGCGAACGCGCCGTCAATCACCGGCGGAGTCATGAGGGGGGGTCTCCTCGAAGGTCAGTAGGCGCCGCTCGGGCGCACGACGGCGGCCAGGGTACGCATGAGAATCACCAGGTCGAGGGAGAGCGACCAGTTCTCCACGTAGCGCAGGTCCAACCGGACCGCCTCCTCCCACGACAGGTCGGAACGGCCCGACACCTGCCACAGCCCGGTCATACCGGGCTTGACCGCGAGCCGGCGGCGCACGTCGTCGGCGTACTGCGCCACCTCGTGCGGCAGCGGCGGTCGTGGTCCCACCAGCGACATCTGGCCGAGCAGCACGTTGAACAGCTGAGGCAGCTCGTCCAGCGAGAACCGACGCAGCCGGCACCCCACGGGGGTGATCCGCGGGTCGTTGCGGATCTTGAACAGGACGCCGTCGTGCTCGTTGAGATGTCGCAGTTCCGCGAGCCGGGCCTCCGCGTCGAGGTACATGCTGCGGAACTTGTAGATCAGGAACTCCCGGCCGTCACGACCGGTCCGTACCTGCCGGAAGAGTACCGGGCCGGGCGAGTCGATCCGGATGCAGAGGGCGACGACCAGCAGCACGGGTGACAGCAGCGCCACCAGCACCGCCGCGCCGAGTCGATCGACCACCTCCTTCACGAGGCGGGCCGCGCCCTCCAGCCGGGGGTGCTCCACGTGCAGCATCGGCAGCCCGTCGACCGGCCGGATCGTGGTGCGGTCGCCGGCCACGTCGATCAGCGCGTTGGCCAGGATCAGGTCGATCTCGTCGCGCTCCAGCCGCCAGGCCAACCGGCGCAGGATCTGGCCGTCGATCTCCGGGCAGGACAGCACGATCACCGTGTCGGCGCCGGACGCGTCGACTGCGAGTGCGACGTCGTCGAACGTGCCGTACACCGGCAGCCCGACGTCGCCGTCGTGCTGTGGCGGCAGGCAGGCACCGACCACCTCCAGCCCGTGGTAGCGCTCGCGGCGCAACTGGCGGGCGAGGTGGATGACGGCGAGCTCGTGCCCGACCACGATCACCCGGCGCAGGCAGTCACCCCGTTTGCGTGCCCGGTGCAGGCGTTTACGCAGGCCGAAGCGGACCGCGACGGTGGCGAAGGTGGCTGCCGGCAGGGCGATCAGCACGTACGACCGGGCCAGCGGGATCTCCAGCGCGTACGAGACCATCGCGACGCCGGCGATCAGACCCAGCCCGGCCCGGATCACCCGCTGGTACTCGTCGGTGCCGACGAACAGGAACCGCGCCTCGTACGCCCGGGCCAGTCCGAGCGCGGCGACCAGGGCCAGCGGCAGCACCGCGGACAGGACCACGTAGTCGCGGTTGTAGTCGGTCACCCCGTCGCCGAAGCGCAGCTTGAAGGCGAGGCCGCCGGCGGCGCCGCCGACCGTGAGATCCGCGAGCAGCAGGGTACGCAGGTAGCGCGACTCCCAGGCGGCCCGGCGGGACAGGGCGGCGTGCCGGCCGGGTATCCGGCGCAGCAGCGGACGGCGAGGCTGATCGACGTTCTTCGGGGCGCGCTGCGGCCGGGTCCGGGCGGGGCTCTGTGGTCGGGTCGCGGCGGCGCGTTCCCGGGCGTCGAGGCCGCGGTCCATCAGGTCCCGCACCGCCGCCGGATCGAACCGCCCACGTTCCACCCGCGCCTCCCCCGGTTGTGCCGCCTAAGACACAACGGGCGGAACCGGGCACGCGATACGGCCCTTGATCAGGATCCGTTATAGGCGTTTTGTGCCCATTCGACGCCCTTGCTGGCGACCGCCTCGGCGACGTCCGCGGCCCGGTCCACCAGGAAATCGAGCTCTTTGCGCTCGGTCGCGGAGAAGTCGTTGAGAACGTAGTCGGCCGGGTCCTGCCGACCCGGCGGCCGGCCGATGCCGAACCGCACCCGGGCGTAGTCCTTGGTGCCCAGCGACTTCGACATCGAACGCAGGCCGTTGTGCCCACCCTCGCCGCCGCCGATCTTGGCCCGGATCTGCCCGTACGCGATGTCGAGCTCGTCGTGCACCGCGATGATCTGCTCCGGCGGCACCTTGTAGAACTGGGCCAGCGAGACCGCGGGCCCGCCGGAGAGGTTCATGTAGGTCAGCGGCTTGACCAGCACGAGCCGGGGCCCGCCGAAGCCGAGCCGCCCCTCGGCGACCTCGGCGACCGCGCGGCGGTGCCGGCCGAACTTCGCGCCGATCCGCTCGGCGATCAGATCGGCGACCATGAAGCCCACGTTGTGCCGGTTCTTGGCGTACTCCTGACCGGGGTTGCCAAGACCGACCACGAGGAAGGGCGCTGTCGCTTCCACGCTTTCATTCTCCCGAGGCAGACAAGTGGTTAGGCGAAAGGCCCCTCCCGGTTGTGCCGGAAGGGGCCTTTCACACGCAGACCAAGTTCTTGCTCAGGAGGCGGCGGCAGCCGGCTCCTCGGTCGCCGCGGCCTCGCCCTCGGCGGCTTCGCCCTCGGCCGCCTCGCCCTCGGCGGTCTCGCCCTCGAGCGCCTCGGCGCTCGGCGCGACGCTGATGACGGCGATGGTGGTCTCCGGGTCGGCGATGAGCTCGGTGCCGTCCGGCAGGTTGATGTCGCCCGCGGTGATCTTCGAACCCGCCTCGAGGCCCTCGATGGAGACCTCGAAGTGGTCCGGCAGGCGGGTGGCGTCGGCGCTGACGGAGAGCGTGTCGCTCTCGGTCACGACCAGGGTGCCGGGCGCGGCCTCGCCGAGCAGCACCACGCGGATGTCGACGGTGACCTTCTCGCCGCGGCGGACGAGCAGCAGGTCGATGTGCTCGTAGGTGTCCTTGACCGGGTCGCGCTGGATCGCCTTCGGCAGCGCCAGGGCCTGGGTGCCGTCGCTGACCTCGATCGCGAAGAGCTGGTTGGCGCCACCGTGGCGGATCGCGGCGGCGAACTCGCGCGCGGGAACCGCGATGTGCTTGGGCTTCTCGCCGTGGCCGTAGAGCACAGCGGGCACCAGGCCGGCACGGCGGGTGCGGCGGGCACCACCCTTGCCGAACTCGGTGCGGGGCTCGGCGGCGATCTTTACCTCGGACACGGGAGAACTCCTGGATCTTTGTCTGGGCTGCGTGCAAGCGGCGGCGGTGCCGGGCGAAGGAGGCGCGCGGGCTGGCCCGGACACCGCGTCGATGACGGCGCCCGTGGCTGCGTTGAGAACCAGCTGGGTCACCCTCGCCGTGGCAACCTCAACACTCTACCGGAACCGGAAGGGCACCCTACCGCCGGGTGTGTCCGAACTAGCTCAACCCGCCGAACAACGTAGTAACGGACCCGTCGTCGAAGACCTCGCGGATGGCCCGCGCCAGCAGCGGCGCGATCGACAGCGACGGTGATCTTGTCGAGCCGCTTCTCGGGCGGCAGCGGCAGCGTGTTGGTCACGACGACCTCGCTGATCCGGCTGTTCTTGAGCCGCTCGGTGGCGGGGTCGGAGAGCAGCGCGTGGGTCGCCGCGACGACGACGTCGGCCGCGCCGCTGTCGTGCAGGATCTCGGCGGCCTTACAGATCGTGCTGCCGGTGTCGATCATGTCGTCGACGATCAGGCAGACCCGGCCCTCGACGTCGCCGACCACCCGGTTGGCGACGACCTGGTTGGGCTTGAGCGGGTCGCGGGTCTTGTGGATGAACGCCAGCGGGCAGCCGCCGAGCCGGTCGGTCCAGCGCTCGGCGACCCGGACCCGGCCCGAGTCGGGCGCGACCACGGTCATCGGCCGGCCGGCGTACTTGCGCTCGACGTAGCCGGCCAGCATGTCCATCGCGAACAGGTGGTCGACCGGGCCGTCGAAGAAGCCCTGGATCTGCGCGGTGTGCAGGTCGACGGTGAGGATCCGGTTGGCGCCCGCGGTCTTGAACAGGTCGGCGACCAGCCGCGCGGAGATCGGCTCCCGGCCGCGGTGCTTCTTGTCCTGCCGGGCGTACGGGTAGAACGGCAGGACGACGGTGATCCGCTTGGCCGAGCCGCGCTTGAGCGCGTCGACCATGATCAGCGTTTCCATCACCCACTTGTTGACGCCCTCGCCGGCCGACTGCACGACGAAGGCGTCGGAGCCCCGGACGGACTCCCGGTAACGGACGAAGATCTCGCCGTTGGCGAACTCGTAGGCGTCGGTCGGTGTCGGCGCGACGCCGAGCACCTCGCCGATCTCGTGACCAGCTCGGGAAACCCCCGGCCGGAGAAGAGCATCAGGCTCTTGCGGTTTTCGGCGACGATGCTGCCCATGGGTGAGGCGCTCCGTGAGTTCGGCGGATGTTTACTCGCTTGAAGTATCCCCCGGGGCGTCAGCGGCGGCATGACCGTCTTGAGTGCCGTGCAGTTGGTCACGTGCCGCGGCGCGGCCGCTTCGGCCGCTGCTGTGCCCGGACGCCGGGATTCGACCCAGCCTTCGAAGTTCCGCTGCTGGCCACCGGACACGGATAGCGCACCAGGCGGTACGTCGCGGCGGACCACCGTGCCGGCGGCGGTGTAGGCGCCGTCGCCGACCTCGACCGGCGCGACGAACATGTTGTCGGAGCCGGTGCGGGCGTGGCTGCCGATGACCGTGCGGTGCTTGGTGACGCCGTCGTAGTTGACGAAGACGCGCGCCGCGCCGATGTTGCGTGTGCTCGCCGATCGTCGCGTCGCCGACGTAGGACAGGTGCGGCACCTTCGAGCCCTCGCCGATCTCGGAGTTCTTGGTCTCGACGAACGTGCCGACCTTGGACTTCGCGCGCCAGCCGGGTGCCGGGGCGCAGGTACGCGTACGGGCCGACGCTCGCGCCCGGGCCGATCTCGGCCTGCACGGCATGTGCCCGCAGCACGGTGGCGCCCGCCTCGACGACCGTGTCGATCAGCGTGGTGTCCGGCCCGACGGCGGCGCCGGGGCCGACCCGGGTCGCGCCGCGGAGCTGGGTGTTCGGGTCGATCACCGCGTCGCGCTCGACCGCGGCCGTCACGTCGATCCAGGTGGTCGCCGGGTCGAGGATGGTGACGCCGGAGCGCATCAGGTCGGCGTTGACCCGGTCGCGCAGCAGGGCCCGCAGCGCCGGCCAGCTCGACCCGGTCGTTGCAGCCCAGCGTCTCCTCGGCGTCGGGCGCGACGTGCACCGCGACCGGCTCGCCGGCCGCGGCGAGCAGGCCGAGCACGTCGGTCAGGTACTCCTCGCCCTGGTCGTTGTCGCTGGTCAGCTTGGCCAGCGCGGCGCGCAGCAGGCGCGGCGTCGAAGGCGTAGATGCCGGCGTTGATCTCGCGGATCGCCTGCTCCGCCGGGCTCGCGTCGCGCTCCTCGACGATCGCGCTCCAGGCCACCGGCCGTCGTCGCGGACGATCCGGCCCAGCCCGGTCGGGTCGGCCACCTCGGCGGTGAGCACGGTGGCCGCCGTGCCGGCGCTGCTCGTGCGCGGCGACCAGCGCCTCGACCGTCTCGCCGCGCAGCAGCGGCACGTCGCCGTTGAGCACCACGACCGTGCCGGTCGCGTCGGGCACCGCGTCGAGCGCGATGCGCACCGCGTGGCCGGTGCCGTGCTGCTCGGCCTGGAGCACCGGCGGTCGCCTCGGGCGCGACCTCGGCGAGGTGGGCCTCGACCTGGTCGGCGGCGTGGCCGACGACGACCAGCGTGCGGTCGGCGCCGATCGAGCGCGGCGGCGGCGAGCACGTGGCCGAGCAGGGTGCGGCCGAGCAGCGGGTGCAGCACCTTCGGCAGTGCCGATTTCATCCGCTTTCCCTCGCCCGCGGCGAGGATGACGACGGTGCGGGTTTCGGTCACGAGGGGGCTCCCGTCGGACGGCATACGGCGTGCCGCCTCATGTTAGTCGGTGCGGGCGCAGAGCGGTCGCTGGTCACCTGAAAGTGCGACGCGCAGGGAGCTGGGACGCCTGGATTCGAACCAGGACCTTCCGGATTCAAAGTCCGGCGGGCTGCCGTTACCCCACGTCCCATCAGCCGAGTAATCCTAGCCTGACGCGCTCCGCTGGGACACACGGTGACTAGGTTCCCTCTGCGCGGGTTAGCCCAACCTAAAATCTGCGTTGCACCGGATGCTAACTACGGTGCCGTAAGTTACGGTGACGTAGGCGTAAGCTTCTCGATCCTCCCCACCGCTGCGAGGTGCCATGACCACCGTCACCGCGACCCCCGACCAGACGACGACATCCAACGGGCCCGAAGCCACTCACCGAGGGCAAGCAGCCGATCGGGCGTGCTGGTCGCCCTCTGGGTCTTCGTCGTCCTGCCGTTCCTCGCGGTGCTCGCGGCCGATCCCGGTCGCCGTGGTCGGCGGCTGGCTGTCGTGGACCGACGCGGCGATCGCGCTGGTCTTCTACGTCGTCTCCGGGCTCGGCATCACGGTCGGCTTCCACCGCTACTTCACGCACGGCTCGTTCAAGGCGAAGCGCTGGCTGCGGGTGACCCTGGCGGTGGCCGGCTCGTTCGCGATCGAGGGCAACGTGATCCAGTGGGTCGCCGACCACCGCCGGCACCACGCGTTCTCCGACCTGGAGGGCGACCCGCACTCGCCGTGGCGCTTCGGCGGCGGCGTCTGGGGCCTGACCAAGGGCCTGTTCTACGCGCACGTGGGCTGGCTGTTCTCCCGCGAGCTGGGCAACCGGGCAGCGCTTCGCGCCGGACCTGCTGGCCGACAAGGACATCGCCCGCGTCGACAAGCTCTTCCCGCTGCTCGTGGTGATCTCCGACGCGTCTCGCCGGCGCTGATCGGCGGCCTGGTCACCATGTCCTGGCAGGGCGCGCTGACCGCGTTCTTCTGGGCCGGCCTGGTCCGCATCGCGCTGCTGCACCACGTCACCTGGTCGATCAACTCGGTCTGCCACGTCTACGGCGAGCGCCCGTTCGAGGTGCGCCAGGGCGACAAGGCCACCAACTTCTGGCCGCTGGCGATCCTGTCCTTCGGCGAGAGCTGGCACAACCTGCACCACGCCGACCCGACCTGCGCCCGGCACGGCGTGCTGCGCGGCCAGATCGACATCTCGGCCCGGGTGATCTGGATCTTCGAGAAGCTCGGCTGCGCGTACGACGTGCGCTGGCCCAAGCCCGAGCGGATCGCCGCCAAGCTCGTCAAGAAGACGCGCCTGATCTGATGACGCGTCCCGGTGCGGGTCAGCGGCCCGCACCGGCGCGGCTGGCAGGATGCGCGAGTGGTAGCCGACCCGATCAACCCGGCGGGCGGCCGGTCCCGTGTCCGGATGTCCGCCGCCCAGCGCCGCGAGCAACTGATCGCGATCGGGCGGCAGCTCTTCGCCGAGCGGGGCTTCGACGCCACCTCGATCGAGGAGGTGGCCGCGCGGGCCAAGGTCTCCAAGCCCGTCGTCTACGAGCACTTCGGTGGCAAGGAAGGCCTCTACGCGGTCGTCGTCGACCGCGAGGTGCGGGCCCTCCTCGACCGGATCACCAACGCGCTGACCGCCGGGCACCCGCGCGAGCTGCTGGAGCAGGCCGCGCTGGCCCTGCTCGACTACATCGAGCAGGAGACCGACGGCTTCCGCGTGCTGGTCCGCGAGTCGCCGGTGATGTCGTCGACCGGCAACTTCAGCAGCGTGCTCAACGACCTCGCGCACCAGGTCGAGCACATCCTGGGCGCCGAGTTCAAGTCCCGCGGCTTCGACCCCAAGCTGGCCGAGCTCTACTCGCAGGCGCTGGTCGGCATGGTCGCGCTGACCGGCCGCTGGTGGCTGGAGGTGCGCAAGCCGCGCAAGGACGTCGTCGCCGCCACCTGGTCAACCTGGCCTGGAACGGCCTGTCCCACCTGGAGTCCAAGCCCGCGCTGGTGGTGCGCGACCGCTGAGCGCTCAGCGCCGGGGCGCGGGGCGCGGTGCGACGAGGTCGTCTTGAAGGCGTGTTCGGTCCGCGCCCGCTCGGGGCTTCCGGTCTTGTCGTACATCCCGGCCAGCAGCAGCACGAGGCCGAAGACCAGCGACAGGATCGCCGTCGAGACCGAGAAGTTCAGGAAGTTCGCCGCGGTCTGCATGAAGGCGACCATGTAGATGCCGGTGACCATGAAGACCACGGCGCCGGCGAGGTTGGTGTAGTGCCCGACGTTGCCGCCGATCAGGTTGGCGACCAGCACGATCAGGCCCCAGATCACCGAGATGATCGCGAACGCCAGGTTGGTACGCAGCCCGAGCGCCCAGTTGCTCTCCCGCGCGAACAACGTGTCGCCGACCGTCCTGGTCAACGAGACACAGCCGAAGATCAGGATGTACGTGCCGGTGAGCCCGGCGAGCGTCCGGTAGAGCGGCCGGAGCGGGTGGTTGAGCGGGAAGTGCGCCATGCCCCAATTGTGGGGCTAGGCCGCTTTCTTCGGGCTCAGAACTCCAGACGGGCCCGCTGCCACGCCTGCTGCTCGTCCTCCGAGCCGACCCGGCCGTACATGCCGGCCAGCAGCAGCACGGTGCCCAGGCGACATCATCACGATGCTGGTGGCGAGGGTGTGGCCGAGGTAGTTGGCGTCGGTGCGGAGCGTCGCCAGCGTGGCCAGGCCCAGCGCCATCAGCACCTACGCGAAGACCCGGTTGACCAGCACGTCGAAGTTGCGGCCGACCACGGTCGCGATCAGCACGATCGCGCCGATCACCATGCAGATCAGCGAGTTGGCCAGGTTGGTGCCCTGGCCCAGCACCCGGCCGGCGTCCTGCGCGAACAGGCCGTCGCCGCCGGTCGTGGCCATACCGATGCAGCCGAAGACGACCAGGTAGAGCGCCGATCAGCCCGGTCAGCACCCGGTAGGTCGAGCGCGCGGGGTGGTTGATGGGGTTGTGCTGCATGGTGCCTGCCTCCAGCGCCGATGTCGTCGGTCGAAGAAGATTGTGGCCCAACCGCCTGACAGCCGCGAATCGGGGGCTACCC
>CAWIXO010000015.1:0-107690 GCA_963840005.1 uncultured Actinomycetota bacterium | reverse complement strand
CGGGTCGAGCCTGTGGACGGCGTTCGTGGTCGTCGCCGAGGGCCTGCCCTACCTGTGCTTCGGCCTGTTCGCCGGCGCCCTGGCCGACCGTCTCGACCGGCGCCGGGTGATGGTCATCGCCGACCTGGCCAACGGGCTGGTGCTCGGCTCGATCCCGGCCGCCTACGCGTTCGGTGTGCTCACCGCGCCACACGTCCTGGTGGTCGCGTTCCTGACCCAGATCCTGTTCGTCTTCTTCGACGCGGCCAACTTCGGCGCCCTGCCGGCCCTGGTCGGCCGCGGCCGCATCGCCGCCGCCAACTCGGCCGTGCACGGCGGCAGCACGGTGCTGGAGCTTGTCGTGCCGGGCATCGCCGGCGTGCTGCTCACGCTGACCGCGCCGGCCCCGCTGCTGCTCGTCGACGCGGTCTCGTTCGCGGCCTCGGCGCTGCTGGTGCGGGCGATCGGCGTGCCGCTGCAGACGCGCCGCGGCGCCGGCGCCGGGCCTGCTGCGCGACATCCGCGAGGGCGTCGTGTTCCTGAGCCGGCAACCCATCGTGCGCACCCAGACCATCGTCGGCTGCCTGCAGTCGATGACCGGTGGCGCCTTCATGGGCCAGTTCGTGCCCTGGCTCGACCAGACGCTCGGCGTCCGGCCGACCAACGACGCCCGCCTCGGTGTCATGTATGGGGTGTGGGGCGCCGGCGGCATCGTCGCGGCCGTGATGTTCCCGCGGCTGGCCCGCCGGATGGGCGAGCCGCGGGTGACGCTGTGGTTCCTGCCGCTGTCGGCCGCGTTCGGGCTGGCCTGCGGGATAGCCACCAACTGGATGGTGGTGGCACTGCTGCTGGCGTTGTGGGCGGTGGTCTACTCGATGGTCATCCTCAACTCGATCACGCTGCGCCAGCGGGTGACGCCCGACCGGCTGCAGAGCCGGGTCAACACCGCCGGGCGGATGGTGTCGTTCGGGGTGGGCTGGCCGGTGGGGGCGCTGCTCGGTGGGCTGGTGTCGGAGGCATCGAGCCCGCGCACGGCGATCATCGCGACGGCGGGGATCACCGGGATCGGCGTGATCGTCGCCTGGTTCTCACCGTTGCGCCGACTGGCCGGCGAGCCGATCCCGGACGCCGAGGAGGAGGTGGCGCCGCCGGTGGAACCAGTCGTCCAGCGAGGCCGAGAGGGGCCGGCTGTCATCGACGGGTTGACAGCGCCCTTGGCGCCGTGACGGGGTAGCGCGGACGCGGGTGTTCGCCGGGTCGTACAACGGCTCGGCGACACGGTGGCGGGCTGCCACTCGCCGAACATGCCTACCTCGACCCGGGCGCCATCGGCCACCGCGGACGGGAGGTAGGCGTAGGCGATCGACGCGCCCACCCGGTAGCCGTAGCCGCCCGAGGTCACCCGGCCGACCGGCTCGCCGTCGACCCGGACCGGTTCGGTGCCCAGGCAGACGGCGGTCGGGTCGGCCAGGACCAGGCAGCGCAGGCGGCGCGCCGGCGGTCCGCGGCGCGGGCCGCGAGCAGGGCGGCGCGGCCGAGGAAATCGCCTTGTCCGGCGCGGACCGCGAACGACAACCCGGCCTCGTCGGGCGTGGTCTCGGGGGTGATGTCGGAGCCCCAGACCCGGTAGCCCTTCTCCAGCCGCATCGAGTCGATCGCGCGGTAGCCGGCCGGGCGCAGCCGTCGCGCCGGCCGCGATCAGCAGGTCCCACAGCGTCAGCACGTATTCGGTGCTGGCGTAGAGCTCCCAGCCGAACTCGCCGACGAACGTGACCCGCTGGGCCAGCACCGGCACCGGCCCCAGGGTGACCTGGCTGGCCCGCATGAAGCGGACGTCGAGATCGCCGTCGGCCAGCGGCGCGACGATCTCGCCGGCCGCCGGGCCCCACAGGCACAGGCAGCCGTACGCGCCGGTCACGTCGTCGATCCGCACGTCGTCGGGCGCGTGGCGGCGCAGCCAGGCGGCGTCGCGTACGCCGGAGGCGGTGCTGGTCACGATGCGGAAGTGGTCGTCGGCCAGCCGGGTCACCGTCAGGTCGGCCTCGATGCCGGCGCGGTCGTTGAGCAGCTGGGTGTAGACGACCCCGCCGGACCGGGCGGTCGACGTCGTTGGCGCACATCCATTGCAGGAACGGCGCGCGCGCCCGCGCCGCGGACGTCGAGTTTCGCGAACGACGACTGGTCGAACAGGCCCGCCGCCGACGCGGTCGCCCGGCACTCGGCGGCGATCGCGGGTGACCAGTTGTGGCCGGCCCAGCCGCCGGGGCGCGCCGCGTGAAGCGTCCGTCTCGGCCGCGCCGCGAACCAGTTGACCCGTTCCCAACCGGCCTTCTCGCCGAGCGACGCGTCCAGAGCGTGCGGGGCCAGATCGCCGAGCGGCGCAACGGCCGGCCGGCCGTCCACTCGGTGTGCGGGTAGACGACGTCGTAGTAACGGGAGTAGGCGTCGAGCGCCTTCGCGGTCGCCCAGGAGCGGCTCGCCGCGTGCGCGCCGAACCGGCGAATGTCCATATGGGACACGTCGTATTCGGGCTGGCCGTCGACGATCCACTCGGCCATCACCTTGCCCACGCCGCCGGCCGCGGCCAGGCCGTGCACGCAGAAGCCCGCCGCCACCCAGAAACCGCGGACCGCCGTCTCGCCGAGCAGGAACTCGCCGTCCGGGGTGAACGCCTCCGGCGCCGTTCACCACCCGGGCGATCGACGCCGAGCGCAGCGCCGGCACCCGGTGCCGGCCGGCCGCCCACGACTCGGCGAACAGGTCGAGCTCGGGCGGGAACAGCGCGCGCGGCGCGGCGAGCGGCGGGCCGGCCGCGGGCCAGCAGACCGACGGTGTGCGGATGTAGCCGCCGATCAGCAGGCCGTCCGGGGTTCCGGTCGTCGGAGCCGCGGAAGTAGACGATGTGGTCCGGGTCGCGGACCGTCGGCAGGGCCGGGCACGTCGGCGATCGGCAGCGGCGAGCTCACCACGTACTGATGCTTGATCGGCACGACCGGCATCGCGACCCCGGCGAGACGCGCCGACGTGGCCGGCGGCGGCGCCCGCGGCGTTGACCACGATCTCGGTGGCGATCCGGCCGCGCGGGGTCTGCACCGCACGGACCCGACCGTCGACCACCTCGATCCCGGTCACCGACGTGCCGGTGGCGAACGTGACCCCGAGCGCACGCGCGCCCGCCGCCAGAGCGCCGGCCAGCGCGTCGGGCCGCAGATAGCCGTCGCCGGGCAGCCACCCGGCCAACCGCACGTCGGAGACGTCGAGCATCGGCAACCGTGACGCCAGCGCGGCGGGGGAGAGCAGTTCCAGGTCGAGCCCGTACGTGGTCGCGGACGACGCCTGCCGCAGCAACTCCTCCACCCGCGACGGCGTGGTGGCCAGCCGCATGCCGCCGACGCCCCGCCAGCCTGGGTCGAGCCCAGTCTGGTCGGCGAGCTCGGCGTAGAGGCCGGACGAGTACATGATCATGCGGGTCTGGCTGATCGTCGAACGCAGTTGGCCGACGAAGCCGGCCGAGTGCCAGGTGGTGCCCTCGGTCAGCTCGTGCTGCTCGACGAGCAGCACGTCGGTCCAGCCGAGCCGGGCCAGGTGGTAGGCGATGCTGCAGCCCGCGACCCCGCCACCGATGATCACGACGCGCGCATCAGTCCGCACACGGGAGGTCCTACCACCCAAAAAGGTAAGACCAAATCGGCTGTCCGGCCAGTGAACTTTTATCCTCGTGAGTATTGACCGCGGTGATCACGGAGGTCGACACTCCCGCCTAAGACGCGCCATGCGGAGGCGGGTATGCGGATGGCGAAGCGACCTGAGGCCGGCGAGGTGCTGCGGCGATTGCCGCGCTTCGCGGGGCGACGCGGTGCGCGCCACCCCGATCGCGGGTGGACTGTCGCACCACATCTGGCGGGTCGACACCGGCGGGCGCAGCTACCTGCTGCGGGTGCTCGACCCCGCGGTCTCCGCCGCCGGCCTCGGCATCCCGCCCGAGCAGGAGATCGAGAACACCCTGCGGGCGGCCGACAGCGGCGCCGGCGCCCGGGTGATCGAGGTGCTGCCGGACGTGCCGGCGCTGGTGCTGGAGTTCCTGCCCGGCCGCACGCTGCACGCCGACGACGTGCGTGACCCTGAGACGATCGAAACAGATCGCCGCCGCCTGCCGGAGGCTGCACGCCGGCCCGCCGGTTCGCCAACGACTTCGACATCCTGGCCAAACGGCGGGAGCTGCTCGACATCTGCGCCCGGCGACGACCTGCGCGTGCCGGACGGGCTACCACGAGACGACAGTCCATCGTGGACGTCATCGCGCGAGCGCTGAACGGGCCGCTGCGGACGGCGCCGTGCCACAACGACCTGCTCCCCGAGAACTTCATCGACGTGGCCGGCGATGTCCGCATCATCGACTACCAACTGTCCGGCAACAACGACCCGGCTTTCGAGCTGGGTGACATAGCGGCCGAGGCCGATTTCGACCCCGACCGGACGGCGGCGCTGGCGGCCGCCTACTTCGGCACAGAGAGCACGCCCGCGCTGCACGCGCGGGTGCGGCTCAACCTGATCCTGTCCAACGTCACCTGGACGCTCTGGTTCTCCGTGCACCATGGCCTGCTCCGGGCACCGGGTTCGACGTTCGACTACTGGAACGAAGCGGCCGACAAGTGGGCCCGGGCCATCCGCGATCTCGACGCACCCGACCTGGGGCGCCTGATCGACACCGCCGCGGGCCGCACGGCCACCCCGTTATGACCACCTCAGGGAGGTGTTGCAGTGACGACCACGTCGCCCGAAACGGGTGAGCAGCCACTGGACGACGACGCCCAGCGGCTCGCGGAACTCGGCTACAAGCAGGAACTCCGGCGCAAGTGGAGCGGATTCTCCAACTTCGCCATCTCGTTCTCCATCATCTCGATCCTGGCCGGCTGCTTCACCACGTTCGGCCAGGCCTGGAACAACGGCGGCCCGATCGCGATCTCCTGGGGCTGGCCGCTGATCTCGATCTTCATCCTGATCATCGGTCTCTGCATGTCGGAGCTCGTGTCCGCGTACCCCACCGCCGGCGGCATCTACTGGTGGGCCGCCAAGATGGGCAAGCCGGTGCACGGCTGGTTCACCGGTTGGCTCAACCTGGTCGGCCTGGTCGCGGTCACCGCGTCGGTCGACTACGGCTGCGCGACGTTCCTCAACCTGACCCTGTCGGCGCTCTTCGACGGCTGGGCCGGCACGCTCAACCAGGCGTTCCTGCTGTTCGTGATCATCCTGGCGCTGCACGGGATCATCAACATCTGGGGCCACGCCATCATCGACATCCTGCAGAACGTCTCGGTCTGGTGGCACGTCGCCGGTGCCGCGGCGGTGGTGCTGATCCTGATCGTCGTGCCGGACGAGCACCAGAGCTTCCAGTTCGTCTTCACCGAACGCTTCAACAACTCCGGCTTCGGCGACGGCGACCACAACGGCCTGATGTTCTGGTTCTTCATCCTGCCGCTCGGGTTCCTGCTCACCCAGTACACGATCACCGGGTTCGACGCCTGCGCCCACGTCTCGGAGGAGACCCGCGGCGCCTCGCACGCCGCGGCCCGCGGGCTCTGGCAGTCGATCTTCTACTCGGCGATCGGTGGCTGGATCCTGCTGCTGGCGTTCCTGTTCGCGGCCACGGACGTCGAGGCGATCAACGCGGCCGGCGGCTTCTCGGGTGCGATCTTCGAGTCGGCGCTCACCCCGCTGATGTTCAAGATCGTCATCATCATCTCGACGATCGGCCAGTTCTTCTGCGGCATGAGCTGCGTGACCTCGATGTCCCGGATGACGTACGCGTTCAGCCGTGACCGCGCGATCCCCGGCTGGCGCCTCTGGTCGAGGGTCAACCGCAACGGCACCCCGGTGTACGCGATCATCGCCGGCACCGTCGCCGGCGGCGTGCTGACGCTGCCAGCGCTCTACCAGTACAACGGCATCCCGGTCGCGTTCTACGCCGTCGTCTCGGTCGCCGTGATCGGCCTGTACCTGGCGTTCCTGATCCCGATCGCGCTGCGGCTGCGGATGGGTGACCGGTTCCGCCCGGGGCCGTGGACGCTGGGCAGGCGCTACAAGGTGCTCGGCTGGATCGCGGTGATCGAGATCGCGATGATCTCGGTCTACTTCATCATGCCGTTCACCCCCGCGGCGGTGCCGTTCAGCGACGAGTTCACCTGGAGCGCGGTCAACTACGCACCACTCGCCGTCGGCGGCCTGCTCCTGGCGGTCTGGATCTGGTGGCGAGTCTCCGCTCGCAAGTGGTTCACCGGCCCCCGCCGTACGATCGACGAAACGGACTCGGTCGACGCCAACACGCCCTGACCCGCGGGTCTCGCGCTCCCTCGCGACCGGCGCCCTGCCGGTCGCGGGGGAGAGGCCACATCCCTTTGGGGGTACGCACGATGCCCACCGACGCCGCCCGGAAGCGGCCCCGGCGCCCCCATCCGGCCCTGGCCGACCGGGCGACCGCCGAGGCCCCACCGGACGACGCCGCCCAACTGAAAGATCGCACCCCGCGACCCCGACGGGCCAGTCGTCCGGTGGCGGAGGCCGTCGTCCCGGTGGACGACGCTGCCCGACCGAAAGATCCTGCCCAGCGCGCCCGAAGGGCCGGCCGTCCGCCAGCGGCGGACGTTGCCTCGATGGACGACGCGGCTCCGCCGGGGATCGCGTCTCGCGATCCCGACGGCCAGCCGCCCGGCGGCGGAGAACGTTGTCCCGCTGGACGACGCGGCCTCGCCGAGGATCGCGTCCGCGACCCCGACGGGCCAGTGGGAACCTGGCCGATCATCAGGCCGGTCGTTCGCGGACCCAGGCCGACCCACCGGCCCAATCCGTGGCCGCGAAGTCGGTCAGGCGGGGCGAGTCGACGGCGACGGTCACCGGTGTGCCGCTGTGGCGGCCGGTCCGGGGTGGCAACGCGTTCGAGATCACCGTGTCGCGGCTGGCGCAGGCGATCAGGCTCGGGCTGGTCGGCACGGGCGACCGCCTGCCGGCCGAGCGTGAGCTGGCCGAGCGGCTGCAGGTCAGCCGGGTCACGCTGCGGGAGGCGATCCGCGCGCTGCGCGAGGCCGGCTTCCTGGAGTCGCGGCGCGGGCCGCACCGGCGGCACCTTCGTGGTCTCTCCGGTGACCGCCGACGTCGACAAGGGACGGAAGACCTCGGCACGCCCCAAGAGCGGCGCCGCGGAGCTGGCCCGGCAGATGGGCGACACGTTGCCCGACGCGCTCGACTTCCGGCGGGTGCTCGAGCCAGGCGCGGCCGGGCTCGCCGCCACCCGCACGCTGACCGCCGTCGAGCGGCAGCACCTCGTCGCCTGCCTGGCCGCCTCCCGCGACCGCGACCCGACCACCCGGCGGGTCGCGGACTCCCGGCTGCACCTGGCCATCGCGGCGGCCAGTGGGAGCCCGTCGCTGGCGGCCGCGGTCGCCGACGTGCAGCTTGCCCTGGACCGGCTGCTGGCCAGCATTCCGGTGATCAAGAAGAACCTGGACCACTCCGACCCGCAACATACCCGCGTCGTCGACGCGATTCTTGCCGGTGACGCGGCCAGCCGCGCGGGCGACGATGGAGGAGCACTGCGACGCGACGGCCGAGCTGTTGCGCGGCTTGCTCGGATGATTGACGACCTAATGGTTTGCTAGTAGACCTTTGTAATGGAGGCGCGAGGATGACCCGAGAACCGGCGCTCACGCTCGAAGAGCTCGCGCGTCGCCGTCGACGGCGGTGAGATCGACACGGTCGCGCTCGCGCTCACCGACATGCAGGGGCGCCTGCAGGGCAAGCGGCTCCACGGCCGGTTCTTCCTCGACGAGGTCACCGAGTCCGGCGCGGAGGGCTGCAACTACCTGCTCGCCGTCGACGTCGACATGAACACCGTCGACGGCTACGCGATGTCGAGCTGGGACCGCGGCTACGGCGACTTCGCGATGGTGCCCGACCTCACCACCCTGCGCCGGGTGCCGTGGCAGCCGGGCACCGCGCTGCTGCTGGCCGACCTGGCCTGGCTCGACGGCTCCGGCGACGTCGCGGCCAGCCCGCGGCAGATCCTGCGCCGGCAGCTCGACCGGCTGGCCGACGCACGGGCTGACCGCGTACGCCGGCACCGAGCTGGAGTTCGTGCTCTACCGCGACTCGTACGAGGACGCCTGGCGGCGCGGCTACCGCGACCTCACCCCGGCCAACCTGTACAACGTCGACTACTCGCTGCTCGGCACCGCCCGGGTCGAGCCGCTGCTGCGCCGGATCCGCAACGAGATGGCCGGCGCCGGGCTGGTGCCCGGAGAGCGCCAAGGGCGAGTGCAACCTCGGCCAGCACGAGATCGCCTTCCGCTACGACGAGGCGCTGACCTGCGCCGACCACCACGTCATCTACAAGAACGGCGCCAAGGAGATCGCCGCCCAGGAGGGCATGTCGATCACCTTCATGGCCAAGCCCAACGAGCGGGAGGGCAACTCCTGCCACATCCACTTCTCGCTGCGCGGGCCGGACGACCGGTCGGCGATGTTCGGCGACGGGCCGGCCCACCTGTCGCAGACCGGGGAGCACGCGCTGGCCGGGCTGCTGGCCACGATGCGCGAGTTCAGCGTGCTGTTCGCGCCGAACATCAACTCCTACAAGCGCTACCAGCCGGGCTCGTTCGCGCCGACCGCGCTGCGCTGGGGCGTCGACAACCGCACCTGCGCGCTGCGGGTGGTCGGGCACGGGCAGGGCATGCGGGTGGAGAACCGGGTGCCCGGCGCCGACGTCAACCCGTACCTGGCGATCGCCGCGCTGGTCGCCGGCGCGCTGCACGGCATCGAGAACGAGCTGCCGCTGGAGCCGAGTTCACCGGCAACGCGTACGGCGACGAGACGCCGACCCGGGTGCCGGGCACGCTGCGCGAGGCGCCGGCGCTGTGGGAGGGCTCCACGGTCGCCCGGGCGGCGTTCGGCGACGAGGTGGTCGCCCACTACGCCAACCACGCCCGGGTCGAGCTGGCCGCCTTCGACGCGGCCGTCACCGACTGGGAGCTGTTCCGCGGCTTCGAACGGCTCTAAGGGGAAACAGGACAGTGACCGACCTGGTCAACCCGGCGACCGGGCTGGTCGATCGAGACCGTGCCGGCGAGCAGCCTGTACGAGACCGACGCGGCCATCGAGCGGGCCGCGCGCGCGTTCCCGCCGTGGCGGGCGATGGCGCCCGGCGACCGGGCTCGGCTGCTGCGCCGGTTCGCCGCCGTCGTCGACGCGCACATCGAGGAGCTGGCCGAGCTGGAGGTGCGCAACTCCGGGCACACCATCGGCAACGCCCGCTGGGAGGCCGGCAACGTCCGCGACGTGCTGCGACTACTACGCCGGCGCGCCGGAGCGGCTGATCGGCCGGCAGATCCCGGTCGCCGGCGGGCTGGACGTGACGTTCCACGAGCCGCTCGGCGTGGTCGGCGTGATCGTGCCGTGGAACTTCCCGATGCCGATCGCCGGCTGGGGCTTCGCGCCCGCGCTCGCGGCCGGCAACACGGTGGTGCTCAAGCCGGCCGAGCTGACCCCGCTGACCGCGATGCGGCTGGCCGAGCTGGCCCTGCGAGGCCGGGCTGCCGCGAGGGCGTGTTCACCGTCGTGCCCGGGCCGGGGCTCGCTGGTCGGCGAGCGGTTCGTCACCCACCCGGCGGTCCGCAAGGTCTGCTTCACCGGCTCGACCGAGGTCGGCAAGCGGATCATGCGGGGCTGCGCCGACCAGGTGAAGCGGCTGACCCTGGAGCTCGGCGGCAAGAGCGCCAACATCGTCTTCGCCGACGCCGACCTGGAGAAGGCGGCCGCCGGCGCGCCGGCCGCGGTCTTCGACAACGCCGGCCAGGACTGCTGCGCCCGGTCGCGGATCCTGGTCGCAGCGCAGCGTCTACGACCGGTTCCTGGAGCTGCTCGAGCCGGCGGTCAAGGCGTTCCGGGTGGAGGACCCGGCGCTGGAGACGCGCGCAGATGGGCCCGCTGATCTCCGCGGCGCAGCGGGACGTCGGTGGCGTCCTATGTGGATGACCGGTGCCCGCGTCGCGTTCACGCGGCACGCCCCGGACGGCCCCGGATTCTGGTACGCGCCGACGGTGCTGCTCGCCGGACTCGCCCAGCGACCGGCACTGGCGCGAGGAGATCTTCGGCCCGGTCGTCTCGGTGCTGCCGTTCGACGACGAGGCCGACGCGATCCGGCTCGCCAACGACACCGAGTACGGCCTGTCCGGCTCGATCTGGACCCGCGACGTCGGCCGGGCGATCCGCGTGGCCCGCGGCGTCGAGACCGGCAACCTGAGCGTCAACTCCAACTCGTCGGTGCGCTACTGGACGCCGTTCGGCGGCATGAAGCAGTCCGGGCTCGGCCGCGAGCTCGGCCCCGACGCGCTGCTCTCGTTCACCGACGTCAAGAACGTCTTCTTCGCAGCAGATTGAGAGGTTCGATGAACAGGCTCCAGGACCGGGTGGCCGTGATCACCGGTGCCGGCAGCGGCATCGGGCTGGCCACCGCCCGCCGCTTCGCCGCCGAGGGCGCGAAGGTGGTCTGCGTCGACGTCGGCGCCGAGGCCGGCAAGGCGGCGGCCGACGAGGTCGGCGGTGAGTTCGTGCTCTGCGACGTGCCGACGAGGACGGTGTCCGCGACCTGTTCGACGGCGTCGCCGAAAGGTATGGCCGGGTCGACATCGCGTTCAACAACGCCGGCATCTCGCCGCCGGACGACGACTCCATCCTGGACACCGGACTCGACGCCTGGGAACGGGTCATCCGGGTCAACACCACCAGCGTCTACCTGTGCTGCAAGTACGCCATCCCGCACATGCGCCGCCAGGGCAAGGGCTCGATCATCAACACCGCCTCGCTTCGTGGCGCTGCATGGGCGCGGCGACCTCGCAGATCGCCTACACCGCCAGCAAGGGCGGTGTGTCTGGCGATGACCCGCGAGCTGGGCGTCCAGTTCGCCCGCGAGGGCATCCGGGTCAACGCGCTGTGCCCCGGGCCGATCGCCACGCCGCTGCTGCTGGAGCTGTTCGCCAAGGACCCGGAGCGGGCCGCGCGGCGGCTGGTGCACGTGCCGATGGGTCGGTTCGGCGAGCCGGAGGAGATCGCCGCCGCGGTGGCGTTCCTGGCCAGCGACGACGCCTCGTTCATGACCGCGGCGCAATTTGTCGTCGACGGCGGAATCACCGGCGCGTACGTCACACCTCTGTAGCGATCGTTTGGCGATCGGGTCGCCGGGTAGCAAAGTTTTGGGGAGGAGGTTCTCAGCCAACCGTGCGACCAATCGTCGGAATCACGTCCTATGTAGAACCCGCGTCCTGGGGTGTGTGGATCGACCAGGACGCCGCCTTGATCAGAAAGTCCTACGTCGATGCGGTGACCGCCGCCGGCGCCCGGGCGGTGATATTGCCCCCCGACGACACCGACGCCGACGTGCTCCGCGCACTCGACGCGTTGATCATCGCGGGCGGCGCCGACCTCGGGCCCGACCTCTACGGCGAGGAGCCCGGCCCGCTCACCGACAGCCGCCCCGACCGCGACCGCGGCGAGTCCCTGCTGCTCCAGGCGGCGCTGCGGACCGACCTGCCGGTGCTCGGCATCTGCCGCGGCATGCAACTGCTCGCGGTCACCTGCGGCGGCCGCCTGCACCAGCACCTGCCCGACGTGGTCGGCTCCGACAAGCACCGGCCAGGCCCGGGCGTCTACGGCTGGCACGGCATCACCCTGGAGCCCGGTTCCCTGGCCGCCGAGGTAGCCGGCGACGGCCCGGAGGGCGACGGCCGAGTGGAGGTCAACACGTACCACCACCAGGGCGTAGCCGACCCCGGCAGCGCTGACCATCACCGCCCGCGCCGACGACGGCGTATCGAGGCGGTCGAAGACCCGACCAAGCCCTTCGTGCTCGGCGTCCAGTGGCACCCCGAAGAGGCCGGCGAACGCCGCATCTTCGAGTCCCTGGTCGAAGCCGCCCGCACCAGCTAGGAAATGGCCCACGCGCCGCGGCGCGTGGGCCTCCCGCTCGTGTGCCGCGAACCTGGCTCGAAGCGCCAGCGAGTTTCTCCGGCGGGAGCAACGATCCGGACCACCGCGAACCCGGGACCGCGATTTTCCTGGTCATCATGTCTGGTTTAAAGGTTCGGCTAGAGTGAGCTGATGTCCCGGCCCGTCATCGGCCTGACCACCTACGCCGAAGAGGCGAGGTTCGGGCTCAACGACACGTTCGCCGCCGTGCTCCCACTGGCCTATGTCCAGGCGGTGCACACCAGCGGTGGCCGTGCGGTCCTCATCACTCCCGACGCACCCGATGTCGACGACCTCGACGGCCTGTCCGGCATCGTCTTCACCGGCGGGCTCCGACGTCGACCCGGGGCTCTACGGCGAGCCGGCGCACGCGACCACCCAGGTCAAGCCCGAGCGGGACGCCGCCGAGATGCTGTTGCTGCGTGCCGCGCTGGCCGCCGACCTGCCGACGCTGGCGATCTGCCGCGGCATGCAGCTGATGTCCGTCGCCTACGGCGGCAAGCTGCACCAGCACCTGCCCGAGGTGCTCGGCCACGACAACCACCGGCCGGTGTCCGGGCCCAAGTTCGGCTTCCACCGGGTCGACCTGGCCCCGGGCTCGCTGGCCCGGGGGCTGCTCGGCGAGTCGGTTGAGGTCAACTCGTTCCACCACCAGGGCGTCGCCGACCCGGGCAAGCTGACCGCGACCGGTTGGTGCCCCGAGGACAACCTGATCGAGGTGGTCGAGGACCCGGCGCTGCGGTTCGCGATCGGCGTCCAGTGGCATCCGGAGGACACGACCGACCACCGGCTGTTCGCGGCCCTGGTGGCGGCCGCTTCCACCAGCTGAAAGGCCTTCGCGCCTGGTGGCGGGCCGGTGGCAGGATCGGGCCATGGAAGGTGCACGAGAAGATCGACGGCCGCCTGCGGGAGTTCGTCGAGGCACAGCACATGTTCTTCGTGGCGACCGCGCCGTCCGGTGACGACGGCCACGTCAACCTCTCGCCGAAGGGCATGGCCGGCACGTTCGTCGTGCTCGGCGAACACCGGGTGGCCTATCTCGACTTCCATGGCAGCGGCGCGGAGACCCTGGCCCACCTGCGGCAGAACGGCCGCATCACGATCATGTTCTGCGCGTTCCAGGGTCCGCCCAACATCGTCCGACTGCACGGTCGCGGCACCCACACGCCGATCGGGAGCCCGGACCTCGACGGCTTGCTCGCGCACTTCCCCGACGCGCCCGACCTGCACGGGCTGCGTGGCGTGATCACGGTCGAGGTGGACCGGGTCAGCGACTCGTGCGGCTACTCGGTGCCGATCATGAGCTACGAGGGCGACCGCGACCTGCTGCTGCGCTGGGCCGACCGCAAGGACGACGCGGCGCTGGCCGACTACCGGCGGGTCAAGAACACCACCAGCATCGACGGCCTGCCGGCGTTCGATCAGGCCGCCGAGACGCCGATCAACGTGCCGATGCCGTAGGTGGCCGCCGCGGCCAGGGCGCCGAGCACGAGTTGGCGCAGGCCGCTGCCCCACCACGAGCGGCCGGTGAACCTGGCCACCAGCGCGCCGGCCAGGAAGAGGCCGACGCCGCCGGCGCCGAGCGCCACCCACAGGTTGGTCAGACCCAGCAGGTACGGCAGCAGCGGGACGACCGCACCGACCGAGAAGAAGACGAACGAGAGCAGGGCCGCCGCCCACGGGCTCGGGTGGTCCTCGGCGTCGACGCCCATCTCCTCCTGGACGTGCACCCGCAGCGCCTCGCGGGGGTTGTGGCGCAGCGCGTCGGCCACCTGAGTGGCCAGCTCGCGGGGCAGGCCGCGCCGGACCCAGGCGTCGGCGAGCTCACGCGCCTCCGCCTCGGGGTGCCGCTCCAGCTCCCGGCGCTCCTTGGCCACCTCCGCACTGACCTGCTCGTTCTGGCTGCGGACGCTGGTGTACTCGCCCAGGCCCATCGAGATCGCCCCCGCGACCAGGCCGGCCACGCCGGTCAGCACCAGCGTGCGCGAACCGACCCCGCCGCCGCCGACGCCGGCGATCAGGGCGATGTTGGTGACCAGGCCGTCCATCGCGCCGAAGACGGCCGGGCGCAGCCGGCCGCCGGAGACATCGGCGTGGTGGTGTGGCGCGGGCAGCTCGGGGTCGAGCGCGGTCACGGAAGGGTCAGGATCTCGTGGCCGTCTTCCGTCACCACGATCGTGTGCTCGAACTGTGCCGTCCACTTGCGGTCCTTCGTCACGACGGTCCAGCCGTCGCTCCACATGTCGTACTCGTACGTGCCCAATGTGATCATCGGCTCGATGGTGAAGGTCATACCCGGCTCCATCAGGTCGGTCGGCCGGGGGCTGTCGTAGTGCGGCACGTAGAGCCCGCTGTGGAACGCCTCACCGATGCCGTGCCCGGTGAAGTCACGCACGACGCCGTAGCCGAACCGTTTCGCGTACGACTCGATCACCCGGCCGACGACGTTGATCTGGCGGCCCGGCGCGACCGCCTTGATGCCGCGCATCATCGCCTCGTGGGTGCGCTCGACCAGCAGCCGGTTTTCCTCGGCGACGTCGCCGACCAGGAAGGTGGCGTCGGTGTCACCGTGCACGCCGCCGATGAAGGCGGTGACGTCGACGTTGATGATGTCGCCGTCCTCGAGGACGGTGGTGTCCGGGATGCCGTGACAGATGACCTCGTTGAGGCTGGTGCAGCAGGACTTCGGGAAGCCCTTGTAGCCCAGCGTCGACGGGTAGGCGCCGTGGTCGACCAGGAACTCGTGCACCACCTTGTCGATCTCGTCGGTGGTCACCCCCGGCTTGCAGTGCTCGCCGGCCAGTGCGGTGGCCTGCGCGGCCAGCCGTGACGCGAGCCGCATCTTCTCGATCGTCTCCGGCGTCTGCACGTTGGAGCCGCGCCAGGGGGTGGGGCCCTTCTTCCCGACATATTCCGGACGGGGGATCGAAGGCGGCACCTGGCGCCACGGCGAGATCTTGCCGGGAGTCAGCGGAGCACGGTCGGACATGCTTCACACACTAGCGACGCCGAGGGGTTGCTTGCCCGGGCCAGAGGGGTGTGCCAAGGTTGTGCCGTGGATCAAGAGGAGACGGTCTTCTCCGCCACCAGCGAGGGTGACGCCGACCACCGCCGCGTGGTGGTGACCGGTGAGGTCGACATGGCCACCGCGGACCAGATGTTCCAGGCGGCGACGCGCGAGTCGGCCGAGCACGTCACGCTCGACCTGCGCGCGGTGACCTTCTTCGACTCAGCCGCCATCCAGGCCCTCGTGCGCCTCACCGATCGCATCCCGCACCTGGCGGTTATTCCGTCCCGTCGAGTTCGGCGCGTTCTCGATATTGCCGGGCTGGGCGATCAAGGCTGGCTTTCCGCCGAATAGATCAAGATTCTGGTGCTGTTCCCGGGTTCGTCGGGGGCGCGACCGTTGCTCCCGCCGGAGACCGGGCCGGGCCCTGGGGGGCCCGTCCCTGCCAGGTTCGCGGTGGGAAAGATCAGCGGTCGAACAGGTCGCTGACCGTGCCGTCTACCGGGCGGCCGCGGTCGGCCAGGTCCTTGGCCTGGTCGCGGAGGATGGTGCCTAGTTCGGTCAGGTTGGCGGACGCTACGCCGGTGCGGCGGACCGCGTCAGCGCCGTTGCGGAAATAGGTGCGGGCCAGCAGGCCGGCCACTGTGGCCGCGGACAGGCGGGCTTCGGCGAGCATGAGTAGGGCCGTGTCTGTTTCGAACCAGGCGGCCAATCTGGTCGCTCGGGCGTGTGCGGAGGCGCCGCGGCACCAGGCCTCGCGGGCCAGGGCGGCGAACTCGGCCGTGCGGGCCTCGGCCAACCGGCCAAGGTGGACGTCGCGCAGCCGTTCCAGCCAGGCGTCGGGGTCGTGGATGGGTTTCGTGGTCACGTACCGGTCGGCGGCCAGCGGCCAGGACGTGGTCAGGGTGCGCGCGTGCCGGAGGTATTCCTCGGCGCCGACGACGCCGAGGTCGACGAGGACCCCGTCGACGCGGCGGGTGACCGGCCGCGGACCGGCACCCTGCTGGTAGGTGACGACGACCAGGTCGACGTCGCTGGTTTCGGTGTCGTCGCCGTGCGCGAGCGAGCCGTGCACGCCGATCGCGAGGATGTCGGCCGGATAGCGCCGGCGGGCCGCGTCCGCGACCAGTTCGGCCACCACCCAGCGCGGGTTTGCGAGGTAGGGGTTCGGCTCGTCGCTCACGGCCGTCATTGTGTCGCCTCAGGTGGGGCCGATCCAACGGATGACTGTCATGCGGACCATCGTGGGCGCGCTCCCGGCGCGACGCTCGTACCCGCCGGATCGATGGCACGATGCCGGGACACCGCCGGTCAGACCGGATCCAGCCGGAACAGGTGCATCCGCCGGCCGGCCGCGCGGGTCTCGTAGGTCGCGTAACCCGGCCAGACCGCGACCAACCGCGCCCACGACCGGGCCCGCTCCTCCCCGTCCAGCAGCCGGGCCTTGACCGGCAGCGCGGCGCCGCCCAGGGTCAGCGTCGCGACCGGCTCGGCCAGCAGGTTGAGCGCCCAGGCCGGCTGCTCGGGGCGGCCCCAGTTGGAGCCGATCACGATGAAGCCGTCGCCGTCGGGCAGGCAGAGCAGCGGGCTGTCGCGCGCGCGCCCCGGTGCGCCGTCCCCGGGTCGTCAGCAGCGCCGACGGGATCAGCCCGAGCGCGACCACGCGACCGCGGGTGAGCCGGCCGACGATCCGGTCCAGCGGCACGAGCAACGGACCCACCCGATAGAGGAACCGGGTGGGTCCGAGGCGCCGGGCGGTAGCCCGAAAGAGTGACATCGGCACATTCTGCGGGTACGGGCGCCCGGTGGGGAGGGGCCCGGGCTGGCTCAGTCGGCTCGGCGCTCGATGGGTAGCCGGGCGCGGGTGAGCAGGCCCGTGCCGAGCATGGCGATCACCGGGATCGACACCAGCAGGAGCAGCACGACGCCGGGCACCGCGAACGGGTAGCCGATCTCGCGCGGCCAGTCGCCCGCGAACTGCCGGTTGTACGCGGCCAGGATCGCCCAGCCGGAGCCCAGCCCGGCGATGGTGCCGAGCAGCGACCCGAGCCCGGCGATCACGCCGGCCTGGCTGAGCGTCAGCACCCGGCGGACGCTGGGCGCCGCACCGATCGCCGCCAGGGTGGACAGGTCGCTCCGGCCGTCGGCGGCCGCCAGCCCGGTGGCCACGAACGTGGCACCGAGGGCGACGATGATCGCCGCCGCCGCCAGGATCAGCGCTCGGTCGGCATCCCGGTCGGCGGGCCGGTCTCGACCGTCGCGTAGCCCTTGCCGGGCAGCTCGGCGACCGACGCGGCGAGCTTGTCCTGCGCCGCCTGGTCGGGCACCTTGCCGGTGGAGATCACGAAGCCGGTCGGCACGGTCGCGAGCTGCAGCGCCGCGACCGCCGCCGGTGACAGGTAGGTGCGCTGCATCCCGTACTGCTGCGCCGGACCGTGCGCCACCTCGACGCCGGTGCGCAGCGCGTAGCCCGGCACGGTGACCGTCGCGGAGCACCTTCTCCTCGCCCATGTTGTCGCCGGAGTCGCCGCGCAGCTCGAGGGTGACCTTGCCGTCCTGCGACCAGGCGTGGGTCGCTGACCACGGCACCGCCGGCCGCGAGCACCCTGGCCGCCGACCGCACGTCGTCCTCCGCCGGCTGCGACAGCGCCGGGATGTTGTCCCCGTTGCCGACCACCGTGCTGAACGGCATGTTGCCGTACGAGGAACGCCGGATCCTGGCAGCGCGAGTCGGTCAAGGCCTGCTGCTTGTCCGCGTCGGTGAGCGGCCCGGAGCTGTTGTTGTACGGGCAGGCCAGCTCGACGGGCATCTTCGGTGCGACGTAGCACCAGCGTTCCTCGCCGTCGACCTTCGGGCAGCTGATCGTGTCGACCTGGCGCACGCCGGTGACGGCGAGGCTGTCGGACGCGGCGGCCGACACCCGCTCGGACGTGGGCAGGGCGACCTCGGGTTCCATGATCTGCGACGGCGGCGTAGCCCAGCGGCAACCCGGTCCGGTACGTGTCGACCTGGCGGTCGGCGTCGCTGGTCAGGAAGGTGCCGATGGCGACGCAGCCGGCCACCGCGGCCATCACCGCGGAGATGGCCGGCGCCGCCGCGGCCCGGTTGCGGGCGGTGTCGCGCAACGCGATCCGCGGGCCCAGCGGCAGCGAGCCGCCCAGCTTCGCGATCAGCCCGACCAGCGCCGGCGTGATCAGCACCAGGCCGAGCTCGGCGATCACCGAGGCCGCCCAGGATGCCCACGGCCCGCGAGGTCGCCGCGCCGCCGACCGCGGCCAGGCCACCGAAGACGACGAGGGCCAGGCCGAGCACCACCCACCGGCGCCGGGAGCGCAGCGCGCCCCGCCGGCCGGTCAGTGCCGCGACGACGTCCTGCCGGGCGGCGGAGACCGCCGGTGCGAGCGCGGCCAGGATGCCGGTCAGCAACGCCAGCGCGGCGACCAGGGCGAGCGCGGTCGGATAGACCCGGTAGCCGCCGGCCCGCTCGTTCGCCACGTACACCTCGACCAGCGGGCCGCGCGATCAACGCGCCGGCGATGCCCAGCCCGATGCCGATCACCGCGCCGGCCACGCCGAGCACGATGCCGTCGGCGAGCACGATCCGCCGCAGGTGGGCCGGGGTGCCGCCGTTGGCCGCGACCAGCGCCAGCTCCCGGCGGCGCCGGCGGGCGCCGATCGCGAACGCCGGGCCGGCCAGCAGCACGACCTCGAACAGGCCGAGCCCGCCGATCACGGCGGCGATCTTCAGCCCGCGCGGACGCTGTCGCCGCCGGGCTGTCTCGAGCACGCCCTCCGGGTTGGCCGGCGGGTCGAGCAGGACGCTGCGCGACTGGACCACGATGCCGGCGGCGTTGAGCTCGCGGACGTCGGACCAGCTCACCTGCTCGGGCGTGTCGACCAGCCAGCCGCTGACCTGCTCGGGGTCGGGCCGGCGGGACCATCAGCTCGCCGAGGTTGCTCGGGCGACTCGACCACGCCGACCACGGTGTACGTCTGTGGTCGCGGCTGGCGTCCTGCACCGTGCCGCCGAGCCGCGCGCCGAGCCGGTCGATGCGCCTTGTGGCTGAGCGCCACCTCGGACTGGGTCCGCGGCGCCCGGCCCTCGAGCACCGTGACGATGCCCTTGGCCAGCGGGCTCTGCCGGCGTCGATGCCGAGCACCTCGATGCCGCCGATGCCGGTCGCCGTGCGCATCTCGAGATAGGCGCTGCCCGTCGGCACCACGGTGGTCCCGGCCGGGAACTTCGTCGAGCACGTCCTCGGTCGGTCGGCTGGAACGGTTCGGTGCGGCCTGGGGCCTGCTCCGCGCTGTTGTAGTTCTCGCCGTCGAGGCTCTGCAGCGACCGGCGCGCTTGTCCCACCACTGGAGCTGCGCGTCGGCCGCGCCGATCTGCCGGTCCACCTTCTCGGCCGGGCGGAGCTGGAACATGTCGACGGTGGCCGCCGCGAACGCCAGGCCGAGCACCGGCAGGGCGATCAGCACCAGCACCATCGCGGTGCGCCCCTTGGCCCGGCGCGCCTCCCGCAGCGCGATCCGCAGCGCCGTACGCCAGACGCTCATGCCTGCGCCCCGAGCAGCTGTTCGGGCTCGCCGACCGGGCTGGTGGTGTCGACCACGACGCCGTCGCGCAGGAAGATCACCCGGTCGGCCCAGGCGGCGTGCCGCGCCTCGTGGGTGACCAGGACGCCGGCCGCGCCCGCGTCGACCCGGCTGCGCAGCAGCCGCAGCACGGCCTCGCCGGTCTGCGAGTCGAGCGCGCCGGTCGGCTCGTCGGCCAGCACCAGCCGGCGCTCGCCGACCAGCGCCCGGGCGATCGCCACCCGCTGCTGCTGCCCGCCGGACATCTCGTCGGGGAAGCGCGGCGCCAGGTCGGCCAGGCCGACCTCGTCGAGCGCGGCGGCGGCCAGCTTGCGGGCCTTGCGTACGGCCATCGCCGTCGAGCTCCAGCGGCAGCGCGACGTTCTCCACCGCGGTCAGGCTGGCCAGCAGGTTGAGGTCCTGGAAGACGTAGCCGACGTGCCGGCGCCGCATGCCGGGCCAGCTGCTTGCGGTTGAGCGTGCCGAGCACCTCGCCCTCGACGAGCACCTCGCCCTGGCTCGGCGAGTCGAGCCCGCCGGCCAGGTTGAGCAGGGTCGACTTGCCGGAGCCGGACGGGCCCATGACGGCGACCAGCTCGCCCGGTGCGACGCCGAGGTCGACGCCGCGCAGGGCGTGCACCGCCGTCTCGCCGGTGCCGTGGGTGCGGTGCACGCCGCGCAGTTCGAGGATCACCGGTTGGCCTCCGTACGGTCGTCGAGCGCTCTCCGGCGCCGTGGCAGCCGACGGACCGGCTGGCGGGTTGGTAGCGCACCAGGCTGGCCTCGCAGTGGTCGAGCCAGCGCACCTCGGCCTCGGCCTGGAAGACCATCGCGTCGAGGACCAGCCGCCAGGACAGGTCGCTGGGGTCGTCGGAGCGCGTCTTGAGCCGGGTCAGCTCCTGCAGGGTCCGGATGGTCGCCGTGCGCTGGGTCTGCACCACCGCGCGGCACGTCGACGCCCGGGGTGGTCAGCGCGAGGGCGAGCTTGATGGCGAGCTCGTCGCGCGGGCGGTCGGTGCGGCTGATCGGGGTGGCGAACCAGACCGTGATCTCGGCCCGGCCGAGGTCGGTGATCTCGTACGGCCGCTGCCCCCCGTCGTTCTCCGGCAGCGGACGCACCAGGCCGTCGCGCTCGAGGCGGGACAGGGTGGTGTAGACCTGCCCGATGTTGAGCGGCCAGGTGGCGCCGGTCGACTCCTCGAAGGCGGCGCGCAGCTGGTAGCCGTACATGGGGCCGCGCTCGAGCAGGGCGAGCAGGCCGTGTCTGATGGACATGGCTACTGAGTATGCATACGGAGTATGCGGCTGGCAAATCGCCCCAAGATCGGGCCAAGCCGGTGCCTAGGCCGGTGCCTTCCGGGGAAGGGGACGGTGATCGGGTCGATCTTGGCGAATTTGCCGCCAGCGGGTGGCCCGGACCGCGCACCCGGTGAGTGCGTCCAGGGCCTGGCGGCGCTGGGCTTCGGCGGCGACCGGCAGGGCTGCCCGCCAGACCGCCGCGGTCTTCTCCTCCACGGCGATCGCCACCCGCAGCGCGGCCGCCCGGTCGACGACGGGCTCCGGCAGCGTGTAGGCGGCCGCGGCGGGCGGCAGGGCGGTGCCGGCCAGCGCCAGCACCAGCGCGTCGCGCAGCGTGCGGTGGGCCGCCTCGGCGGCGCGGGCGGCCGCCTGCTCGGCCCCGGTCAGCCGGACCCCGATCGGCCCGTACGCGAAGATCGCCGCGTATTCGGCGGACAGCGCGGCGGTGAGCTCTCCGGTCACTTGAGCGCCTCCAGGTGGGTCGCGCGGGCGGCGGCGATCGAGCCGACCAGCGGCGCGCGGTGGCTCGGTGTGCGCAGGCAGGCCTGCACCGCGAGGTCGTAGGCGGCCTTCTCGGCGACGCGGAGCGCCTCGATCCGCTCCTCGGGAGTCGACGAAGGCGCGGCCGAGGCCGAGGGTGCGGCCGGGCTCGGCGCCGGGGTGGCCATGATCCGCGAGAGCTCCCGGGCGTGCGCGTCGTGCGCGTCCGCGATCGCGGTCAGCGTCGCGGCCCGCTCGGGGAGGTCGGTCGCGGCCGACCGGTGCAGCGAGGCCAGCCGGACCGGCGTCGGCGGCCAACGGGAGCAGCGGATCCGGTGGCGGTGGCTGGTCGGGCTCCCGGTCCAGCAGCCCGCAACCACCCGCGCTGCTCACCGCGAGGGCGGCACCGAGCGCGAGCACGGCGCGGCGTCGTACTCGAAGGGGGGTTTTGTCTTTTTCATCACCACCGTGCACCAGGTCAGTCAACACCATGCACCGCCCGGTCGGGGGGTTCGGTGCGCCGCCCGGCTGGCCCGTGGCGCAGCGCGTTAGGCTCTGCCCAGCCACCGGACGTGGGTCCGGTGGCTCAGCGTCATGGGCATGGGCGCCGACCACCCGAGCCGCCGACCGACATGAAGGGGTGGCCCCAAATGGCACAGCGAAGCCGAGCTGCCGGAGGGCGGCCCGCGTCCGGCCAACGGCCGGCCGCCGCCCGCGGCGACCTGGCCGCGCGCCGGGCCCGGCTGCGTTCCGTGGTCGAGCCGGTGGTGAGTGGCGCCGGATACGACCTGGAAGACCTGAACATCTCGCGGGCCGGCCGGCGGTTCGTGGTGCGGGTGGTGGTCGACCGCGACGGCGGGCTCGACCTCGACGCCGTGGCCGACATGTCCCGGGCGGTTTCCGTGGCCCTGGACGCCGCCGAAGAGAGCGGCGACGAACTGGTCGCCGGCGAGTACCAGCTCGAGGTCAGCTCGCCCGGCGTGGACCGGCCGCTGACCCTGCCGCGGCACTGGCGGCGCAACATCGGCCGCCTGGTGAAGGTCGGCCCGCTCACCGGTCGCGTGGTCGGCGTCGACGACGCCGGTGTCATGTTGGACGTGGCGGGGGAGCACACTGCGATCGCGCACGGCGACCTCGGCCCGGGCCGGGTCCAGGTCGAGTTCAATCGGGCCGACGAGGTCGCCGATGACGATCTAGCGGAATTCGACGACGACGAGGACGGATTGGAGGACGAGGAGAGGTGAACATCGACCTCGCGGCGCTGCGCGCACTGGAGCGCGAGCGGGAGATCCCGTTCGAGACCATCCTCGCGGCGATCGAGACCGCACTGTTGACCGCCTACCGGCACACCGAGGGCGCCGAGCCGCATGCCCGGGTGGAGATCGACCGCAAGACCGGCGCGGCACAGGTGTTCGCCCAGGAGGTCGACGAGGACGGCACGGTGACCCGGGAGTGGGACGACACTCCCCATGACTTCGGGCGAATCGCCGCGATGACCGCCAAACAGGTCATCCTGCAGCGACTCCGTGAGGCCACCGACGAGGTGCACTTCGGCGAGTACGTGGGCCGCGACGGTGACCTGGTCACCGGCGTGATCCAGGCGCACGAGGCGCGCTCCGAGAAGGGCATCGTCACCATCGACCTGGGCAAGCTGGAGGCGGTGCTGCCCCAGTCGGAGCAGGTCCCCGGCGAGGTGTACGGGCACGGCCAGCGGATCCGCTGCGTCGTCGTGCACGTCGCCAAGGGCTTCCGCGGCCCGCAGATCACGCTGTCGCGGTCGCACCCCGCCCTGGTGAAGAAGCTGTTCGCCCTGGAGGTGCCGGAGATCGCCGACGGCAGCGTGGAGATCTCCGCGATCGCCCGTGAGGCCGGGCACCGCACGAAGATCGCCGTACGCGCCGCGGTTTCCGGAGTCAACGCCAAGGGCGCCTGCATCGGCCCGATGGGCCAGCGGGTCCGCGCGGTGATGAGCGAGTTGCACGGTGAGAAGATCGACATCATCGACTGGTCGGACGACCCGGCCCAGTTCGTCGGCAACGCGTTGTCCCCGGCCAAGGCGCTGCGGGTCGAGGTGGTCGACCTGGCCACCCGCACCGCGCGGGTGACCGTGCCCGACTACCAGCTGTCCCTGGCCATCGGGCGCGAAGGGCAGAACGCCCGCCTCGCCGCCCGCCTGACGGGGTGGCGGATCGACATCCGGTCGGACAACGAACAACCGGCCGGCGAGCGCGGTGTGGATCACGCACCGGAGCCGGGCGGAGCGCCCGCGGGGGCATAGGGGTAGACTGGATGATGGCTCGACGTGCGCGGCCGGTGCGCACCTGTGTGGGTTGCCGGCATCGTGCGCCAGCCAATGAGCTCCTGCGGTTCGTGGCGGTCGGCGACGGAGATCCTTTCCGGCTTCGACCCGATCCGACCCGCAGACTGCCGGGGAGGGGCGCGCATTTGCACCCCGATCCGGCTTGCCTCGCGCTAGCGTGCAAACGCCGTGCCTTCGGGCGGGCGCTACGTAAAGTTGGTGTCGCAGACACCAGCGAGCTGGCCGAGCACATTCACGCGTAACCATCACGCCCGATCATCCGACTGGGCGGGTGTCGCAGCAGCAGGCAAGGACGACCGACATGAGCACACGATGAAGTCCCTGAAATGACCAGGCTTCAAGTGCACGAGTGAGGTCGCTGCGGGTGCTGCCCGCACGGCCTCGGAGTGAGGAGTGCAGTGGCAGGCAAGGCCCGCGTACACGAGCTTGCAAAAGAGCTCGGGGTCGACAGTAAGACCGTTCTCGCCAAGCTCAAGGAGATGGGCGAGTTCGTCAAGTCCGCGTCAAGCACGGTGGAGGCGCCCGTCGCCCGCCGTCTCCGTGGCGCATTCGTAGAGGGTTCCCAGGCACCGGCGCCGTCCGCGCCGCCGGCCGGAAATGCGGCGCCCCGACTCCCAGTGAGCCGAGGATCTCGGCCAAGCCCATGCCGCCCCGCCGCCCGTCGGCGCCGGCGACACCGTCAGCTCCGGCGGCTCCGACCGCGCGTCCGAAGGGTCCGGTTCCGGGCCGCGCCGGCGCCGGTGGCCAAGCCGGCGAGCGCGCACGACATCGAGGTGGCGGCCGCCGAAGCAGCGTGCCGCGCAGCTCAAGGCCGACCAGGAGGCAACGGTCAAGGCCGCGCAGGAGGCCCGGCCAGGAGCGCGAGCAGGTCCGGCGCGAGCCGCCGGCCGACGGTGCCGCACCGACGACCCGGCCTCGTCCGGGTCCGGGCAGCGTCCCGCCGCGTCCGGGTTCGCCGGCCGCGCGGCCGGCCGGCCCCGCGCCGGGTGGCAACGGTCCGCGTCCCGGTCCCGGTCGTCCGCCGGCGCGTAGCGGCGGCAACAACCCGTTCGGCATCACCCCCGGTGGTGGCGGCGGTCGCACGGGCACGCGCCCGGCGGCGGCTCGCGGCCCAACCCGGCGTTCGATGCCGCCTCGGCCGAGCCCGGCGTCCATGCCGCCGCGGCCCAGCCCGGCATCCATGCCCACGCAGCGTCCCGGCCGTCCGGCCGGTGCCGGCCCCGGTCGTCCCGGTGGTCCCGGCGGCGGCGCGGGTCGTCCCGGCGGTGGCGGCGGCGGTGGTTACCGCGGCGGTCCCGGTGGTGGCGGTGGCGGCGGCGGTGGCTTCCGCCCCGGCGGCGGTGGCGGCGGTGGCGGCGGCGGTGGTTACCGCGGCGGTCCCGGTGGCGGTCGGCGGTGGTGGTGTACCGCGGTGGTCCCGGTGGCGGCGGCGGTCCGGCTGGTGCCGGTGCGCCGGGTCGTCCCGGTGGTGGCGGTCGTGGTCGTGGCGGCGGTGCCGCGGGTGCCTTCGGGCGTCCGGGCGGCAAGCCGACCCGCGGTCGCAAGTCGAAGAAGCAGCGGCGTCAAGAGTTCGACAATCTGTCCGCGCCGACGATGAGCTCGGGTGCCCCGCGGGGCAGGGCCAGGTCGTCCGGCTGCCGCGCGGTGCGTCGCTGTCCGACTTCGCCGACCGGATCGACGCCAACCCGGGTTCGCTGGTCCAGGAGATGTTCAACCTGGGCGAGATGGTGACGGCGACCCAGTCGTGCTCCGACGAGACGCTGCTGCTGCTCGGCGAGCACCTCGGCTTCGACGTGCAGATCGTCAGCCCGGAGGACGAGGACCGCGAGCTGCTCGCGCAGTTCAACATCGACCTCGACGCCGAGGTCGCGCAGGACCGCCTGGTCAGCCGTCCGCCGGTGGTGACCGTCATGGGTCACGTCGACCACGGTAAGACCAAGCTGCTCGACGCGATCCGCAAGGCGAACGTGGTCGAGGGCGAGGCCGGTGGCATCACCCAGCACATCGGTGCCTACCAGGTGCACGTCGAGCACGAGGGCGTCGAGCGGGCGGTCACCTTCATCGACACCCCGGGTCACGAGGCGTTCACCGCCATGCGTGCCCGTGGTGCCCAGGTCACCGACATCGTGATCCTGGTGGTCGCGGCCGACGACGGCGTCATGCCGCAGACGATCGAGGCGCTCAACCACGCCAAGGCGGCCGACGTGCCGATCGTGGTCGCGGTCAACAAGATCGACAAGCCGGACGCCAACCCGGACAAGGTTCGCCAGCAGCTGACCGAATACGGTCTGGTCGCCGAGGAGTACGGCGGCGACACGATGTTCGTCAACGTGGCGGCCAAGCCCGGCATCGGCATCGACGAGCTGCTCGAGGCGGTGCTGCTGACCGCCGACGCGTCGCTGGACCTGACCGCTCCGATCGACGGGCCGGCGCAGGGTGTCGCGATCGAGGCCCACCTCGACAAGGGTCGCGGTGCGGTGGCGACCGTGCTGGTGCAGAAGGGCACGCTGCGGGCCGGTGACTCGATCGTCGCCGGTGGGGCACACGGCCGCGTCCGGGCGCATGCTCGACGAGAACGGCAACCCGGTCGTCGAGGCGGGTCCGGCGCGTCCGGTCCTGGTGCTCGGTCTGACCGCGGTGCCCGGCGCGGGTGACACGTTCCTGGCCGCCGAGGACGACCGCACGGTGCGGCAGATCGCCGAGCAGCGGCAGGCACGGCGGCGGGCGGCGAGCTTCGCCAACTCGCGCGGCCGGGCCACGCTCGAGACGCTCATGGAGCAGCTCAAGGAGGGCGAGAAGACCTCGCTCAACCTGATCCTCAAGGGCGATGTCTCCGGTTCGGTCGAGGCTCTCGAGGACGCGCTGTTCAAGCTCGACATTCCGGAGGAGGTCCAGCTTCGGATCATCCACCGGGGCGTCGGCGCGATCACCGAGAGCGACGTCATGCTGGCCAGCGCCTCGTCCGAGGCGGTCACGATCATCGGCTTCAACGTGCGGGCCTCCAACAAGGTCCGTGAGATCGCCGACCGCGAGGGCGTGGAGATCCGGTACTACACGGTCATCTACCAGGCCATCGAGGAGATCGAGGCGGCGCTCAAGGGCCTGCTCAAGCCGGAGTACGAGGAGGTCGAGCTCGGCATCGGCGGAGGTCCGCGAGGTCTTCCGCTCGTCCAAGGTCGGCATCATCGCCGGTTGTATCGTCCGGTCCGGCCTCATCCGCCGCAACGGCAAGGCGCGGCTGCTCCGCGACGGCGCGGTCGTGGCGGACAACCTCACGATCAGCTCGCTCAAGCGGTTCAAGGACGACGCCACCGAGGTCCGCGAGGGCTTCGAGTGTGGTCTGACCCTGGGCGACTACAACAACATCCAGGTCGGCGACGTCATCGAGACGTTCGAGATGCGCGAGAAGCCCGCGCCTGATCCGACGGCTGACGACACGGGCCGAGGTGGCTTCGGCCACCGGCCCGTCCGCTTCGAGCTGCTGACCGAAATGCTATGTGATCTGGGGTACGGCGATAGGCTGTGCGCCGATGTTCACCGGAACCGCGGTATTCGACCTGCTTCTGCCGGGCGACTCGCGGTCGCTGAAGGCCAAGCGCTCCTATGTCCGGCCGATCGTCGCCGCGCTGCGGAAGTTCGAGGTCTCGGCCGCCGAGGTGGGCGCGCTCGACCTGCACGGGCGGGCCGAGATCGGGGTGGCCGTGGTCGCCGCCGAGGCCGGCCACGTCGCGCGAGGTGCTCGACTCGTGCGAGCGCCTGGTGGCCGGCCGGCCGGAGATCGAGTTGCTCTCGGTCGCGGCGCCGGCTGCACGGCGAGGATGACTGACCAGTAGTGCCGGCCGTGCGTGCGACCGGGTGACGGGCCGACGGCAGTGTTCCGAGTCGGCCGGTCGGTCGCGGCGCGGGTACGTGGTCTGAGCGGAGGTAGGACGCGCGGAGGTGACGAGATGACGGACCCGGCCAAGGTGCGCCGGCACGCCGAGCGCGTGCGGGAGCTGGTCGCTTCGGTGGTGCGCACCCAGATCAAGGACCCCCGGCTCGGCATGATCACGATCACCGACGCCCGGATCACCGCCGACCTGCGCGAGGCGACGGTCTTCTACACGGTGCTCGGTGACGCGGCCGAGCAGGCGGCGACCGCCGCGGCGCTGGAGAGCGCCAAGGGCGCTGCTGCGCAGCACGGTCGGCAAGGCGCTGGGGCTGCGGCACTCGCCGACCCTGACGTTCGTCCTCGACGACGTGCAGGACCAGGTCAAGCAGATCGACGACCTGCTCGCCGCGGCGCGCACCGCCGACGCCGAGGTGCAGCGGCTGGCGGCCGGCGCCACGTACGCCGGCGACGCCCAGCCGTACAAGCTCGACGAAGACGATGACGAAGACGACGACGAGGCCGCCGACGCGGACGCCCCGATGGAGGACCGCCGGTGACGGCGACCTCTCGGCCACGGCGCTGGCCGCCGGCGCATCCGCGGCACCGGGCGAGGCCGACTGGGCCGCCGCCGTCGCGGCGGTGCGCGGTCTGCCCGCCGACCGACCGGGTGCTGCTGATCTGTCACGTCAACCCGGACGGCGACGCGCTGGGCAGCATGCTCGGCGTTCGGGCTCGGCCTGCGCCGGCTCGGCGTACGCCGACCTGCAGGCCACCTTCCCCGGCCCGCCGGAGGTGCCCGAGCCGTTCCTGGCGCTGCCCGGGCTCGACCTGCTGGTGCCGGCGGACGACGCCGAGCCCGGCGCCCGACCTGGTGATCTGCTTCGACGCGGCGAGCGCGTCCCGGCTCGGCGACCTGGCCGACCGGCTGACCACCGCGCGGACGCGCCGTGGTGCTCGACCACCACGCCTCCAACCCCGGCTTCGGCACGATCAACCTCGTCGACCCGGACGCCGCGGCGACCTCGGTGGTCGCCGACGAAGCTGCTCGGCCGGCTCGGCGTGCCGCTGGACGCCGAGCATCGCCGAGTGCCTCTACGTCGCGCTGGCCACCGACACCGGCTCGTTCCGGTTCGCGATGACCACGCCGGCGGTGCACGAGATGGCCGCCCGGCTGCTGGCCACCGGCATCAGCCCCGGTGACATCTCCCGCCGGGTCTTCGACACCCGGCCGTTCGGCGCGGTCCGCCTCTACGGCGACGTGCTCGGCCGGGCCCGGCTCGAGCCGGCGGCGGCCGGCGGCCAGGGTCTGGTCTGGACCTACGCCACCCTCGACGACCTGGCCCGGCACCAGCAGCAGCCCTACGTGCTGGAGCCGCTGATCGACTCGGTGCGCTGCGCGGCCGAGGCCGACGTCAGCCTGCGTGGTCAAGCAGGTCGGCCCGGCCGAGTGGGCGGTCTCCATGCGCAGCAAGGGCGCGGTCGACGTGAGCCGGGTCGCGGTCGCGCTCGGCGGCGGCGGGCACCGGCTGGCCGCCGGCTTCACCGGCCGGGGCTCGGTCGACGAGGTCGTCGACGCGATCCGCGCCGAGCTGGGCTAGCGCGATCGCGCGTCGGTCCGCCGATAGCCGTTGTGGCCGGTGGACGGCCACGGGGTAGCCGTTGTGGCCGACGGACGGCCACAATCGACGGATGGACCAGCCGCGGACCGAGCTTGAGCTCGATCTCGCCGTGCACACGCCGCGCGGGTGGGACCGTGCCGGTGGTCACGCTGCCGGTCCTCGGGTTCCTGTCGCTGGTCGGCGGCCAACTGCCGTCCTTCACCACCCAGGCCAACGTCTACACGATCTGCGTGGGCGGGGCGATGCTCTGGCTCGGCCTGACCGGCAAGGTCCGCCGTCCGCTGCCGGCCCGGCTCGGTCCCGGCACCGCCTGGTGGCTGCTGCCGATCGGGATCTTCGGCGTCTTCGAGGGCAGCACCTTCCTGCTCGGCTCGACGCCTGAGTTTCCGACCTTCTCCCGGCTGGCCGACCCGCTGCTGGACGACGAACTGTTCCGCTCGGCGGGCTACTTCGTCTGGCTGACGAGCTTCTGGGGGCTGGTGCGCCGATGAGTCTGACCCGGGCCATCGCCATCGCCGGATTCCTCGTGGCCATTGTGGCCTGTGCGGTGGTCGAGGTGCTGGCCCGCCGGCGGGACTCGACCGATCCCGACCTTGGGCGAGGTCTGCGCGCACGCGATCGCGTACGAGGTGGGCCGGGTGCCGGTGGGACGGATCGGGTTCTTCGGTTTCTGGTGGTGGCTGGGCTGGCACCTGTTCGCGCGCTGAACGATCGTTCCGCCAATTGGGAACCTCGCGCGAGATCTGGGACCTGAACGTTAGCTTGGTTGGTGACACGGCGGTAACCCGCCGTGCTGCCTCCAGGGTCACACCAGACCCGGGCTTGACGCAGCGACGCGCACCGCGCCGGTGATCCCGGCGCCGCCGTCGGGCGACCACCGGCCACCTTCACGGCCAATTGGGCCACCCTGGAAGGACGCTTCATGAGCACCAAGCGCAAGCACGAGAAGCAGAACGACGAAGAGCGCGAGGCCGCCCGGCGCGCGCTGCAGACGTCGATGGACACCCGCCAGTAGGGGTTCCTCGCCAGATCGTCCAAGGACCTGCTGTCGCGGCTCGCCCACGGCGAACCACGACAACAGGTCCTTGTGCGTCGAGGCCCGCCGCGCCGTAAGGCGTGTGTCGCGGTTGCGTTCCTTACATCGGACGTGTCAATATGCCACCCGATGAGCACCTTGAAGGCCGGAGCCTCCGGCAGCACCGCGGCCACCTCGCGCCGGATCGCCGGTCTCGCGCTGCCGGCCCTCGTCGTGCTGGCCGCCGAGCCGCTCTACGTGCTGGTCGACACCGCCGTGGTCGGACACCTCGGCAGCGTCCCGCTGGCCGCCCTCGCGGTCGGTGGCACGGTCCTCACGATGGCCGCCTGGCTGGGCACGATCCTCGCCTACGGCACCACCGGCCGGGCCGCCCGGCGGTTCGGCAGCGGCGACCGCACCGCCGCCGTCGAAGAGGGTCTCCAGGCGTCCTGGCTCGCGTTCAGCACCGGCATCGTGATCGCGATCGCCATGCAGGTCGTGGCGGGCCCGCTGGCCCGCGCGCTGGCCGGTAACCCCGAGATCGCCGGCGAGGCGGCGCAGTGGCTGCGGGTCGCCGCCCTCGGCGCACCCGGCCTGCTGCTGGCCGCGGCCGGCAACGGCTGGATGCGCGGCGTGCAGGACACCCGGCGCCCGCTGTACTTCGTGCTCGGCGCCGAACCTGCTCTCCGCGGCGCTCTGCCCGATGCTCGTCTACCCGGCCGGGCTCGGCCTGGTCGGATCGGCCATCGCCAACGCGGTCGCGCAGACGGTCGCCGGTGCCTGTTTCGCCGTCGCCCTGCTCGCGGAGGAGATCACCTGGCGGCCGCGGATCCGGGTGATCGGCGAGCAGCTGCGGATGGGCCGCGACCTGCTGATCCGGGGCGGGGCGTTCCAGGTCAGCTTCCTGTCGGCGACGACGGTCGCGGCCCGGTTCGGCACCGCGACCGTCGCCGGACACCAGATCGCGATGCAACTCTGGTTCTTCACCGCGCTGGTGCTCGACGCCGTGGCGATCGCCGCGCAGTCGCTGATCGGCGCGACGCTCGGTGCCGGGGACGCGGCGGGCGCGCGGGCGCTGGCCCGGCGGATCGGGTTCATCGGCGTGGTCTGCGGGGTGGCGTTCGCGGTGGTCATCGCCGCCGGTGCGGGCGTCGTGCCGCGGTTGTTCAGCTCCGACGCGGCCGTCCTCGACCAGGCCGTGGTGGCCTGGCCGTGGTTCGTCGCGATGCAGCCGGTCGCCGGGTTGGTGTTCGCCCTCGACGGCGTGCTGATCGGCGCCGGCGACGTGCGCTACCTGCGGAATCTCACGATGGTGGCGGCGCTGGGCGTCTTCCTGCCGGCCATCTGGCCCGCGTACGTGCTCGATTGGGGTCTGGCCGGCATCTGGGCCGGGCTGACCCTGTTCGTGGTGGTCCGGCTGGTGGCGCTGCTCCTGCGGTTGCGGACCGGCGGCTGGGCGGTCGTCGGCGCCGTTCGCTGATCACCGCTTTGCTCTGCATACCTGTTGCCTGGCTACCGGTGATGCGCCGGTGGGTGCAGAGCAAAGGGGTCTGGCAGGCTTGCCGCCGTGACAGGTGACGGGCTGATCGTGGTCGACAAGCCGGGCGGGATGACGTCGCATGACGTGGTGGCCCGGGTGCGGCGGTTGGCCCGCACCCGGCGGGTCGGGCACGGCGGCACGCTGGACCCGATGGCCACCGGCGTGCTGGTGATCGGGGTCAACCGGCGACCCGGCTGCTGACCTACGTGATCGGGGCCGACAAGGGCTACGCGGCGACGATCCGGCTCGGCCAGTCCACGATCACCGACGACGCCGAGGGCGAGGTCGTGGCCAGTGTGTCCGCCGCCGGGGTCACCGACGACGCCGTGCTCGGGCGCGTTCGCCGGCGCAGAGCGGGGAGATCGACCAGGTGCCCAGTGCGGTCAGCGCGATCAAGATCGACGGGCAGCGGGCCTACAAGCGGGTGCGCGGCGGGGAAGAGGTTGCCCTTCCCGCGCGCCGGGTGACGATCTCTCGGCTCGAGGTGCTCGGCATCCGTCGCGACGGCGACGTGGTCGACGTCGACGTCGACGTGACTGCTCGTCCGGCACCTACATCCGGGCGATCGCCCGGGACGCCGGGGCTGCCGCTCGGGGTCGGTGGGCATCTGACCGCGTTGCGGCGCACCGCTGTCGGCGGGTTCACGCTGGCCGAGGCGGCACCCTGGACGAGCTTGAGAGCTGTCGCCTGACGTGGTGAACCTGCCCATGGCTGACGCGGCCCGGCGGTTCTTTGCCGCTCGGTCGGCCACCGACGGACGAGGCGCGGACGCTCGTCCCACGGCGGGCCGCTGGTGGCGGCCGGCATCGCCGGGCCGTACGCCGTCTTCGAGCCGGCCGGCGACGTGCTCGCTGTTGTCAGCGAGCGGGACGGCCGGGCGCAGCCGGAGATCGTGCTCGCCCCGGCTGTGACCGGTCTCCGGGGCATGCCCCGGACCCCAGCGAGCTGCGGGACCGGCCCCGCTGGCGCGGCGTCGGGCGGGGCGCCGGCTGAGGTTGGCTGCGGGTGGGAGCCGGTAGCTGTGCCGATCTAGGCTGAGGCCTATGCAGCGGTGGCGGGGATATCAGGCGGCGCCGGGCGGGTGGGGCCGGTCGGTGGTCACCATCGGCGTCTTCGACGGGGTGCACCGCGGGCACCAGGCGATCATCGGGCACGCCGTGAAGCGGGCCAGGGAGCTCGGCGTGCAGTCGGTCGTGGTGACCTTCGACCCGCACCCGGCCGAGGTGGTGCGGCCCGGGTCGCATCCGGCGGTGCTGACCGAGCCCGCCCGCAAGGCCGAGCTGATCGAGGCGCTCGGCGTCGACGTGCTCTGCGTCGTGCCGTTCACGCTGGAGTTCTCCCGGCTGCCGGCCGAGGCGTTCGTGCACGACGTGCTGGTCGAGCACCTGCACGCGGCGCTCGTGGTGGTCGGGGAGAACTTCCGGTTCGGGCACAAGGCCGCCGGCGACGTCGCGCTGCTGAGCGGCTCGGCCGGACGTTCGGGTTCGCGGTGGAGGGCGCGCCGCTGGTGTCCGCCGGACGGCGACCGTCTTCTCCTCGACCTACATCCGGGCCTGCATCGACGCCGGTGACGTGCGCGGCGGCGGCCGCGGCGCTCGGGCGCCCGCACCGGCTCGAGGGGATCGTGGTCCGCGGCGACCAGCGCGGCCGGGAGCTCGGCTTCCCGACCGCCAACCTGAGCTGCACCGGTACGCGGCGGTGCCGGCCGACGGGATCTACGCCGGGCTGGCTGCTGCGCCGGGGACGAGCGGCTGCCGGCGGCCGTGTCGATCGGGACCAACCCGACCTTCTCCGGCCGGGAGCGGCGGGTCGAGGCGTACGTCCTGGACTTCGACGGCGACCTCTACGGCGAGCGGGTCGCCCTGGACTTCGTCGCCCGGCTGCGCGAGCATGCTCCGGTTCGACGGTGTCGAGCCGCTGGTCGCGCAGATCGACCGACGACGTCGCGCAGACCCGGGCAGGTGCTGGCCCGAGTGACGTCCCGGAGGCCGATCGATGCCGTGGCTGGTAGCCTGGTAACGACGTCGGGTCACCGACGCGGCCTCGCGTGCCTGCACGACGCCGCGGGTGCGAGGTTCGTCACCACCACAACGAACGCAGGGAGATCATGGCGCTCGACCAGGAGCAGAAGACCAAGATCCGCGCGGAGTACGCGACCGCCGAGGGCGACACCGGTTCGCCCGAGGTCCAGGTCGCGTGCTCACCAAGCGGATCACCGACCTCACCGAGCACCTCAAGGTGCACAAGCACGACCACCACAGCCGTCGTGGCCTGCTGCTGCTGGTCGGCCGCCGCCGCCGGCTGCTCAACTACCTGCAGAAGACCGACATCAGCCGCTACCGGGCGCTCATCGAGCGGCTCGGCCTGCGGCGATGACGTGCGCGGGGGAGTGACCGTCCGGTCGCTCCCCCGCTCCACAACTTCAGTAACCAGCAACGGGCCAGCTTGACCGTCGACGATCGGAAGCTGTCGACGCACCGGTCCTCGGTAGTGGCCCCCGGGCCAGCCGGCACTCGGATGCCGGCTCCCCCGGGCGCTTCGATCGAAGACCGGCCGTCGGAGCAGCTCCCCTTCGGGGTCGTAGCCGTGCCACGACCGAAGGAGCACAACGCACCATGACCGAGACCAACACTCGGCGACCAAGCAGCAGCACCGCGGTGATCGACAACGGGGCCTTCGGCACCCGCGAGATCACCTTCTCCACCGGCCGGCTCGCCCGGCAGGCCGCCGGCTCCGTGCATCGCCCAGCTCGGCGACACCGTCGTCCTCTCGACCACCACGGCCGGCAAGCCGCCCGAGGAGCAGTTCGACTTCTTCCCGCTGACGGTCGACGTCGAGGAGCGGATGTACGCCGCCGGGCCGCATCCCCGGCTCGTTCTTCCGCCGCGAGGGCCGGCCCAGCGAGGACGCGATCCTCACCTGCCGGCTGATCGACCGGCCGCTGCGCCCGTCGTTCGTCAAGGGCCTGCGCAACGAGGTCCAGGTCGTCGAGACGATCCTGGCGCTCGACCCGCAGCACCCGTACGACGTCGTCGCGATCAACGCCGCCTCGCTGTCGACCAAGCTGTCCGGCCTGCCGTTCTCCGGCCCGATCGGGGCGACCCGCATGGCGCACGTCGACGGCCAGTGGGTCGCCTTCCCGACCCACGAGGAGCTGGCCCGGGCCACCTTCGACATGGTCGTCGCCGGCCGCGCGCTCGCCGACGGCGACGTCGCGATCATGATGGTCGAGGCCGAGGCCACCGCGAACACCGTCGAGCTCATCGCCGACGGTGCGACCGCGCCGACCGAGGAGGTCGTCGCCGGCGGCCTGGAGGCCGCCAAGCCGGCCATCCGCGAGCTGTGCCGGGCGCAGAGCGAGCTGGCCGAGGTCGCCGCCAAGCCGGTCGCCGAGTTCCCGGTCTTCCTCGACTACCAGGACGACGCCTACGAGGCCGTGGCCGGTGCCGTCCGCGGCGAGGTCGCCGAGGCGCTGAAGATCGCCGGCAAGGCCGAGCGCGAGGAGGCCCTCGACCGGATCAAGGACAAGGTCCACGAGCAGCTCGCGGCCCAGTTCGAGGGTCGCGAGAAGGAGCTCTGCGCCGCGTTCCGGTCGCTGACCAAGAACGAGGTGCGCGCCCGCGTGCTGCGCGACCAGGTCCGCATCGACGGCCGTGGCCCGCGCGACATCCGGCCGCTGACCGCCGAGATCGAGGTGCTGCCCCGGGTGCACGGTTCGGCGCTGTTCGAGCGCGGCGAGACCCAGATCCTGGGCGTCACCACGCTGAACATGCTGCGCATGGAGCAGACGCTCGACACGCTGTCGCCGGAGAAGCACAAGCGCTACATGCACAACTACAACTTCCCGCCGTACTCGACCGGTGAGACCGGCCGGGTCGGCTCGCCGAAGCGGCGCGAGATCGGGCACGGCGCGCTCGCCGAGCGGGCGCTGATCCCGGTGCTGCCGAGCCCGCGAGGAGTTCCCGTACGCGATCCGGCAGGTGTCCGAGGCGCTCGGCTCCAACGGCTCCACCTCGATGGGCTCGGTCTGCGCCTCGACGATGGCGCTGCTCTCGGCCGGTGTGCCGCTGAAGGCGCCGGTCGCCGGCATCGCGATGGGCCTGATCTCCGACGAGGTCGACGGCAAGACCCAGTACGTGACGCTGACCGACATCCTCGGTGCCGAGGACGCGTTCGGCGACATGGACTTCAAGGTCGCCGGCACGCCGGACTTCGTCACCGCGCTGCAGCTCGACACCAAGCTCGACGGCATCCCGTCCGACGTGCTGGCCGCCGCGCTGCAGCAGGCGCACGAGGCCCGCACGACGATCCTCGACGTGATGGCACGAGGCGATCGAGGCGCCGGCCGAGATGTCCGACTACGCGCCGCGGGTCACCACGGTGAAGATCCCGGTCGACAAGATCGGCATGGTGATCGGCCCGAAGGGCCAGACGATCAACGCGATCCAGGACGAGACCGGCGCCGAGATCTCCATCGAGGACGACGGCACGATCTACGTCGGCGCGACCGACGGCCCGTCGGCCCAGGCCGCGGTCGAGCGGATCAACGCGATCGCCAACCCGACGCTGCCGAAGGTCGGCGACCAGTTCCTCGGCACCGTGGTGAAGACGGCCGCGTTCGGCGCGTTCGTCTCGCTGCTGCCGGGCCGCGACGGCCTGCTGCACATCTCCAAGGTGGGCGACGGCAAGCGGGTCGAGCGGGTCGAGGACTTCCTCAACGTCGGCGACAAGGTCGAGGTCCAGATCGCCGACATCGACGCCCGCGGCAAGATCTACCTGGACAAGGTGCGCGCCGAGGGCGAAGAGGCTCCCGCCGCAGCCGAGGGCGCCGAGCGTCCGCCGGCCCGCGTCCGGCGACCGTGGCCCGCGCGACCGCGGCGACCGCGAGCGCGGCGACCGGGGCCCGGGCGGCGACCGTGGCCGGGCGGCGACCGTGCCCCGCCGTGGCGACGAAGGTGGCGAGCGGCGGCGAGCCGCCGTCGGCGGCGCAACCGGCACAGCTGAGATGACGACGCGTGAACGGGCCGGCGCTTCGGCGTCGGCCCGCGGCCGTCACCCGCACCCTCACCACGCGACCCGCTCGGCGGCACGGTCCGCCGCACCGTGCTGCCCAGCGGGCCTGCGGATCCTCACCGAGGCGATGCCGGCGATGCGCAGCGTCTCGTTCGGCATCTGGGTGGCGATCGGCTCCCGCGACGAGACGCCGGCGCAGTCCGGCTGCTCGCACTTCCTGGAGCACCTGCTCTTCAAGGGCACCCAGAAGCGCAGCGCGCTGGACATCTCCGCGCAGATCGAGGCGGTCGGCGGCGAGACCAACGCCTTCACCACCAAGGAATACACCTGCTACTACGCGCGGGTGCTCGACGCGGACCTGCCGCTGGCGATCGACGTCATGTGCGACCTGGTCGCCGACTCGGTGCTCGCGCCGGCCGACGTCGAGACCGAGCGTGGCGTGATCCTCGAAGAGATCGCCATGCACGACGACGAGCCCGGCGACGAGGTGCACGACCTGTTCGCCGCGGCGGTCTACGGCGAACACCCGCTGGGCCGGCTGATCTCCGGCACCGCGGAGACGATCTCCCCGATGACCCGGCGCCAGATCGAGACGTTCTACCGCCGCCACTACATGGCGCCGTCGATCGTGATCGCCGCCGCCGGCAACCTCGACCACGCCGCCGTCGTCAAGCTGGTCCGGGCCGCGCTGGCCGGCACCGTGCTGGACAGCCCGGCGGCGGCACGCCGGCGGGCACCGCTCGTCGACCCCGCACGGTCAAGCTGCGCGGCGGCCAGGTCGTGGTGCCGACAAGGACACCGAGCAGGCCCACGTGGTGCTCGGCGGCGCCGGCATCGCCCGCCACGACGAGCGGCGGTTCGCGCTCGGCGTGCTCAACAACGTGCTCGGCGGCGGCATGTCCAGCCGGCTGTTCCAGGAGATCCGCGAGCAGCGCGGCCTGGCCTACTCGGTCTACTCCTACGCCAGCCAGTACGCCGACAGCGGCCTGTTCGGCGTCTACGCCGGCTGCGCGCCGGGCAAGGTCGACGAGGTGCTCGCCCTGACCCGCGACGGGCTGGCGACGGTCGCCGCGACGGCGTCACCGAGGCCGAGGTGGCCCGGGGCAAGGGCATGCTCAAGGGCTCGCTCGTGCTCGGCCTGGAGGACACCGGCTCCCGGATGAGCCGGCTGGCCAAGGGCGAGCTGCTCTACGGCGACCTGCTGACGGTCGACGAGCTGCTGGCCAAGGTCGACGCGGTGACCCTCGACGAGGTCAACGCGCTCGCCGCCGAACTGTGCGGTCAGCCGATGTCGCTGGCCGTCATCGGCCCGTTCGACGACGGCGACGTCCGCTTCGTGCATAGGTTGGGCTACGTGACTGACGAGCGTGAACCCGTTCGGGTCGGCGTGCTGGGCGCGCGCGGGCGGATGGGCATCGAGGTGTGCCAGGCGGTCGACGCCGCCGACGACCTCGAACTGGTCGCGATGGTCGACCAGGGCGACTGGCTGTTCAACGCCTCCGACGCCGGCGCCGAGGTGGTCGTCGACTTCACCACGCCCGACGTGGTGATGGACAACCTGCACTGGTGCATCGACCAGGGCATCAACGCGGTGGTCGGCACCACCGGCTTCACCGAGCAGCGGCTCGACCGGGTGCGCGGCTGGCTGGCGCACAAGCCCGAGGTCGGCGTGGTCGTCGCGCCGAACTTCGGCATCGGCGCGGTGCTGATGATGCAGTTCGCCGCCAAGGCGGCCCGGTACTTCGAGTCGGTCGAGATCATCGAGCTGCACCACCCGCGCAAGCTCGACGCGCCGAGCGGCACCGCGATGCACACCGCCCAGCTGATCGCCGCGGCCCGCGCCGAGGCCGGGCTCGGCCCGGTCCCCGACGCGACCAAGGACGAGGTGCCGGCGCGCGCGGCGCCGACGTCGACGGGGTGCGCGTGCACGCGGTGCGCGCCGCCGGCCTGGTCGCGCACCAGGAGGTGCTGTTCGGCACCGCCGGCGAGACGCTCACGATCCGGCACGACTCGCTACGACCGGGCTTCGTTCATGCCCGGCGTGCTGCTGGCCGTCCGCGCCGTGCGTCAACGGCCCGGCCTCACCGTCGGCTTGGATCCGCTGCTCGACTGAGGTCAGAGGTCGCGGTCGGATCTGGCTTTTCGGCTGGGCGGTGGGTTAGCGGTTTCGGGGGAGGGCCAGGCGCAGGTTGTCTGGTAGGCCCGTGATGGTGGCTGTGCCGTCCGTGCCGACTGCGACGTCGACCGACGCCTCGCCGATGCGGAGGCCGCGGACGGTTACCGCGCCCAGGGGTGCGTCCGGGAGTGGTGCCAGGGCCACTGTTCCGGCCGGGACGTCGGGGCGCAGGCCGACTGCCGCGTGTAGCAGCGTCACTCCGGCCGCGGCGGCCCAGGCCTGGGGGCGGCAGGCGGCTGGGTAGGGGACCGGGCGGCCCAGGTCGGTGCGGTCGTCGCCGCCGAAGAGTTCCGGCAGCTGGTAGTCGAACGACTCTGCCGCGGCCAGTAGGCCGGAGGCGAGGGTTGCCGCGGCGGCCGGGTGGCCGGCGCGGGACAGGCGGTCGATCACGATCGCCGTGTCGTGGGCCCAGACCGAGCCGCAGTGGTAGGACAGCGGGCTGAACGCCGCGTCGTGGGTGGACATCGTGCGCAGGCCGAAACCGCCCGCCAGCGCCGAGGACGCCAGCAGGTCGGCGACCTGGGCCGACTCCTTCGCGGTCAGCAGGCCGGTGCCGAGCAGGTGGCCGATGTTGCTGGTCAGCGCGTCGACCGGGCGCTTGTCGCCGTCGAGCGCCAGCGCGGGGTGCGCGCCGGCCGGGCCGTCGACCCAGAAGCTGTCGCGGAACCGGGCGGCCATCGACTCCGCGTACTCCCGCCAGCGCGGCCCGCCGGGCCGGTTGAAGGCGTCCAGCAGGGCGGCACCGTGCAGCGCGGCCTCGTACGCGTAGCCCTGCACCTCGACCAGCGCGATCGGGGCCGTGGCGATCTCGCCGGTGCGGAACCGGATCGAGTCGCCGGAGTCCTTCCAGCCCTGGTTGGCCAGGCCGCGGCCGCTCTCGTCGATGTACTCCAGGAAGCCGTCGCCGTCGGCGTCGCCGTAGCGGGCGAGCCAGCCCAGCGCCGACTCCAGCGCCGGGCAGCAGCGACTCGACCGCGGTCGGCGACATGCCCCAGCGCCAGGCATCGTGCAGCAGCGAGATCCACAGCAGGGTCGAGTCGACCGAGCCGAAGTAGGCGGCCGGAAGCGCGGCCGCCGTGTCGGCCCGGCGTAGCTCGTGCAGGATCTTGCCCGGCGCCTCGCCCGTGTCGCGGTCGACGGCGGTGCCCTGGTGCGCGGCCAGCACCCGCAGCGTGCCCTCGGCGATGTCGGTGCCCAGCGGCAGCAGCATCCGGGCGGCCCACAGGCTGTCGCGGCCGAACAGCGTCAGGTACCACGGCACGCCCGGCGCCGAGGAAGGTGTCGCCGGCGCCGGCGGACAGCCGCAGACGCAGCGACTCGAGGTCGTCGAGGGAACGTTCGGCCAACCGCGAGATCCGGCGGTCGTCGGCGGTCACCGTCGGACGCGACCACTCCACCGGCGCCGAAGGCTCGCGGACCAGGGCGGCCGGGTCGGCGACCCGCAACTGCCAGGACACGGTGACCGAGGTGCCGCGGCGCGACCGTCACGGGCCAACGCAGCGTGCCGTCGCGCGTCCACAGTCGCGTCGGGCGCCGTCACGGTCACCGACAGTCCGTCGACCGACCAGGTCAGGCCCGAACGGACCACACCGGACGGGGCCGCGGCCCGGCCGGCCTTGACCGGCGAGATCGGTGCCAGGTCGGCGTCGACCACCAGTGACACCTCGGTCGACACTGCCTCTGCGGCGGTCGAGGTGACGGTGATGGTCTCGTCGAGCCCGGCGGGTACGAGCCGTCGTTGGCGGGTGACCCGCACGGTCGGATCGGGTCCGGGGTCACCGAGCCAGCGGGCAAGTCCCACGAAAGCCGTCGCGCCCGGGCCAAGCGGAGAATTCGCCACGGACTCGACAGATCGCCCGTCGAGCAGCAGCTCCGCACGGCTCAAAACCCGCACATCGGCATGGAACATCCCTTGCACCCCGACCGCCCGGATCTGACCGGACGGTTCGCACAGGACGCTGGCCGGCGCCCGCACCGTCGAGATCAGATCGTGGAGCAGCGGCTGAAGGTTGCGGTCTGGCACGAATTTCTCCCGTGAACGTTGGCGCCATCTTGACAGAGCTGGGATGGCAGCGGCAGAGTGCGAAACAACCCTGCAACTTGAACGATCCAATAATGCACTTTCGACTTTGAACGTTCAAGACCGTGGAAGGTACTTAATGGCCGAGAAGGTCACCATTGCCACTGTGGCGGCGCACGCCCAGGTGTCGCGGCAGACGGTGTCCAATGTGCTCAACAGCCCGCACCTGGTGCGGGAGGAGACGCGTGTCCGGGTGCAGACGCCATCGCCGCCCTCGGCTACCGGGCCAACCAGGCCGCGCGGCAGATGCGCACCGGGCGTTCCCAGCTGCTCGCCGTGCGTATCGAACCCACCCGCGACGGCATCAACGGCTCGGTGCTCGACCGGTTCCTGCACGGTCTGACGTTCGCGGCCGCCGCCGCCGGCTACCGGGTGATGCTCTACACGGCCGACGACGACGGCGACGAGATCAAGACCTTCGACAACCTGCTCGCCTCGTACGACCTCGACGGTTTCGTGCTGACCGGCACCGACCACGGCGACGTCCGCACGTTCTGGCTCGCCGAGCGCGGCGTGCAGTTCGTGACGTTCGGCCGCCCGTGGGACGAGCCCGAGCGGCACTCCTGGGTCGACGTCGACAACGCCGAGGGCACCGCGCAGGCCACCCGGCGCCTGATCGAGACCGGGCACCGGCGGATCGGGTTCATCGGCTGGCCGGCCGGCTCCGGCGTCGGCGACGACCGGCGCGACGGCTGGCAGCGCACGATGAAGGCCCACGAGCTCGATCCGGCCGGGCTCGACCGCGGCGCCGCCGACGGCATCGCGCAGGGCGCGGAGTGCGCCCGTGACCTGCTCACCACGGCCGAGCCGCCCACCGCGTTCGTCTGCGCCAGCGACTCGCTCGCGCTCGGCGCCCTGCAGGCGTCCGGCGGGCGCACGGCGGTCATCGGCTTCGACGACACCCCGGTCGCCCAGGCGATCGGCCTGACCAGCGTCAGCCAGCCGCTGCCGGACGCGGCGGCCCGCTGCATCGACCTGCTCACCGACCACCTCGACGGCAACCCCGTCGGCACCACCCAGGTGCTGCTCAAACCGTCCCTCGTGATCCGCACCACCGCGTAACAAACCCCCTTTCCAACCCCTTCTCCAGGAGTTCGACATGAGACGGAACAGGTTCCGCGGCGCGGCCGTAGCGGTCATCGCCGCCGGCACGCTCCTCGCCTCCGCGGCATGTGGCGGCGACAGCTTCGACGACGGTGGCGAGGCCGCGCAGCAGACGTCCGGGCCCGCCGCCCTGCAGATCCTCATCGGCTCCTCGGGCGACGCGGAGACCGCGGCGGTCAAGGACGCGGCGGCGGCCTGGGCGACCAAGAGCGGCAACACCGCGACGGTCACCCCGGCCCAGGACCTCACCCAGCAGCTCGGCCAGTCGCTGGCCGGCGACAACCCGCCGGACGTGTTCTACGTCGACGCCGGCCGGTTCGCCGACTACGCGAGCGTCGGCGCGCTGGAGCCGTACGGCGACAAGATCGACAACCCGGACGACTTCTACCAGAGCCTGCAAGGACACGTTCACCTTCGACGGCAAGTTCTACTGCGCGCCGAAGGACTTCTCCACGCTGGCCCTGGAGATCAACACCGACCTGTGGACCAAGGCCGGGCTGACCGACGCCGACATCCCGACCACCTGGGACCAGCTGACCGCCGCCGCGCAGAAGCTCAAGGCCAAGGGCACCATGCCGCTGGCCGATCGCGGACACCCGCGACCGGGTCGGCGCGTTCATGGTCCAGTCCGGCGGCTGGATCGTCAGCAAGGACGGCAAGCAGGCCACCGCCGACAGTGCCGGAGAACGTCGCCGGCGCTGACCTACGTGCAGTCGCTGCTCAAGCAGCAGCTAGCTTCGTACCCCAAGGCGCTCGACGCCGGCTGGGGCGGCGAGGCGTTCGGCAAGGGCAAGGCCGCGATGACGATCGAGGGCAACTGGATCAAGGGCGCGATGACCAACGACTTCCCGAACGTGAAGTACACGGTGCACGAGCTGCCGGCCGGCCCGAAGGGCAAGGGCACGCTGTCGTTCACCAACTGCTGGGGCATCGCCGCCAAGAGCAAGTTCAAGGAGCAGGCCATCGACTTCGTCAAGGCGATGACCACGGTCGACCAGCAGATGACGTACGCCAAGGCGTTCGGCGTGATGCCGTCCCGCCAGTCGGCGCGTGACCAGTACACCAGCCGCGTTCCCCGCGGACAAGGCGTTCATCGACGGCGCCGAGTACGCGCAGGGCCCGGTGAACGCCCCGAAGATGGACAGCGTCCTGGCCGACTTCGACGCGTCGCTCAACAGCGCTGGCCAAGCAGTGACCCGAAGCAGCTGCTCGGGACGCTGCAGAAGAACACCCAGGCGACCCTCGGCGGCTGAGGAGATGTCGACGGCGACGACCGCCGCCGCGGACCGGGATGACCGGTCCGCGGGTGGCGGCCGGCCGGCCCACCGACGGGCACCGGTGGCCGGCCGCGGCGGTCTCCATTCGGCGGCAGCGGCATCCGGGGCAACGAGCGCGATCGCCGGCTGGCTCTTCGTGCGCGCCGGTCGTCGTGATCCTCGGCGTCTGTTCCTGCTGCTGCCGATCCTGATGGCCTTCTGGGTCAGCCTGACCGACTGGCAGGGCCAGGGCAGCCCGTTCAAGTCCGGCGTGCCGTTCGTCGGCGCGGACAACTACACGCAGCTGTTCACCGAGGACGGGCTGGCCCGCCGGGACTTCATGACCAGCATCCGCAACAACTTCTACTACGTGGTGATCGTCGTGCCGGTGCAGACCGCGCTGGCGCTCGGCCTCGCGCTGCTGGTCAACAACCGGATGCTCAAGGGCAAGGGCTTCTTCCGGACCGCGTTCTACTTCCCGTCGGTGACCAGCTCGGTCGCGATCAGCGTCGTGTTCCTGTTCATGTTCGCCAACTCGGGCGCCATCAACGGGATCCTGTCGCTCGTTCGGCATCGACGGCCCCGCCTGGTTCTCCGACGCCCGCGGGCTGCTCCACCTGATCCTCGGCCTGTTCGGCGTCGACAGCCCCGCCGGACGCGCTCGACCACGGCGGCCCGCTCGGGCTGACCTGGTGGGACTGGCTGTCCGGGCCGAGCGTGGCGCATGTGCGCGATCATGTTCGCTGGTCATCTGGACCACGTCCGGCACGTTCATGCTGATGTTCCTGGCCGCGCTGCAGAGCGTGCCGGTCTCGCTCGACGAGGCCAGCGAGCTCGACGGCGCGAGCCGCTGGCAGCGGTTCCGGCTACGTCACGCTGCCGCTGCTCAAGCCGACCATGTTCCTGGTGCTCACGCTCGGCCTGATCGGCACCTGGCAGGTGTTCGACCAGATCTACGTGATGAGCCAGGGCAACCCGGCCAAGACCACGCTGACCCCGGCGTTCCTGTCCTACCGCACCGCGTTCAAGGACTTCGACTACGGCCGGGGCGCGGCGATCTCGTTCGTGCTGTTCCTGATCATCGTCGTGCTGACGCTGGCCCAGCGCTGGGTGATGCGCGACCGCGACGAGCCCGCGCCGGAGGTTCCGATGGCTACGCTGACGCGACGCGCGAAACGAGCGGCCGCCCACAGCGGCCTGGTCACCACCGTCGTCGGGTACGCCGTCCTGATCTTCTTCGCGCTGGTGTTCATCTACCCGTTCGTCATCCAGCTCGCGAACTCGCTCAAGACCGAGCCCGACGCGGCCGCGCAACCCGCTCTCACCGATGCCGGACGCCGGTCACGCACGGCCGCCTTCGAGCGGCTGCTTCGACGGCGACTTCCCGCTCTGGCTCGGCAACTCGGTGCTGGTCACCGTCGTGGTCACGGTCGGCCGGGTGTTCCTCGACTCGCTGGCCGGCTACGCGCTCGCCCGGCTCCGGTTCCGCGGACGGAAGGCGGTCTTCGCGGCCATCGTGGCGGTCATGGCCGTACCGGGCGTCGTGCTGCTTCATCCCGAAGTTCCTGGTGCTCAACCAGCTCGGCATCTACGACACGTACACGGCGCTGATCCTGCCGTTGCTCGTCGACGCGGCGGGCGTCTTCATCATGAAGCAGTTCTTCGAGTCGATACCGGTGAGCCTGGAGGAGGCCGCCCGGATCGACGGCGCCGGCGTGTTCCGCACGTTCTGGTCGGTGGTGCTGCCGATGGCCCGGCCGGCGCTGATCACCCTGACCATCCTGTCGTTCCAGGGCACCTGGAACGAGTTCCCGCACACCCTGGTCGCCGTCCAGGACCCGAGCCTGTTCACGCTGCCTCGCGGGCGTGGCCAACCTGGTCTCGGGCTCGCTGGGCTCCGGCACGCAGTATCCGCTGAAACTCGGCGCGGCGCTGCTGGCCACGATCCCGGTGGCGATCATCTTCGCGATCTTCCAGCGCTACTTCGTCCGCGGCGCCACCGAAGGCGCCGAAAAGGGCTAACACACATTCAAGAACAAAGGGCTGCTGGCTCGGGTTCGTCTTGGGCACGACCGTCGCTCCCGCCAGACAACGCTCCGCTTCGCTCCGCTGCCATCTCCGCGCCGGCTTGCGCCCAGCCCTGGAAAAGCCGGTCGCACCGTTCGGCGCGGGGGTCAGGTTGGCTGAGTTCCGTGCATTTGCTCTGCATCCATATACGCATCACGTGTCGGGTGGCTACCGGTGATGCGTATATGGATGCAGTAGCAAATGTGGGCTTCGACATCGTCGCCGGTTTGTCGGTTGAGCGTGACCCATCGCGCACTCGGCAGCGCAGCGAAGCGGAGCGGTCTCTGGCGCGGAGCAGCGGTCGCGCCCAGACGAACCCGAGCCAGGCTGCCCCTGAATTTGATCTATTCGGGTTCGGGTTCGGGGATGGCGGTCAGGTCGACGTGCAGCCGCAGTTGATAGACCAGCATGTCTTCGACGTCGAGGGCCCGCCCGGCCCCGTCGGGCGCCCAGCCGGCCGAGGTCGAGGAACTTGCGGGTGGCCGCGTCGCCGTCGTAGGCCCAGGCCACCGCCCAGTGGAAGCCGTCCTCGCGCCACAGGTCGACGCTGGCGGCGAGCAGGCGGCTGCCGTGCCCGCGCCGGCCCCAGCGGGGCTCGACCAGCAGGTCGGTGACGGCCGCCACATCGTCGGCCGGCAGCGGCGGCTCTTCGGGGGCCAGCGCCTGCTCGTCGGCGGGGCCGGAGGCGGCAAAACCCACCAGATACGATTGTTCGGCCTGCTCGACGGCGACCAGCACCCGGTGCTTCGGCGACGGCGGCTGTTCGACCGCGGCGCTCCACCGCTCGGCGATCCACGCCTCGTCGAGGTTGTCGAGCACGTGTCGGGGCAGCATCCGGCGGTACGCGACCCGCCAGGTCGCGACCTGGATGCGTGCGATCTCGCCGGCGTCCTCGGGACGCGCCGGGCGGACGTACCCGAGTGCCATGAGTCGTGAGCCTACGGAGTGGGAGCAGCGGGGTGATCGAGGGGGCCGCGGGCCGCACCCGCCGGGAGGCCGCGATCGTCGCAGGCCTGGCGGTCGCCGTCGTCGCGTTCGTCGCGGTCTTCGCCGTGCGGCACGGGTTCTTCGACCTCAAGGTCTACTACGGCGCGATCAACTACTGGGTCCACGACGACGGGATGCTCTACGACTACCTCAAGCCGAACAGCAAGTACGGCTTCACCTACCCGCCGTTCGCGGCGATCGCCATGGTGCCGATGGCGGTCGTGCCCTGGGTGCTGGCGATCGTGGTCAGCCTCGGGCTCGACGCTGGGTGCCACGTACGCGCTGCTGCGGTGGCTCGTGTTGCCGGTCGCCCGCCGCGAGGGCTGGACGCCGTGGTTCGCGCTCGCGGTCGCGTTCCTGCTGGTGGTGGCGTTCGAGCCGTTCCGGGAGACGGTCAGCTTCGGCCAGGTCAACATGCTGCTGCTGTTCCTGGTCGCGCTGGACCTGCTGGTCGGCGTGGCCGGCGGGCGGCGCTGGGCCGGGGTCGGCATCGGCCTGGCCACCGCGATCAAGCTGACCCCGGGCGTGTTCATCGTCTACCTGCTGGTCACCCGGCGCTGGCGGGCCGCGCTGGTGTCCGCGGGCACCGCCGCCGTGGCCACCCTCGCCGCGGCCGCGGTCGACCCGGCGGCGTCCCGGGAGTTCTGGACCAGCGCGCTCTGGGACACCGACCGGGTGGGCTCGCTGGCCTTCGTCTCCAACCAGTCGCTGCAGGGCGTGGTCGCCCGGCTCGACCCCGAGCACCCGTCGTCGCTGGCCTGGGCTGGTGCTGGTGGTGGCGGCGCTGGGCGTCTGGGCCTGGCGGGTGCGCGTCCGCCGTCGCTGGCCGAGGGGCTGGCGCTGACCGGCGTGCTCGGCTGCCTGATCAGCCCGGTGACCTGGGTGCACCACCTGGTCTGGCTGGTGCCGGCGCTGATCCTGCTGGTCGACGCCGGCCTGCGGCGCGTCCGGGCGACGCCGCAGGGTGCTGCTGGGCCTGCGCGAGCCTCGGCTACGCCGTGCTGTGCAGCCGGTTGGTCTGGGTCTGGGAGCACGGATTCGGCGGGGTGGGTGGCTTCCTGGGCAGCAACGCGTACGTCTGGATCAGCCTGGCCCTGTTGCTCTTCCTGCCGCTGCGGTCAGCCGGCGGCGTCGAGCATCCGGGCGTAGCGGATCTCCGGCGAGCGGGACCGGTCGCCGCCTGACGGCAGGGTGACGTCGTAGGTGGCCCGCTCGCCGTCCGCGGTGAAGCCGGCCTTCTCGTAGAAGCGGCGGGCTGCGCTGGTTCTCCTCCAGCACCCACAGGCGGACCGCGCGGAAGCCCGTCGGGTCAGCTCGGCCAGGGCGGCGGCCATCAGGGCGCGGCCGACGCCGGTGCCGATCCGCGGCCGGCTCGAGGTAGATCGCGATCACCTCGCCGACGTCGGGTCCAGCTCGGTGCGGTCCTGCTGGAGGCGGTACGGGCCGAAGGTGGCGAAGCCGACGATCTCCGGGCCGTCGACGTCGGCGACGCAGCGTCTGCGAACTCCGGGTCGGCCGTGCCACTGGCGGCGGCGCTCGGCGAGGACGGCCGGGTCCAGTCGCGTCGAGGACCTCGGCCGGGATGATCCCGGCGTAGCCGGCCTGCCAGCGCGCGCACGTGCACGCGCGGCGACCGCCGGCGACGTCGTCGAGGGTCTGCGGGCGGATGGTCAGCATGCCGGATTGTCTACCGCGTTCGCCGGCTGATCGGTCGCCGCATTTTTGTCGGAGGGCTCGGCTAACGTCGCCGACGTGGCACCCGAATCGCTGTCGCTGGCCCAGGCCCGGCGGATCGCGCTGGCCGCGCAGGGCTTCACCGACCCGGCGCCGGCCGGCGTGCCCACCCTGCGCCACCTGCGCCGGGTGGTGGGCCGCACCGGCCTGCTCCAGATGGACTCGGTCAACGTGCTGCAGCGGGCCCACTACCTGCCGCTCTACAGCCGGCTCGGGCCCTACCCGACCGACGTTGCTCGACCGGGCCGCCTACCGGCGGCCGCGCAGCCTGTTCGAATACTGGGGCCACGAGGCGTCGCTGATCCCGGTCGAGCTCCAGCCCGCGCTGCGCTGGCGGATGGCCCGCGAGCACCAGTGGGGCGGCCTGCGCCGGTTCGCCGAGGAGCAGCCCGACCTGGTCGAGTGGGTGCTCGACGAGGTGCGCGCGTCCGGCCCGCTGACCGCGGCCGAGATCGAGCACGACGAGCCGCGCGACCGGTCCAACTGGGGCTGGAACTGGTCGGCGGTCAAGCAGGCGCTCGAGTACCTGTTCTGGTCGGGCGAGGTGATCGGCCGCCTCGCGCAACACGTCGTTCGCCCGGGTCTACGACCTGCCCGAGCGGGTGCTGCCGGCCGCGGTGCTGGCCGACGCCGACCCCGACCGACGCCGAGGCGCACCGCACGCTGGTCCGCGTGGCCGCCCGGTCGCTGGGCGTGGCCGCCGAGTTCGAGCTGCGCGACTACTTCCGGCTGCCGGTGGCCGGCGCCCGCGCGGCGATCGCGGAGCTGGTCGACGAGGGCGCGCTGCTGCCGGTCCAGGTGCGAGCCTGGCGGCAGCCGGCCTACCTGCATCCCGAGGCCAAGCTGCCGCGCTGGGTGCGCGGCGACCGGCTGATCAGCCCGTTCGACCCGCTGGTCTGGGAGCGGGCGCGCACCGAGCGGCTGTTCGACTTCACCTACCGCATCGAGATCTACGTGCCGGCGCCGCAGCGGGTCTACGGCTACTACGTGCTGCCGTTCCTGCAGGGCGACCGGTTCGCCGCGCGGGTCGACCTCAAGGCCGACCGCAAGGCCGGGGTGCTGCGGGTGCCGGCGGCGTGGGCCGAGCCCGGCGTCGACCGCGTGGCGACCGCGCGGGCGCTCGCCGTCGAGCTCGAACGGCTGGCCGGCTGGCTCGGCCTGTCCGCGGTCGCGTCGCCCGACGGCGGCGATCTGGGCGGTCCGGTCGCCGCCGCGCTGGCGGGCACGGCCGGTGTACCGTGACGACCATGACGCCCGCACCCGGCCCGGCCGCCACTCCGGAGGCGTCGGCGGGGACGGACACCGCTTCACCGGAGTCCGCGGGCCTCGACCACATACCCGGCGCCAGCAACGCTTCCCCGGCCGCGGCTCCCGGCGGCGGCTCGGATTTCGAGCCCGGATCGCCCGGTGATCGCGGCGCTGAATATGCGGCTGGCTTTCCCGGTGGTGGCGGTCCTGAGTTTGCGGACGGCTTCTCGGGTGGTGGCGGTCCTGGTTATCCCGGCGGTGCCCATAGCGGCCCGGTCGGGCCGGATGGCGTCGTGCCGCCCACGTTCCTGCCGCCGTCCTATGCGCCGCCGCGTCGGGGCCGGGTCGGGCGGGCCTATCTGCGGATGCTCGAACGCGTGCCGCGCTGGCTGGCGCCGCTCGCGGTGCTGGGCTGCATCGGGGGAGCGGTCGGCTACACGCTGATCAGCAACCCGACCGACAGCGCGCCCGACGCGCCGCCGACCTGCGTCCTCAAGCTGACCACCGGCCTCGACTGTCCGGGCTGCGGCGGCACGCGCGCGGCGTGGTACCTGCTGCACGGCGACGTGCCGCCGCGGCCCGGCACCACCTGCTGTTCGTCTTCGCGGTGCCGTTCCTCCTCTACCTCTACATCGCCTGGGCGGCGCAGAGCGCGTTCGGCCGCAAGCTGCCGCAGCTGAAGATCCCGCCGGTGGCGATCGCCATCTTCATGGGCGCCTGGCTCGCCTTCTCGGTCATGCGCAACCTCCCCTGGGCGCCCTTCAACTGGTTCTACGTCTAGGCCGGCACGCACCGAAGGACCCGCCGGCGTGGGCCGGGGGTCCTTGGTGGACGGTCAGCGTTGGGTCTGGCCGCCGTCGTCGCGGTCGCGGCGCATGGCGCGGGCCACGCGCACCGCGAGGTGTCGGCGGGCGGCGGTGCGGCGCATGGCGCGGTGGCGTTCGCCGGCGAGGGCAAGCAGGACGTTCGGGTTCTCGTGCATGTCAGTGGTCCTTTCGGGTCAGGCGCGGTGGATGTCGATGTCGCCGCTCATGGTGCGCAGCTGCAGGGTGAGCTGCTCTCCGGACGGCTCGTCGGTGCCGGTGGCGCCGGGTTGGCTCATGTCGAGGCCGTTGCGGGTGTCGCCGGAGAGCGTCTGGACGTCGAACCAGACGCCGGTGCCGGCCTGGATGCCGATGCTGACGTCACCGGAGGCCGTGGAGATACGCGCGGTGCCGCGCTGGGCCTTGCGGATGCTCACGTCCCCGGACGCGGTGTCCACGGTGATGTCGCCGCCGACCTCGTCGACCTGGACGTCGCCGCTGGCGTACTTGCCCGCGAACGTGCCGCCCACCGCTGCACCCGCAGGTCGCCGGAGGCGCCCTTGGCGCGCACGTGCCCGTCGACCCGGTCCAGCCGCACGTCGCCGCTGGCGGTGCCGACGACCGCGTCGCCGCTGACGTGCTCGGCGCGGACGTCGCCGGAGGCGGCGTCGACCTCGACGGCGCCGAGCCGGCCGTGGCAGGTGACGTCGGCCGAGGCCGACTTGCCAGTGACGGTGCTGTCCAGCGGCACCTCCACCCGGATCGCCACCGCGCCGCCGCGGAGCCGGAAGCCGCTCTGGTTGGGGGTGACGATGGTCAGCCTGTCGCCCGCGAACTCGACCGTGGTCTCGTCGGCGGCCGGCGGGACTCGCCGCGGCGGTCCGCCGGCTCGACCGCGACGGTGGCCGTCGGACGGTCCTCGGCGATCACGTCGACCGAGCCTGACGAGATCTTGAACGCGACGGTGATCGGACCGTCGACGGGAAACTCGGACATGGCGCTGCTCCTTCTGGGGGTGGGTGCGGGGATCAGGCGCGGCCGTAGCCGGTGATGTGGCGCCGGCCGCGGCCGGGCGGGGTGGTCCAGCCACCGGGCGGGGTGCCCAGCGGCGGACCGCCGGCGACCGCGCGCCGATCGCCCGCACCAGCCAGGCGTTGACCGAGATGCCCTCGCCGGCGGCGGCCCGCTCGACCGCGTCCTTGAGGCCGGGCAGGCGCAGGGTGATCCGCGTGACGTCACCGCGCGTCTGGTGACGTCGCAGTGCCGCCGGGTGGCGTCGGCGGCGCGGGCGGTGCCGGCGGCTCGGGCGGCTGGGCAGGTGCTCGGTGACCACGAGCTCGGCGCTCGCGGCCGCGCAGCCGCACCTCGACGCTGGCCGTGCGTCGAGCTTGGTGGTGATCTCGGCGGCGGCCTGGAGAGCGCGTCGAGCAGGCAGAGCCGGGCGGCGGCGTCGAGCGAGCCGGGAGCAGTTCGGCGGCGCGGGCGACCTCGGGCCCGCCGGGCGCGGCAGCGGCGGTGAGGTCGCGGCGGAGGCCTTCGAGGAACGGTGCGAGGTCCATGACGTCACTATGACATCGAAGTGACGTCACTGCAAGGCACAGTGACGCCGTCGTGGTGTCGTGAACCGGTCGGACCGCGGCAGGGTTAGAGTCTGCCGAGTCGCGCGAGGCAGAGGGAGCGCCGTGCCTGAGATCGTGCCGCCGCAGGTCAGGTCATCGCCTGGACCCATTCGAGGCCCCGGACGACGTGCCGTGGAGCACCGACGCCGACGGCGGCCAGGCGCTCGCCGAGTTCGCCGGCCGGGCCTGCTACCAGTCGTGGAACAAGCCGAACCCGGCGACCGCGACCAACGCCGGCTACCTGCGCGCACATCCTCGAGGTCGGCCACCTGTCGGTGCTCGAGCACGGCACGGTCACCTTCTACCTCACCGGCGTCTCCCGCTCGTTCACCCACGAGCTGATCCGGCACCGGCACTTCTCGTACTCCCAGCTCTCCCAGCGCTACGTCCCCGGAGCGCGACGCGGCGATGGTCGAGCCCGACGTCATCGCCGACGACCCGGAGCTGCACGAGACGTTCGTCGAGGCGGCCGAGGCCAGCGTGCGGGCCTACAACGAGCTGCTCGAGGGCCTGGAGCAGAAGTTCGCCGACGTAGCCCAACGCGACGCTGCGCCGCAAGCAGGCCCGGCAGGCGGCCCGCGCGGTGCTGCCCAACGCCACCGAGACCCGGATCGTCGTCACCGGCAACTACCGGGCCTGGCGGCACTTCATCGCGATGCGGGCCACCGAGCACGCCGACGTGGAGATCCGCGAGCTGGCCGTCGAGTGCCTGCGCGCAGCTCCAGGGCGTCGCCCCGAACGTGTTCGCCGACTTCACGATCACCACGCTGCCGGACGGCACCGAGGTCGCGGCCAGCCCGTACGCCGAGCGTCCTGAGGCGCCTGCACCGGCAGGCCCGACCGGCGGTCGTCCGCTAGGTTGTAGGTATGACGCACGCATCGACGCTGCGGCCACGACCGGCGCGCCGCGCCGTTCGGCCGGCTGCTCACCGCGATGGTGACGCCGTTCACCGCCGACGGCGCGCTCGACCTCGACGGCGCCGCCGCGCTCGCCGCCTACCTGGTCGACGAGCAGGGCAACGACGGGCTGGTGGTCAACGGCACCACCGGCGAGTCGCCGACCACCACCGACGCCGAGAAGGAGACGCCTGGTCCGGGCCGTCGTCGAGGCGGTCGGCGACCGGGCCAAGGTCGTCGCCGGCGTCGGCACCAACGACACCCGGCACACGATCGAGCTGGCCGCGCGCGCGCCGAGAAGGCCGGCGCGCACGGCCTGCTCGTGGTCACGCCGTACTACAACAAGCCGCCGCAGGCCGGCCTGCTGCGGCACTTCACCGCGGTCGCCGACGCCACCGGCCTGCCGGTGATGCTCTACGACATCCCGCACCGCACCGGCGTGCCGATCGACGACCGAGACGCTGGTCCGGCTCGCCGAGCACGAGCGGATCGTCGCGGTCAAGGACGCCAAGGGCGACCTGACCGCCACCGTCCTGGGTGCATCGGCCGCACCGACCTCGCCTACTACTCCGGCGACGACGCGCATCACCCTGCCGCTGCTGGCGGTCGGCGCGGTCGGCGTCGTCGGCACCTCGACGCACTTCACCGGGCCGCTGACCAAGGCAGATGATCGAGGCGTACGACGCGCGGCGACGTCGCCGAGGCACTGCGCTCTGCACCGCCGGCTGCTGCCGCTGTTCACCGGCATCTTCCGTACCCAGGGCGACGATCCTGGTCAAGGCCGGCGCTGCGCCATCGCAGGGCCTGCCCGCCGGCCCGGTCCGCTCGCCGCTGGTCGACGCCACCGCCGAGCGAGCTCGCGCAGCTGCGCGCCGACTGCCGCCGCGTGCCGGAGCTGGAGCTTGCACGCTGGATCGAGCGCGTGAGCAGCACGCGTCGAGACTCGAGCCGCCGCCGCCGCTGCCGGCGGGCGGCCTGCGGGTCATCCCGCTCGGCGGGCTCGGCGCCATCGGCCGCAACATGACCGTCTTCGAGTACGACGGCAAGCTGCTGATCGTCGACTGCGGCGTGCTGTTCCCCGACGTCGAGCAGCCCGGCGTCGACCTGATCCTGCCCGACTTCGCGCCGATCCTGGACCGGCTCGACGACGTCCAGGCGATCGTGCTCACCCACGGCCACGAGGACCACATCGGCGCGGTGCCGTACCTGCTCGCCCACAAGCCCGACATCCCGCTGGTCGGCTCGCAGTTCACGCTCGCGCTGGTCGAGGCGAAGCTGCGCCGAGCGGCGGATCGAGCCGTACACGCTGACCGTCACGCGAGGGGCAGCGCGAGCGGCTCGGCCCGTTCGACGTGCGAGTTCTTCGCCGTCAACCACTCGATCCCGGACGCGCTCGCGGTCGCCATCCGCACGCCGGCCGGCCTGGTGCTGCACACCGGCGACTTCAAGATGGACCAGCTGCCGCTCGACGGCCGGATCACCGACCTGGCCGGCTTCGCCCGGCTCGGCGCCGAGGGCGTCGACCTGCTGCTGTCCGACTCGACCAACGCCGAGATCCCCGGCTTCGTCACCCCGGAGCGGGAGATCGGGCCGGTGCTCGACGCGATCTTCGCGCAAGGCCACGCGGCCGGATCATCGTCGCGTCGTTCGCCTCGCACGTGCACCGGGTGCAGCAGGTGCTCGACGCGGCCGCGCTGCACGGCCGGCAAGGTCGCGTTCATCGGCCGCTCGATGGTGCGCAACATGGGCATCGCCCGCGACCTCGGCCTGCTCCGCATCCGAGCCGGGCCTGGTCGTCGGCATGGACGAGGCGATGCAGCGCTGCCGCCGGAGCAGATCGTGCTGATGTCCACCGGCTCGCAGGGCGAGCCGATGAGCGCGCTCGGCCGGATGGCCAACGGCGACCACCGGCACATCACGATCGCCCAGGGCGACACCGTGGTGCTGGCGAGCTCGCTGGTGCCGGGCAACGAGACCGCGGTCTACCGGGTGATCAACCGGCTCTCCCGGGCCGGCGCCATCGTCATCCACAAGGACGTCGCCAAGGTGCACGTCTCCGGCCACGCGCCGGCCGGCGAGCTGCTCTACCTGCTCAACGTGGTCAAGCCGAGCAACCTGATGCCGGTGCACGGCGAGTGGCGGCACCTGCGCGCGCACGCCCGGCTCGGCGTCGAGTCCGGCGTCGCGCCGGACCGGATGTCGTGCTCTGCGAGGACGGCGACGTGGTCGACCTGGTCGACGGCCAGGCCCGGCTGGTCGGGCACGTGCCCAGCCGCTACGTCTACGTGGACGGGCTGGCCGTCGGCGACGTCGGCGAGTCGCTGCTGACCGAGCGCCGCATCCTCGGCGACGGCGGCTTCATCGCCGCCACCGTGGTGGTCGACTCGGTCACCGGCAAGGTGGTCGGCGGCCCGACCGTGTCGGCGAAGGGCTTCTCCGAGGACCCGGAGGCGTTCGACCCGGTCATCCCGCTGATCACCGAGGCGCTCGACTGCGGGCCGCGGCCGACGGCATCACCGACCCGCACCAGCTGCAGCAGATCGTGCGCCGGACGGTGGGCCGCTGGGTCAACGACACGTACCGGCGGCGCCCGATGATCGTGCCGACCGTGGTCGAGGTCTGAGCGGGCGATGCACGCGGGCGAGTTTCCGGTCAGCGGCGAGCTGGTCGCGAAGCTGCTGGCCGCGCAGTTCCCGGAATGGGTCGGGCGGCCGCTGACCAAGGTCGTCTCGTCCGGCACCGTCAACGTGCTGTTCCGGCTCGGCGACGACCTGGTGGTCCGGCTGCCCAGGGTGGACTGGGCGCTCGGCGACATCGAGACCGAGGCGACCTGGCTGCCCCGGCTCGCGCCGCTGCTGCCGGTCAGCATCCCGGAGCAGGTCGCGGCCGGTGCGCCGGGCGAGGGCTATCCGTGGCCGTGGGCCGTCTACCGCTGGCTGCCGGGCATCGTGCCGGTGGAGGGCACGCTGGCCGACCCGTTGGGGCTGGCCGCCGACCTGGCGGAGTTCGTCACGGCGATGCGGGCGGTCGAGCTGACCGGTGCGCCAGCGGCGTACCGGGGTGGTGGTCATTCGCGGCTCGACGAGACCGCCCGGAACGCGCTGGCCGGGCTCGGCGGCGTGCTCGACCCCGCCACGCTGGCCGCCGCCGAGCGGGCCTGGGACGCGGACCTCGCGGTGCCGGACTACGCCGGGCCGCCGGTCTGGCTGCACGCCGACCTGATGCCCGGCAACCTGTTGCTCGACCCACGCGGCCGGCTGGCCGCGGTGATCGACTTCGCCACGCTCGGGGTCGGCGACCCGTCCTGCGACCTGATCGTGGCGTGGAACCTGCTCACGCGGGACGCCCGGGCCGCGTTTCGCGCCGCGCTCGACGTCGACGAGCAGACCTGGCGGCGCGGCCGGGGCCGCTCGCTGGCGATGGCGCTGGGTGCGTTGGTCTACTACCACCAGACCAATCCGCCGTTCGCCGACAATGCCCGCTACGTGATCGACGAGGTGCTGACATCGAGTACGCGCTGACCGGCAACGTCACCGCGGGCCTCGTGCGGGTCGGCGACACCGTCCGCCGCCCGGTGGGGCCGCACACCGACGCCGTCGACGCGCTGCTCACCCACCTCTGGGAGGTCGGCTTCACCGGTGCACCCCGGCCGCTCGGCCGGGACGAGCGCGGCCGGCAGGTGCTCGAGTTCGTGCCCGGCGAGTCCCCTATGGACATCGACCCGCGCGACCTGCCGGACATCGGCCGGATGCTGCGCGACCTGCACGCCGCGACGGCCTCGTTCACACCGCCGCCGGACGCCGGCTGGCACACCGAGATCCCGCCGGTCGGCGTGCCGGGAGCGCCCGTCGGCGAGGTGATCTGCCACCACGACGCCGCGCCGTGGAACCTGGTCCGCGCCGAGCGCGGCTGGGTGCTGATCGACTGGGACAACGCGGGCCCGGGCTCCCGCGCCTGGGAACTGGCCTATTCGGCGCTGTCCTGCTGCGGAATGCGGCCCGAGCAGCCGGTGCCCGAGTCGGCCGCCCGGCTGAGGTCGTTCGTGGACGCCTACGGCTTGGCCGCCGACCTGCGGCCCGCGCTGGCAGGCCTGCTTGGAGTCAACGCCCGCGCCATGTACGACCTGCTGGCCAACGGCGCCCGCGAGGGCCGCCAGCCCTGGGCCCGCATCTACACGGAGGACGGCCCGTTCTGGCTCGGCGTCGCCGACTACCTGGACAGCAACGCGGCCGAGTGGCGCTCAGCGCTGTGAAGGAAGGGGCCCCTATTAACGCATAGCGTTAATAGGGGCCCCTTCCTTCAGGCTCAGCCCTGGGCGAGGAGCAGGCCGACCTCCTTGGCGCGGTCACCGAGCACCGCTCGCAGCAGGTCCGCCTGCTCCTCGGGGGTCGCGACCGCGCCGAGGCGCTCCACGACCTCCTCGTCGACGGCGTCGACCTGGGCCTGCGTCGCGGCGAACCCCGCGTCGATCTTGTCGAACTGGCTGCGGAGTTGGGCGGCGACCGCCTCGTCGACCCCGGCCAGCGCGGTGAGCACAGCCGACACCTTCTGTTCGAGGGCGACCCGGGCCGCCTTGGCCACGTTCGGCTCGACCCGCGTACTGCCGTTGCTGATCTTGAAGCTGATCTTGTCCAGATCCTGATAGAGGCCCAACGCGCGGTAGTTGGCGCTGGTCAGGGCGTCGCGGTCGCGAGCCTCGAACATGTCGTCCTCCTCGGTGAACCAGGGCTTGTTGCTGCGCTCGTGCGACTGCCGGGTGTTGAAGTGCACGTGCTCGGTGTGCGGGCTGGTCCCGGTGTACGGGCGCCAGGTGCCCAGCCCCCAGGACCGGCTGGTGATCCGCCGGTTGTAGATGACGTACTGGATGGACTCGTGCTTGAGCGCGGCGTTGATGACCTTCTTGACGTCGACCCCGTCGACGTCCATGTCCCAGGCGTCGACCGAACCGTCCGAGTCCGGGTTGTGGTCGGAGTCGGTCGCCTGATGCGCGGTGTCGCCGATCGTGCCGTCGGAGGTCTTGTCGCGGCGCGGCCAGCGGCTGTTGACCTCGTTGCGGAAGCGGGTCAGCGCGGGGTTCAAGAACCAGGCCATATGCCCGAAAGTACCGGTGTGCGCCGGCCATCCCTATCCCCCGGGAGCGGGACAGGTCAGCCCTGCCACTCCTGCGCGAGCAGGCCGAACACCGCCTCGTCGAGGAACTCGCCGTCGACCCAGGCGGCCTTTCGCAGCGTGCCCTCCCGGCGGAAGCCGGCGCGTTCGGCGGCCCCGATCATCGACTGGTTGTCGGCCAGCGTCTCCAGGCCCAGCCGGTGCAGGCCGCGCACCTGGAAGCCGTAGCGGCACAGCACCCGGACCGTGTCGGTGCCCAGGCCGCTGCCGCGCATCGCCGGACGCAGCGAGAGGCCCACGTGGGCGATCCGGTTGTGGAGGTCGATGCCCCACAGCAGTCCCTCGCCGGCCAGGGCGTCGTCGGCCAGGCGCACGATGCTGAAGACGGCGTCATGGTCGGTAGGCGGACCGGGTGCGAACGGGGACGCCGGCGTGCCGCGCGGGATCGGCCGCCAGGGCCGCCCGTCGGCCCGGGATCGCATCGCGACGTCTTCGTAGAGGTCGGCGTGCAGCAGCGGCACGTCGTCCTCGTGTCGGGCCCGGAGCAGGACCTTCTCGCCGCGCAGCATGCGGTGTTCGTACCCCACGCGGGTACGGGCGATCCACCCCGGCTGGGCAAATCCGACATCCTGCGTGAGCTTCGCACCATAGCCTGAACGGGTCGGATCGCCCCAGGGAGGCCGGATGCCGCTGCAAGCCGGGAAGCCGCCCGAGCCCCGGCCGAGCCACCGTGCCGGCAACATCGTCGCCACGGCGGCCAACCCGGAGTTCGGTCGCGAGCTGACGCTGCCGGTGCGACGCGCTCGGCCCTGATCCGGTGCCGGCGGCCGTCGCGTACCAGCTCATCCACGACGAGCTGCTGCTGGACGGCAACGCCGCGCTGAACCTGGCGACGTTCGTGACCACGTGGATGGAGCCCGAGGCCCGCGTCCTGATGTCCGAGTGCGCCGACAAGAACATGATCGACAAGGACGAGTACCCGCTGACGGCGGAGATCGAGCGGCGCTGCGTGGCGATCCTGGCCGACCTCTGGCACGCACCCGACGCGCCGGCCACGATCGGTTGTTCGACCACCGGGTCGAGCGAGGCGTGCATGCTCGCCGGCCTGGCGCTCAAGCGGCGCTGGGCCAAAGGTTCGATGGGCGGGCGGCCCAACCTGGTGATGGGCGGCAACGTCCAGGTGTGCTGGGAGAAGTTCTGCAACTACTGGGAGGTCGAGCCCCGGCTGGTGCCGATGGCGGGGGACCGGTACCACCTCTCGGCGCAGGAGGCGGTCGCCCGCTGCGACGAGAACACCATCGGCGTGGTCGCGGTGCTGGGCTCCACCTTCGACGGATCGTACGAGCCGGTGGCGGAGATCGCCGCAGCCCTCGACGACCTCCAACGGGCCCGCGGCTGGGACATCCCGATGCACGTCGACGGCGCCTCCGGCGGCATGATCGCGCCGTTCCTCGACCCGGACCTGGTCTGGGACTTCCGGCTGGACCGGGTCGCCTCGATCAACACCAGTGGCCACAAGTACGGCCTGGTCTACCCCGGTGTCGGCTGGGTGCTCTGGCGGGAGCAGCGGCTGCTCCCCGAGGAGCTGATCTTCAACGTCAACTATCTCGGCGGCAGCATGCCGACCTTCGCGCTCAACTTCTCCCGGCCCGGCGCCGAGGTGATCGCGCAGTACTACATGTTCCTGCGGCTGGGCCGCGAGGGCTTCCGGGTCGTGCAGCAGGCGTCCCGGGACGTGGCCACCTACCTGTCCGGGAAGATCGCCGACACCGGGGAGTTCGAACTGGTCAGCCGGGGCGATCAGCTGCCGGTGTTCGCGTTCACCACGGCGCCGGACGTGACCGCGTACAACGTCTTCGACGTGTCCCGGGCGCTGCGCGAACGCGGCTGGCTGGTGCCCGCGTACACGTTCCCGAAGAACCGCACGGACCTCGCCGTGCTGCGCGTCGTGGTGCGCAACGGGTTCTCGCACGACATGGCCGACCTGCTGCTCGCCGACCTGCACCGGGCGTTGCCCGAGCTGCGCGCGCAGCCCGGGCCGCGCCGGTCCGCCACCGACGCCTCGTCGTTCCACCACTGAAGGGGTACGTCAATGTGCCGCTGGATGGCCTACTCGGGCTCACCGATCCCGATCGACGCTCTGCTCTACCGACCGAAGCACTCGCTGATCGACCAGAGCCAGCATTCGGAGCTGGGCGCCGAGCCGACCAACGGCGACGGCTTCGGGATCGGCTGGTACCCGGTCGACCCGCTCGACAAGCAGACCCCGGGCAGGTTCCGGGGCACCGGTCCGGCGTGGAGCAACAGCAACCTGCAGGACCTGGCCGAGCACATCCGCTCCGCCCTGTTCTTCGCGCACGTCCGGGCGACCTCCGGCACGGCGGTGCAGGAGAGCAACTGCCACCCGTTCCGCCACGACCGTTGGTTCTGGATGCACAACGGCTCGATCCGCGACTTCGCCCAGCTCAAGCGCGACCTGCTGCTCGAGGTCGACCCGGCGCTCTATCCGGAGATCGAGGGCACCACCGACTCCGAGGCGATGTTCTTCCTGGCGCTGACGTACGGCCTGCGCGAGGACCCGGTGACCGCCGTGGAGCGGATGGTCGGCTTCGTCGAGGCGACCGCGGCCCGGCACGGCGTCAAGGATCCGGTGCAGATGACCGTGGCGACCACGGAAGGGGAGCGGACCTGGGCGTTCCGCTACTCGTCGACGGGGCAGTCCCGGACCCTGTTCTACTCGACCGACGTCGACGACCTGAAGGCGCTGCACCCCGACGTAGCGGCGCTGCGGATGCTGTCCGACGAGGCGAGGCTGGTGGTATCGGAGCCGTTGGGCGTTATGCCGGACGCGTTCAACGAGGTGCCTGAGTCGAGCTATAGCATCATTCATCGCGGCCAAGACGAAATGTCCGCCTTCAACCCGCGTTGAGCTGGGTTCGCGTACTCAGGAAATGCCCGGTAGATCCGTCATACGCTCGCCATCGTGGGGTGGAAAGAGCTCGCGACCGCGTTCCTGGTTCTGCACTTCGCCTTCATGGCCTACGTGCTGTTCGGTGGCTTCCTCGCCTGGAAGTGGCCGAAGACGCTCTGGTTCCACGTGCCCGCGATCGGCTGGGGCATCGCACTGATCGGCTTCGGCCTCAACTGCCCGCTGACCTACGCCCAGAACTGGGCGCTCGGCCACGCCGGCGAGGGGCCGCTCACCCGAGGCTTCGTCGACACCTACATCGAAGGCATCCTCTATCCCGAGCGCTACGTGTACGTCGCCCAGGCCGTGCTGGCGCTGATCGTGCTGGTCTCGTACGTCGGCATCTTCGTGCTGTGGCGCCGTCGCCGGGCCCGGGCGGGCGCCGTCGCGATGCGCGGTGAGAGGGTCGGCTAGGGGAGATCCGCGACGGCCGCCGCGAACGCGGTGCCGGTGGCGATCGCCGCGTTGATCAGGCTGGCCAGCTGGCCCGTCGTCGCGCCGTGTTCGAGGTCGGTGGTCACCTCGCCGGCCAGCAGCAACTGATCTTCACCGGCGTCGTGCACGAAGGCCTTGGGCATCAGCTTGTCGTGGTTCCAGGCATTGCAGAACTCGTACGCCTCGACCAGCCGGTTGGCCGGCAGCCGGCGCTCGGCCACCACCCGCACCTGGAGGATCTCCCGCCGCTCGCCGAGCCGCTCGAACTGGATGTACGCGCCCGGCCAGCGCCCGCCGACCATCCCGTCCTCGTCGACCGTGAAGTGGTCGCCGCGGGCGTCCAGCACCTCGCCGATCGCCTCGAGGGTCAGTGGGCGCAGCGGCGTGTCGTCGAGGTCGTCGAGCCGGATCGCGCCGCCGCCGGCCACCGGAAGCGCGGCCAGCCAGTCGCCGACCAGCCGGGACTGGTGGTCGGTGCCGTTGCGGGCGTCGAACCGGGCCGCCAGCGTCGCCGCCACCGCCGCGAGCACCGTGCCGAGCTCGCGCACCGAGAGGTCGGCGGCCGGCCGGTCGCCGTGCGGAGGCCGGTGCACCCGCCGGTCGCCCAGCCCCTCCGCGGTGGCCCGCCGGCAGACCAGGGTGCCGGCCGCGGCGAAGCGCATCGCCGACAGCTCGTCGTAGGGGTCGTCCAGGTCGCCGAGATGGGTGGTCAGCAGATCGACGCCGCGGCCGGCCAGCCCGGCCAGCGCGCAGAACCGCAGGTGGTCGGCGAGCAGCGGGAACGACGCGCGGTCCAGCCGGTGCCGCCGGTACGCCCGCAGGTGCGCCGAGGCCGCCTCGTCGAGCCGGCCGAGGTGCAGGTAGGGGATCATCAGCGCGGCCAGCGCCCGTTCGGGCTGCTCGGGGCAGGCGGCGCCGACCCGCAGGACCGGCTCGGCCGCGTCGACGGCGGCCTGCCAGTCGCCCCAGGCGGAATAGAGGAAGGCCCGGTCGGCGGGGTAGCAGGAGGGGCAGAAACCGGCGTCGCCCGGCTGGCCCTCGGAGAACCACTCGGCGTCGGGCAGCTCCGGGCCGCAGAGCGCCAGCCACTGCCGGGCGGCCGGCAGGTCGCCCAGGTGGTCGGCCATCTCCGCGCGCATCCGGTGCACCGCGAACAACGGGCGCTGGTCCTCGCGGAACCGGCGCTCCAGGTCGTCGAGCAGCGCCTCGGCCTCGGCCCGCCCGACACCGGGCGACGCGCGGAACGTGCCGACCGCCCACAGGTGGTAGTAGCGCAGCAGGGCCAACTCGGTGTCCGAGAACAGCAGGGGCTCGCGGTCGGCGGCGGCCCGGCACCACGCGAACAGCCCGAGCACCCGGGCCGGCTCGGCGGCGTCGAGGCAGGCGTCGATCAGGTCCAGCCGCGCCTCGAAGCCCAGCCGCAGGTCGCCGGCCCGGTCCGCGGCGGCCACCACCGCGTCGAGCTCGGCCACCTTGGCGGGGCCGGGCGGCAGGTCGCGGGCGTCGGCGAGGGCGTCGCTCACAGCTTCAGCCCTTCGAGCGTGTCGGCGAGCTGGCAGCCGCTGGTGATGCCGCAGGCCAGCAGCTGGTCGAGCTGGTCGGTGGTGACGCCGTGGTCGAGGTCGGCCACCACCTCGCCCAGGACGCGTACCGTGCCGTCGTCGTTGACGTGCACGAACGCCTTCGGCCAGAGCTTGTCCTGGTTCCAGCCGTTGCAGAAGTCGTAGAGCGGCAGCACGTCGTCGATCCCGAAGACCCGGCTGACCAGCGTGCGGATCTGCAGGATCTCGCCCTGCGCGGCCGAGCCGGAAGAACTAGATCGAGGTTGTCGTCCCAGCGGCCGACGAGGTCGCCGTCCTCGTCCTGGGTGAACCCGTAACCGTGCCCGTCGAGAACGCCCGCGATCAGCTCGTTGGTCAGCGGCAGCAGCGCTGCGCCCGGCGCATCCACGCAGGCGATAGTAGGCGGGCGGGGCCGCGGTCAGCCACTGTCGTGAATTTGGCCGCCTTTCCGGGCCACAGGTGAATCCGAGGGATTGTCGCGCGGCGCGGCGCGCGGCGGCGTGACGTGCGTCCCCTTACCGTGAGACCATGCCCGGCCGTACGACCCAGACCAATCGGCGTCGCACCGCGACGCCGAGTCGGGCCAGCACGACCGCCCGCGGCCGCACCACCAACACCACCACCCGGGCCCGCCCGACCTACCGGCGCCGACAGCCCAACGGCCTCGCCGTGCTGGTCGGCCGGGCCGGCGGCGCGCTCTGGATGGGGCTCGCGCACGGCGTCGGCTGGGTGGTCCGCGGCCTCGGCCGGCAGGCCGCCACCGCCCGCGACCTCGACCCCGAGCACCGCCGCGACGGCGCCGGCCTGCTGCTGCTCGGCCTGGCGATCCTGACCAGCGTGGCGGTCTGGTTCTCCTCGGCCGGCCCGGTCGGCCAGCGGATCGAAGACGGCATGCGGCTGTTCCTCGGCGCGATCGCGGTCGCGCTGCCGGTGCTGCTGCTGTTCGGGGCGGTCCGGCTGATGCGGCCGCTGGTCGAGCCGGAGCACCGCGGCCGTGGGCTGGTCGGCTGGGGCTCGCTGCTGGTCGCCGCCGCCGGCATCCTGCACATCGGCCAGGCGCCGATCGACACCGCGCAGCGCGACCACGCCGGCGGCCTGGTCGGCGCCGGCGTCGGCTCCGCGCTGGAGCGGGCGTTCACCCCCTGGGTGGCCGTGCCGCTGCTGGTGCTGCTGCTGCTCTTCGGCCTGCTGGTGGTCACCGCGACCCCGATCAACAAGGTGCCGGAGCGGCTCGGCCTGCTGGTCGCGGTGCTGCTCGGCCGGCCCATGCCGGCGGAGGAGCGGGACGCGGAGCCGTCGACGACGAAGAGGAAGACGAGCAGCCGCGCCGCCCGCCGCCGGCCCTCGCGGCGCCGGCAGAGCAGCAAGGTGCTCGGCCTCGACGACGACGGCCGGACGACGACGAGGTGGTGCACGACACCGTCGCGCTGCCGCGCACCAAGCCGGCCAAGGTGCCGGCGGCGCGCAAGCAGCCACCGGAGCCGCCGGAGCACTCGCCGCTGCCGACCCGGGCCGAGCAGCTCGCGATCACCGGGCTCGAGGGCGACTACCTGCTGCCGCCGCCCAACATGCTGCGCGGCGGCACCGCGCCGAAGACCCGCAGCAAGGCCAACGACGAGGTGATCGCCGCGCTGACCGGGGTCTTCGAGCAGTTCGACGTCGACGCCGCGGTGACCGGCTTCACCCGCGGCCCGACCGTCACCCGCTACGAGGTCGAGCTCGGCCGCGGCGTCAAGGTCGAGCGGATCACCCAGCTGTCCCGCAACATCGCGTACGCGGTGAAGTCGCCCGACGTGCGGATCCTCAGCCCGATCCCGGGCAAGAGCGCGGTCGGCGTGGAGATCCCGAACACCGACCGGGAGGACGTGGCGCTCGGCGACGTGCTGCGCTCGCGCGCGGCGACCTCCGACCACCACCCGATGGTCGTGGCGCTCGGCAAGGACATCGAGGGCGGCTACGTGGTGGCCAACCTCGCCAAGATGCCGCACATCCTGATCGCCGGCGCGACCGGCGCGGGCAAGTCGTCCTGCCTCAACTCGCTGCTGGTCTCGATCCTCACCCGGGCCACCCCGGACGAGGTGCGGCTGCTGCTGATCGACCCGAAGCGGGTCGAGATGACCGCCTACGAGGGCATCCCGCACCTGGTCACGCCGATCGTCACCAACCCGAAGAAGGCGGCCGACTCGCTGGACTGGGTCGTCCGCGAGATGGACATGCGCTACGACGACCTGGCCGCCGCCGGCGTCCGGCACATCGACGACTTCAACCGCAAGGTGCGCGCCGGCCAGATCAAGCCGCCGCCGGGCAGCGAGCGGGAGATCCGGCCGTACCCGTACCTGCTGGTGATCGTCGACGAGCTGGCCGACCTGATGATGGTCGCCCCGCGCGACGTCGAGGACTCGGTCGTCCGGATCACCCAGCTCGCCCGGGCCGCCGGCATCCACCTGGTGCTGGCCACCCAGCGCCCGTCGGTCGACGTGGTGACCGGCCTGATCAAGGCGAACGTGCCGTCCCGGCTGGCGTTCGCCACCTCGTCGCTGGCCGACTCCCGGGTCATCCTCGACCAGCCGGGCGCGGAGAAGCTGATCGGCCGGGGCGACGGGCTGTTCCTGCCGATGGGCGCGTCCAAGCCGGTCCGGATCCAGGGCGCCTGGGTCACCGAGCGCGAGATCGCCGACGTCGTCAAGTTCTGCAAGGACCAGCGCGAGCCGGAGTTCCGGCCCGACGTGCTGACCCCGGCGCAGAAGACCGAAGAAGAAGATCGACGAGGACATCGGCGACGACCTGGACCTGCTGGTGCAGGCGGTCGAGCTGGTGGTCACCTCGCAGTTCGGCTCGACCTCGATGCTGCAGCGCAAGCTGCGGGTCGGCTTCGCCAAGGCGGGCCGGCTGATGGACCTGATGGAGACCCGCGGCATCGTCGGGCCGTCCGAGGGGTCGAAGGCGCGCGACGTGCTGGTCAAGCCGGACGAGCTGGAGGAGGTGCTGGCGGGTCTCCGCGTCGAATGAGACGGGCCACCAGCGAGGCCGTGGAGACGATGGCCCAGGTGCCCTCCAGCAGGAGGAAGCCCCAGGTCTGTTGTGGCAGCGCGATCACCGCCAGGATGGCGGAGCCGACGATGTTGAGCACGAGGTAGGGCACGGAGTGCGCGTCCAGCTTGCCGAGCTGGGACGCCGCCGAAGCCGGCGAGGATGAGCAGCGAGCCGATGATCTCGACCAATGTCGACAATATGCATGGTGTGGTGCGCGCCGTCTTTGCTCGACCGGGTACGGAGCGCCACTCGTCCGGGGCAGGCGCGGGAATGGCGCCGCCGCCCTGACCCTAGCGGGGTTGGTCCGCCCGGGTCGGTGGCATTGGTCACCGCGTGGTCGATTGACCTCAACCAAGGTTCAACATCGAGGATTGATCCTGTGCCATTGCTGTTGACCGACGCCGACGTCGCCGCCCGGCTGGACGCGCGCACCGCCGTCGCCGCGATGCGCGACGCGCTGGTCGCCGCGCACGAGGGCCGGCTCATCGCCCCGCCCCGGGCCAGCGCCGTGCTGGAGGGCGGACGGCTGGTGATGACCGCCGGGCACCTCGCCGACGAGTGGTACGGCTTCCGCTCCTACGACACCTTCGGGCACGCGACGGCGAGCAGCTCGTGGTGCTGCACGACGCCCGGGACGGGCGGATCCGGGCGATCGCGGTCGGCGAGGAGATCGGGTCCCGGCGCACCGGCGCGCTCGGCGGTGCGGCCGTCGACCTGCTGGCCCGGCCGGACGCCGCCACCGTCGGGGTGATCGGCTCCGGCCGGCAGGCGTGGACCCAGGTGTGGGCGGCCGCGGCGGTGCGCCCGGTGCGCGAGGTGCGGGTGCTCAGCCGGTCCGCGGCGCGCCGGGAGGCGTTCGCCGCCCGGGTGCGCGCCGAGCTGGGCGTCCCGGCCACGCCGGTCGACACCGCCGGCGCGGCGGTCCGCGGGCGGGACGTGGTGATCGTCGCGACCACCAGCGAGCGGCCGGTGCTCGACGGCGGCCGACCTGGCGCCCGGCACGCACGTCAACCTGGTCGGCTTCAAGCAGCGCGGCCGGGCCGAGTTCGGCCTCGACCTGCTGGCGCGGGCCGTCCTGCTGGCCACCGACTCGCCGGCGCAGGCGCTGGCGTACGAGCCGCCGCTGCTGGCCTGCGGCACGCCGTACGCCGGGAGCGCTGCGCCCCTGGGCGCGATCGCGGCCGGCGCGGCTGCCCGGGCGGAGCTCGGCGGACGAGATCACGCGTGTTCTGTCCGCTGGGCTGGCCGGCACGCGAGGTGTTCCTGCTCGACCGTGTCGCAGCGCTGCTGAACGTCGGCGTCCCGTGAGCACCGCCCGGTACCCTCGTTAGGTGTCCGCTTCCTCCTCGACCGATGCCGCCCGTCGCCGGGTCGCCCTGCTGACCCTGGGCTGCGCCCGCAACGAGGTCGACTCCGAGGAGCTGGCCGCCCGCCTGCACGCCGACGGCTGGCAGGTGACCACCGACGGCGAGGGCGCCGACGTGGTCGTCGTCAACACCTGCGGTTTCGTCGAGAAGGCCAAGCAGGACTCGATCCAGACGCTGCTCGCCGCCGCCGACACCGGCGCCAAGGTGGTCGCCGCCGGCTGCATGGCCGAGCGGTACGGCCGGGAGCTGGCCGACAGCCTGCCCGAGGCCCAGGCGGTGCTGAGCTTCGACGACTACCCCGACATCGCCGCCCGGCTCGACGCGGTGCTCGCCGGCGAGAAGATCGACCCGCACACCCCGCGCGACCGGCGCGAGCTGCTGCCGCTGACCCCGGTCGCGCGCCGCGCCGCCGCCGTGGTGCAGCCCGGGGCACGGCGCCGTCGTCGACGAGCACACCCCGGCGCACCTGCGCACGGTCCTGCGGCGCCGGCTCGACACCGGCCCGGTCGCCTCGCTGAAGCTGGCCAGCGGCTGCGACCGGCGCTGCGCGTTCTGCGCGATCCCGGCGTTCCGCGGCGCGTTCGTCTCGCGTACGCCCGACGAGCTGCTCGCCGAGGCCGAGTGGCTGGCCGGCACCGGCGTCCGGGAGCTGGTGCTGGTCAGCGAGAACTCCACCTCCTACGGCAAGGACCTGGGCGACCCGCGGGCGCTGGAGAAGCTGCTGCCGCAGCTCGCCGCGGTGACCGGCATCGTCCGGGTGCGGGTCAGCTACCTGCAGCCGGCCGAGACCCGGCCCGGCCTGGTCGAGGCGATCGCCACCACGCCCGGCGTGGCGCCCTACTTCGACCTGTCGTTCCAGCACTCCAGCGAGCCGGTGCTGCGCCGGATGCGGCGGTTCGGCTCGACCGAGCGGTTCCTGGAGCTGCTGGCGCTCCGCCCGGTCGCTGGCCCCGGAGGTCGGGCGCGCGGTCCAACTTCATCGTCGGCTTCCCCGGCGAGACCCGGGCCGACGTCGACGAGCTGGTCCGGTTCCTGACCGAGGCCCGGCTCGACGCGATCGGCGTGTTCGACTACAGCGACGAGGACGGCACCGAGGCCGCCGGCCTGCCCGACAAGGTCAAGAGCGCCACGATCAAGCGGCGGTACGACCGGCTGACCGCGCTGGCCGACGAGCTCTGCTCCCAGCGGGCCGAGGACCGGCTCGGCGCCACGGTCGAGGTGCTGGTCGACACGGTCGACGACGGCGTGGTCGAGGGCCGGGCGCGCACCAGGCGCCCGAGGTCGACGGCTCGACCACCCTGGTCGCCCCGGCCGACGGCTCGGTCGACCTGGCCGCGCTGCAGCCCGGCGACCTGGTCCGCGCCAGGGTGACCGCGACCGAGGGGGTCGACCTGGTCGCCGTGCCGGTGGAGATGATCGGTGCGGCCTCGCCTGCCCCGGCGGTCCGCCGGTGAGCGCGAGGCCTCGCGACCCCGCTCCGACGACCGTCGCTCCCATCCGTCAATGCGGCCAACGCGCTGACCGCGCTGCGGCTGGTGCTGGTGCCGGTCTTCGTGGCGCTGGTGGTCACCTCGCAACTGAGCACGCCGGTTGGCGGATCGCGGCCTGCCTGACCTTCGCGGTCGCCTCGGCGACCGACCTGGTCGACGGCTGGATCGCCCGCCGGTTCGGGCTGGTCACCTCGTTCGGCAAGGTGGCCGACCCGATCGCCGACAAGGCGCTGACCGGCGTCGGCGCTGGTGCTGCTCTCCTGGTCTACGACGCGCTGCCCTGGTGGGTGACCGTGCTGATCCTGGTCCGCGAGTTGGGCATCACGCTGCTGCGGTTCTGGGTGATCCGCCACGGCGTGATCGCCGCCAGCCGGGGCGGCAAGCTCAAGACCGCGCTGCAGATCCTCGCCATCGCCTGGTACCTCTGGCCGGTGCCCGCCGCGTCCAGCCGGTCGGCCCGTGGATCATGGCCGCCGCCGTCGTGGTCACGGTGGTCACCGGCCTCGACTACGTGCTCCAGGCGATCCGGCTGCGCCGCGCTGCCCGCCGGTCGGCGTCCCGTCCGCCGGTCACGCGAACCGCCGGCTGACGCGAGAAGGGCTTGTCAACGCTTTGCGGCAGGCCTGAACGGTGCGGGAGATGGCGTGCGACTCGCCTTGCGCCGTGCGGCCGCGCGGCCGTGCACCTGCTGGTCGAGCGGGGCGAGACGCTCGCCGTCGCCGAATCGCTGACCGGCGGGCTGCTCGCCGCGACGATCGTCGAGGTGCCCGGGGTGAGCGCGGTGTTCCGGGGCGGGCTGGTGGTCTACGCGACCGACCTCAAGGCCAGCCTGGCCGGCGTGACGAGCAGCTGCTGGCCGCCCGTGGGGCGGTCGACCCGGATGTGGCGGTCGCGCTCGCCGAGGGCGCCCGCCGGGTCTGCGGGGCCGACTGGGGCATGGCCACCACCGGGGTCGCCGGGCCGGACCCGCAGGACGGCAAGCCGGTGGGCCTGGTCTACGTGGCGGTCGTGGGCCCGGCGCGGCGGCGGGTCGACGAGTTGCGGCTCGACGGTGGCCGGGCGGCGGTGCGGGCCGGTGCCGTGTCCCACGCGCTGGAATCGCTGGTCGCGCTGCTGCGTTCGCCCACGGCGAACAGTTCCGGCTCCTAACCGGCCGGTGTCACGGCGAGTCGCGGACAAAACGGACGCTGCGCTCCGGGGTGCTCCGTCGACCCGGCGGGGCAGGATGTCGGTGAAGCGGAGAACGGGTACGGTTGCGGGAAGCCTCCGGCGTAGGTCGCAGGCGACGCAGGGGGAGGTGCGAATGGTCCTGCTACGTCGGGTGATCGGCGACGCATTGCGCGCACGCCGGCAGGGGCAGCATCGCACCCTGCGCGAGGTCTCCACCGCCGCCAACGTCAGCCTGGGCTACCTCTCCGAGATCGAGCGGGGGCAGAAAGAAGCCTCCAGCGAGCTCCTCTCGTCGATCTGTGACGCCCTCGACACCCAGCTCTCCCAGCTGCTCCGCGAGGCCAGCGACACGCTGGCGCTCGCCGAGCAGATGGACGGTGTGCTGGTCGGCGTCGGTGGCGAGGAGCACGCCGCCCGAGTTCGAGCCGGCCCGTGTCGAGCCGCCTACGCCGGTGCTCGACCCGGCCAAGGCGCCGACGCCCGAGCCGGCCGCCGCGCTGGCCCGCGCCGCCCGCGCCAAGGCGCCGGTCCGGCAGATCGCCAGCGACGGCAAGGTGTCGGTCTCGGTGCACCAGACCTCGCCGCTCAAGGCCACCCTGAAGGCCACCCGCAGCACGTCGGCCGGTCCCCGCGACCGCGACGTCGTTTTCGCCGCCTGAACGCCCATAGCCGCCGCTTCCCCGCGGCGCGTACTGTGATCAATAGCTGCCAAGGCAGTGACCGGCTGGCGCGCGCCTGAGACGATGGAGCGAACGGCCTTAGGCACAGACACGAGGGGATACCGCGGACATGGCGAACCCGTTCGTCAAGGGGTGGCATTACCTGATGGCGCTCTTCGGCGCCAAGATCGACGAGTACGCCGACCCGAAGGTGCAGATCCAGCAGGCGGTCGAAGACGCGCAGCGGCAGCACCAGGCTCTGGTGCAGCAGGCTGCCGCGGTGATCGGCAACCAGCGCCAGCTGGAGATGAAGCTCTCCCGGCAGATGTCCGAGGTCGAGAAGCTCGGCTCGATGGCCCGCCAGTCGCTGGTGCTCGCCGACAAGGCCCGCGCCGAGGGCAACGAGCCCGAGGCCGGCAAGTACGAGCAGACCGCGCAGCAGCTCGCGACCCAGCTCGTCTCCGCCGAGCAGGGCATGGAAGACCTCAAGACCCTGCACGACCAGGCGATCAACGCCGCCGGCCAGGCCCGCAAGGCGGTCGAGAACAACCAGATGATCCTCCAGCAGAAGCTCGCCGAGCGCACCAAGCTGCTCAGCCAGCTCGAGCAGGCCCGCATGCAGGAGACGGTCGCCCGCTCGCTGGAGTCGATGTCGTCGCTGACCGCCGCGCCCGGCAACACGCCGTCCTTCGACGAGGTGCGCGAGCGCATCGAGCGCCGCTACGCCAACGCGATGGGCCGCGCCGAGCTCGCCTCCAACTCGGTCGAGGGCCGGATGCTCGAGGTGCAGCGCTCGACGCTCGACATGGCCGGTGCCGACCGGCTCGAGCAGATCCGGGCCAGCATGGCCGGCGAGAAGCTGGGCAGCGCCGCCGAGCGCCCGGCGGTCGGCCCCGCGCCGAGGCCGCCGAGCGCGAGGGCAACGGCGACAAGGCCGCCGAGCGCAGAAGCAGGACGTCGCCGGGATAGCGCGACTCGACGAGCTGCGCGCCAGCATGTCCAAGGACAAGAACCCCGGCGGATCGAGCGCCGCCGGCTGAAACTGGGGAGCACAAAGTGGCCGACGAGCGGGCCCGTTACTTCCGGCGACTGCGCCGGCTGCGCCGCTCCGCCCGCCGGTGGAGTGTGGCCGGCGCCGGTCTCGCCGGCGCCGCCGCCGTCCTGACCCCCTACGCCGGCCTCGGCCTGCCCGACGCGGCCTGGGCCGCCGCCGCGGGCGGCTCGCTGGTGCTGGCCGGCTGGCGCTGGGCCGACCTGCGCCGGCTCGCCGCCCTCCCGGCCCCGCCGGCTCCTGGATCCCGGCCCGGCCGCCGAGCGCACCCGCGCCCGGCTGCTCGCCGCCGTCGAGTCGGCGCCGGGCGGCCGGTCCGCGCTGGCCGAGGTCCGCCGCCAGCGCGGCCGGTTCGCCCTGCGCGGCAGCACCGCGGCCGCCGGCTGGGACCGCCTGGACCGGGCGTCGGCGACCCTGACCGGCCTGGCGCCGCGGCTGACCGGCATGGGCGGCAGCGCCGTGCTCGAGGCCGCGGTCGCCGAGGACTCGCTGCGCGACCTGGCCCACCGGGTCTCGGGCGTGGAAAAGGCGCTGCGCCTCGCCCCGCCGGACGACCAAGCCAGGCCTGACCGAGGCCCACCGAGACCTGACCCGCCAACTCGACGAGGGCGTGTCGGCCTACGAGCGGCTGGTCGCCGCGGCGGCGGCCTACGTGGCCGAAGACGGCCGCCTGGGCAGCACCCACCCGTCGGTCTCCCGCCTCACCGAGGCGAGCGACCTGCTCCGCGGCGTCGCCTCAGGCCTGGCCGAGATGCGCACGACCACCACCCCGGACCCGATGCGCGCCACTTCCTAGCCTCGCCGGACCTGCTCGAAGCGAAACTCGCGGATGAAGCAGTCGCGCGGTTGGCCAACCGCGAAGAGCACACAGTCGACGATCGACGCGGCGGTGAGGTCGCCGGTCGCATCGCGGGGTCCGGCCTGCACGAAATCCGGCGGGAACAGGGAGATCACGCGAATGCCTTCCGGCCGGAGCCGGTGCGAGAGGATCTCCGCGAGCCCGGCGTGCGCGTGTTTGGCGGCGTAGAACGCCGGATGAGCTCCCGAACGGCGGTGGCCGACCTCACCCGCCGCGGAGATCATGTTGACGATGTCGGGCCGCGGTGAGGCACGCAGCAGCGGCAACAGATGCTTGGTCAACAACGCGGTGCCCGTACCGCCCGCGGCCATGATGTTCACGATCTCGTCGTCCGAGGCATCGCCGAGGTCGTCACCCTCCAGGCCGGCGGTCTGACCGCGCTCACCGAGCCGGCTGGCAGCGCGGGCACCAGTAGGTGACCCGTTCGCCCTGCTCCGCCTTGCGGATCGCGGTGCCGCAGCGGCGGCAGGGCTGGGCGCGGCGGCCGTAGACGTAGTTGGCCTCGCCCTGGCGCAGCGAGCCGGTCGTGCTCTGCGTCCACCGGCCCCGGTTGCCGGCCAGCAGCCGCTGCGCGAGCGCGACCAGGCGCGGGCAGGTCGGGCACGGCGCGCACCGGGGTCCACGGCGAGACGCCGCGCAGGAACAGCACCTCGGACTTGTAGAGGTTGCCGATGCCGGCCAGGTTGCGCTGGTCGAGCAGCGCCTCGGCGATCTCGGTGTCGGGGTGCGCGGCCAGCCGGCGGACCGCCTCGGCCGGGTCCCAGTCGGCGCCGAGCAGGTCCGGGCCGAGGTGGCCGACCAGCTCCTTCTCCCGGGCGGTCGGCACCAGCGTCAGGTCGTGCAGGTGGTAGCCGACCGCGACCGCGTCCGCGGTGCGCAGCACCACCCGGATCAGGTGCGCGGGCCTGGCCGCCCAGCGCTCGCCCGGCGCGTACGCCCGCCAGGCGCCGTCCATCCGCAGGTGCGAGTGCAGCGTGCGGTCGGCCCCGGCCGGGTCGCGCAGCCGCAGCAGCAGGTGCTTGCCCCGGCTGGCCGACTCCAGCACCCGCCAGCCGGTCAGGCGCGTGGTCGCCAGCTGCGGCACCCGGAAGTCGGACGCGGTCAGCTCGCCGCCGGCCAGGGCGCGGTGCAGCGCGCGGGCGGTGTTCCAGACCGTGTCGCCTTCGGGCACCGTTCTATGGTGCCGCACCGCGGACGGGTGCCGCTCCGCTGTCAGTCGTCGAACGTGATCCGCACCACGTCGCCGGGCGGCACGCCGAGGGCCGCGTCGGCGGGCGCGCCGTTGGCCGCGACCGCCACCTGCCGGCCGAGTCGACGAGCAGGACCAGCCCGCCCGGGCGGCGCGTCGGCGAACGTCTCGCCGACCACCGCGGGCTGGCTCCGCGACCCGGACCCGGTGGCCGACCGGCGCCGGCAGTGCTGTCGGCCGCGAGCTGGATGTTGCCGAACCGGTCGACGGAGAGCACCGTCGCCTCCAGCCAGCCGTCGCCTTGAGAGACGCGGGGCTCCGGCAGGCGGACCAGGTCGGCCGGGTCGACCGCGGGGCCGGCGTCGGCCAGCGGCGGCGCCGCCGGCCAGCCGCGCGGCGACCGGCGCGAAGATGTCGCGGCCGTGGAAGGTGCGGGTGACCGCCGGCGCGTACCACGCCGGGGTTGCGTCAGCTCGACCGCCTCGGTCACCCCGCCGAGCGCCTCGGCGGCCCAGATCAGCAGACCGTTGTCGGGACCGACCAGCAGACCGCCGGGGGTGCGCAGCGCGACCGGCCGCCGGGCCGTGCCCACGCCGGGATCGACCACCGCCAGGTGTACGCCGGTCGGCAGGTCACCGACGGTCTGCGCGAGCACGACCGCGCCACGGGCCACGTCGCCCGGCGGCATCTCGTGGGTGACGTCGATGACCCGGGCGGCTCGGCGCGATCTTCGCGATCGCGCCGTGGCAGGCGGCGACGAAACCGTCGCGGCGGCCGTAGTCGGTGGTGAAGCTGATCCACATGGTCACTGGCTTTCGATCGCCAGCTCGAGCCGCATCTCGTCATGGATGGGTATGCCGTTCTCGGCCGACGGCCGGGATGCTCGGCTTCATCCGGCGCGCCCGGTCGACCGCGCCCGGGTCGACGCCGACGATCCGCAGCCCGCGCCGCTGGTAGAAGCGCAGGGCGCGCAGGTTGTCGTTGGTGGTGACCAGCCAGATCCGGCTCGTACCCGGCGGCCCGGGCCTCGGTCACCACGGCGGCCAGCAGCGCGTGCCCACGCCGTGCCGCTGTCGGCCGCCGCGATGCTGACCACCTCGAGGGCCTCGCCGCCGACCCGCCAGGAAGCGCGCCCACGAGTTGCCGTCGGGACCCAGGCGACCAGGGCCGGCAGCGTACGCAGGTCGATCGCCTCGTCGTGCGCGACCACGATCGGAGCCGCCCCAGGCGCGCCGATGGAACTCGTCCAGCGCCTCCCGGTCGTCGCCGCCGAAGGACTGGCGGATCTGCCAGCCGGTCGAGGGAAGCATCGGGTTAGGTTGGCACACATGCGCTTGTGCATCTTCACCGAACCCCAGCTCGGTGCCAGCTACGCCGACCAGGTCAAAGCCGCTCGGACCACGGAGGCAGCCGGCTTCGACGGCTATTTCCGCTCCGACCACTACCTCACGATGGGCGGTGACGGCCTGCCCGGGCCGACCGACTCGTGGGTCACGCTGGCCGGTCTGGCCCTGGAAACCTCGACGATCCGGCTCGGCACGCTGGTCACCTCGGCCACCTTCCGCCACCCGGGACCCGCTGGCCATCAGCGTGGCGCAGGTCGACGAGATGAGCGGCGGCCGGATCGAGCTCGGCCTCGGAGCGGGCTGGTACGAGGCCGAACACCAGGCCTACGCGATCCCGTTCCCGCCGGTCCGCGAGCGTTTCGACCGCCTGACCGAGCAGCTCGAGATCATCACGTCGCTGTGGGCGGTGCCGGCCAGGGGAGCGGTTCAACTATTCCGGCAAGTACTACAGGTGCGTCGACTCGCCCGGGCTCCCGAAGCCGGTGCAGTCGCCGCGCCCGCCGATCATCATGGGCGGTTCCGGGCCGAAGCGCACGCCGGCGCTGGCCGCGCAGCTTCGCCGACGAGTTCAACGTGCCGTTCCGCTCGGCGGCCGAGGCGGCCCGGATCTACCGGCGTCGTCGACGACGCCTGCGAGCTGGCGGGCCGCACCGACCTGCCGGTCAAGTCGGCGGCCGTGACCATCGTGAGTGGACGGACAGACGCCGAGGTGCGGGCCCGCTGGGGCCAGCGACATCCTCGACACCGACTCCGGCGACGGCGCGGTGATCGGCACGCCGGACAAGATCGTCAACGACCTCGGCGCGTACGTGGAGGCCGGCGCGACCCGGCTGTTCCTGCAGTTGCGCGACCTGCGCGACATCGAACTGATCGAGCTGATCGCGGCGGAGATCGCACCTCAGCTGTCTGAGGCTGGTGGCCGGCGCTGCCAGGATTGGGGGAGCAGCGCCGGTCCGGGCTTCGTTCAGCGCCATCTGTGGCTCGCGAATCCAGCCCCCTTTCCCGCAGATCGCGGCGGGCCCGGGTTCGGTCATCGACGCGCTTGCCCTGGCACGGGTCGTTCGGCGGAAGCGGCGCGGCCGTGTGCTGTGGTCCGGTCGAGCGCGTCAGCCGCGCTTCTCGGGCTCCGGGGAGAGGGTGTTCTCCGCAGAAGCGTGCGCGTCCTCTGGCGGCTGCGCCACCGACTGCGGTGATTCTTCCGACGGTGGTTCGGCCCGCGGTGAGTTGTCTCCGCCTTCGTCCGGGGGCGAATCCCTTACCGGTGGGTAGGCCGGCCCGCCGTCATCCGAAGTGGTCGCTTTCTCGGCCGGCGTGCCCGCGGCTTCGCCCGAGTCGGCGACCGCGTCCGCGTCGCCTGCCGCATCCGGGGGCGGCGCGGGTGTCGGGATGTGCGGGCGCGGGCGGGCCGCCGGTGCGTTGGGCAGGACGATGTCGCGGACCGTCAGGTAGACCGCGTGCACGGCCAGGATGCGCTCGACCTCGTCCAGGATCGGGGCGAAGAACTGGTGTCGCTGTTCGGCGTCGATCATCGAGGTGACCGCGAAGTACATGCTGCCGAACCCGGCATCACGGTGGCGTTCTTCAGCAGCGCGACCGGCACCGCGGCAGCATGGCCGGCTCCTCGCCGATCCACTGCGCGGCCGTCTCCTCGGTCACCATCAGCACCCCGAGCAGGACGAAGAAGCCGAACAGGCCCAGCCCGACCACGGCCGCCTGCACGAGTTGGCGGGTGGCCAGGATGACCAGCAGGTTGGTGACCTGGCCGTTGGTCAGCCGGACCGGCGCCAACGGGCCCTTCGGCGCCACGTCGGCCATGTCCACCATGGACAGCGGTGTGCGTTTGCAGGCGTGGCTGAGGCGTTCCGGGCGCAGGTCGCGTTCGACCCGGCCGATCTCGTCGCGCAGCCGGCCGGCGCTGGCCAGAACGGTCACCGCCGCGAAGAGGGCCAGCACCAGGCCGACCCGGTCCCAGTCGAGCCGGTGCATCGCCTGCCACAGCTCACCGGTGAAAAAGAAGAACAACGTGACGAACAGCAGCATCGGCAGCGCCCGTCCCTGCAGTCGCAGGCTGTTCCGCATGTCGTCGATGGCGTGCCGGGCGGCGCTGCGCAGCAGCGGCAGGAGGCCGTAGGTGACCACCAGGTAACCAACGGCGGTGGTCGCCATAGCCCAGAGCAGATAATTGGCGACTCCTGCGCCCGACCAGCCGACCTTGAGCGCGGTCAGCGGCACCGCGGCCAACAGGACCGCGTACCCGGCCAACAATGCCCACGCGGTGATCAACGAGAACCTGGGCATCCGCCGGCTCCAGGCGGCCAGCAAGGGCCAGGCGGCGAGCGCGGCGACGACGGCGGCGAGCCCGATCAGGTTGTGGGTCCGCCCGCTCGCGCCGGCGGCCAGTGAGCCGAACCAGGCGACATCGACGAACGCCACAATGGCCAGGTAGGGCGCCATGCGGGGGAGGACATGCCGGCGGAAGTCGTACCCGGCGATCATCTGCGGCACGCCGCGGCGGACGAACCAGCGTTCGGTCTGCCGGATGAGGGCCCGGGATGCGGTGAGCGGCACGGGACTGATGGTGCCAGGCCGGGGTGCCCGACGCGCGCCCAGCACGTTCGTGTGATGGAGGCTGCGGCTAAGTGGAGTAGCTTGAGCCGGGTGGAGCACGCGCACGTGATCGACGACGTGGCCGAGGTCCTCGCGACCGAAGACGAAATCGCCGCCCGGGTGGCCGAGCTGGCCGCACGGATCGAAGCGGACTATGCCGACCGAGACCTGCTCCTGGTCGGGGTGCTCAACGGGGCGGCGACGGTGACCGTCGACCTGGCCCGTGCGCTGCACCGGCACGTGGAGATCACCTGGATGGGCATCACCTCGTACGGCGCGGGCCAAGGCGGCTCCGGCGCGGTCCGGCTGCGCAAGGACATCGACGTCGACGTGCGCGGCCGCGACGTCCTGATCGTCGACGGCGTGATCGACACAGGACTCACGGCAAACTGGCTGATGACCAACCTGCGCGCCCGTGGTCCGGCGTCACTGAGTTCTTCGGCCTGTTCCGCAAGCCCGGCGCCCAGATGGACGTCCGTTATGTCGGGTTCGACGTGCCGGCGGGAGTGGTCGTCGGCTACGGCCTCGACTACCAGGGCCGCTACCGCAACCTGCGCTGCTGCGCCCGACTGGCCCCGCACGTCTACGAGCCCGCGTCAGCACCGCCCCTGGTCGGCGGCGCACAGCCGGTCGGCGGCGCGCTCGCCGAGTAGCCGTACCCGCTCCGGCTCGTCCTGCTCCATCATCACGAAGCTGACCCGGTCACCGACCCTGATGGCCGCCAACGTCACCGTGCCGCGGTAGAGCTCGGCACCGTCCGTGCCCTCGGTCCGGACCTCCTTGCGGATCAGCCGCGACTGGTCGCCCGCGAAATCCTTCGCCAGCACCTTGTACGTCGTCGTCGTGGTGCCCGGCCGCTGCTCGCTCGTGGCCTCGCCGCCTTCGCGTTCCCAGCTCGCGCAGGCCGTCGTCACCCGGTCGATGTCGGCCAGCACCCGAGCGGCCACACCGGCGGGGAACCGGCTGCCCTCCGTGAAGACCGTCGGTCCGTCACCGTCTAGGTTGGCGTGCCGGAACCAGAGGTACGACTGGTACGCCGTGATATCCAGACCCTCGTAGGCCGGGCAATCGCCGGTGCCGAGCGCCCACACCGGGTAAGCGCCCGGCCCGTACCCGACATCGTTGGTGACCTGGTAGCCGGGGCCGACATCGGCCGGCTGAAGCAGAGCCGCCTTCGGGAACAGCTTCGACCCGTCGACGATCGCCTCGGTCGTCGGCGACGACCCGGGCGTGCGCGACGGTCCCGGCGCGGCCGAGGTCGTGACCGGCGCCGGCGGGTTGGCCGGCGTGGACCGGGTCCCGGTCACCAGCCAACCGGCGGCGACCACGACGGCCACCACACCGACCGCGGCCAACGCCATGGAGCGCCGCTGGGCCCGGGTGCGCCCGCGCCCGCGGATCCGCTCGGGCTCGTCCCACACGACATCGGGAAGCTCGTGATCGAGCCGGCCGGCCAATTCCTCGAGATCAGCCACGGTTCACCCCCGCCAGGTTTTCGTCGGCCAGCAGTTGGGCCAGTGCGGCCCGGCCCCGCGACAGTCGGGCCTTGACCGTGCCGACCGCGACGTCGGTCTCAACCGCGATGTCGGCAACGGACATCCCGAGTACGTAATGCAGCGCCAGCGCGGTCTGCTGGTTGGCCGGCAACCGGCGCAGTGCGTCGACGAGCGCCACGGTGTCGGGCGTAGGCCCGTCGACGGGCCCGGGCGCGCCGTGCCGCGCGTAGGCGCGCGCCCGGCTGCGCCCCCTCCGCCACCGACTGATCGCGATCCGCGCGGCCACCACCCGCACCCACGACTCCGGGTCCGGATAACGCCCGACGGTCGACCACCGCTGCCAGGCCCGGACGAACGCCTCCTGCACGACGTCCTGCGCCTCGGCGACGTCGCCGGTGAGCACGTAGACGTAGCCGAGCATCCGCCGCCGCCCAGCCCGGTAGAAGTCGTCGAAGTCCGCCTCGCCCGCGCCGCCCATCCACCCCTCCGCCACACCAGATGCGGGATATACGCCCGGGCCCGCCAGAAGGTTGCAACCCAATCACGGCGGCGGCGTATCCCACCCCAAACTGAGCGGCTCAGCCCACAGCAGCCGACCCCTCCAGGCCCCGGCGGTGCGGCTGATGCCGGCAAACATGGCGACCGGCGAGTGTCGCCGCAGCGCATGGTGCATTGGAAGCGACGCCCGGCGATTAGCTTGCGGCACGGCGGTCGACCGGCGGTGGTCGGGGAGAGGCGGGTCGTGGCCGGCGGCTTGGCGGAATGGCCGGTCGGTGCGGAGACCTACGCCGCACGAGATCGAGGCGGGCAGGCGGACGAGCACCCGGCCGGGCGAAGAGACCGGCCCATACAGCGCGCGGCACGGCCCCGCACTGCGGCCGGCGGACGCCCGCACTGCGGCCGGCCCCGGCGCTGCCCCGCCGAGCGCCCGCACTGCGGCCGGCCCCGCACTGCGGCCGGCTCCGCACTGCGGCCGGCTCCGTACAGCGGCCGGCTCCGCACAGCGGCCGGCCCCGTACGTCTCTTGGTCTGAGAATGCGCCGAGCAACCGACCGGCGCCGACGGCCCATCCAGGACGCGCCCGGCCTGCGGCCTCGTGCTGCGCGCGGACGACGCGCTCGGAGGCGGTCAGCCGCGCAGGCGCAGGCCGCGCGGGGTGGCCCGGAAGCCGGCCGAGGTCAGGGCGTCGCGCAGCGGCGAGGCGTGGACGCCTTCGCCGTCGGCGCGTTCGACCGACATCGCGCCCAGCGCTCCGCTGTGGACCGCGTCGGCCAGGGCCTTGGCGGCCGCGGCGAGCGCGTCCGTGTCGTCGGTGAAGGACAGCAGGGTGCGGCCGCCGCGTTCGACGTAGAGGACCAGGTCGCCGCCGACCAGGCACGACCAGCGCGCCGGCCTTGCGGCCCGGCCGGTGGCCGGTCGCCGGGCGGGTGGCCCTCGCCGGGTCGACCACCCGCTCGGGCCAGGGCAGGGCCGCGCCGTACGGGTTGGCCGGGTCGGTGGCGGCCAGCACCAGGGCGACACCGCCGCCGCCCGGTCGGCCGCGGCCCGGTGGCTCTTCGACCGCCTCGACGCGGTCGCTGCGGTCGGCGATCGCGCGCAGCCGGTCGACCGCGCCGGGCACGGCGAACTGGGCCGCGCCCAGGCCCTCGACGAAGTAGCCGCGGCGGGCCGCGCCCCGCTCCTCCAGCGCGGCCAGCACCGGGTAGACGCCGGCGAAGCCGCCGGTCATGCCCTCGGCCACCACCGCGCCGCGGGTGACCACGCCGTGCCGTTCCAGCAGCACGTCGGCGAGGGCGGCGGCGCGCCGGGTCGGGTCGGGGTCGCGGTCGGGCAGCCGGTACCAGCGGCCGGCGACCGTCGGCGGGCCGGTCGCGGCTCGGCATGCGCGGCCCGGCCGGGGCGGCGGTACCGGGTGCGCGGCGCGCTCGGCCGTGGCCCGGTGCGCGCCGCCGCCGCCGAGCAGCGCGCGCAGCGGCGCGAGGGTGTCGTTGGTGAGGTGGCCGGCCCAGACCAGGTCCCACACCGCGGCGACCAGCTCGGCGTCGTCGGTCGAGCCGACCCGGTCGGCGAGGGTGCGGAAGAACAGCGCCTGGCCGTCGCCGAGCGCGTCCAGCACCGCCGTCGTGCAGCGGGGTCAGCGCCAGCGCCTCGTCGGGCGACCGGGAGCAGCAGCGGCGCCGTGTCGGCGTAGGCCAGGGTGACCCAGCCGTCGCCGCCGGCGATCGCGCCGCCGCCGGCCCAGACCACCTCGCCGCTGGCGCACAGCTCGTCGAGGTAGCGCGGGCGAGTAGTCGGCGACCCGGGCCGGCAGCACCAGCCGCTCCAGCGCCGACGCCGGCACCGCCACGCCCTGCAGCTGCTCGATCGGCGGCCGCGACCGCCTCGACACCGCGCGCCGACGAGCCGACCTGCTGCCAGCGGGGCAGGAACGTGGCCAGCACCCGGGGCGGCACCGGCTCGATCTCCCGGCGCAGCGCGGCCAGCGACCGGCGGCGCAGCAGCCGCAGCACCTCGGCGTCGCACCACTCGGCTGCCGGCGCCGCCCGGGTGTGAACTCGCCGGCGACGACCCGGCCGGTCGCGGCCGAGCCGCCGCAGCGCCTGCTCGACCACGTAGACGCCGAGCCCGAACCGGGCCGCGCAGGTGGCGGCCGCGAACGGCCCGTGGGTGCGGGCGTAGCGGGCGACCAGGTCGCCGAGCGGGTCGGCGACCGGCTCCAGGTAGGCCTCGGGCACGCCGACCGGCAGCGCCACGCCGAGCGCGTCGCGGACCCGGCCGGCGTCCTCGACGCCGATCCAGCGCTCCTCGCCGGCGATCCGGACCCGCAGCGCCCGGCGGGCGGCGACCAGCTCGCTCAGCCCAGGCGCCGACGGCGCCGCGCTCGGTCAGGTCGGCGTCGGTGACAGGTCGCCGAGCAGCCGGAGCAGCTCGGCCACGTCTTCGGCGTCGCGGGGCCGGCGCTCGGTCGGTCAGCCACTGCAGCTGCCGCTCGGTCTCGGTGACCACCGCCGGGTCGAGCAGCTCGCGCAGCTCGACCCGGCCGAGCAGCTCGCCGAGCAGCGTGGAGTCGAGCGCCAGCGCGGCGGCCCGGCGCTCGGCCAGCGGGGCGTCGCCCTCGTAGAGGAACGCGCCGACGTAGCCGAACAGCAGCGACCGGGCGAACGGCGACGGGCGCTGGGTCTCGACCTCGACCAGCCGGACCTTGCGGGCGGCCAGGTCGCGCATCAGCCCGACCAGGCCGGGCACGTCGAAGACGTCCTGCAGGCACTCGCGGGCGGCCTCCAGGGTGATCGGGAAGTCGGCGTACTCGCGGGCCACGTCGAGCAGCTGCGCCGCGCGCTGGCGCTGCTGCCACAGCGGCTGGCGGCGGCGCGGGTCGCGGCGGGGCAGCAGCAGCGCCCGGGCGGCGCACTCGCGGAACCGGGCGGCGAACAGCGCCGAGCCGCCGACCGCCTCCTCGACGATCTGGGCGATCTCGTCGGGGTCGAACGCCACCAGGTCGGCGCCGGGCGGCTCGTCGGCCGTGTCCGGGCAGCCGCACCACGATGCCGTCGTCGGTGGGCATCACCTGGGCGTCGACGCCGTACCGCTCGGCCAGCCGGCGGCCGATCGCCAGCGCCCACGGCGCCGTTGACCCGGGCGCCGAGCACGCAGTGCACGGCCAGCCGCCAGTCGCCCAGCTCGTCGCGGAACCGCTCGACCACGACCGTGCGGTCGTCGGGCAGCGAGCGGGTGGCCTCGCGCTGCTCGCGCAGGTAGGCGAGCAGGTTGCCGGCCGCCCAGTCGTCGAGCCCGCCGGCCTTGAGCGCGGCCGGTCGCGGTCTCGTCGTCCTGCTTGACCAGGGTGCGCAGCCGGGCGCCGATGGCCCGGCCCAGCTCGACCGGCCGGCCGAGCTGGTCGCCCTTCCAGAACGGCATCCGGGCCGGCCTGCCCGGGCGCGGGCGAGACCAGCACCCGGTCGGGCGTGATGTCCTCGATCCGCCAGGAGGTCGAGCCGAGCAGGAAGACGTCGCCGACCCGCGACTCGTAGACCATCTCCTCGTCGAGCTCGCCGACCCGGGCGGCGCGCTCGGCGCCGGCCAGGAAGACGCCGAACAGGCCCGCGGTCGGGGATCGTGCCGCCGCTGGTCACCGCCAGCCGCTGCGCGCCCGGCCGGCCGGTGAGCTGGTCGGTGGCCCGGTCCCAGACGAGCCGGGGCCGCAGCTCGGCGAACGCGGTCGACGGGTAGCGGCCGGAGAGCATGTCGAGCACCGCGTGCAGCGCCGAGTCGGGCAGCTCGGCGAACGGCGCCGCCCGGCGGACCAGCACGGCCAGGTCGCCGACCGCCCACGGGTCCAGCGCCACCATCGCGACGATCTGCTGGGCGAGCACGTCGAGCGGGTTGCGCGGATAGCGCAGCTCCTCGATCGCGCCCTCGCCCATCCGCTCGGCGACCACCGCGCAGGAGACCAGGTCGCCGCGGTGCTTGGGGAAGACCACGCCGCGGGAGACGGCGCCGACCTGGTGCCCGGCCCGGCCGACCCGCTGCAGGCCGGCGGCCACGCGCGGCGGCGCCTCGATCTGGACCACCAGGTCGACCGCGCCCATGTCGATGCCCAGCTCCAGGCTGGAGGTGGCGACCACGGCCGGCAGCGTGCCCGACTTGAGCGCCTCCTCGATGTGCTTGCGCTCCTCGCGGGAGACGCTGCCGTGGTGGGCGCGGGCGATCACCGGCGCGCGCGCCGGCCGCCGCGCCCGCCTGCGCCATGATCTCGGCCGGCAGCCGCGCCGAACCGCCCGCGGCTGATCTCGTCGACCGCCTCGACGGCGCAGCTCGTTGAGCCGGGCGCAGAGCCGCTCGGCGCTGCGCCGGGAGTTGGTGAACACGATCGTCGACCGGTGCTCGCGTGATCAGGTCGTAGACCCGCTCCTCGACCGCCGGCCAGATCGACGCCCGGCGCGGGCCGTGCCCGAGCTCGTCGCCGGCGCCGGCTCCTCGACCTCGTCGAGCCGGGTCATGTCCTCGACCGGCACCTGGACGCTGACCTCGATCGTCTTCGGGTCGGCCGGCTGCACCACCTCGACCGGGTGCGGCGCCGCCGAGGAACCGCGCGACCTCGTCGACCGGCCGCACGGTCGCCGACAGCCCGATCCGCTGGGCCGGCTTGGGCAGCAGCTCGTCGAGCCGCTCCAGGGACAGCGCCAGGTGCGCGCCGCGCTTGGTGGCGGCGACCGCGTGCACCTCGTCGACGATCACCGTCTCGACGCCGCGCAGCGACTCGCGCGCCGCGGAGGTGAGCAGCAGGAACAGCGACTCGGGCGTGGTGATCAGGATGTCGGGCGGGGTGCGGGCGAAGGCGCGCCGCTCGTCGGCCGGGGTGTCGCCGGTGCGCATGCCGACGGTGATGTCGGGCGGCGGCAGGCCGAGCCGGGCGGCCGCCTGCCGGATGCCGGCCAGCGGGGCGCGCAGGTTGCGCTCGACGTCGACGGCGAGGGCCTTGAGCGGGCTGACGTAGAGCACCCGGCAGCGCTGGCGGCGCTCGGCGGGCAGCGGCTCGCGGGCCAGCCTGTCGAGCGACCAGAGGAACGCGGCGAGCGTCTTGCCGGAGCCGGTGGGCGCCACGACCAGCGCGTTGCGCCCGGCGCCGATCGCCTTCCAGGCGCCGGCCTGGGCGGCGGTGGGCGCGGCGAAGGCGGCGGCGAACCACTCTCGGGTCGCCGGCCCGAACTCCTCCATCACGTCCACGCAGACCAATCCTGCCCGAGGGGTGTGACAGAAACACGTGGAGCGATCGGACGGAACGGACAAACGACGCAGAATCAACTTCATTTTGTCCCGGGTTCGCGGTGGTCCGGACCGTCGCTCCCGCCGGGCAAGCCAGGTTCGCGGTTGGTCGCGGCGAACAGATCAAGACCGGGCGCGCAGCCGATCCGCGGAGGGCGGTTGAGGCGGCGGGCCAGTCCTCGGCGAGCATCGCGTACTGGACCGTGTCGCGCCAGGAGCCGTCCGGGCGGATGCGGTGGTGGCGGAGCACGGCCTCGCGGGTGGCGCCGAGCCGCTCGATGGCCGCCTGGGAGCGCGCGTTGCGGATGTCGGTGTGCCAGACCACGCGTTCCGCGCCCAGCGTCTCGAAGGCCCGGGTCAGCAGCAGCAGCTTCGCCTCGGTGTTGATGCCGGTGCGCCAGGCCGCGCCGGCCCAGGAAGGTGTGGCCGATCGCCACCGACCGGCGCGGCGGGGTCGACCTCGTAGTAGGAGGTCGTGCCGACCACCTCCCCGGTGCGCGCGAGCGCTGCACCCACGGCACCCGCTCGCCGCGGTGGTGCGGCGGCCAGCGCGTCGACCACGTACGCCGGCCATCTCGGTCGCGGTCGCGTGGGCTGGCGCGGTGGTCAGGTGCCGCCACACCTCGGGGTCGCGCCGTCGCCTTGAACAGCTCGTCCACATGCGACAGGTCGAGCGGCTCGAGGACCACGTGCGCGCCGCGCAGCGGGCCGGGTCGAGCCAGGGCGAGCCGGGCGGCCGCAGGTAGGCGGGCATCGGCGCCGCGACCCCGGCGTCCGGCTCGGGAACGCCGGGCGGTCAGCCGCAGCGGCAGCACGCCGGCCCAGTGCGGCAGGTCCAGGTCGGCCTCGTCCTCGCTCACGCCGCCGGTGCGCGCCCGGACCGACACCTCGCGCAGCGGCAGCGCCAGCACCGCGGTCTCGGCCAGCTCGCGCTTCGGTCGGCGGCCGGGTGTCGCGCGGACCGGCCGGCGCCCACCTTCTCCACCAGCGCGGTCAGCACGGCCGCGCTTCTCCGCCTCGTCGGTGACCAGCGTGGCGATGCCGTGCGCGACCACCGAGCGGTAGTTGGCGCTGTGGTGGAACTGCGAGCGGGCGTAGACCAGCCCGTCGAGCAGCGTGACCGTGACGCAGACCGGCAAGCCCGTCGCCGCGGGCGGCGAGCAGCGGCCGGCTGCCGGTGGAGCCGTGCAGGTAGAGCGTGTCGCCGATGCGCACGTGCAGCGTGGGCAGCACCCGCGGCTCGCCGTCGACGACGAAACCCGCAGCGCGCAGTGGTACGCCTCGTCGAGGACGGCGTGCACGGTCTCGGCGGTCGTACGCCATCCGATCGCGGGCGCGTGTGGCGGTGGTCCGTGCGGTCGGCGCGTACATGTGCCTCCCCCTTTGTTCTAGTACATTCTTGAAACTGTGGCAGCACATTATCAGATCGTCGGCGCGACGGCGGCCGAGATTTCGGCGAGCATCGAGGACGGGCGTCCGCACCGGCGCCCTCGCGCCGGGCACGCCGCTGCCCCCGGTGCGGGCCTGGCCGACGGTCTCGGCGTCAGCGCCGGCACGGTCGGCCAAGGCCTACCAGACGCTGCGCCAGCGCGGCGTGATCGAGACCGCCGGCCGCAACGGCACCCGGGTGCGGCCCCGCCCGCCGGTCACCGGTGGCCGCGCCGCCCTGGTCGTGCCGCCGCCGACGGGCGCCCTGGACCTGTCTCCGGCGAGCCCGACCTGCGCCTGCTGCCACCGCTCGGCCCGCACCTCCGGCGGCTCGCCGATGCCGACCCGGTCGGCTACAACCACGCCGGCACGCACCCCGACGCTGGCCGAGTCGGCCGCCGCCCGCGCTCGGCGCCGACGGGGTCGACGCCGGCGACGTCACCGTCACCGGCGGCGCGCTCGACGGCATCGAGCGGCTGCTCGCCGCCCACCTGCGCCCCGGCGACAAGGTCGCGGTCGAGGACCCGGGCTGGGCCGCACCTGCTCGACCTGGTCGCCGCGCTGGGCCTGGAGGTCGGTCGGCGTGCCGGTCGACGACGAGGGGCCGACCGGCGTCCGGGGCGGACCTCGCGCTCGCGGCCGGGGCCCGGGCGTTCATCGTGACCAGCCGGGCGCACAACCCGACCGGCGCGGCGGTCACCGCGCCGCGCCGCCGACCTGCGCCGCGTGCTCGCCGCCACCCCGACGTGCTGCTCGATCGAGGACGACCACGCGGCCGAGTTGGCCACCGTGCCGCTGCACACGCTGGCGAAGGCGACCCGCAACTGGGCCTTCGTGCGCTCGGTCGAGCAAGCCCTACGGTCCCGACCTGCGGCTGGCCGTGCTGGCCGGCGACGAGGCGACGGTCGCCCGGGTGGCGGGCCGGATGCGGCTCGGCGCCGGCTGGGTCTCCACCGTGCTGCAACGGGTGGTCGCGGGCCTCTGGCCGGACCCGGCCGTGGCCGAGCGGGTGGCAACCGCGCGGGACAGCTACGAGCAGCGGCGGGGCGCCCTGCGGGCCGCGCTGGACGCGCACGGTGTGCCGAGCCACGGGCGCACCGGGATCAACGTCTGGGTGCCGGTCCGCGACGAGACCTCGGTGGTCACCGCGCTGCGCGACGCCGGCTACGCGGTCGCGCCGGGCTCGCTCTACCGGATCGGCGCGCCCGCCGGCATCCGGATCACGATCAGCCGGATCGACGACGACCAGATCGAACCGCTGGCCGCCGCCGTGGCCGCGGCCGTGCGCGGCGCGGCGCCCCGGTCGTTCAGCGCCTGAACGCCGGACCCCCGGCGGTGTCGGCTCGGGCGGAAGGGGTAGAAAAGCCGAATGGCGCCGACGGAACCACCACCCGGGGCAGAACGGTTCATCCCCGACGACGCACACAGCCTCGACGACCTCAAGCAGGCCGCGGCGGGCTGCCAGGGCTGCGAGCTGTACGCCGACGCCACCCAGGTGGTCTTCGGCCGAGGCGACGCCAAGGCGAAGATCGTCATGGTCGGCGAGCAACCCGGCGACGTCGAGGACGTAAAAGGCTTTCCTTTCGTCGGACCAGCCGGCCATCTGCTGCGCCGCGCGGTCGACGCGGCCGGCATCGACCCGACGCGCATCTATCTCACCAACGCCGTAAAACACTTCCGGTTCGAGATGCGCGGCAAGCGCCGGATCCACCAGACCCCGGAACGCCAGCACATCGAGGCCTGCCGACCCTGGCTGGTCTCCGAGTTCGCCCTGCTGCGTCCGCGCGTCGTGGTGGTGCTCGGCGCGACCGCCGCGAAGGCCATGCTCGGCCCGGCGTTCCGGGTCACCAGACAGCGCGGTCAGGTGCTGCCGTGGCCGGACTCGGCGCAGCATCCCGACGACTTCCGGGTCGCGCCGATCGAGGGCGGTGTCGAGGTGCCGCCGGCCAAGCTGGTCGCCACCATCCACCCGTCCGCCGTGCTCCGCGCCGACGACCAGGAGACCGCGTTCAACGGCCTGGTCGACGATCTGAAGGTGGTGTCGGCGGCGGCGCGTCGATGAACGAGCGGCCCAGGGCGTACGCGCCGAGCAGGTCCTCACCCACGTAGGCGGCACCCGCGACGCTCACCAGGTGCTCGTCGGCGTTGACCGCGACCGTGGTGTCGCCGAGGTGGGCGAAGAGCGGAACGTCCGAAAGGGAGTCGCCGTAGGCGACGCAGCGCGAGACATCGTGCCGCGCGCACAACTCCTCGACGATCCGGACCTTGTCGACCGGGGTGAGGATGCCGGCCGCGTCGACGGGCGTCACGAAGGGCACCTCCGGGAAACGCGACGCCACCACCTCGTCGACGCCCTCGTCCAGCAGCAGCCGGGCGAAGAAGTCCGGCGACAGCGTGATCACCGCCGACCGCTCGCCGCGCCGCCGGATGTCGGCGCACACCTCGCGGATCCCGGTCAGCCACGGACTCTCGGCGTACACGCGAGTGACGAGGTCCACGGTCAGCCCGCGCCAGAGCCCGTGCACGCCCCGCGCGAACCCGACCGTGTCGATCTGGCCGGCCACGAAGGCGGCCTCCAGCCCGGCCACCTGATCGACGGTGCCGGTGGCCCGCGCGATCTGCAGGCTCGCGGAACTGCCGCGCAGCAGCGTTCCGTCCATGTCGAACACGTGCAGCACGGTCATGCCATGAGCTCGCGGGCCGCGGCCAGGAAACGGTCCTCGGCCGCCGCCGAGGCGGGGTCGGCGTCGCGTGCCGTCGGGAAGTCGTGCAGCAACCCGGCTTCACGCCAGTGCCGCACGGGTACGCCCGCGTCGGCCAGCCGGGCCGCGTACGCCTCGCCCTCGTCGCGCAGCGGGTCGTGCTCGGCGGTGACGATCAGCGCCGGCGGCAGCCCGTGCAGGTCCGCGACCAGCAGGTTGACCGCCGCCGACGAGCGGACCGCGGCGTCCGGCAGCCACCAGTCGATCCACCTGCGCAGCTGGTGCGGGTCGAGGAAGGGGTTGTCGGCCTCGGACGTCACGCTCGGCGAGCTCAGCGTCGGGTCGGCGTTGGGGCAGACCAACAGTTGCGCGACCAGGCCCGGCACTCGCATGGCGGCCAGCGCCGCGAGCAGGCCGCCGGACGAGTCGCCGGCCACCGCGACCGGCTCGCCCGTGTCGCGCAGCGCCGTGAGCACCGCGACCGCGTCGTCGACCGCCGCCGGCCACGGATGCTCGGGTGCGCGGCGGTAGTCGACGGCGACCACGCGCGTGCCGGTCGCGGCGGCGAGCCGGCGTACCTGCGGGTCGTGGGTGTCGAGATCCCCGATGACGAAGCCGCCGCCATGCAGGTAGCAGATCACCGGCGTCGCGTCGGGCTGGTAGACGCGGACCGGGACGTCGGCGACGCGGCGGTCCTCGGTGGGCATCGGCGGGCCGGGCGAGCGCCCGGCGGCCCGGGAACGCGCACCGGCGCGCAGTGCGGCGATCTCGTCCATCGCCCCAACCTTAGGTCCTGATCAGCCGCCGTTGAAGTTGTCTTCCACTTCGCGATCGAGCTCGTTCAACGCGTGCTCCACAACGGCCGCGAGCCGTTCTTCGGAAAGGCCGTCGGCCGCCATCTCCAGCACCGCGAGCGCGCCGCCGCTCGGGATGTCCTCGACCACCAGGTCGGCCCGCCACCCACCGTCGTCGTCCCGCCAGGTCGCGAAGAGCCCGGGCGCGGTCGCCACCGGGCGGTGGTGCAGCGGCTCAGGCAGCCACGCGGACACCCGCGCCGGATCCGTCGCCGTGTTGAAGACGACCTCCGGCTCGGCCGACAAGCCCCGTTCCCGTCGCACGCCCACGTCTGAAAGCCTAATCGCGTCACGCGGTCTCGGCGGCGACCTCGCCACTGCGTCTCAGGTGCTGCCATTTGAGCAGGCCGCCCGTCAGCGCGGTGGCCGCGGCGTGCACCAGCACCAGATACATCATCTGGCGGTAGACCAACTGCTGGAACGGCAGTGCCCAGAGCGGTCGCAGCGGTTCGCGGTCGAGCCGGAACGCGAGGATCGCGGTCACCACCTGGATCACCAGCACCACGAGCCAGGCCACCAGCGCCTCGACCCGGTCGAGGAAGAACAGCCCGTAGACGGCGAGGATGTCCAGCACCGGGGCGAGCAACGGCAGGAACACCGAGAACAGCGCGATGAACGGCAGGCCACGGCGTCCGAACCGGCCCGAGGCGCCGTGCTCGACCACCGCCCGGCGGTGCCGCCACATCGCCTGCATGGTGCCGTAGCTCCAGCGGTAGCGCTGCCGCCAGAGTTGGCGGAGCGTGTTGGGCGCCTCGGTGCGGGCGACCGCGGTCTCCTCGTAGACGACGCGCCAGCCGGCCCGGTGGATCGCCATCGTCAGGTCGGTGTCCTCGGCGAGGGTGGCCCGGCTGAGCCCGCCCGCCTCGTGGACCGCCTGCCGGCGGAAGCCGCCCAGCGCGCCCGGGATGGTCGGCATGCAGTGCAGCGTGTCGTACAGCCGGCGGTCGAGGTTGAACCCGATCACGTACTCGATGTGCTGCCAGGTGCCGATGATCCGCCGCCGGTTGCCGACCTTGACGTTGCCGGCGACCGCCCCGACCGCCGGGTCGGCGAACGGCTGCACCAGCTTGTGGATCGCGTCCGGCGCGACCACCGTGTCGGCGTCGACCATCACCAGCAGGTCGTGCCGGGCCAGCGCGACACCGGCGTTGAGCGCGGACGCCTTGCCGCCGCCGGGCACCCGGACCACCCGCACATTGGGCAGGCCGAGCGCCTCCACCTCCTCGGCGGTGCCGTCGTCGGACTCGTCGTCGATGACCAACACCTCGATGCCCGGATGGTTGCCGGTGGCCAGCGTGCGCACGGCGGCGGCGATGGTCTGCCGCTCGTTGTAGGCCGGGACGATCACGGTGACCGGGTCGTTGACCTCGGCTCCCCACGACCAGGTCCGGGCGCGACGGCGGCGGGCGTGTCGCAGGGCGAAACCGAAGAGCACCAGAGTGCGCGCGAGGGTCAGGAAGCCGACCAGCACCAGCAGGAACCAGAGCAGCCGGTTGGTGCCGTCGGCGATCTTGACCGCCCAGACCAGCAGCCCGCCGCGGATCTTGTCGGCCCGGCTGGCCTCGCCGGCGGCGAGGCCCGGCGCCTGGCTGCCGAACGCGCCCTCGACGGTGGTGAAGCGGTAGCCCCGCTGGCGCATCTGCGGAATGAACCGGTCGAGCGCGGCCACCGTCTGCGACCGTTCGCCGCCGGCGTCGTGCAACAGCACCACGGCACCGCGGCCGTCCGGCGGCGTGGAACTGCGCACGATCTGGTCGACGCCCGGGCGGGCCCAGTCGCGGCTGTCGGTGTCGTCGAACACCGAGACCATGCTGCTGGCCGCCGGCACCGCGGACGACATCCCAGTGCTTGTTGTCCAGCGAGTCGACCCCGCTGGAGTACGGCAGCCGCACCAGCGGCGTGGTGACGCCGGCGGCGTACGCGATGGCGGATCGGGTCTGGCTCAGCTCGAGCCGCTGTCGCCAACCGCCCATCCCGGCCAGGTCGGGGTGGGTGAACGTGTGCACGCCGACCTCGTGGCCCTCGCGCACCATCCGCTCGACGAACTCGGGGTGCCGGCTGGTCTGCGAGCCGAGGACGAAGAAGGTGGCCGGCACGCCGTGCTTGTGCAGCACGTCCAACACCTGCGGCGTCCACAGTGGATCGGGACCGTCGTCGAAGGTGAGCACGATCGTGCGGTCGGGCACGCGATGGCTGACGACCTTGCCGTCGCGGGTGTCGACCAGCGGGCCGCCCTCGCGCACGGAGGCCGGCACCGCGTCCTGGCGGCCCGGCGCGCCCTCGTTGTCGGGCGCGAAACGGGAGTTGGCGTACGCGCCGATGGCGAGCAGGTTGGCCAGCACCAACGTGGCGACGCCGGCGATGATCCAGCGACGCCCGGAGAACCGGGACTTTCGGGGTTCGGGCGTGGCGATGTGCTGGGTGTCGCCGACGCGCTGGCCCTGGCGCCAGGTGCCCATCAGCCCCTCACCACAGCTGGCTCAGCCAGAGCAGCGCGAGCAGGACCAGGAGGAGCAGCAGCACCGCGTACGCGGTCCAGCGGAGCCGGCGACCGCGGCGCCCGCTGCGATCGACGAAGATGGCCTGGGTGGCGTCAGGCAGGCGGATCGCCCGGGTGGCGACGTCGGGCTTGTCGGCGCGGCCGCGCACGGTGCCCCTCGTGGTCGGTCGTGGAGCGTCCAGGCGGATCGGGTCGCCGGTGCGCGCCCGGCCCACGAATCGAGGCATGTCCAGAAGCGTAGGTTTTTCGCCCCGTTTTCGCATGATCAACAGGGCGATTGTCCGTAACCTGACGCGTATCGACGTATATCAGGTAGCTAGGGCCTCCGCGACCGCCCGATCGAGGCCGAGTGCGCCGCCCTGCCGGCGGGCCTTCTCGTAGACGACGCCGCCGAGATCGCGGCGCAGCATCACCTCGTCCGGGCCGTCGTCGGGCCACGGCAGCACGTACGCGGCGAGCCAGGTCGCACCCGACGGCGTCTGCAGCGTCTCGGCCGCGGCGATCAGCCGGACCGCCCGCTCCGGGTTCGCCCTGCCGTGCGTCCAGGTCACCGAGGGCGGCGATGAACAGCGGAGGGCTGTTGGTGTCGCCCTTGCCGTACGCCGCCGAAAGGCCGTCGGCCAGATAGTCGTGCGCCTCCGCGAAGTCGCCCCGGGCCGATCGAGTTGAGCGCCAGGCTGTAGAGCGCGACCGAGGTGCCCAGCGAGTCGTCGGCGAGTTGGGCGGCCACCAGCGCGGCGTGGAACTCGTCGGCGGCGCTGTCGTGGTCGCCCTCCAGCAGCGCGATCGCGCCCAGTCGGCTGTGGTAGATGCTGGCCTGCCAGTCGTCGCCGGTCTGCGCGCTGAGCCGGCTCGGCCTCCTCGATCAGCGGACGGGCGCGGTCGAAGTCGCGCTGGACGATGGCGAGGTGGCCGAGCGGCCCGGCGGCCCGGGCGATGCCCGACATGTCGCCGACCTCGCGCAGGATCAGCAGCGCCCGCTCCAACCGTGGCCCGCCGCGCGCCAGGTCGCCGCTGGCCAGCGACATCGTGCCGGCCGAGAGCAGCGCGCGCCCGTAGCTGCGGCGGGACAGGTACTCGCTCATCTCGAAGATCCGGGTCAGGTAGCGCAGCGCCTCGTCGATGTGGCCGTGCAGCCACCAGAACACCCAGATCGCCTCGGCGAGCCGCAGGGCCGACTCCGGGTCGTGGTGGTCGAGGAACCAGCCCATGGCGGCGATCAGGTTGTCGTGCTCGCTCTCCAGTCGGTCCAGCAGACCGATCTCGGCGAGCCGGTTGAGGCACGGCTCGACGGACGACCGCGAGGTTCAGGTAGTGCGTCGCGTGCGCGTCGTGCGCGGGGTCCCAGTCGGGCCCGTCGCGGAGCTTGTCGAGCGCGAACTCCCGGATGCTGTCCAGCATCCGGAACCGCGGCTCGGACGCGGGCTTGGTCTCCTGCCGGATCAGGCTGCTCTGCACCAGCCCGTCGAGGGCGTCCACCACGTCGTCGTCGATCTCGCCGTCGGCGCCGAGCGTGCCGACCGAGCCAGCACCGTCCGCGCCGAGCGCGCCGACGGTCTCCGCCGCCTCCAGGGTGAAGCCCCCGGTGAATACGGCCAGCCGGCGGAACACCGCCTGCTCGCCGGGGTTGAGCAGGTCGTAGCTCCAGCCGACGGTGTCCCGCAGTGTGCGCTGCCGGTCCGGCAGGTCGCGCGCGCCGCCGGTGAGCAGCTCCAGCGGGCGGCCCATCCGCTGCAGGATGGCCGCCGGCGGCAGCACCCGGATCTTCGCCGCCGCGAGCTCGATCGCCAGGGGCAGGCCCTCCAGCCGCCGGCAGATCTCCACCACCGCGGGCAGGTTCTCCTCGGTCAGGGTGAACGCGCCGGACGCCGCCCGGGCCCGGTCGACGAACAGCCGCACCGAGCCGTAGTGCCGCACCGCGTCGAGGGTGATGTCCCGGTCGGGGATCGCCAACGGCTCGAGCGCGAACGCGTGCTCACCGCTGATCCGCACCGGCGACCGGCTGGTCACCAGGGCGGTCACGCCGGCCGCGCCGGCCAGGATGTCGGCGAGCACCGGCGCCGCCTCGGCGACGTGTTCGAAGTTGTCGACCACCAGCAACATCTGCCGGGTACGCAGGAACGCCACGATGTCGGCGACCGGTCGCCAGGTGCTCGACGTGCGCAGCCCGAGGGCCCGGGCGACCGCGTCGACGACGAGTTCGGGCGCGTTGACCGTGGACAGCTCGACGTAGCCGATCCCGTCGGGGAACAGCGGGCGGAGCCGCTCCGCGAGGTCGGTGGCCAGCCGGGTCTTGCCGACCCCGCCCGGCCCGGTGAGCGTGACGAGCCGCACATCCTCGTCGGTGAGCAGCTCGGTCAGGGCGGCGATCTCCAGATCGCGGTCGAACATCTGGGTACGCGCGACCGGGATGACGGCCGGCGGTGCCGTCTCCGGCGCGGCCCCACTTTCCTGGAACCGCTCCGTGAGCAGCACCGCGATGTCGTGCTCGACCAGCCGGCGCAGCTCCCGGGCGTCGCTGAAGCGGCGGAACGACACGTCGGCGCTCGACCTCGATGTCCTCGATCAGCGCGTCCAGCCGCGGGTCGCGCCGGGGTGCGGGCGTCTTCACGTAGATAAGGCGCGGCATGTCGGCGGCCAGCCGGTACTCGTCCTCGATGCCGGAGATCGCCGAGCCGGGGGCGGTCCAGCCGTAGTCCTCGGCGTACACCCCGACGAAGACGTGGCTCGCGGCGATGTAGGACCGGTAGACCTCGCGGGGCGGGTGCGGCCGGGCACCCTGCTCGAACATCACCGGCGCGAGGTGCAGCCGTTCGACGGCCTCGCTGACCGCCCGCCGCTCGGCCGCGAGCTCGTCGAGCGTGGAGCTCACGAACACGCGCAGCCGCTGATCCGGGGTGTGGATCGGCGACGCGGACGGCGTTGGGGTCGACAAGGTTTATCACCACCTATTAGGGCAATTGACGTGAAATAGCCTAGCCCCGAGTAGGCCGGATGCGGAGACCCGCGGTCCCTGGTTCTCCGGTCCACACCCCCGGGTTCCGGCCGGACCAGGGTGTGTCCCGGGGCACGTTTCCCATCAGCCAGCCGCGCACCGGTTCGGCGCAGTGGGGCAGCTCACCCTGGCGGCGTGCGGTGTGAGCGGCGCCACCGCGCCGGGCGGTAAGGCTGCACTGTCCACTCAGGCCCTTACGGTGCCCGTGTGTCGGCCGTTAGCCTGCCGGTCATGGATGTCGTCGCCGTACAGCGCCACACGCTCCGGCTGCTGTTCGGCACGCAGGTCCTGGCCGGGATCGGCACGACGATCGGCATCGCGGTCGGCGCTCTGCTCGCCGCCCGGGTCGGCGGCACCGCCGTCTCCGGACTGGCCTCCAGCGCGGTGGTCGTGGGCGCGGCGGCGTTGGCCATCCCGATCAGCAAGATCATGACCGGGTACGGGCGACGGACCGGCCTCGTGGGCGCGTACGTGGTCGGGATCGTCGGCGCGATCCTGGTCGTGCTGGCCACCGTCGCCGGCAGCCTGGCGCTGCTGCTGCTCGGGTTCGCCGCGTTCGGCGGCGGCTCGGCGGCCAGCCTGCAGGCCCGCTACGCCGCGATCGACCTGGCGACACCGGACCGCCGGGCCCGCCAACTCGCGCTGGTCGTCTGGGCGACCACCCTCGGCGCGGTGGCCGCGCCCAACCTCACCTCGCTGGCCGACGCCGGCGGCCGGTGGTTCGGGCTGCCGGCGCTGGCCGGACCGTTCGCCGCCAGCGCGCTGGCGTTCACGGCCGCGGCCGCCCTGCTGTTCGCCTTCCTGCGGCCCGACCCGCTGCTCACCGCCCAGTCGCTGGCACCCGCGTCGGACAACCCGCGCCGGGCGACGTCCCGCGACGGCTTCCGGGCCGTCTTCGCCAGCCCGAGCGCGCGCCTCGGCGTGGCCGCCGTCGCGGTCGGCCACCTGGTCATGGTCGGCGTGATGTCGATGACACCCGTGCACATCGACCAGGAGCCCGGGCACGCCGACGCCGACGTTCTGCGGATCGTCGGCCTCGTGCTCAGCGTGCACATCGTCGGCATGTACGCGTTCGCGCCCGTCGTCGGCTGGCTCGCCGACCGGCTGGGCCGCCGGGTGCTGGTCCTGGTCGGTGCCGCGGTGCTGGTCGCGGCCTGCGCCGTGGCCGGCATCTCCGGCCACTCGACGGCCTGGCTGACCGTCGGGCTGTTCCTCCTCGGCCTCGGCTGGTCCGCGACGATGGTGGCCGGTTCGACGCTGCTGTCCGAGTCGGTGGCTGTCGACGTGCGGGCCGCCGCGCAGGGCCTGTCGGACACCCTGATGGGTGTCGCGGGAGCGGCGGCCGGCGCCCTGAGCGGCGTCGTGGTGGAAGTCGCCGGTTATCCAGTTCTCGCCGTGCTCGCGGCAACCGCGGTTGTGCCGCTGGTCGCGCTAGCGTTACGCCCGTTGCCCGCCGGGCCGGCACCTTCTTCCTCCGGCCCGGTTGGGCACCCCTCGTCCACCCCGGACCTCGACCTGCCCGGCCCGGAGCTCGCCGGCCGCGACCTCGCCTAGCTCAGGCGGCGGCGGAGCCACCAGAAGCTGACGATCGCCAGGGCCGCGGCCAGGCCCACGAAGACGGCGGTCTCGGCCAGCTGCAGCGTCCAGTACTGGCTGTCGGGGTGGTAGACGACGTCCTGGCGCAGCCCGAGAGTGCCGACCCAGTCGTCGCACAGGCCGCTCGGCGCTTCGCGGCCGCACTTGGTCGGGTCGGCCGGCCCGGTGAACACCTGGCCGCTCGGGGTGATCGGCTGGTTGGTGATCGTCCAGGCGTTGGTCACGTCTTTCGGTTCGACAATCATGTTGTTGCTCTGGTCGATCATCAGCCCGTCCAGGTTGTTCATGTCCAGCGGCGGCGTCGCGTGCGTCGCCGGGGCCAGGTGGGTGCGCAGCCACAGCGGCATCGCGGCGACCGCGGCGGTGTAGACCGCCAGCGTTCCGGCCATCGCCGGCACGGTGCGGCGGACCAGCATGCCGGCGGTGACGCCGAGGGTGAAGGCGAACAGCGCGTACCCGATCGGCACGATGCCCGCGGGCGCCGAACACCAGCGGGGTGATCCGGTCGGCGGCCGCGCTGTCGACCCGGCTGGCCCACGCGGTGACCGCCCAGCTCAGCAGGCCGGTCGCGGCCGCGGTGGCCGCGCCGACCAGGGCGAGCTTGGTGGCCAGCCAGCGGGTACGGGTGACCGACTGGTTCCACGCCAGCCGGTGGGTGCCGGCCTCGAGCTCGCGGGCGACCAGCGGCGCGCCCCAGAAGATGCCGATCAGCGGCGGTGCCGCGTACATGATGGCCAAGGTCGTCGTAGTAGATCGTGCCGCCGGCGCTGTTGTGGAACCGGGTCAGGAAGGCGCTCGACGGTGTTGCCGCAGTCGCTCTGACAGGCGGCGACGCTGGCGTACAGGTCGGTGATGGCGTTGCCGTTGACCAGCAGCACGACGGCGAGCACGGCCAGGGCACCGGCGGCGACGACGGCCGGGGTGCGGAACTGGCGCCAGGTGAACCAGATCATCGGGCGGTCTCCAATTCAGGCCGGTGCACGGGCGCGGACCGCGACAGATAGGCCAGGACCAGGTCTTCGAGGGTGAGCTGTTCGACGCGTCAGCGAGGCGTCCTCGATCGGGACGAGGCTGCGCACGATGAAGGTGGACTGCCGCTCGGTGTGGCTGTGCTCGATCACCTCGGCGCCGGTCGGGCAGGTCGGCGGCGTCGCGGCGGGCGCCGGTCAGCCGGTAGTGGCTGCCCATCAGCTCGTCGATGTCGCCGGCGACGCGCACCCGGGAAGCGGTCAGCACGATCACGTAGTCGCAGACCCGTTCCAGGTCGGACACCAGATGCGAGGAGAGGATCACGCTGGACCGGTGCTCGGCGGTGTAGCGCCATCAGGCCACGCAGGAACTCCCGCCGGGCGATCGGGTCGAGGCTGGCCACCGGCTCGTCGAGGATCAGCAGCTCCGGACGCTTCGCGATGGCCAGGGTCAGCGCGAGCTGGGCGCGCTGGCCGCCGGACAGCCGGCCCGCCTTCTGCCGTCGGGTCCAGGCCGAGCTCGGCGATCCGCTCGTCGGCCAGCGCCTGGTCCCAGCTCGGGTTGGTGCGGGCGCCGAACCGCAGGTGGTCGGCGACGGACAGGCCGGCGTAGGTGGGCGCGTCCTGCGCGACGAAGCCCACCTTGGCCAGCTGGGCCGGGCCGGCGCCGGGGCGGCCGCCGAGCACCTTGATCGCGGCCGGCGGTCGGGGTCAGCATGCCGACCGCGAGCTGCAGCAGCGTCGTCTTGCCGGCGCCGTTCGGGCCGACCAGCCCGACGACCCGGCCGGGCGGGATCTCCAGGGTGCAGTCGGACAACGCCGCGCGCCGCCCGTACCGCTTGGTCAGGCCCTCGGCCTGCAGCACGGGGTCGGTCATGTGGACTCCTGTAGCTGCGTGCGGAAGGTGGTGACGAACAGCGCCTCGATGCTTTCCGCGTCGAGGCCGGCGGCCTGCGCCCGGCGCAGCCAGGCCCGCAGCTCTTCGCGCAGCGGCTCGTGCGCGGCGGCGCTCGTCGTTCAGGGTGCGGGCCACGAACGTGCCGACTCCGGGGCGGGCGGTGACCAGGCCCTCGTACTCCAGCTCCCGGTAGGCCTTGAGCACCGTGTTCGGGTTGATCGCGACCTTGGCGACCACGTCTTTGATCGTCGGGAGCCGGTCACCCTCGCGCAGCAGCCCGAGCCGCAGCGCCTGCCGCACCTGCTGGATCAGCTGCATGTAGGGGGCGACGCCGGAGCGACCGTCCAGATGAAACTCGATCATGGTTACCGCATTTCTCTAGTTTCATAGGACTATAGGGCGCAGCGAGGTCAGGTCAAGGCTCGCGGTGCTGAGCGGTTTCCTGTGAGTCGGCGCGCTCGGCGTACCGTTTTGTGCTCGGACTCTTTGGGCTTGTTTGAAGGAGTGCTGCACTGTGCGGTTGACCGATTTCTGGACGCGGCTCGAGCAGGCGTTCGGGCCCGGCGTACGCGGCCAGCATCGCCGCCGACCAGGTGCTGCCGCAGCTCGACGGGCGGACCATCGAGCAGGCGCTGGACGCCGGGGTCGCAGACGGTCGTCGTGTGGCGGGCCGTGGTCGCCGCCTACCCGGACCGGGTGCCGGCGCGGCTGCGCTGAGTCTTTCGCCTTTGCGGCGTGTCGGCCCGCCGCCTAGAACACCTGTTCGGCTATTGTCCACAGCTGGCGGTTATCCACAGGCGCGGCACGGCGGCTGTTTTCTGTCATACCCAGCGCCTAGGTTGTCCGCGTGACGAAGAGTTCAAAGACGCCGGCGAAGGCAGGGGTGGCGGCAATGGCAACAGTGCCTGATCGAGACAAGGCGCTTGACCTTGCTCTCGCACAGATCGACAAGCAGTTCGGCAAGGGTTCGGTGATGCGGCTGGGAGAGCGGCCGGTCATCCAGATGGCGGTGATCCCGACCGGGTCCATCGCGCTCGACGTGGCGCTCGGCGTCGGCGGTCTGCCGCGCGGGCGGGTCGTCGAGGTGTTCGGGCCGGAGTCCTCCGGCAAGACGACCGTGGCGCTGCACGCCGTGGCCAACGCCCAGCGGGCGGGTGGCATCGCGGCGTTCATCGACGCGGAGCACGCGCTCGACCCCGACTACGCCAGGGCGCTCGGTGTCGACACCGACGCGCTGCTGGTTTCCCAGCCCGACACCGGTGAGCAGGCGCTCGAGATCGCCGACATGCTGATCCGCTCCGGCGCGATCGACATCATCGTCATCGACTCGGTCGCGGCCCTCGTGCCGCGCGCCGAGATCGAGGGCGAGATGGGCGACAGCCACGTGGGTCTGCAGGCCCGGCTGATGAGCCAGGCGCTCCGCAAGATCACCGGTATCCTCAGCAACTCGGGCACGACCGCGATCTTCATCAACCAGCTCCGCGAGAAGATCGGTGTGATGTTCGGCAGCCCGGAGACCACGACCGGTGGCCGGGCACTGAAGTTCTACTCGTCGGTCCGCCTCGACGTGCGGCGCATCGAGAGCCTCAAGGACGGCACCGACGTGGTCGGCAACCGCACCCGCGTCAAGGTCGTCAAGAACAAGGTCGCGGCGCCGTTCAAGCAGGCCGAGTTCGACATCATGTACGGCAAGGGCATCTCCCGCGAGGGCTCCCTGATCGATGTGGGTGTCGAGCAGAACATCATCCGCAAGTCCGGTGCGTGGTACACGTACGACGGCGACCAGCTCGGCCAGGGCAAGGAAAAGGCCCGGGAGTTCCTCAAGGAAAACCCCGACGTGGCCGCCGAGATCGAGAAGAAGATCCTCGAAAAGCTCGGCGTCGGTCAGGGCGCCGGCGACGCGGCTGGCGGCCTCGAGTTGCCGCCGGTCGACTTCTGACCGGCTGACCGGCGATGGCCGGTCGACGCAGGGGTGCCCGTTCCGGCCGAGGCTGGGACGCGGCACCACCACGTCCCAACACCCGCACCCGCCGGCCACAGCCGGCCCCCGACGGCGAAACCCAAACCGACCCGACGGCCGACTACATCTGGCCAGACGGCGCCGAACCTCTGGACGATCCGTATGGCGGCCGCGCCGCGGTCCTCGACGACTCGCGCGCGGCGGCGGTGATCGCGGCACGACGACGCCGCTGGTGGCGGCTCGGCCGCGCGGTCTGGTCGGTCCGGCGGCGGGCGCGGCCGGCGTGGTGGGTTCGGCTCGCCCGCGCGTGCCACCGACCGGCGACGAGTCGCCGGCCGACGAGGCGGAGCTCGCCCGCGAGATCTGCCTGCGCCAGCTCGCGGTCCGCCCGCGCACCCGCGCGGAGCTGGCCCGGGCCCTGGCCCGGCGGGGCATCTCGGAGGAGACGGCGGCCGGGGTGCTCGACCGCTACGACGAGGTCGGCCTGATCGACGACGCCGCGTTCTCGCGCGCCTGGGTGAGCAGTCGCCACGCGGGCCGCGGTCTGGCCCGCCGAGCTTTGGCCAACGAGCTACGCAAACGCGGCGTCGACGCCGACACGGCCGGCGCCGCCCTGGAGCAACTGGACGACTCCACCGAAGCCGAAACCGCGCGGTCGCTGGTCGACCGCAAACTCCGCACGGTCCGCGGCGACCCCGAACAGGTCTTCCGCCGCCTGGTCGGCATGCTGGCCCGCAAGGGCTACGCCCCGGGCGTAGCCATCCGAGCGGTCAAGGACGCCCTGGCGGCCCAGAGCGCCGAGGCGGCCGAGTTCGCCGACCAGGTGGACGTCGACGCCTTGGCGGAGGCCCAGTCCGCGATGGAGGCCGATGCCGACCTCACCCGACCCCCCGACCCAGACTGACCAACCCGCACCCGCCCGGCCCGAGCCCCGCACTCGGCCGTGGCGTCTCCTACTTCTTGAGCCTTCCGGGGGCGGAAAGGTCGTGGCTCGCGGCGCGAGCCCAGGTGCCCGATGACGAACAAGGTTGACTTCAAGACGGAGATCGACGCCTACCGCGCGAGGCAGGGTCGGTTCTCGGTCGTGGACGTGCCCGAGCTGCGCTATCTCATGATCGACGGGCACGGCGATCCCAACACCGGCGGGGCGTTCACCGACGCGGCCGAGGCGCTCTATCCGCTGGCGTACGGGCTGAAGTTCGCCAGCAAGCGAAACCTGGGCCGCGACTACGTCGTCATGCCGCTGGAAGGCCTGTGGTGGGCCGACGACATGGCCGCCTTCACGGCGTCACGCGACAAGTCCCGGTGGGACTGGACGCTCATGATCATGGTGCCTGACTGGATCGACCAGGACATGTTCACCGCCGCCGCGGCGCAGGTCGCGGCCAAGTCCGGCCCGCGGCGCCTGCACGAGGTTCGCCTGGGTGAGCTGTCCGAGGGCCGCTGCGTGCAGACGCTCCATGTCGGCTCCTACGACGACGAGGCCGAGGTGCTGGCTCGGATGCACCACGAGTTCATCCCGGACAACGGGCTCCGGATGGTCGGCAAACACCACGAGATCTACCTCAGCGACTCCCGCAGGGTCCCGCCCGAGAAACTCCGCACCATCCTCAGACAGCCGGTAGGCCCGTCAGCCACCACATAGCCAACCGGCGACCCGGATGGGCGTCCGCATCCAAGCAGGACGTCCTGGGCGAGGATGGGCAGCGCGGCCGCTTGAGCCGGACACGGCATCAGCGCGGGCTCCGAGTCTTGGGCGCGGCGGGCACGGGGAAATTCGGAGCGCCGCGCCCGTGCTTGCGGTAATCACGGCGCCGCGTCCGTGCTCGCGGTGGGGCACCGCGCGAACCACGGCTCCGCGTCCGGAGCCAGCGCGAGCGCGAGGCAGCGCGCCTGGTGTGGGGGTAACGCCGGCACCGCGTCAGGTTCGAACCAGGCGACCGCGACCGACTCGTCGTCGTTGACCTGGGCTTCTCCCGATATGAGACGGCAGCGCATGCCGATCGCGTGCCAGTACACCTGGTCCCCGTTGGGTCGCGACCGACAGGTCCAGCGCCTCGACCGACAGCAGGCGCTCGACCGCGACCTCGACGGCGGCCTCCTCGCGTACCTCGCGGACCGCGCCCGCCGCCGGCTGTTCGCCCGGCTCCAGGCAGCCGGTGGTCAGCGCCCACTCTCCGCTGTCCGACCGTCGCACCAGGAGCACCCGACCGCGCTCGTCCAGCACGACGGCGATGACGCCGACGAGGGGGAGCGGTGCGTGGCCGACCGAGGCACGGAGCGCGACGACGAAGGGCGGTATGGGCATCCGCGGCACGGTACGACCCACCCTCAACGGTGACTGTGGACCGTGGCTGTGGCACCATCGGGTATCCACGTTGCGCAACCGCCTGGTTACGGACACGCCACGTGGATGCTGTTGGCAACTTTAGTAATGGCTCGAAGCGTGTTGAGCAGGTGGTGAGCACATGTGTGCCCTATGTCCCTCGCCCACCCGGATCATGAGTCCTTGACCGAACGGCCCCTCGCGACCTAGCCTCGCGTTACAGATTGGAAAGTCCGACCATCGCAGGCTAAGCGCACAACATAGATCGCGTAACAAGACGGCATCACTTTTGGCCAGCTACACGGCCACATACCCCGTTTTCGGACAGGCCGGTTCGATGACGGGGTGATAGCAGCATCGGCCAACCGGCGGCGCAGAGGCGCACCGTCGGTCGGCTCCACACGGCCACAGCCGCCTCGGTCGGGCGTCCGTACAGCCGCGCGTGAGAGCGGGAGGGTTACCCCCTCCCTCGCGCCGGACCGGTGAATGGAGGCGTCATGACCGGGCGACACCGGCGATGCCGCGGTTGGGACGTCCCGGCATGAGCGAGCGAAGCGAGCGCAGTCGACTCAGCCGCCCGCGCTCTTGCTCCGCTGACCGAAGGGAAGCGGCGGCATGAGCGAGCGAAGCGAGCGCAGTCGACTCAGTTGCCCGCGCTCTTGCTCCGCTGACCGAAGGGAAGCGGCGGCATGAGCGCACTTGACGCCGTTCTTCTTTCCGCGGTCATTCTTCTCGCCGCCGCCGTCCTGGTCGGTCTCGTGCTCGGTGCCCGGGCGCTGCGCCGGATCAACACGCAGCCGATCGGTCCCGCCGCCGAAGATCCCAGCTACACCGCCGAGCGTGAGCGGCACGAGCAGTCGCTGGCGACGCTGCGTACCAAGGCCGAAGAAGTCAGCACCACCGTCGACACCGCGAAGTCCGCTGCCGCCGCCGCACGCACCGAGGCCGCCGCTGCCAAGGCCGAGGCGTCCGCCGCCCGGGCCGAGGCGCGCCGGGTGCTCGATACCGCCCGCGCCGAGGCCGACACCGTCCTCGAGCGTGCGCACAAGCAGGCCGAGCAGGACGCGGAACAGCTCCGCGCCGCCGCCCGCCGCAGCGGCGAACGCGAAGCCGCCATGCTCGCCGCTACCACCAAGGAGCACGCCGCCGACGTCGAGCGGCGGGCCGCGCGGATGGACGAGCGGGAGCGACTGCACAGCGAAGAGGTCGAACGGCTCACCGAACGCGAACGCCGGCTGGCCGCCGCCACCGTGGATCTCGCCGACCGCGAGCAGGCGTTGGCCGCCCGCGACGTCGCGCTCGCCGAGGCCGAGGAGCAGCGCCGCCGGGAGCTCGAGCGGGTCGCCGGTCTGACCGCCGAGGTCGCCCGCACCGAACTCATCGACTCGATCGAGGTGCAGGCCAAGCGCGAGGCGGCGATCCTGGTCCGCGACATCGAGGCCGACGCCCGCTCGACCGGCGAACAGCGCGCCCGGCACATCGTGGTCGAGGCGATCCAGCGGGTGGCCAGCGAGCAGACCGCGGAGAGCGTGGTCAGCGTCCTGCACCTGCCCGGTGACGAGATGAAGGGCCGGATCATCGGCCGCGAGGGCCGCAACATCCGCGCGTTCGAGTCGGTCACCGGCGTCAACCTGATCATCGACGACACACCCGAGGCCGTACTCCTGTCGTGCTTCGACCCGGTTCGTCGCGAGATCGGCCGGCTCACCCTGGAGAAGCTGGTCCTCGACGGGCGGATCCACCCGCACCGGATCGAAGAGGTCTTCGAGACCGCCAAGCAGGAGGTCGAGCGCCTCTGCCAGCGCGCCGCCGAGGACGCCCTCGTCGAGGTCGGCATCACCGAGATCCACCCGGAGCTGGTGACGCTGCTCGGTCGGTTGCGCTACCGCACCAGCTACGGGCAGAACGTGCTCAAGCACCTGGTCGAGACCGCGCACATCGCCGGCATCATGGCCGCCGAGCTGCGACTCGACGCGCCGCTGATCAAGCGCGGCGCGTTCCTGCACGACATCGGCAAGGCGCTCACCCACGAGGTCGAGGGCAGCCACGCGCTGATCGGCGCCGACCTGGCCCGCAAGTACGGCGAGTCCGACGAGGTCGTGCACGCCATCGAGGCGCACCACAACGAGGTCCAGCCGCAGACCATCGAGGCGGTACTCACCCAGGCGTCCGACGCCTGCTCCGGCGGCCGCCCCGGCGCGCGCCGGGAAAGCCTCGAGGCCTACGTGAAGCGGCTCGAGCGCATCGAGGAGATCGCCGGCGGCAAGACGGGCGTCGAGAAGGTCTTCGCCATGCAGGCGGGCCGCGAGATCCGCGTCATGGTCAAGCCCGACGACGTCGACGACATCGGCGCAGCCGTCCTGGCCCGCGACGTCGCCAAGCAAATCGAGGAAGAACTGACCTACCCGGGCCAGATTCGGGTCACCGTCGTCCGCGAGTCGCGGGTTACGGAGATTGCCCGGTAGGGAGCAAACCCTTAGAAGCTGTGGTCCCGGGTTCGTCGGGGGCGCGACCGTTGCTCATTGGGGAGACTGGGTGTGCCCGGCGTTGAGGGTCGGGTGCACCTGGACCGTTGGGCCACTGCCTGCTGTTGCCGCCCCCCTTGTTTGAGGGCTTGCGGGAGTGTTTGCGGGGTCTGGCGGTCCGGGACATCCCGACTGGCAACAGGGCTACTGCGCCGTAGAGCGCCCGTCAATGAGCGTCCGGCAGTGATGTCCCGAACCACCAGGTGCTTCCTGACACTGATCTGAGCAGCGCAGGAGCAGCTTTGAGTGTGACTGATGCGGTCGTGGGGTCGCGACTGGCTGGTATCGATTGGGCTAAAGACAACCACGCCGTGTGCGTGATCGACCAAGCCGGTGAGCCGGTGGAACGGGTGGTGGTGCCGCATACGAAGGCTGGGATAGGTCGGGCGGTCGCGGTGTTGGCCGGTCATGGGGTTGTCGGGGTGGGGATCGAACGGCCGGACGGGCCGCTGGTCGCCGGGTTGTTAGCGGCCGGGTTGGACGTGTTCGTGATCGCCCCGTCGCAGGTCAAGGCGTTGCGGCGCCGATACGGGTCGGCTGGGCACAAGGACGACCGGTTCGACGCCTACGTCCTGGCGGACACGGTCCGCACCGACCGGCGCCGGTTGAGCGCGTTACGGCCGGACACGGCGGCCACGACCACGCTACGGACCTTGGTGCGGGCCCGCACGGACCTGGTCGTGCACCGGGTCGCGGTCACCAACCAGCTCCGCGCCCATCTGGACACGGTCCTGCCCGCCGCGGTCGGGGTGTTCTCGGAGCTGACCCTGCCGATCAGTCGCGCGTTCCTTTCGGCGTTCGAAACCCAGGACGAGATCGACGCACTGACCGGCGAGACCCTGGCCGGCTGGCTAGCCGCCCACCACTACCGGGCCCGGCCAGCCGCGGTGATCCTGGACCGGCTCCGAACCGCACCGGCCGGGGTGAGCGGCCCAGCCGGCACCGCCCTAGCCGCCATCACCCGCGCCTACCTGGCCACGCTGACCGCCCTGATCGAGCAGATCGACACCCTCGAAGACCAGATCGCCGCCGCCCTGGACACACACCCAGACGCGCCGATCTTCACCTCGCTACCCCGCTCCGGAACCGTCCGCGCAGCCCGGCTCCTGGCCGAGATCGGCGACGCCCGCGGCCGCTTCCCGACCCCGGCGTCCCTGGCCGGCCTGGCCGGCGTCACCCCGTCGACCCGCCAATCCGGACAAACCCGGATCGTCGCGTTCCGATGGGCCGTAGACAAACAACTCCGCGCCGCGATCTGCGACTTCGCCGCCGACTCCCGCCGCGCCAACCCCTGGGCCGCCGACCTCTACAACCAAGCCCGAGCCCGCGGCCACCGCCACCCCCACGCCGTCCGCATCCTCGCCCGCGCCTGGCTCACCGTGATCTGGAAATGCTGGACAACCAACACCCCCTACCAACCCGACCACCACAACGCCCTACAAACCATCCTCAACCAAACCCCCACCCAGGCCCCTTGACACACAGGGCACTCCCGCCGGAGACCGGGCCGGGCCCTGGGGGGCCCGTCCCTGCCAGGTCCGCGGGACGCACTCTCAAGGCCAAGGCCGGTGAAGTCGTCCTCGGTCGACGTGCCGGGGCCGCCGCACCCGCGCAGGACACACGCGCGACACTGCCGGACCTGCTCGCGGCTCCAGGTCGCCGACGGCGAGGTGCGGAAATCGTCTCGCTCTGGATCGGGCCCTCCGGTACCGTCGCCGATTGTTTCCCTGCTGGGAGCCCCTGGCGAGGTCTCGGAGTGAGAGCGGGTTTGTGATGGCGGCTCGGATCAGTGAGCTCGTGCTCAGTTGCCGCGAGCCTGAGGTGTTGGCGCGGTTCTGGTGTGAGGTTCTGGACTTTGTCGTGCTCGATCGCGAGGACGACGGGTCGGTGGAGATCGGGCCGCGCGAAGGGTTCGGTGGTGCGCAGCCCACGATCATCCTCAGTCGCGGGGACGAGCCGGAGCCGGGGAAATCCCGGCTGCACATCGACGTCAACGCCACTGACCGCGACCAGGCCGCCGAGCTCGAACGCTTGCTGAAGCTCGGTGCGCGGCCAGCCGACATCGGCCAGACGGGTCAAGAGCCGTGGCATGTCCTGGCCGACCCCGAAGGCAATGAGTTCTGCCT